>NZ_PTIR01000009.1 GCF_002934455.1 Trinickia symbiotica | reverse complement strand
GGTTATCGCGCAGGAACATTTCCGTGGCGGGCAATGCCGACCATTCGGTAATCGCGTTCATTTTGATCGTCGTCGCCTGCTCGTCGGTGAGCAAGGAGCCGTCGAACTTGTCCCAGGGAATGTCCTTCTCCATGTCCCATCGAACGGACTCGAGCGATTTGTAAAGTTCCGGATAAAGCATGGTGTTCATCGTCCCACCCCTAGTCTGCCCATTGCGACTCGTGTGTCTTCAACTATTGCCGCAGCCGCACCAATAGGCGCACACGAAAAACCGAATTTGCAATTGTACGCGGTAACAGCCGCCGCAAATCGACCGAGCTCAACCGTGTCGGTCCGGCAATCTGCCCGCTCTAGCGGCACGTTTCGTCGCTGGCGATGTCGGTCGCAATGAGTTCGAGCGGGTTTCGCTCAAGGCAACCGAGCCTTTCCTTTCGTGTTCCGGCGGACGGCGGCGCGACGGACTGCCGCGATCTTGGTTTTTGATGTGCGCCCACAGATCGAAAGCTTTGAGATTATATCATGCGCAGGCTGTTCGCCGACGCGATCCAGCCCGCGAGCCGCTCACGCGCCGATCGGCGCAGGGCGGCGCCGACGGGCGACATCATTTCTCGGTCGAAGACGCGGGCGACGAGCCCGCTGGCTTGTCTCCCGGCTTGCGCGCCGCGGAACGCTTCGCCGCGGGTTTGTCCGTGCCGGCCGGATCCGGATCCGCCGCGCGCTTGCCCGTCGATCCGCCCTTTGCCGGGTTGCCGCCTTTTTTCGCCGGCGGATCGTTCGTCGCGTTGCCCGCGCCGGGGGATGCCGCCGCGCCTGACTGCGCCACGGCGAAGGAGGCGAGCTGATTGAATTGCGACTGCAGCAGATTCCACCAGGCCGCCGGGTCGAACGCCGCCGCCGCGGGCGCGTCGCCTTGTGGCCCGCTGGCGTTTTCGCCCGTCGATTCGCCAGATTCCGCTTCCTCTCGCGCCGCGCTTTCGCGCGGCTTGGCGCCCCACGCGGATGCGGCCGTGGCGTCTTGCGACCTGGCCGCGCCCTGCGCGGGCTCCGTCATCGATGCCTGCGCGAACGCTCCGAATGCGCGCAACGTGGACAGGGTCGCGCGCTGCACTTCGAGCGCCTGCGTCGCCGATTGCAGCATGCTGAGATTGAGCTTCAGCCATTGCTCGACCGCTCGCATATCGGTGATGCGCTTATCGAGCTCCTCGACGCTCATGAGCGGCGCCATCATGTCCGACATCGCCGCGAGTGGCGAACCGAGCCCCTGCGCCGTGCCCGGCTGCATGCCTGGGAAGGCCGCACCGAATGGCGTGAGCCGCATCATGTCCCACATCTTGTCGAGCATCTCGGCGGGCGGAAAACCCGGGAAGCCGGGGAACGGCTTGTTGTCGCCGGTGGTATCGGTCATCGTCTAGCCTCCGTTGCTGCGTTCGTGGGACATGCGTCGAGCCTTCCTTCAAGCGTGCGTCATTCTTCTGAAAAACCAGTGTAGGCCGGCGGGCGCGCCGAGGCATCGGGCGAAACCCGGCGCGCGAGCGGCGCTTTAGTCCGCTTGCGCAAGTCGCGCGGCGGACTGGGCGGAGTCGTCGAGCGGTGCGACGGATTGCTCGATCGCTCCGAAGATCGACTTGCCGGCCTCGTCGAACATCTCGATCTTCACGGTGTCGCCATACTTCATGAATTCCGTCTTCGCCGCGCCGTCGGCTATTGCCTCGAGGCAGCGCTTCTCGGCGATGCAGCAATAGCCGCGCGTGGCGTCCTTGTTCGAGACCGTTCCCGAGCCGACGATCGAGCCGGCTCGCAGGTTGCGCGTCTTCGCCGCATGCGCGATCAGTTGGCCGAAGTGAAACACCATGTCGACGCCCGCGTCGGGCTGGCCGACCTTGCGCCCATTCCAATGCACCATCATCGGGCGATGCACGCGCCCTTCACGCCAATGATCGCCGAGCTCGTCGGGCGTGACCGCGACGGGCCCGAATGCCGTCGCCGGCTTACTCTGAAAAAAGCCGAAGCCCTTCGCGAGCTCGGCCGGAATCAGATTGCGCAGCGAGACGTCGTTGACCAGCATCACGAGCCGCACGCTGCGCAGCGCGGCGTCAGGCGTGACGCCCATCGGCACGTCGCCCGTCACGACGGCGACTTCGGCTTCGAAGTCGATGCCGAATGCCTCCGACGCGCAGACGATGTCGTCGCAGGGCCCGAGGAAATCGTCACTGCCGCCTTGATACATGAGCGGATCGCTCCAGAACTCGGGCGGCATCTCGGCACCGCGCGCGCGGCGCACGAGCTCGACGTGGTTCACGTATGCCGAGCCGTCGGCCCATTGGAACGCGCGCGGCAGCGGCGCCATGCAGTGCTCCGGCTCGAACGCGAATGCGTGGCGGGCCCGGCCCTGATTCAGCGTGTCGTAGAGCTCGGCGAGCTGCGGCCCGTAAAAAGGCCAATCGTCGAGCGCGCGCTGAAGTGTCGGTGCGATCGCGTTCGCGATGACGGCCGTCTGCAGATCGCGCGACACGACGATGAGCTGACCATCGCGCGAACCGTCCTTGAGCGTGGCAAGTTTCATAGAAGATGGAGGCAGTGTGAGTGGCGTGACGATGAATGCGATCTATTTTACGATGGTGCGAGGCGGCGACCGTTCAGGCTGCCTTGGCTTGGCGCTTGCGCGCTTACGATTGCCGCATACACGCCGCGACGCTCCGGCGCGTCCCGTTGACGACGGGCGTTGAGCACGTCGCTTCCCTTTCTCTTGACGCCGCATCCGCTGTCGCCATGCCATCCGCTTTCACCGCCGCCGACCCTCGCACCACGCCCGTCGCTCGTTCAGCCGGTTCAGGCGCGGCGCGCTGGTGCGCAGTCCTGGCGGTCGTGCTGATCGTGCATGGCATAGTCGGTATCTGGTTTTCCCGCGAGCGCGAGACCGCGACGCCTTCCGCCGAAAAGCCGCCTGTCGAAATCGAGCTGCTGCGGCCGCAGCGAATCTCGCGCGAGCCCACGCACGAAGCGGCGAATCCCTCACGCCCGGCCGTACCAGCGGCGAAGAAACCGGGCAGCGCGTCTTCCGCCGAGCCTGTGCTGCGGGCGATCGCGCCGCATGCGCCGCCCGCGCCGCCGTCGGCTCCCGTTGAAGCGTCCGCGCCGCCGGCCGCATCGGCCGCGCTTGCCGCGAACGGCACGGGGACCGCGGCGAGCGGCAGTGCAACGGCGGGCGAGACCACATCGGCCGCCAAGAACGCGAGCGGCGCGGCCGGCCGGGGCGTCAAATTTTCGACGCCGCCATCGGGCGAGCTGCGCTACGAGACGTTCTACAACGGCGTGCGCAACGCGCCCGGCACGATTCATTGGGCGAGCGACGGCAGCGGCTACACGATGGTCGTCTCGGTGCCGTTGCCGTTCGTCGGCACCTACACCTATGTGAGCGAGGGGCACATCGATGCATTCGGCCTCGCCCCACAGCGTTATATCGAGACGCGCGGCCGCCGCGGCCAGGACGTGACGACGTTCGATCGCGCAGCCGGACACATCGCCTTTACGCGAACGCCGTCGACGCTGCCGCTCGCGAACGGCGCACAGGATCGGTTCAGCGTGATCATGCAACTCGCGAGTCTCGTGAAAGGCGATCCCGACGCCTACCAGCCCGGGGTCACGCGCGAGTTCTATGTTGCGGACAACGACAGCGGCGAACTCTGGCCGATCGAGACGATCGGCGACGAAACGGTACGCACGCCGGCAGGCTTCGTCGAGGCGCGGCACTTCATGCGCTTGCCGCGGCGCGCGGGCGACGCGCGGCGCATCGACGTGTGGCTGGCCCCGGCGCTCGGCTGGTTGCCGGCGCGCATCATGCAAACGGAGCCGAATGGCGCGCAGATCGAGCTGGTCTGGGGCGGCGCCCTTGCTGCGCCGGGCGCGGAAAATGCGACTTCTTCGGTGAGACCCGACAATTCGTCCGATAATGGCTTCGCACCGCAGCCGTCACGCGTCGAGCCATAGGCCGAAGAGACCCTAAACGAACGGATCCGAGTGCCGTTATAAAAGGTGTCGAGGCGCACGGACGAGCCTCGGTATCTGGCCGTCGCGCGCGAACGTTTGGCGCGGGCGAGGTCTAACTTTCAAGGACTCCGAAGTCGGAGGTTTGTTTTTTGCAACGGTCTGACGGGAGGTTTAAGCGTCGTTTAAGACCCACCCCTTGAAATTCCATGCATACGCTCCACCTTCAGGGCGGAAAACGGCCAAAGGCCATCGGAATAAGGAGTGTCGCCATGCAAATGATCTACAACAGCCCCAACTACTGTGTCGTCGAGTTTGCGCCCCAGGCCGGCCATCTTGCGATGAACGCCGGCGGCTACGAAATCGTGGACAAGAATACGCAGCGCGAAATCTTCATCGACGGCGCAATGGCGGCACGCTTTCGCGAACATGTTCGAAAGCTGATCGAGGAAGAGCCGACGCTCGATGAAGTCGACGAATTTCTCGGCCAGTTCGACAGCCTCATGAACCAGCCCGTCGTGCTCCACTGAGCCGGCGACCCGCGGCGACACTGCCCGCAGCTAGACTAAACCCCGTCGATGCAAACGCGGCGGGGTTTTCCATTTTTCGCTCCTTTTTCCTCTTTTTACCGGCCCGGCGCACGGGAATAGCCCTTTGGGGAGAGTCCCCTTGCCGGGCGAGCCCGGGCCGCAACAGCTACAATGTGGGACTTCCCACTGTATCGAAGGCGTAGAGCCCGCTCGCCATGACTTCTTCTGCCGCCTTTTCCGCCGCGCCCCATTCCGATGCATCGGCTGCAACGGCCAAATCCTATACGCGCGGCGCAATGCTGCCCGAACTGCTCGCGTCGCGCATCCTGATCCTCGATGGCGCGATGGGCACGATGATCCAGCGCTACAAGCTCGACGAAGCGCGCTATCGCGGCGAGCGGTTCAAGGACTTCACGCGCGACGTGAAGGGCAACAATGAGCTGCTCTCGCTCACGCAGCCGCGGATCATCAGCGAGATTCACGAGCAATATCTGGCCGCCGGTGCGGACATCATCGAGACGAATACCTTCGGCGCGACGGTCGTGGCCCAGGCCGATTACGGAATGGAAGCGCTCGCCGCGGAAATGAACGCGGAGTCGGCGAGGCTTGCGCGCGCCGCATGCGACAAGTATTCGACGCCCGAAAAGCCTCGCTTCGTCGCCGGCGCGATCGGGCCGACGCCGAAGACAGCGAGCATCTCGCCCGACGTGAACGACCCGGGTGCGCGCAACATCACGTTCGACGAGCTGCGCCAGGCGTATTACGAGCAGGCCAAGGCGCTGCTCGAAGGCGGCGTCGACCTTTTCCTCGTCGAAACGATCTTCGACACATTGAACGCGAAGGCGGCGCTCTTTGCGCTCGACGAGCTTTTCGAAGATACCGGTGAGCTGTTGCCGATCATGATCTCGGGCACCGTGACCGACGCGTCGGGACGCATTCTGTCGGGGCAAACGGTGGAAGCGTTCTGGAATTCGCTTCGCCACGCAAAGCCGCTCACGTTCGGCCTCAACTGCGCGCTCGGCGCCGCGCTCATGCGGCCGTATATCGCCGAGCTCGCGAAGCTTTGCGACACCTACGTTTCGTGCTATCCGAACGCGGGCCTGCCCAATCCGATGAGCGAGACGGGCTTCGACGAAACGCCCGCGGATACGTCAGGACTCCTGAAGGAATTCGCGCAGGCGGGCCTCGTCAACGTCGCGGGCGGCTGCTGCGGGACGACGCCCGAGCATATCGCCGCGATCGCTGAAGCGCTGGCAGCGGTCAAGCCGCGGCGCTGGCCCGGCCAATACCGCGACGCGGCTTGATCACCCATCCCCAAGACTTTCCCATCGCATTCGCCATGACCGATCACACGATGCGCCTCGCCGGCCTCGAGCCGTTCAACGTCACGCCGGGCTCGCTTTTCATCAACGTCGGCGAACGCACTAACGTCACCGGTTCGAAAGCGTTCGCGCGCATGATCCTGAACGGGCAGTTCGACGAAGCGCTCGCCGTTGCGCGCCAGCAAGTCGAGAACGGCGCACAGGTCATCGACGTGAACATGGACGAGGCGATGCTCGACTCGAAAGCCGCGATGGTGCGCTTTCTGAATCTCATCGCGTCCGAGCCCGACATCGCGCGCGTGCCGATCATGATCGACTCGTCGAAGTGGGAAGTGATCGAAGCGGGGCTGAAGTGCGTGCAAGGCAAGGCGATCGTGAACTCCATCTCGCTCAAGGAAGGCGAGGAGGCGTTCCGCCATCACGCGCGGCTCATTCGCCGTTACGGCGCGGCGGCCGTCGTCATGGCGTTCGACGAGCAAGGACAGGCGGACACGTTCGAGCGCAAGACCGAGATTTGCCGGCGCTCGTATCGGTTCCTCGTCGACGAAGTGGGATTCGCTCCCGAGGACATCATCTTCGATCCGAACATCTTCGCGATCGCGACCGGCATCGAGGAGCACAACAACTACGCGGTCGACTTCATCGAAGCGACGCGCTGGATCAAGCAGAACCTGCCGTATGCGAAGGTGAGCGGCGGCGTCTCGAACGTGTCGTTTTCGTTTCGCGGCAACGACCCGGTGCGCGAAGCCATTCATACGGTGTTCCTCTATCACGCGATTCAGGCCGGCATGGATATGGGCATCGTCAACGCCGGCCAGCTCGGCGTCTATGCCGATCTCGACCCGGAGCTGCGCGAGCGCGTGGAAGACGTGATTCTCAACCGCCGGCCCGACGCGACCGACCGCCTGCTCGAGATCGCGGACAAGTTCAAGACCGGCGCGGCCAAGAAGGAAGAAAACCTCGAATGGCGCAACGGGCCCGTCGAGGCGCGGCTCGCGCATGCCCTCGTGCACGGCATCACGACGTTCATCGTCGACGACACGGAGGAAGCGCGCCAGAAGATCGCGGCGGCGGGCGGGCGGCCCATCAACGTGATCGAAGGGCCGCTCATGGACGGCATGAACATCGTCGGCGACCTCTTCGGGCAGGGCAAGATGTTTCTGCCGCAGGTCGTCAAATCGGCCCGCGTCATGAAACAGGCCGTCGCGCATCTGATTCCGTTCATCGAGGAAGAGAAGCGGCTGCTGGCCGAGGCCGGCGGCGACGTGCGCGCGAAAGGCAAGATCGTCATCGCGACCGTCAAGGGCGATGTGCACGACATCGGCAAGAACATTGTGTCGGTCGTACTTCAGTGCAATAACTTCGAAGTCGTCAACATGGGCGTGATGGTCCCCTGCAACGAGATTCTCGCGAAGGCGAAGGTCGAGGGCGCGGACATCGTCGGCCTCTCGGGCCTCATCACGCCGAGCCTCGAGGAAATGGCCTACGTGGCCTCCGAAATGCAGCGCGACGACTACTTCCGCGTGAAGAAGATCCCGCTCCTGATCGGCGGGGCGACGACGTCACGCGTGCATACGGCAGTCAAGATCGCGCCGAACTACGAAGGCCCCGTCGTCTATGTGCCGGACGCCTCGCGCTCGGTTTCGGTCGCGTCGAGCCTGCTCTCCGACGAAGGCGCCGCGAAGTACCTCGACGACCTTAAAACCGAATACGCGCGCATCCGCGAGCAGCACGCGAACAAGAAAGCGCTGCCGATGGTCACGCTCGAAGCCGCGCGCGCGAACAGGACGAAGATCGACTGGGCCGCGTACCGGCCCGTCAAGCCCAAGTTCGTCGGCCGGCGTGTCTTCAGCAACTACGACCTTGCCGAGCTCGCCCACTATATCGATTGGGGCCCGCTCTTCCAGACATGGGATCTCGCCGGCGCCTATCCGGCGATCCTCAACGACGAGATCGTCGGGGAATCGGCGCGGCGCGTCTTCTCCGATGCCAAAGCGATGCTCGCGCGACTCATTCAGGGCCGCTGGCTGTCGGCCAATGGCGTCATCGCGCTGTTGCCGGCCAACACGGTCGGCGATGACGACATCGAGATCTACACCGACGAATCACGCTCGGAAGTGGCGCTGACGTGGCGCAATCTGCGGCAGCAAAGCGTGCGGCCTGTCGTCGACGGCGTCATGCGGCCGAATCGATCGCTCGCCGATTTCATCGCGCCGAAGGAATCGGGCGTCGCCGATTACATCGGGCTTTTCGCGGTGACGGCCGGCCTCGGCGTGGAGTCGAAAGAAAAGCAGTTCCTCGCCGATTACGACGACTACAGCGCGATCATGCTCAAGGCGCTCGCCGATCGCCTCGCCGAAGCGTTCGCCGAGGCGATGCATGCCCGCGTGCGGCGCGAGCTCTGGGGCTACGCTCCCGACGAGTCGCTCGACAACGAGGCGCTCATCGCCGAGCGCTATGTCGGAATCCGGCCCGCGCCCGGCTATCCCGCGTGTCCCGACCATCTCGTGAAGCGCGACCTTTTCGAGACCCTCAAAGCCGAAGAAGTGGGAATGAGCGTGACCGATTCGCTCGCGATGCTGCCGGCCGCCAGTGTGTCGGGCTTCTATATCGCTCACCCGGAAAGCCGCTACTTCTCGGTCGGCAAGATCGATCGCGATCAGCTCGAAGACTACGCGCGCCGCATGGGTCTCTCGATGTCCGATGCGCAGCGGGCACTGGCCCCGCAGCTTTGAGCGTCGAGGCTCGCGGCCTCTCTCGCGGGCCCCCGCGTGGCCTCGCGCGGAAGCACAAGAGCCCGCCTCAGCCGATCGGCTTTCGCGGGCTCTCGCGTTTTTGTCTTAGCAATTGAGTAGGCGGCTCAAACGCCCCAAAGCACGTCGGTGTTCTCGCGCTTGGCCGTGCGCAACATGTCGAGGAACGGATAGGCGCGCTGCGCAAGTCCGATCGGTAACTCGTGCGGCTCGTGTCCTTCCTCTCCTTCATGGAAGTGGCCGTCTTTCTCCGCGATCTCCTTCTTATCGAAGACGATCGCCTCTTCGAGCCGCCTGATGGCCTCGTCGAGTTCGTCATGCGTGATGACGCCGCGCTGACCCAGGTGCTTGCCGATGATTCCCACCAGATACTGGGCCAAGTTTTCCAGCATCATGACATCGGGCGTCGAGCGGCATTTGAAAGTGATGAGCATAACGCGTTCCCCACGTTTTTCTGTCGAATCCAGGAGGCTCCTCGCGCCGTGCCGAATGCGCGCCAGCCCTGAGCTGCCGCGACTCGCGACGGGAGCTGCTGATTGGACATATTAGCACCTGCTAAAATCCGTCTGGACTGCCGCGATGCGCCGCCGCGATGCAATCGCCCGCGGCCCGCGCCGGCTGCGCAATCGCCTTGATGGGTCGCGCCCGAGCGACAGATCGCTCGCCCACCCTCATCCGGCCGCGCCACCCCGCGGCCGCCCCCATTCGATCGCCTGAACCAGCATGCTGCCCGTACAAAAAGAGACTCTCGAAAAATTGCTCGCCGCGAGTGTCGAGCAAGTCGCCGCCAAGCTCGAAGGCGCGGCGCCGCCCGCGCTGCCCTCGATCACGCTCGAGCGGCCGAAGGTCGCCGCCCACGGCGACGTTGCCTGCAACGCCGCCATGCAGCTCGCGAAGCCGCTCAAGAAGAATCCGCGCGAGCTCGCGCAATCGATCGTCGATGCGCTGATGGCGCAGGCGGGCGCGCGCGGCCTCGTCGAGAGCGCCGAAATCGCCGGCCCGGGGTTCATCAACCTGCGCCTGACCACGGGCGCGAAACAAGCCGTCGTAGCCGCGGTGCTCGATGAAGGCGCGGCGTTCGGCCGCAGCGCGCGTGCTGCGGCCAAGCACGTGATGATCGAGTTCGTCTCGGCGAATCCGACGGGCCCGCTGCACGTCGGGCATGGCCGTCAGGCGGCGCTCGGCGACGCGCTCTCGAACGTGCTCGCGAGCCAAGGATGCGACGTGCACCGCGAGTTCTATTACAACGACGCGGGTGTGCAGATCCAGAATTTGACCATCTCGACACAGGCCCGCGCGCGCGGCCTCGCGCCCGGCGACGCCGGGTGGCCCGAAGCGGCTTACAACGGCGAGTACATCGCCGAGATCGCGCAAAGCTATATGAAGCGCGAGACCGTCGCGGCGATGGACGGCGAGCCGGTCGTCGGCAAGGGCGACATCGACGATCTCGAAGCGATCCGCAAATTCGCGGTCGCCTACTTGCGCCACGAACAGGACATGGACCTTCAGGCGTTCGGCGTGAAGTTCGACCGGTACTACCTCGAATCGTCGCTCTACACCGAGGGACGCGTCGAGAAAACGGTCGAAGCGCTCGTCAAGGCGGGCAAGACGTTCGAAGAGGACGGCGCGCTCTGGCTGCGCACGACGGAATACGGCGACGACAAGGACCGCGTCATGCGCAAGTCCGACGGCACCTACACGTACTTCGTGCCCGACGTCGCCTACCACGTCGCGAAATGGGAACGCGGCTTCACGAAGGTCATCAACGTGCAGGGCTCCGACCATCACGGCACGATCGCGCGCGTGCGCGCGGGCCTTCAGGCGCTCGACATCGGCATTCCCGCGGGCTATCCCGATTATGTCCTGCACAAGATGGTCACGGTCATGCGCAACGGCCAGGAGGTCAAGATCTCGAAGCGGGCGGGCAGCTACGTCACCGTGCGCGATCTGATCGAGTGGTCGGGCGGCGCGGCGCCGGGCGCCGAGACCTCGCCCGAGCTGCTCGACGAGGAGACGATCCGGCGCGGGCGCGACGCGGTCCGCTTCTTCCTCATCTCGCGCAAGGCCGATACGGAATTCGTCTTCGATATCGACCTCGCGCTCAAGCAAAACGACGAGAACCCGGTCTACTACGTCCAATATGCGCACGCGCGGATTTCGTCGGTGCTCGGCGAATGGAAGACCCGATTCGGCGGCGATGAAATGACGCTGCGCGGCACCGACGTCACGCCGCTTTCGAGCACGCGCGCAATGGCACTATGCGCCAAGCTCGCCGAGTACCCCGACGTGCTCGCGCACGCGGCCGCCGAGCTTGCGCCGCATGCGGTCGCCTTCTATCTGCGCGAGCTCGCAGGCGAATTCCACTCGTTCTACAATGCCGAGCGCGTCCTCGTCGACGAACGCGCCGAGCGCGAAGCGCGCATCGCGCTGATCGCGGCGACGCGCCAGGTGCTGGCCAACGGTCTCGCGATTCTCGGCGTATCGGCGCCAGCCAAAATGTAGCCGCCCATGGTGCCATGCCGTCCTCGGCCGTCGCTATAATCGATGGCCGCATCCATGACGTTCGCCGTGTTCGCGGTCCATTCGCCCCACCCGCGCGGCTTTCGCGCCGCGCCCCGCTCGTTTTTCGTGTTCCCGAGTTCTTTTGCAGGTAATTGAGACAATGGCAAAACCGAGCCGCAGTTCGCCACGCAACACCTCCCCCAAGGGGACTTCCTCCCGCTCGCCGAAGCAGAGGAAGCAGTCGGGGGGCACGTTCCTCGGCGTCGTGCTGGGCCTGATCGTCGGGCTTGCGATCGCCGTCGTGGTAGCGCTCTACATCACGCGCTCGCCCACACCGTTCGTCGAAAAAGTCGTGCCGCCGGCGGCCTCGGGAACCGGCGCGGTCGAGCAGCAGTTCGATCCGAACCGCTCGCTGCAAGGCAAGTCGCCGGGCCAGCCGGTGCCGCAATCGGCGCAGAACGCGCCGCCGAACACGGCACCGGGGCAATCGGGCCCCGCGACGAACCAGAACGCGCCGACCGGAATGCTGCAGGAGCCGCAGATCGTCGAGGTGCCGCCAGGCGCATCGGCGCCGAACGGCGCCACGCAAACGCCGCCGAACATGCCGGCAACCAAGCCGCCCATCATCGCGAACGTGCCGCAGCCCGGCAGCGCGCCGGCGCCGCGCGCGAGCAATGCGCCGGCGGCCCCGGCGCCGAACGGGTCCAACGTGCAGGCGAGCGCCGCTTACTTCCTCCAGGCGGGCTCCTACGGCAGCGCGTCGGCCGCCGAGCAGCAGCGCGCGCGGCTCGCGTTCCAGGGCATCGAGTCGAAGGTGACGCAGCGCGCGGAGCGCGGCGCGTCGTACTACCGCGTCCGGATCGGCCCATTCGCCAAGTTCGAGGACATGAACGGGGTCCGGCAGCGGCTCTCGGAAGCCGGCATCGACACGGTCGTGATCCCGCCTGCACCCAAGCAATAGTCGATGCGGGCACGGCGGGAGTTGGCGTTTCAGCGCCTCCCCCTGTGCAAAGCCATGGCCGGCGTTGGCGCGAGCGCTTACGCCCGGTTTTTGCGAAGCCACAGTAAGATTGAGCTTCCGCCGGCCGCTCGTCGCTTCGCCGGTTCGGACCTGAACCAACGAGCGGCCGCGGCAGTCTCAGGACGGCAGCCGTCTCTTTGCGCGGCACATCGTCCCGCGACGGCGCACGTTGATCGATCACCGAGACCAAGACCTTATGAATAAGCTGATCCGCACACTGTTCTTCTCCGTCGGCCTCGCCATGTTCGGCGTCGCGCAGGCCTCGCCATCCGCGCCCGTCGCGGGCACGGACTACACCGTGCTGGGCTCGCCGCAGCCTGTCGATGTGCCGGCCGGCAAGGTCGAGGTGATCGAATTCATGTGGTACGGCTGCCCGCACTGCAACGAGTTCGATCCGTACATCGAGAAGTGGAAGGCCAAGCAAGGGCCTGACGTCGTCTTCAGGCGCGTGCCCGTCGCGTTCCGCGACGACTTCATCCCGCACTCGAAGATGCTGCTTGCGCTCGACGCGCTCGGGCTCACCGACAAGCTGACGCCGACGATCTTCAACGAGATCCATAAAAACAAGGACTATCTGCTGACGCCCGAGGCCCAGGCCGACTTCCTCGCGAAGCAAGGCGTCGACAAGCAGAAATATCTCGCCGCGTACAACTCGTTCTCGGTGCAAAGCAATCTCAAGCGCGCACAGCAGTTGATCGCCGACTACAAGATCGACGGCGTGCCGACGCTCGCTGTGCAGGGCAAGTATGAGACCGGCCCCGCGCAAACCAACAGCCTCGACGGCACGCTGCAAGTGCTCGACTACCTCGTCGCGCAGGTGCGCGCGAAAAAAGGCTGAAGTCCGATTGCCGACCGGCGGCCCGAGCTGAGGCTGCCGGCCGGGCGCCAAGCGCCAGCGCGAGACCGCCATGCCGGCCGAAAACGTCGATGCGAGCGGCACCGCTCACGCACCCGCCGGGCCCGATGCCCGCATCGTCTCCCTCGTACCGAGCGTCACCGAGTTGCTCTTTGCGCTGGGGCTCGACAGGTTCGTCGTCGGCCGCACCGGTTTTTGCATCCATCCGCGCGAGCGCGTGCGCGCTGTGCCGAAGGTGGGCGGCACGAAAGCGGTCAAGCTCGACGCGGTCCGTGCACTACGCCCCACCCATCTGATCGTCAATGTCGACGAAAACGAAAAGGCGACGATCGATGCGCTCGCCGAGTCCGTCCCGCACATCGTCGTTACCCATCCCCTTACGCCTCGCGACAACCTGGCACTCTATGCGCTGATCGGCGCGATCTTTGGCTGCGAAGACGCCGCTCGCCAGCTCGGTGAAGCCTTGCGCGCCCGCCTCGACGCACTGTCGGCCACGCAATGGCCCGAGCGGCGCGTGCTCTACGTCATCTGGCGCGATCCTTGGATGACCGTCGCGCGAGATACGTACATTTCCTCGATGTTGCGGCTTGTCAACTGGCAGACGTTACCGGCCGTGTCGGGCGGCCGCGCCGGGTCCGCACGCTATCCGTCGTTCGAGCTCTCGGCCGCTTGGATGGCCGATGTCGACGATGTTCTGCTGTCGAGCGAGCCCTATCGGTTCACCGAGCGGCACCGCGAAGCACTCGCGGCCGATCCTCTGCTCACCGGAAAGACCGTGCGCCTCATCGATGGCGAAATGGTTTCGTGGTACGGCTCACGTGCGATCGACGGGCTCGACTACCTGCGGCGGCTCGCGCTCGAAGGATAACGCCCCCCCGCCATGCCGACGACCGCCAGCCCGAGCTCCTCTGCAGCGAAGCCTTCGACAACGTAATATTCGTCGAGCGATTCCCGCGCTGCTTGCCTTTGGGAACCCAAAAACCCACGCGCTTCAAGGAGAACCAGAACCTATGCGCCTCAAACTGCTTGCCGCCTTCATCGCCATCGCGCCCGCCGTCCTGCCGGCGCTCGCCGCCGCCAAGCCGCTGACCGTCTGCACGGAATCGAGCCCGGACGGCTTCGACGTCGTCGAATACAACTCGCTCGTGACGACGAACGCGTCGGCCGACGTGATCTTCAACACGCTCGTGTCCTATGACGAAGCGGACAAGAAAGTCGCGCCCGCGCTCGCCGACAAATGGGAGGTGAGCAGCGACGGCCTGACTTACACGTTCCACTTGCGTCCGAACGTGCAGTTCCAGCAGACCGATTACTTCACGCCGACCCGACCCCTGACGGCCGACGACGTCGTCTTCACGTTCTCGCGCATGCTCGACGCCTCGAATCCGTGGCACAAGGTCAGCGGACCGAACGGGTTTCCGCACGCGCAGTCGATGGGGCTCGTGAAGCTCGTTAAAGCGGTGACCAAAGTCGACGACAGCACGGTGAAATTCGAGTTGAACGAGCCGAACGCGACCTTCGTGCCGATTCTGACGATGGGCTTCGCTTCGATCTATTCGGCCGAGTATGCGGACAAGCTCGAAAAAGCCGGCAAGGAGGCCGAGCTCAACGCGAAGCCGATCGGCACGGGCCCGTTCGTGCTGAAGAGCTACACGAAGGACGCCGTGATCCGCTACGACATCAATCCGCGGTACTGGGGGCCGAAACCGAAGATCGATCGGCTCATCTACGCGATCACGCCCGATGCGACGGTGCGCGCGCAGAAGGTGCGGGCCGGCGAATGCGACATTGCGCTCTCGCCGAAGCCGCAGGATGTTGCCGCCGCGAAAGGCGACAAGGCGCTGAAGGTCGTCGAGACGCCCGCCTTCATGACGGCGTTCATTGCGCTCAATACGCAGCACAAACCGCTCGACAACGAGAAGGTGCGGCAGGCGTTGAACCTCGCGTTCGATCGGACGACGTATTTGAAGACCGTATTCGACAACACGGCGCAGCCGGCCACGAACCCCTATCCGCCGAACACCTGGAGCTACGACAAGTCGATCGCCGCGTATCCGCACGATATCGCGAAGGCGAAGCGACTGCTGGCCGAGGCCGGCCTGCCGAATGGCTTTGCAACGACGATCTGGGTGCGCCCGAGCGGCAGCGTCCTGAACCCGAACCCGAAGGCCGGCGCGGAGCTGCTGCAGGCCGATCTCGCGAAGATCGGGGTGAAGGCCGACGTGAAGGTTATCGAATGGGGCGAGCTCATCAAGGAAGCGAAGCAAGGTCAACACGATCTGCTCTTCATGGGATGGGCGGGCGACAACGGCGACCCGGACAACTACCTCACGCCGCTTTTCAGCTGCAACGCCGTCAAATCGGGCATCAACTTCGCCCGGTACTGCGATCCGAAGCTCGATAAGCTCATCGCCGAGGGCAAGGAGACGGCCGATCAGACCAAGCGCGCACAGGCTTATGAAGCGGCGCAGAAGATCATCCACGACGAGGCGCTGTGGATCCCGCTCGGCTATCCGACCGCGGCCGCGATCACGCGCGCGAGCGTGAGCGGGTATCAGGTGAGCCCGTTCGGGCGACAGAACTTCGGCGCGGTCGCCGTGCAGTGACACCCATCGGCGAATTTGGGCCCCGCCGGGCGGCCGCTCGTCCGCCGCTTGGCGGGCGCCCGTCCTGACGCAAGGCAGCCCGCACGATGGCGCTCGTTACCGCTTGCTCCAGTCGAGGCGAAAGCTGGCAGCGGTAACGGCGGTGCCTTATCCTTTGGATTCTCCGATTCAACATGCCCTCCACCGCCCCACCGAAGGAGCTGTCATGTCCTACCTGCTACTGATCGTCGAGCCGCTCGAACAGCGCCGCGCGCGCACGCCGGAAGAAGGACGCGCAGCCTACGACGTCATGCTTCGTTTCGCCGACGATCTGCGTGCGCGCGGTCTGCTCGTGGCGGCGCAATCGCTTGCGTCGACGGACGAAGCCGTGCGCGTCGAGGTTCGCGGCGGCGAGCGCCGCATCGTCGACGGCCCGTTCGCCGAAGCCAAGGAAATGGTCGGCGGCTTCTACCTCCTCAATTGCGATCGCGAGGAGGAGGCCGTCGCGATTGCGGCCGAATGCCCGGCCGCCCAGTGGTGCACCGTCGAGGTCCGCCGTCTCGCGCCTTGCTATGAATAGGGGTTTGTACCTAGTCGGCCCGTGCCGATGTCGATGAGGTCCCGGTTCGTTCGTCGTATCGACAGGAGCCCGTTAAAGGTTCGGGCATTCCATCAATCCGCGCTGAACAAGGAGCGAACGATGCGATTCATGATCATGGTGCGAGCGAACGCGCAGACCGAAGCAGGTATCTTGCCGGGCCCCGGCGACAAGATCCTCGCCGATATGACGGCCTATCACGAAGAGCTGGCGAAAGCCGGCGTGCTGCTCGATGCGACCGGTCTCAGGCCGAGCGCGCAGGGCTGGCGTATTCGCTATTCAGGCGGCAAGGGGACCGTGATCGATGGCCCGTTTGCCGACACCAAGGAGCTCATCGCGGGCTATACGCTGATTCAGGTGCGCTCGCGCGAAGAGGCGATGGAATGGGCGCGGCGCTTTCCCGCCCCGTTCGGCGAATCGGCCGATGGGGAGATCGAGGTTCGGCAGCTTTACGAGCTCGACGATTTCGAGCCGAGCGCCGATATCGAGCGCTTCCGCGAGCTGCAAACGTCGAAGCGATAACGGACCGTGAACGGCAACGATGCGGCTGACGCGGTGACAAACGCGACCCACCGGGCGATCGAAGCCGTCTGGCGGATCGAATCGGCGCGCGTCGTTGCGCATGCGGCGCGTTACGTGCGCGATATCGGCGTCGCCGAGGAACTCGCGCAAGACGCGCTCGTTGCCGCGCTCGAGCACTGGCAGCGACAAGGCGTGCCCGACAACCCCGGCGCATGGCTCATGGCCACCGTAAAAAACCGCGCGCTCGACAAGCTGCGGCTCGATGCGCTTCATGCGAAGAAGCACGAAGCGATGGGCCACGAGCTCGACGCGCTCGAGGCGCACGTCGTGCCCGACTTCGTCGATTCGCTCGATGCGAAGCGCGCCGACGACATCGGCGACGACCTCCTGCGGCTCGTCTTCACCGCCTGCCATCCGGTGCTGTCGACCGACGCACGAGTGGCCCTGACGCTGCGTCTTCTCGGCGGCCTCACGACGCACGAAATCGCGCGCGCATTTCTCGTTTCGGAGCCGACGATCGCGCAGCGCATCGTGCGGGCGAAACGCACGCTGAGCGCGGCAAAAGTCCCGTTCGAAGTGCCGAGCGCGCAAGAGCGCGGTTCCCGCATGGCATCCGTGCTGGAAGTCATCTATCTCGTCTTCAACGAGGGATACGCGGCGACAGCCGGCGACGACTGGATGCGTCCCGCGCTATGCGACGAGGCGCTGCGTCTCGGGCGGATACTCGCGGAGCTCGCGCGCGACGAAAGCGAGGTGCATGGGCTCGTCGCCCTGATGGAGCTCCAGGCGTCGCGGCTTCACGCTCGGACGGATGCGCGCGGCCGGCCCATTCTGCTTGCCGACCAGGACCGCTCGCGCTGGGATCCGCTCTTGATCCGACGTGGGCTCGCCGCGCTCGCGCGAGCCGAATCGCTCGGCGGCGCGCTCGGACCGTATGCGCTGCAAGCGGCGCTCGCCGCCTGCCATGCGCGCGCGCATACGGCCGAAGAGACCGATTGGGAGCAGATCGTCGCGCTCTATGACGCGCTCGTGCAAATCAGCCCGTCGCCCGTCGTCGAGCTCAATCGCGCAGTCGCCGTTGGGATGGCATTCGGGCCCGAAGCCGGTTTCGCGCTCGTCGAGGCGCTGGCCGCCGAGCCCGCGCTCGCCCGCTATCACTGGCTGCCGAGCGTGCGCGGCGACCTGCTCGCAAAGCTGGGCCGTTATGACGAAGCGCGCGCCGAATTCGAGCGGGCCGCGACGATGACACAAAACGGACGGGAGCGGGAGCTGTTGCTCGAGCGCGTGCGCGAGATGTCACGGGCCGGTGGCGGTGCCGCGAGCTAGCGGGTGAGCGTCACGTCGCTCGTCAGCGTGCGTGCCGCGACTCGATCGTGAGCGATCCACCGGGCGCGAGCGTCTCGTCGCCCGCTGGGCTTCGGACGCGCACGGCAGCGCGGTTGGCGCTGTCCGACGCGATGATGCAGTTTCGCGCCGACGTCTCGATCGAAAACCGATCGCAGCGATAGAGAAACGAAAAGTGGAGCGGCGGCAACGCTCGCGGCAGCGCGGGGAAGATTCGAATGGCGTCGAAGTCGAAGTCGAGTCCGACGTAGCGGCGCTGCAGCACGTCGAGCACGGCCGCGAACGCGCCGAGGTGCAGGCCTTCCTGCGGCGAGGATCCCGCTTGTGGATCCACGTCGACGCGCAACGCATCGACGAAGTACTGCCACGAGCGGTCAGAGTCGATGCGCGCCAGCGCGCCGGCGCAGCTTATCCGTGAAAGCGTCGATTCGTGCGTCATTCTGTCGATGTAGTAGCCGACCGTGCGGCGTGCCGCATCGTCGTCGAACGCGTAGCCGAGGCGCTGCAAAAGCGCCTGCAGCGTATCGTCGCCGAGCAGGTAGTTCAGCATCACCACGTCAGGCTGCTTCGCAACCTGATAGCGGTTCGTGCTGTCGCCGCGCGCATCGAGCGCCCAGTCGAGACGCGTATCCGCTTGCCGCGCTTCGATTGCCTGCTCGTAGGGCAGCAGCCGATCGAAGCCTTCGAACTGCGCGATCACGTTTTCATGCGTAAACGGCACGAACATGCGGCGAGCAATGTCTTCCCATCGGGCGAGCTCGTCGTTCGTCAGCGCGAGTGTCGCGCAGAGGGCATCGCGGCGACCGGCGGGCAGCCGTGCGAGCACCTCGAGCGCGCACAGCAACGACCATACGGCCATGACGTTCACGTAGGCGTTATCGTCGAGCCCCGGCGTGTCTCGCCATGGATACCCATCGTGGTATTCGTCCGGGCCGACGACGCCGCCGATCGTGTAACGCTTGCGTGTGTCGTCGAACGAGGCAAGCGAGGACCAGAAGCGCGCGATCTCCACGACGAGCGGCGCGCCATAGCGCGACAGAAACGCCCAATCGCCCGTCGCGCAGAAGTAGGTCCAGACATTCCAGCAAATCGCGGCGCCGACGTGCCGCTCGAGCCGCGTCTCGTCGCGCATCCATTGGCCGCTGACGAGGTTCATTTGATAGGGTGGCGTCTCTTCGTAGCCGGTCGTCGCGCTGCGCCATGGAAACATCGCGCCGGTCAGCCCGGCTTCTCTTGCCATCTGCCTCGCCGCGTCGAGACGCCGGAAGCGATAGAACAGAGGTGTCTTAGCCGTTTCCGGTTGCCGCACGGCAAACATCGGCGCCGCGAAAATCTCGTCCCAGAAGATGTGCCCGTGATAGGCCTCCTGCCAGCCGCGAGCCGGTATGCCGGCATCTTGCAACCCCGCGAACGGCGAGAGCGCCTGCAGCAAATGGAAGAAGCGGATGTCGAGCTGATGCGTCAAATCACGATCGTCGGCGACGATTCGACATCTCGACCAGTCGGCGTGCCACGCACGCTGATGCGCGTCGATGAGCGCATCGACGTCGGCGACGTGCTCGAGTGTCGCGAGGGCCGCGTCGGATACGCCCATGACTGTATGGTCGCGCGATGTCTGCACGGCGATCAGCTTGTCGATCGTGAGTGCCCGACCCGCCTCGACCGATACCTCATGCACTTCGGCGATCGCTTCGGCGGCGTGTTCGAAGCGTCTCTCCGCGCGAGACCGAGCGCCGGCCGTTTCGATCTCGAGGCGCGTCGCCACGGCGATCTCGACGCTCGACCCGCTGAGGCGCGCGGTCAGCAAGAGACGATCGTCGCCGCACGCCTCGCACTCGATGCCGACCACGTGCTGGCCGACATAGGCCGCATGACGCTTGACGTTGGTGTTGCGCACGCGACCTTCGATGCCCGCGCCGATTTCGAGCGTACCGGACCAATCGAGCGGCACCACCTGCCAGCGCACGAGCACGAAGTAAGGATGGGCCGCGCTGACGAGGCGCGTTTCGACGATGCGCGTGGTGCGGCCGCCCGCAGTGAGCACCAAGGTCCGGTAGGCGAGCGCATGTTCGAGGTCGAGCTCGTGCCGGTATTCCAGCACCTTCGCGAAGTCAGGCGACAGCCATTGGCCGCCACGCGGGCGCACCGCCAGCGGCGTCGCGTCGGGCAGACGCGGCATGAAGCTCATTCGTACGGGGGCCGACTGCGCATCGATCTTGTTTTCCAGCTCGTTGTAGACACCCGCGCGGTAAGTGCCCGCATAGTGGCACGCCGAGTGTTCCCGCGCGCCCGGCTGCGCCGCGACGGTCCCGTCTTCGGCGAGCAGCGAGAGTAACCCCGCCTCCGGCGCGCTCGCGCGCACGAACAGCATGCCGTTGCCGAGCCCGAGCAACGATTCGCGCCGCCGCTCGTCGGCGCGATCATAACGACTCAAGCGGACGCCGTGTTCGGACACGTTCAGGTTCCCGGCTCAACGATGGACGCGCTGACCGCGCGGCACGCGACGCACTCCGCCGCGCAGACGCTCGATCATCGGCTGCAGTTCGTCCGGGCCGGGATAGGCCGCCTGCGAACCATAGCGCGTCACGCTCCAATGCGAGACGGCGGCGGCATACAACACCGCCTCGTCGGGCGGCACACCGCGCGCGAGCGCGATCGACAGCGCGCCCGTGAAGCCGTCGCCCGCACCCGTCGTATCGACGACCGCAACAGGGGTCGCCGCGATGAACAGCGTCGAATCGTCAAATGCGGCAACGCAGCCGCCATCGGCAAGCTTCACGCACGCGAGCGCAATGCCGCGCGCATGAAGCGCCTCGGCGGCGCGCGCCGCGCTTTCGTCGTCTTTGATCTCGATGCCGGTCAGTACGGTGGCCTCTTCATTGTTGGGGGTAATGGCATGAAGGTCCGGGAGCAAATCGGCAATCGGCGAAACCGATGTTCGCTCCGTTGGCGACGGATCGAGTACGGCGCGTAAGCCTCGGCGCGTTGCGGTCCGGATCGCGAGCGCCGCCGCATCGGTCGCGATTTCCGCGTCGACCGTCACGACGGCCGAGCGCGGCGCCGCCTCGATCTCGTGCTCGAGCGCGGCGAGGGCCGCTTCGTCCCAGACGTCGTTCGCGTTGTAGACATGCACGATCCGCTTCTTGCCGTCGGGCGGAACGAGAATGACGGCGACGGACGTGGCGTGGCCAGTCGCGACGCGCACGCGCGACACATCGACGCCGGCTCGGCGCAACGGGTCGAGCGCCTGCGAAGCGAGGTCGTCGTCGCCGACCATGCCGATGAGCCGGCTCTCGATGCCGAGCAGCCGCGCGAGATAAGCGACGTTCGCCGCCTTGCCGCCCGAGGGGCGGATGAGCTCGCGGCCGGCAAGCGTCTCTTTCCCGCCGGGCGGCTCATCCACGCGCATCTGGAAGTCTGCGTTGATGCTGCCGATGCTGATTACGGTTTCCATATCCACGGCGTGTGAGGATTTGTCTGATTGCGCCGCAAGACGCATGCCGTGCGCCGTCATGGAGCACCGCATCGAGGTTGCCAGAACCGCAAAGGCCACCGCTTGCCGAGCCGGTCATCGGCCAAACGCGCGCTTCGCCTGCTTGCCCTTATTTTTTTTCGCGCGCAATAATGGCCTTCGATTGGTCCTAACGGCGCGGTAAAGCACGTCCAGCTCTTCCCTGTCCCTTGGCTTCATACGCGGGAGCATCTCCACCCCAAAAGGAGTATCCGGCGGTGTTTCCTTGATCCACCTATTCAAAGGAGATGACAGATGGAAATCCGCAATCCTTCGCCGGGCCTCTACAACGAAGACCTGGCGCCAGCGCGGGAGCGCAAGTGGGGGGCCTTCAGCATCTTCAACGTCTGGACTTCGGACGTGCACAGCCTGTGGGGCTACTACCTCGCCGCGAGCCTCTTTCTGCTGTGCGGCAGCTTCGTCAATTTCTTGCTCGCGATCGGGCTCAGCTCGCTCGTGATCTTCGCCCTCATGAACCTGATCGGCTACGCCGGTGAGAAGACGGGCGTACCCTACCCGGTTTTGGCGCGCGCGTCGTTCGGCGTATGGGGCGCCAATCTCGCGGCGTTGGTGCGCGCCGTGGTCGCCTGCTTCTGGTACGGCGCACAGACGGCGGCGGCTTCGGGCGCGGTGGTTGCGCTGCTCGTGCGCAACGACAGCCTGATGGCGTTCGAGAAGAGCTCGCAGTTGCTCGGCCACTCCACGCTGGAGGTGATTTGCTATGTGGTCATATGGGCGCTGCAGTTGCTCATCATCCAGAAAGGGATGGAGACCGTGCGCAGATTCCAGGACTGGGCTGGCCCGGCGGTCTGGGTCGCCATGCTGATTCTCGCGATCGGCCTCTGTATCAAGGCTGGCGGCTTCTCGTTCTCCCACGGCATTCCGATGAACGTGCTGCTCGATAAAACGAAGGACGCCGGCATCAGCGGTGAACCCGGTTCGTTTTGGGCGCTGATGGCGGTGGGGGCAACCTGGATCACCTACTTCGCG
This sequence comes from Trinickia symbiotica, assembly GCF_002934455.1. Classification (GTDB taxonomy): domain Bacteria; phylum Pseudomonadota; class Gammaproteobacteria; order Burkholderiales; family Burkholderiaceae; genus Trinickia; species Trinickia symbiotica. Next base: position 230,433 of record NZ_PTIR01000009.1, on the reverse strand, counting down.
GCGCTATACCTGAATTTTTGCGACTTCTCGCGCTACGCAAAAAACCGCGACGCGGTGAAGAAAGGCAATCTTTGGGGGCTGCCCGTCAACCTGATCGCGTTCTCGCTCGTAGCGGGTATCACGACTATCGCCGCCTTCAAGGTCTATGGTGAAGCGCTGCTCCATCCCGAGCAGATCTCGGCCAAGTTCGACAGCTGGGTGCTGGCACTCATCGCGGCGTTGACGTTCGCCGTGGCCACGCTGGGCATCAACGTGGTGGCCAACTTCGTGTCCGCGGCGTTCGATATTTCGAACGTGTTCCCGAAACATATCAGCTTCAAGCGGGGCGGCTACATCGCCGCGCTGATTGCGCTCGTGCTCTATCCCTTCGCGCCCTGGGAAGGCAATGCGGCGCACTTCGTCAACGCGATCGGCGCGACGATGGGCCCGCTGCTGGGGGTCATTCTCGCGGATTACTACCTGGTGGCCAAAGGCAACATCAACGTCGCGGCGCTTTACGAGGAGCACGGCGAATACCGCTACGAAGGCGGCTGGAACGTCAACGCGATCGTCTCCGCCGGCGTCGGCAGTGTGTTTTCGACTTTTTTGCCCAACCTTACCTCTCTGCTGCCCGTCTGGTGGAACACCTACGGATGGTTCTTCGGCGTACTGATCGGCGGTTGCATGTACCTGATCATGGCGGCGCTGCGGCCGCGCGCCGCGATTGTGCCGACCGCGCGGGTTTGAGCTGACCGATCCGGCCAACCGAGCCGTACGCGCTGCTCACACGGCCGCTTTGTCGCGGCCGTGTGGGTACTGCGGCAACCCGTCCGAAATCGGCAGCCAAGGCAGACGTTGCGACGCCCAGGTGTGATCGTCCGGCGGGACGGCATCGGGCGCGTCGAGGCTGCAGGTCGTCACGTCGATTTCGTCGGGGAAATCGTCGTGTTGGTACGTTAGCGGAGTGCCGCAGTCCGCGCAAAACGTGCGCAAGACCGGCTTGCTCGACGCAAAGCGCGCGATCGTGCCCTGGACGACGCGAAACTCGGATCGCTTCACGCTGAACCATGCAACCAGGGGAGCCGCCGCGCACCGGCGGCAGTCCACGCAGTGGCAAATCGTCGAGTGAAATGGCGCGCCCGTTACCTCGTAACGAACCTTTCCGCATAAACAGCCGCCTGTCAGCATTTTGCCCGCCTCGTCGTTCAAACTTCGTCGTTCGAACGCAAACTGTGTGCCGCGGCGATGGTACGTTGCCAGTCGGCGCCACATGTGACGGGCAAATCGCACTGATGCTGTCGGATGGCAGCGTTGACGTCGCGGCGCGCGAACCCGATTGAAAAAGGGTAATTCGGTCTGAGAAATCGGTACCAGCCAGTCATCCCCCGAGGGTTTCTTCATAGTGCATCCGTGACCGGTTCTACGCGCGGACGCGCACCTATACGAAATGAGAAATCTGAGGACAGTCGTTTTCTTCGTCAACCCGCCGAACAGCGATGACCTTGACTCAGGGCAAAACGGAGAAACCGCCGTATCGAAGGGAGTGCAGCACACCGACTGGGCAAACTTCCCGCACTTGGGCATCCTCTCGCTCGCGTCGTACATCGACTCGCTACCTGGCATGGAGGCAGTCTATGTCGATGGCGTGGTACACCCGCTCTCGGCCATCCTTGGCTTGATTCGCGAGCGGATGCACCAGACGCTCGCCGTATGCCTCAGCGCGATAACGGCAAACTACGAAGCGGCGATCATACTGGCAAAGGAAATCAAGGATCTCGATCCGTCTGTCGCTGTCATCATGGGCAACGATCACTTTTCGTCCCTAAGCAATTCGATTCTCGTCCGGCATAAGGATTTGATCGATTGCGGGTTCGCGGGCAATGAAGTCTACAGTGGGCTCGCCGATTACTTGCGAGATCGACAGCGTCATCGCACGGACGGGGTCTACCCTGGCTGCGTCCGATGGCAGCACGAAGAGATTGTTCGCGACCCGCAGATTCGCGAAGGAATCAACCAGATCGTCGACTACAGTCTGATCGATCGCGGGCTGCAACATACGGCGACATATACGTCCAACTTTGCGCGCCGTCTCGGCGATCGAATTCACAAGCTGACCGGGCGACATGTAAAGAAAGGGGTCCCCGTCGAAATCGGCCGCGGATGTATCAAATTCAACGGCGATGATGCGTGCTCCTTCTGTTCTATTCAATACGGCGGCATGTGGAAAAACGAGCTGCCTGGCGCGCACGCGTGGGAAGCCATCCGCAAAGCATGGCTGTGCGGATACGATTACCTTTACATCACCGCCGACGAATTGCCTCTGACGTTCGCACGATTGATCCTTGATATGGCGCGAACACCCCCTGCTTGGTGGCAATCGCTCGCTTTCGAACAGAGGCCAGTCTTGGTCGGTTACGCGCGAGCTGATGGCATGGAGAAAGGCCACGTGCTTGAAGCAATGCGAGAAATCGGCTTCAGAATTTTGTTTGTCGGCGTCGACGCGGGCGCACCGCTTTCCCTGTTGGCCCTCAACAAGCCCTTGAGACATAAAGACGCCGCCGTGGCGGCAACAAAAATGTACGAGTCCAACCTTCGCGCGCTGCGGAACGCCCGCAAATGCGGCTTGGCGATCAAAGCCGGCTTTGTCCTCGGTCACCTTGGAATGAACGAGACTCTGATGGAAGCGAACGTACAGATGTATATCGATTTTCTTAGGAGCGGGCGGGACGTGATCGTAAGCGCAGACATTGAGTTGCTATCGCCGGAACCCGGATCCAAGGATTTTCTTTACCTAACCGAACCCGATGCCGCCGCCGAGTTATCAAAGCGCCTCGGCCTCGAAATCGCGGAAGACCGTTTGCGGCGTCAAGTCGCCGATCGTTATCGGGGCGTTGACCTGTTCGATCGTGAAATGGCAATAGGAGACTATGTCAGGGCAGTAATGCCTCGCCTCTCCAAGGACCAAATAGCTACCGCTCGGGATCGAGTCAGGGAAGAGTGTCGGCAGCTCGGTATCGTAATCGGAGACAGCATCTGATGGCTATCGAAAAGATGTTCGCGTTCGGCTTGACTTGCCTCGGCTTCGGCTTTATCCCGGGTCCCGCCCTGTTGCAAACGGTATCGCTGACGCTGCAGCACGGGCGCCGGGCGGGGCTGTTATCGGCTTTGGGAATTCACGTTGGCGCGTTCTTCCAGATCTGTCTGGTCGCGTTCGGAGCGGTCGTCGTTTTGCAAACGACCCCGTGGCTATACCACGCGTTGAGGATAGTCGGCGGGGCCTATCTGGTCTGGCTTGGAATCGAGCGGTTGCGTACCAAGCCTGCTCACAACGTGCAGACGGGATTGCCGACCAGAATCGTCTTTTCTAGCGCATTCATCGAAGCATCGAACCCGAAGTCGGCGCTCTTTTATATGTCCTTCCTGCTGCAATTCGCCGACCCCGCCGCATCGATCAATGTAGGGTGGCAACTATTCCTCCTCGGCGCGGCAGCAAACGCTTTCTTTACGATTGCCGACCTGGTCTGCATCGTTCTCGCACATCCGCTTCGCCGTAACGTTAGCTCGGAAGGGACGGCGCTTACTATCGGCCGGTATCTCTCGGGCGCGCTGTTCATAGCCCTCGGGGTCGTTGCGATCGTCGATCGATAACGCGCTATAGGCGGAATCGCATCACCCCGTCCGCGCCCTGGATGCGCACGAGTTCCCCCGCATGCCAGAGCAAATGCAAATGCGCGAGCGCTTCGCCCATCGCGAACGTCATCTGGTGAATATCGAGCTGCCGGCGGAACATGATCGGCACGATGTCGGCCGCGCTTTGCGGGCTGCGAGCGCAAGCTTCCCGCACCTCGGCAAGCCGCGCGTCGTGGTGCGTGCGCAACTGCTCGATGCGCGTATGCAGCCCGCGAAACGGCCGGCCATGGGAAGGCAGCACGAGCGTATCGGCAGGCATCGACTCATACCGGCCGAGCGATTCGAGATAAAGCGCGAGCGGGTCGCCCTCGGGCTCGATATCGAAGACGGACACGTTCGTCGAGATACGCGGCAGGACCATGTCGCCCGAAATCAGTACACCCGCGCTTTCGCTGAAAAGCGCGCAGTGCTCGGGCGAATGTCCGTAGCCGGTGACGATGCGCCATTCGTGAGCGCCGATCGTCACCTTGTCGCCTTCACGCAGGCGCCGGTACTGCGAGGGCATCGACGGCACCAGATTCGAATAGTAGTCCTTACGATTGCGCAGCTTCTCGAGCGCCTCCGGATCGGTCACCCCGTGCCGCGCAAAATGGCGCGCCGCGCCCTCGCCGCCCGCGTTCGACCCGTCGCCGGCCGCCATCACGCGCCCCAACATGTAATCGCCGAGCGAAATCCAAAGCCGCACTTTCCAGCGCTCGCGGGCGCCGCCGTTGCAGATCCAGTCCGCAAGGCCCAGGTGATCGGGATGGCAATGCGTAACCAGCGTGCGAAGGACCGGCAAGCCTTGGAGCCGGGTATCGAAGATCGATTCCCAGTGCCCCCTGATGACGTCGCTCGCGATGCCGCAATCGATGACGGTCCACCCTTGGCGGCCATCGATCTCGTCGCGCAGCAACCAGAGATTGATATGGTCGAGCGCAAACGGCAGCGGCATGCGCACCCAGTAGATGCCGGGCGCCACCTCAAGCGTGGCGGCCGGCTCGACGAGCGTGTCGCCGAACGGATAGTCGAGTTGATGTTCGAGCGGATTCATCGGACGGTTTCAGTCGCGCAGGTTGCGCTTTGTCGAAGTTGACGATAACGTAAACGTCGACCGATTCTACCCGATCCGGCCGGAAAGTCGCAGCCGCCCCCGCGAGCGCCGCACGAATGCGCGAGCGCGTGAGCCGCGCGGGCACATGCCGGCCGAGCCGAAGCGAACACCATGAGCCAGCATTTCACGATCACCGAGCTCGCGCGCGAATTCGACGTAACGCCCCGCGCGATCCGCTTCTACGAAGACCAGGGACTGCTCGCGCCGAAGCGGGAGGGCTCGGGCGGGTTGCGGCGCGTCTACTCGAGCCGCGATCGCACGCGGCTCAAGTTGACGCTGCGCGGCAAGCGCCTCGGGTTTACGCTCTCCGAGATTCGCCGGCTGCTCGATCTGTATGACTCGCCGACCGACACGGTACCCCAGTTGCGGGCGTTTCTCGCCACGATCGCGCAGCATCGCGAGGTGCTCGAGCGCCAGCTCGACGATCTGAACGCGACGCTCGGAGACCTCGCGCGATACGAAGCCCAGTGCCGAGCCATGCTCGCCGAAAACGGGGCGGCCGAGGCCGTGCGCGCATGAAGCACTTTCCGAAGCTCCTTTCCTCGCAGATCGGCTTCGACATGGCGCAGTCGATCCTCGAAGGCTTCAACGGCCACTACGGTGCGTTTCGCGAGGCCGGTGCGCGCGCGAAGACGCTCTTCGAAACGGCCGATTGGCTCGGACTGCAAAAGCTCGCGCGCGACCGGATCGCGTCCTACGACAACCGCGTCCAAGCCTGTGTCGAGCTGCTTCAGGACGAATACGACGCCGAGAGAATCGATGACGATGTCTGGCAGCAGATCAGGCTCCATTACATAGGACTGCTGACGAACCACCTGCAGCCCGAGTGCGCCGAGACGTTCTTCAATTCAGTCTGCTGCAAGATCCTGCACCGGTCGTACTTCAACAACGACTTCATCTTCGTGCGCCCTGTCATCTCGACCGAATATCTCGAGAACGAAGAGCCTGCCGCGAAGCCTACGTATCGCGCCTACTACCCTGGTAAGGACGGCCTCGCGGCGACGCTCGAGCGAATCGTCACGAACTTTCAGCTCGAGGTGCCGTTCGAAAATCTTTCACGCGACGTCGCCTGCATCATCGACACCCTCCACGAGACCTACGGACCGTTCCAGGAAGCGTTCAACTTCCAGGTGCACGTGCTCTCGTCGCTGTTCTATCGCAACAAGGCCGCGTACGTCATCGGCCGGATCATCAACGGCGAGCTGCTGTTGCCATTCGCCGTGCCGATCCGGCATGTGCGCCCGGGTCTGCTCGCGCTCGATACCGTGCTGCTCAGGCGTGAGCAGTTGCAGATCATTTTCAGCTTCTCACACTCGTATTTCCTCGTCGATATGGCCGTGCCATCCGCCTACGTCGACTTTCTCGAGACGATCATGCCGGGCAAGCCGAAGGCGGAAATCTACACGTCGGTCGGCCTGCAGAAGCAAGGCAAAAACCTCTTTTATCGCGACCTGCTGAAGCACCTCTCGCATTCGAGCGATCAGTTCATCATCGCGCCCGGCATCAAGGGACTCGTGATGATCGTCTTCACGCTGCCGTCGTTCCCTTATGTGTTCAAGCTGATCAAGGACAGCTTCCCGGCGCCGAAGGATACGACGCGCGAGAAGATCCAGGAAAAATACCTGCTCGTGAAGCGGCACGACCGCCTCGGCCGCATGGCCGATACGCTCGAATATTCGAGTGTCGCATTGCCGCTCGCGCGGCTCGACGATGCGCTCTTGCGCGAACTCGAAAGGGAGGCGCCTTCGATGATCGAATACGAGGGCGATTGCGTCATCATCCGGCACGTCTACATCGAGCGCCGCATGGTGCCGCTCAACATGTTCCTGCAAAATGGCACGGAAGCCGATATCGAGCATGCGGTCAAGGAGTACGGCGATGCGGTGAAGGAGCTCATCCAGGCCAACATCTTCCCTGGCGATTTGCTCTACAAGAACTTCGGCGTGACCCGCCACGGGCGCGTTGTCTTCTATGATTACGACGAAATCGAATACCTGACCGACTGCAACGTTCGCCACGTGCCGCAGGCGCAAAGCGAGGAAGACGAGCTCTCGGCCGAGACGTGGTACGCCGTCGGCCCCAACGACATCTTTCCCGAAACCTACGGCACGTTCCTGCTCGGCGATCCGACCGTGCGCCGCTACTTCATGCGCCACCATGCGGATATTTTCGACCCGGCGCTTTGGCAAAGACACAAGGAGCAGCTACTCAAAGGCGAATTGCCGGACTTCTTTCCCTACGACAGGAACGCACGTTTTTGCAATCGCTATCCCGAGCGCTTTCACGAGACTTCGCCCGGCGCCGAACCACAGGCGACGGACGAGCCGAGCCACGGCAAGCGAGCGGCTTGAACGGCCGCCGTTTCGCTCGCGGCATTCATTCGAGGACGCCAGTGTCCGGAGCTGTATCAATCCAATCCACCGTCACGACGCATCATGAACGATCAAGACCATCCGCTCGCTCACCTCTTCGCCAACAACCAGTCGTGGGTCAAGCGCAAGCTCGCCGAAGATCCGCAGTACTTCTCGCGGCTTGCCGATCAGCAAACCCCGGAATACCTCTGGATCGGCTGCTCCGACTCGCGGGTGCCCGCCAATCAGATCATCGGGCTGCCGCCCGGTGAAGTGTTCGTCCACCGCAACATCGCGAACGTCGTCGTGCATACGGACCTGAACTGCTTGTCCGTGATCCAGTTCGCCGTCGATTTGCTGAAGGTCAAGCACATCATGGTGGTCGGCCATTACGGCTGCTCGGGCGTCGGCGCGGCCCTGTTCGACAGGCGCGTGGGACTCGCCGACAACTGGCTTCATCACATTCACGACGTGCGCGCGAAGCACGCGGCGCTGCTCGACGAGTGGCCGATGGGCGAGGCCCGGCATCGGCGTCTCGTCGAATTGAACACGATCGAGCAAGTGGTCAACGTCTGTCGCACGACGATCGTGAACGACGCGTGGGCGCGCAGCCAGCCACTCACGGTGCACGGCTGGACCTACGGCGTGCACGACGGACGCATGCGCAATCTCGGCATGACGATTTCGAGCGCCGAGATGCTCGGCAGTACTTACGAACGCTGCGTAGCCGCGCTTTCCGCCAAGCGGGCGAGCGCGGCCGATATCGACATCGTCGCTGCCGACGCCGCCGAGCTGACGAAGGTCGAGGCGGTCGTCGAAGGCGTAATCAAGGAGATCAAGCATGAGTGATGCAAGAGAGAGGTCCAGCGATGCCGTCGTCATCGTCGCCGCGGCGCGCACGCCGATGGGCGGGTTCCAAGGCGAGCTCGCCGCGCTCGCGGCGCCGCGGCTCGGCGCCATTGCGATCGAAGCGGCGCTCGCGCGCGCGGGACTGAAGCCCGAGCAGGTCGACGAGGCACTGATGGGCTGCGTGCTGCCGGCCGGTCTTGGCCAAGCACCAGCGCGTCAGGCCGCGCTCGGTGCCGGCTTGCCGCTTTCCACCGGCTGCACGACCGTCAACAAGATGTGCGGCTCCGGCATGCGCGCCGCCATGTTCGCGCACGACATGCTCGCCGCCGGCTCGGCCGATGTGATCGTCGCGGGCGGGATGGAAAGCATGACGAATGCGCCGTACCTGCTGCCGAAGGCGCGCGCCGGTATGCGCATGGGGCACGGCCAGGTGATCGACCACATGTTCTACGACGGGCTCGAAGACGCCTACGACAAAGGCCGTCTGATGGGCACGTTTGCCGAGGAATGCGCCGGCTCGTTCGGTTTCACTCGCGAAGCGCAGGACGCGTTCGCCGTCGAATCGCTCATGAGAGCACGGCGGGCCAACGAGGACGGTTCATTCTCGTGGGAAATCGCCCCCGCGAAAATCGAAGGCCGCAAGGGCGACGAGGTCCTGATCGCGCGCGACGAGCAGCCGTTCAAGGCGAACATCGAGAAAATCCCGACGCTCAAGCCCGCATTCAGCAAAACCGGAACGGTCACGGCGGCGAACTCGTCTTCGATTTCGGACGGCGCGGCGGCACTCGTGATGATGCGCGCGTCCACGGCCGAGCGGCTCGGCATCGCGCCGCTCGCACGCGTCGTCGGCCACTCCACGTTCGCCCAGGAACCGGCGAAGTTCACGACGGCACCCGTCGGCGCCATCCGCAAGCTCTTCGAGAAAAACGGCTGGCGCGCCAGCGACGTCGACCTCTATGAAATCAACGAGGCATTCGCCGTCGTGACGATGGCGGCGATGAAGGAACACGGCCTGCCGCACGAGATCGTCAACGTGAACGGCGGCGCCTGCGCACTTGGGCATCCGATCGGCGCCTCAGGCGCGCGCATTCTCGTCACGCTCATTGGCGCATTGAGGAAGCGCGGCGGCAAGCGCGGCGTGGCGAGCCTTTGCATCGGCGGCGGCGAAGCGACGGCCATGGGAATCGAGATCGTCTCGTGACCCGCATCGGGCGTCCTCGGGCATCAGGCGGCGCTCGATCGGCTGAGGGCAAGACGCTGCGCGCCTGCCGCGCAGATTCCGCGGTCCGTTAGGGGTCCGAACGATGAAGACAGCACTGATCGTGGGCGCGTCGCGCGGCATCGGGCGCGAGTTCGTGCGGCAATACCGTGGCGCGGGCTGGCGCGTCATCGCGACCGCGCGGGACGGCGAGGCGCTCGACGCGATCGAGGCCGACTTCGAAGCGGAGCCGATTCTGCTCGACGTGACCGAGCCCGATGACATCGACGGGTTGGCCGCCGTGATCGCAGACGAAGAGCTCGATGTGGCCATCATCTGCGCGGGTGTCTACGGGCCGCAGACGGAAGGCGTCGAGTCGTTCTCAGCCGACGATTTCGACCACGTGATGTCCACCAACGTCCGCGGCCCGATGCTGTTGCTGCCCGTGTTGCTGCCGCTCGTCGAATCGGTGGATGGGGTCCTGGCCGTGCTGTCGAGCAGAATGGGCAGCATCAGCGAGGCGACGGGAACGACGGGCTGGCTTTACCGCGCAAGCAAGGCCGCGCTCAACAGCGCGCTGCGCGTCGCCTCGCTGCAAACGCGCCGGGCGACTTGCATCGCGCTCAATCCCGGTTGGGTGCGTACCGATATGGGCGGGGCCAACGCGGCGATCGATCCTGAGCGCAGCGTGTCCGGCATGCGTCAGGTCATTGCGCAGGCGGGCGCCGCGCGGGCCGCTTTCAACGGCCGGTTCGTGCAGTATGACGGGACGCCGGTCGAGTGGTAGCACGAGACGGATCACACCTTCTCGCATCGTCCGTTCGATCGCGGCTTCCAGCAGCGACTCGAACGCAAGGCCTCACAAGGGCCGCCCAATGCTGCAGACATAGCAATCCAAGGCAACCAGCCAGGAGACAAACGAATATGGTGCTCGACCAGGATCACACGATGATCCGCGATGCGGTGCGTACTTTCGTGCGCGATGCCGTCACGCCTTTCGCGGCGCAATGGGACCGGAAACGGACATTTCCTAAGGACGTCCATCGGCAGCTCGCCGAGCTTGGCGCATATGGCGTGCTCGTACCGCACGAATACGGCGGCGCGGGCCTCGACGCGCTAGCACTCGCATTGATTCTCGAGGAAATCGCCGCGGGCGACGGTGGAACCTCGACGGCGATCTCCGTCAACAATTGCCCCGTGTGCAGCATCCTGCTCGCCTACGGCGACGACGCGCAAAAGCGCGACTGGCTCACGCCGCTCGCACGCGGCGAGATGCTCGGCGCGTTCTGCCTCACCGAGCCTCAGGCCGGCTCCGACGCCTCGGCGCTGCGGACCACGGCCGTGCGGGATGGGGACGCGTATGTCATCAACGGCGTCAAGCAGTTCATCACGAGCGGCAAGCATGGCGATGTCGCGATCGTCATGGCCGTGACGGATAAAACCGCCGGCAAGCGTGGCATCAGCGCCTTCATCGTGCCGACGAATACCCCCGGCTACGTCATGGCGCGCGTCGAAGACAAGCTCGGGCAGCATTCGTCCGACACGGCGCAGATCGTGTTCGAAAATTGCCGTGTGCCGGCCGCCCAGCGCATCGGCGCCGAAGGCGAAGGTTATCGGATCGCGCTGTCGGGGCTCGAAGGCGGGCGCATCGGCATCGCCGCGCAAAGCGTCGGCATGGCGCGCGCGGCGTTCGAGGCCGCGCTCGCCTATGCCAAGGAGCGCGAAAGTTTCGGAGAACTGATTTTCGGCCACCAGGCCGTGCAGTTCCGGCTCGCCGAAATGGCGACGCAGCTCGAAGCCGCAAGGCAACTGGTCTGGCACGCGGCCTCACTGAAGGATGCCGGTCAGCCGTGCCTCAAGGAAGCGGCGATGGCGAAGCTTTTCGCGTCGGAGGCGGCCGAACGGATCTGCTCCGCGGCATTGCAGACGTTCGGCGGCTACGGATACGTCACCGACTTTCCGGTCGAGCGCATTTATCGTGACGTGCGCGTGTGCCAGATTTATGAGGGCACGAGCGATATTCAAAAGATCTTGATTGCAAGGCAGTTCGAGTAAGATTCGGCGTTTTCGTCCCCGCACACCGCCGACACCGGATGAACGCAAAGCAACCGACCGCGCCCGTCGCGGGCGCCTGCCCCTGCGGCGGCGCTGCACCGAACCGCCGGGCCGCGGCCGCCGCACCGCGCTTTGCCGTGTGCTGCGGCCGCTATCTGAGCGGCGCGGCCGTGCCGCCTACGGCGCTCGAGGTGATGCGCTCCCGCTATACGGCCTATGTGGTCGGCGACACAGACTACCTCCGCGCGACATGGGATTCTTCGACCTGCCCCGCCGATCTCGCGGCCGACATCGACGCGCCCGATGCACCGCGCTGGTTGGGGCTTCAGATCAAACGTTTCGAAGCGCTCGACGATCGGCACGCCATCGTGGAATTCGTCGCTCGATTTAAAACGGGGGGTCGCGGACACCGGCTGCAAGAAGTCAGCCGTTTCACGCGCGGCGACGATGGACGCTGGCGCTACGTGGACGGCGACGTAAGCGAGCGCTAACCTCGCTGCTCTGCCGTCGGTCTTTCCATCGCTTTTCACCCGGTACGCCGGACGTTAATGTCCGGCAAGCCCGGGTTCTCCTTTATTGCGCAGGCGAATATCGGCGGGCTACGATTGGGCTCGCTTGTGACGTGCATCGTTCAGACGAATCGTTGCTAGCCGAAGGCGTTCGCCGCCGGCTGGAACTGCGCTTGGGCGATCGATAGGACTCCCTATCGATTTTTCGAGCGCAACGGGTGCGCGTCACATTCCCGCGCTTTTTCGCCACCGATTGCCGGCGACGCCTCGTCGCACGACCAATGGGACGAATTGTGACCATTGCCGGCCTTTTTTCGAGCAACGGCCCAGCGAAGTGAGCGCGGATACTGATCCGGGATGGACGAGAGAGGGACCATCGCCGTGACAACCGATTTTCTGAGCAGGCGCGCATGAGTTGGAAAAAAGTTTGGGTTGGATTGGCATGTGCGTGCGCATGGATGAGCGTCCATGCGGGCTCGAGCTCAACGAAGCAAGACGTCGCACTCGCCACTAGCCCCGGTGGGCCGCTTTCGGCCTCGAACGTGACACGCCTCGAGTTCGGCGAGTCGGACATGCCGGTCCTCGCCGCCGATCTCAATGAGCGCGTCGTCCGCGTTCCGGTCGATAGCGCGGGCTCGATCACGCTCGAAACCACGATCTTCAAGCCCAACGGTCCAGGACCGTTTCCGATAATCGTCTTCAATCACGGCAAGATGGCGGGCGACCCCCGCGCGCAGGCGCGCAGCCGTCCGCTCGCGTTCGCGCGAGAGTTCGTGCGCCGCGGCTATGTCGTCGTCGCCCCCAATCGCGAAGGCTTCGGCAATTCCGGCGGCACCTACCGCCAGGAAGGTTGCGACGTCGAAAAGAACGGCGACGCGCAAGCCGACGACGTCGCCGCCACGATTGCCTATATGTCGAAGGAACCGTACGTCGATGCTTCGCGGATCGTCGTGGCCGGCACGTCGCACGGCGGTTTGGCGACGATCGCTTACGGCATGCGGGCGGCGCCTGGCGTGCGCGGCCTCGTCAATTTCTCCGGCGGACTGCGGCAAGACGCCTGCTCGGGGTGGCAGGACAATCTCACGAACGCGTTCGAAGCCTACGGCGAGAAAGCGCACGTGCCGTCGCTCTGGCTCTACGGCGACAACGACTCGATCTGGACGCGCGAGCTGACCGAGCGCATGTATGCCGCCTATGTCGGTCACGGCGCGAGCGCCAAGATGATCGACTTCGGATCGTACAAGAACGACGCCCACCGGCTCGTCGTCGATCGCGACGGCGTATCGATCTGGTGGCCCGCCGTCGACGCGTTCCTCGCGCGCATCGGCATGCCGACGCGGCCCGAATACCAGGTCGAAACGCGTCCGATGCCGCAAGCGACGGGTTACGCGGCCGTCGATTCGGTCAACGCCGTGCCCTATCTCGATTCGGCGGGCCGCGCGGCGTACGGCAAGTTCCTGCATCAATTCCCGAGCCGTGCCTTCGCGGTCGCGAGCTCCGGTGCCTGGTCGTGGGCGGAGGGCGGCGACGATCCGATGTCGGTGGCGCTCGCCAATTGCAGCAAGGAGAACCACGGCGAGCCATGCCAGCTCTATGCGGTCAACGACTCGGTGGTCTGGAACGACGGCACGCAAACAGCCTCGTCATCGCCATCGAGCGGCAACGACACGAGCGGCGTCGGCGGTACCGGCACCGTTGCCCATCCCTCGCTTGCCAGCCGCTGGTAAGTCTGCCATTGCGATTCGCTCACCGGCGCGCGGCTGACCGCCCGCGCCGCTCACGTTTTTCATGAATTTTTGCCGGCGTGCGGCGTCATTCTGCCGTCGTCAACGCCATTCAACGTTCGCGATCTGCTCCGAAGCGCCCGGAGCTGCGTCGAATGGCCCGCAAAACGCGCCGTTCGCGGCCGCACGGAGTGCGTGCATCGTCGAACGGAACGCGCTACTCTCACGTCCGCCTTGGCTCGCATGCCGCGACGAACGCGCGGCTCGCGAGCTCGCAAAGCGATGGACAGGTCCGCGTTTTCCTCGCGCGGACGCAACGGACGAGATTTTGAAGCGTATGAACGTCGACGCTCCCAAGCAAGTAACCAGTACGAGTCCCACGACGCACGGACGCACCAGCAGCCGGACGGACGAAAGGGGCGCACACGAATGGGTTGCACGCAGCCTCGCGGCGGTCTGGCACCCCTGCACGCAGATGAAGCACCACGAGCGGCTGCCGCTCGTTGCCGTGGCGCGCGGCGAAGGTGCATGGCTCTTCGATCACGACGGGCGCCGATATCTCGACGCGATCAGCTCATGGTGGGTCAATCTGTTCGGTCACGCGAATCCGCGTATCAATGACGCGTTGAAGGCGCAGCTCGACACGCTCGAACACGCGATGCTCGCGGGCTGCACGCATACGGCCGCCGTCGAGCTCGCGGAGCGGCTCTCGCGGCTCACGCAGGCTACGCTCGGCCATGCGTTCTTCGCGTCGGACGGCGCATCGGCCGTCGAAATCGCGCTGAAAATGAGCTTCCACTATTGGCGCAACAGCGGCATGGATGAGAAGTGCGAATTCGTCTGCATCGCGAACGGCTATCACGGCGAAACGATCGGCGCCCTCGGCGTCACGGACGTCGCGTTGTTCAAGGACGCCTACGACCCGCTGATCCGTTGCGCGCACGTTGCGGCATCGCCCGATGCGCGCCTCGCGCAGCCCGGTGAGACAGCAGCCGATGTGGCCCGGCGCGCGCTCGAAGACGTCCGCGCACTTTTCGAATCTCGGGCCGAACGGATCGCGGCATTGATCGTCGAGCCGCTCGTGCAATGCGCGACCGGCATGGCAATGCACGACCCGTCGTACGTCGCCGGCCTGCGCGCCTTGTGCGACGAATATCGCGTGCATCTGATCGCCGACGAGATCGCCGTCGGCTGCGGACGCACCGGTACTTTTTTCGCCTGCGAGCAGGCCGGCGTCTGGCCCGATTTCCTCTGCTTGTCGAAGGGAATCAGCGGCGGCTATCTGCCCTTGTCGATCGTGCTGTCGCGCGACGAGGTGTTCGCCGCGTTCTACGACGACGATACGACGCGCGGCTTCCTGCATTCGCATTCGTACACGGGCAATCCGCTCGCTTGCCGCGCGGCGCTCGCGACGCTCGATCTGTTCGAAGCCGACGACGTGCTGGCCACGAACGAGACGAAATCGTCGGCACTGTTCGCGGCGCTTGGCTCGCTCGCCTCGCACGAGAAGGTGCGTCATCTGCGCCGTCGCGGAACGCTGATCGCTTTCGATGTCGCCCTCGAAGGCGATGCCGCGCGCACGTTCTCGCGACGCTTCTTCGCCAACGCGCTTGCGCGCGAGCTGCTGATGCGTCCGATCGGCACGACGGTCTACCTGATGCCGCCATATATTTTGGACAACGAACAAATCGCATGGCTTGCCGCGCGAACGCGCGAGACGTTCGACGCGACGCTTGCGGGCGAGGAGCGCTGATGCATTTGCTCGACTCGCTCCGAGAAGCCCTCGCCGATCTCGATGCACGCGGCCTGACACGCCGCCGGCGCACCGCCGGGACGCCCTGCGGCGCGCATATGAGCGTGGACGGACGCGAGATAGTAGGCTTCGCGAGCAACGACTACCTCGGCCTCGCCGCGCACCCGAAGTTGACGGCCGCGCTCGCCGAGGGCGCCAAACGCTACGGCGCGGGCAGCGGCGGCTCGCACCTGCTCGGCGGCCACTCGCATGCGCACGCGCAACTGGAAGACGATCTCGCGGCGTTTTGCGGCGGCTTCGTCGATGCGCCGCGCGCCCTCTCGTTCAGCACCGGCTATATGGCGAATCTCGCGACGCTGACGACGCTTGCCGGCCGCGACACGACACTTTTCTCCGACGCGCTCAACCATGCCTCGCTGATCGATGGCGCACGGCTCTCGCGCGCCGACGTGCAGATCTATCCGCACGGCGATACGGCTGCGCTCGCGGCCATGCTCGAGGCCTCCGATTCGAGCGCCAAGCTCATCGTGACGGACGGCGTGTTCAGCATGGACGGTGACATCGCACCGCTCGGCCGTTTGCTGGCGCTCGCCGAGCGGCATGGCGCGTGGCTCGTCGTCGACGACGCGCACGGCTTCGGCGTGCTCGGGCCGCAAGGGCGCGGCGTGCTCGCCGAGCACGCGCTGCGCTCGCCGCATCTCGTCTATGTCTGCACGCTCGGCAAGGCGGCCGGTGTGGCGGGAGCGGCCATCGTCGCGCACGAGACCGTGATCGAATGGCTCGTGCAGCGCGCGCGGCCCTATATCTTCACGACGGCCGCGCCGCCTGCGGTCGCTCATGCCGTTTCGGCGAGCCTCGAATTGATCGCAAGCGATGAAGGCGACACCCGCCGTGCGCATCTCGCGACGCTGATCGAGCGCACACGCGCCATGCTTCGCCGAACGCGCTGGCAGCCCGTCGATTCGCAAACGGCGATTCAGCCGCTCGTGATCGGCGACAACGAAGCCACGCTTGCGCTCGCCGCGCGCTTCGACGCCGAGGGGCTCTGGGTGCCGGCGATTCGGCCGCCGACGGTGCCAGCCGGCACGTCGCGGCTGCGCATTTCGCTTTCGGCCGCGCATTCGCTCGACGATCTGGCCAGGCTCGAAGCAGCGCTCTGTCGAATCGACGAGGGAGGCCAGGCATGAACGCGCCGCTCTCGCTCTTCGTCACGGGTACCGATACCGAGATCGGCAAGACCTTCGTCTCTTGCGCCCTGCTGCACGGCTTCAAGCGCGCGGGCCTACGCGCCGCGGCGATGAAACCGATCGCGGCCGGAGCCGTCGAGCGCGACGGGCAATGGCACAACGAGGACGCGGATCAGCTCGACGCCGCCGGCGGCGTTTTGCTGCCGCCCGAACTGCGCACGCCGTATCTCTTGAAAGCGCCGGCGGCACCGCACATCGTCGCAGCGCACGAAGGCGTCGCGCTCGATATCGCCCACATCGTCCAGTGCCACGCGCGAGCCGCGAAGCTCGCCGATATCGTCGTCGTCGAAGGCGTCGGCGGTTTTCGCGTGCCGCTCGACGACGAACACGACACGGCCGACCTCGCCCGCGCATTGGCACTGCCCGTTGTGCTTGTCGTGGGCGTGCGCCTCGGCTGCATCAGCCATACGCTGCTGACGGCACAAGCGATCGCCGCGCAAGGACTGCGCATCGCCGGCTGGGTGGCGAATGTCGTCGACCCAGCCATGCTGTACCGCGACGAAAATATCGATACGGTGCTCAAATGGCTCGCTCGCGAACACGATGCACCGCTCCTCGGCATCGTGCCGCATCTGGCACCCGCTTCGCCCGAGCAAGCCGCGCAGACGATCGATATCGCAGGACTCCTAAAGATCTTGCGTACTCAGCCGCCGCCGAGTTAGCGCCGCTTCCTCCCATCACCGCTTACGCGAATTTTGACGAATTCGGAACGACGACCCAACAGCGTTCCCAAGCCTCGAAGGATCGACGATATGACTCAAGCCCAAACCGAAAGCGCGTCGCCGATGGCCGCCCCCCAAACACCCGGTACCGTTCGCTGGCGCGTCGGGGACGTTGCGGCACTTTACGAGCTGCCGTTCAACGATCTCCTCTTTCGCGCGCAGCAAGTGCACCGCGAGCATTTCGACGCGAACGCCGTGCAGCTTTCGACATTGCTGTCGATCAAGACGGGCGGCTGCGAGGAGGACTGCAAATACTGCTCGCAGTCGTCGCACTATGAAACGGGCCTCAAAGCCGAGAAGCTGATGGACATCGGCGAGGTCCTCGCCGCGGCACGCACGGCGAAGGACAACGGCGCGACGCGCTTTTGCATGGGCGCCGCGTGGCGCAGCCCGAAAGACCGCCACCTCGAGCCGATCAAGGAAATGATCCGCGGCGTGAAGGCGATGGGCCTCGAGACCTGCGTGACACTCGGCATGCTCGAGGACCATCAGGCGAAGGCGCTGCGCGAAGCGGGCCTCGACTACTACAACCACAACCTCGATACGTCGCCCGAGTTCTATGGGCAAATCATTTCGACACGCACTTACCAGGACCGGCTCGAGACGCTCGAACGCGTGCGTGGCGCAGGCATCAACGTCTGCTGCGGCGGCATCGTCGGCATGGGCGAGTCGCGCCGCGAGCGCGCGGGACTCATCGCGCAACTCGCGAACATGGACCCCTATCCGGAATCCGTGCCGATCAATCATCTCGTCGCGATCGAAGGCACGCCGCTCGGCGAAGTCGAGCCTCTCGATCCGTTCGAGTTCGTGCGCACGATCGCCGTGGCGCGCATCACGATGCCGCGAGCGATGGTGCGACTCTCGGCCGGCCGCCAGCAAATGAACGATGCCGTTCAGGCACTTTGCTTCATGGCCGGAGCGAACTCCATCTTCTACGGCGACGCGTTGTTGACGACGGGCAATCCGCAGGCGGACGCCGATCGGAAACTCTTCGACCGCCTCGGCATACGCGCGCAGAGCGCGGGGGATCTGCCGGCGGCGCAAGACGTATGCAAAGAGGCATGCCGCAACGACTAAAGTCCGTTGTGCGGGTTCGCGAGCGCGGGGCCGAGAAAGTAGAATGAGAGGGTTCGCCCCTTCGTTCAGAGACTCGTCGACCTACCGTACGCAGCACGCATGAAGATTCTCTTCCACACGCCGCAGGCAAACGAAGCCGACCACTGGCTGCCGTCGCTCGCACGCGCGCTACCCGTGGCGCATATACGCGCGTGGGAGCCCGGCGATGTGGCCGATGCCGACTACGCGCTCGTATGGCGTCCCCCGCGCGAGCTGTTCGCGCGGCGCGCCGGGCTCAAAGCGATCTTCAATCTCGGCGCGGGCGTGGACGCTTTGTTGTCGCTCGAGCGCGAAGCGCCGGGAACGCTGCCGCATGGCGTGCCGATCGTCCGGCTCGAGGATACGGGGATGGCGGCACAAATGGCCGAGTACACGACGTACGCGGTGCTACGCTACATGCGCCGCTTCGACGAATACGAACTCGCGCAGCGGCAAGCCGATCCGAGCTGGCGCGAACTCGCGCCGCATGCGCGCGAAACCTTTACGGTCGGCGTGCTCGGGCTGGGCGCGCTCGGCGCTCATGTTGCGCAGGCCCTGGCATCGCTCGGCTTGCCCGTGCGCGGCTATAGCCGGAGCGATAAAACATTGGAGGGTGTCGAAACGTTCTCGGGCGAAGCTAATCTCGACGCGTTTCTCGATGGCCTCAAAGTGCTCGTCAATTTACTGCCGAGCACGCCCGATACCGACGGTATCCTGAACCGTCGGACTTTCGCGAAGGTCGCGCGCGGCGCCTATCTCGTGAACCTCGCGCGCGGCGCGCATGTCGTCGAGGCGGACTTGCTGGATGCGCTTGCGCAGGGACAGATCGCCGCGGCCACGCTGGACGTGTTCGCGACGGAGCCGCTGCCGCCCGATCACCGCTTGTGGCGGGAGCCGCGCGTGACGGTCACACCGCATATCGCGGCCTTGACGCTGCGCGAGCCGGCCATCGCGCAGATCGCGCAAAAGATCGCCGCGCTCGAGCGCGGCGAGCCGATCGGCGGCATCGTCGATCCGGTGCGGGGGTACTGAGAGAACAACATCGCGAATATCGATCGGCAGTCCTTACGAATCGACTGGAGAATGACATGTCCTTGCCTCGCGCAGTGAAGATCGTCGAAGTCGGCCCGCGCGACGGGCTGCAGAACGAGAAGCAGCAGGTGCCGGCCGCGGTGAAGATCGAGCTCGTTGATCGGCTCTCGGCGGCAGGGTTTCGCAACGTCGAGTCGGCGTCGTTCGTGTCGCCGAAGTGGGTGCCCCAAATGGCCGACGCCGCCGAGGTGATGGCGGGCATCGCGCGCCGCCCCGGCACGATCTATTCGGTGCTCACGCCGAACCTCAAGGGCTTCGAAGGCGCGCTGGCTGCGCAGGCCGACGAAGTGGTCATCTTCGGGGCCGCGAGCGAGGCTTTCTCGCAGCGAAACATCAATTGCAGTATCGCGGAGAGCGTTGCGCGCTTCGAGCCCGTCGCGCGAGCCGCGAAAGACAATGGTCTGCGGCTGCGCGGCAGCATCTCGTGCGCGCTCGGATGCCCCTATCAGGGAGATGTGCCGGTGCCCGCGGTCGTCGACGTGGTGCAGCGTTTCGCCGAACTCGGCTGCGACGAAATAGACATCGCGGACACCATCGGAGTCGGCACGCCGAAGCGCACGCATGAGGTGTTCGCGGCCGTGACGAAGGTTTTTCCGCGCGAACGGCTCTCGGGGCACTTTCATGACACTTACGGTCAGGCGCTCGCCAACATCTACGCCTCGCTGCTCGAAGGCATCGAGATCTTTCACGCGTCGGTGGCGGGTCTCGGCGGTTGTCCCTACGCGAAGGGCGCGACAGGAAACGTCGCGACGGAGGATGTGCTCTATCTGATGAACGGCCTTGGAATCGAAACCGGCGTCGATCTCGATCAAGTCGTCGACATCGGCCACTTCATTTCGTCGGCGATCGGCCGACCCAACGCGTCGCGCGCCGGCCGTGCATTGCTCGCAAAGCGAAATGCGGCGCAATGCAGCGAAGCAAGCGAGCAGGCGTGACGCAACGCGGCCTGCGAGGATGTCAAAAGAATCGACAATAAGCGGACAACACCGATCGATATGGACAACGAACGATTGACCCCCACGAACGCGCCCGAAGTGGCGGATGCCTCGGAACCACTCGCCGCATTGCCCGAATCGGCGCGACGCGTCGCCCTGCTGCTGCGCGAGCGTGGGCATGAGAAGCCTGTCGTGACGTTGCCTCAGACGGGCAAGACCTCGGCGGAAGCAGCGGCAGGGCTCGGCTGCACCGTCGCTCAAATCGCGAAGTCGATCCTCTTTCGACGCCGCGACGACGATATGCCCGTGCTCGTCATCGCAAGCGGCGCGAATCGCGTCGATGAGGAAAAGGTCGCCGCGCAAGTCGGTGCGGTCGCGCGAGCGGACGCGAAGTTCGTGCGCGAGAAGACGGGCTATGCGATAGGCGGCGTCTGCCCGATCGGGCACGTCACGCCGCCCGTTACGCTGATCGATGCGGACCTGTTGCAGTTGGACAGCCTCTGGGCGGCGGCCGGCCATCCTCACGCCGTCTTCAATCTGTCGCCGCAGGAACTGATCGGACTGACGGACGCCCCCGTGGCCGATGTGGCTTTGCGCGATTGAGAGGCCAAAAAAGAAAAGCCGCTCGTCAAGAATGGCGAACGGCGCAATGTACGACGTGATCAGCGTCACCGTCATCATACCGATGCGCCTTGATCGAGCGCATCGGTGATTTCCCTGCGAATACTCTACAACCCGCTTTCACTCAAATTTCACTTGCGTGCGAAGAGCCGCGCGCCAGCGATGTCCGGCGCGGCATCACGCGCCCGCGCGGCCCCTAATGCCTGGTCCGACTTTCGTCGAATTCATCGGACTCTCGCGCCTCGAAGAAGTCGAGCATTTCAGCGACGAGCGCACCGGCCGCTTCCTCGGGAATGAGACTGCCGCAATCGAGCGCGTGACCGCTTGCGTCGCGTGCCATGCGCTGCCATGCGCCGATGGGATCGGCACATTGACCGATGGCGCTTCGGGCGCCCCACAGAACGCGCAGCGGACACGCCACGCGACGACCGCGCTCGACGTCCGCGCGATCGTGTTCGAGATCGATCGAATCAGCCGCCGCCAGCTCGGCCGCGCCGTCGTAGTCGGTCATCGAGGGGGCCGTACCCAGCAACATCAATCGATCGACTGCATCGGGATGATCGAGCGCCATCCGGTGCGCGACACTCGCGCCCCACTCGTGCGCGCAGACGAGGAAATGCTCGAAGCCGAGCCGGCGCATGACGTCCACCTGATCCTGCGCCAAGGCACGCTTCGATACGCGGCTCGCCGCACCTTCGCGCTCGGGGTCGACTGACGATCCGTAGCCGCGCAGGTCCGTCGCGATCACCGTGAAATGCCGCGCGAGCGGTTGCGCGCACCGATGCCAGATTTCGTGCGTTCGCGCATGGCCATGCAGCAGCAACAACGGCGCCCCCGAACCGCCCTTGAGACCGAATATCGCTGATCCCCCGGTGGCCACGCGAAACGGAGTAAAGTCGGCGAAAGTCATTGCGTCCGCTCCATTGTTCTGCAGGTAGCCTCGCATTCTACGGACGTCTAAGCTGCGCGCCCGTTCGCTGCGCCACGAAACGTAGAGCCTGAGTACTCCCTCCAATGACCGATGCCACGGCGAACTCACCCCTCCGTATAATCGAACGAACGTTCTCTTCGTCGCCTACCTCTCCCCGCTCTTCGAAGGAGACTCGCCTCATGGCCCTTCCCGCCGTCCTGCAAAATCTGACGCTGCCTGTCGTCGCATCGCCGATGTTCATCGTCAGCTATCCGGAACTTGTGCTCGCGCAATGCAAGGCCGGTATCGTCGGATCGTTTCCAGCGCTCAACGCGCGCCCGGCCGAGTTGCTCGACGAGTGGCTCACGCAGATCGGCGAGGCGCTTGCCGCCCACAAGGCGGCGAACCCGAACGCGAAGGTCGGACCCGTCGCGGTCAACCAGATCGTCCATCAGTCGAATGCGCGTCTCGAGCACGACGTTCGCGTTTGCGTCGAGCACAAGGTGCCCATCTTCATTACGAGCCTGCGCGCGCCCGTCAAGGAGATGATCGATGCCGTGCATAGCTATGGCGGTATCGTGCTGCACGACGTCATCAATTTACGCCACGCGCAAAAGGCGCTCGAAGCCGGAGTCGATGGCTTGATTCTCGTGGCGGCGGGAGCCGGCGGACATGCGGGCACGATCTCGCCGTTCGCGCTCGTCGGCGAAGTACGGCGCATCTTCGATGGACCCATCGTGCTGTCGGGTGCGATCGCGAATGGCGGCTCGATCCTTGCCGCGCAGGCGATGGGCGCGGACCTCGCGTACATGGGCACGCGCTTCATCGCCACGCGGGAGGCGCATGCCGTCGATAGCTACAAGCATGCGATCGTGAACGCGAGCGCGGCCGACATCGTCTACACGAACCTCTTCACAGGCGTGCACGGGAACTACATACGCGAGAGCATCGTCAACGCTGGGCTCGATCCTGAGGACCTTCCCCTATCGGACAAGTCGGCAATGAATTTCGCCGGCGACAAAGCAAAAGCCTGGAAGGATATCTGGGGCGCCGGCCAAGGCGTCGGCCTCATGGACGATATTCCGAGCGTCGCCGAACTCGTCGCGCGGCTCGAGCGCGAGTACGACGAAGCACGGGCAAAGCTATCGATTCGATAACGCCGCCGCCTGGGGCTACGTCGTTCGACCGGGATGGAAGCAGACGTTCGCAACGTCACATCGTTCGCCGATACTGACCTCCCACCTCGAAGAGCGCGTGTGTGATCTGACCGAGCGAGCAGACGCGCACCGCATCCATCAATACGGCAAAGACGTTCTCATCGCCGATCGCGGCCTGCTGCAGGCGACGCAACATCGGCCCCGCTTCGTCGCGGTGCCGCTCGTGAAAAGCGGCGAGACGCGAGAGCTGGCTTTGCTTTTGCTCCCGCGTCGAGCGCGCGAGCGAAAGCGGCGGCGCGTCGGATTCGTCGGCATCTTTTCCAACGAACGTATTCACCCCGACGATCGGATACGACCCGTCGTGTTTGCGGTGCTCGTAGCGCATCGACTCGTCCTGGATTCGGCCTCGCTGGTAGCCCGTCTCCATCGCACCGAGCACTCCGCCGCGCTCGGTGAGTCGATCGAACTCGGCGAGGACGGCCGCCTCGACGAGATCGGTGAGTTCCTCGATCGCGAAGCTGCCCTGGTTCGGATTCTGGTTCTTGGCAAGGCCCCACTCGCGATTGATGATGAGCTGAATCGCGACTGCCCGACGGACCGATTCTTCGGTAGGCGTCGTGATCGCTTCGTCGTAGGCGTTCGTATGCAGCGAATTGCAGTTGTCGTAAATGGCGATTAACGCCTGCAGCGTCGTACGGATATCGTTGAACGCGATCTCCTGCGCATGCAGGCTGCGCCCGGAAGTCTGCACGTGGTATTTGAGCTTCTGGCTGCGCTCGTTCGCGCCATAGCGATCGCGCAGCGCCACGGCCCAGATACGCCGCGCGACGCGGCCGAGCACCGTGTATTCGGGCTCCATGCCGTTCGAGAAGAAGAACGACAGATTGGGCGCGAAATCGTCGATCGCCATGCCGCGCGCCAGATAGGCTTCGACATAGGTGAACCCGTTCGCGAGCGTATAGGCCAGCTGCGTGATCGGATTCGCGCCTGCCTCGGCGATGTGATAGCCGGATATCGACGCCGAGTAAAAGTTGCGGACGTCGTGCTCGACGAAGTACTGCTGGATATCGCCCATCATCTTCAGACTGAACTCGGTCGAGAAGATGCAGGTGTTCTGCCCTTGATCCTCCTTGAGAATGTCCGCCTGCACGGTTCCGCGAACGTTTTGCAGCGCGCTCGCACGCGCCGCCTCCATTTCGCCGGCGCGCGGCTGTCTGCCCTCTCGCGCGCAGCGCGCGGCGAGCTTTTCGAGCTGCTGATCGATGGCCACGTTGAAGAACATCGCGAGGACGGTCGGGGCGGGTCCGTTGATCGTCATCGACACCGACGTGCTCGGCTCGCACAAATCGAAGCCGTCGTAGAGGACTTTCATATCGTCGAGCGTCGCCACGGAAACGCCCGAGTTGCCGATCTTGCCGTAGATGTCGGGCCGCTCGTCCGGGTCCTCGCCGTACAGCGTGACCGAATCGAACGCCGTCGAAAGTCGCGCGGCAGGCATGCCCTCCGACAACAGCTTGAAGCGGCGATTGGTCCGTGCGGGATCGCCTTCACCCGCGAACATGCGCGTCGGGTCCTCGTTCTCGCGCTTGAAGGCGAAGACGCCAGCCGTATAAGGGAAGTAACCCGGCAGGTTTTCGAGCGCGAGCCAGCGCAGCGTTTCGCCGGGATCCGCGAATTTCGGCAACGAGACCTTGCGCA
The DNA here is from genome assembly GCF_002934455.1 of Trinickia symbiotica. GTDB lineage: Bacteria > Pseudomonadota > Gammaproteobacteria > Burkholderiales > Burkholderiaceae > Trinickia > Trinickia symbiotica. Next base: position 205,755 of record NZ_PTIR01000009.1, on the reverse strand, counting down.
TCGTCGTGCCGGAAAGCGTCGTGATCGTCAGCGCCGTGTGGATCTCGCTACCGCGAACGGTGACGACGCGCTCGTCGCCCGAGTACGCCTCGACGGTTTTGGGCCACGCCTCGAGCATCGCCTTTTCCGCCGAGCCGAGTTGCGTGTCGCGCGCCGCGATAAGCGCATCGAGCCGCGCCAGAGGGATTTCGCTTGCGGCATCGTGCGCGCCGCTCGCCGCGTCCATCAGGATGCGCCTCGCCTCGACGAGCTGCCAGCGCTCGCGCGCAAGGCTTGCCTGCGCCTCCGCCCGCATCCGATAGCCGCGCACCGTCTCGGCGATTTCCGAAAGATAGCGTACGCGCCCCGGAGGAACGATCGCGCGGCGCGCGCTCGAAAATCGCACATCGGCGGGCGGCAGACGCGGGCCCTGCACCGGCCGCGGCAACCCGATTTCATGGAGCGACGCTGCAATCCGCTGATAGAGCGCCGTCACGCCATCGTCGTTGAAATGCGACGCGACGGTGCCGAAGACCGGCATGGCGTCGGGCGGCTCGCTCCACGCTTCGCGATTTCGCTGCACCTGCTTCGCCACGTCGCGCAGCGCATCGGCCGCGCCGCTGCGGTCGAATTTGTTGATGGCGACGAAGTCGGCGAAATCGAGCATGTCGATCTTTTCGAGTTGCGTGGCTGCGCCGAACTCAGGCGTCATCACGTAAAGCGAACGATCGGCATGCCGAGCGATCGCCGCATCGCCCTGTCCGATGCCCGAAGTCTCGACGACGACGAGCTGAAAGCCCGCCGCCTTGCAGGCCGCTACCGCGTCAGGCAGGACATCGGGCAGCTCGTTGGCCGCCTCGCGCGTCGCGAGAGATCGCATGAACACGCGTGGACCATGCCCCCAGTCGCCGATCGCGTTCATGCGGATGCGGTCGCCGAGCAGTGCGCCGCCGGTCTTGCGCCGCGAAGGATCGACAGCGAGGACGGCGATGGTGAGGGAGTCGCCATAGTCGAGCCGAAAGCGCCGCACGAGCTCGTCGGTGAGCGACGACTTACCCGCGCCGCCCGTTCCGGTCACGCCGAGCACGGGGACCTGCCGCGCCTGCGCACGGGCCGCGAGCGCCGCACGCGTGGCCGCGTCGGCCTTGCCGTTTTCGAGCGCCGTGATCAGTTGCGCGAGCCCGCGCCAGCGCCGCGCGCCCGCGGCTTCGAGACCGGCGAGCGCTGCCTCGCCCGCCGACCCGCCGGGCGCGCCGGCCGGGTGAGCAGCCCGCGACGCCGCCGCGCAGCGCGCGATCATGTCGTCGATCATGCCCTGCAGCCCGAGCTGCTGACCGTCGTGCGGCGAATAGATTCGCTCGACGCCATAGCGCTGCAGCTCGTCGATCTCGTCGGCGACGATCACGCCGCCGCCGCCGCCGAACACCTTGATGCGCTCTCCCCCGCGCTCGCGCAGGCGGTCGACGAGATACTTGAAATATTCGACGTGGCCGCCTTGATAACTCGATACGGCGACGCCATCCGCGTCCTCGTCGAGGGCGGCATCGGCCACTTCATCGACCGAGCGGTTGTGGCCGAGGTGAATGACTTCCACGCCGCTCGATTGCAGAATGCGTCGCACGATGTTGATCGCGGCGTCATGGCCATCGAAAAGCGCGGCCGCGGTGACGAAGCGCAGCCGCGGTGAAGCACTCGGCTTGACCTCGCCTAGGGATTGCGGCGCCGACAGGTCGGTCATGTCTCCCCCATCTCGATCCGGGTCTCACCGTATTATCGCAACACGGCGGCTCTTGCGAGTATAGGCAACGGCGAAAAAGGGAGCTGACCGCAATCGAAAAGCATAGGGACGCGCGCGCATCAGCCAGCAGCCTCGCCATGTCCGGCGGAGCGCATGATCGCGCGAGCTGTGTCGATGCGACTTTCGAGCTGAAACACCTGGTAAGCACAGCGGACGGGGTGGTCTTTTTCGCCCGATCGCACGCGCTCGTCGCTCCCTACACTAGGTCCGCATTTCTTTCTCTAGCGGCGATGCGGGCTCCCGAGGTACCACGAGCGCGTCGCACTCCTCGGACCCATATCATGCGGCGATTCATCGCGATTATTCTTTTGCTTGTCGGCGTGCTGGATCTGCAAGGATGCGCGACGAGCACGGAGACGTTCGCGCTCGGTGGACTGTTCGGCTTTTTTGCGGGCGTCGGCGCTGTGACTTGCGCCGTTACGTGCCAGTAAGCGCCCGCGAACGGCAGGGCTCGCTCCCGCTGCTGCGAAATCGCGCTCAGGCCACGAGCGCGATCAGACCGCCGAGCGTGATGCCGGCCGCCAACCACCGGCCGGCCGTGTAGTACCCGTTCGTTTCCTCTTCCGGCTTGTCAGGGCGCTCGAGGCCGAGCGTACCGTAGGTAAATGACTTCACCGGCGAAGCATCGGGCTGCGACGACGCATCCAGCGTCGCGTCGGACGTCGCAGCCCCATCGCGCGCGGCGGCCGCCGCTCCTTCGGCAGAGATGGAGACGGCCGCATCCTGTGTCGGCACGGCCGTTTCAGCGAGCTGCAGAACTTGCGGGTCCTGGCTCGCTCCGTTGGCGCCGCGGTTTTGCCAGCCAGAATCGGTGCTCGTTGCGTTTCCCTGCTGCGCGTAGGACGTGAGCGCGCTCTCGATTTGCATGATCGATCTCCCGTGGTATGCGAGAGCCCGCCCGACTATGGCGTCTACAGGCTCCTTGCCGCGCCGGCATCGCGACTCTCATGCGATTTGGCACATCTAGACCGGGCTAACGACCGCGCCGTCGACAGGCTTGAGCGTGCGTAAGCAACGGTAAGCCGATCCCGTTGCGAGCGAGGCGCCCAGCACCGCGCAACGGGCAATGGGCGCCGTGCGCGGGGTGGCAAGTCCGACGGCGCTCAGAACTTCGCGCGTACGCCGGCGCCGACGGTCTGCCCCGTCGAGAGTCCGTTGAACTGGTCGTTCATATAGGCCGCGTAGACATCGGTGCGCTTCGAGAGCGGATAGTCGTAACCGACGGCCCACGTGCGGCGAGTCTGGTCGAGCCCGCCGCCATCACGCGAGTAGGCGTACGAAGCCATGATGGTGCCCGGGCCAGCAGGCACCGTCACGCCGCCTTGCCCTGTGTTGACGTGCCAGCTCCCGCCGCCAATCTCGTCGTTCTTCGTGTACATGTACTGCCCATAGAACTTGACGAACTTCATGTCGTAGCTGGCTCCGAGTTGCGCCACGCTTTGGCTCTTGAACGGCACGATCGAGCCGAACGCGGGCGGGGAGACGAGGTCGCCGGGGCTGTTGTTGAAGTTGACGTATTGGAATACGCCCGTCGCCGCGAACGGTCCGTGAAAATAGAGAAACTGCGCGCTCCACTTCTTGGCGCCGTTATTGCCGGCCTGATTACCGAGCCCGTACATGACGCTGCCCGACAGACCGTGAAAATCGGGCGTCGAATACTGCACCGCGTTGTTCCAGCCGGAATCGCCGACGACGCCCGTGTCCGTCGTATAAGTCGCGCCGGTCGGAATCGCCGTGTTGCCGAGGAACACGTGATACACCATCGGCGAGAACGTGTAGGAATCGATGAACGGATTGAAAAGAATCGTCGAAATGAAAAGCTGCGTCGTAAGCCGGCCAGCCGTGAACGTGCCGTATGGCGATTCGATACCGACGTAGGCGTTGCGTGAGAAGAACGAATCGCCGGTGAAGCGACCGTAATTGCCGTTTTGCGGCAGGAAAAAGTCTTCCAGCGTAAAGATCGCCTTGTAGCCGCCGCCGAGATCTTCGGCGCCCTTCAAGCCCCAATACGACGTCGACATGCCGCCGCCTCCGACGACCCACGAGCGTTGCTCGCCCGGGAATTGCTGCATGCCGACCCAGCTGTCCACCTGCCCGTACAACTGGACGCTCGATTGCGCGTAGGCGGCCGAGCCGGCCGCCATGAGGCCCGCCGCGGCGGCCGTTCGGAAACTCTTCTTCAGCGCACGGCTGACGGTGCTTTTCATTGGATCTCCTGTCTTTGTCGAAAAAATCGAAGCTTGGCGAACCGCTCGCGCGCCCCGTTTGCGTTCTCCGAATCGCCGGCGCTGCTCGGACCGGGATCATCGTTGCGGACCATTTTTCCGAACAAAAAACGATTTGGTTATTGCCGGTATAGCGGCACCGATAATCGAGCGAACGCCGCATTCTTTTGGGGCACGGCGCACCGCCATTGCATCGCGAGCGCCGTTTGCGGACGCGCTTGGGGCAGCTTTGGGCCGCCGCGGGTCGCCAAGCCGCAATAGTGGCGCATCACAAATCTCATGACAAAATCATTTCGCGCGGAACGCTCTCCAAGCGGAGAACCAGGGCGGCTCAGGCGAAAAAGTGTGGCGCGTTTGCATCAGCAACCGCTCGGCTGCCATGCAAGGACCAGGGAGGAGCGACGGAGGGCGCTCCGTCGCGAGTGACATCAGTTGCGGTAAAGCCAGGGATCGGGCGCACGCGTCCCGGGGCTCGGGGGCCGCGGCGCGACGCGCCCGGATTCGCGCTCTTCGTTGTAGCGCGTGACCGCGTCGCGAATTGAACCGGCTCTTACATAGGCCGAATTATCGGGTGGGCGAGGCACGTTTCGGCCGTTCTCGCTGACAGGCCGGTACGGTATGCCGCCCGGGGCGGCGCGCGGCAACAAGCGTTCGTGACGTGAAGACGCTGCGGCCCGCGAGCGCGGTGAACGGTCCGTTTCCGGATAGGTGCTGCGCGCCATCTGGAGGTAGTCCGCGCCGGGCTGCCGGACGAGCGCCGGATGCGTCGAGAACCCGCCGAAGCCGAAGGTCGCGGGTTGCCGGAAGCTGACCGCACCGGCATGCGCCGGCATAGGCGGCGCGGCTTGCGCGAGCGACATCGAAGCCGCGCAAATCGCGGCCGTCATCCAACGCCCGATGGTTTGAAAACCCGCATCCGCCATGATTGATCCACTCGCCCGCGGCTACGCCTCTTACTCTATTGCAGCAACATCGTCTTTACCGAAGCATGATCGGAGGAAAGGCTGCAGGGGCGCGCCGCAAGGGTAATTTATGGGCCACCCTCGGGTGTGTCGAGGCAAAAAGTGTTATGCGCTCGACGCCGTTGTAACCTGGTGTTACCGACATCTCTTTTTTCCGCCAAGCGTGCCGCAAATGCAGTAACCGGCGTATTCGAGTTCGGTCCGTGAGATCATCGAGGGTCTGTTTTGGCCCTGGCTTGCCCTGGTTTTTATTCATCGCTTCTTTGCCGTTTTTCCGCTCGACGCCGACATGCCCCGTCTGCCGTTTTTGATTCCCGATCGTTTCACGCTTTCGCTCGTGGGCACTGTCGTCCTCGCGAGCGTCATGCCGTGCCGCGGAGAAGCGGCCGTTGCAGTCAACGCGTTGACGAACGTCGCCGTCGGTCTGCTCTTTTTCCTGCATGGCGCCAAGCTGTCGCGCGAGGCGGTGCTCGCGGGCGCCACGCATTGGCGCCTGCATGCGCTCGTGCTGGCGAGCACGTTCATTCTGTTTCCGTTGCTCGGCCTCGCGTTCAAGCCGCTATTCTCGCCCCTCGTGTCGCCCGCCCTTTACGCGGGCGTGCTCTTTCTTTGCACGCTGCCATCGACCGTTCAATCGTCGATCGCCTTTACATCGATCGCCCGAGGCAACGTGCCGGCGGCCGTCTGCGCTGCGTCGGCGTCGAGCCTCATCGGCATATTCGTGACGCCGGCGCTCGTCGGCATCGTCGTCGACAGCCAGTCCGCAGCGGTGCGCTCGCCCTGGCACACAGTCGGCAACATCGTGGCCCAACTACTCGTTCCGTTCGTCGCGGGACAACTGCTGCGACCGGTCGTCGCGCCCTGGCTCGATCGCCACCGTCGCGCACTGCGTTTCGTCGATCAAGGCTCCATCCTTCTCGTCGTGTACATGGCATTCAGCGAAGCGATCAACGAAGGGCTGTGGCATCACCTGGGACTGAGGACGCTTGCCGGCCTCGTGGTCGCGGATGGCGCGCTGCTCGGCGCGGCGCTCCTCATTACGGGATGGGTCGGCAAGCGGCTTCGCTTCGATCGCGCCGATCGCATCACGATCGTTTTTTGCGGATCCAAAAAAAGCCTCGCCTCGGGCATTCCGATGGCCAAGGTCATTTTCTCGTCCCAGGCAATCGGCATCGCGGTGCTGCCCCTGATGCTATTTCATCAAATGCAGCTGATGGTCTGCGCCGCCCTCGCGCAGCGCTGGGGCGACCGCGCGGCGCGCGCCGAAACGCTGCCCGTCGACGCGCGCTGAACCGCGATCAAGGATCTTGCAGCATTAATATGAAGAATGGTCCGACACACGCCCGGCAACGCATTAATCGAGGCGTTCTATAAAGGCGATAGTCTTGGCATCGTCGACATTCACAATTGCAATTAACGATCGGCTCGACTCGCAAACGTTTGCTATTTGATTCCTGCTCGGAATCTCACTACCTGTTTGAAACGAACGTCCGCCGCACACCGTCTTTCGAACAATAGAAGAACGTGGAAGAAACCGGTATAGACGATACTGCCCCGGCTATGGACCATAGGATTACTAAATATCGTTAAACGTATCCCAACCGGGAATCCGCACATTAGAATGGCGCGACGGAACGAGCTGTCGGTTCCGTAATGCTTAGTTGCGCATCCAAAAGAGAGAAAAATGAGCAGCGAGGACCGATCTGAAGAGGATCGTCTCGACGGGGGTAATCTGCTCCGTCGTAAGCGGCGTTGGCCGGGGCGGCGCGCCAAGACGATCGATACTCCGCAAGAAAGCCAGTCATTCGAGGATTACGCCGCCGAAAGGCTCTCGTCGTTCCTCAGCGCGCAGTTGCTGACCTTGCTCGTGGGCTATGTCGTGCTCGTCGCCGGCGATATCTGGTTCAGGCACGGCCTCTCCACCGTGGCAGCGGTCCTTGGCGCATTGCCCGCAATGCCGATGGGGGCGGCGCTCGTCGTCGCGTGGGCGCCGCGCAGCGGCTTGCGCGCGAGCCTCGCCGCGCTCGTGTTCATTGCGGCACTCGAGGCCGGCATTGTCCTCCATGCCGTGCAGTGGGGGGAGGACCCGGCGATCGTTCTGCCCGCCTTCGTCCTCGTTCCGCTCACATTCAGCCCGGTCCTGCTGCGCGGCTGGGATTTCGCGGCGGCGGCGGCGTTTGCGGCGGCCGGACCGGTAGCGCTGCTCGCATTCAGCGCACCGCCGGCTCCCGAGCGGTTCGGCGTTGCGCTCTCGATCGTCGCCGCCATTTCGGCGAGTCTCGTGACGAATCTCTTCGCCCTGCGCTCGCAAAAGAAGAACTTTCGCCTCGAAGTGCAGCTGCGCGCTTTCGCGGATATCGACGAGCTCACTCAGCTGCCGCGCCGGCGCCGCGTGTTCGAGCTCGGCCGGCGCCTCATCCACCGCGCCGAGCGCACAGGTCAGCCGCTCTCGGCGCTTTACATCGACGCGGATTACTTCAAGTCGGTCAACGATCGGTTCGGCCACGACGCGGGCGACCGCGCGCTGCGGCTCATCGCGCGCGGAATTCAGGACAGTCTGCGTCCCACGGACGTCTGTGGCCGCTTCGGCGGCGAGGAGTTCGTCGCGCTGTTGCCGGGCAGCGATCAGATCGACGCCGCGCGCGCCGCCGAGAGGCTGCGCAAGCGGATCGAGGAGATGCGACAGTTCGAAGTGACGCTGACGATCAGCGTCGGCGTCGCTCAGCATGTGCGTGGCGAGCAGATCGATCGAGTGATTCGCCGCGCCGACGCCGCGCTCCTCGACGCCAAAGGGAGCGGCCGCAATCGCGTTGTGATCGCACCGCGTCCGCCCGAGCACGGGCTGGCCGCAACCGATGCGGGACCGCGCCCGGAGCCAGGCCCGAGCGCCCAGGGCGCCGCGCCGGGCTCCGCGACAAAGGAGTCCGCCACTCATGGCGACGCGCCGTGTTCGCGCGAGCCGATCACCGACTGAAGCATCGGAGGGCCGGCGGCAAGCATGGTGCGCACCAAAGCGGTGCAACACTTCACAAAAAATTCATTCAACTCTCAAGCATTCCGGTCGTTAAGCCGAGAGTCGTACTGGTACGCCCAATTGCCCGCCATTGCCCTTCATGTCATCACATCTTTCGCCGCCGAATGAGCCGAAGATCGCCGAGCTCATCGAGGGGCGCGCGCTGTCCGCGGTCTTCCAGCCGATCGTCGACTTCGGCGGCGGCACGATTCTCGGCTATGAGGGCCTCATACGCGGGCCGGCCGGAACCTTCCTCGAATCGCCCGGGGCGCTCTTCGCGCAAGCGGCGCGCGAAGGGCTGTCCGTCGAACTCGAGCATGCGGCCGCCGCCGCTTGCGTCGCCGCATTCGCCGAACTCGGCTGCGAAGGCAAGCTGTTCCTGAATTTCAGCGCCGAAGCGATCGCCACGCTCGGCCGCACGCGTGAGCACGCCGCCGATTGGCTCGGTCGGCAAGGCATGCCGATCGAGCGCATCGTGCTCGAGCTCACCGAGCAATGTGCGATCGACAACATGGCGGGCTTCGAGCCGATCGTCGCCGCGTTGCGCGAAACGGGCGCGCAGTTCGCGCTCGACGACTACGGCACGGCCAACGCGAGCATGAACCTCTGGGTCAGGCTGCAGCCCGACGTCGTCAAGATAGACCGCTTTTTCATCGACGACATCGCGAAGGACCCGCTCAAGTTCGAGGCCGTGCGCGCGATGCAGCACTTCGCGGGAGCGAGCGGCGCGCGGCTCGTCGCGGAGGGGATCGAAAAGGAAGCGGACCTCATCGTCGTGCGCGACATGGGCATCTCGTTCGGACAGGGCTACTTCTTCGGGCGCCCGCAGGCGCGCGCGCCGCGGGCCGTCTCGGATGCGGCCAAGGAGGCGCTCGGCGCCGGACACATCGCCGTGTTTCCGGGCGCGCGGCGCAGCGCGATCCCCGGGTCGCCGTCAGGCGGCATGGCGGCGGCGAAAATGCTCGTGCAGGCGCCCGCGCTCGATCGCAGCGCGAGCAACAACGACGTGCTCGATCTCTTCAATCGCTTGTCGGCGCTGCATGCGCTCGCCGTCGTCGAACAGGGGGAGCCGGTCGCGCTCATCAACCGCCGCAGCTTCATGGACCGCTATGCCCTGCCTTATCATCGCGAACTGTTCGGCAAGCGTCCCTGCATGCTGTTCGCGAACGCATCGCCCGTCATCATCGAAAAATCGATGACGGTCGAGCAGATGGCAAAGCTGCTCGCGAGCGACGATCAACGCTACCTTGCCGACGGCTTCGTCATTACGGATCAGGGCAAGTACCTCGGCCTCGGCACGGGCGAAAGCCTCGTGCGCGCCGTCACGGAAGTGCGCATCGAGGCGGCCCGCTATGCGAACCCCCTCACGTTCCTGCCCGGCAACATCCCGATCAGCTCGCACATCGCGCGGCTCGTCGAGCATCACGTCGAGTTTCACGCATGCTACGTCGATCTCAACCATTTCAAGCCGTTCAACGACCGCTACGGCTATTGGCAGGGCGACGAAGTGCTCAAGTTCTCCGCGGCCGTGCTCGCGCAAGCCTGCGACCCGACGCGCGATTTCCTCGGGCACGTCGGCGGAGACGACTTCCTGATTCTTTTCCAGAGTGAGGATTGGAGAGAACGGGCCTCGTCGGCGATCGCGGCGTTCAACTCCGGCGCGCTTCGCTTTTACGCAGACGAGGATCGTGAAGCGGGCGGCATTCATGGCGAGGATCGGCGCGGCAATCCGTCCTTCTTCGGCTTCGTGACGATGGCCATCGGCTGCGTGCGCGTGAAGCCGGCACCCGAGAGCCGCGCCCGCTACGGCAGCGAAGAAATCGCGTCGGTCGCGGCGCTCGCGAAGCACCGCGCCAAGCAAGAAGCGAGCGGTTTCTACCTGATCGACATCGACGAGGGCGCGGCGGTCCTGCATCAGCACGACAACGCATCGCCGACACCGCGCGCCGCCATGGCGCTCGACTAGCGCCGTAGAGGCGCTGCCCGCCTCTGCCCCCCGGCCCCCCTCTCCTTGATCGCGCCCCGGCCCCAGCCAGAGCCGGGGCATGCTCATTTGGCGTGTTTAGTTCTATTTACTAAACAAGACAAAGTTCCATCTCACGCGCTGCATCAAGGTTTCCCGGGAATTCCCCAACCGATCAGCGACTGTTTCCGACAGTTTTTACTATACAATCGGCGCGATTCGCAGCGACGGACGAAAGATGCACGATGGCCACGACCATTCGCGACATTGCCCGCGCGGCTAACGTGTCGATCGGCACGGTTTCGCGCGCGCTCAAGAACCAGCCGGGCCTCTCCGAGGCCACGCGCGTGCGCGTCGTCGAAACGGCTCGGCGCTTAGGCTATGACGCGGCGCAATTGCGCCCGCGCATCCGTCGTCTTACGTTCCTTTTGCACCGTCAGCACAACAACTTCGCCGCGAGCCCGTTCTTCTCGCACGTGCTGCACGGCGTCGAGAACGCGTGCCGCGCGCACGGCATTGTTCCCTCGCTGCTGACGGCGGGCCCGACCGAGGACATCGCCGACCAGCTGCGCCTGCATGCGCCCGACGCGATCGCCATCGCGGGCTTCGTCGAGCCGGAGACACTGGCCGCGCTCGTCGCCATGGGCCGGCCGCTCGTACTCATCGATCTGTGGGCGCCGAATCTGCGCTCCGTCAATCTCGACAACAGCGCCGGCGCCGCGCTCGCCATGCGGCATCTGTTCGCGCTGAACCGCACGCGCGTGGCGTTCATCGGTGGCTCTCTCGCGCACTACAGCATCGCCCAGCGCGCGCTCGGCTATCGGCGCGCGTTTTTCGAAGCGGGATTGCTTTTCGATCCCTCGCTCGAAACGACGATCGACGCCAATCTGCCGCCCGATGCCGGCGCCGCGCTCGCGATGCAGCGCCTGCTCGACGCGCGCGCGGGCGACGAGGCGCCGAACGCAGTCTTTGCTTACAACGACGTCGCGGCACTCGCCGCGATGCGCGTTTGCCTCGCACGTGGGTTGCGCGTGCCGGAGGACATTGCCATCGTCGGTTTCGACGACATACCCGCCGCCGCGCAGGCCGCGCCGTCGCTCACGACGATCGCGGCCGACAAGGAAGCGCTCGGCTCGCGCGGCGTCGAAGTATTGCTCGACGATTCGCCGGCCGAGTTCCAGGTACGCCTGCCGGTGAGACTCGTCGTACGCGCGAGCTCGGCCCACGCCACGTACACGGGAAGGACGGGCACGCCCCGCGCGCTCGACATGACGAGCAGCCATTCGGAAACAACACCATGACGAAACTACCGAACGCCAACAAATCGATGAAAGCGACGACGTCAGGGATAGCGGAGCCAGGCGTCATTCATACGAACACCACGGTGCCGCCGGTCGAGAACTTCCGCGATCGCGAATTCCTGCTTGGGCACGTGGCCGACACGCTCGCGTTCTACGGGCCGGCGGTGCACGACCAGACGGGCGGATTCTTCCACTACTTCAAAGACGACGGGACGGTCTATGACCGGACCCGCCGCCACTTGGTCAGCAGCTGCCGCTTCGTCTTCAACTATGCGATGGCCTATCGCCATTTCGGCGATCCGCAATACCTCGAATACGCGCGTCACGGCCTGGCATTCCTGCGCAGCGGGCATTGGGACGCCGAGCACCTCGGTTACGACTGGGAGATCGAATGGCGCAATCGTGAAAAGCGCGCGCTCGACGCGACGCGGCATTGCTACGGGCTCGCGTTCGTGCTGCTCGCGCAGTCCCATGCGGCGATGGCGGGCATCGACGAAGCGAAAATGCAGATCGCCGAGACTTTCGAGTTGATGGAGCACCGCTTCTGGGATCCCGCCGCGGGCCTCTATGCGGACGAAGCAACGCCCGACTGGCGCGTCTCGACCTACCGCGGTCAGAACGCGAACATGCACACGACCGAAGCACTGCTCGCCGCTTATGAAGCCACCGGCCATCTGGTCTATCTCGATCGCGCCGAGCGAATCGCGACGAATATCACGCAACGGCAGGCCAAGCTTTCGCATGGCCTCGTCTGGGAGCATTTTCATGCCGATTGGTCCGTCGACTGGCATTACAACGAAGAGGACAGCTCGAACATTTTTCGCCCCTGGGGCTTTCAGCCGGGGCACCAGACGGAGTGGGCGAAGCTGCTGCTGATCCTCGAGCGGCACCGGCCGCTGCCGTGGCTGTTGCCGCGCGCGATCGAGCTTTTCGACGCGGCGCTCACGCATGCCTGGGACGACGAGCATGGCGGGCTCTGCTACGGCTTCGCCCCAGACGGCACGGTTTGCGACCACGACAAGTACTTCTGGGTCCAAGCCGAGACGCTGGCCGCGGCCGCGCTGCTCGGACGGCGCACGGGCAGCGAACGGTTCTGGGACTGGTACGACGAAATCTGGCGCTATAGCTGGACGCATTTCGTCGATCATCGATACGGTGCCTGGTACCGCATCCTGACCTGCGACAACCGCAAGTACAGCGACGAGAAGAGCCCGGCCGGAAAGACCGACTATCACACGATGGGCGCTTGCTACGAAGTGCTCAATGCACTCGACGAAAGCGAAAGCGCCTGCGCGCCCACCCTGGAACCACGCTCATGAGCACGAACTTTTCCGCCGACTTCCCGCTCTTCGTGAGCGCGGGCGACATTCTCACCGACCTGGTACGCATGCGCGACGCGCAATGGGTCTCGCACCCGGGCGGCGCGGGATGGAACGTCGCGCGCGCCGTCGCGCGCCTCGGCGTGCCGAGCGCCTGCGCGGGTGCGCTCGGGCTCGATTGCTTTTCCGACGTGCTCTGGAACGCGAGCGCGGCAGCCGGGCTCGACATGCGGTTTCTGCAGCGCGTCGAGCGGGCGCCGCTGCTCGCGATCGTTCATGAAACGCAGCCGCCAGCCTATTTCTTCATCGGCGAAGCGAGCGCCGATCTCGCGTTCGATCCTGAGCTGCTGCCCGAAGGCTGGGAAAAAGCCGTGCAATGGGCGCATTTCGGCGGTATCAGCCTTGCCCGGCAGCCGCTCGGCGCCACGCTCGCGACGCTCGCGGCCGAGCTTCGCGCGCGCGGCGTGAAGATCAGCTTCGATCCCAACTACCGCAATCTGATGGAGCACGGCTATCGCCCGATGCTCGAAACGATGGCCGCGCTGGCCGACCTGATCAAGGTGTCCGACGAGGACCTGCGGTGTCTCTTCCGCACCGACGAGGCAAGCGCCATCGAAGCGCTGCGCACGATGAACCCCGATGCGGCGCTCCTCGTCACGCGCGGCGCAAGCGCGGCGACGCTCTTCGTCGGCGGCGAAACGATCGAGGCCTCGCCGCCGCGCGTCGAAGTCGTCGATACCGTCGGCGCAGGCGATGCTTCGATCGGCGGACTGCTGTTCAGCCTCATGCGGCGCCCCCACGAGGGATGGCGTCAACATCTCTCGTTCGCGCTCGCGGCCGGCGCCGCCGCGTGCCGCTACGCGGGCGCACATTCGCCGACAGTCGACGAGGTAGCCGCGCTGTTGCTGGACGCCTGAGTCGTCCGGGCCGGTCGCGTGGCATTCGCCGTGTCGTCCGGCGGGCGGTGAGGCACGCCAGTCTGCCGACGTCGGGCGTTCGACATGTAGGCTTCTCGAACCGGTGCTACGATGCAATGCATCCACTCGATGGGAGAGGAGCGGCATCATGGACGACGTCACCTACACCAAGGGCATCTATACGGCGACCGTGACGGTGCGTCAGCTCGCCAACGGCCGATTCCAGGGCGTGGTGTCGCTCGCCCGGGACGACGCGACCGAACGCGAGACGACGGCCTACGAAGTCGAGGCGCCGAATACGACGGCAACGGAAGCTTTGGAGGAAGGCAAGGCGCTCGCTCACCGGATTCTCGGCGAGCTGGAGTTATAGGCGCATCGACCGGACGCCAGTCGCGAAAAGCCCTCCCTCCCCGCAACGGTTCCCGCCTGAATCCCGAACGCTCGCCGCGGCAAGCAAAGGAAGGTGCATATGGCCGAGCAACTTTATCTCTACGGTGTCTATTCGATTCACGTTCGTCCGATTCCGCTCGAGCGCGCGCATTGGGATGCCGAGTACGAAATCCGCCATCAGGACAAGCCGGTGCAAAGGTGGACGACGGTCGGCGGCGACGTCGGCTACGAGCACGAGGCCGACGCGATCGAGGCGGCTCATCAGCAGGCGATCGCCGATATCGAGCGCGGCGCCGGCGTGCCGAAGCCGAGAGCGTTTCCCTGAAGCGCGCGTGATTGCCGCTCGGGAAAGCGAACGAAGCGAGAAGGCACGTGGTACGCTCAGGCCCGATCCGAACCCAGGGCCTGCGCCATGCGATCGAGTACGCGACAGCAAATTGAACCGGACGCCGCAGCGGGTGCGAACATGAGCCGTGCGCGCGGCGAGCGGCGGCGCGCACGCACGAGCCGCACATTGCGCACGCAGACCGGCAACGTCGTGACGCACAACATGCCGCAGCCGCTCTTCCTCGATGTCTATCACCGGGCGCTGACGGCCAGCTGGCCTCACTTCTTCGGGGCGCTCGCCGCGCTTTTTCTGCTACTGAACACCGGTTTCGCGTTGCTTTATCTCTGCGGATCGGCATCGATCGCCAATCAATCGCCGCCCGGCTTTCTCGGCGCGTTCTTTTTCAGCGTCGAGACGCTGGCGACCGTCGGCTACGGCGACATGCATCCGCAGACCGTCTACGCGCATATCGTCGCCACGCTCGAAATCTTCATAGGCATGTCGAGCATCGCTCTGGCGACTGGCCTCATCTTCGTGCGGTTCTCGCGTCCGCGCGCGCGCATCATTTTTTCGCGCTACGCCATCGTGCGTCCGCTCGACGGCCGCTCGACGCTGATGGTTCGCGCCGCGAACGCGCGCCAGAACGTGATCGTCGAAGCGCAGGCGAAGCTGCGGCTCATGCGCCGCGAATCGACGCCGGAGGGCTATTCGCTTTGGCGCATCACCGACCTCACGCTCGTGCGCGATCGGCACCCGATCTTCCTGCTCGGATGGAATCTGATGCACGTCATCGACGAAACGAGCCCCCTCTATGGCGAAACTCCGGCGAGCCTCGCCGCCAGCAAAGCTTCACTGATGATCTATCTCGAAGGGGCGGACGAAACGACGACACAGCTCATGGAAGCGCGCTACACGTGGTCGCACGAGGCCATTCGCTGGCGGCATCGGTTCATCGACCTGCTCTATGACGACGAAGACGGCGTGCGGCATATCGACTACGAGCACTTCCACGACGTCGTCGCGCTTACGCCCGAGGAGGAAAATTCCTCTCCGCAAGAGCTCGAATCGCGTACAAAGCACCACGACGCGACGGACAAGCAGTCGATATAGCAAAAAACCTCCACTATTGGCGGGAAAGAATGAAGGTTTCCGGCGTTCGCGAGATCCGCAAGCGCACGAGATAAGGAGACCCGCCATGACAGCCCGCCTTCCGATCGACGGCATACCCGCCCTTTCGGACTACCAGCTCACCGATAATCTGGCCGCCACACGCGGACGCATCTTTCTGACGGGCACTCAGGCGCTCGTGCGCATCCTGCTGACGCAGCGGCGGCTCGACCGCGCGCGCGGGCTCCATACGGCCGGCTTCGTGAGCGGCTACCGCGGCTCCCCGCTCGGCATGGTCGACCAGCAACTCTGGAAAGCGAAGAAACTGCTCGAGGCGCACGACATCCGCTTTCTGCCCGCGATCAACGAAGAGCTCGGCGGCACGGCGGTGCTCGGCACGCAGCGCGTGGAAGCCGACGAAGCGCGCACCGTCGACGGCGTATTCGCGATGTGGTACGGGAAAGGGCCGGGCGTCGACCGCGCGGGCGACGCACTCAAGCACGGCAACGCCTACGGGTCGTCCCCGCACGGCGGCGTGCTCGTCGTGGCGGGCGACGATCACGGTTGTGTCTCTTCCTCGATGCCGCATCAAAGCGACTTCGCGATGGTCGCCTGGCAGATGCCGGTCGTGAATCCGGCAAATATCGCCGAGATGCTCGAGTTCGGCGCTTACGGTTACGCGCTCTCGCGGTTCTCGGGTGCCTGGGTCGGCTTCAAGGCGATTTCGGAAACGGTCGAATCGGGTTCGACGGTCGACCTTGATGCATTGACGACGGAGTGGACCGCGCCCGTCGAGTTGGCCCCGTTTGACGGCGGCCTGCACAACCGCTGGCCTGACTTGCCGAGCCTCACGATCGAGGCGCGCCTTGCGGCCAAGCTCGATGCCGTGCGCGCCTTCGCCCGCGCGAACTCCATCGATAAATGGGTTGCGGCGAGCCCGAAGGCGAACGTCGGCATCGTCACCTGCGGCAAGGCGCACCTGGACCTGATGGAAGCGTTGCGCCGGCTCGACGTTTCCGTCGCCGACCTCGATGCCGCGGGAGTGCGGATCTACAAGGTCGCACTGTCGTTTCCGCTCGAAACGACGCGTCTGGACGCGTTCGTCGAGGGCCTCGACGAAGTCCTCGTCATCGAGGAGAAAGGCCCCGTCGTCGAGCAGCAGATCAAGGATCATCTCTACAACCGTATCGCCGGCTCACGCCCGCGCATCATCGGCAAGCACGATGCGAACGGCGCGCCGCTTCTCTCCGCGCTCGGTGAATTGCGCCCCTCGCGCGTGCTGCCCGTATTCGCCGAATGGCTCGCACGGCATAAGCCCTCGCTCGACAGGCGCGAGCGTGTCGTCGACCTCGTCGCGCCGGAAATCCTCTCGAACGAGGCCGACACGGTGAAGCGTACGCCCTATTTTTGCTCGGGCTGCCCACACAATACCTCGACCAAGGTGCCCGAAGGCTCCATCGCGCAGGCCGGCATCGGCTGCCACTTCATGGCCTCGTGGATGGATCGCGGCACGACCGGGCTCATCCAGATGGGCGGCGAAGGCGTCGATTGGGTATCGCACTCCATATTCACGAAGACACGCCACGTTTTTCAGAACCTCGGCGACGGAACGTACTTTCACTCGGGCATTCTCGCGATCCGCCAGGCCGTTGCGGCGCGCACCAACATCACCTACAAGATCCTCTACAACGATGCGGTTGCGATGACGGGCGGACAACCCGTCGACGGCAGCATCTCCGTACCGCAAATCGCCCGTCAGGTCGAGGCCGAAGGGGTCTCGCGCTTCGTCGTGGTGTCCGACGAGCCCGAGAAGTACGACGGCCATCACGGACTGTTTCCGAAGGGAACGACGTTCCATGATCGCAGCGAGCTCGATGCCGTGCAGCGCGAGTTGCGCGAGGTGGAGGGCGTGAGCGTGCTGATCTACGATCAGACGTGCGCAGCCGAAAAACGTCGCCGCCGCAAAAAGGGGCAGTTCCCCGATCCGGACAAGCGTCTCTTCATCAACGAGGAAGTCTGCGAAGGCTGCGGCGACTGCGGAGTGCAGTCGAATTGCCTCTCGGTCGAACCGGTGGAAACGCCGCTCGGACGCAAGCGTCGCATCGACCAGTCATCGTGCAACAAGGATTTTTCGTGCGTGAACGGCTTTTGCCCGAGCTTCGTGACGATCGAAGGCGGCAAGCTGAAAAAGGCGGCGGGCGCGGCATTCGACGAAGCCGCCCTCGATGCGCGCGTCGCGGCACTGCCGTTGCCGGCGATGTCGCTCGACGCCGCGCCCTACGACATTCTCGTGACCGGTGTCGGCGGCACGGGCGTGGTGACGGTGGGCGCGCTGATCAGCATGGCCGCTCATCTCGAAGGCAAGAGCGCTTCCGTGCTCGACTTCATGGGCTTCGCGCAAAAAGGCGGCTCGGTGCTGTCGTTCGTGCGTTTCGCCGCGCGCGACGAGTGGTTGAACCAGGTCCGCATCGATACGCAGCAAGCCGACCTGCTGCTTGCCTGCGATATGGTCGTCGGAGCAAGCGCGGACGCGTTGCAAACCGTGCGCCATGGTCGCTCGCGAATCGTCGTCAACACGCACGCGATTCCGAACGCAACGTTCGTGCGGAACCCGGACGCGAACCTGCATGCCGATGCGCTCATCGACAAAATGCGCCATGCGGCCGGCGCCGAATTCTTGTCGGCCTGCGATGCACAGTCGCTCGCGTCGAAGTTCCTCGGCGATACGATCGGCGCGAACATTCTGATGCTCGGCTTCGCCTGGCAATTGGGCCTCGTTCCCGTGTCGCTGGCGGCGCTCTCGCGCGCGATCGAGCTCAACGGCGTGGCCGTGGCGATGAACAAGCTCGCCTTCTCGATCGGCCGCCTCGCGGCGGGCGATCCGCGTGCACTCGACGCGCTGTGGGCCGAGCGGCACGGCGCCGTCCGAGCGGCCTCGGCGCCGGCCGGGGACGGCTCGACGGCGAGCACTGGCTTCGACGCGCTCGTGGCGGACCGCGAAGCACGGCTCGCCGCCTACGGCGGCCGACGCTACCTCAAACGCTATCGCGCGCTCGTCGAAGCGGCCCGTCTTGCCGGCAAACGGGCCTCGGCATCGGACGGCGATCGACTTGCCGCCGCCGTCGCGACGACGTTCTATCGACTGCTCGCGGTCAAGGACGAGTACGAGGTGGCGCGCCTGCACACGTCCTCCGCATTCCGCGCGGCGCTCGAGACGCAATTCGAAGGCACGGCCGGCAAAGACTTTCGCGTCAAGTTCAACCTCGCCCCGCCCGCGCTCGCCAAACCCGGCCCCGGTGGCATCCCGCGCAAAATGACGTTTGGGCAATGGCTGTGGCCGGTGCTCGGGCTGCTGGCGAAGTGCCGCAGCTTGCGCGCAACGGCGCTCGATCCGTTCGGGCGCACGCTGGAACGCAGGATGGAGCGCGCGCTTGCAAATGACTACGAGCTGACGATGACGCGAGCATTCGACGCGCTTAATCCGTCGAACGCCGAGACGGTCCTGCAACTTGCCCAGTTGCCTGCGCGGGTGCGCGGCTATGGTCACGTGAAACTGGCGAACCTCGCGGCCGTCAAGCGTAACGAGCGCGCGCTGGCCGCGCAGTTGTCGCTCGAGGCGGCCACGAGCACCGCGGTGCAGCAAGCGCTCGATCAATTGAAAGGCGCCGGGACGCTGCGGGGCATTCCTGTCGTCGCGGCGAAATAAAGAACGGCCGAGCAAAGACCATTGACGATACCAACTAAACGACCTATTATGAGACCACTCGTCAGATCATCTTCCGCTCCTTAGCCGATCGGTCTAATTGGCGGAAGAACCTGGGATGCCCATACTCGTCACCGTAGGCATTGGGGATGCGTCGCAACGATCCCCGATGAAATGAACCATGGAAAGCATTCTTGCCCGCGCCTCGATTGGAATCAGTGAATTGAAGCTCAACCCGACAGCAGCCATCGAACGTGCCCACGGCCCGGTCGCCATTCTGAACCGCAACAAGCCGGTCGCTTATCTCGTTCCGGCCAGCGCTTGGGAGGCGATTTGCGAGCGGCTCGAAGACTTGGAACTGGCGGAAATCGTCAAGGCGCGCAGCGGCGAGACACCGGTGAGCGTCAAGTTTGAAGACCTATGACCTGAAATTTCTGCCGTCAGCTTTAAAGGAGTGGCATCGTCTCGACAAGACTGTTCGCGATCAGTTCAAGAACAAGCTTGCCGAGCGGCTGACGAGTCCGAGGATCGAATCCGCACGCCTTTGCGGCATGCCGCACTGCTACAAGATCAAACTGGCAGCGCTGGGCTACCGGCTCGTGTATCAGGTGGACGACGGCACCGTCACCGTCGTAGTCGTTGCCGTCGGCAAGCGCGAGCGCAGCGTCGCTTATCGTGCCGCGCTCGTGCGAATTCACTGAGCCTTCAGGCTTCGATCCAGTCGATGTCTCCGCAGAGCACACGAAGCTGCTCGCCGACGCGTATCGCCAACGATAGCGTGACGCAAGGCAGCGCCTCGTTGATCGACAAATAAGGCTTCGTCACTTGCACGCGCTCGGGCGCTTCCATTGCCGCCCGGAAATACGGCCGGCGCACCCAGTTGGCGCCCTGCGCGTCGGCCACGGGCATGAAGCGCGCCTCGTTGCCGGGACGATCGGCGCGCAGCACGATGTTGCGGCCCGCCTGCCGGCCTTGCGCGTCGAGCAGAAAGCAGCGCGCAGCATGATCGAGTGCAAGGAAATTCCAGCAAACCTCTTCGAGCGGCTCGCCGGCGGCCAGTCGTTCCCCGGCTCGCATGAGCGCGCGGATGTACGGCGCGAGGCGCGCCGCATTGCGCCGCTCGCGCGCCTCGCTCTCCGAGCGATGATGCTCGGCCAGCTCGCCGATGCGCGCGGCCGCGTAGCCGCTATCGGCCGGTCCCGGGCCCGGGCGTCCGAAATGGAATCCCTGCACGAAGTCGGCATCGCAGGCAAAAGCAAGCTGCGCCTCGTGCTCCGTCTCGACGCCTTCGATGAGGACCAGCTTGCCGGCCTCGTGCAACAAGGAGACGAAGCCGGGCAGGATGGCCGCGGCCTGCGTGCGATGCGCCGCATGGGAGAGCATCATCCTGTCGATTTTGACGATGTCGGGATCGAGCTGCCAGATGCGCTCGAGATTCGAGTCGCCCGCGCCGAAATCGTCGAGCGCAATAAGGAATCCCTGCTCGCGGAAAATCCTCACCTCGTCGGCGATTCGATCGAGGTCATGGATACGCGCCTCCTGCATTTCGAGCACGATCCGGCGCGGCGGCAAATCGAGTCGCGAGAGGCTCGCCGCGAATGCGGCGGCATGATACGAGTCGGTCAACGCGCCCGCATGCACGTTGAGAAAAAGCCACTCGCGCTCGGCGCCGAGCATCTTGAAGTTCTCGAGATGCAGCGTCAGCGCAAGCCGATCGACGTGAAGGAGCTCGCCGCGCCGCGCCGCATCGCCGAAAACGTCGAGCGGCGGGACGGGGCAATCGAACGCGTCATGCGCCCGCAGCAAGCCTTCATAGCCGACGGCGCGCATATGCGCGAGGCTGAAAACAGGCTGAAAGACGCTCGTGAGCGTCAGATCGTGGTGACGTAGCGCGTAACGCCGCAGCCCCGAAACGACATCTTGCTCGAACCCGGCGGGCGGTGCGATCGCTGCGTCTTGCATCGACGTGGGCATGGCGATCGCACGATCATGGCGTATTCCATCTTGAAGGGGGGAAATCAACGACTGCTCCTCGGACTCTCGTTTGATCGTTGAGGCCCTCTAAGCAAGCTCCGTGCAACCCCCACGCGGACGCCCTGTCCGCGCCCTCCTCGCATATCGGGACGCAGCGGGATGCACCGGTGATCGCACCGCTTCGCACCAGCGCGGTGCGCGCCGCTTCGTTCTCGGATGCACCTCTTCGAGGCACGGCTACAGTACCGGCCCACGCACCGCTTCGCGGCGCAAAAAGGCGTAGAGCAAAATCGCACCGAACGTCGCGGTGCCGATCCCGCCGAGCGCAAATCCGCCGAACTTCAACGAGAAATCGCCCGCACCAAGAACGAGCGTGACCGCCGCAACGATCAGATTTCGATTGTCGGAAAAGTCGACACCGTTCGTGACCCAGATCCTCGCGCCCGTCACGGCAATGAGGCCGAAGACGACGATCGATACGCCGCCCAGCACGGGCCCTGGGATCGTCTCGATGAGCGCGCCGAATTTCGGCGAGAAGCCGAGAACGATCGCGATCACCGCGGCGACGACGAACACCAGCGTCGAATAGATCTTGGTCACCGCCATCACGCCGATGTTTTCCGCATAGGTGGTGACGCCCGTGCCGCCGGCGAAGCCCGAGACGATCGTCGCGAGACCGTCGCCGACGAAGGCCCGGCCGATAAAGCGGTCGAGGTTTTGACCTGTCATGGCGCTGACCGCCTTGATATGGCCAAGGTTCTCGGCGACGAGGATCACCGCGACAGGCGCGAGCATCGTCATCGCGTGGGGATCGAAGACGGGCGAGCGGAAATTCGGCAGTCCGAACCATGCTGCGTTGGCGACGATCGAAAAATCGATCGGCCGGCCGAGGCCCATTCCGTTGGCAACGATCGCGTAGATCGCGTAAGCGATAAGGAGCCCCACGAGAATCAGCAACCGTTGAACCATGCCGCGCGCGAAGACGGCCACGGTGCCGACGCAAAGCACGGTCACGAGCGCCATCCATGCATCGAATGTCGAGGTGCTGACACCCTTGACGGCAATCGGCGCCAGATTGAGTCCGATCACCGCGACGATCGAGCCCGTAACGACGGGCGGCATCAACGTCTCTATCCAGCGTGTGCCGACCGCCGCGACGATGAATCCGATGATCGCGTAGACGATTCCGCAGGCGATGATGCCGCCGAGCGCGACGGCGACGTTGGGATTCGGGCCATGCCCGCTATAGGCGGTGACCGCAATGACGAGACCGATGAACGAAAAGCTCGAGCCCAGATAGCTCGGCACGCGCCCGCCGACGAGCAAGAAAAAGAGCAGCGTGCCGATGCCCGACATGAAGATGCAGAGATTCGGATCGAAACCCATGAGCAGCGGCGCGAGCACCGTCGAGCCAAACATGGCCACGACGTGCTGAATGCCCATCGCGACCGTCTGCGGCCATGCGAGACGCTCTTCAGGACCGACGACACGGCCCTCGATGGCGCCGGGCGCGAGGCGCCAGCGCGGGAAATAGGAATCGGCCATGCTCGTTGCGCTCCTTTGTCGACGTGTTGCCTTCTTATCGTGGAGACGCGCCGCGACGGTCCGGCGCAGCGGTCAACGCGCGAGTGTACGGAGGGCAACTGGCGCTGGCAAGCGATCAGAATTGCGTCTTGAGCGGCGCGTGCGTGGACTCGGGGTGCCGGGAGCCGACCCGGAACACGGCGACAGCCGTCTTGAGCTCGCGCGCCTGATCGGCCATGGAGCCGGCTGCCGCCGCCGCTTGTTCGACGAGCGCCGCGTTTTGCTGCGTGACCTGATCCATTTGCACGACGGCGCGGTTGACCTGCTCGATGCCCGTGCTCTGCTCGGCCGAGGCGGCCGAGATTTCGCCCATGATGTCGGTCACGCGCTGGACGGCCTGCATCACCTCGGCCATCGTTTTCCCCGCGCGCTCGGCGACTTGCACACCGGAATCGACGCGCGTCGTCGAGCCTTCGATCAGCTCCTTGATCTCTTTCGCCGACACGGCGCTGCGCTGGGCGAGCGCGCGCACTTCGCCGGCGACGACCGCGAAGCCGCGCCCCTGCTCCCCCGCGCGCGCCGCTTCCACCGCGGCATTGAGCGCAAGAATGTTGGTCTGGAAGGCAATGCTTTCGATGACGGCGATGATGTCGGTCATGCGCTTCGAGCCGTCCGCAAGCTCGCGCATCGTCTCGACGACTTGCCTCACGTAACCGCTGCTCGTCTCGGCGATCTCGGATGCGCCGCCTGCGAGCCCGCTCGCCTGCCGCGCATTGTCGGCGTTGTTGCGTACGGTCGAGGTCAGCTCTTCCATGCTCGAAGCCGTTTCCTCGAGAGACGCCGCCTGCTCTTCCGTGCGCTGCGACAAATCCGTGTTGCCGCGAGCGAGCTCCTGCGCCGCCGTCGCGATGGAATCGCTCGAGGTGCCGATGCTCGAAACGATCTGCACGAGTCTTTCCCGCATATTCTTGAGGGCCCAAAGCAGGCTCTGGGTATCGCCGGTCCGGGTGTTGATCGGGACCGACAGGTCCCCCTGCGCGATTCGATTCGCGATTTCCACCGCATCGGCCGGCTCGCCGCCGAGCTGACGCGACAGCTGCCGTGCGATGAACCATGCGAGCAGCACGCCGATGGTGATCGAGGCGAAGATGAAGGCGAACATCGTCAGCCGCACGGATTCATAGGTCGCTTGAGAGCCGCGCACCGCGGTCTGAGCGAGGTCGTACTTGCGCTTGATCAGCGCCTCGAATGTGTCGCGCAACGCGCTGCTCGCCGCGCTCGCGCGCGACAATGTTGCCTCGTCGCTCGCGCCCATTTCGGCGCGCAGCGCATCTTCCCACTCTTGTTCCTTTTTCATCGCGTCGGCGAACAGTGCGCGCCCTTGCTCGGTATGGATCGTTTCGGGGAAGCGCTCCAACGATTCATGAAGTCGGGCGAGCGACTGTGTCAGCCGCTCCTTCAGCTGTTGCTTCACCGCTTCATCAGTCGCGTAGCGCAGTTGTGCCTCGGCAAGGTCCGCGTTGAGCCGCTGCCGGTTGCCTTCCTCGACGTAGTAAAGCCCGTTCATCTCCTTGGTACTGATCTGTTCGGCGACGTCGCGCATGGCGGACACGCCCCACAGGCCCGCCCCGCCGACGAGCGCCCCCAATCCCACGACGAATGAAAATGCCAGAAGAAGCTTGTTGAAGACGGTCATGCGGGCAAGCCAAATCATTTCGGAATCCTCAGTAAATTGCGCGGAAAGCACCCGAACGGATGCGGCGTTGGCGGGTGCACCGCCTCGCCTGTGTTACGGCTCCGACGCAATCTTCTTGAGATCCGGTCATGCCCGGGGTTGACTGATCTCCTGTCTGTCGAGGCCCGACCGTGCCGTACGATTAGTAGTACGAAACAGTAAACGCGCCGCGCTCGTCGATGTCGAGCGAGAGTGTGTCGAGATCAGCTGCGTCGCCCATCCGCGCCAGGATTTCTTGCGAGAGCATCGGCATCACCGCGCCGCGCAAAATGAAATCGATGTTGCGCGCCCCCGTCTCGACTTCGGTGCAACGTGCCGCGATGGTGTCGACGACAGCGTCGGAATAGGCTAGCCGCAGCTTGTTGCCGCGTGCGAGACGCTGCGCCAGCTTGTCGAGTTTCAGCCTGACGATCGCGGCCATTGCGTCGGCCGCCAACGCATGGAACGGGACGACGGTCATCCGCGCGAGCAGCGCGGGCTTGAAGTGAGCTGACAGGATCGGCCGCACGGCCGCCAGTATCGCGTCGGCGTCGGGCCATGCGCCGTTCGCCGTCATCTCGGTGATGACGGCGCTCGCCAGGTTGGACGTCAGAAAGACGACCGTATTGGAGAAGTCGATCGTCTTCCCCTCTCCGTCCGACAGTACGCCCTTGTCGAATACCTGATAGAAGAGGTTCATGACGTCGAGGTGGGCCTTTTCGACTTCATCGAGCAGGACGACGGAGTACGGCCGTTGGCGCACCGCTTCGGTCAGCAGGCCACCTTCGCCATAACCGACGTAACCGGGCGGCGATCCGATCAGGCGGCTCACGTTATGGCGTTCTTGAAACTCGCTCATGTTGACGGTGATCGTCGATTTCTCGTCGCCGAAAAGCATATCGGCGACAGTCAGCGCGGTCTCCGTCTTACCGACACCCGACGGCCCCACGAGCAGGAACACGCCCATCGGCTGCTGCGGGTCCTTCAGGCCGGCGGCCGATGACTTCAGGATCTCCGCAATCAGATCCATCGCATGGTCCTGTCCGCGCACGCGCCGCTTGAGCGTCTCGGCCATGTGCAGAATCACCTGGGCCTGATCGCGCTGGAGCTTGCCGAGCGGAATGCCGGTCCAATCGCTGACCACCTTGGCCACCACGTCCGGATCGACGTCGACGCGCACCAGCGGCGCTTCGCCCTGAGCGTCGCCGAGGGCCGCCTGCGCGTCGGCCACGGCCTGGCGCAGTCGTTCGAGCTCGGATTGCGGCTTGGCCGCGCCGCGCGCCTCGGCCAACGCCGCGCGTGCGGCGAGCAACGCCTGGGCCGTCGATTTCTGCGCAAGCCAGCGCGCAGACAACGATTCTTTAGTTGCGTCCAGCTCGGCCAACTCGGCGGAGATCTCGTCGAGTCGGCTCTCGTCGACGGCTTGCAGATTGTCGCGATCGCGTTCGAGCCCGGCCCGCTCGCGCATGAGCGCCTGGATCGCACGCTCCGCATCCTCGAGTATGTCGGGCTTTGCGCTTTGCAACACCTTGACGCGAGCGCACGCGGTATCGAGCAGATCGATCGCCTTGTCCGGCAACTGTCGGCCCGTGATATAGCGGCTCGACAATTCCGCCGCGGCGACGATAGCGTCGTCGCGCATGACGACGCGATGCTCCGCTTCGTAGCGCTCCTTCAATCCGCGCAGAATCAGCACCGCGGTGCGAACGTCCGGCTCGTCGAGCTTGACGAGCTGGAAGCGCCGCGCGAGCGCCGCATCTTTCTCGAAGTACTTCTTGTATTCGGACCACGTCGTCGCGGCGATCGTGCGCAACTCGCCGCGAGCGAGCGCGGGCTTCAACAGATTGGCCGCGTCCGACGAGCCGGCCTGCCCCCCAGCGCCGATCAGCGTATGGGCTTCGTCGATGAAGAGGATGATCGGCTTCGCGGACGCCTTGATCTCGTTGATGATCCGCTTCAAGCGATTCTCGAACTCGCCCTTGACGCTCGCGCCTGCCTGCAGGAGGCCCATATCGAGCCCCAGAAGCGTCACACCGCGCAGCGACTCGGGGACATCGCCTTCGACGACACGCAACGCGAGGCCCTCCACCACCGCCGTCTTGCCGACGCCGGGGTCGCCGACGCAAATCGGGTTGTTTTTGCGTCGGCGAGCGAGGATATCGACCATCTGCCGAATCTCGGGGTCGCGGCCGAACACAGGGTCGATCTGGCCTGCTCGAGCCTTCTCCGTGAAGTTTTCGCAGTACTTGGCGATAGCGCTGCCCTCGCCGCCCGCGCTTGCGCTTGGCCGTCCCCCCGCTGCCTGAGCCGGCTCATCGGCGCTCGTCGCCGTTTCGCGCGAGGCGGCGCAGACCCGGCGGAAGCTTTCGAGCACGGCGTCGCGATTCACGCGTCGCAGCATGTCCGCGTAGCTTCCGGCTGCAAGAAACGTGGCGCGCGCAATCAGCGCGACGAGGATGGCCCCTGACCGTACACGCGTTTCGGCGAGATCGACGGACGCGATGAGCCACGCATCCTGCAGCAGCTCGAGCAGCAACGGCGAAAACACGGGACGACCCGCATTGCCGGTCCGGAAGTCTTCGGTGGCCCGAGTAAGGGAGCGCTTCAGCGCGGCGGCGTCGATGCCATGCTGACGCAGCAGTAGCGGGATGTCCGCCTGGTCGTCGTCGAGCAGCTCGAGCAGCAAGTGTTCGACAGTGACTTCGTAGTGCCCTTGCGATACGCAGCGCCCCGCGCTATCCGCCAGCGCTTGCCTGCAATAGTCATTGAGGCGGTCCACCAACGGCTTCATGTCGACTAACAGCATGGCCATGCTCTCCTTTTTTCGAGTCTTCGTTCGTTGCCCGCATCGGTGCGGCGGCGCGTCTCTCAGCGCGCCGTGCAATGTCATGCCGCCATCGCAAAGGCGAATTCTACGAAAAATCGAGCCGGCCAGAAAAAAAGCCGGCTGCCTGTTCCGGCAGCCGGCCCAAGGCCACGCCGTCGATCACCGGACTCGAAGGTCAAACGGTCAAGCGACGGCGGATGGCGATAGGGTCAATAACGATGCGGCTCGTCTTCCCGAGGATGCGGACGGCGATCGTCGTCGCGATGCCAAGGATCGCGATCGTGCGGGTGACGGTGCGCCCACTCGTCATGCTCCCAGTAGCGATGACCATCCCAATAGCGATCGCCGTGCATGCCGATGCTGACATTGACGTCCACCGGCATCAGATGCGCCTCGCCATATGGGACACGCTGCGGGCGTTCTTGTGCGGATGCCGTTTCCGCGGCGATAAACGAACCGCCTACCAGCGCGACCGCGAGAGCCGTGCGAGCAAAAATCGAACGGGCTTTCATACTTACCTCCTACATTCGGTTCATATTCGATGGCGGCAGGACCGATCGTGGAAGACGTTCCCGCCTCCGCCTGAGAACCAATGTATCGAGGACCGGCGCGCGAACATGTGCCGACTTGTAAGCGCTCATTTCATCGGATGCAGCCATGGGCGGCCAAAGCCTGCGACGCCACGAGCGCGCCGTCGCGGGGTTGAGGGGCCGAATCGCGCCCGCCATGCAGGCGGCGGCGCCTGTCAGCGGCCGTTACATTTTCGCGTCGCCAGGGGCCGGCTCGATCGTCCCCCGTTCGGCGCCCGCGTCGTCATTTCGGAAGACATCGCCACGGTTTCCCTTTCGAGCTGATGGTCTCGTTTCGTTTGTTCTGCAACGATATGTAAGCCCTATGGGTTGCTGTGACGCCGCGTAACACGTGTTAACGCCGTCGCAATCGAAACCGCGATCGGCGCGCCTACACTGGGCTTGCCTCCATGGTGAGGCCTTTCTTACCCACTCCAGCTCGGCCCTCCTCACAACGCGCAAGGCGGGCGCTTTTTTGACGTTGGGAATTCGACGACGGAGAGAAAAATCGTGATCAGGCTGCTCGCAGTCATTGCCCTGGCCGGCGGCCTAGCCGGCTGTGTCGTCGCTCCCCCGTACGGATACGCGCCAGCCTATCCCGCATACGGCTATTACGCCGCACCCGCTTACTACGCGCCGAGCGTATCGGTAGGCGTGGGCTTCGGGGGCGGCTGGCACGGAAGGTAGCCCGATGCGTCGGCGCATCGGCAGGCGGCCTCGGTCACGCGATGCGCCGACACTTTCGCCTGAGGGAAAGCAAGGCGAAAGCAAATAGAAAGGCGGCTTGCCGGACCGCCGGCTACGACGCTACGTCGATTTCCTCCACGACTCTGATCTGCGGCGGCTCGGCGATCCAGTCTCCCATCTTCGCCTTCAACGCCTGAAAGTGCTCGCTCGCGAGATGCGCGTCGAACGCGGCCCGGTCGACGTAGATCTCATAGAGATGCAAGGCCGGCCCTTTGCCCTCGCGCGTCTCGCGAAAGAGGTCATACCGACGGTTGCCGGGCTCTTTGCGCGTCACGGGTACCATTTGCCGCAGTGCAGCTTCGAGGTCCGCGGCATGCTCGGCCTTGGGAACGATCGTGGCGATTACGTAGGTGCTCATTCCAACTCCTCCTTTCCTGGAAGAAGACATCGCTTCGAGAACAACGGTAGTCGGGGAACGCGTATCATCGCTTCATGAGAGGGCACCAGCGATTCTGCCACCGAACACCGCGCCCCGCCCACCGCCGCGCGAGCGCCCCCGAAGCCTATCCTGTCGAGCCGCCACGCTCGGACGACTCGCAACGTTGGAGTAGTCGTAACGATTCGTAATCGTTTCCCGCCCGACGATTCGTCATTGTGGCGGGGAGGAATTCACTTTTTTCACCGCGTTCGACTACATTCCACCTTCTCCTCTGCAACATTTCGGCGTGTTTTCGCATGTGGATCGTCAACGTTGCCCTCAAGCGGCCCTACACGTTCATCGTGATGGCCATCCTCATCGTGCTGGCGACCCCGTTCTCGTTGCTGACGACGCCGATCGATATCCTGCCGAACATCGATATCCCGGTCATCAGCATCATCTGGAATTACCAGGGCCTTTCCGCTCAGGAGATGGCCAACCGCATGACGTCGGTGAACGAGCGCAGCCTAACCACCACCGTCAACGACATCGAGCATATCGAGTCGCAGTCGTTGGCCGGCATCGCGATCATCAAGCTGTTTCTGCAACCTAACGCGAGCATCCAGACTGCGATCGCGCAAACAGTCGCGGTCGAGCAGACGCAGTTGAGGCAAATGCCGCCGGGTGCGACGCCGCCACTCATCATCAGCTATTCGGCCTCGTCGATTCCGGTGATCCAGCTCGGGCTTTCGAGCGACACGCTGTCCGAGCAGGATCTCAACGACACCGCGCTGAACTTCCTGCGCCCGCAGATCATCACGATTCCCGGGGCGCAGGTGCCGTATCCCTATGGAGGCAAGTCGCGGCTTGTTTCCGTCGATATCGATCCGCGCGCCCTGCTCGCGAAGGGGCTGACACCGCTCGACGTCGTCAACGCCGTCAATGCGCAGAACCTGATTCTCCCGACGGGCACCGCAAAAATCGGCCCTCGCGAATACACGGTCGACATGAACGGCTCGCCCGCGACGATCGCCGGGCTCAACGATCTGCCCGTGCGCACGGTCAACGGCGCGACCACGTATCTGCGCGAGGTGGCGCACGTGCGTGACGGCTACTCGCCGCAGACCAATATCGTGCGGCAGGATGGCCGGCGCGGCGTGCTGCTTTCGATTCTGAAAGCGGGCAATGCTTCCACGCTGTCGGTCGTCAACGCCGTTCACCGGTTACTGCCTGTCGCCGAGACGACGCTGCCGCGCGAGCTGACGATCAGGGCGTTGTTCGATCAATCTCTCTACGTCAAAGCGGCGATCACGGGCGTCGCCCGCGAAGCGGTGATTGCGGCCGCGCTCACGGCCGCGATGATCCTGCTCTTCCTCGGCAATTGGCGCAGCACCTGCATCATCGCGATCTCGATTCCGTTGTCGATTCTTTCTTCGCTGCTTGCACTGCACGCGCTGGGCCAAACGATCAACATCATGACGCTCGGCGGCCTCGCGCTCGCCGTCGGGATTCTCGTCGACGACGCGACCGTCACGATCGAGAACATCGAGCGGCATTTGCGCCTGGGTACGAATCTGCATGACGCGATCCTCGACGGTGCCGGCGAGATCGCCGTGCCGGCGTTCGTCTCGACGCTCTGTATCTGTATCGTGTTCGTGCCGATGTTCTTCCTGACGGGCGTGGCGCGGTATCTGTTCGTCCCGCTGGCGGAGGCCGTCGTCTTCGCGATGCTCGCGTCGTACATTCTTTCGCGCACGCTCGTGCCGACGATGGCCATGCTGCTGATGGGCCACGCACACAAGCCCAAGAGCGGCGCACGACCGAATCTGTTCATGCGATCGCATCACGCCTTCGAGGGCGCGTTCGAGCGCATGCGCGCCGCCTATATCGTCCTTCTGAGTACGTTGCTGGTGAGGCGGCGCCTGTTCGTCATATCGTTCCTCGCCTTTTGCGTGGCATCGCTCGGCCTTGCGTTCGTGCTCGGCGCCGATTTCTTCCCGAGTGTGGATGCGGGCGACATCCGGCTGCACATGCGCGCGCCGACCGGCACGCGGATCGAGGAAACGGCCCGGCTCGCCGACGATGTCGAAAAAGTGATTCGCACCGTCGTGCCGCCACGCGACCTTGGCACGACCCTCGACAACCTCGGCTTGCCTTATAGCGGCATCAACCTCTCCTATAGCAACGCAGGGACGATCGGCACGCTCGACGGCGATATCCAGATCGCGCTGAAGCCCGATCACGAGCGGACACAAACCTATATCGACAAGCTGCGCGCGGTCCTGCCGCAGCGCTTCCCAGGCGTCGAGTTTTACTTTCAGCCCGCCGACATCGTTACGCAGATTCTGAACTTCGGCTTGCCCGCGGCAATCGACGTCCAGATCGCCGGCGCCAACCAGACCGCGAACTTCGATGCCGCGAGCAAGCTGATGAAACAGGTGCGCATGATTCGCGGCACGGTCGATACGCACATTCAGCAGAAGTTCGACGAGCCGACGATTCATTTGCAAATGGACCGCACGCGGCTGCAGCAACTGAATCTGAGCGCGAACGACGTTGCGCAGAATGTGCTCATCTCGCTGGCCGGCAGCACGCAGACGTCACCCGGTTTTTGGTTCAACCCGCGAAACGGCGTGGAGTACCAGCTTTCCGTGCGGACGCCGCAATACGACGTGACGTCGGTGGACGCGTTGCTGCGCACGCCCGTCGCCGCACGCGGAGCGTCGCCCGCCGCCTCCGGCACGCCGCAACTGCTCGGCAACCTCGTTCAGGTGCAGCCCGGCAATCAATTCGCCTTGGTCACGCACTACAACATCAGGCCCGTCGTCGATTTGCTCGTGAGCGTCGAGGGCCGCGATCTCGGCAGCGTCGCGAGGCAAATCGACCAGCTCGTCGAGCAAGCGAGGGCCACGCTGCCGCGCGGGAGCCAGATCGTCGTGCGCGGCCAAGTGGAGACGATGCAGCGGTCCTACCTCGGGCTCGGCATTGGCGTCGCGATGGCGATCGTGCTCGTTTATCTGCTCATCGTCGTCAATTTCCAGTCCTGGCTCGATCCGCTCATCATCGTGAGCGCGTTGCCGGCGGCGCTCGCGGGCATCGTCTGGATGCTGTTCCTGACGGGCACGCATATGTCCGTACCCGCATTGACGGGCGCCATCATGACGATGGGGGTCGCCACGGCGAACAGTATCCTGATGGTCTCCTTCGCGCGCCAGCGACTCACGGCCGGTGCGCCGCCGCTCACCGCCGCGCTCGAGGCCGGAGCCAGCCGTATTCGTCCCGTGTTGATGACGGCCTGCGCGATGATCATCGGCATGGTGCCGATGGCGCTGGGTCTTGGCGAAGGCGCCGAGCAGAACGCGCCGCTCGGCCGCGCCGTCATCGGCGGCCTATTGTTCGCGACCGTTTCGACGCTCCTGTTCGTTCCGCTTCTCTTCGCGGGCATTCACGGCCGTCTCGCGCGGCGCCACGCCCGACAGGCCGCGGCCGAAGAGGAGGCCGATTGATCGATGAAATACGTGAAGCCCCCATCCAGGTCCAGCTGACATGACTGAAGAAACTCACGCCCCCTTGGCCATTCCGGCACGAGAAGACGGAAGCGGTCACATGCTGCCGCCGCGTGATCGCATCTGGCGGCGCGCAAAAATCGCGACCGTCGTCGTGCTGGTTCTGCTCGCCGCGGGTGCGCTGCGTACCGTCGTCGCGAACATCGTAAACGAGCGCGCCACGGCGAACGCCACCGCGCAGAATGCGAAGCAGTATGTCAACGTCGTCACGCCGAAAATCGCGGACGGTGCCGGCGACATGCTTTTGCCGGGCACGCTGCGCGGCTTTGTCGAATCGCCGATTTATGCGCGAGCGACGGGCTATTTGCTGCATTGGTATGTCGACATCGGCGCGCACGTCAAGCAAGGGCAGTTGCTCGCCGATCTCGACACGCCCGAGATCGATCAGGAACTGGCCCAGGCCATCGCGCAACGCCAACAGGCGAGCGCGAGCCTCGCATTGGCGAAGACGTCGTTCGAGCGCTGGCAGCAATTGCGGCAACGCGATGCTGTCTCGCAGCAGGAGCTCGACGACCGGCAAGGCACCTACCACCAGGATCTCGCTAATCTGGCCGCCGCGGAGGCGAACGTGAAGCGCCTCCAACAGCTCGAATCGTTCAAGCGCATCGTGGCACCGTTCGACGGTGTCGTCACACAGCGCAATGTCGATGTCGGCGATCTCATCGATGCGGGCAGCGGCAGCAGTCGTGCACTTTTCGCGCTTGCCCAATCGAAGACGCTGCGCGTGTATGTGCAGTTGCCGCAGGCCTACTCGCAAAACGTCAAAGTCGGCATGCCCGTCGCCGTCACGCAAGCCGAGTTGCCCGGCCAGTCGTTCCGCGGAACGATCACGCATATCTCGGGCGCCATCGACGTGCCGACGCGGTCGCTGCAACTCGAAGTCACGCTGCCGAATGCCGACGACAAACTGCGGCCCGGCGCTTACGTGCAAGTCGCGTTACCCCAGGCACTGCATTCGCATCTGCTCGTGCCCGACAACGCACTGTTGTTTCGCTCGGAGGGGCCGCGTCTTGCAGTCGTCGACGCCAACGGCGTCGTCCATTTGCGCGCGGTCACGATCGCACAGGATCTCGGCCAGTCGCTCGAAATCGAAAGCGGCATCGAGCCGAACGACCGGATCATCGTCAATCCGAGCGATTCGATCGCCGACGGCGATCACGTGCAGGTCATGTCGAAGACCGCGGACAAGGGGCTCTCCTGATGCGCTCGCGCCGTCTCGCTTGCGCCTGGCCCGCGGCCGCCGTTGCCGTTTTATTGTCGGCTTGCACCGTGGGGCCCGATTACAAACGCCCCGAGGTCGAAGCGCCCGCGGCCTGGCGAACTGATTCGAATTGGCAACTGGCGGTGCCCTCGCATGCCCCGCTCACGCTCGACTGGTGGAGACAGTTCGACGACGCGAAGCTCGACGCGCTCGAAAAGGAGGCGCTTGCGCAAAACCAGACGCTCGCCGCCGCGAGTGCGCACTACGAGCAGGCGAAGGCGACGCTTGCCTTCAACTCGGCGCAACGCCTGCCCGAGCTCGATCTTTCCGGCGCGCTCGCTCGCCAGAAAGTCTCGAAGGACAGGCCCAGGCTCAGCTACACGACACCGAACCAGTCCACGGTGCAAAACGAAGTCCTCGTGCAGCCGACAGTCAGTTACGACACGGACCTCTTCGGCCGCATCCGCCGCGAAGTGGAGAGCGCGAAAGCCTCGGCGCAACAAGCGGCCGACGACCTGGCCAATGCACGCCTCGTTCTGACGACAGAGCTTGCCACCGACTACTACGCCTTGCGCGAGCTCGACGCCGAGATCGACGTATTGAACCAATCGGTCCGACTGCAAGAGAGGGCGCTCGATTTCGTGAAAGCCGAGCATGAGCTCGGCTCCGTGTCCGGACTCGATCTCTATCAGCAACAGGCGCAGCTCGACGCGACACGGACGCAGGCAACGCTGCTGCTCAATCAACGCGCGCAGGACGAGCACGCGATCGCCGCGCTGATCGGTACGCCGGCGCCCGAGTTTTCGATTGCGCCCGAGATCGTCGAAACGAAGGTGCCGTCGATTTCCGTCGGCGTTCCGAGCGAACTGTTGCAGCGGCGGCCCGACATCGCTTCGGCCGAACGCGCGATGGCCGCAGCCAATGCGCAAATCGGCGTCGCGAAGGCGGCGTTCTTTCCGAGCCTCGTTCTCTCGCCGAGCATCGGTTGGGAATCGACGGCGTTCTCGAGCCTCTTTACCGCGCCGAGTCTCATGTGGACGCTCGGTGCGTCGTTAAGTCAGGTCGTCTTCGATGGCGGCCGGCGTAACGCGAATCTGAACTTCGCAAGCGAGGGGTATCGCGCGGCCGAAGCCACCTATCGACAGACGGTGCTGAACGCGTTCCAACAGGTCCAGGACGGCGTCACGGGTCTCTCGGTCCTCGATGTCGCGTCGAAGCAGGCCCATGCGGCCGTCGTCGATGCGCAAAGACTGCTGTCGCTCGCGAACGATCGCTACTCGGGCGGACTCGTCGCTTATCTCAACGTGATCGATGCGCAGCAGTCGCTGCTGACGAGCCAGCGCCAGGAGGTGCAGATCCATGGCCAACAGATGGCGTTTTCGGTCGCGCTCGTGAAAGCGCTCGGCGGAGGGTGGGATGAGAAGCTGCCCGCCGACGCCGGCATGGCTTCGAGCGGGCAGCCGGGACGCGCCGCGGACGGAACTTCGTCAGCGCAGGCTGTTCATTAGGGGCGCTTTTCCAGCATCACGACCCAAGCGATTCCGTCGTCTGCTTTACGCGGTCGGCGAGACGGCAAAACTGCTTTATGGGTGCAAAAACCTTGCGCCCGCTGCGACGGAAATCCGTGGGTAAGCCGTTTAACACCTACGGGATGCGTTTCGGGGACAATCTTCCAAAGCGCCATCGCGATGTCAGGGACGGTCAACCAATCACCAATCGAAGATGCTTGCAAATATGAAAATGCGATCCATCAATGGCGGCAAGCCCGCCAAAACGCATGCACGCCGGCAAAACCTCGTTCGTGCCGCCGCAGGCCTCGTCGGCGTCATGCTGCTATCTGCCAGTCTATCGGCGTGCGTGGTCGCCGAACCCGAACCTGCCGTGGTCCGCACGGCGCCGCCGGCGCCTCGCGTCGAAGTCGCTCCGCCGCCGCGCACGGGCTATGTCTGGGTAGCGGGACACTGGCGCTGGGAGCACGGTGCATACGTTTGGGAGCCAGGGCATTGGCAAGCCGAACGCATCGGCTACCACTGGGTGCCCGGACACTGGGCTGCACGCGGCCCCGGTTGGGTGTGGGTAGAGGGCCACTGGGCGCCGTGATTCGAGCATTCCGGCGCAGGCGCCGTCACTTCTCCGTGACGGCTTCCGCGCCGCGCCATTCGCGCATCATCGCCCCGACTTCCTCGGCGAGCCACTCGCGAAACTGCAGATACTCGGGCCGAAGCTTCGCGTTCCGGTGCGTGATCAGATAGTGATGACGGTCGTGGAAGACTAGGGCATCCTGGACGGGCCTCAGCAGGCGTCCCTGCTCCACTTGACGGTGCACGAGGTGATGCCAGCCCAGCAGGGTGCCTTCGCCCGCTTCGGCCTGAGCGACGAGCAACCGATAGTCGTTGCTCTCCAAATGCTCGTTCTCCACGAGCCGATCCGAGCCGTCGCTGGGCTGAAACCAGTTTCGCCACACGCGCCAATCGACGTGCTCGCAAACCTGCGCCCGCCCCAGCAACGAGAGGTTCAACGTGGGATGCGTGAGCAGGTCCAGCGGCTTCAACGATCTGCCATGAAAATGCCGCTCATAAAACGGCTGGCTGCAGACAGGATAGACGACGTCGTGGAATAGCGGCTCGACCTCGTATTCCGCTTCGCGCGGAGGGTTCTTCGTGATGATGACGTCGGGCTCCATGAGCTCGTCGAGCTCCATGAAATGCTCGGTCACCATCACGTGCAAGCGGATATCCGGAAACCGCTTGCGGAACGCCGGCAGCCTGAACGACAGCCACAACGCGGAGAAGGTGTGCGAGACGCAGATCGTCAACGCCTGCTTGTCCGAGCGGCGGACGGCCTCGGCCGCTTCCGCGATGTTCATGATCGAGAGATACGACGCGTTGTAGAGAATGCGTCCTGCATCGGTCAACGAAATGTGCCTGCCGGTGCGCTCGAACAACGCGACGTCGAGCGAATCCTCGAGCTCCTTGATCTGTCTGCTGATTGCCGCCTGTGTCACGCAGAGCACCTCGGCCGCCTGCGTGAAGCTCTCGTATCGCGCCGCGGTGACAAAGCACCTCAGCGCCCGCAATGACGGCATCTGGGCGAGAAGTCGGTCCGCAAACAACTGCTTCTTTTGCATGGCTATCACCTTCCAGGCGGATACCTCTGATCCGTTACGATCGCGGGCCCGTCGGCCGCTGTCGCCGCGCGGCCCGTGACGACGCCCGGCCTCGGGCCGGGCCGGCCGTAAGCGGCTCACACAAGAGTAGTGTGCTAGCTGCCCCGCCCACTGGCAAGAGAGGCACGCCTGGGGGTCTTCAGCGTTCTGCGCGCGATCAATCGAGCTTCAACCAGGTAGTCTTCAGTTCGCAGTACTGATCATGCGCGTAGACCGATTTATCGCGGCCGCCGAATCCCGATTGCTTGAAGCCGCCGAACGGCGTGGACAGATCGCCTTCGCCGAAGCAATTTACCGTGACCGTGCCGGCCCGGATTCGCGCCGCGATTTTGTGCGCATGATTGACGTTGTCCGTCCACAATGATGCAGCGAGCCCGTAGCAAGTGTCATTGGCGATCCGGACCGCATCTTCGATATCGTCGTACTCGATGAAGCAGAGGACCGGGCCGAACACCTCTTCACGCGCGATCGTCATCTCGGGCGTCACGTTGTCGAAGATGGTCGGCTCGACGAACCACCCGCCGGTTTCGCCGAGCGTGGCCTTGCCGCCGCATACGAGGCGTGCGCCCTCCGCCTTCGCCTTCTCGATGTGAGCGAGCACCTTCTCATAGTGCGGCTTCTCGATCAGCGAACCGAGCTTCACGTCCGGGTCGAGCGGATCGCCGGTCTTCCAGCCTTCCAGCACCGCCTGAACCTTCTGAAGCATCTCGGCCTTCTTGCTCGCGGGCACGAGAATGCGCGAACCCGCGCTGCAGTTTTCGCCCATGTTCCAGAATGCCGCAGCAACCGCATTCTCGGCGACCGGGTCGAGATTCGCGACGTCCGGCAAAACAATCTGCGGGTTCTTGCCGCCGCATTCCAATACGACCCGCTTGAGGTTCGTGTCGGCCGAGTAACGGAGAAATCGCTTGCCGGTTTCGGTCGAGCCCGTGAATGCCACAAGGTCGATGTCGGCGTGGAGCCCGATCGCCTGCCCCGCGCCCTCCCCAAAGCCCGTGACGACACTGAAGACCCCGGCGGGCACGCCGGCTTGGAACGCGAGATCGGCGATGCGCAGCGTCGAAAGCGACGTCTGCTCGGCCGGCTTCACAATGACGCTGTTGCCGACGGAAAGCGCCGGGCCGATCTTCCAGGCGAGCATCAACGCCGGGAAATTCCACGGCAGCACCGCACCCACGACGCCGATCGGTTCTCGCGTGATCATGCTGACCACGCTCGGGCCGGACGGCGATAGTGCGTCGTAGCGCTTGTCGGTGGCTTCCGCGTGCCAGCGGATGCATGCGGCCGACTCGGGGATATCCAGGCCGAGGCATTCCCCAATCGGCTTGCCGGCCTCGAGCGCTTCGAGCAGCGCCAGTTCGTCCGCGTTTTCCTCGATCAACTGCGCCAACCGAAGCAGCACCGATTTTCTCTGCGCGGGCGTGACCGTGGACCAGACACCGCTTTCGAAAGCATCCCTCGCCGCGACGACCGCGCGATCGACGTCTTTCGCCTCGCACTTCGCGATGTCGGCCAATACCTTGCCGGTAGACGGATTCAGCGTTCCGAACGTTTCATTCGAAGCCGCCGCGCACCGTTGCCCGGCAATGAACGCGCGCCCATCGAGCGACAGCATTTCTGCCTTCTGCTTCCATTCCTGATAAGTCGTCATTGTCTTGTCCTCGAAAATTAAAGCTCGGCGCCTGCCGTGAACTCCTTGACCCAGATCGCCGCGGACACCGCCACGTCGGCAATGGGACGCACCGGCAACGAGCGCGGGTGCGGCTGATTCAAGAGCTGATGAACGAGGTCGCTCGATTGTCCGAGCGCATATTCCGCGATGAGCTTGCCCGACGCGGACCCTCTGCTGAGGCCGAGGCCATTGCAGCCGACGGCTTCGAAAACGCCGTCGCCTCTGCGACCGAAGAGCGCGCCGTTGTTCGCGGACAGACACAAAGGTCCGCCCCACGTGTATTCGAGCTCGACGCCCTTCAGCATCGGAAACCGTCGGTCGAAGGAACGTTGATGCAGGCTCCTCGCCTTGGCGAGATCAGCCTGGGACACCTCGAGGCCCGGCCGGAACGCGAAGTGGTTGCGAACGCAAATGCGGTCGGTAATCAAGCGCCGAACGGTCGTGCCCATCGGGTCCGCCGGGATCAGCGCCCACGATGGGGTACCGCCGAGCCTCCTGACCTCGTCCGGGTTCATGACACGCGTCATGGACGCAAACGTGTAGACGGGCAGCAAGCCGTTCGGATGCCCGCCGAATCGCGCCGCATAGGCATTCGTGCAGAGAATCACGCGCTTCGCCGTGATCTTGCCGCCGGCGAAAGTCAGCACCTTCGCGTCGCCGCGGTCGTCGATCGACTTCACGGCGCTCATTTCAAACGCCTTCGCGTTGCGCGGTAAGGTCGCCGCGAGGCCGCGCATCAGCGCGGCCGGCTGAACCGTGCTGCACCCGGGCGTGAACAGCGCGCCGCAATAAAAGTCGCTCCCGGTGACGGCCTTGATCGCCGCCTCGTCGAGCCAATGGAACGGCTCACCGATACGCTCCAGCCCCTCGGCGAAGTGAGCAAGCGCCGCCTGTCCTCTCTTGTTGACCGAAGCGTGAAACTTGCCGTCGTCGCGCCAATCGCATTCAATGCCGTGCCGACGCACGACCGAGCGCACGTAGTCGATCCCGTGACGTTGCAGCCGCACGTCCGCCTTGTCCGCTTCGATGCTTCGGGAATAGCTTTCGCTGCTGATGTCGTGCGGCAGGTCGACGAAGAAACCCGAGTTCCGCCCGGCGGTGGTGCGGCCGATGCGGTCTGCTTCGACGAGCGCAACGGAGGCACCAGGCGCCAATTCAGCGAGGCGCCGGGCGGCGCAGAGCCCCGTAATGCCTCCGCCGATGACGACCCAGTCGTATTCGTATTCGGACGACACCGTCTCGGCGCACCCGGGCGGCGGGAGGCTCTCCCACCATCCGTTCACGCCATCCGGGGCGGGAAACCGCGCAAAATCCAGTTTCATGGTCGTGCAAGTTACCGAGCGTTGCCGAGCAGCGGTTCGACGAGCTTCGCGAACGCGCGGCGCTCTTCGTCGGACAGCGTGCCGAGCGGTGCGCGGGCGACCCCGACGGGCTTGCCCGCCAGTTCGCAGCCATAGCGAACGTATTGAATGAATTTCCCGCTGCGCTCGAGCAGTTCGAGCACGGGCAGCAGTTGCGCCATCAGCTTGCGGCCCAATTGGAAATCGCCCTTGTTCACGCACGCATCGAAGAGCGCCGTATGCGCTTCGGGCAGGAAGTTGGACGCGCCGCCGACCCAGCTTTTCGCGCCCCAGGCGAAGAACTCGAGCGCCTGGTCGTCCATCCCGCAGCTGAGCACGAGCCGGTCGCTAAAGTGCGTGGCGAGATGATGCAGACGGGAAACGTCCCCGGTGCTCTCTTTCATCGCGATGAAATTCGGCCGCTCCAGCAACGTTGCAAGCACGCCATCGCTGATCTCAGTGCCCGTGCGGGCCGGGAAGTTGTAAAGCATGATCGGCATGTCGAGCGCATCGTCCACCTTGAGCAGGTGGTTGAGGAGCTCTTCCTGCGTGGGCTGGGCGTAGTACGGGGCGGCCACCAGTAAGGCAGGCAGGCCGGCCCGTTTGGCTTCCTGGCCCAGACGAATCACTTCCTTCGTCGTCGTCGCGTTGATGCCCGCGGTCAAATACGTCTTGCCGCCCGCTGCCTCGGCAACCGTGTTGAACGTCTTGACGCGTTCCTCGAAACTCAACGCGTAGTATTCGCCCGTTGTGCCGCCGACCCCAAGGCCGGCTACGCGGCCAGCGAGGTCCGCCGCATGCTTGCCGAGCAGATTGTGATCGATTTCGCCATCCGCCTTGAACGGTGTCACCAGCGGGGTATGTACGCCCTCGAAGCTCATTTCGGTATCTCTCTTCAGTATCGTCAAACAAGTCATCTGACCGCGCTCACCGGCTGCGGCGTGGCGCCCGTACGTCGTCACGCGAACGCCTCAACATGCGAGTAGATGGGGAACTGGCCGCTAAGCTCGCGCACGCGGCTGCGCACCGCGCGCTCGACTTGCTCGTCTCCGCCGGGTTCGCGTTCGAGTGCCGACAGGACCTCGAGAATCATTTCGCCGATCTGCTCGAACTGAGCCGTGCCGAATCCCCGCGTCGTGCCCGCGGGCGTGCCGAGCCGGATGCCGGAGGTTAC
Source organism: Trinickia symbiotica (assembly GCF_002934455.1). Lineage (GTDB taxonomy): Bacteria > Pseudomonadota > Gammaproteobacteria > Burkholderiales > Burkholderiaceae > Trinickia > Trinickia symbiotica. The sequence goes on along the minus strand of NZ_PTIR01000009.1, from coordinate 164,918 downwards.
GGTCGGGTTTTCCGTATCGAACGGGATGCCGTTCTTGTTGCAGGTGATGCCGGCCCGCTCCAACGCCTTTTCGGCTTGCGTACCCGTGAGCCGCTTGGCCCGAAGGTCGACGAGCAGCAGGTGGTTGTCGGTGCCGCCCGTGACGAGGTTCAGCCCGCCGGATTGCAGGACCTTGCCGAGCGCCTCGGCGTTGTGCAGCACCTGATCGATGTAGGCCGTGAACTCGGGACGCAGCGCCTCGGCGAACGCCACCGCCTTGCCCGCGATCACATGCATGAGCGGACCGCCTTGCAAGCCGGGGAACACCGCGGAGTTGATCTTCTTGGCAATGTCCGCGTTGTTCGTGAGGATGAAGCCGCCACGCGGCCCGCGCAGCGTCTTGTGCGTAGTCGATGTCACGACGTCCGCAAACGCAACGGGGTTCGCGTGACGCCCCGCGGCGACGATGCCCGCGATATGCGCCATATCGACCATCAACAGGGCGCCGACGCTGTCCGCGATGTCGCGGAATGCGGCGAAATCGAGCGCCCGCGGATAGGCCGAGTAGCCCGCGATGATGAGGTTGGGACGATGCTCTTGCGCGAGAGCGCGGACCTGGTCGTAGTCGATGCGGTACGTTTGGGGGCTCACGCCATACTGAACCGCGTTGAACCACTTGCCCGAGAGCACCGGACGCGCGCCATGCGTGAGGTGGCCGCCGGCATCGAGCGACATGCCCATGACGGTGTCGCCCGGCTTGACGAGCGCAAGCATGACCGCACCGTTGGCCTGCGCGCCCGAATGCGGCTGTACGTTGGCGTACTCGGCCTCGAACAACGCTTTCACGCGATCGATGGCCAATGCCTCGATTCGATCGACATGTTCGCAACCGCCGTAGTAGCGCTTGCTCGGATACCCTTCCGCGTACTTGTTCGTGAGAACCGTCCCTTGCGCTTCCATCACCGCGGCGGAGACGATGTTCTCGGAAGCGATCAGTTCGATCTGGGTTTGCTGGCGGCGCAGCTCCAGCGCGATCTCCGATGCGATTACTGGATCGCGGCTCTGGAGCGTGTCAGAAAAAAAGCGCGAGTGTTCGTTCACTGGTTACTCCCGGAAGTCATCCTCAGAAGCGGGTCATGCAAAGACGGCCTACTGCTCCAGCCAGGCTTTCACCTTCTCCGGATGCGCGTCGACGAATTTCTTCGCCGCGGCCGCATAGTCGTTGGTGCTATTGCCGTCGAACTCGACCGACTCGACGTCGGCGAGCGTCAGCTTGAAGTGCTTGAAAAACACGTCGGCGCGGGGGAATTTGGTCGCGAATTGCTTCGACGCGAACGCGTGAACCTGCTCTTCCCCACCGAGGGTTCCCTTCGGATCCTTGAGATAGCGCATCTTCCACTTCTGCCAGAGCCAATGCGGGCTCCACACCGTGGCGACGACCCACTGTTTCGATTGGTTGGCACGCGAGACGGCGGCGAGCATCCCAGCCTCGCTCGACGATTGCAGGTTGTAGCCGTTCAGGTCGTAGGCCTTGATCGTCTTTTCGGAAGCCTGCATCAAGCCGGCACCGGGTCCGATGCCCTGGATCGTTCCGTCGAGCTTGGTCTTCACGTCGGGCTTTTGCAGATCGGAGATCGACGACAGTTCCGATACGGGGATATAGTCAGGCACCGCCCAGCCGTTCTTGCCGCCGGCATAGATGACGCCGACGTCGTCCATCTGGTCCTTGTACTTGGCGTAGTACGCCGCGTGCGTCACGGGCAGCCATCCCCCCACCATGATGTCGAGGTCGCCGCGCGCAACGCCCTCGTACTGAATGCCGATGTCGGCTTTAACGAAGCTCACCGGTTGGTTCAATTTCGTCTCCAGCACGTATTTCGCGACGTTTGCCGTGGCGAGCACATCCGCCCAGTCAGTGACCGCCATCTTGATCGGCTCGGCCGCCGTGGCAGGTGCGGCGCTGAGGCCGAAGGCGACGACCGCCGATACCGCGACGTTCGCCAAGATGGATTTCAACAACTTGCTTTTCATTTAGGACTCCTATTTATCTGCACCCGTTTCGACCAGGTCATGGGTGCCGCCACGTAGCGTATGCGGTTTCCCGCTCGTTCAAGGTCCCCGGCTATCAAGCCGCTCAACTTCCGCGGGCCGTCCGCCGAACCGGGTTCGGCGAAGGTCCGTCGCGTCGACGACGCCGGGTGGATCGCCGATCCGTCAAGTCTGTGCCGTCCCGTTTGCCGCGCTCTTCTCCGTCTTGGCGATGGGTCTCGCCCGCTTCTTCGACTTCACGCCGAACGTCTCCGTCAAGCGGTCCAGCACGATCGCGAGCAACACGACGCCAAGGCCGCCCTCGAAGCCGATTCCGATATCGAGGCGCTGGATGCCGCTCAGCACGTACTCGCCCAGGCCGCCCGCGCCGATCATGGAGGCGATGACCACCATCGAGAGCGACATCATGATGGTTTGATTCACGCCGGCCATGATGGACGGCATCGCGTTCGGCAACTGGATTTTCCAGAGCAGTTGTGCGTCCGTGCTGCCGAACGAGCGCCCTGCTTCCAGCAGTTCCTCGCGTACCTGGCGAATGCCGAGTGTCGTGAGACGCACGACGGGAGGCATCGCGAACACCACGGTAGCGATGACGGCCGGCACTCTGCCCAGGCCGAACAGGATGACAGCGGGGATCAAATAGACGAATGCCGGCATCGTCTGCATAAAATCGAGCAGCGAGCGCAGAACCAATTCGACGCGCTTGTTGCGCGCGCCCCAGATGCCGAGCGGCACACCGATGATCAAGCTGAAGCACGTCGCCGCGACGACGAGGGCAAGCGTCGAGACCGTCTGAGGCCAAAGGCCCATGTAGTCGATGAGCAGCAGCGCGGCGCCGACGAAAACCGCGAAGACGATGCCGCGTCGCCACACGGCAAGCGCCACTAGCGCGATGAGCATCGCGGCGAACGGGATCGCCCCGAGCCCTTGCTCGAGCAGCTTGACGACGGCCCCCAGGCCCGCTGAAAACGCGTTGAAGCCGCCCTGGAAATGATTGAACAGAAAGTTGACCGCGTTCTCGGCAAACTTTCCGACGATTGACGAGTTCATGCTCCCCTCCGCTCGATGACCTGCTTGAGAATCGTCCGGCACGACACAATGCCCGCGAGCTTGCCGGCGGCATCGACGACCGGCACGTCATGTTCCTGGCTGAGGGCAATCGAGGCGAGCTCGTGCAGGTCGGCCTCGAGCGAGACCGTCTTCAAGTCCCGGAGTAACGCTTCGCGGACGGGGAGCGCGCCGGCCTTGTGCAGTGAGGCGGGCGTCACACAGCCCTGATAGCGGCCTGATTCGTCGCATACATAGCCGCATTCCACGCCGCTATCGATAAGCTGATTGAGGTAACGCTCCGAGGAGGCGCCGACATCACATAGAATCAATCCGCGCTCGACCCGGCTCAGCAGACTTTCGGCCGTCAGAAAGCGCGAAACGTCGACATGGCGGAAAAAGTTGCGCACGTAATCGGTTGCCGGCGACTGGATGAGCTCGGCCGGCGTGCCCACCTGGATCAGACAGCCATCCTTCATGATGCCGATGCGGCCGCCGATCTTGATGGCCTCTTCGATGTCGTGCGAAATGAAGACGATGGTGCGCCGCTCTTCCTTCTGCAGCCGCAGCAGTTCGCTCTGCATTTCAAAGCGGATCAATGGGTCGAGCGCGGAAAACGCTTCGTCCATCAGAAGCACCGCGGGATTCACCGCCAATGCCCGCGCCAGGCCGACGCGCTGCTGCATGCCGCCGGACAGTTCGCCCGGCAGCAGCTTTTCGTACGAGCCTAGGCCCACCCTTGTCAGCGCGGCTTGCGCGATTTCGTAGCGCTCGGACTTCTTCATGCCGGCGACTTCGAGGCCGTATGAAATGTTGTCGAGCACCGTTCGGTTGGGCAGCAGCGCGAACGACTGGAAGACCATCGCCATCTTCTTGCGGCGCACGTCGCGCAACTCGAGCGTCGACATCGGCGCAATGTCGCGCCCTTCGAGAATGACCTGGCCGGAGGTGGGCTCGATCAGGCGGTTGAGCAGCCGGACGAGCGTCGATTTCCCGGAGCCGGAGAGGCCCATGATGACGAAAATCTCGCCCGCCTTGACATTGAGGCTGACGTCGTTGACCGCCACCATGTTGCCCGTGCGCTTGAAGATTTCATCGCGGCCGAGTCCTTGCTTGACCAGCTCGGCGGCACGCTCGGGCTTCTGGCCGAAGATTTTCGACAAGTGCCGTACGGCGAGAATATCGGTCCCGGAGACCGCGATCGATCGCGTCGGCGATGGGGCGGCGTCCGCGTTGATCGCGCCGGGCGGCAACATGTCGTCAGGCGCGAAGGTCAGATTCGGAGTCATGCTGTCATCCGTTTGGGTGTCCAAAGCATGAACTCAGCGTATCAAGCCAAATCGAGCTATCCCGCTACATTTTCTGCACCTTTTTCCATACCTCTGGTAATGCTCGGCTTTTATGTAGCGTTCGCCGAAAAAACGAGCGGAAATTCAGACTTCGCGCGAAGCCAGCACTGACAACGGTTTGCGGCCGCCGGATTGGCTGGCGAGGCATTGACGGAGGCCCGCGATAAGGGTGACGCCTTATAGGGAATGTCCTAAGGCCATTGCAACGTCCACTATTTCAATGCACCTGCAAACCAATTGGAGCCTACGCGGCGTTGATTTACTGCTGGGAAGCGCTTCTAGCTGTTCCGCAAGCGCGCGGCAAGCCGTGGCGGCGATAACGGCAGCTCGCGAATCCGCTGCCCCGTCGCATCGGCCACGGCGTTGGCAAGCGCAGCCGCCATCGGCCCCTGCGACGCCTCGCCCACGCCGAGAAACGGTTGTCCTGGCCTGTCGATCAGATCGACTTCGATCGATTGGGGCACCGAATCGAAGCGCAGGATGGGGTAAGTGCTCCAGTCGTAGCTCGTGATCGTGCGCCGGTCGAACGTCGTCTCCTCGAACAACGTCCAACTCGCCGACTGAACGATCCCGCCTTCGACCTGATTGCGCACGCCGTCGGGATTGACGATCTGACCGCAATCGATGGCGCTTGCTACGCGGCCGATCTTCACCGCACCGGTATCGGGCTCAACCATCACCTCCAGCGCAATCGCACAGTAGGCCATCAGGTTCTTGTATTTCGCGAACGCGAAGCCCCGCCCGTGCCATCGCTCGCGCGTCCCCACCCTCGACCAGCCGAAACGCTTCGCCGCTTCCCGGATCACGTCTTGCGCGCGCGCATCGTCGAGATGACGCAGCCTGAACTCGACGGGATCGACGCCGGCAGCGGCGGCGAGTTCATCGACGAAACTCTCGATCGAAAAAACGTTGTGATAAGCGCCGAGCGAGCGCATCGCCGATACGCGGATCGGCATATCGGGCAGGAAGTGGTGCTGCACGTGTAGGTTCGGAATCCGGTAGAGCGGAATGCTGTTGCGATCGCCACCACCCTCGGGCATCGGTATCGGCTTCGGCGGCGCCGGCATGAACGGCTTCTCGAGAAACCACGTCGGCATCAACCGTCCCGCGTTTTCGATGCGGTTGTTATGGCTGTTGCTCCAGATTTCGAAGCGCCAATCGACGATCTGCCCTGAGGCGTCGAGCGAAGCCGTCACGTCTGTCACCATCGCGGGCCCGAACGGCTCCCAAGCATGCTCCTGCTCTCGCATCCATTGCACGCGCACGGGCCGTCCCGGCACGGCATGCGCGATCAATGCGGCATCGGCGGCGACATCGTCGGCGCCGTTGTGGCCGTAACAGCCGGAGCCCTCGACATGCACGCAGCGCACCTGTTCCCGCGGCATCGAGAGCATCTCGGCGAGCCCGTTGCGCAAGGGGAAAACGCCTTGCGTATGCGTCCATACAGTCAGCCGCGTCCCGTCGAACTGCGCGATCGCGCAAGAGGGGCCGATCGAGCCGTGCGTCATATAGGGCTTTTCGAAGCGTGCATGCAATGTCTTCGCCGCGGGCGGCGCGTCGGCTTTCGTGTCCGCAACGGCGATCTCCTGCGCCGGCAGCTTCATCAGCGTCTCGTGGATCGTCGCCTGCTCGGGCAAGGGCGGACCGCCGTTCCACTTCGCGCTCGCGGCGAGCTCGCGCATTGCGACGATCGCGCGCCATTCGTCGTCGGCAACCACCGCCAGATAGCTGCCGTTCTTGACGACGGCGATAACGCCCGGCATCTTGCCGACTCCAGCCGTATCGACCGAGGCGAGCGTCGCCCCGTACGACGGCGGTCGGACCACGCGCGCGTGCACCATTCCTGGCAGCCGCATGTCCTGCACGTAGCTCGGCCCGCCCGTCACTTTGCCCGGAATGTCCACGCGCGGAAATGAACGCCCTATGACGGTGAATGCGCGAGGGTCCTTCGTCGCTTGCCCCGGCTCGGCGTTGCGGTGCAGATTCACGCCGCTCACCGCGTCGCCGAACGATATCCGCCGGCCGTCGGCGGAGACGATCTCGCCGCCCTTGACGTCGAGCGTTGCCGCATCGACCTGAAGCTTCGACGCAGCCGATTGCAACAGCAACGCGCGCACCTGCGCGGCGGCATTCTCGATCGCCGTGCCGCTATCGGCCATCGAATGACTCCCCGCGGTGTAGCCTTCGTTCGGCGTCGCGGCCGTATCGGCCGTGATCAGCGTAATGCGCTCGGGCGGGACGCCGAGCTCGTCGGCGGCGATCTGAATGAATGCGGTTCGGATTCCCGTGCCGAGCTCAGCCTTGCCCGTGAAGACGGTAATGCCGCTCTTCTCGTCGATTCTGATCCACGAATCGAGCGACGGCGTCGACTTCAAGCTGCCCGGCAGTTGCGGCGCGCTCACGGTGAACGTGCCGGCTTCCGTCGTCGTCTGCGCCAGCGCGCGGGCCAGCGGCAACAGCGAGAAGCCCACCGTCACGCCGCCTGCCACCAGAAAATGCCGGCGGCTCGCGTTCTCGAGCGAAGAGCGGTTCGTCATGTCGCGCGCCCGGCTTCGCGTATCGCCGCGAGAATGCGCATATGCGTGCCGCAGCGACAAAGATTGGCCATCATATGCTCACGGATCTGCTCGTCGGTAGGAGACGGCACGCGTTCGAGCAATGCCTGCGCGCGCATCACCATGCCCGCTATGCAATAGCCGCATTGCGCCGCCTGCTTGTCGATGAATGCTTTTTGCAGCCTGCTCGGATGGCTCGCGCTGCCGAGGCCTTCGATGGTTCGGACATGGCGATCGCCGACGCTAGCTACCGGCAGCAAGCACGAGAACACCGGCTCGTCGCCGACGATCACCGTGCATGCGCCGCACTGGCCCAGGCCGCATCCGAACTTCGCGCCGTTCAGCCCGAGTGAGTTGCGCAGCGCATAAAGCAGCGGCATCGAAGGGTCGATGTCGAGCGCGCGGCGTTCACCATTCACTGTCAGTTCGATCATGGGTTCACGGTCTCCTTGCGAAGCTTGGCGACGTCCGCGCGATCGAGAGTCCACGGCGCCTCGACGCTGAAACGCGAACGCATGTACACCGCGACATCGGCGATCTGAGCGTCGTCGAGCATCTTGGCGAACGCGGGCATAAACGGGCCCCGCGTTCCATTGCCGCCCGGAATGCCATCGAGGATCACGCGAATCGCGTTGCGCGGAGTCTGCGAATTGACAGCCGTGCCGAGCGAGAGCGAGGGGCGATCGCCGAGCGTCGACATCGGAGCGGCAGCGCCATGGCACGATGCGCACGCGCCTTCGAAGAGCGTCGCGCCTCTTTCCAATCGGGCGCGATCGGTCGATGAACTCGATAAAGCCGATCCCGTTGACTGCGTGCGCGATAGCGCCGAGCTCTGGCCGGCTTGCAACGTCATCAAATAGGCGACCATCGCGCTGATATCGTCCGCGGACGCGGCGCCAAGCGAATCCGTCACGGGCCGCATCGGTCCCGCCGCCGCGCCGTGCTCGCTCGCAACGCCAGTGCGCAGATACGCTTCGAGCTGATCGACGGTCCACGGCTTCGGCCGTCGCAGCAGCGTCGTCAGCGCAGGCGCTTCCCAGCCCTCGATCACACCGCCTTCGAAGGCATATCCGGATTTCTCGGCGCCGAGCACATTCAGCGGCGTATGGCAGGCGGCGCAGTGACCCACGCTGTCGACCAGATACTTGCCGCGTCTCGCCAGCGCGTCGGCCGGGACGAGCGACGGCTCGGCGGCGCGATGGGCGAAGAGCCGGTTCCAGCCCGCAAGCAATGGCCGAAACTCGAAAGGAAACGCGAGGTGGTTCTTCGGCGCGACAGCGTGAAGTGCCTGGCGTGACATGACGAAGCGATAGACCGATGCGATGTTGGCATCGGTCATGTGCGTGAAATGCGGGTATGGGAACGCCGGATAGAGCAGATGACCATCGGGTGCGACGCCCTCGCGCATCGCCCGTCCGAATTGGTCCAGCGACCAGCGGCCGATGCCGGTTTGCGCGTCCGGGGTGATGTTCGTCGAGTAGAGCGTACCGAACGGCGTGGCGAAAGCGCGGCCTCCAGCGAAGGGCGCCCCTCCGGGCGCCGTATGACACGTCGCGCAATCGCCGAGCGCGGCCAGTTCGGCGCCGCGCCGGATCGAAGCGTCATCGGCGGCGCCGCGCGTCGGTTTCTGTTCCGCTGCGAACGACGCGAGCCACGATGCGCGAAACGTAAAGACCGTTGCCGCCAGCGCCAGAAGACAGACCACCGCGGCGATGAATCGCCTCCTCATCGTCCCTCCGCGCGAAGCTCGACAGAGAAACGCTATCACGGATCGAGGTTTCGGTCTCCGCAGGACTCCTAATGATCTGATCTGCTTTCAAATTCCATGCAACGATGCCGCGATGAAGGCCGGATGTGAGGGTTTGCGCCAGCACCATCATTCAGGCGGCCACCTTCAGGCGCCGCTATTCGGGCGCGACCGCTCGCTGCGTCGATCGCTGCAAAGTCTCGACCGCCGCAGGATTGAGTCCAGCGATCGATACCGTGAGGCCAAGCCCGTCTTCGTTGTTCCGCAGCGCGAGCGACGCGTGATGACGCTGCACGATCCGCGCAACGATGGCAAGACCGAGACCACTGCCTTGCCCCTCCGCCCCCGCGCTGCGATAAAACCGATCGCAAACGCGCGGCAGTTCATCTTCGGGAATGCCCGGCCCGTTATCGCGCACAGAAAGGCCGATACCGTTCGCGTCGCGCTGCAACACGACATCGACCTTGCCGCCTGTCGGCGTATGGCGAATCGCATTGTCGAGCAGGTTGTTCAGCACCGCCGTCAGCGCATGCGGCTCGCCCATCACGGCGAATTCGCCGTCGGCCGCCGCCGCGTGGTCGACTTCGAGGCCGAGGTCGATCGATTTCGTCTCGGCCACGAGCGAGAGATCGCCGACGGCCTGCTCGGCGAGCCGACGAAGATCGACCGGCTGCATCTCAGCCACGCCAAGCGCGTCTTCGCGCGCCAATGCGAGCAACTGCTGAACGAGCCGGATGAGGCGGTTGAGCCTCTCCTCGATTTGCGCAAGCGTCCGCCCTTCACCCTTCAACGAGCCGTCGCGCTCGGCGGCCTGAAGCTGAAGGCGCAGCGCGGTCAGCGGTGAGCGCAGTTCGTGCGCGGCATCGGCAACGAACGTGCGTTGCGCCTGTGATGCAGTGCCGAGGCGCGCCAACAAATCGTTGAGCGCGTGCACGAGCGGCCGGATCTCGACGGGCATGGCGGAGTCGAATCGCAGCGGCTCGAGCGCTTCGAACGAACGCGTCGACAAGGCTCGCGTCACTCCCCTTATCGGAGCGAGCGCCCGCCCGACGACGACGAGCACGAGTACGATCGTGGCCGGCAACAGCAACGCGAACGGCCAGAGCGTGCGCAACGCGAGCCGCGCGGCAAGCGCATCGCGCACCGAGACCGGCTGAGCCACCTGAACGAACCGCTCGCCGACTTGGGCGCTGAACACACGCCAATGCTTTTCATCAACCTCTATCGTGCGAAAGCCCTCCGCTCCCCGCTCGAATGGCGGTGTGTCCTCCGACCGATAGACGACCCGGCCTTGCTGATTGCGGACCTCGATCGCGATGCGGTCTTCCGAGAGCCCTTCCAGTTGCGGACTTGGCCCGACCGCCACGCCTACCGTGGCGACGTCCGGCGGCAGGGAGAGTGCCACTGTCCGCAGCTCGTAGTCGAAGAGTTCGCCCGCTTCTCCGCGGGCCTTCAGATAGACGCCATAGCCGGCAATGGCAGACACGGCGACGAAGCCGAAGATGAGCCAGCCGAGCAGGCGGCCCTTGATCGAGCGCATCAGACTCGCCTCAAGCGATATCCGACCCCGCGCACGGTGACGATCTCCTCGGCGCCGATCTTCCTTCGCAAACTGTGCACGTGGACTTCGACGGCATTGCTGCCGATCTCTTGTTGCCAACCGTAGATCTTCTCTTCGAGTTCGGATTTCGTATAGACGCGCGAGGGCATCTCGATCAGCGCCCGCAGCAACGCGAACTCGCGCGGCATGAGCGGAATGGACTCGCCGTCCTTCGTGACCTCGCGCGATGCGGGATCGAGTGTCAGCACGCCGTGCGTGTAGACAGGCTGCTTTTGCCCCGTGCGCCGGCGCAGCAGTGCGCGGATTCGTGCCGCGAGCTCGTGCAGATCGAATGGCTTGACGAGATAATCGTCCGCGCCCGTATCGAGCCCGCGCACGCGCTCGTCGACGGCATCGCGCGCCGTGACGATGATCACGGGCGCGGCGCCTCCTGCCTTGCGATACGCATTCAGGACTTCTATCCCCTCAGTCTTCGGCAAGCCGAGATCGAGCAGTACAAGGTCATACACGCCGTTTGCGAGTGACAGTTGCGCCTCCCGACCGTCGCGGGCCCAATCGATTGCATAGCCCTCGCGCCGCATCGCACCGAGCACGGGTTCCGCAATCATCTGATCGTCTTCGACCAAAAGCAGTCGCATGGCCTTCGCTTCCTCTCTTTTGTACGCCGCCAGCATAGCGCAGTGCGCTGGCGGCGATGCAGGCAAATATGGACTGTAGTGGCTCGGCAGCGTGCACGAGCTTTGCTTAAGCGTCGCTTAAGGAAATGTTCGGGACAATGCACGCTCGCAGACACGAAGGATCGATCTTGTCCGTTTTTCACGCTGTCACGAGCGCGCTTGCGCGGGCCGCACGGCGTCTGATCGCGCCCGGCTTCACCCTCGCGCTCGCCGCTTGCACGTGGTACCACGGAGAGCCGTTGGGCCGACAGCAAACGCTGATGTCGCCTGAGGCGCTTGGCCGAGTCCGCATCGATCCTTCGACGATGCCGCTGCCCGCGCTCGCCGCCCATCGGTTCGATCCCTCCGATGGACTCGACATCGAAGAAGTCGCGATGCTCGCCGTTGCCGACAATCCCGATCTGAAGCTCGCGCGAGACGACCTCGGCATCGCGCGCGCACAGGCCTTTTCGGCAGGCCTGCTGCCCGACCCGCAGCTAAGTGTCGCGAGCGACTATCCCGGTGCGGCCGGATACTCGCGCGCGTTCACGTACGGGCTGAGCATGGACGTGATGGCTATCATCACGCGCGGTGCAAACAAGCGGTCGGAGCAAGCCAACGTCACGAAGATCGATCTGGGCCTGCTATGGCAGGAATGGCAAGTCGTTGCGCAAGCCAAGCAATTATTCCTGAAGGCGCGGCTGTCGGACGAGATTCTGCCTCTTCTTCGGAAACAACTTGATATCGCCAAGGCCCGCTATGAGAGCGCGGCCGCAGCCGAGCGCTCTCGCGCCGTCACCGAAGACATATCGACGGCGTCGCTCATTGCGTACACCGACGCTCGCAAGCAATACGGCGATGCCGAGCGCGAAGCCGAGCAAACGCATCACGACTTGAACGCGCTGCTCGGCCTTGCACCTGATATCCGGTTGCGGCTGACCGGCGACGACGATAGCGTCCCGGTATCCGACACGCAGATCGATACCGCTCTCGCCGACCTATCGAAGCGCCGCCCCGATCTGCTCGCACTGCAAGCGGGCTACGAGGCTCAGGAGCAGAAATACCGCGCCGCTATCCTCAATCAGTTTCCGAGCCTTTCGGTCGGCTTCGTGCGGGCGCGCGACACGTCAGAGATTTATACGAGCGGCTTTCAGATCAACCTGAGCCTGCCGATCTTCAATCGCAACCGCGGCAATGTCGCGATCGAGCAGGCAACGCGGCAGCGGCTGCATGACGAGTACCAGATCCGGCTGAATCAGGCCTATGCCGATGCAGCGCATCTGCGTGCGGATACCGCGATCTTGACGCAAGCCCTCGAGCGCGCCGACGCCGCGTTGCCGGGCGCGGAGCGCGCCGCCGACGATGCCGAGCGCGCCTATGACGCGCGGGATCTCGTGCTGGGCGCGTATTCCGACGCATTGAGCGCAGCCCTCACCAAACGAATCGAAGTCGCGCGACTGCGCGAATCGCTCGCCGAGCAACGCATCGCGCTGCAGACGGTTCTCGGCAGCGCGATCCCCGATACGTTCTCTAACCACGAACACATCATCGACACCCATGCGAAATAACCTCATGTCGACGCGCACGGCGCGGGCCGCGATCAGCGTCGCTGCTGTGACAGCGCTGCTGACCGGTTTCGCTCGACACGCATGCGCCGACGAGGCGCAAGCCGGTGTCGTAGCCGTCCAGACCGTGCGTGCCGAACGCGGAACGATCTCCGAGCCTGTGCGCGCTTACGGCATCGTCGCCGCGTCTCAATCGAACGTCACGACGCTGTCGTTGCCCTACGTGGTTCAGGTCGCACGGCTTCTCGTTCAGCCCGGGCAGACCGTCAAACGCGGAACGCCGATCGTGCTCGTGAAAGCCGATGCCGCGGCGCTGCTCGCCGCCGACCAGGCGCAAACCGCACTCTCGTTCGCTCGCGGCGAGCTTGCCAGGACGCAGTCGCTTTACGATCAGCATCTCGCGACGGCCTCTCAAGTCGCGGCCGCGCAAAAGAGCGTGGAGGACGCACGGCAGGCGCTCGCGGCGCAGCGACAGATGGGCGTGGGAAGCGGCGCGCGCACCATCGCGGCACCCGCGGACGGAGTCGTCCTTCAAGTATCTGTCTCGCAAGGCGATCAAGTAGCGGCAGGTTCCGCGATCGCGCAGATCGCTACGACGAGCGGCGGCACGGGCGGGCGAGCGAATGTGATGCTCGGCGTGGAGCCCGACGATGCGGGCGCGGTCCACGAGGGCGATACCGTCACGCTGCATGGACTCTCCGCCTTGCTTTCGAAGCAAACCGTAACGGGCCGCATCACGACGGTCGGCGCCGCTATCGATGCGCAAAGCCATCTCGTCGACGTCGGCGCAAATGTGCCGCTCCGGAACTCCGCATTCATTCCGGGCACGCAGGTCAGCGCGGATATTGCGACGCGCAGCGGTACGCACTGGATCGTTCCGCGGTCAGCGGTGCTGACTGACGGTCACGGCACTTATCTCTTTCAGGTGACGCAAGAACACAAGGCGCATCGTGTACCCGTCGCCGTCGCCATCGAAAACGGCGAGCGCTATGGCGTGGACGGCGCGCTGGATGCGACGCTGCCCGTAGTGACGGTCGGCAACTATGAGCTCGAAGACGGCGCGGCAGTCCGCGGCGCTGGAGAGTCGGCTCGATGAACTTCAGTCAATGGATGCAGACGCATCGGCGCTCGCTGCTTTTCGTGCTGGCGCTGCTCGCCGTTGCCGGTACGCTCGCAGCCTTTCGCCTGCCGATTTCACTGTTTCCCAACGTCTCGTTTCCGCGCGTCGTGGTCTCGCTCGACGCCGGCGATCGACCGGCCGAACAGATGGCGACACTCGTCACCACGCCGGTCGAAGAGGCGCTGCGCCGCGTGCCGAACGTCATCGACGTCCAATCGAAAACGAGTCGGGGCTCCGCTGAGATCTCGATCAATTTCAACTGGGGCACCGACATGCCGCAGGCCACCCTGCAGGCACAGTCGGCAATCAGCGAAATCCTTGGCACCCTTCCGCCCGGCACCTCGATGCTCGTGCGACGCATGGATCCCACCGTCTTTCCGGTACTCGCGTACAGCCTGACCTCCGATCGGCAGACACTGTCGGCGCTACGCGATCTCGCGCAGTTTCAATTGCGTCCGCTGCTTTCATCGATCGACGGCGTCGCGCGCGTAGACGTGACCGGCGGCGCGCAGGACGAGCTCGAAGTCGAAATCGACCCGGCGCGCCTCGCCGCGTACAAGCTTTCGCTCGCCGACGTCTCGAAGGCGATCGGCGCGACCAACGTGCTGATGGCCACGGGCCGCATCGAAGACCACGACAAACTTTATCTCGTCATCGCGAATACTCCTGTCACACAGCTAACCGAGCTCAAGCGCGTGGTCGTCGCGGACAACGGCGCGATGCAGGTCCGCCTCGGCGACATCGCCAATGTCCATCTCGGCGTCATGCCGCAGTGGATCCGGGTCACCGCCGACGGTCACGACGCCGTTCTGGTCAACATCTATCAGCAACCCGGCGCAAACAGCGTCGCGATGGCCGCGGCCGTGCGTGCGCGACTTGCCTCGTTCAGTCGCCAGATGCCTTCCGGCGTGCATTTGGCGAACTGGTACGACCAGAGCCAATTGGTGGTTGCCTCGGCCAAGAGCGTACGCGATGCGATCATCATCGGCGTCGTGCTCGCGGCGATTACATTGTTCGTATTCCTGCGCAATGGGAAGATCACGGCGATTGCCGTCGCACTCGTGCCGGTCGTCATGGCGTCGACGATCTTGCTCCTCGACGTGTTCGGCATGGGATTCAACATCATGACGCTCGGCGGCATGGCCGCCGCGGTAGGCCTGGTCATCGACGACGCGATCGTCATGATCGAGCATATCGTGCGGCGCATTCGGGAGACAGGGGAGAAAGCATTCCACGGGCGCGTGATGTCGGCCGCGCTCGAGTTCACGCGACCGCTCTCGGGATCGTCGGCCGCCACGCTCATTATCTTCGTGCCGCTCGCGTTTCTTTCCGGCGTGACGGGCGCCTTTTTCAAGGCACTTTCGATCACGATGGCAAGCGCACTCTTCATTTCGTTTCTCGTCACATGGCTCGCCGTCCCGATCCTCTGTGATCACTGGCTCAAACCCGCCGATGCCGAAGAGCATCGCGAGTCGCGGCTCGGCGCCTGGCTCAATCAGCACTACACAGGACTCGTCGATCGGTTGATCGCGCGGCCGGCGCTGGTCCTGCTCGCCCTCGTGCCATTGGCGGTAGTCGCGGCCTTCGCCTTCACGCGGGTGGGCAGCGGTTTTATGCCCGCGATGGACGAAGGCGGTTTCGTGCTGGATTACCACACCGAACCGGGCACCTCGGTGACCGAAACCGACCGGCTGATGCGGCAGGTGGAGGCAATCTTGCGCGCGAACCCGAACGTCGAGACCTATTCCCGCCGCACGGGCGCCGGCCTAGGCGGCGACCTCAACGAGCCGAATCGCGGTGACTTCTTCGTGCGGCTGAAGTCCGCTAACCGCGAGCCGATCGAGACAGTGATGGAGGAAGTTCGGACGCAAATCGCCCATGACGTGCCCGGCGTCAGCGTGGAACTCGCGCAGCTGATGGAAGACCTCATCGGCGATCTGACGGCCGTTCCGCAGCCCGTGCAGATCAAGATTTACTCCGACGACCAGAACTTACTCGATGCCACCGCGCGCAACGTCGCGATGCGTATCGGCAAGATCTCCGGCGTCGTCGATATCGACGACGGCATCCACCCCGCCGGCGACGCGCTCGAACTCCATATCCGGCCCGGTGCCGCCGCGGCCGAAGGCATGGATCCCCAGTCGATCGCACAAGCTGTCGCTCAGATGGTCGACGGGGACGTCGCCACGCAGTTTCAGCGTGGACCCAAGACCATTGGCGTGCGTGTCCGCGTGGCCGATGCATTGAAGCTCACCGATACGGAACTGGGCCGCCTGCGCGTCCGTGCGCCGGACGGTCATCTATTCGCGCTCGATCGCGTCATGGACCGTGTGGTTATCTCGGGGCAGCCTGAAATCACCCGCGACAATCTGAAGCGGATGGTCGCCGTGACCGCTCGCATCGAAGGCCGCGATCTCGGTTCGACGATAGCCGACGTGCAACGCGTGCTCGGGCAGCCGGGGCTGCTTCCGGCCGGCATCTATTATGAGCTCGGAGGACTTTATCAGCAGCAGCAGATCGCATTCCGAGGTCTCCTCACGGTATTCGGCGCCGCCATCGCGCTCGTATTCGGGCTGCTGCTCTTTCTATACGAGCGCCTGCGCGTCGCATGCGCGGTCATGATCATGCCGCTAGTCGCGGCGGGCGCCGTATTCATCGGACTGTGGGTGACCGGTATCGAGCTCAACATCTCGGCGATGATGGGAATGACGATGATCATCGGCATCGTGACCGAAGTAGCGATCTTCTATGTTTCCGAGTTGCAGGGCCTCGTTCGCGACGAAGGGATGCCGTTGCGGCAGGCGTTGATCGAGGCGGGCCGCAACCGGATGCGACCGATCGCCATGACCACGATCGCGGCCATCCTGGCGCTTACGCCGCTCGCCCTCGCGCTCGGCCAGGGCTCCGCGATGCAGCAGCCGCTCGCGGTGGCGATCATCTCGGGACTGATCGCTCAACTGCCACTCGTTCTGTTGTTGCTGCCGATTCTGCTGCATCTGTTGCTGCGTAGGGATGTCGAAGGGGTCTAGAGCAGCCAGCCGGCTGCGGCCCCAGCGAAACCCGCCACGCAGACGATGGCGGCCAGCGCGCCGACGAGACCGAGATACCAACGGCTCGGCCGATGCGCGACGGGCAGCGCGACCGCAGCGAGCGCAATCAGCAGCCCGACGATGAGCGGCAGCATCAAGGCATTGAGAACCTGCGCGCCGACGTTCAGCGACACGAGATCGGGCTCGATACCGACGATGAGCGCGCTGACGCCGACCGCCCCGGCATAGACGCCAAAAAACCATGGCGCGCGCGTCGGCCCGCCTTCGAGGCTTCTGCTGTAGCCGGACACTTCACCGATGCCCCACGCGAGCGCCAGCGAGCAGACGATGGCCGCGACGAGCGATGCGCCGAGCACGCCCGCGCCGAACAACAACCGCCCTGCTTCGGGACCGACGACGCTCGAGAGCGCCGCGCCGATTTCGCCGACGCTTTGCAGGCCGTGCGGATCTCCCGCGTTCGACAGTGTCGCGGCGGTCGCGACGAGAACGGCGCCAGTCAGCAACTGCGTGAGCACCGAACCGAGCGCGGTCTCGACTCTCGCGTTGTGATAATCGAGCGACGTGAACTTCTTGTCCGCAACGGCGGCCTGCTGATAGAAGATCATCCACGGATTGAAGGTCGCGCCTATCAGCGCCGCCGCCAGGTAGGAAAATTCGGCATGCCGGAACGGCATATCTTGCAGCTGCCTCGCCAACGTGCTGAAGTCGGGCCGCGCATGCCAGACGACCGCGAAGAACGAGAGTTCGAACATCCCGATCAGCATCGCCACGCGGTCGACGCGCTTGTGCGAGCCGGTCGCGACGACGGCGAGCAGAACGCATACGGCAAGCGGCAACGTGACATACCGCGGCACCCCATACATCTCGCCCACGCCGGCGACACCGGTAAATTCGGTCACGAGGGAGCCCATCACCGCCACGAAGAGCCCGGCTGCGGCAAGGCCGGCCCACAGTGCGCCGAAACGTCGACGCACGAGTTCGCCGAATCCTCGGCCGTTGAAGATGCCGAGCCGCACACAGAGCTCCTGGATCATATAGAGCAGCGGAATCAGCGCGAGCAGCACGGGTAGCAGTCTCACGCCCCATCTCGCTCCGCTTTGAGCGGCGGTGACGACGTTGCCCGCGTCGCAATCGGCAAGCATGACGAGCAGACCCGGCCCCCAGCCGGCCGTCGCGCGCAAAGCGTCGCCGCTTCGCCTCATCAATGCTTGGAAGTCGGCCATGATCGCCGCGGAGCAAGTAGGTGTAGTGAGGTAAGGCTAAAACGATAGCCGAAATTCCGAGTCCCGGACACCCTGTACATCCGGTCATGCATCGACGAGCTTGCATCCGATCCGTCACGAAAAGGAGAGTGATAGCCCGAGCAGTGCGGCGACGAGCGCGGGGAGCATCACCACGGCGCCCACTTTCAGAAAATCCACGCCCCGCACCTCGAGCCCGCCTTTACGTAGCGCGGCGAGCCAGAGAATCGTCGCGAGCGATCCGGTGATCGACAAGTTCGGGCCGAGATCCACGCCGACGAGTACGGCGCCGGCAACGGTTGCCGGCGCCTTTGTCGCGGCGATCGCCGTGCCCGCGAGCAAGCCTGCGGGCAGATTGTTGACTAGACTGCAGACGAGCGCGATCGCAACCCCGGACAGCCAGACCGTGAGCGTCACGGAATAGCGCGTGAGCGCATCGAGCAGATGAGCCAGCATGCGGATCGCGCCGGTCCGGTCCAACCCTTCCACGATGACGAAGAGCCCCGCGACGAGCGGCAGCACGGACCAAGACATCTGAGCAAGATGGGACCAGAGCAGTCGGCGCTTTTGCAGACAGACCGCCACGAAGACCGCTGCTCCGGCCGCGAAAGTCGGGAGTCCTAAGGAGACCCCTCTGGCGGAAGAAGCCATCATCACGGCAGCCATCATGACGATGCCGCAGCCCGTTGTCTTGCCGGAAGCGCCCAACGGGGGCACATCGACGTTTCGTTCGATGCGTCCGCAAAGCGCGCCGCGTTGAGCAAATCGCAGCGCGACATAGGTGACGACGACCGAAAGCGCCGACGGCGCCGCGAAGCGCGCGAGCCATGCGGCGAGACCCGGCAGCCGATCGTGGAAGACGACAAGATTTGCCGGATTCGAGATCGGAAGCACGAAGCTCGCCGCGTTCGCAACGAACGCGCAGATATAAAGAAGAGGCAGCGGCTTTTCGGCTTTGACGGCACGCGCAACGGCTACGACAGCCGGCGTCAGCACGACGGCCGTCGCATCGTTCGACATCGTGATCGTGACGACGGTACCCACGCCATACAACAGGAAGAAAAGACGCTTGGCCGATCCCGCCGCGCGCCTCGCCGCGAGCGCGGCCATGTAATCGAAGAGCCCCTCTCTGCCCGCCAATTCGGCCACGATCATCATGCCCGTGAGGAACAGATAGACGTCGGTTCCTTTGCCGGCCGCGCGCAGTGCATCGGCCCACGGCAATGCCCCCGATAGGCAAAGCGTCAATGCACCAAGGAGCGCCCAGATCGCCTCGGGCAACCTGAACGGCCGCATGACAACGCCGAACGTGGCCGCGAAGGCGATAGCCCAGACGGAAAACGGGGAAGCGAAGAGTGCATTCATGGGCGGTGGCCCTCGCAGGCATCGGCAGCCGCAACCGCCGGTGGAATGTGGATGATCGTGGACGCACTCGAGGACCGGATGTTCGCAAGCGTTTCCGGCATCGCAACCGCAAACAGGACGAGCGCGATCAGCGCCATGAAGGCGAGCAGGCAAAACGCGGCCCCGAAGCCGAATCGGTCGACGATGAAGCCGCTCGTCAGATTGCTGAGCGCCGCGCCGATGCCCACCGCCAGCGAGATCGTCCCTTGCGCGAAGCTGAACCGCCCTGTCCCACGCATCAAATCCGACGCAATAATCGTCGCCACGACGCCAAAAATGCCGGCGGATATTCCGTCCAGAATTTGAATGCCGATCACCGCATAGGCGTTGTCGGTCGCGGCGAAGAGCAGCCCTCGGATCGGCAGCACGACGAGCGCGACGAGGAAAATCTTCTTGCGCCCGATGCCGGCTCGCATGGCGCGGCCCACGGCCGATGCCGTCACCATCATCACGAGCTGCGCGGCGATCACGCATGCGCTGAGGCCGATCAAGTCCTGACCCGGGTGGGTTTTGGCGATCATCTGCCCCGCGAGCGGCAGCATCGCCGCATTCCCGAAATGGAAGAAAACGACCGTGGCGAGGAACACCCAGACGTCGCGGCGCGTGACGATACGGGCTAGCGGCAACGGTTGTGCTTTGCCATCCCGGACGGTCTCTCCTCCGCGCGCCAGTTCGTGATCGATCTCGGACGGCCGGATGAGCATCACGGCGAGCGAACTCGCGAATGCGAAGAAGCAGACGAGGTAGAACAACCAGATTGCACCCTGGTACTGCCCGACAAGGCCGGCCATCGCCGCGGCCGTGAAGTTGCCGGCATGGTTGAGGCTCTCGTTGCGGCTCACGCGCGCCGGCAACGCGCCATGGCCGACGATGCCGAGACTGAGCGCGGCAAGACACGGCGGAATGACGGCCGCAACGAGCGCGAGCATGACCTGTATCGCGAGCACGACGAGCAACGTCGAACTGTGTGCGATCGCGAGACATCCGAGCCCAATCGTCAATGACGAGACCGCGATGACGGTTCGCTTGGCCCGCGCCGCGTCCACGAGCATTCCCGCGGGGATCTGGCTCAGCGCGGCCGCGATGCCGCTTGCGCCCATGACGAGTCCGATGTCGCCCGAGGACCAATGCTGCGATCCCTTGAGGAACACCGCGAGAAACGGGCCGATGCCGTCGCGCACATCGGCCATGAGAAAGGTCAGCGCATCCAGCGCGCCGAGGCTTCGCCTCGACGGCGAGCGGAATGCCGCCGCGCCATCATCGGTCTCGTCGACAAACCGCTTCGCCGCCGCACCCATGGCCTCAGGCGTCCGTTTCGGCGCCGGCCACATGCGCGATCTCGTCGACATCGAGCGTGCGCCCGATACCGGTCTCGACGAGTTCGCCCCAAGCCTCGACGCAGGCGCCTGGCGTCAGGTGCGAAGCCAGCTCGGCGGCGGATTCGCGGGACATCCGCAACGATGTGCCGTCATCGAGCAGCGCGCCGCGCAGCTCGCCTTTCGGCCCATGCAGCGACAGCACGACGGCACCCGACACCTTCTGCGCGCGTCGCGCCGGGCCGGGATCTCGTTCGTCAAGGTCGGCTGCCGGCTTCTTACGCTTCTTCTCGCCGCCATGCGGTCCATCGTCGATGACGACATCGCCATGCGCAGTAACGATCGATACGGCGGAAACCATATTGACGCCACGCGGCTTGACTCCTCGCACGCTCACGATATCGCCGGGCGCGACGCGCTCGACGAGCGTCGACGAAAGATGCGGCGGCAGATGAACCTGCAGATGTCCGTCGAGAATCAAACCGTCCGCATCGCCATGTGGGTTGAGCAACAGGCGCGTGACGGTACCTTTCGTTTCGGGCAGGCTTTCGGGATCTATCCAATGCATGTTCAGTTCTCCTTGGCGATTGAGATACGCATCGACGATTGGCCGTCGTGCGCGGAGGAGAACAAGGCAATGAGCATGCCATCGGCGCGACGGCCTGACGACAAGGGAAAGACCAACGATGAGCCGCAACCGGGCATCGATAAGTGTCCGGTTGTCGGACAGGGGGTGTCCGATTCATTGACAGCGTGGTCGCCAACCGGCGCGCCGCACTCGAGGCGCAGCGCGACTTTATCCGAGCCCGAGACTGGCCATCTTCGTATAAAGCGACTGGCGACTGATGCCCAGTCTGCGCGCGGCATCGGCGCGATTGCCTCCTGCGAGCTCGAGCGCGCGCGCAATCACCGCGCGCTCGACCCGCTCGATCGCCTCCGCGAGCGGCAACTCGGCGAGCGCGGCCAACAGCGCGTCGTCGGCTGCCCCCGTTCGCGCGCCGAGAAACGAAAGGTCGTCGCCGGTGATCGCCGGGCCCGGCGCAAGCGAGGCGACACGTTCGATCGTGTTCTTGAGCTCGCGCACGTTGCCGGGCCACGCGTGCTCGACGAGGCGCCGCTCGGCCTCGGGCGAAAGATGCATGGCGCGCCCCGTCGACATCCTCACGGACGAGAGGAAGTGCTCCGCGAGCGGAAGGATGTCGGCGATCCGTTCGCGCAGCGGCGGCAAGTGCAGCGGCACGACATTGAGCCGGTAGAGCAGGTCCTGCCGGAAATCGCCGGCCGCCACCATCGAGTCGAGGTCGCGATGCGTCGCCGCCACGACGCGAACGTTCACGGAAATCGGCTTGCTCGTTCCGAGCGGCATCACCTGCCGCTCTTGCAGCACGCGCAGCAGCTTCGCCTGCATGGCGGCCGGCATGTCGCCGATCTCGTCGAGAAAGAGCGTGCCGCCGTCGGCCTCGGCGATCCGGCCGATACGCTCGGCGGCCGCACCGGTAAAGGCCCCCTTCGCGTGACCGAACATCTCGCTCTCGAGCAGATCATGCGGGATCGCCGCGCAGTTGATGGCGACGAACGCCGCACCGCGCCGCATCGACGATTCATGCAGCACGCGCGCGGCCACCTCTTTGCCCGTTCCGGTTTCGCCCGTGATCAGGACGCTTGCATCCGTGGAGGCGGCGCGTCCTAGTTGTTTCTGGACACGGCGCATGGCCTCGCTGATGCCCAACAGCCTCGCCTCGCTATGCGATGGGGGCTCGTCCGCGAACGGCGCATCGGCTTGCACTGCGTTTGGCGGCGGCTCGTTGGCGGTAAAGACGCGCAGCAATAGCGACGCGATGTCATCGCGGCCGACCGGCTTCGTCAAGTGCTCGAACGCGCCGAGCCTCATTGCGCCGATGGTGTTGTCGCTCGTCGCGAACGCCGTCAGCATGACGACCGGTACGGCCTTGAACCTGCTGTCGTTACGCAGCTTCTCGAGCATGGCGAGCCCGTCCATGTCGGGCAGACGGAAATCGAGAAAGATGCAGTCCGCTGGCTCGCCGCCATGCAATCGGTCGAGCGCGGCGGCGGCCGAGTCGGCTTCAACGACGCGATGACCGAGGTCTTTCAGCGTTTCCGCGAGACCTTCACGAAACGCGTCGTCATCATCGATCACGAGGATGGTTGCCACGGTATCTCCATGACGAAACGCGCGCCCGCCTCGGCATCGTCGAGCCGGACGAGTCCGCCGTGCGCGGACGCGACTTCGCGCACCACGGCGAGGCCCAACCCTGTGCCGTCCGGGCGGCCGGTCACGAATGGCTCGAAAATTCGCTGCCGTTGATCGGCCGGCACGCCGGGGCCATCGTCGGCCACTTCGATCGCGAGCAACGATTCGCCGCCGCGGCACACGCGTCGAGCCGATACCATAACGGTCCCTTCCTCGCCGACATGACGCAGCGCATTGATGAGCAGATTGTCGAGCGCGCGGCGCAGTTGCTCGGGGTCGAGCCGCAAGACCGGAGAAGCCTCGCCCGCCGATGCGTCCGCATCGATTCGCAGTTCGAGAGCAAGCGTCACGCGCCGCTTCTCCGCACGCTCTCGATAGGCCTCGACGATCGCCTGGAGCCAGCGGGCGATATCCACTTCGACGGGCCGAACGACGATCGGTTGCGTCAACGCGAGCAAGCTCGCGAGCTGCGTCTCGATGCGCCCGATCTGCTCGAGGATCACACGCAGCGCATCGCGCTGCCGCGCACTGTCCGCCGCCAGCGCGTTCTCCGCCTTGAGCCGCATCGCGCCCGCCGGGTTTCGAATTTCGTGAGCGATCTCGGCCGCAAGCCTGCCGAGCACGCCGAATCGCTCCGCCTCGGCGAGCCTTTTGGCGAGATCGGCCGCTTGCTGCTGCAAGGCCGCCGTGCGTTCGACGTAACGATTCAGCGCTGCCACGATCTTGTCGAGATCGGGCTCGCCCAGAGGCTCGAAGCGCGTCGTCCCCGGATGTTCGCTCCGCGGCGAAAGCGCGGCCTCGAGCTCGACGAGGTTGCGCTTCCAGCGGCGCAATGCCAGCGCGAGCACGACGGCGATGACGAGTATGACGGCGAGCACGATGGCGAGGCTGGCGCTCAGCGCCTCGCCGTGCGGCCCGAGCGGCGGGCGCGCACGCGTGAGCATCCACGCGAGGAGTGTGCCTTCGCCGCGCACGGGGCACGCCGCCGCGACGACGGCATCCTGTCCGCTCTCGATGATGGATTGCGCACTCGCGTGCTGCGCGGCAGCCGCTTGCAACGTACGCAAAATCAACGGCGTCTCGGCTTCCGGGATGTCGCGCTTGACGCCGCTGCCTTGATAGGTCGGAAATGCGTAGGCGAGGAAACCGCTTCGTGCGGCACTGTCTTGCATGCTGCCGGCCGCTGACGGCGTGTTCGTCCAGAAGCCACCCTCGACACCGTCGAACCTGAGCAGCACGACATCGAGGACCGCCCGCATCAAATCGCGATTCGACGTTGCACGCGAGGAGGCGTCCGAGAGGCTGTAACGCGAAGCCACGGCCTCACAGGCCGCGGCCGCCCGCTCTTTGGCTCCCGCGACCTGCTCGCTTCCCACCGAGCTTGCGATGAACGCGATGACCGCGGCCAGCATCGCGCAGATCGCGGCGACGAGACCCCACGAAATCATGAGCTGCGTCGAGAACGATGGCCGCTTCATCGGTATGACGGGCGAAAGAGATGGCGCAAGGATAGCGCAAAGCGAACGCGGGCCGGCTGAGGAGCCGCGAGGAGGCGCTCCGGGCGACCAGAATCGATCAGAATTGATCAGAATCGATAGCCGACGCCCGCGAGGTAGATATCGCTGTCCTTGTCGTATCCGGTCAACACACGGTTCCACGAAGCACGCACGAGCCAGTGCCGCGTCATTTGATAGCTCGCGCTCATCGTCACCAGAATCGACACCTTGTCGCCCGTTTGCGTGGTGCCGCTCGCGCGGTAGGTATCGACGGCCACGTACGGCCCGGCGCCGACGGCAAGCCTCAGCGTGTTGCCGAAGAAAGAGCGGCCGAGCCAAGCCTGCACGGCCGCGCCGTTACGGCGCGTGAGAACGGTCTTGCCTTCGTCGAGCCAGCTCACCGTCGCGTCGACGTAGGGGCCGAAGCCGTGCCGATACTCGACACCTCGGGCCCAACTGCCCGGTGAGCTGAGGCTGTTGACTTCCGTCCTGCCGTAATACACGGTCAACTCGTCGCCGCTACCGGGGCCCGGGCGGGTGCCGTCGAACGACGTATGCGTAGCCGGTAGCGCGTCGAGCCGATAGCCGATGCCGGCGAGCGCCGTCGTCGTGTTGATGCTGTTCCGTGAGTAAGTTCGATTGACGGAGAGCTGATAAAACCAGCGCGGATTCGGATAATACGTGGCCGACACGCTGTAGATGAGCGCGATACCGTGGACATCCGAATAGCGTCGTGGCGCGTCCGCCGCCGTCGTGTCGAAAAAGAAATAGCCGCCAATGCCAGCCCCGAGCGCGAGCTTGCGATCGAAGAACCACGCGCGCCGCCAATACTGGAGCGCGAAGCCATCGCGATGGTGGCCCGGGAAATGCCCTTCGTTGAGCCACGAATACGAAAGCGAGTTATAGGCGTCGAGCGACTGGAGATAAGAAAAACCCCAGGCGTAGCTCGATTCGCTCGGGCCGTTGAAACGAGAACCGCCCGCGAGCGCCGAAAACTCCTGCGCGCATGCAGCGCCGCTGGCCACCGAAAGAATAATTGCGAACGCTCGCGACGCCCGTTGACGTCTGCCGCCGACTGCCATGCTTGTGCGCCTCTTACCATCCACGGTTGCTTCGCCCGGCGGCTGACCGGCTCGCGCCGGCTCCGAAGCCGGGGCCAGATCGGGCTAGTTTAACGGTCGCGAACAGAAACGTCGCGCAAGGACGAGGAGGCGAAGATTACATTTGTTTAAATAGTGCGCCGTCCGGGCGACTGACGGCACGACGTCGCCGTCTCAAAGTTGCTCGATCGCAATCCTTCGCTCGACGTTCATTCGACGACCGGCGGCGTTTCGAACGTGTGGTAGGGCGCCGGGCTCGGCACGGTCCATTCGAGGCCCTGCGCGCCGTCCCATGGCGATGCACCCGCGGGCTCGCGATCCTCGTGCTTGCCGAAGTAAAGCGGCAGCGCGACGGCGAACAAAAAATAAACCTGTGCGAGCCCGAAAACGAATGCGCCAACGGTTGCGACGCGGTTCCAGTCCGTGAACTGCGCGGCGTAGTCCGCATAGCGACGCGGCATGCCGGCGAGCCCCAGGAAGTGCATCGGGAAGAAAGTGACGTTGAACGAAATCATCGTCAGCCAGAAGTGGATCTTCCCTCTCAACTCGTTGTACTTCCAGCCGGTCCACTTCGGCGACCAGTAGTACCAACCCGAAAAGAGCCCGAATAGCGACCCCGCGACGAGCACGTAGTGGAAGTGCGCCACGACGAAATAAGTACCGTGATACTGAATGTCCGTCGGCGCCATCGCAAGCATGAGCCCCGTCAGGCCGCCCATCGTGAAGACGAAGATGAAGCCGATCGCGAACAGCATCGGCGTTTCGAACGTGAGCGAGCCGCGCCACATCGTGGCGAGCCAGTTGAAGACCTTCACCCCCGTCGGCACCGCGATCAGCATCGTCGCGTACATGAAGAAGAGCTGGCTCGTGACGGGCATGCCGACGGTAAACATGTGATGCGCCCAGACGAGAAACGAGAGAATCGCGATCGAAGCGCCCGCGTAGACCATGGAGCTGTAGCCGAAGAGCGGCTTGCGCGAGAAGGCCGGGACCACCTGCGAAATGATCCCGAATGCGGGCAATATCATCACGTAGACCTCGGGGTGGCCGAAGAACCAGAACACGTGCTGATACATGACCGGGTCGCCGCCCCCAGCCGCGCTGAAAAAGCTCGTGCCGAAATGGCGATCGAACAGCAGCATCGTGACGGCGCCCGCCAGCACCGGCATGATCGCGATCAGCAAATAAGCCGTGATCAGCCACATCCAGACGAAAAGCGGCAGCTTCATCAGCGTCATCCCCGGCGCGCGCAGGTTGATGATCGTCACGATGATATTGATGGCGCCCATGATCGACGATGCCCCCATGATATGCACGGCGAAGATCGTGAAATCCATGCCGGGGCCCATCTGCGTCGAGAGCGGCGCATACATGGTCCAGCCGGCCGCCTGCGCGCCGGCGGGCGCGAAGAATGAACCGATGAGCAGCACGCCGCCCGCGGGTAGCAACCAGAAAGACAAATTGTTGAGCCGCGCGAACGCCATGTCGGGTGCGCCGATTTGCAGCGGGATCATCCAGTTCGCAAAACCAACGAACGCGGGCATGATCGCCCCGAAGATCATGACGAGGCCGTGAAGGCCGGTGAGCTGATTGAAAAACTCGGGGCGAAAAAACTGCAGCCCTGGCGAGAAAAGCTCGGCGCGTATCGCGAGTGCGAATACCCCGCCGACGATAAACATCGTGAACGAAAAAATCAGGTAAAGCGTGCCGATGTCCTTGTGGTTCGTCGTGCGCAGCCAGCGCATGAGGCCCGCCGGGGGGGCCGCGTGACCGTGCTCATGTTCATGGTGGCGATCGGCCGGTGTCGTCGCGGTTGTCATGCGGAGCCCTCCTACCCTCGATCAGCGGTGAAGCGCGCAACGAGCGTGCCGCGCCGGATCGCGCGCCTGTGGCCCGATCGACCAATGTGGATTTCCCTGCTTGCACGCGCGGATGCCCGGCGCCGCTGCCGCGGCACGGAGGTTGCATGTCAGTCGGCGCTTCCACCAGTCGGACATCGGCGATGTACGCATACTTTCGGCAGACAGTGGGGCCATTCGGCTCGTCCGGGGGCGAAGAAGGCCCCCCGATTTGCGAATGGCGCATCAAGCGCAATTGCTCGCTGACGCCGCGCCAATCGCTCGCCGCGACCACGTTTCTGATCGCGCTGGTCGCCCTGATCGGCGTCGGTTCCGCCGTGTCGTTCGGGGTATGGCTGGCGCTGCCGTTCTCGTTCCTCTACGTGCTCGCCATCGGTATCGCCTTCGTCGCCTATTCGAGGCACGCAACGGACGGCGAGACACTTCGGCTCGTTCCGCCTTTCATGATCGTGGAAGTGGACGAAGGCGGCCGGCGCACCGTCCATCGCATGAATGCAGCCCGGCTGACCGTGCTCCTCGACAGCGGCGACGAAGCGCACGTCTATCTTTCCGACGGCTGGCAGCGCATCAACGTCGGGGGGCAATTGCCCCTCGCGGCGCGCGAGGAATTCGTCCGACAGTTGCGACGGTTCATCGTGGTTGGCCGTTGAGATCCACGAGGCTGCCGCGGCCGCTCAAACATCGAAGTAAAGATGAAACTCCCACGGATGCGGGCGTAGCTTGACCGCATCGATCTCGCGCTTGCGCTTGTATTCGAGCCAGGTCGTGATGACGTCGTCGGTAAAGACGCCGCCTTTGCAAAGAAACGCATGATCGCTTTCGAGCGCCGCCAGCGCGGCATCGAGCGAAGCCGGCACCTGGCGTACCGCCGCCGCCTCCTCCGGGGGCAGGTCGTAGATATTGCGATCGAGCGGTTCGCCCGGATCGAGCTTTTGCTCGATCCCGTCGAGCCCGGCCATCAGCATGGCCGCGAAGGCGAGGTAGGCGTTCGCCGACGGATCGGGGCAGCGGAACTCCACCCGGCGTGCGCTCGGCGAATCGGAATACATGGGAATCCGCGCCGCCGCCGACCGGTTGCGCTGCGACATCGCGAGATTGACGGGCGCTTCGTAGCCCGGCACGAGACGCTTGTACGAATTCGTCGATGGCGCGCAAAACGCCATCAACGCGCCGGCATGATGAAGCAGTCCGCCGATGTACCAGCGACAGACATCGGAGGTGAGCGCCCATCCGCTCGCGTCGTAAAAGAGATTGCGCTCTTCTTGCCAGAGACTTTGGTGGCAGTGCATCCCGCTCGCGTTGTCGGCGAAGAGCGGCTTCGGCATGAACGTCGCCACCTTGCCGTGCTTGCGGGCGACGTTCTTGCAGATGTACTTGTAGAGCATCACGTTGTCGGCCATGCGCGTGAGCGTCGAGAACCGCATGTCGATTTCGTTCTGGCCGCCGGTCGCCACTTCGTGATGATGGACCTCCACCTGCACGCCGATGCTCTGGAGCATGAGCACGATTTCCGAGCGGATGTCTTGCAGCGTGTCGTGCGGCGGAACGGGAAAATACCCTTCCTTGTAGCGCATCTGATAGCCGAGGTTGCCGCCGCCGTACGCGCCTTCGTCGCTGCCGGTGTTCCATTCCCCTTCCGACGAATCGACGAAGTAGTAGCCGCTGTGCGCGTCCTGGCCGAACCGGATGGAGTCGAAGATGAAGAATTCGACCTCCGGTCCGAAGTAACAGGTCGTGGCGAGGCCCGTCTCGCGCAGATATCTTTCGGCCTTCTTCGCAATGTAGCGCGGATCGCGCGAGTACGGCTCATGCGTAACGGGATCGACCACATCGCAGATGATCGCGACCGTCGGCGTCGCGCAGACGGGATCGACGAAGGCCGTCGTCGCGTCGGGCACGAGCAGCATGTCCGATTCGTGGATCTCCTGGAAACCGCGGATCGACGAACCGTCGAAGCCGATTCCGTTCTGAAAGAGGCTCTCGCTGACTTCGGGCAGCGTAATCGAGAAGTGCTGCCAGAGCCCGGGCAGGTCGGTGAATTTCAAATCGACGATCTGAACGCCATGCCGGTTGATGAGATCGATCACGCCCTCGGCATTCGTCGGACGCACGACACGGTAGCTGCCCGGCTCGGCGAAGACTTCGAACCGCGATGTGCCCGTAGGTACCGTTGACGACATGGCTCGCCTCCTTCGCTTCGCTGCTTATGTTCGACCTTAGTACGTCCTGCCACAAAAACAAGGGCCGCAAGCGAAGGAGAACGAACCTCGGATCGATCAAGCGTCGGCAGCCATTCCTTTCAGGCACGCCTCGCCGGCGTCTTGCGCCGCTGCCCGCGTCGTATAGTTTTCGTCCGAAACCAGCGAACGCTTCACTTGCCTCGCGGCAAAATCGACGAGCGAAATGACCCAGACATAGCCGCCCGCACGTTCAGCCGTTTGAACGAAAGCCTGAACATCGCCTCTTTGCTCCGTATTCATCTGACCTCCTTGTTTGCTGGGAATCGATGCGGCGCGCGGCGGCCGAAAACCGTTGATGCGTCTACCGAGGATTGCGTGGGCAAGCCGCGGCCGCCACTAAACCGCAGACGCGAAAGCATCTTGATTGTAGGCCGCGCGCTCCAGATTGCGAGCCGGACCGAGCGGCCGTTCACGTGCCATGGGGTACGCGCCGCAGTTCCGTAAAATTACCGCGGGCAAGCCACCGTGGAGAAACCTTAAATGAAGATTGCAGTGATGGGAGCAGGCGCTGTCGGGTGCTACTACGGCGGCATGCTGGCGCGTGCCGGGCACGACGTCGTGCTGATCGGCCGTGCGCAACATGTCGAAGCGATCAACCGAGACGGCCTGCGCTTCACGAAGTACGACGTCGAAGAGCGGATCGAGCTTGCCGCGAGCACCGAGGCGAGTGCGTCACAGGATGCCAAGCTCGTGCTCTTCTGCGTGAAATCCACCGATACCGAGCGCGCGGCCGCGGAACTGCAGCGCCATCTGCTCGCCGACGCCGTGCTGCTGACGTTGCAGAACGGCGTCGACAACGCCGACCGGCTGCGCGCACGATTGCCGCACGAAATCGCGGCGGCGGTCGTCTACGTCGCGACCGAGATGGCCGGTCCGGGACACGTCCGGCATCACGGACGCGGCGAGCTCGTCATCGAGCCGTTCCCGTCCGCCGCGGAAATTGCGCAAACGTTGATCGACGCCGGCATTCCGACCGAAATCTCGGACAACGTCCGTGGCGCCCTTTGGGCGAAGCTGATTCTCAACTGCGCGTACAACGCGATGTCGGCGATCGCGCAACTGCCCTACGGCGAGCTCGTGAAATGCGAGGGCGTGAACGAAGTCATGCGCGACGTCGTCGCCGAGTGCGTGGCTGTCGCGCAGGCGGATGGCGTCACCGTTCCGGGCGACATCGATGCCGCCGTGCGAAGGATCGCCGAGACGATGCCGAATCAGTATTCGTCGACCGCGCAGGATGTCGCCCGCCGCAAGCGCAGCGAAATCGATCATCTGAACGGGTACGTGACGCGGCGCGGCGAGGCACGCGGCATCGCGACGCCGGCCAATCGTGTTCTGCATACGCTCGTCAAGGCGATCGAGTTCGGGCAGCCTGCATAGCGGGCAGAGTCGTCGGCGCCGGAATGCCGGTTCCTTGCCGCTTCGATGCCACCGCTGCCGGCTCATTGCGATCTTGAGTTCGCGCGGCCACGAACGATACTAATAAGCGTGCGCAGAATCGATCGGGAGGAGTGCCATGCCGACCTACCAATACCGTTGCGAAAAGTGCGGCGAGACGTTCGAGCACGTCGAGCACCTTGCCGAGCATGAAAAGGCGCAACCGCAGTGCCCCAAGTGCGGAAGCGACGCGGTGCAGCACGTTCCGACGCCGTTTGTCGCAAAGACGGCGAGAAAGAGCTGAGCTGGCGGGCGATCGGTTCTCGATAGCTGCCTCGTGGCAAGGATGGCCGCCAAGCCCAAAATCGAACTAAGTACCCGGCGAAATAATTCGAACGATGAGCCCGCGTCCCGCTCCGTCAATGAAGCAGCAGCGACCGCTTCGCCGCGCGGAGCACATGGCGCGTCACGAGCGGGCATTCGGTCGTTCGCGCTTCGCGGCGTTGTGGGCCTCGTGCTTCATTGCTGGGGCGATCGCCGCCTGCGGGCAGCGCAACGCCGATATCGCGACGTATCAAGGCTACGTCGAGGGCGAGTTCGTTTATCTGTCGTCGTCGCAATCGGGCACGCTCGCTCACCTCTCCGTGCAACGCGGCCAGAGCGTCGCGGCCGACGCGCCACTTTTCGCGCTCGAGTCCACCGACGAAATGGCCGCGCTGCAGCAGGCCCAGCACCAGCTCGCCGCGGCCCGGGCCCAGCTGGCGGACCTGCAGACGGGCAAGCGGCCGCCCGAGGTCGATGTGACGAAAGCGCAGCTCGCACAAGCGATCGCGCAAGCGCGGATGGCCGCGCAGCAATTGGCACGCGACGAAGCGCAGTTTCGCGCGGGAGGCATTTCCCAACAGCAGCTCGACAACTCGCGCACATCGGCCGCCACGACCGCCGCGCAGGTCCGCGAAGTGCGAAGCCAGTTGACCGTCGCGCGCTTGCCGAGCCGCGGAAGCCAAGTCCACGCGCAGAGCGAACAGGTGGAAGCGGCGCAAGCCGCGCTTGCCCAGGCGCAATGGCGCCTCGATCAGAAGCGCGTAGCGGCGCCGCGCGCGGGTCTCGTCTACGACACGCTCTATCGCATTGGCGAATGGGTGCAAGCGGGAAGCCCCGTCATTCAGCTGCTGCCGCCGCCGAACATCAAAGTGCGCTTCTTCGTGCCTGAGACCGTCGTCGGACCGCTCGCCGTGGGGCGTCATGTCGTCATTCACTGCGACGGCTGTGCGGCGGATATTCCCGCCACTGTCACCTACATCGCGACCGAGGCCGAATACACGCCCCCCGTCATCTACAGCAACGAAACACGCTCGAAGCTGGTGTTCATGATCGAGGCCCATCCCTCGGCCGCTGACGCACCGAAACTGCATCCGGGCCAACCCGTTACCGTGAGGCTGCAATGAACGGCCCGGCCGAGCGTTCAGATGCGGCCGCCGATTTTGCGATCGACGTGCGGCAGCTCAACAAGCACTTCGGCCCGAAGCACGTCGTGAAGAACCTCTCGCTGCGCGTGGCCCGGGGCGAGATTTTTGGCTTTCTCGGGCCGAACGGCAGCGGCAAGACGACGTCGATCCGCATGATGTGCGGACTGCTCACGCCGGACTCCGGCAGCGGCGCATGCCTCGGCTACGACATCGTGCGTGAGAGTGCTCAGATCAAACGCCGCGTCGGCTACATGACGCAACGCTTCTCGTACTGGGAAGACCTCTCGATCCGCGAGAACCTCGATTTCGTCGCGCGCATGTACCAGATGCCGCGCCGCAAGCAGGTGGTCGAGCAGGCGCTCGAATCGCTCGGGCTCGTTAGTCGTGCGAACCAATTGGCGGGCTCGCTTTCGGGCGGCTGGAAGCAGCGCCTCGCGCTCGCCGCCTGCATGCTGCACGAGCCGCAATTGTTGCTGCTCGACGAGCCGACGGCCGGCGTCGATCCCGCCGCGCGCCGCGACTTCTGGGAAGAGCTGCACCGGCTCGCCGCGCGAGGCATCTCCGTGCTCGTCAGCACCCACTATATGGATGAAGCGGAGCGCTGCCACAAGCTCGCCTATATCGCATACGGCGAACTGCTCGCCGAAGGGACGGCGCAAGAGGTCGTGGCCGCGCAAGGCCTCTCGACGTGGACGATATCGGGCGCCCGTCTCACCGAGCTATCCGATCGCCTGCTCGCGATGCCGGGCGTCGAGCAGACCGTCGTATTCGGCCCTTTGCTGCATGTGAGCGGACGGAACCGTGCAACGCTCGCCGCGACGGTCGCTGAAGTCGGCACAGACCCATCGCTGGAAATCCTGGAAATCGCGACCGGACTCGAGGACGTATTCGTTTTTCTGATGAGTCGGACGCCCGAGCGCTCCGATGACAAAGGGCGACCATGAGCACGCGAGCAACCGTGCCGACGCGGCGCTTCCCGTTCTCGCTCTCGCGCTGGTGGAGCATCGTGCTCAAGGAGTTCTTGCAGTTGCGCCGCGACAGAGTCACCTTCGCCATGATCGTCGGCGTGCCGATCATTCAGCTCGCGCTGTTCGGATTCGCGATCAACACCGACCCGAAGCACTTGCCTTCCGGTGTCATCGTCGCGGACGACAGCGTCTTTTCGCGCAGCTTCATCGCCGCCATGCGGAACTCGACGTACTTCGACATAGTGCGAATATTGCCGAACGAGGAGGCGGGCCGCCGTGCCCTCGCGCGCGGCGATGTCCAGTTCGTGCTCACCATCCCCGCCGATTTTTCGCGGCGACTGCTGCGCGGCGAGCGGCCGTCCCTGCTCGTCGAAGCGGACGCGACCGATCCGCTCGCGACGAGCACCGCGCTCAATGCGCTGCCAGCGCTCGTGCAGCCCGTCGTCGACAAGGACATCACTGGACCGCTCGCCCGGCTGAACGGACGCGCGGCCGCATTCGACGTCGAAGTCCATCGCCTCTACAACCCCGAGGGAATCACACAGTACAACGTCGTACCCGGATTGATGGGCGTGATTCTGACGATGACGATGGTGATGATGACAGGCCTCGCGATCACACGCGAGCGCGAGCGCGGGACGATGGAGAATTTGCTGGCGACGCCGGTGCTGCCGATCGAAGTCATTACCGGAAAGATCGTGCCCTATGTCTTCATCGGATTCATCCAGGTTTCGATCATCCTCGCGGCCGCGCGCTGGGTTTTTCATGTGCCTTTCGTCGGGGGCGTGCTCGCCATCTACGGCGCGTCGCTACTCTTCATCGCCGCTAACCTGACCGTTGGCATCACGCTCTCCTCCCTTGCACAAAGCCAGCTGCAAGGCATGCAACTGACCGTCTTCTATTTCTTGCCGAACATTCTCCTCTCGGGATTCATGTTTCCGTTCGCGGGCATGCCGGCTTGGGCGCAGATCATCGGCAACGTCCTGCCGCTCACGTACTTCAACCGACTCGTGCGAGGGATTCTGCTCAAGGGCAACGGGTGGGCCGACCTTTGGCCTTCCGTGTGGCCGATTGCCGTCTTTACGCTGGTCTTGATGGCGGTGGCCGTGCGGTTCTATCGGCGCACCCTCGATTAACCAGGTTCACGAATGAACGCGCTGCTTCGTCGACAGCTTGGCTGCTTCGGGCTCATACCGGTGGTGCCGATACTCTGCGCTTGCACGGTCGGCCCCGACTTCCATGCCCCGCCGATGCCGACGACAGAACACTACATGCGCGAGGAAACGCCGGCGACGACCGCAGCCGCAAGCGGCACTCTCGGCGCCGCGCAGGCCTTCGTCCCCGCGGCGCATGCTCCGCGGCAATGGTGGAAACAGTTCGGATCGGGCGAGCTCGATCGACTGATCGACACCGCTTTCAGTCAGAGTCCAACACTCGACAGTGCGCGCGCGAAGCTCATCGAAGCACGGGAAAACTACATCGCCGAAGCCGGTGGGACCGAGTGGCCGAAAATCGACGCGAATCTGTCCGCTACGCGAGAGAAGATCGATATCGCGGCATTCGGCATCACGGCGTTTCCGCCGCCCTCGCCGTTTTCGCTCTACAACGCGTCGGTCGGCGTGTCTTATATGCTCGACTTCCTCGGCGCGAATCGCCGCGCGCTCGAAGCGTTGCGGGCGCGGATCGATTACGAGGCCTACGAACTCGAGGCGGCACGGCTCACGCTGGCAGGCAACATCGTTGCGGCGGCTATCCGGCGAGCCTCGCTTCAACGACAGATCGGGCTGACCCGTGCGCTCGTCGACGACGAGGCGCAACAGCTTTCAGTGATCGAATCGCGATACGCCGCTGGCGGTATCGCGCTGGCTGACGTGCACAGTCAACGCACGCTGCTTGCTCAAACGCGCGCGACGCTGCCGCCCCTTTCGACCCAGCTCGCGCAGATCGATCATCAACTGGCGATTCTGGTCGGCGTGCCGCCATCCGATGTGGATGGCGCAAATATCACGCTCGATTCTCTGCATCTGCCCGAAACGCTGCCGGTGACACTACCGTCGACGCTCGCTCGCGAACGTCCCGATATTCGGGCGGCACTGGCATTGCTGCATGAAGCGAGCGCTAATGTCGGCGTTGCAACAGCCAACCTCTTTCCGAAGTTTTCGATTTCCGCGAGCGCGGGCTCCGAACGCACGCATCTTGCTGAGGAGCTGAACAGTATCAATGTCTGGAACCTGGGCCTGAATGTGACGCAGCCGATTTTTCATGGCGGCGAGCTGCGCGCAAGGAAGCGCGCGTCGGAGGCGGCCTACGAGGCCGCGCTCGGCGATTATCGTCAGACTGTCCTGATGGCGCTCGGACAGGTGGCCGATGCGCTGCAAGCCGTGCAGGACGATGCACGCACCTTGCAGGGACGCGAGATAGCTGCGCGTGAAGCGGAGGCGACGAGCGCAATCACGCGCGAGCAATACGCAGCCGGCGGAGTCAGTCGATCCGCGCTGCTCGATGCCGAGCGCCAGGCACTGCAGACAGCGCTTGATCAGACGCGGGCACAGGCCGATCGGCTCGCCGATACAGCGGCTTTGTTTCAGGCGCTCGGGGGCGAGTGGACGACGACGGAGCCTTGAAGCGATGCCATCGTGACCGCTCATCTCTGCGCAGCGATAAATTCCCCGCCCTTGCGCACGATCGAGCGAGCCATCGCCAACAAGCAGCCGACCTCGGCGTACGGACCGACGACCGCCATCGCCCCGGTACAACAACTTCACCCGACCCTCGCACGCTCGCGCAACGCTTCTGTCGTCTCGCCCGCGCCGTCATGGCGCCAACCCGGCGGCTGGAAAACATACGCGAGTGCCGTCCACCAACCAGGCGCCGACTTCATATCGCGTGCAAGACTCACCCAATGCTCGAGCTCAACGACGAGCGGGTTGCGCGAGCGCGTCGGCGTGGTCAACCCATAGCGGCAAGGCTCTTCATCCCGCTCTTCGACGTAGGTTCCAAAGAGCCGATCGAACACGATCAAAACGCCGCCGTAGTTCGCGTCGAGGTAAGTCGCATTCGATGCGTGATGAACGCGATGCGCCGACGGCGTATTGAACACATATTCGAGCCAGCCGAGTTTCGGGATCCAAGTGGTGTGCAGCCAGAACTGATAAAGAAGATTCAACGAGAGCGTAACGAGTACCACCTCCGGCCGCACGCCAAGCCATACCAGCGGGGCAAAAAACATCGCACTGCCCGTAATCTTGCCGGTCCAGCCGAGGCGATAGGCCGATGACAATGTCAATTGATTCGGCGAGTGATGGACCGCGTGCGTGGCCCAGAAAAAGCGAATGCGGTGCGAGCAACGGTGGTACCAGTAGTAGCAGAACTCCTGGCCGACAAATAACAGCATCACCATCAGTGCGCTGTCGAGCGTCACCGTGAAAATCCGGTGCTCCCACGCCAGCGCGAAGATCGGCGTCGCGAGCGACAGCGGCAAAAAGGCAAGCAGCTTGCGGCCAGCCAGATCGACAAGCGACAGCCAGACCTCATGCCACTGAAAGCGCGCATGGGTATTTCGGTTCTTCCAGGTCAGCCAGCACGCCTCGATCAGCGAAACGCCGACGACGAACGAAGACGCGATGAGCGAAATTAATGCGGTGGAGGTCATTTCGACTCCAGTGAATAAGGTTGAGAGGATTTCGTCGGCCGGCCCGCGATGCAATGACTTTAGCGAACGAGGTCCGAAAGCGCGATCGGAAAGATATGTCGAACAGTTTCAATCAACGTCGTGAGACCGGCGCTACCGGCCCGCTCGTCACCACAACACGCCGTTTTCCGGGGTTAGCGAAGACAAGCCGTGATCGCTGCCGAGGCCATCGAGCAAATCCATTTCGATCGCACGCGCGACAGCGGTCAACGGCACGTCGTGGACCGTGTTCGAGAACGGTTGCGCGATGTCGTCGCCGGTCCGCAGCAGCGCAAGCAGCAGAAAGCCGAGTCCGGTCGAGCCCAGAGGCGTGAAGACGCCGAGCGTCTGTACGAGCCCGAGCGGCAGCAACAGACAGAACGCATGGGTGAAGAGCGCGGGATACGTCGCATATTGCCGCGGAAACGGCGTGTTTCGGATCCGCTCCATCCCTCCCTGCGCATTCGACAGCTCGCGCATCGTTTGGGCGACGATCGCAAGCTGCATGCTGTCGAGCGACGCTTCCCGCCGAATCAGTCGCGCACTCTCGAAGAGGATCGCGTGGGGGACGTTGGCAACGCCGCGCAAACGCTCGACCTCCTCCGCGGGAAGGCGTCCATCCAATTCGTCCCACGGCGGCTCGCGGCGCAGGTGCAGCCGCAGCGCATGAACGTAGGCGATCTGGCGCACGATGAGCAGGTGCCGCAACGCATGCGCATGCTCGGGCAGCAGGATGCTCAGCTCGCGAGCGAAGCTGCGAGAGTAGTTGACCGTCGCGCCCAGAAGCGTTCGGGCCTCCCACCATCGCGCATACGCGGCGGAGTTGCGAAAGCTCAGGTAGACGACGATCGCCGAGCCGAACAGCGATAGCGGCAACGCCGGAAACGTGACACTTTCTGGCGCGTAAAGATAGGCAACCGTGACGACGATATCCCACAGGCACAGGAGCCCCAGCGGCCGCCCCACGTAGCGGATGATCTGGATCGCGCATGCACGCCCCGGTACGATCACGCCGCCACCCTGCGCGGGCGCTGCATGCGCTCGCGGGCCTCGTCTAGCGCTAAAAAGCGCCCGGTGTCCGCGTCGAGTACCGTGACCACTCCCGCGCCGATGTCGTAGAGCCATCCCTGCAGCGCGATGCGTTGTTGCGCGAGCCGTGCGGCAACGGACGGATGGGTGCGCAGGTGCGAGACCTGCAGCCGAACGTTTTCTTCGGCGATTTCCTGAATCATCCGCGAGGGGCCCAAGCGGCGCGCCCGCACGACGCTGCGCGCAGCTTCGGCGTTGCGCAGCCACGCCTGAACGGTCGGCATCTGGCAGCAAGGCGCGGCCTCCACGGCCAAACTCTTCATGGCACCGCAGTCCGTATGACCGCAAACCACGATCTGCCGAACGCCGAGCAGCGTCACTGCGTATTCGATGATCGCCGAGACTCCGCCAAGCGTTTCCCCATACGGCGGTGCGATATTGCCGATGTTGCGGCAGACGAACAGCTCCCCGGGCTGGCTCTGCGTGATCGTTTCTGGACATACGCGCGAGTCGGCACAGGTGATGAATAACGTATGCGGCGCCTGTCCATGAGCAAGGTCCTCGAACAACGCCCGGCTGGACGGAAATACTTCACGACTAAATCGCTCGACGCCCGACAGCAGTCCGGCCAGATCGCGCCTGACGTGCCCGCCCAGCGCCAATGCAGTCAAATTCCCTTCCACTTTCATTTAGAACTCCTAACAAATCGAAGCAGTCTCATGATCGAATTGACAGTCACCACAGGTGCCCCTACATCATACGCACGTCCGACTTTCCGCTAACCGCGCCCATGTACCGGCCAATTGTTGGCAGTGCCGGCCGCCTGCACCTGATCGGCAATCTTGTCGGCCAGCTTCTTGGCGTCGGTGTCCGTCGTGTGCCGACGCTCAGATGCCACATGCAATGCAGCCCCCGCGGCGAGCGCGATCGGCAGATGGTGAGTGATCGCGCCCATTGCACCCGTTTCGGCCATGCCCGGTGCCTTGCCACTGTCCGCCTTTGCCGTGAAGCTTTGGACCGGCACCGCAGCGCCGGTCGCCGGCTGATACATGAGCCGCACTGCGGCCGCGAGCTCACGCTTTCCCGCGCCGAGGCCGACGACGACGCGACGGCGTGCGTTGCCGGCATCGACCGTTTCGAAGTTGCCCTCGACGAGGAGCGCCTTCGTGCCGGCCGGCACGGAAGAATCCGAGCGCATGGCGCGCCAGCCTTGGGACTGCAGGCGGCTGACGATTTGGTCCGCAACGCTGTCACGCAGCTCGGCCGCGCAGGCCGCTTGGCTCACTCCCGCCGAACCGCCCGACATCAAGCGAAGGCCCTGACGTTGTCCTTGTCCGCTCGCGGGCAGGCACTGGTCCGGCGCAACGTCGAACGACCTGACATAAACGATATCGGGCGCTTCGCGAGCGTCTACCGGGTAATGCGCGACGCCCGTCACTGGCGCGGCGCAACCGGTCAGTAAAACGAAACTCGCTGACAGCGCCGCAACGGCGGCGCCTTTCCAATGACGTACCGCCTGCTGGGATGGGTTCTGCATACTCATTCGGACCTCGATTCGCCTATGCGTTGGTTCGTTCGACCGGTCGACCAGGCGTCTTCCGGAACATGGAGGCAAGTATCGAGGGAGCACCGCGTAAACACTATCGATGAGTTATGTCGAGAAATGTCGTCCGCGCCTGATCACGCGTGAGGCGCTTTCAGCGGCAGCGCAACGCGCACCTCGAGGCCGCCCCCCTCACGCGAGTGAAAGCTGACGGAGCCGCCGTGAGATCGCGCAATTCTTTCGACGATGGCGAGCCCGAGCCCGGTGCCGCGCGCCTGCCGGCTCGCATTCGCGCCGCGCGCGAACGGCGCCTTGAGACGTTCGAGCTCGTCGGCGCTGATTCCTTTGCCTCGATCGCAGACCGCGGCGTAGGCATAGCCGCCTTCGCACCAGGTGCGGACGGCCAGGCCGGTGCGTCCGTAAGCCACCGCGTTCTGCATAAGGTTCATCAGCAAACGCATCGTGTTCGTCGGACGAAACGGAAACGGCGGCACATCGCCGAGCGATAGCTCGAATTCGTGCCCAAGCCCCGCGAAATCGCCCGCGATCTGATCGACGAGGGCATTCAGGTCGCCGACCTGCGGTGCTTCGCGCTCGCCGCTGCCCGCGTAGTCCATGAATTGCTGAAGAATGGCATCGATCTGCTCGAGGTAGCCCTCCGCCGATGCGGACAGCGCGGCGTCGCCGTTGGCCGGAATCGCGAGCGTGAGCGCGAGACGCAGCTTGGTGAGCGGCGTCCGAATGTCGTGCGAAATTCCGGCCAGCATCAGTGCGCGTGTCGCTTCGGCTTGGCGCAACGCATCCGTCATTTCGTTGAAGGCGCGGCTCACCTGCGCAATTTCGGTTGGGCCGTCGACAGGCAGCGTCTGTGGCGCATTGCCTGCGCTCACGTCACGCGCGGCATGCGCGAGCTGCCGTAACGGTCGATTGATGTAGCTCTGAATGACATAGCCCGTCAGGGCCGCGACGAGCACCAGACCGATCGATAGTGCGATCGCGGTCGTGACGGCATCGGTTTGCGCATCGGGTCCCATCGCCGGCGCAATCCAGTAAGGCGAGCCCGCGATATGAATGCGAATCCAGAGCCTTTCAGCCGCGGCGGGCTCCCAACGGATGAGCGTGTCGGCTGGAAGACTACGATGCAGAGCCTGGGCGAACAGATCGCGTTGATAGGTGCGAAAGAAGTGAATGAAACTCGGACGCGGCGCCTCCATAGCGTCGCGCGGCGGCTCCGGTTGTGCATCGAGTCGGGCGATCACCGCTCGGCCTTCGCCCGGCGGCAGCGAAGCGAGAGCGCGGTCGAGCGTTCGCACGTATTGCGCGAAGGTAAT
Source organism: Trinickia symbiotica (assembly GCF_002934455.1). Lineage (GTDB taxonomy): Bacteria > Pseudomonadota > Gammaproteobacteria > Burkholderiales > Burkholderiaceae > Trinickia > Trinickia symbiotica. Next base: position 123,988 of record NZ_PTIR01000009.1, on the reverse strand, counting down.
CGCCGCTCGTTCTACGCGTGGGCGCTGGATGTAATAGACGATGACTGTCAGCGAGCACGCCTGCGTCAACACGACGAGCGCCACCAGCAGCGCGATGTTGCGCGCGAGCAGCGAGCGCGGCGGGCCCAAGCGCCTCATCTCTCGACATCCGCCACCAGCATGTAGCCCATGCCCCAGACCGTCTTGATGTATCTCGGCTTAGACGGATCGTCTTCCACGACTTGCCTGAGCCTCAGCACTTGCACGTCGATGCTGCGATCGAGCGCTTCGTGCTCGCGCCCCCGCGCGCGGGCCAGCAGATTCTCGCGGCTGACCGGCCGGTTCGGCGACGAACCGAGCGCCTGCAAGAGCCGCATCTGCGCCGAGTTCAGCCCGACCGGCTGCCCGGCCCGCAGCAACGTCTGTTTCCTCAGATCGAAGTGGAACTCGCCGAACCGCACCTGCTCCGACGTAACTGTCGCTTCGCCCGATGCGATTTTCTGTCGGCGCAGCAACGCGCGGATTCGCGCGACGAGCTCGTTCGGCAGAAACGGCTTCGCCAGATAATCGTCCGCGCCCATTTCGAGCCCGACGACGCGATCGAGGGGGTCGCCTTTGGCCGTCAGCATGAGGATCGGCAACGTGTGCCCCTCCGCGCGCAAGCGCCGGCAAACCGACAGCCCATCCTCGGGTTCCATCATCAGATCGAGCACGAGCAGGTCGAACGGCTCGCGCTGCAAATAGCGATCGAGCCGCCGGCTATCGGCGACGCAACGCACATGGAAACCCTGTCCCGTCAGGAAGCGCTGCTGCATGTTGCGCAGCTCCGCGTCGTCGTCGAGCACGATGATCTTATCCGGCCGATCCATGACGTACCTCCGGCAATACCGCGTTGGCCCAATGCCGCGCGTCCACGCTCACATCATCATAGGCGGTATGAGCTCGTTCACCGTGACGCGCCGCTCAGGCGCACCTCAGCGCGATCGCGCTCGTTGTGCGAAACACGCTTCGACCTGTGCGAGCGTGACATAACCCTGATGGCGCGTGTCGATCTGATCGAAGTGGCGTGCCACCATCGGCATTCCGGCAGCGGCCTGCTGCCTCGTCAGCTTGCCGTCGTGCGTAGTGTTAGCGTTGGCGAACCGCTCGTGCAGCATCTCCAACCCTTGCTCCATGCGCGCCGCGCCGCTCGCGGGCGAAGCCGCCGGTCCAGGTGAGAGCGGCTGCGCGGACGCAGCCGTCGAGGCGACACAGATGGCGATCGTGATAAGCATACGTTTCATTAAGTACTCCTCAAAGAATCATCACCGCCCGTCGGCGCACTGCGCTCCGACTCGAGCGACGGCAGGCGAATCTTAGAGGCGTACGTGGGAAGCAGGCGATCGAAAAACTGTGTCGCGGCATGTCATGCCGCCGAATGCGGACTCGGCCGCGGCAGGGCAAAAAGGCTTGAGCCGCGGCGCGCGAATCGGGCGCCCTGCGCCGGGTAATCGCTCGTTCGGCCGCGCACATTACGACGTGCGGCAGCGGGTTTCCAGGCGTACTATCGCTTCCATCATCCGATCGAGGATGACCTCACGGTAGAGATGCAAATCGGGGGGAACCGGCCATGAGACGCCTCTATTTTCTCGTACCTGATACGGCGATAGCGAAGGCGATCGTCGACGACTTGCTCCGCGCGCGAATCACCTGGCGGCATATCCACGTTCTCGCTAACCACAATGTCGCGCTCGATCAGTTGCCCGAAGCATCCTTGCTCCAGAGCAGCGACCTCGTGCATGCGCTCGAGCGCGGCGTGGCGCTCGGGGGTGCGACGGGCGCGCTCGTCGGGCTCGCCGCACTCGTCTTTCCGCCCGCGGAACTCGTCATAGCGGGCGGCGCCGTGGTCGCATTGACGTTGGCGGGCGCGGGCTTCGGGGCGTGGACCGCCGCGATGATCGGCATCGCCGAACCGAACGCGCGACTCGAACGCTTTCAGGACGCCATCAAAGACGGCCAGATTCTGATCATGGCCGACGTGCCGGCGCTGAGAGAACAAGAAATCGAAGAGATGGTCGCCCAGCACTTCCCGACGGTGGACCGGGAAGGCGCCGAGCCTACGACGCCGATCTTCCCTTGAGGGACGACGCCCGCCTTCGCTTTGCGCTGCAATGCTCGCGCCGCCGAACGCGACATGATCGAACGCGGCATGACCGAACGCGGCGGTCGGCCGCCGCATCGGCAAACTCCGGCCTCACTCGCGGTGCCTGGAGCAACTCATGTCAGTGATGCATGTCAGCCCCGTCGCGAACTATGAAGCCTGCCTGATCATCGGTGGCGAGCACGTCTTCGAAATCACCGTCGACGAAATGCCGCAACTGCGGGAGAAAGTCCGCAGTCCGGTGCGCATCCGGATCGCATTCGACGAACTGGAGGCCGAGGCGCCGCGGGGGACGTGGTCCGCTATTGCGAAGGACTTGTCGACCAGGGGCGCGACGTTCTTCTATGAGCGCATCGACGAGAACGTCTTTCGCGTGACATGCGCTATCCCGCGTCAAGGTGCATGACGACGCCACGTTCAGCCATGGGGAACGCGTCACTAATAGCGCGGCGCAGCCGGCGCAGCTACCAATGCGGCGGCCGGATCGGCCAGCGCTGCTTCGCTCAACAGCGTTCGGACTTCGCTCATGAGCCGCGCGGCAGGCACCGGCTTCGTCAATAGCGTGTCCCACAGCTTCTCATCCACCGATGGCGGCGGGTAAAGCGCGGTAAGCATGACAATGGGTATACGGACCGTCGCCAGATTGGACTTCAGACGCCGGCAAAGCTCGGCGCCGTCGATGCCCGGCATCATGTAATCCGTGACGATGACGTCCGGCCGACTGGCGATAGCCTTCGCGATCGCGGATTCGGCGTCGTTCGCAGTGACGACGCGATACCCTTCCTCCGCGAAAAGAGCCCCAAGGGCGCGCAGAAAGTTACGGTCGTCGTCGATGGCGAGGATTGTAACCAAGCGAAAATCCCGTATCAAAGAGCAAATAAGGGCGAGCAATTTGCATGCCCAAACGGGCTACTCACTTCGACGGGGCAACGCCATAGCGGCTCCGAATGACATTGGTCCCCGCGGTAACCAGACCGCACTGTCCAGCCACCTGTACTTTCTTCACTCGTTACGGGGTAAAAAAGTCCGATTCGTCAGATCGACCCCGGGAGAAAACATGGATTCAGAACCAATGTCCTAAATATCGATACGAGCCGCCCGGTGTCGGCATGGTCTTCGGTACGCGGATCAGGCTGGGAGGCGCGCGTCTCCCAGCGCGTCAGCCAAATTTGTTCGAATAGAGCTCGCCGACCCAGTCGACGAAGACGCGAACCCGCGGCGACAGATGTCGCCGATACGGGTATAGCGCCGAGACGGGCATGTCAGGGCTTTGCCACTCGCTCAGCACGTGGACGAGGTGCCCATCGCGCAGTTCGTCCTCGATATGGTGGCGAGGGACCTGGATCAGCCCGCAGCCGCGCGGATGGCCGCCGCGAATGACGCAATCGACACCCTCCCGTACGAGATATCGACCAGCCGGTCGCCACTGCTGACGACGAGATCGATCGCCGGGAATTGACGACGAAATTCGTCGATCTTCGGCAATACGATGCGCGGCGCATGCGTGCCGTGCATGTCGATACGCAGCACGCCCCGCGGGTTCGCCGCAATCGCTGGCCCAGATGGCGCCTGGGTCAATTCGCAAGTCGTCCGCGTCAATGGCGGTTTCGCTTGATTTTTCGCTCCATCGAATGCGAGCGGCCCGGCAACAACGGTAGCCGGGCCGCGTAACCACTCGCGATCTTGATTCTCGAAAAATGAAGCGCTAACTCTTCACTGTTCGATCGATTACTGTGAACCACTGCTCGGCTCTGGCTCACTCGCCGCCATGCCCTTGTTGTGCTTCATATGCCGCACGTGATGTTTATGCATGCCGCTCGACTTATTCATGCCGTTGCCCATCGTGCTCGTCCCCGATGCGCCCGATGGTGATTCGGTTGTGCCTTCGGCATTCGGCGTCCCCATCCCTGTGCCGCCGCCACCGGCAGTCCCTCCGCCAGCCCCTCCGCCAGCGCCAGCCGCATAAGCGGCACCGGATAACCCAAGCATCAAAGCGGAAACAACGATTCCCTTACCTGTAACTCGCATAACGGCCTCCCTCTTACGCAACGTGACGAATAACCCAAAAGGGCACAATGTCTAGCGTTCCTGCGCAAGGTACATGCCGCACTTGCACATCATCGGCGGGCGCTTGCAGGCACGTTCAATGCTGCCACCCTCGTCCATGAAACGAATCTTTAAAATTACCGTCGTCCTTCTAGTCGCGGTGCTCGCGGGCAACCGTATCACCGACTTCCTGACCGCTGGCGCTCGGCGACACAGACCCCCTCTCTGAACCGAACGTCAAGTGCGGTTTTTGCCAATCTTTGCAATCGCCTGACCGTCTCTTATCCTACAGACGGCCAGATGCAAACAGCGGACCGAATTTTTGACTCTCTCGGTCACCACGCGACACGCTCCCAAAGGAGAATAGCGATGAGAAACGCGACACGGTGGGCCATTTTTTCATACCGCGGTGCACAGGCTTCAAGTCGAAACGCAGCGGCATTTTGGCGATCTTGTCGACGTTTCTTACGCGTTTGCCTCTATGGGCTCGGCGCACTCGCGCTGGCTGGCAGCTTTGCGCAGGCCGCGACGATCAAGAGCGGCGACATTCTCGTTGTCGATACCGGCAACGGCAAGCTCTTTCGCGTAGACCCGCAGACAGGTGTGCGCACCGTCATCACGGACTTTCGAAATTCTTCGCAGGGTCCCGTCGATCATTCGTTCCTCGGCGGCATCTCCATGGCAGGCGGGCGCATCTTTGTCACCGCCGCAACGACCGGCATCTATTCGGTCGATCCTGCCACCGGCACGCGCACGCTCGTCAGCAACTTCGCCCAGGGCACGTTTCAAGGGGACGTCTTCGGCTCGGCCGTCGATTCATTCGGGCACGTCATCGTCAACTGGGCGAAACCGCAGTACGGTGGCGCGCCGAGGGCCATCGTCAACGTCGATCCCCGCAGCGATGCACGCACCATCGTCACCGATTTGACGAACCCCGCTCAGGGAGATTCGTTCAACTGCTGCGTCGCATACTTCACGGACCTCGCGCTCGAACACTCAGGGTCGATCGTCGCGGGCGTGACATGGTTTGCGCCAGTCGGGCCCTCGCGAGATACAGGCGACCTCTATCGCGTCAATCCGGCATCGGGCCAACGAACGCTGCTTAGCGATTTCAGCAACGCGGCACAGGGGGTCACGCAAGTGGTGCCGTCAACGGGCATTGCGACCGACCCGTCCGGTCAAATTCTGGTGAATACGCGAGGATCGTCGACCGCTTCCACAGCGCGGGATCTACTGGTACGGGTAGATCCCGCCACCGGAAACCGTACCGTCGTCAGCGATTTCGACAATACCGCGCAAGGGACTCCTGGACGGCGTCTTTCGGGCATCGCGTTGGAGCAGTCTACGACCCGTGTCGACTTCATCGTCGGCGCGAGCGTCGCGGCAAATGTCGCCGCGCAACCGTCGCTCCTCTTCCGAGTCAACCCGCAGACCGGACAGCGGACTTTGCTCAGCGATTCCAGTAATGCGCAGCAAGGGCCACCTTTCTCATGGATCGATGAGATTACCGTCGTGCCCTGACAGCCGGACTGCTTAGGTTCGATGCGCGTCCGGCACGCGCAGAGGTTCGGCGATCGATATTGCGATGAGCGTTGGCGGCATTACTTGGTTCGACGCAATGTAAAAGGGGCGAAGATGTCTTCGCCCCTTTTACCATTCAGAGGAGCATCGTCAGGCGGCTTTGAGCAACCCGTGCGGGTCGATGACGAACTTGCGCGGCGCACCGCCGTCGAACTGCTTGTAGCCTTCCGGCGCGTCGTTGAGCGAAATCACCGTGACGTTGACGATGTCCGCGATCGGCAGCCGGTCGAACAGAATCGCCTGCATCAGGTTGCGGTTGTACTTCAACACGGGCGTCTGGCCCGTATGGAACGAGTGCGACTTCGCCCAGCCGAGCCCGAAGCGAATGCTGAGGCTTCCGTGCTGCGCGGCGACGTCCTTCGCGCCCGGATCGTCAGTCACGTAGAGCCCGGGAATGCCGATCGCGCCGGCAGGCCGCGTGATTTCCATCAGCGAATTCAGCACCGTCGCGGGCGCTTCTTGCGAATGGCCCGACGCACCGTGCCCGTGCGCTTCGAAGCCGACACAGTCGACCGCGCAATCGATTTCCGGCTTACCGAGGATCTGCGCGATCTGCTCGCCGAGCGTCGCATCCTTCGACAGATCGACGACTTCGAAGCCCATCGCTTTCGCGTGTGCAAGACGCGCCGCGTTCATGTCGCCGACGATCGTACATGCCGCGCCCAGCAGGCGTGCCGATGCGGCCGCCGCCATGCCGACCGGTCCCGCGCCCGCGATATAGACCGTCGAGCCGGGTTTCACGCCCGCTGTCACCGCGCCGTGATAGCCCGTGGGCAAAATGTCCGAAAGACACGTGAGATCGCGAATCTTCGCCATCGCCTGATCGCGGTCCGGGAACTTCAGCAGGTTGAAGTCCGCATACGGCACCAGCACGTACTCGGCTTGGCCTCCGATCCACCCCCCCATGTCGACGTAGCCATAGGCTCCGCCCGCCCGCGACGGGTTCACGTTCAAGCAAACCCCCGTATGCTGCTCCTTGCACATCGCGCAGCGTCCGCACGCAACGTTGAACGGGACGGACACGAGATCGCCGATCTTCAGCGTCTCGACGTCATGGCCGACCTCGATTACCTCGCCCGTGATCTCGTGGCCGAGCACGAGCCCGACCGGCGCTGTCGTGCGGCCGCGCACCATGTGCTGGTCCGAGCCGCAGATGTTCGTGCTGACCACCTTGAGAATGACACCGTGGCCGATCGAGCGCCCGCTCGGGTCCACCATCTTCGGATAATCGATCTTTTGCACCTCGACCTTGCCCGGCCCGAGATACACGACACCTCGATTGCTACTCATCGCACTGTCTCCTTTCCGTTCTATGGCGCTGTCGCACGCCGGCTGCAAGCGTGGCTCGTCGAGAGTAGTCCGGAACGAAGGGGGAACGGGAGACAAAACCCGACAGACGTTTGAACGGTGCCGACATCGGGTTCGCGGCGCCGATGCATGCGCTTCAGGCATGCATTGCGAGGAACGAGGAACGAGGAACGAGGAACGAGGAACGTACCTCAGTGAAGTACAACTTCGCCGATTGTGGCCAGCGCGCAGAATGCGACGACGAGGAGCGGAGGCACTTTCCAGCGGGCCAGCAGGAAAAAGCCGATGACGGCGATGGCGAAATCGACTTTCGTGAGAATGGCGCTGGTCCAGACCGGTGTGTACAGCGCAGTCGCGAGCAAGCCGACGACGGCCGCGTTGATGCCGGCGAGCATGGCGGCCATCGAGGGGCGCGAACGCAACGCCTGCCAGTAGGGTAACGCCGCAATGACGAGCAGCAGCCCGGGCAGGAAGATGCCCACAATGGCGATCAGCGCGCCCATGGCGTGGCTCGGTGTTCCTGCCAGCATCCAACCGAGAAAAGCGGCGAACGTAAAAAGAGGCCCAGGGACGGCCTGAGCGGCACCGTAGCCAGCAAGAAAGACGTTCGGCGTCACCCAGCCCGTTGCGACGGTTTGCTGCTGCAACAGCGGCAGCACGACGTGGCCACCGCCGAAAACGAGCGCGCCGGAGCGGTAGAAAGCGTCGAAGAGTTTGATCGCATGGCTTGCGTCTACTGCGGCCAACGTAGGAAGCCCCGCAAGGAGCACGCAGAAGAGCATCAATGCAACGGCGCCGGCAGTGCGCGAGACCCGGAATACGAGAACGTGTTGCGGCGGCGTTACGGCCATCGGCGATCCCGTTGTCTGACATAACGCAATGCCAAGCGCCGCGCCAATGACAATGACGATCAATTGAGAATAAGCGGTCGTCATCACGCTGAGCAGTACCATGGCGATGAGCGCGATGGCCGCGCGGCGGTGGTCTGGACACAGACGTCGGGCCATGTCCCAGACAGCTTGCGCGACGACGGCGACAGCGACGATTTTCAGGCCGTGAATCAGGCCTGTGCCGAGCGGACCTGCGAGGCTCGGCGCAATCGCGGCGAAGGCGATCAGCAAGATGACCGATGGCAGCGTGAACCCGCACCATGCGGCGAGTCCGCCGAGCCAGCCGGCTCGCAGCAGGCCTATCGAGAATCCGACCTGACTGCTGGCGGGACCCGGCAGGAATTGGCAAAGGCCGACGAGGTCCGTGAAAGTTTCGTCGTCGAGCCAGCGGCGTCGCTCGACGAACTCGCGGCGGAAGTAGCCGATATGAGCAATCGGACCGCCAAAAGACGTCAACCCCAACTTGAGAAACACTGCTAGAACCTCGGGCGCTGAGGCGATGCGAGTAGCGTGCGGTGATGTCGTAGGAGTTTCCATTTGCTCCGGCATGGTTAATGCATTTAATCCGCGAATCGGTATTGTCTACGAGAAGGGTCCTGCGCGCCGCCGCGCGCTCCCCTACGCCGCTCCGTCATGGCAACGCCGACTCATTCCATTCGAGACAGCAAGTGTCTATCGGGTAGTCGATATGCGAACCATCCTCAACCGGCTGCATCACTCGCGCTGGTGCGCCGCTCCTGTCATTGCAACGCTGCTTGCGGGAAGCGCCTACGCCGTGGGCGCTTGTCCGAAGTTTGTCGAGCTGAGCTCGGGCACCATATTCAGCGTGGCGGATCTCATTTCCGACACCGGCTCGCCCGAAGCCGCACTGCGTGAGGTGCGCGCAGCGCTTGCAGAGACGAACGCAGCCGGCGGTTGCCGTCGGGCTAACGATCGTAACGCCTGTGAGGAAACGCTGGCGGTCACGCGCAAGGCGATATCCGCGTTGGAGGAATGCACTGCACCGCATTTGCCTCGCCAAAAGGTCGAATAGCAGCGCTACCCCCGCGCGCAGATCGTCTTGAACGGCGACCATGCGTTAACCGTCCCTTAAGCTCGCGGTGCCATGCTCGTATCAACGGTTGCGGAGATCTCTCTTCGCAGCCGCAACTGATACGGAGGTACCTATCATGGACGGCAAGATCAAGGCCATCGCTATTGCGATCGCACTGGCCGTACCGGCCGTTTCGTTCGGTCAGCCATCGAACGGGCCGCTGACCCGCGCGCAAGTGAGAGCTCAGTTGATCCAGCTCGAACGCGCCGGCTACAACCCGGCGGAGGGCAATAGAGGATCGCACTATCCGCGAGATATCCAGGCGGCGGAAGCGCGCGTTGCAGCGCAGAACGGCACCAGCGGGACGAGCGGCATGGCAACGGGGATGGGTGGAACGACGACAAGCGCATCGGAGTCGGGGCATCAAACCCACACCTCGAGTTGGATCGGTGGAACGACGACAAGCGCTTCGGAGTTGGGGCATCAAACCCACACCTCGAGTTGGAATCCGATGTACCGGCACCATTGAGGTGGTGGCGCCGGTGATCACACGCACCAACTTCTATCATCGGCGTCGCGCAAACTTCCCGGGGGGAGCGTGCGGTTTGCGATAGTGGACGCGCTCGCCCCGGTCAGCGAAATCAAAGGAGCTCTGCCGTAACGCAGCGCGACTCGGATTGCTTTATCGCTCGCGACCTCGCTCCCCGTCGACTCGCAGAGAAACGGTGCTTGTCTGGATCGCCAAGTCACACCCTCCAGCGCAACTCGTTCCGTCAGCAGCGGACGGCCCCGTGGCGACGTGCTGCGCGCTCGTGACGCTGTACAGTTGATTGCCGTGGTCGAGGACGATGAGCTTGGTAGTAATCGTTCGTTTGCCATTGCCGATATTGACGACTAGCTCGCCGGTGCAGTCGGAATTCACGGTGTACGAGAGCGTCTCGTCGGTCTCGAAATCGGCTGGCGCGCCGGGCAGTCGCGTTCCATTGAGCATCACGAAGTCTTTCTGAGTCCCTGCCCCGTTTCCGTCGAAGGTTTGGAGCGCAATTCCGTCGATAACACCAGCAACTGCAAAGCGGTGGAGCGTCTGGTTCGGCGCGGTTCCGGTGAGGACTCCAAGCAATTCGGCGTGGATCTTCGTGCCGTACGTTCCTCTCAGGCTCGCTACCGTGCATGCGTCGTTATCCTGAGCGAAAGCCAAGTTGTTTAGCGACAACAGTGCAATCGCGGTTACTGCCACCTTATTCAAGTAACTGTTGGACATCTTCATCTCCTTTTATCTCCAAAATCGGTCAACGCAAGTCACCTGCACTGCCGTGCAGATCACCCACGACGTCACGGCACTGGTCGTCATCAGCGCAATACGCTGATGGCGGCCTGCCCCCGGTTGCTTCGGTTTTGGTGGGAATTTTCCAGCGATGGAGCTCGTTTACGCGGTGTACGGCGCACGCTGCTCGGCGAACGCTTGGAGTCAAATGCGATTTTTGGAGTATTGCAACTCGTTTTAGCCCGACCGTAATGGCACGGCCAGACAAAAACGAGCGTGATTAGCCGTCTGCGTTCTGATGAGAGATGTCCCCAAGCAACGCGATTCGATAGCTTGTAGCGCGGGGACTCGTGCCGAACGCAGCTGTTGGTTTCGAGCGTCGGCAGCAATGATGAATGTGTTTGCCGTGAGCCAACACTTCCCGCCTCTGCTTACGGGTCTGGTGTCAGTAGCACGCGTCGAAACGCTTGCACCGGAAGAGACAAGGGCCTGCTCGCCAGCTTTGGCACAGTGAGTGCAGAAGGATTGCGAACCGAGCATCAAACGGCCGACATTGCGAGAAATTGCCATGGACCACACCATCGATTCCGAAATCCATCACCTGGAGCGCGTTCTATCGCTCGAGATAGCTCATCAGGTGTTCAGCATCGACTACTGGCGCGGTAGAGTGACGCAGCTCACGACGGCCAACGGTTTGGTGGCCGCGCAGATGCTGAGGCTGCAGCGGCTTCTCGACTTTCTGGAGGACCGCGAACGCGCCGCTGTCAGCGCTCCGGAGGGCGCAGGCAACGGCTCCACGCGAGCGGGGATACGCTGTATGGAATGGTGTCGGCGCCGCGTCGCGTAATCCTTCACATCAGCCCCCGGCGTTTGAACCAGACGATCGTGACGACAACGGACGATATGGGCAGGAGGACGCCGAGGAGCCCAAATGCAACGGGATTGTTGACTCTCTCGATCATCCAGTTGAAATTCATGCCGAAATAGCCCGTCAGAAAGGTGATCGGCAGAAAGATGACCGACACGACTGTTAAGCGACTGATTTGCTCGCTTTGACGCTGCGCGATCGCGGTCGCGAAATGCTGAATGATCTCCGCGCCCCAACGATACCGCTCCTGGAGTCGGTGCTGTACGTCTTCCACCTGTTCGGCATAGTCATTCAGTTCCGCCGCACCCCTTTGGTCCATCCCCGGCATGGCCTCGATGCCGACGGTGGCTGATTTCACGGCAATGCTGTAACGATCAATGCTCGCCCAAGCAGTGTGCAACCGCTGGATACGACTGCTCAGGCTTCTGAAATCAATGGCGGTCGGATTCCGCTCGAACTGCACGTCAGTTGCCTGAAGCTGACCGTCGATTTCACTGACTGCATGTTCCAGTATTCCGAGTAGCAATTGCAGCACGATCGCGGCAGCACGATAAGGAGTCCCTTTCAACTGCCCAACGCGCTCGGCAAAACCTGTCATCGCTCCGTCTAGGGTGGCGGCGTCACCGTTCCAAATGGTCAGGATGAAGTTCCGCGTGCGTAGAAGGTGAATTTCGGTAAGGCCGCCGTTCGCCTCTTTGGCAAGCCATGTGACCGCACGCAATTTTTCGCGGTTGATGGTGATCCGGCCGGCTTGTCCAAAGCGCTGTGCCCATTCCCTATCGGTGTCTTCAAGCCCGAGTTGCTGCAATAGATCGGCTTGCGTGGGTTTCTCGCCGCCGACAATGTCGATCCAAAACAGGTCGTCGGAATCCAGCCACTTCGGCAGATTGGCTCCGTTTTCCAGTTCTTCGACCCCACGAACGCTCGATATCCTCGCAAGAGGGAAAGACGCTTCGTGCATTTGTTCCATAGGACCTCCCGTGAGGCGGATTAGGCACATCCGGCCGCGAGGAGATCGACATCATTGAGCCGGCCGTGCGCGGACTGCGGGCGCGCGAGTGGTGGTATCAGATTCGAGACCAGTACCATTCGCGACGCAAATACCCCCCTCACTCCACCGTCACCGACTTCGCCAAATTCCGCGGCTTATCGACATCCGTCCCGCGCGCACACGCCGTGTGATAAGCGAGCAACTGCAGCGGCACGACGTGAAGAATCGGCGAGAGCATCCCATAGTGCTCGGGCATCCGAATGACATGAATACCCTCGCCATTGACGATGCGTGTATCCGCATCGGCAAACACATAAAGCTGCCCGCCTCGCGCCCGCACCTCTTGAATATTGGACTTCAGCTTCTCGAGCAGCGCATCGTTCGGCGCGACCGTCACCACCGGCATCGCCTCCGTCACGAGCGCGAGCGGCCCGTGCTTGAGCTCACCGGCCGGATAAGCCTCGGCGTGAATATACGAAATCTCCTTGAGCTTCAACGCGCCTTCGAGCGCGATCGGATAGTGCATGCCGCGCCCGAGGAAAAGCGCATTCTCCTTGCGCGAAAACTCCTCCGACCAAGCGATGATCTGCGGCTCGAGCGCGAGCACGCTATTGAGCGCCGCCGGCAAATGCCGCAAGTGCTTCACATAGTCAGCCTCGGCCGCGGCATCGACATGTCCGCGCAGTTTCCCAAGCGTCACCGCGAGCGAGAACAACGCGACGAGCTGCGTCGTGAACGCCTTCGTCGAAGCAACGCCGATCTCCTGCCCGGCCCGCGTGAGAAACGCCATCTCGGTCAGCCGCACCATCGCGCTCGTCGAAACGTTGCAAATCGAGAGCGTATGACGATGCCCGAGCTTCTGCGCATGCTTCAACGCAGCCAACGTATCGGCGGTCTCGCCCGATTGCGAAATCACCACGACGAGTGCCTTCGGATTCGGCACGGAATCGCGATAACGATACTCGCTCGCAATTTCCACCTGCGTCGGAATCTTCGCGATCGATTCGAGCCAATACTTCGCCGTAAGCCCCGAGTAATGGCTCGTGCCACACGCGAGAATCAGGAGGCTGTCGATCTCGCGAAATGCCGCTTCGGCCGCATCGCCGAAGAGCGGCGCGTCGAACGTGTCCGTCTGTGGCACCGTGTCCGCAATCGCGCGCGGCTGCTCGAAGATTTCCTTCTGCATGAAGTGGCGATAGGGTCCAAGCTCGACGGCCCCGCCGTACGCATGCACGGTGCGGACCTCGCGCTCCGCGTCGCGGCCTTCGCGGTCGCGAATGCGCACGCCACCGAGCGTCAGTTCGGTCACATCGCCTTCTTCGAGGAAAACGAATCGCTCGGTGCTGCCCGCGAGTGCAAGCGCGTCCGATGCAAGGAAGTTCTCGCCTGCTCCTAGCCCGACGACGAGCGGCGATCCTTGTCGCGCACCCACCACGGTATTCGGCTCGTTCTTGTGCACGACGGCTATCGCATAGGCACCGTGCAATTGCTTCACGGCCTCGCAAACGGCGTCGTACAGGCTGCCGCGGTAAAGACTGTGAATCAAATGCGCGATCACTTCGGTATCGGTCTGCGTGACGAACTCGTAGCCCTTGCCGCGCAACACCTCTCGCAGCGACTCGAAGTTCTCGATGATCCCGTTGTGCACGAGTGCGACCGCATCGCGCGAGAAAATCGGATGCGCGTTATCGGTGACGGGCGCTCCATGCGTTGCCCAACGCGTATGCGCGATGCCCGTCACGCCCTCGAGGCGCGCCTCGCCCACTTGGGCGTCCAGATCGGCCACTCGCGACACGCTGCGCGCACGGTGCGGCTCGCCGCCCGCCAGCACGGCCACGCCGCACGAGTCGTAGCCGCGATACTCGAGCCGGCGAAGTCCTTCGATGAGGACGGAAACGATGTTACGTTGCGCAACCGCGCCGACAATGCCGCACATGGGTCGTTCCTTTTTCGAGTGATGCTGTTGCCGTTTCGGCGGGCGCGCTTCGTGGGCGCGCCGGCTCGCGAGACGGTCAGCCGTTTCAGCCTTTTTTCTTCACGGGACGCGTGTAATCGCGCGTCTTCTGCGTCTTCTCGTTCAGCACGAGCGTGCCCTCGGGCACGTCCTTCCAGACGGTCGTGCCCGCAGCGATCGTCACGCCGCGGCCCACGCGTACAGGCGCGACAAGCTGCGTATCAGAGCCGACGAAGACGTCGTCTTCGATGATGGTGCGATGCTTGTTCGCGCCGTCGTAGTTGCAAGTGATCGTGCCCGCGCCGACGTTCACGCGCGCGCCCACGTCGGCATCGCCGATGTACGTCAAATGATTGGCCTTCGAGCCCGCTCCGATGATCGCGTTCTTCACCTCGACGAAGTTGCCGACATGCACTTCATCGGCCAGCGTCGCGCCCGGTCGCAGCCGTGCGTACGGGCCCAGAACGGCTTGCGCGCCGACCGTCGCGCCATCGATATGCGTGAACGGCTCGACGCGCGTCCCGGCACCGATCGTCGCGTTGCGTAGCACACAGTGCGCCCCGATCGTCACGTCGTCGGCAAGCGTCACGGCACCTTCGAAGAGGCAATTGATGTCGATCGATACGTCGCGCCCGCACGTGAGCGTCCCGCGTACGTCGAGCCGCGCGGGATCGGCGAGCGTCACGCCCGCCTGCAGCAGCGATTCGGCGATATTGCGCTGGTGTATCCGCTCGAGCTCGGCGAGCTGCGCCTTGCTGTTCACACCCAGCGTTTCCCATTCCTGATCGGGCTGAGCCGTGACGATCTCAAAGCCCGCTTCGATCGCGCGCTCCACCACATCGGTCAAATAGAACTCGCCCTGCGCGTTATCGTTCTTCAGCGAGCCGAGCCACATCGCGAGCTGGCCCGTCGGCGCGACGACGATGCCGGTGTTGATTTCGGCGATGCGCAGTTGCTCGGGCGTCGCATCCTTCTGCTCGACGATACGCACGACGGAGCCGGCGGAATCGCGCACGATCCGGCCGTAACCGTGCGGATCGTCGAGCGTGACCGTCAGGACTCCATAACATCCGTCGATGGCCGCATCGACGAGGCGCTTCAACGTGGAGGCCTTCGTCAGCGGCACATCGCCATAAAGCACGAGTGTCGGCTCGGCCGGATCGAGCAGCGGCAACGCCTGCCGCACGGCATGGCCCGTACCGAGCTGCTCGGTTTGCAGCGCGAACCGGATGTCGGGCGCGGCAACGGCCTCTTGCACGGCTTGCGCGCCGTGCCCCACCACCACGACGATGCGTGAGGGATGAAGCGCTCGCGCCGTATCGATCACATGGGACAAGAGCGGCCGGCCGGCCAAAGGATGGAGCACTTTCGGCAACGCCGAACGCATGCGCTTGCCTACACCTGCGGCCAAAATGACGATGTTCATTGCGTCGGCGATAAAGTCGGATTCAAGGGAGCGATTTTAGCATCGCGTCGTGCGCCTTCATGTTGGGTGACGCACGGCACGAAGCGCCGCGGCGAGGCGCAGAAGAACAATCGCCGCGCCTTCAGAGATCGTCGAACTGGGCGAATGAAATCCGCTGCGCGCCCGGCTCGTCGCCGCCACTCGCTCCCGAGTCCGCACTACCGGCGCTCGTCGAGCAAGGGTCGTCGTCGAACGCGATATCGCCGAGCGGATCGGCGGTGCCCGTCGCCCGCAAGCCCGAAAACGGAAAAAGATTCGCATCCATCAGATGCGAAGGGACAACATTCGCCAGCGCGTTGAACATATTGTCGACGCGCCCCGGAAAACGCTTCTCCCATTCGCGGATCAGCGCCTTCATCTCGGCCCGCTTCAAGTTCGGCTGAGAGCCGCAGAGGTTGCAAGGAATGATCGGGAAATCGCGCAGTTCGGCATATTTCTCGAGATCGGCTTCCTTCACATAAGCGAGCGGCCGGATGACGATGTTCTTGCCATCGTCCGACTGCAGCTTGGGCGGCATGCCCTTCAACTTGCCGCCATAAAACAAGTTCAGCAAGACGGTCTGCAAGATGTCGTCGCGGTGGTGCCCGAGCGCGATCTTCGTCGCCCCCAGCTCGCCGGCCACGCGATAGAGAATGCCGCGCCGCAGCCGCGAGCACAGGGAGCACGTCGTCTTGCCCTCTGGCACGAGGCGCTTGACGATACTGTAGGTGTCCTGATTTTCGATGTGGAAGGGCACGTTGCGGCTCGACAGATACTCGGGCAGCACATGCTCGGGAAATCCGGGCTGCTTCTGGTCGAGGTTGACCGCGACGATCTCGAAGTCGATCGGCGCGCGGTCTCGCAGACGCAGCAGGATATCGAGCAGCGCGTAGCTATCCTTGCCGCCCGACATGCAGACCATCACCTTGTCGCCCTGCTCGATCATGTTGTAATCGCCGATCGCCTGGCCGACCTGGCGCGCAAGCCGCTTGAAGAGCTTGTTGTTCTCGTAGGCTTCCTTCTGCTCGCGGCGCGTGATCGGGCGGCTCGTGCCGCGCGCGTCGCCGCTGACCTCGGCGGCCCCGTGCTCGCCACGCGCGGCGCGTTCTTCCGTCGTCTCTCGTGCGATGGATACCGTCTCGGGCGCGTTCATGCCTGGTCCTCTTTGAAGCGAAAGATTTCGACGCCCACGGCGTCGCAATCCGGATAGACGTCGGGCTTTTCCGTCGATATGCAAACCGCGCGCACTTGCGGATGCGCGAGCATGGCCTCGGCGACGTCGTCGCAAAGCGTCTCCTGCAGGTGGATGTGTCCCTTGCCGACGCGGTGCGCGATCGTCGCGCGCATGAAATCGTAGTCGACGACCTCGTGCAACTTGTCTTCGACGGGCGTCGTCTCCTTCAACGGCACGAACAGCTCCACGTTGATGACGACGCGCTGCTCGCCGCGCTTCTCGAACTCGTGCACGCCGATGTTGATGTAAACCTCGTAGTTGCGCAGAAACAGCCTGCGGCAATCGGCGAGCCGGGGGTCCAAAAGAGCGGCAACCATGTTCGTTCCATCCAAAATGTTCGCGCCTCGCTAGAGCGACGGCGCAAAGCGGCTCGTGCGCGACTTACTGCGCCAGAAACATCACATCGCGCGGCAGCGGCACGAGGTGCTGACCGCCATCCACCAGCAACGTCGCCCCGGTCATGCCGCGCGCCTCGGCGAGATAGCGCGCCGCGGCAACGATATCCTCGAGCTTCGTCGCGCGGCCGAGCGGCGTTACACGGTGCGCGGCGGCGAAGCTCTCAGGCGTCTGGTCACCGGATTGCAGCGTCAGCCCGGGCGCCAACCCGACGATGCGCACTTTCGGTGCCAAGGCCTGCGCAAGCGTCACGGTCGCGGTCTGCAGCGCCGCTTTCGTCAGCGTGTACGACAGATAGTCCGGGTTCAAGTTATAGAGCTTCTGATCGAGCACGTTGATGACGACCGAGCGCAACGTCTCATCCTCGCGCGCCGCCTCGGGGGTTGCGTCATACAGCTTGCGCGCGAGCACGAGCGGCGCGCCGACGTTGACGGCCATCAGCCGCAGCAGCATCTCGTAGCCGACGTTTTGCGCGGTGTCTTCCTCGAAAATCGAGGCGTTGTTGACGACGCAAACGGGCCGCCCGAGCGCCGCCGTGCATGCCGGCACGAGCTCGGCGACGGCCGCCTCGACGGCAAAATCGGCATGAAGCGCGCAGGCACGGCGGCCGAGCGCCCGAATCTCGGCGACGGTCGCTTCGGCCTCGGCGCGCGCGCCACCGTAATGAACGGCCACGTCCCAGCCCGCCGCCGCGAACCCGAGCGAGAGCGCACGGCCGATCCGCCGGGCGCCACCGGTCACGAGGACGACGCGGCCCGTCGCAGCGGCCTGTGAGGAGGCGGCGTCAGTGCCGGTACCGGATTCGGGAAACGCGCTCATTTACAATGGCCACATGATTCACAATACTCACGAACCCGATAGTTTACCTGTTCCCGACGCTAACGCGCTCGCGGCCTCGGCGGCGCTTGTCGGCCTGATTCGCGAAGAGATTGCCGCCGCGGGCGGCTGGCTCCCCTTCGACCGTTACATGGAACGCGTGCTGTACGCTCCGCGCCTCGGCTACTACAGCGGCGGCGCGCGCAAGTTCGGCCGCGGCAGCGGCGACGGCAGCGACTTCATCACCGCGCCGGAGCTTTCGCCGCTTTTTGCGGCCACGCTCGCCCGGCCGCTTGCGCAAGCGCTCGAAGCAAGCGGCACGCGCCACCTGATGGAGTTCGGCGCCGGCACGGGAAGGCTCGCGGCAGGGCTTCTCAATGCGCTTGGCGCGCTCGGCGCGGAATTCGACAGCTACTCGATCGTCGAGCTTTCGGGCGAATTGCGCGAACGGCAACGCGAAACGATCTCGAAGCTCGCGGGCCCGCTCGCCTCGCGCGTGCGCTGGCTCGATGCGCTGCCGGACCGGTTCGAAGGCGTCGTGCTCGGCAATGAAGTGCTCGACGCTATGCCGGTCAAGCTTTTCGCGCGCGCGGGGGGAATCTGGCACGAACGCGGCGTGGCGAAGAGCGGCGACGGCGGCTTCGCCTTTGAAGATCGGCGGGCAGGCGAGGCAGGTCTCGATTTGTGCGAGCTCGACGCGGCGCTGCTGGCCGAAATCGATGCGGAAACCGACGTCGGGACTGACTACGTGACCGAAACGCACGCCGCCGCTACCGGCTTCACGCGAACGGTATGCGCGATGCTGAAACGCGGCGCGGCGTTCTTCGTCGATTACGGCTTTCCGCGCCGCGAGTACTACCACGTCCAGCGCACGGAAGGCACGCTGATGTGCCACTACCGGCATCGGGCCCACGGCGATCCCTTCGTCTATCCGGGCCTTCAGGACATCACGGCGCACGTGGAGTTCACGGGCATCGCCGAGGCCGGCGTGGAAACAGGGGCGGATCTGCTCGGATACACGTCGCAAGCGCGGTTTCTGATGAATGCCGGGATTACCGAAGCGCTAGGCGAGCTCGATCCGGCCGATCCGGCACGCTTTCTCCCGGCCGCCAACGCCGTCCAGAAGCTGCTGTCGGAAGCGGAGATGGGGGAGCTCTTCAAGGTGATCGCCTTCTCGCGCGGTCTCGACGGTACGCTCGACGCGTTCGCGCGCGGCGATCGATCGCACACGCTCTAACGGAGCGCCGCCTCCACCGCCTCCACGCGAGCGCGGTGCACCGCCTCCTTGATCTTCGAAGGCTTGTCGGCGTACTGCTGCGCAACGGCTCCCGCATCGACGCCGCGCGCGGCCACGAGGGCTACCCTTAGCCGCTCCGCCTGCGGATACTCGCGCGTCTCGAAGCCGAGCCGCCCGCGCGCATCGGCCTCGCATGCCTGCAGCGCCTCGGCGAACCGCGCGGGCTTGCGCAGTGCGTCGGAACGTTCGAAGAGCCGCACGAGCGCAGCCGCGCCCATCTCCATCACGCGATGAATGTTGCCGTGCTCGCGGGCGACGAGCACCGCGAGATCCCGGCATTCATTGGGCACGCGCAAACGCTCGCAAAGCCCCTTCAACAGATCGACGCTGCGCATTTCGTGGCCGATATGGCGAGGCAATACGTCCTCGGGCGTCGTCGCCTTGCCCAGATCGTGCGTGAGCGCCGCGAAACGCACGGGCAAGGCATAGCCGCGCGCGGCCGCATGGTCGACGACCATCATCACGTGCACGCCCGTATCGACTTCGGGGTGGTAGTCGGCGCGCTGCGGCACGCCGTACAACGCGTCCACTTCGGGCAGCACGCGGTTGAGCGCGTCGCACTCGCGCAACGTCTCGAACATGCGCGACGGCTTTTTTTCCATCAGCCCGCGCGAGATCTCCTGCCACACGCGCTCGGGCACGAGCGCATCGACCTCGCCGGCCGAGACCATCGTCTTCATCAAAGCGAGCGTTTCGGCTGCGACGTGAAAGTCATGAAAGCGTGCCGCGAAACGCGCAAGCCGCAGGATGCGCACGGGATCCTCGACGAACGCGCGCCCCACATGACGAAACCGCTTCGCGGCGAGATCGGCCTGCCCGCCGAAGGGGTCGATCACGGGCCCCGACAGCTCGCCGTCGGGCCGCAGCTCACGCGCCATCGCGTTGATCGTCAGATCGCGGCGCTCCAAGTCCTGCTCGAGCGTCACATCGGGCGCGTAGTAGAACTGGAAGCCGTGATAGCCGGCCGCCGTCTTGCGCTCGGTGCGTGCGAGCGCATATTCCTCGTTCGTCTGCGGGTGCAGGAAAACGGGGAAATCCTTGCCGACGGGGCGAAACCCTTGCGCGATCATCTGCTCGGGTGTCGCCCCGACGACGACGTAGTCGCGGTCCACCACGGGCACGCCGAGCAATTCATCGCGGATGGCGCCGCCGACTGCGTAGATCTTCATTGAAGTTCAAGCAAGGATGCTGTCGTATTTGTCGATACGGTGCGTTTCGCTGAGCGCCGCCTCGATCCACTCGTTCACGGCCGGCAACGCCGTCACGCGGCCGGCGTAGGCACTCGCGGCCGCGGAAAGCTTCGGTGCGTACGAATTGAAGCGCATGACGACGGGCGCATACATCGCGTCGGCAATACCGAACGCGGCGCCGAAGAGGAACGGGCCGCCATGGCGCGCCAGACACTCGGACCAGATCGCGTCGATCCGCGCGACATCGGCCAGCGCCGCCGGCGTACCGCCGATACCGGGCCCCTTCGCGCGGATGTTCATCGGCATCGCCGAACGCAGCTCGCCGAAACCGCCATGCATCTCGCTCGCGATCGAGCGCGCGTGCGCACGCATCGCCGCATCTTCGGGCCAAAGGGAGCGGTCCGGATAGCGCTCGGCGAGCGTCTCGAAAATGGCGAGCGATTCCCAGATCGATTGGCCGTCATCGGTCACGAGGCACGGCACCTTCCCCGACGGTGAATATTCGCGGATGCGCGCCGCCGAATCGGCCCGATCGAGCTCGATGAGCACTTCCTCAAAAGCAATGCCGGCGTGCCGCATGAGCACCCAAGGCCGCATCGACCACGACGAATAGTTCTTGTCAGCGATTATCAGTTTCATCGATCACCTTAACGAAGACGGACGGAGAAACAGGTTCAGGAGATGTTGCCGAATGGGATACTACCGGCCCGCCGTCGTCCGAAAAGTACTGAAACGCGAGCCGAACGACGCATTGCCGAGATAGGCGGGCGCGATCGCCTCCATGCTCGCCGGCTCGACGCCGAGCTCGGGCGCAAGCGGCCCGCGCATGACCGAATCGATCTTCATCGAATCGAGATTATCGCGCGTGATGAGCGGTGCGCCCGGTAGCAGCTCGAACGTCATCGCCTGCATATAGGCAAACGCCTCGGGCAGCCGCACCACGCGCGCGTGCCGCCCCGTCGCCTCGCCGCAAAAACGCACGATTGCCTCGAGCGAATAAACGGAAGGCCCGCCGAGCTCATACATCCGGCCCGTGGCCGCGTCGAGATCGAGCGTATTGACGATGGCCCTCGCCACATCGCCGACGAACACGGGTTGAAATTTCGCGTCGGGCTTCGCGAGCGGTATCACTGGAAAAAACCGCTGCAGCAGCGCGAATGTATTGAGAAAGCGATCCTCGGGCCCGAAGACGACCGACGGCCGAAAGATCGTCGAAGCAATCCGCATCGCGCCGCGCACGGCCTTCTCGCCATCGCCCTTCGAGCGTAGATACATGCTCGGCCCTTGAGGGTCCGCACCGAGCGCGCTCAAGTGGACGAGCCGATGCACGCTCTTGCCCTCGCAGGCCGCGACGATTTTCGTCGGCAACTCGACATGGAGCCTCGCGAACTCGGGGCCGTACGGATCGCATCGTCCGCCTTGCAAGGTGCCGACGAGATTGACGACGGCATCCGTTCCCTCCACGAACCGGGCAAGATCGACGGGATCGAACACGTCGACCTCGATGACGTCGAGCGGCAGCAGCGTCAGGTGCCGCGCGTTGTCGCGGCGGCGTGTCGCGATGCGCACCCGCTTGCCGGCCGCGACGAGCGCGTTGGCGAGATGACTGCCGATGAAGCCGGAGCCGCCGATCAAAGCAATCGATTCATGTCGCATCTTCGCCTCCTGACGCAGCGCCGCCAAGCCGTCGCGCCCGAATGCGCCATGCATCGCCGATCACCCTGGGCGCGGGCCCGGAGCGAGCGCATCAAAGCATCACTGCTCGGGCAGAATGACGCCGAGCCGCGCCTTCAGCGATTGAGGACGGCCTTCGAACAGCGCCGCATAATAGACGGTGTTGGACATCACGTTCTTGACGTAGTCGCGCGTTTCGTTGAACGGAATCGTCTCCGCGAAAATGGCACCGTCGACGGGACGCGTCAACGCTGCCCGCCACTGGCGCGGACGGCCCGGCCCGGCGTTATAGCCGGCCGTGGCGAGCACGGGCTGGCCGTCGAACTGATTGTAGATCATCGACAAATAACTCGTGCCGAGCAGGATGTTCGTGTTGATGTCGCTCAGCTGCTCGGCCGTGACGGGCCCGAGCCCGATCTTCTTGGCAACCATGCGCGCCGTGGCCGGCATCAGCTGCATCAAGCCGCCCGCGCCGACGCCGGAGCGCGCATCGATGATGAAGCGCGACTCCTGACGGATGAGACCGTAGGCCCATTCGACGTCGAGCCCGTTCGTCTGCGCGTCGCGCTCGACGATATCGCGGAACGGCGACAGATAGCGCAACGAGAAATCATGCTCGGCCTGCGTGCGATCGGCCGTGTTGACGGTGCGATCGTAGAGCTCGATGCGGCGCGCGTATTCGGCGACGGCGAGCAGTTGTCTATCCGTCATGCCGCGCAGCGGCCAGTTCCATTCGCGATTGCCTTCCAGCCGCAAATTGAGCGCATAAAAGCGCCGCGCGAGTTCGAAGCCCGGCGTCTTGCTCGCGGCGTCGACTTCCGCGTCGGTCACGACTGTCTTCGGCGGCAGCGTGATCTTGCGGCCCAGCTCTTCGGCCGCCAGTTGACCGTAGAAGTCGAAGCGCGAGGCGATGCGCTCGAACTCAGCGTTGGCCGTCGCGGTGTCGCCGGCCTGCTTCAGCGCGCGCGCGTGCCAATAGATCCAGGCCGGCCGGGCACGCAGTGCCTCGGGCATCTGCTCGATCGACCAGCGCACCATCGTCCAATCGCCGGCCAAAAGCGCGCTGCGCGTGCGCCACTCGTAAGCCGGATACGAGAGCGGCGCGTTGGCCGACAGGCGGTACCAGTCGACGGCGCCCGGCACCTGATGCACGGCGGCCTGATAGCCGATCGTGCCCCAGCCGATCGCGCGCTCGGCGAGCGACAGCGACGGCGCGATCGTCGCGAACGCGGCCGCGGCGGTGGCGGCGTCGTTGTGCGCCATCTCCGTGATCGCGAGCAACGCGAGCTGGTGCGAAGCGGCATCGATGCCCACCCCGCGCGCGAGCACGAGGGGCGGCGCGCTCGTCGCCTGATCGATCAGCGTCGGATCGGGCCGCGCCGTGCCGAGCGCGTCGAAGAGCCGGCCGCCCGTCGTGGTCGCGCCTTGCTCGTAAGAAAGGCGAATCTGCTGCCAGACGTCGTCGGACGTGAATTGCCCATTGATGGCCAGCGCCGTGACGAGATCGACGCAGCCGTCGCCATACCAGCGCGGCTCGACGAGCAATGCGCGCGCCGCCTCGGCCACGCTCTCGCCGCGCGCGGCGCGCGATTCGAGCGCGTAGCATTTCACCTGCGTGTCGTCGTTGAGGACGAAACGCGCGTATTGCGCATCGAAGTTCTTCCAGTCGTGACGCCCCCCGAGCACGACGAGGTAGTCGTTGCGTAGACGATCGGCGATGGCCTCGCCGTCGTGACGCTGCAGGAACGAAAGCACGGGCGCATCGGGCGCGTCGAGCCGTGCATGGCCGGAGCTGTCGAAGAGCTGCGGCTTGATCTGGAAATATTCGACGTACGACGGTGCCGGATAGTCGGGGATCATGCTCGCGAGCTGCGCCGCGCGCGCCGCATCGTTGTTGCGCGCCGCTTCGCGAAGCTGAACGAAGATCTGATCGTCTGTCAGCGCCGAGGGAGAAGTGCTGTGACGCCCGGCGGACGCCGTGGCGCACGCAACGAGTGCCGCCGCGGCGAGAGCGGAGCAAGCCGCGCGATATACTCGAAAAAGGCGATTCGACATCTTGGATCGTGGAGCAAAAATTGAGCGAAAGCATAGCACGCAACCCTGCCGAAAAATCGAAAGCCGAATGGCGAAAAGCCTTGCGCGAAGCGCGGCTCGCGGCGGCCGCCGAGAACGGCGCCGAGATCGCCTTGAAGGCCGCGATGCTCGATGTGCTGGCTCGCTACGAGCCGCGTACGGTCGGCTTCTATTGGCCGCTCGCCGGCGAATTCGATGCGCGCGGCGCGCTCGCCGAATGGCTCGCGGGCGATGTCCGCAGGCAGGCCGCGTTGCCCGTCATCGCCGTGAGAGGGCAGGCGCTCGCGTTTCACGCATGGAAGCCCACGACGCCGATGCGCGTCGGCGAGCACCGGATTGCCGAGCCGCAGGATACGCCCGCCGTGCTGCCCGATCTGCTCTTCGTGCCTTGCGTCGGCTTCGACGAAGATTGCTACCGCCTCGGCTACGGCGGCGGCTACTACGATCGCACGCTGGCCGCGTGGCCCGGCACCACGAAACCGGTGACGGCCGGCGTCGCGTTCGAAGCATGTCGTGTGACGGCGCTGCCGCGCGAGCCGCACGACGTGCCGCTCGACGCGGTCGTCACCGAACGGCGTGTGCGGATTCGATCCGCACGCTGACCTATAACGCCCGTCGAAGCAACCGGACGCCCGCGGACTCAGGACCCGGCCGCGATGCCGTCGCGCCGGCTATCGCTCGCCGCGACGTAGCCGTGATCGGGGTTCGCGCCGTCGAGACGCCAGATGAACTGTCCCGAGCCGAAATCCATGTAGGGATCGTCGACCGACTTCAGTCGATGCCCACGCGCCTGAAGTCCCGCGACCGTTTCGCGACTGATCGCCGTTTCGACATCGAGCGAGAAATCGCGATTGACCTTCCAGCGCGGCGCGTCGCAGGCCGCCTGCGGCTGCTGGCGATAGTCGAGCATGCGCACGACCGTCTGCAGATGGCCCTGCGGCTGCATATCGCCGCCCATCACCCCGAAGCTCATCACGCCTTCGCGCCGACCGTTCACGCGCCGCGTGAGAAAGGCGGGGATGATCGTGTGAAACGGGCGCTTGCCGCCCGCGACGACGTTCGGCGAGCGCGGGTCCATCGAAAACCCGCTGCCGCGGTTCTGCAGCGAGATGCCGTAGTCCGGCACGACGAGCCCGGAGCCGAACCCCATGTAGTTCGACTGAATGAAGCTCACCATCATGCCCTTCTCGTCGGCGGCCGAGAGGTAGATCGTGCCGCCCGCGCGCGGCATGCCGACATCGAACTGCGTCGCCCGGTCCGGATCGATGAGTTTGGCGCGCGCCGTGAGATAGGCGTCGTCGAGCATTTGCGCCGGCGTCACTTCCATCGAGCGCGGATCGGCCACATAGCGATAGACGTCGGCGAACGCGAGCTTCATCGCTTCGATTTGCAGGTGCTGCGACGCGACGCTGTCGAGCGGCAAGTCGCCGACGCCGAACTTCTCGAGAATGCCGAGTGCGATCAGCGCGGCGATGCCCTGACCGTTCGGCGGGATCTCGTGCACGGTGTAGCCGCGATAATCCTTCTCGATCGGCTCGACCCATTCGGCCTTGAACATGCGCAGATCCTCCTTCGTCATGGCGCCGCCGCACTGCGCGATAAAGGCCGCGATACGCTCGGCCAGTTCGCCTTCGTAGTAGGCGCGCGGCCCCTCCTTCGCCAGGATCCTCAGCGCGTGCGCATGGCCGGGAAACCGGACGAACTCGCCCGTCGTCGGCGCGCGGCCATGCGGCATGAACGTCGCGGCATAGCCGGGCAGGTCTTTCAGCTCGGGGACGGCGGCCGCCCACTTGTGCGCGACGACAGGGGCGACGGCGTGGCCGCGTTCGGCGATCTCGATCGCGCTCGCCATCAGGTCGGCGAACGGCAGGCTGCCGAAGCGCGCGTGCAGCGCCTCCCAACCGGCGACGACGCCCGGCACCGTGATCGAGTCAGGGCCGCGCTTCGGCTGGCGCGCGATGCCGCGCTCTTCGCCGTATTTCTTCCTGAAGTAGTCGACGCTCCACGCGGCGGGCGCGACGCCGGACGCATTGAGGCCGTGCAGCTTCTCGCCGTCCCAGACGAGCGCGAAGGCATCGCTGCCGAGGCCATTCGAGACCGGCTCGACGATGGTCATGACGGCCGCCGCGGCGATGGTCGCGTCGACCGCGTTGCCGCCTTGCCAGATCGCGCGCAGCCCGGCCTGCGCGGCCAGCGGATGCGAGGTGGCGACGACGTTGCGCGCGAAGACGGGCATGCGGACGGTCGGATAGGGGTTCTGCCAGTTGAATGTCGACATGGGAAGTGAAAGAAAAAGGAAAGCCAATCTAGTCAACGATTGCCCAAGCATAAGGCAATGCGCCGATTCGCCGCTGTTGAGCCGACGCCAAGCCGACGCCGCGCGCTTCCCCGATAATGTCGATCGTGCCGGCAAAAGGCGATGCCGCGTGCAGCGTCTTGAATGCCGATGCCCCCTATCGCCGAGACTGCGACCATGACCGCGCCCCGTATCTTCCCTTTCGGTGAAGCCGCGCTCGTCTGCGAAGCGCCGCCGCCGGCGACACTGGCCTGGCAGGAGCGCGTCTGGGCCGTCGCCGAAGCCGCGCGGCAGTGGCCGAACGTCGTCGAGGTCGTGCCCGGCATGAACAATCTGACCGTCGTTTTCGACCCGTTCGCCGCCGATGCGTCGACACTTGCTTCGATGCTCGCCGAGGCGTGGGAGCGCCCCGCGCAGGCGCGGCCGCCCGCGCGCGAAATCGAGATACCCGTGCAATACGGCGGCGAGTTCGGCCCCGATCTCGCCGATGTGGCCGCCCACACCGGCCTCGACGCCGAGGAGGTGATCAAGCGGCACACGCAAGGCGAATACGTCGTTTTCTTTCTCGGCTTCCAGCCTGGATTCGCCTATCTCGGCGGCCTCGACGCGGCGCTTCACACGCCGCGCCGCGCGGCACCGCGCATCGAGGTGCCGGCGGGGTCCGTCGGCATCGGGGGCGCGCAGACGGGCATCTATCCGGCTTCGTCCCCGGGCGGCTGGCAGTTGATCGGGCGCACCGAGGTCGCGCTTTTCGATCCGGCCCGCACGCCGCCGACGCTGCTGCAGCCGGGCGACCGCGTACGGTTCACGTTAGCGGGGTCCGCGCGATGATCGAAGTGCTGCGCGCCGGCGCAATTTCGTCGGTGCAGGATCTCGGCCGGCACGGCTACCGCCACCTCGGCATCGCGGCGGCCGGCGCGCTCGACACGCTGGCGCTCGAAGTCGGCAACCGGCTCGTCGGCAACATCCCGTCGGCGGCTGCGATCGAGGTCACAGTGGGCCCGACGGCGCTGCGCTTCACGGAAGCGACGCGCATTGCCGTGACGGGCGCGGAGTTCGGCGCAACGCTCGACGACGCGCCCGTTCCCGCATGGTGGAGCGTGCCCGTGCGCGCGGGGCAGGCGCTCGTTTTGCACGGAGCAAGGCGAGGCATGCGCGGCTACGTTTGCGTCCGCGGCGGCATTGACGTGCTCCCGATGCTCGGCTCGCGCAGCACGGACCTTGGCGCGCAGTTCGGCGGCATCGGCGGACGCTCGCTGCGAGAAGGCGACCGGCTCGCCGTCGGCGCGACGGTCGCGGGGGGCGGCGCGGCAGTGCCCATCGACGCACCGCCCGTCGGCGTCAAAGCGCCTGAATGGTGCCGCTTCGCGCAGGTCGGGCACGATCGCGTGCGGCGCGGCAAGCATGCGACCGGCGCCGAGCCCGGCGTTCCGATCCGCGTGCTGCGCGGTCCGGAATACGATAGCTTCGCGAACTCGGCGCACGAAGCGCTATGGTCCGAGGAATGGCGCGTGACGCCGCAAAGCAACCGTATGGGGTACAGGCTGTCGGGCCCGCAACTCGTGCGCGAGTCGCCCGGCGAGTTGGCCTCGCACGCGGTGCTGCCGGGCACGATCCAGGTGCCGCCGAACGGCCAGCCGATCGTGCTGATGAGCGATGCGCAAACGACGGGCGGCTACCCGCGTATCGGCGCCGTGATTCGTGCCGATCTCTGGCGGCTCGCTCAAGTCAGATTGAACGGCACGATTCGGTTCGTACCTAGTACGACTGAGGAGGCGCGTTTTGCACTCGGGGAGGAAAATGCCTATTTGCGGCAAATCGATGCGGCGATGGCCATGTATGAAGAGCGGCTGCAACGATCGGCACGCGCCGCTTGAGCGCAGTTCATAGAGGAAGTCATGGAAATCGATCTGAATGCCGATCTCGGCGAAGGCGGCGGTTCCGACGAGGCGCTGCTCGATCTCGTCAGCTCGGCGAACATTGCCTGCGGCTGGCACGCCGGCGGCGCGAACGCGATGCGCGACTGCGTTCGGCTCGCCCTCGCGAAAGGGGTCGCGATCGGTGCGCACCCGAGCTTTCACGATCCCGAGAATTTCGGCCGAAGGAAAATGGATCTGCCCGCCGACGACATTTACGCGGGCATCCTCTACCAGCTCGGCGCGCTCTCCGCGATCGCCCAGGCCCAGGGCGGGCGCGTCGCGCACGTCAAGCCGCACGGCGCGCTTTACAACCAGGCGGCGAGCGATCCCGACATCGCGGAAGCCATCATTTCGGCCGTGCACGACTTCGACCCGTCGCTCGCGGTGTTCGGCCTGGCCAACAGCCGTTTCATCGATACGGCCCGCGAGGCGGGGCTCATTGCGATCGAAGAAGGCTTCGCCGACCGCGGCTATCGTGACGACGGCACGCTCGTGCCGCGCAGCGAGCGCGGCGCGTTGATCGAAGGCGAGGAGGAAATGCTCGAGCACGTGCTTTCGATGGTGCGGGAAAAGCGCGTGCGCTCCGTGGATGGCCGCTGGGTGCCGCTCAATGTCCGTACGCTCTGCCTGCATGGCGATGGCGCGCACGCGCTCGAATTCGCAAGGCGGCTGCGGGCGACGCTCGAAGCGAACGGCATCGGCGTGCATGCGGTGTCAGAGGTACGCAGCTGAGCGGCCGGTTTCCGATACACGTCGACGGTCGGCAATCGCCGGCCGCCTCGGCTCCCGGAGGCCATCGGGGACTCACCGCCGTCAGCGCCCCTCAATTCGCTTCGACGACAAACCCCCGCTGCCGGAGCAGCGCAAGCACACCCTTCGGGCCGCCCAGATGCAGCGAGCCGATCGCGACGAAAACGGGCTTGTTCGGCGCGGCGATTGCCAGCATGCGCGTCACGAAACGCCGATTGCGGTCGTAGACGATCCGATTGTCGAGCGCGCGCGCCAGGGCTCGAGAACTCGCGAAGCGCTCCGTCTTCGCCGTCGACCAGGCGGCAATCGCATCGGCCTCGCCAATGCGCCAGAGGCGATGCAGTTCCTTCACGTCCGCCACCGTTTCGTCAGGCGTCTCCGCGAGGTCCTGCGCGAGCATCTCGCGCTGCTCGGCATGCGTGAGGTTCGTGAACGAGCGCATCTGCTCGGCAAGCGTCTCCAGCCCCACGATCTTGCCGTGCGAGCGCAGATAGACGTTCTGCAATTGCGCCTCGGTCCCGTACTCGGTCTGCAACCCCGCCGACAGCGAGCCATAGGTCTCGACGAGCAGCGCGGCGAGCCACGGCCGCGTCTTCTTGATTCCGTCCAGCGCGGCCGGATTGTCGCGCAGCCGCGTGGCGAGCTTGTTCCACAACGAGGCCGGCAACAGCCGCGGCAGGCATGCATACGAGCAGACGCCATACTTGGCGACATCGTCCTGCGATTCGATCAAGTCGTCGGGCGAAAGCTCGAGCGCAAGCGTGGGCGACGCGGCCAGCGCGGCGAGAATCGGGCGCCGGAACGGCTGGCCGACAGGGTAGTCGGCAGGATCGCCAACATGGAGCGTGCCGAGCAGATAGATCGTGACGGGCCCCTTCGTCGCCACATAGAACGGCATATGCGCCGGCTCGGCGCGCACGGGGCCGCTCACGGTCGTCGGCGAGCCCGGTGGTCCGTGGAAGCCGGGAATCGGCGTATAGGGATCGGCAGGCGCGGCCGTACGGGCCGGCGCGGGTGACGCGGGAGCGGGCTGAGCGACAGCCCGCACCGCGCCCAGCAGGTTTGCCGCGGCATGAGCCGCCTCCATCGGGCCGTCGCGAGAAAGTCCGGCGGCGGCGAGCAACAAGAGCGTCAGCGCGAGCGCACGCGCCGGCCGCGCGCAGACCGTGATCCGGCCATACGGCGAACGGCGCGCGTCGGGCGCCGCCCCTGCTTCAGGCATCCGCGTCCCCCACCTCCTCGGCGCGATGGCACGACACGAGGCGCCCGTCGACTTCGCGCAGCGCGGGCTCTTCGATCCGGCAACGCTCGATCGCATACGGACAGCGCTGGTGGAACGTGCAGCCCGACGGCGGATCGAGCGGCGACGGCAATTCGCCTTCGAGCTTGATCCGAATGCGCCGGTCCGACTCGAAGATAGCCGGCGTCGCCGACATCAGCGAGCGCGTGTACGGATGGCGCGGATTCGCGAAGATCGTCCGCTTGTTGCCGAGCTCCGCTACGCCCCCGAAGTACATGACCATCACATCGTTCGCAATATGCTCGACGACGGACAGGTTATGGGAAATGAACACGTAGCTCGTCTTGAATTGATCCTGCAGATCCATGAACAGGTTGAGGATCTGCGCCTGGATCGAGACGTCGAGCGCGGAAACAGGCTCGTCGGCCACGACGATGCGCGGATCGAGGATCATCGCCCGGGCGATCGCGATGCGCTGACGCTGCCCGCCCGAAAACATATGCGGGTAGCGCTTCGCATGCTCGGGCCGCAGCCCCACGGTGCGCATCATTTGCGCGATCCGCTCGGCGCGCTCCGCCGCGCTCATCGGCGCGTTGATCAGAAGCGGCTCGCCGAGCGTTTGCTCGACCGTCTTGCGTGGATTGAGCGAAGCGAACGGGTTTTGAAAGACCATCTGCACGCGGCGCCGCAGTGCAGCAATCTGCGCCTTGTCGGCGCCGGCGACGTCGTGGCCTTCGATCGCAAGCGCGCCCGACGTCGGCGATTCGATCATCGTGAGTTGTCTCGCCAGCGTCGATTTGCCGCAACCCGACTCGCCGACGACCGCGAGCGTCCGCCCGCGCGCCAGCGAGAACGAGACGCCGTTCAGCGCCTTCACCGTGCCGTGGCCGAAGAGCCCCCGACGTACCGGGTAATGTTTCGCGAGGCGCTGGGCGACGAGCACCTCGCCATCGTGCGAAGGCGCGCGCGGTGCATCGTGTACTGCGTTCATCGTGCGCCTCCCTGCGTTTGCGTGGTCGTCCCTTGCGGCATCATGCCAGACTGTAAGCCATCGAGATTGAGCGGCTTGATGCAGCGCGCGCGCATCCCTTCGTTGCGCGGATCGAGCGGCGCCAAGGCCGGCCGCCCCTTCCAGCAATCGTCGACGACGTACTTGCAGCGAGGGGCGAACAGGCACCCGCTCGGCCGGTCTTCGCGGCCGGGAACCATGCCCGGCAACGCGGCAAGGCGCTTCGCGCCGAGATTATGCTCGGGAATCGCGGCGAGCAGGGCTTCGGTGTAAGGATGATGGGGGCTCGCGAAGATGTCGGGGACGCGGTTCGTCTCGATGACCTCGCCCGCGTACATGACGGCCACACGCTGAGCGACCTGCGAGACGACGGCAAGATCATGTGAAATCAGCACGAGCGCCATGCCGCGTTCCTTCTGCAGTTGTACGAGCAGGTCCATGATCTGGGCCTGGATCGTCACGTCGAGCGCCGTCGTCGGCTCGTCGGCGATCAGCAGCTTCGGATTGCAGGCCACGGCCATCGCGATCATTACGCGCTGGTTCATGCCCCCCGACATCTGATGAGGAAACGCCGAAATGCGGTTCTTCGCATCGGGGATGCCGACCTGATCGAGCAGCTCCAGTGCGCGTCTCTCCAGCGCGGCTCCGCGCAGCCCTTCGTGCAGCTTCAGCACTTCCTTGATCTGGTAGCCGACCGTGTAGCTCGGATTGAGACTCGTCAGCGCGTCCTGGAACACCATGGCGATGTCCTTGCCGACGATCTTGCGCCGCTCGCGCGGCGCCGCTTGCAAAAGATCGACGCCGTCGAAGCGGACTTCGTCGGCCGTCACGACGCCCGGCGCGTCGATGAGCCCCATCACGGCCATCATCGTCACACTCTTGCCCGAGCCCGATTCGCCGACGACGCCGACGACCTCGCCCGGCGCGATCGTCAGGTCGACGCCGTCCACGGCCGGTGCGCCGCCGAAGTTGACGGCCAAATTGCGGATGGTGAGAAGCTCGTTCATCGTCTTTACCCTATCCGCTTGAGTTTAGGATCGAGCGCGTCGCGCAAGCCGTCGCCGAGCAGGTTGATGGCCAACACCGAGATCACGATGGCGAGTCCCGGAAAAGTGACGATCCACCAGGCGTTGTCGATGTAATCGCGCGCCGAGGCGAGCATCGCGCCCCATTCGGCCGTCGGCGGCTGCACGCCGAGCCCGAGAAATCCGAGCGCGGCCGCATCGAGAATGGCCGACGAAAAGCCGAGCGTCGCCTGCACGATCAGCGGGGCGGCGCAGTTGGGCAGCACCTGCGAGAACATGAGCCTCGGCGTGCTGGCGCCGGCCACGCGCGAGGCCGTCACGTACTCCTTGTGCAATTCGCCCTGGGCCGAGGCGCGCGTGAGCCGCACGTACCCGGGCAGCGCGACAATCGCGATCGCGAGCATCGTATTGAGCAGGCCCGGGCCGATGATCGCGACAACGGCGACCGCGAGCAACAGCGAAGGCAACGCGAGCAGCACGTCCATCAGACGCATGATCGGCGTATCGGCCCACTTCTCGAAGAACGCGGCGACGAGCCCGAGCACGATGCCGGGAATCAGCGCGAGGACGACTGACACGCAGCCGATCCAGAACGACATGCGCGCGCCGTAGATGAGACGCGAAAGCATGTCGCGGCCCGCCTCGTCGGTGCCGAGCACGAAGCGCCAATTGCCGCCGCTCTCCCAGACGGGCGGAATCTTGACGAAGTCGCGGTATTGCTCGATGGGGCTGTGCGGCGCGACGACGGGTGCCGCGATCGCCACGATAATGAGCGCGAGCACGATGATGCCGGCCGCGACGGCGCCGCGATTGCGCGAGAACTGCGCCCAGAACTCGCGAACGGCCAGCGCGCGGCCGCTCGCCGGCGCAATGGCCTCGGGGATTGCGTTTTGTATGTCTGCCATGTCAGCCTCTTAGCGTGTATGGCGAATGCGCGGATTGAGCACGCCGTAGAGCAGATCGACGATGAGATTGACGACGATCACGAGCGTGGCGATCAGCAAGATGCCGCCCTGCACGACGGGGTAGTCGCGCCGGCTGATCGCGTCGATGAGCCACTTGCCGATGCCGGGCCACGAAAACAATGTCTCGGTCAACACGGCGCCCGCGAGCAGCGTGCCGACTTGCAGACCAATGACGGTCACGACCGGAATCAACGCATTGCGCAGCGCATGCACGACGATCACGCGCACGGGGGAAAGCCCTTTCGCCCGCGCGGTGCGGATGTAATCCTCGCGCAGCACCTCGAGCATCGACGAGCGCGTCATGCGCGCGACGACGGCAAGCGGTATGGTGCCGAGCACGATCGACGGAAGAATCAGGTGGCTCACGGCCGACCTGAACGAGCCTTCATCGGGCACGAGCAACGAGTCGATCAGGAGGAAGCCCGTCACCCGAGGGATGTCGTACTCGACGGCGATGCGCCCCGACACGGGCGTCCATCCGAGCGTGACCGAAAAGAACATGATGAGAATCAGCCCCCACCAGAAGATCGGCATCGAGTAGCCGGTGAGCGCGGCGCCCATCACGCCATGGTCGAGCAGCTTGCCGCGCCTGAGCGCCGCGAAAACGCCGGCCGGCAGGCCGACGACGAGCGCGAACAGCATCGCGCAAACCGACAGCTCGACGGTGGCGGGAAAGCGGGCGAGGAACTCGCCCATGACGCTCGTGTCGGTGATGAACGAATTGCCGAGGTTGCCGTGCAGCGCCCGCCAGACATAGTGCAGGTACTGCATCGGCAGCGGCTCGTCGAGGCCGAGCCGGTGCAGCGCGGCCGCGTGCAGGGCGGGGTCGACGCCGCGCTCGCCCATCATCACTTCGATGGGGTCGCCCGGAATCAGGTGGATCAGCGCAAACGCGAGAATGGTGATGCCGATGAACGTCGGCACTACCATCCCGATCCGGCGCAAAGCGAATCGGAACATGGTTCGTCCCTATATCGTCGAGAAAGAAAACGCGATCGGCGACGAGGAGCATGCCGCCCCTGTCGCCGGATCCGTGTCGCGGTCGTGCATCACCGCCCGTTCAAAAGTAACGCCGATCGCCTACTTCATGCTGACGCCATCGAAGCGCGAGTAGCCGAGCGGATCGATCTTCATGTCGACGACGTTCTTCGTCGCCGGTTGATAGACGGTCGAGTGCGCGATCGGCGAGAACGGCAGTTGATCGGCGAAAATCCGCTGCGCCTCTTCATAGTATTTCGTGCGCTGCGCTTTATCGTTCGTGGTGCGGCCCTTCTGGATCAGATCGTCGAAAGGCTTGTAGCACCACTTCGAGAAGTTGTTGCCGTTGATCGCCTCGCATCCGAGCAGCGTGCCGAGCCAGTTGTCGGGATCGCCGTTGTCTCCGGTCCAGCCGATCAGCATGGTGTCATCCTCTCCGGCATGCGCACGCTTGATGTACTCGCCCCATTCGTAGGTGACGATCTTCGCGTTGACGCCGATCTTCTTCCAGTCGGCCTGGATCATCTCGGCCATCAGTCGAGCGTTCGGATTGTAGGGACGCTGCACCGGCATCGCCCACAGCGTGATATCGAATCCGTTCGCATGGCCCGCCTTCGCGAGCAGCTTCTTGGCCTCGTCGGGATCGTACTTCTGGGCTTTCAGGTCTTTGACGTACGACCACTGCGTCGGCGGCATCGGGTTCGTCGCGAGCTGGCCCGCGCCCTGATAGACCGACTCGATGATGGCCTGCTTGTTGATCGCAATGTCGAGCGCCCGGCGCACGTCGACATTGTCGAGCGGCTTGTGCTGCACGTTATAGGCGAGATAGCCGAGATTGAAGCCGGCTTGCGACGCCATATCGATGTTCGAGTCGCCCTTGAGCGTGGCGATATCGGCGGGCTTCGGATAGCTCATCACCTGACACTCGCCGCGCTTGATCTTCTGCGCGCGCACGCTCGAATCGGTCGTGATCGAGAAGATCAGCTTCGAGAGCTTGACCTCGCCGGGCTTCCAGTAGTCGGGGTTGCCGTCGTAGCGGATCGTCGCGTCCTTCGTATAACTGCGGAAGATGAACGGCCCCGTGCCGACGGGCTTCTGATTGATGTCGGCCGCCTTGCCTTCTTTCAACAGTTGATCCGCATACTCGGCAGACTCGATCGACGCATACTCCATCGCCATGTTCTGGATGAACGGCGCGCTGACCTCGTTCAACTCGAAACGCACCGTGTAGGGATCGACCTTCTCGACGTGCTTGATCAGTTTGTCGAGACCCATATCGGTGACGTACGGGAACGTCGCGGGATAGGCCTTGCGGAACGGCTGGTTCGGGTCGAGCATGCGCTCGAACGTGAAGACGACGTCGTCCGCGTTGAACTCTCGCGTCGGCTTGAAATAGGCCGTCGTCTGGAATTTGACGCCATGGCGCAAATGGAACGTATACGTTTTGCCATCCGCGGACACATCCCATTTCTCGGCGAGCCCGGGTTCCACATTGGTGCTGCCGCGCGCGAATTCGACAAGCCTGTTATAGACGGTAAACGTATTGGCCGTGAAGTCGGTGCTCGTCGTGTATTGCGCGGGATCGAAGCCCGCCGGGCTGCCCTCGGAACAATAAACGAGGGTCTTGTTCGGAATCGTCGCGGCCTGCGAGATCGTCGCGGCGCCGAGCGATACCGCCACGGCTGCGGCCGCGCAGGCGGTGGCCCGCGCGAATCGCAAACGTTTGTTTTGGTTCATATATCCTCCAGTCGTATGCCGGCTCCGCCGGCGTAGGCGGATATTACTGAGCTTTAATTACCCGAACAAGCGGTCGAAAATACCCATGCCGCACAGATCGAACCGGCGAACTCTCAGGACGGAAAAAGAAAAAGCGCGAGGCGATGCGGCCCTCGCGCCAATACCTCGATAAGGACACTGCTACTGGAGCAGTACGGTTCGCTTACGCGCCGTGACCGTATCCGAGTCGCTCGCAAATCGCCTTCGTGGCGGCCGCTCCGTTGAGCGTGTAGAAGTGCAGCCCCGGGGCACCTTCTTTCACGAGCCGCTCGCAAAGCTGCGTGACGACATCGAGCCCGAACGCGCGGATCGCCTCGCGATCGTCGCCGAAGCTTTCGAGCCGGCGCGCAATCCAGCGCGGCACTTCGGCGCCGCAGTTCTCCGAGAAACGCATGAGTTGCGTGTAGTTCGTGATCGGCATGATGCCGGGCACGATCGGCACTTCGACGCCGAGCTTGCGCGAATCGTCGACGAAACGGAAGTACGCGTCCGCGTTGAAGAAGTATTGCGTGATCGCCGAATTGGCGCCCGCCTTGACCTTGCGCGCGAAGTTCTCGAGATCGTGCCGCGGCGAGCGCGCCTGGGGATGGTACTCCGGGTAGCCGGCCACTTCGATCCAAAACCAATCGCCGTGCTCAGCGCGAATGAAAGAAACGAGATCCGACGCGTGGCGGCACTCGCCCAGCTCGACCATGCCCGACGGCAGATCGCCGCGCAGCGCCACGATATGCCGAATGCCGTTCGCGCGGTAGCGCTCGAGGATCGCGCGCAGATCGTCCTTCGACGAGCCGATGCAAGACAGATGCGGGGCGGCCTCGAGGCCGTCCTTCACCATTTCGAGGACGGTGTCGAGCGTGCCCTCTTGCGTCGAGCCGCCCGCGCCGAACGTGACGGAGACGAACTTCGGCTTCAGTCGCGCGAGTTGCCCGCGCGTGGCGCGCAGCTTCTCGACGCCTTCGGATGTCTTCGGCGGAAAGAATTCGAAAGAGATTTCGATGGGGTTCATTTTGCCTGCGCTTCGAAATGCCGCGGCCGTCAGCCAAGACTGCGATTGCCGAGTATCACGGCCGACAGCAGCCACGACACGATGCTGTAAAGGATGGAGCCGAAAAACGCCGACCAGAATCCCGACACTTCGAAGCCCTTCAACAGCGCCGCCGCGAGCCAGAAGCAAAGCGCGTTCACGACGAGGATGAAAACGCCCAGCGTGACGATCGTCACGGGCAGCGTGAGCACGATCAGGACGGGACGCAGCACGGCGTTGATGAGGCCGAGCACGAGCGCCACGATCAGCGCGGTGCCGAAGCTGCGGATGTGAATCGACGGCACGATGTACGTGATGATCAGGAGGGCGAGCGCATTGATCACCCAGGTCAGCAGCACGGTCATGTCAGCTCCAGTGGTTGTTTTAGAGACAGGGTTGCCGGTCTTCGTTCATCGATCGTCCAGGCGGCTGATTGCACCGCCCAGCCGAGGCCGGGGCGCCGATCGCGTCCGTGGCGAAGCATGCCACGGACGCACCGTCCCTGTCTTGCGCGAGACCGGCGATCAATAACGGTAGTGATTCGGCTTGAACGGCCCGTTCTTGTCGACACCGATATAGCCGGCCTGCTCGTTCGAGAGCTCGGTCAACTGCGCGCCGATGCGTGCCAGGTGCAGGCGCGCGACCTTCTCGTCGAGTTGCTTCGGCAACACGTAGACCTTGTTCTCGTACTCGCCGCCGCGCGTGAAAAGCTCGATCTGCGCGAGCGTCTGGTTGGCGAACGAGTTCGACATCACGAACGACGGGTGGCCCGTCGCGCAGCCGAGATTCACGAGGCGGCCTTCGGCGAGCAGGATGATG
Organism: Trinickia symbiotica; assembly: GCF_002934455.1. Classification (GTDB taxonomy): domain Bacteria; phylum Pseudomonadota; class Gammaproteobacteria; order Burkholderiales; family Burkholderiaceae; genus Trinickia; species Trinickia symbiotica. The sequence goes on along the minus strand of NZ_PTIR01000009.1, from coordinate 86,009 downwards.
CGCTTGCCGTCGGGGAACACGATGTGATCGACCTGCGGCTTGATGTTTTCCCACGTGTACTGACGCGTCGACGCGACGTCGATTTCGGAATCGAAGTGGCCGATGTTGCAGACGATCGCATTATGGCGCATCGCCTTCATGTGATCGTGCGTGATCACGTGGTAATTGCCCGTGGCCGTCACGAAGATATCGGCCTTGTCGGCCGCGTACTCCATCGTCACGACGCGGTAGCCTTCCATCGCCGCCTGCAGTGCGCAGATCGGATCGATCTCGGTGACCCAAACCGTCGCGCCGAGCCCGCGCAGCGATTGCGCGCAACCCTTGCCGACGTCGCCGTAGCCGGCCACGACGGCGATCTTGCCCGCGATCATCACGTCCGTCGCGCGCTTGATGCCGTCCACGAGCGATTCGCGGCAGCCGTAGAGGTTATCGAACTTCGATTTCGTGACCGAGTCGTTGACGTTGATCGCCGGGAACGGCAGCCGGCCGTCCTTTTCCATTTGATAGAGGCGGTGCACGCCCGTCGTCGTCTCTTCGGTGACGCCGCGGATCTGCGCAAGACGCTTCGAATACCAGGTACCGTCGATGGCGAGATGACGCTCGATCGCCTTGTAGAGCGCAACCTCTTCCTCGTTGGTCGGCTTCGCGATGACGCTACGGTCCTTCTCGGCCTTCGAGCCGAGGATCAGCAGCAACGTGGCGTCGCCGCCGTCGTCGAGGATCATGTTCGCGAACTCGCCGTTCGGCCACTCGAAGATGCGGTGCGTGAACTCCCAATACTCGTCGAGCGATTCGCCCTTGAAGGCGAACACGGGCGTGCCCGTCTTCGCGATCGCGGCGGCCGCGTGGTCCTGCGTCGAGAAGATGTTGCACGAGGCCCAGCGGACTTGCGCGCCGAGCGCCGTGAGCGTCTCGATCAGGACGGCCGTCTGGATCGTCATATGCAGCGAGCCGGCAATGCGCGCGCCCTTCAGCGGCTGCGAGTCCTTGTATTCGGCGCGGATCTGCATGAGACCAGGCATCTCGGTCTCGGCGATGTTCAGTTCCTTGCGGCCCCAGTCGGCCAGCGAGAGATCGGCGACGACGAAATTCTGGTCTTGCTTGGATTCGAAGACAGCGGCGTTCATCACGCCCTCCTTTCTAAAAAGTCATAGAAAAAGTAGACGTGAGCGCCGTTCGATGGAGCCGCGAAACGCGCACGTGCGCGCACCGGTCCGATTGAAGTTTCCGAGCCTGGCGGAGTGATCCGTCGCAACGCTCCTCGGAAACGGCAGAAATTGTAGCAAAAACGCGGGGAGGGCGAGCGTCGCATCGATTTGGCCCGCAGCCACAGCCGCGATCGGTCGCTCGATCGACCGATCACGCGCCGTTTCAACGGAAGGCGCCGCCGAACACCGTGCCGATGAGCGGCGCGAGCAGCACCATGACGACACCGGCGATCATCATCGTGAGACTCGCGATGACGCCTTCCTCGCTGCCGAGCTCGCGCGCCTTGACGGTACCGACCCCGTGCGCGCCCGCGCCGAAGAGCGCGCCGCGCGCGAGACGCGTGCGCAGCGGCAGCAGCGCGAGCACGAGCTCGCCGACGAAGATGCCCACGATGCCGGTGGCGATGACGAAGAGCGCCGTCAGTTGCCGCGGCGCGTGAATGGCGTCTGAGACGGCCAGCGCGAACGGCGTCGAAACCGAGCGCGTGAGCAGGCTGCGCGAAGCCTCCGGCGAGATATGCAAGAGCTTGGCGAGCGCGAACGATCCGCAGACGGCGACGACGATCCCGACCGTCACCCCAGCTGTCAGCGAAAGCCAGTGACGCTTGATCAGCTCGCGATACTCGTAGATCGGCACGGCGAAGGCGACCGTCGCGGGCCCGAGCAGCCACATGAGCCAGCGCGTATCGGCGAAATAGACCGAATAGGGGATATGCGCCGCCAGCACGACGATGGCGAGCAGCGCCGGCACGACGAAAAGCGGCGTGAGCCACGGGCTCCTGACGCGCGCATAAAGCCGCTTCCCGCCCGCGTAAAGCACGATCGTCAGCACGAAGCAGGCGGCGGCGACCCACCTGGGGCCGGCGGCCAGCAGCGAATGGAACGAAGCGATCATTGGCTTCTCAGCGTGACAGGAATCGATCGGCGGCGCTCTTGCTCGCCGCCGGCCTCAGTGCGCGTTGCGCGCGACCGGCGGGCGCGAGACACGCACGCGGCGCAGCGCAAGCCGGCGCTCGAGCCGCGCGGTCTGGTCGACCGTAACGGCAACCGCCACCATCACCGTGAGCGTGCCGGCGACGACGGCAAGCGCGAGGCGCCAACCGTCCGACTTGAAGAGGCCGCCGTATTGCACGACCGCAACCGCCGCCGGCACGAAGAAGAGCAGCATATCGGCGAGCAGCCAGTCGGCGCCCGCCTTCACCCAACGCGGCGCGACGCGCCCCGAAAGCAGCAGCGCGAGCAGCGCCGCAAGCCCGAGCACGCTGCCCGGCACCGGCAGTCCGAGGCGGCGGGACACGAAATCGGCCGCGAACCACAGCGCGGCGAGAAACGCCGTCTGCCCCGCAATGCGCACCAAGCCTTCCATTCGCTTCATCGCCGACATCGCATAACTCCCTATTGACTCCATGGCCAAATTGTAGGCTGATCGACTTCATAAATAAAATGACTTAAACTCATCGAGTCCATTCCAATTCGGAACAGTGCGTCCCCGAGCTTCCGGTCCGCAATGCCACTCCCGACGGCGCCGATCGGAGCGGCCCAACGGTGAAACGGTGACACGGACCGGCTCAGTGACAGCAAACCATCGTGAGGCTGGGAGTCGTCGTTTATGGAATTGCGCGCGTTGCGCTACTTTGTCGAAGTCGTTCGGCAGCAAAGCTTCACTGCGGCCGCCGAGCGGCTTTTCGTGACTCAGCCGACCATCAGCAAGATGGTGAAAGCGCTCGAAGAGGAGATCGGGGCGCCGCTTCTTTTGCGCGAAGGCCGCCAGATGGTGCTGACGGACGAAGGCCGCATCGTCTTTCAGCGCGGGCAGGAAGTGCTCGCCGCGCACGCGCAGTTGCAAGCGGAACTCGACGATATCGGCACGCTCGGGCGCGGCGAACTGACGATCGGCACGCCCCCGATGGGGGGCTCACTCTTCACGCCCGCGATCGCCGAATTCAAGCGACGCTACCCAAAAATCGAGCTCAAACTCTTCGAGCAAGGCTCGCGCGGAATCGAAGCGGCGCTGCTCGCCGGCGAGCTCGAGCTCGGGGGCCTGCTGTTACCGGTCGATGCCGAACTTTTCGACGTCCTGCCGATCTCGCGCCACCCGCTTTGGCTCGTCGCGCGCCACGGCTCGCGCTGGGATGCCGCGCGCGAGGTGCGGCTCGCCGAACTCGCGGCGGAGTCGTTCGTGTTCTATGGCGAAAGTCTGGCGCTCAACGATGTCGTCACGCGTGCCTGCCGGGATGCGGGCTTCGCGCCGACCATCGTCGCGCGCAGCGGGCACTGGGATTTCATGGCGGCGCTGGTTCACGCCGGCCTCGGAATTGCGCTGTTGCCCGCGCTATATTGCCGCCGGCTCGACGCGGCCCAATTCACCTGCCGGCCTGTCATCGAGCCCGAGATATCGTGGGAGATGGCGGTCGGCTGGCGCCGCAATGGCTACCTCTCGCATGCGGCGCGCGCCTGGCTCGAAATGGCGCGCGAAACGTTGCCAGGCCGTTTCTCCACCGAATTCGATCTCCTATCTCCAATGCGAGCGGGATCGCCCCCGGCATGACTGCGCGCCATTGCTGTTCGGTATGCGTTGAAGACGGTGCGCGCGCGTCCGCGGCACTCGACGGCAGAGGCCGTCCTCTAAACGAATCAGCCGTACCGAACCTATCATGCAGGGACGCCCGACGGCGACACGCACGCCGCGACGAATGGACAACGCGGAACGCGTAACTCGCATGAAAGCCGGTTGACGCCCAAACGCGGCGCCGCCCGCAAGGTCAAAAGCAGAGAAACCCGAGCAAAGCCGAGACAACGGGGATAACGGGAGACAACGTCGATGAAAGCGCAGGTTCCGCAGGCCACGCACGCCGTGACGAACCAGACGCCGCCGCTCGAGCACTACAACCTCTACGCGACGGATGCGGCCCTCGTCGCGGCCGTCGAGCGCGAAGGCGCCGGCTGGCATGGCGAAGCGCTGGCGGGCCTGGGCGCGCTCCTCGGTACGCCCGAGATCCTGGCACTCGGGAGCCAGGCGAACCGCCACGCTCCCGAGCTCTTCACTTACAGCCCGCGCGGCGAGCGGATCGATACGATCGAATTTCACCCGAGCTGGCACCGTCTGCTCGCGCTGCTGCGCGAGCAAGGGCTCCATGCGCTACCGTTCTCGGATCCGCGACCCGGTGCGATGGCCGCGCGTTGCGCCGGCTATTTTCTGCACGGGCAACTCGAATCGGGCTCGCTGTGCCCGCTGACGATGACGTTCGCCAGCATCCCGGTGCTGCGCCGCGAGCCGGCGCTCTTCAGCGGGTTCGCCGATAAGCTCTACTCACGCGAGCACGATGCGCGCGATCTGCCGCTCGCCGAAAAGCGCTCGATGATGGTCGGCATGGGAATGACGGAAAAGCAGGGCGGCTCGGACGTGCGCGCGAACCAGACGCGCGCCTATGCGCTCGAAGCTGGCGGCCGCGGCGGCGCATACCGGCTCGTCGGCCACAAATGGTTCTTCTCGGCGCCGCAATGCGACGCCCATCTCGTCCTTGCGCGCATCGACGACGACGAGGCCATCTCGTGCTTCTATGTGCCGCGCTTCGCGCCCGACGGCAAGCGCAATGCAATACAGCTGAACCGGCTCAAGGACAAGCTCGGCAACCGCTCGAACGCCAGCGGCGAAGTCGAATTCCTCGACGCGTGCGGTGTGCTGATCGGCGAGGCGGGGCGGGGCGTGCCGACGATCATCGAGATGGCGAACTACACCCGGCTCGACTGCGTGATCGGCAGCGCCGCGCTGATGCGGGCGGCGCTCGTTCAGGCGATCCACCATGCCCGGCACCGCACCGCGTTCGGCCGACTGCTCGTCGATCAGCCGCTCATGCGCAATGTGCTGGCCGACCTCGCGCTCGAATCGGAAGCGGCGACGATGCTCTTCATGCGTCTCGCAGGCGCTTTCGATGGCCACTTGGCAGCCGAGGCGGGTAGCAGCGAACGCGAAGGCGACGTAGACCGCGCCTGGCGCCGCATCGTCACGCCGGCCGCGAAATTCTGGGTCTGCAAGCGCGCGCTGGCGGTTTGCGGAGAAGCGATGGAAGTGCTCGGCGGCAACGGCTACGTCGAGGAAGCGCCGATGGCGCGCTACTACCGCGAAGCGCCCGTCAACTCGATTTGGGAAGGGTCCGGCAACGTCATGTGCCTCGATGTGCTGCGCGCGCTCGAACGCGATCCGGTAGCCGCGCAGGCCCTGATCGCACATTGGCGGGGCGAGGCAAAAGGTCATCGCTCGATGGAAGCGGCGCTGGACGGCCTCGAGCGGTCCCTCGCCGCACCGCCCGAGGCCCGCGAGGCCCTGGCGCGCCGCCTCGCGCAGCAGCTCGTGCTGTGCGCACAAGCGGTACTGATGCTGCGGCATGCTCCCGCGTCGAGCGCCGAGGCGTTCATCGCCACGCGTCTTCCCGACCCGCCCGGTTTGTCCAGCAGCCCAGCAGCCGGCGGCGGCGCCGAATGGGGGCGCGTGCACGGGACCCTGCCGGGGGGACTCGATCATGCCGCCATCGTCGAGCGAGCATTCGCGCTTTGAGCCGAAAGCGGCTACCCCAACACCGGACCGACATCGAGTCGATTATTTTCCATCCTCGGCCAGTCGCGCCGAGGTCTTCCGGAGTGCACGGATGAAAAACGACTTGCCCGATGACGCGGCGCTCACCGAGCTGTTGCGCGCGCAACGAGCGGCCCACATGCGCGAGCCCTATCCGCCGTGGGACGCGCGTGCAGCCCATCTGACGGCGCTGCGCACCATGCTGCTCGACAACAGCGACGCGCTTGCCGACGCGCTCAGCGCCGATTTCGGACAGCGCGCGAAGGCCGAGCTGCTGCTGTCCGAGCTGTGGCTCGCGAGAAACGAGATCGACTCGGCGCTCAGGCACGGCCGCCAATGGATGAAGACGCAACGTCGAGCGACAGGTCTCTGGCTGTGGCCCGCGCGCGCCGAGGTCATGCCGCAGCCGCTCGGCGTCATCGGCATCATCGCGCCGTGGAATTACCCGGTTCTGCTCGCCGCCGGCCCACTCATCTGCGCGCTCGCGGCCGGCAATCGCGCGATGATCAAGATGTCCGAGTGGACCCCGCACACGTCGGCGCTGATGGAGCGGCTCATCGGCGCGACTTTCGCGCTCGATCACGTCGCCGTCGTCAACGGCGACGATTCCGTCGGCGCGGCGTTCAGCGCGTTGCCGTTCGATCATCTGCTGTTCACGGGCTCGGCCTCCGTCGGCAGAAAGATCATGCGCAGCGCCGCCGAGCATCTGACGCCCGTCACGCTCGAGCTCGGCGGCAAATCGCCCGCGATCGTGGGGCCGCATGCACGCTTTCATGCCGCCGTCGACAGCATTGTCGCGGGCAAGACGCTCAACGCCGGCCAGACCTGCATTGCACCGGATTATGTGCTCGTGCCGCGCGGCAGCGAGGAGGCGTTTATCGCACGCGCCCGACATCGTGTCGCCAAGCTTTATCCCGACTTCGCGCACAATCGCGACTACACGACCATCGTCTCGGACCGGCATTTCTTCCGGCTCCTGGATCTCGCCGACGAAGCCGTCGCGGGCGGCGCGCAGCTGCACCCGCTGGCGGACATGCCGCAGCCGCTGGCCAACGGGCTCGAGCCGGAATTGTCACGATCGGAAGGGGACCTGCATGGTGACTCAGAATCCGCGATCGGGCAGACGCGGCGCCGTAAGGCCTCGATCCCGGCAGACCCGACGAGCCGTCGCGTCGCACCTTGCATCGTGACGAATGCACCGGCGGACTGTTCGTTGATGCGAGAGGAAATCTTCGGCCCGCTGCTGCCGCTCGTTCCCTATGACACACTCGACGAAGCCATCCACCACGTCAACGCGCGCGAACGGCCGCTCGCGCTCTATCTGTTCGACGAGGAACGAGCGACGGTCGACCGCGTGCTGCGCGAAACGGTATCGGGCGGCGTCGCGATCAACGAAACCCTGCTTCATATCGCCTGCGAAGGATTGCCGTTCGGCGGCGTCGGCGCGAGTGGAATGGGCGCGTACCACGGCTACGAGGGCTTCATGACGTTCTCGAAAATGAAGCCCGTGTTCAGGCAGGCGCGCTTGAACGGCCGCGCGCTGTTGCTGCCGCCTTACGGAAGGCGATTCAATACGGTAATGAACCTGATGCTCAGGCGCTGAGCGGCGGTTCCTGCATCGCTCCAATCTGCTCGCGCAACTCGAGCACGCGGGCTTCCCAGTAGCGCTGCGTGTTGAACCAGGGAAATGCAGCCGGAAATGCAGGGTCGTCCCAGCGGCGCGCAAGCCACGCGGCGTAGTGAATGAGCCGCAGCGTGCGCAGTGGTTCGATCAGAAGCAGCTCGCGCCGCTCGAATTCGCAAAAATCCTCGTAACCGGCCAGCAAATCGGACAGCACACGCGTCGCATCGGCGCGCCCGCCCGGTAGCATGAGCCACAGATCCTGCACGGCCGGCCCCATGCGGCTGTCGTCGAAGTCGACGAAATGAGGGCCCGCGTCGGTCCACAGCACGTTGCTCGCATGACAATCGCCATGCAGGCGGAGCTGCCGCACGTCGCCGGCCTCCTCCAGCGCGCGCTCGACGCCCTCGAGCGCGAGCGCCGCGGCGGCCGCGTAGGCGGGCCGAACGTCGTCGGGCACGAAGCCGCTTTCGAGCAGAAAATCGCGCGGCTCATAGCCGAACGAGCGAATGTCGAGCGACGGCCGCGCGACATAGGGTGCCTGGCCGCCGACAGCGTGAATACGCCCGATGAACCGCCCCATCCACTCGAGCGTATCGCTGCGCTCGAGCTCGGGCGCGCGCCCGCCGCGCCGATCGAAGACGGCGAAGCGGAACCCGTCGAACGCGTGCAGCGTGCGCGCTTCGACCACGCGTGCAGGCACCGCCGGAACCTCGCGGGCGACCAACTCCGCGACGAAGGCGTGCTCCTCCAGAATCGCTTCGTCGGACCAGCGCTCGGGCCGGTAGAACTTGGCGACGACGGGGGGACCGTCTTCGACCCCGACCTGATAAACGCGATTCTCGTAGCTGTTGAGCGGCAGCAGCCGCCCGTCCGTGCGCTGTCCGGCCGGCGCGAGGACGCTGTCGAGCGCGTCCAGCACGCATTCGGGAGTGAGCCGCGTGAAGGGATGGGCACCGTCGCCCTCGGGCCGATGCGTGGCGGGATGCCCGGGCGGGTGTGTGTTCGCCGCGCTGGAAGAGTCCGACGAATCGGACGGATCGGGCGAATCAAAAGGGACGTCGTTCATTCCGGCATTGTGCCGCAACGGCGGCGGACCGGCGCTCAATATCCGAGCCGAATCTTCGAGGGCTGCGATCGGCGCGCTGGAGTCCGGCTCAGTGGACGAGCGCGCCTGCGGGGCGGGCGACGAGCTCCCCCGTATCGATGAGGTCCTCGAGGAAGAACGGCTCGGTATTGAGTTGCAGCGATGCGCCCGGCTCGCCCGCATACCAAACGACCATCGCCATGTTGCCGAGAATGCGCATGACGATGCCGCGCGCGCCCGCGGGCACCGCGATATGCACGGACCTGACGATCGAACCGACTTGCATGATGTTTTCCCCGTGGTCAGTAGTGGGTGGTTGGGCCGTGGCGCATGAAGCGATTGTTCACGGAACCGTCACGGCACGAAAGCCGAATCTAACGACCTATCTGCCGTCATTTCCCGCATTCATCCTTACGAATGGCTGTCTGCCGAAAGACGCTGCACGCGGTACGATTGTCGGTATGCGTGAAGTATGCCGCCAACGCAGAACCGCGGCGGCAATTCACATCGCGAAGGAGTGGGATTCGTATGGGCATTTCATTGCTGGCGGGAACGGCGCGCGTCGCCTGCGTTGCGGCAGCCGCCGTCGCGCTGGGCGGCTGCGCTGAGACAGCTCCCGATTACGTCAAGCCGACAGCAACCACGGCGAGGGCCGCCGATGCGCCGCAACCGGCGCCAAGCCAGGCGGCGCCGGCCAGCGACGCTCGGTAACGGCACCCGAGGACCGGCGTCACGGCGCCGTGCCTCGCTCGAGCGCCAATTCGGCGGCCGCATGGGCGTTCGCTGAAGATAACACCATCGGCTGAACCGTCTCCTATACTGATTTGAGGCATGGTGCGCTGCGGACCGATCGTCCGAAGCGCACCCACGGCGAACCCAGGGCGGCGAACGCGGCAAACGCGAACGCTCTGCCATCGGGGCACCGCGCGCCGAACAAAGAAAGGAGGAGACAAGCATGATGCACTACTTCACGATCAGCGACTTCATCCTCATCATTCCGATGGCGCTCGCGGGCGCGCTGTTCCTCGGGGCGTGTCCCACCTCTTCCACGTTCGTCCACAACTTTTTGCGGGTGATCGGCGCGATGCTCGGCGTCGTGTTCGCGGTTGTGCTCGTGGAAGGATTGCCCGCACTCGTCTAGCGGCGCGGGCCCCGGCCCGCCCGCCTTACCGGATCGGCTGATCGGTCGACGGCTTCTCCCAAAGGTTGATGCCGGCCTCCGTCGCATAGCGGTCGATCTCGGCCAGCTCGTCGGCTGAAAAGTCGAGGCGCGCCAGCGCCGCGACGTTTTCGCGTACCTGCTCCGCCCGACTCGCGCCAATGAGCGCGGACGTGACACGCGCATCGCGCAACACCCACGCGAGTGCCATTTGAGCCAGGCTTTGCCCGCGACGCTCGGCGATCGCATTGAGCTTGCGCACGCGCTCGATGTTTTCGGCGCTCAAATGGCTCTGCTGCAGCGAGCCGCCACCCGGCTTGTTGACACGCGCATCGGCGGGCACGCCGTTCAGGTACTTCGAGGTCAGTAGCCCCTGTGCAAGCGGCGTGAACGCAATGCAACCGGTACCACTTTCGTCGAGTGCGTCGAGCAGACCGCCTTCGATCCAGCGGTTGAGCAGGTTGTACGCGGGCTGATGAATCAGGAGCGGAACCTTGTGCTCGCGCAGCAATTCGGCGATCTCGCGCGTCTTGGCCGCCGAATAGGAAGAGATGCCGACGTAGAGCGCCTTGCCCTGCTGCACCGCGCTCGCCAGCGCGGCGGCCGTTTCCTCGAGCGGCGTCTCGGCATCGAAGCGGTGAGAGTAGAAGATATCGACGTAGTCGAGCCCCATGCGCTGCAGGCTCTGGTCGAGGCTTGCGAGAACGTACTTGCGCGAACCGCCGCCTTGGCCGTATGGGCCCGGCCACATATCCCATCCGGCCTTGGTCGAAATGAGTAGCTCATCGCGGTAGGGGCGGAAATCGTCCTTGAAAAGGCGACCGAAGTTGATCTCGGCCGTACCATAGGGGGGGCCGTAGTTGTTGGCGAGATCGAAATGCGTGATGCCGAGGTCGAACGCCGTGCGCAGAATGTCGCGCTGCGTGGAAAGCGGCGTCGTATCGCCGAAGTTGTGCCAAAGACCGAGCGACAACGCCGGCAGCTTCAATCCCGATTTGCCGCACGTGCGGTATTGCATTTCCGCGTAGCGGCTCGAAGCGGCTTCATAGGCCATTTTGGGTCCCCATGGATAGACTTGAAACACGACCGGCGCCCTCGGGTACGCACCATGCGGCGACTCGGCGGCGAGCGGGCTTGAAAAAACACACGGGCACGCGCCACACTACTTCCCGGGCGGCGACGTCCCCATTCACGCAAATTGTCATGACGAAAGCGGTTTCCATTGCATTGATCGTAGGCGGCGTCGTACTGCTCTATTTCGGCGGCCAGTCGATCCATTCGTTCGCGAACGACATGTCGCGCATCTTTACGGGCGCGCCGACGAACAAGACCATCTGGCTCGTTGCGGGTGGCGTCGTCGCCACGATCGCCGGGCTCATCGGACTGGCTTCGTCCGTGGGTTCATCGCGCAGACGCTAGCCGCCCCACCCGCTCAGAGCACCACCTCAGGTTTCGACGCCGAGCGCGAGCCCGGCAACGGTACGTTGCTCGCGCCGTGATAGGTGAAGACGAGCGAATACTTCACTTCGTCGGTGACGTTGCGGCTCGCCGAGTGGAGCGTGTTGCAGTGAAAGAATACGACATCGCCCGCCTCGAGCTCGGGCGAGACGGCAGTCGCGATCAGCGCGCTGTTTTCCGGAATATCCGAACGGAAGAACTTGGCCGCGTCGAAGCGATCGGATGTGAACGCCAGATTGTGCGAGCCGGGCACGAACCAGAGTGCGCCGTTATCGACGAATTCGGGACCGAGCGCAAGCCAACTCGAGACGAGATCGTCGCGCTCGAACGACCAATAGCGTGCATCGCGATGCCAGCCCGTGAGGCTGCCGTAAGCGGGGTGCTTCGTCATGATGCAGTTGTGATGCGCGCGCGAAAGATGCGGCGTCTCGCCGAAGTAAAGCTCCATCCATCCGCGCACTTCCACGGCCGTGGCCCATTCACGCAGCAGCGCGTGTCGCGCGTAGGCGTCGAGTAAGCGGCGCACGGTATGGCCGCCTGGCGCTTGCCTCGATTCGGGGGCGCCGGGATAGCGCAGATCGGCTTCGTATTCGATGGGCGGCTTCGCTTCGTCCAGCTCCTTCAACGCCAGTGCTTTCAGCGCGGCGCACCGCTCGGGAGAGACGAGCCCTTTCACCACGACGTAGCCGCGCTTACGTAGCGTGTCTACCTGCTCTTTCTTCGATTGCTCTGACATCGAAACGGTCCATTCCCGAAAGGCGGTTGTTGTAGCTGCACCGCCTATTGTAAAGCGGGCGCGAACGGTGTGCCTCCGGGTCGCGCATGGGCTGCAGGACAATCCAGGTCGCGCGACACCGCGCAGGTGCACCGGTACACCGGACCCGTGCAGAGCTGCCCCGGGGTGATACCGACTTTCCTCTGTCACCATCCCCGTGTAGGCTTCAGCGCTATATGGATCGCACTACCCTTTCTCCGGCGACGCGGCTCGGCCGCCGTTCTGACGCCGGACCGCGCGCCGTCTGTCCCTCGAGCTTGACATGGCACGATTGCTGCATCGAAGGCGGCGCCCTTGGACGGCCCTTGCTCATTTCCTTCACTGACTGCTCCCCAAGGGGATTGGCTGTGCGCGCCCGCGACGCAGCTGCGGGGCGCTCGCGGACCGATACTCCGCTTGGCGCGGCTCAGCGCGCACCGACTTTGTTACCAAACCATCCATGAAAAGACGAATTGCCTTTCGCCTGAAACAAGCCGCGCTGAAGGCGGCGCGCCCGGCACGGCGCGGCATCGTTCGCGCGTTGCGCCACCATGCCGCAAGCGCCCGCAGGCAATCGGCCCGCGCGAATCCGAGCGTGAGGTCCGAGCCGGCCGGCGTCCTGCGCGCCTGGCTCCGCGCGCTCGTTGCCGCGCTGCTGGCGAGGAATACAGCGCGGTCGTTCTCGCTGAACACCCTCCTGCGCCACAACACACGGCCTCGCGCCGCGGCGGCGCGCAACTCGTATCGAGCGACGGGCAGTCGGCGCGTGCGGCGGCTGGCAGGCAGCGCGGGATGGTTCTCGTTCGCACCGTGAGCATGGAAATTGCACAATCGTCAGAGGACCGCTGACGATCGGCGCTGAAGCCCCGAACCGTTGACGATCAAGTATCTTCACAAGGTCGGGAGGGACGACGGCTCGTGCCGCGGCGCGCGAGCGCGCATGCCGAGCCCGCCCCGGCGGTCGGCAGCGCACTAGAATACAGCCTATGAAACCGCGCTCGATGCCTCCGAATATGCCTCCTAACGAAGAAAGGCCGCGTAAGCGCATCTCGAAACGGATGCTGAACGTCCTCACCGCACTGGTCGGCGTGGGCACGCTTGCGGCCGGGATCGGCTGGCTCGTCTATAGCTGGGTCGTCGACCTCGAAGTGCCGTATTTCGCCATTCCGCTCGTGATGTGCATGCCCGTGATCGTGGCCGTCGCGTTCCGAAACTGCTTCGATTGAAATGTCGAACAGCTAACGCTCGCTCCGCCCGCGCTATCGCGCGGGTATGCGCATTGCGCGGCTTTCAATCGTCATTGTTGACGAATGGGAGCTGATGATGCCGATACCGACTTTCCGCGGCTTGAACGTCGATGAGTCGATAAAGCGCTTTTTCGGCGGCGGCGGTGCGGACGGCGATGGCGCGTCCGAACACCCGGCCGATGAGCCCGAACAGCAACAGGAAGAACCCGCGCAGCCCGAGTTGCCCGATCCGGTCGAAGTAGGCGAAGACGGCTAGTCTCGCCAGAGCCAGGACGACACGCCCTTATCCAGATAAAACGAAACCCGGTAGCCGCCGCAGCGAGCCACCGGGTTTCCTATGATCCTGACCGAATTCGGCCGTCAGCGCCCGACCCGGGCGCCTTCGGGTCACCCGACCATCTCGCGACTTATGCCACGGCTGCTACGGGTTCCGTGCCGGCCGCCTCCGCCAAAGCAAGCGCCTTATCGGTCGCTTCCCAGGAGAACTCGGGTTCTTCGCGGCCGAAGTGGCCATACGCAGCCGTCTTCTCGTAAATAGGACGCAACAGGTCGAGCATCTGAATGATGCCCTTCGGACGCAGATCGAAATGCTCGCGCACGAGTTCGGTGATCTTCGCATCCGAGACGCGTCCCGTGCCGAACGTGTTGACCATCACCGAAGTCGGCTGCGCCACGCCGATTGCGTAGGACACCTGGATCAGGCAGCGCGAAGCGAGTCCCGCCGCGACGATGTTCTTCGCGACATAGCGGCCCGCATAGGCGGCCGAACGGTCGACCTTCGACGGATCCTTGCCCGAGAACGCGCCGCCGCCGTGCGGCGCCGCGCCGCCGTACGTATCGACGATGATCTTGCGGCCCGTCAGGCCGCAGTCGCCCTGAGGACCGCCGATGACGAACCGCCCCGTCGGGTTCACGAGGAACTTGATATCGCCTTTGACGAGCTCGGCCGGCAGCGTCGGCTTGATGATCTCTTCGATCACGGCCTCGCGCAGCGCGGGGAGTTCGACGTCGGGCGCATGCTGCGTCGAGAGGACGACGGTGTCGATCGAATGCGGCTTACCGTCGACGTAGCGCACCGTCACTTGCGACTTCGCGTCGGGACGCAGCCAAGGCAGACGGCCATCGCGACGCAAGCTCGCCTGGCGCTCGACGAGCCGGTGCGACAAGTGGATCGGAAGCGGCATCAGCTCGGGCGTTTCATCGCAGGCATAGCCGAACATCAGGCCCTGGTCGCCCGCCCCCTGATCGAGGTTGTTGTCGTGCGCGCGATCGACGCCCTGTGCGATATCGGGCGATTGCTTGTCGTAAGCCACGAGCACCGCGCAGCCGCGATAGTCGATGCCGTAATCCGTGTTGTCGTAGCCGATGCGCTTGATCGTATCGCGCGCGACCTGGATGTAGTCGACGTTGGCCGTCGTCGTGATCTCGCCGGCCAGTACGACGAGACCGGTGTTGCAAAGCGTCTCGGCCGCGACACGCGAGTACTTGTCCTGCGCGAAGATGGCGTCGAGGATGGCATCCGAGATTTGGTCGGCGACCTTGTCGGGATGGCCTTCGGAAACGGATTCGGAGGTGAAGAGATAGTCGTTTGCCACGTTTCGGACTCCTTATTGGTTACGGTTCTTTGCGTTTCACGTAGCCAACTTCGGGAGCCTGAAGCGGCGACGCTTTAGCGGATTCCTGCACCGCGGGAGCGCTGATCGCGCCCTGCGGCTTCGCCCCGCAAGTTGTCAATTAACTCGGCGAAGGTCGTATTATAGCGGCTTTCCAAAATCGTCACACACCGAGCCTCGTGAATCACCCTGCCAGTAATCTGGTCTTTCTGTCGCCGATCACCGTTTCTTCAGCCCTGTGCGCGCTTGCCACCCCGGCGCGTTCGGGAGGCCGCGCATGCTGACGCGAGTCGGCACGAAGATCGCCATCGGGCTGCTCAAGCTGCTCGCCATGCTGCCCTACGGCCTCGTCGCGCGCGCGGGAGACGGCCTCGGCTGGCTGCTCTATCAGATTCCGAGCCGGCGGCGCCGCATCGTCCACACGAACCTGAAGCTCTGCTTTCCCGAATGGAGCGACGAAAAGCGCGAGGAAGTCGCCAGCAAACATTTTCGCCAGGCGATCCGCAGCTACCTCGAGCGCAGCGTCCAATGGTTCGCGTCGGCGAAGAAGCTCGACAAGCTCGTTCAGGTTGACAGCGAAATAGATCTGACCGATCCCGACATGCCGCCGACGCTGCTGCTCGGCTTTCACTTCGTCGGCATCGAGGCGGGCTCGATCTATATCAACCGGGCGCTCAGGCGCCAATGCGCCTCGCTCTATCAGCCCATGTCGAACCCCGAGCTTGAGGAGGTGGCCAAGCATGCGCGCGGCCGCTTCGGCGCCGACATGGCGAGCCGCGCCGACAGCGCGCGCATCGTGCTGCGCTGGCTGCGCGAGCGAAAGCCCGTGATGCTCGGCGCCGACATGGACTACGGCTTGCGCAATTCGACCTTCGTGCCGTTCTTCGGCATCCCAACCTGCACGCTGACCGCGGTCGGTCGGCTCGCGAAGGCCGGCAACGCGCAGGTCGTACCGTTCATCGGCGAGGTGCTGCCCAATTACAAGGGGTATCGGCTGAAAGTCTTCAAACCCTGGGCGAACTACCCGAGCGGCGACGACGAAACCGACGCGCGCCGCATGAACGCGTTCCTCGAGGAACAGATCCCGCTCATGCCCGAGCAGTACTACTGGGTCCATAAGCGATTCAAGACGCGTCCGCCCGGCATGCCGAGCTTCTATTGAAAGCGGGCCTCGCGAGCGCCGCGCGTCGCTTACAATAGCCCGCCATGAGACTCAAGTTCACCAAAATGCACGGCGCGGGCAACGACTTCGTCGTGCTCGACGGCTACACGCGCGAACTCGCGCTGACGCCCGAGCGCGTGCGCGCGCTGGCGGACCGCCATTTCGGCATCGGTGCCGATCAGCTGCTGCTCGTCGAGCGGCCGCGTACCGCCGGCGCCGACTTTCGGTACCGCATCTTCAACTGCGACGGCGGCGAGGTCGAGCATTGCGGCAATGGCGCGCGCTGCTTCGTCAAGTTCGTCCGCGATAGAGGGCTCACCGACAAGCGCAGCGTGCGCGTGGAGGTCCATGGCGGCCTCATCACGCTGACGATGCAGGAGAACGGCGAAGTGATCGTCGACATGGGCCGGCCTGTCTTCGAGCCTGAAAAGGTGCCGTTCGACGCCAGCGGTCTCGCGGGTCGCCGGGAAGGCGCCGATACCGTCTGGCCCGTCGAGGCAGCCGGAGCGACGCATTGGGTGTCGGTCGTGTCGATGGGCAATCCGCATGCGGTGCAAGTCGTCGACGATGTGGAGGCTTACCCCGTCCTGACGGTAGGCCCTGAGATCGAGCGTCACGCTCGGTTTGCCCAACGCGTCAATGCCGGCTTCATGCAAATCGTCTCGCGCGGCGCGATCACGCTGCGCGTCTTCGAGCGTGGCGCCGGCGAGACACTGGCTTGCGGGACCGGCGCCTGCGCGGCGGTCGCGGCCGGCATCCGGCGCGGCCTTCTCGATTCGCCCGTCATCGTTGAAACGCATGGCGGCATATTGACCATCGCCTGGGACGGTGCGCGCGACGAAACGGCCCCGCTCACGATGGCCGGCCCCGCCGCCACGGTGTTCGAGGGTGAAATCGAATTGCCGGATTGAGCAGACGTCGTTAGCGTTTGCCCCAGCCCCTTTTTTGCGCCCCCATGATGAACGATCGCGAAGTCGCCGAATTTCTGCTCGCCAACCCGGAGTTCTTCTCGCGGCACGCGGAGTTGCTTGCCGCCGTCCGGCTCGCGAATCCGCATGGCAAAGCCGCCGTCTCGCTGCAGGAGAGGCAGATGGACATGCTGCGTGAGAAGAACAAGCTCCTCGAGCGGCGGCTCGCCGAGCTCGTGCGCTATGGGCACGAGAACGACAGCATCGCGGCGAAGTTCAACCGCTGGACCGCGCGAGTGATGGCCGAGCGCGATGCGCATGCGCTGCCGCGCACCGTCACGCAGGGGCTGACCGAAGTCTTCGACGTGCCGAGCGCGGCACTGCGTCTCTGGGATGTCGCCGAGCCTTACGCGCAGGCGGAGTTTGCGCGCCATGTCGGCGAGGAAGTGCGGATCTTCGCGGCGAGCCTCGGGGCGCCTTATTGCGGAACCAACACGGGCTTCGAGGCGGCGCAATGGCTCGACGCCGCGGCACCCATGGCGAAAACAAGCGCCGCGGCATCGGAAAACGGCAGCGTCGAGGTCTCGCCGGGCGAATCGACCGAAGCATTTCAGTCGGTCGCGCTGATCGCGCTGCGCGAGCCGGCCCGCGCCTCGGCGAGCTCGACGCCGGGCGCCGACGATGCAGGCCCGACGTTCGGCCTTCTTGTGATGGGCTCGCCCGATCCGCGACGTTTTCATGAAGGAATGGCGACCGACTTCCTCATGCAAATCGGCACGCTCGCGAGCGCGGCGTTGAGCCGGTTGCTGATGCGATAGCCGAACAACGGGGGCCTAGCGTTGCGCGCCGTCTTGCTGTTTTCTTCTCGATACTTGCCCACCGCCCCGGGACCGCGACCGTGCAGCCGGCCGACAAAGAACTGATCGCTGCCTATCTGTCGAGCCTCGAGCACGGCCGCAGGCTCTCCGAGCACACGCTGCGCAGCTACATGCACGAGCTTGAGGCGCTTGCGGTGCTGGCGAACGGGCGCCCGCTCGCAGCCCTGACAGCGACCGACATGCGCGGCGCCGTTGCGCGCGCGCATGCGAACGGCCTCTCGGCGCGCTCGATCGCGCACCGCCTGTCGGCTTGGCGCGCGTTCTACCGGTGGCTCGCCGAGCGCATCGAGATGCCGGCCAATCCTGTGGCGGCCGTGCGCGCGCCCAAGCAGCCCAAGCGGCTGCCGAAAGCGCTGTCCGTGGACGACGCGGCGGCGCTCATGGATGCCGAGCGCAGTGTCGACGCCGAAGGCCTGCGCGATCAGGCGATCCTCGAGCTCTTCTATTCGTCGGGGTTGCGTCTTGCCGAACTCGTCGGACTCGACGTCGCGTTCGCCGAAGTCGACGGCTACCGCTCGGCCGGTTGGCTCGACCTCGCGGCGGCGGAGGTGACGGTGCTCGGCAAGGGCAAGCGACGGCGCACGGTTCCCGTCGGGCGCAAAGCCGTCGAGGCGCTGTCGGCCTGGCTCGCCGCGCGTGGCGCGTTCGTCAAGCTGGACCCGCATGCGCTTTTTCTCTCCGCGCGCGGGGCGCGCATGTCGCCGAACGTCGTGCGCGAGCGGGTCAAGCGCGCGGCGCTCACCGCGGGCGTCCCGGCGAACGTCCACCCGCACGTCCTGCGCCACTCGTTCGCGACGCATCTGCTGCAATCGAGCGGCGATCTGCGCGCGGTGCAGGAGCTGCTTGGCCATGCGAGCGTCGCCGCGACGCAGATTTATACGTCGCTCGACTTCCAGCACCTCGCGCAAATTTACGATGCGGCGCACCCGCGCGCCAAAAAGCGCGATTGACGCTCGCTGCGCGTCCCGAAGACCGGTGGCCTCCGTGATGAAGCATCGATGCGCAAACCTTGTTTCCTCCTCATGAATACCGTCACGCTCAAACCGTCGAAAGAAAAATCGCTGTTGCGCCGTCACCCGTGGGTCTACGCGAACGCCATCGAGCGCGTCGACGGCAAGCCCGCGCCCGGCGCGACCGTCGTCGTGCGCGCGAGCGACGGCCGCTTTCTCGCCCGCGCGGCCTTCAGTCCTCATTCGCAAATTCGCCTGCGCGTCTGGAGCTTCGATGAAGGGGAGCCGGTCGATCACGCTTTCTTCAAGCGTCGCGTGCAACGCGCCGTGGCCCACCGGCGCTCGTTCGTCAGCGGCACGCGGGCCGTGCGGCTCGTCTTCGGCGAAGCCGACGGGCTGCCGGGGCTCATCGTCGACTATTACGTCGCGGATGCCCCGAAGGTAGTCCCCGTGGGGGATGCCCCGGAGGAAATCCCCCACGGTGATGCCGCGGCGGAAATCCCTTTGGTCGACTCTTCGAAGGAAGACGGCAGTCTTCCGCAGCCCGGAGATGAAGCGACCGGGCGCGGCCAGCTCGTCTGCCAGTTCATGGCGGCCGGCGTGGAGGCTTGGAAAGAGGCGATCGTCGCCGCGCTCGTCGGCGCGACGGGCTGCCCCAACGTCTACGAGCGCTCGGACGTGGCGATCCGCGAAAAGGAGGGGCTCGAGCAAACGACGGGCGTACTCGCGGGCGCCGCGCCGCCGGAGACGCTGATCGCCAGCGAGAACGGCGTGCGCTATCACGTCGACGTTCGAAGCGGACACAAGACGGGTTTTTACGTCGATCAGCGCGACAACCGTGCGCTCGTGCAGGCCTACGCCGCCGATCGAGACGTACTGAACTGCTTCTGCTATACCGGCGGCTTTTCGCTTGCGGCGCTGAAAGGCGGTGCGCGCCGCGTGGTGTCGATCGATTCGTCGGGCGAAGCGCTCGCGCTCGCGCGCGCGAACGTCGAAGCGAACGGCTTCGACGCGGCCCGCGTCGAGTGGCTCGACGCCGACGCGTTCCGCACGCTGCGGCGGCTTGCCGACGAAGGCGAGCGCTTCGACCTCGTCGTTCTCGACCCGCCGAAGTTCGCGCCGGCACGCGAGCATGTCGATCGCGCCGCACGCGCCTATAAGGACATCAACCTGTCGGGCTTCCGGCTATTGCGCCCGGGCGGGCTGCTCTTCACCTATTCGTGCTCGGGTGCAATCGATGCCGACCTGTTCCAAAAAATCGTCGCGGGCGCCGCGGCGGATGCACGCGTCGACGCCCGTATCCTCAGGCGGCTAGGCGCCGGCGTCGATCATCCGCTGCTCGCTTCGTTTCCCGAGGGCGAGTATCTGAAAGGCCTGCTATTGCAAATCCTCTAGCGCACCCCCATTTGAGAGGAGTTTCCGTGCGGAGGCAGGCCGCCGGCGGCCGGCACGGCGCCAGTGCGGATGCGCCAGCGAGCGCGCCATCCCGCCGACGAGTATCCTTCGATATTTAGTTGACCGCCCGATAGCGGTTACGACCCTGATTCAACCCGATCCGACAGGCGATTCCCATGATTCCCGTCACCATCCTGACCGGCTTCCTCGGCAGCGGCAAAACCACGCTGCTCAAGCGCATCCTGAACGAAAAGCACGGCATGAAGATCGCCGTCATTGAAAACGAGTTCGGCGAAGAGAACATCGACAACGAGATCCTCGTCCAGGAGCAGGGCGAGCAAATCGTGCAGATGAGCAACGGCTGCATCTGCTGCACGATCCGCGGCGACCTCGTGCGGGCGCTTGGCGATCTGGCCGAAAAGAAGCGTTCGGGCGAGCTCGCGTTCGACCGCGTCGTCATCGAGACGACAGGCCTCGCCAATCCAGGCCCCGTTGCGCAGACATTTTTCATCGACAATGAAATCGCCGACGAATTCCTGCTCGACGCGATCATCACGCTCGTCGACGCGAAGCATGCCGACAATCAGCTCGACGAACATGAAGTCGTGCAACGTCAGGTCGGGTTCGCCGACCGCCTGTTCGTCACGAAGGCCGACCTCGTGGACGAAGCCGCGCTCGGCGAGCTACGTCACCGCCTCGTGCATATGAATCCCAAGGCGCCGATCAAGCTGGTCAACTTCGGCGACGCCGACATCAAGGAAATCTTCGATCTGCGCGGCTTCAACCTCAACGCGAAGCTCGAGATCGACCCGGACTTCCTTGCCGAAGACGATCACGATCACGATCATGACCACGCGCACGGCCATGACCATGATCACGATCATTCTGATTGCGATCATGACCACGGGCATTGCGCCCACGACGGCCATGCGCATCACCACCACGCGCACCACGACGACCGCATCAAGTCGTTCGTCTACCGCAACGACCGCCCGTTCGATCCGAACAAGCTGGAGGATTTTCTCGGCGGAGTCCTGCAAATCTACGGCGAGCGACTGTTGCGATACAAGGGCGTGCTCTACATGAAAGGCGTCGACCGCAAGGTGGTGTTTCAGGGCGTCCACCAGATGATGGGCAGCGACTTGGCCGCCAAGTGGCTGCCGGCGGAGAAGAAGACGAACAAGATGGTCTTCATCGGTATCGATCTGCCGCAAGATCTGATCACGGACGGCCTCGACGCCTGCCTCGTCTGAGGCTCCCGCCGACGACGCGTGCCGGAGCGTGCGCAAGCGAGCGCGGCCGCGAGAGTGGGTGATCGCTTTTTGTCCGCTCGCACGCTATATTTTTGGGTTATTAGAGGTGCCGCGACGCGGGTTTTCTCTGTTGCGGCGCGCAAGGGCGATTCAGTTACAATACGTGCCCGCCGGAGTATGGCAGGGGGGCCGCAAGGCTTCTCCGGCGGCGCGGGCGCCTGCTTAGACGGGGCTGAGCGGGTACGACGACACCGGAAAACCTTATCTGGGCATTGTCGAAACAAAAGACGACACGAAGCGAAACGTCGGCGCTCGGCCTCGTTTCGCGGATGACGGGCCGCCCGTATCGAGAAATATGGCTCGGGACGGGAAGGAGCATCCGAGGATCGGTTTCCAAGGAGTTCGGCCCCGCAGCGGCGCTCGCCGGATTGACGGCCGGGCTGCCGCAGGCGCCTCTCGTTTATGGCGCCGCTTGCGGGCAACACGAAAGTGCAGGCAATATGTATAAGTTTTGCCTCGCAATTGAAGAAGCACGCAGATGACGACGAAACGACTCTTGACCGAAGCCGAAATCCTGAAGATGAGCGAGAAGGATTACATGAACGAGGACCAGCTCGCCTTCTTCAAGAATCGGCTCGAACAGTTGCAAGCGGAGATCCTCCGCAACGCGGGTCAGACGACCGAGAACCTGCGCGAAACGGTGATCGTGCCGGACCCGGCTGATCGCGCGACGATCGAGGAAGAACATGCGCTCGAGCTGCGCACCCGCGATCGCGAACGCAAGCTGCTGAAGAAGGTGCAGCAATCGCTTGCGCGGATCGAATCGGGTGAGTATGGCTGGTGCGAGGAAACGGGCGAGCCGATTGGCATTCCGCGCCTGCTCGCGCGTCCCACGGCCACGCTGTCGCTCGAGGCGCAGGAGCGCCGCGAGTTGCGTCAGAAGCTTTTCGGCGACTGATACGCGCGTTTTTCGCGCGGCGGCAACGGCCGCGCGTCTTTACGCTGCTTCCTCAAGAGGCGCGCGGCATACCGCGCGCTTTTCTTTTTCCGCTGCTCAATGCGCCGCTGCGCGTTTGCCGGTCCCACTGCGGCTGCTCAGTGCGCTTACGGCTCCAGACTCGCTTCGAGTTCGTGCAGTGCTCCCTCGTGGGCGGACTCCATATGCCGGCGAACTTCGGGCACCACGCGGCGCACGAGCGAGCGGGAGGACTTCGGGAGTGCGGCGCATGCACCTTCGATCTCTCCGCTGCGATGCTCACCGAGCATGGCGAGTAACACGCAGGCTTGCTGGACATCCTTCTGAGACTTGACGAGCGTATTGGTCCGCAACCTCGAGACAAGTAGCTTGTGAACGGCGAATCTCGCCGGATCCGGTACGCGCACGGGTACCGCCCCATGGCGCGAAATCAAAGTGCCCATGTGCGACTTGCCAAGCAGATAGGCGAGATACGGCAAGCCCGTCGCATGCGCGTTGAGCTCAGGCACGGCAACCGTCGGGAAAGTATCGTCCTGCGAAGGGACGAGCAAATCGACATGGAAACGAGCGACCCCGGCCTGCTTGTAGGATGTCGACGGCGCACCCCGTGTCATCGCTGGAACTTCGACGAAGTGGATACCCGTTTCCTTCAGGATTGCCAACAGCCCGCCGGTCGGAACATCCTCTAAAGCGAGCTGGTGTCCGCGCGCGATATCGATATCCTCGGTCTGATAGGCGATCGCCTTGATCCCCAGCCCGTTGAGCAGCGCCGCGAAAGCGTGGGAGCCGATCAGTACAGCGCCGGCCTGAAACAAGCCATGGTTGAACAGGACGCCCATCGTGGCGAACGTCTTGTTGTCCGATAACTGGAAGCCGAGCTTGGCGAGTTCCCGAATGCGGTCAATGAGGCCCTTACCGAGCTCGATGCGCTCTCGAACTTGCTGGATGCGAGCCTCAACGTCCGGGTCGCCCTGCGGCCCGCCGAGATTTTCCTCCTGTTTCTTGCCCTCTGGGCTCATGTACTGCCTTGCGTAATAGACGAGTTCGCCGCGCTTATGCTCGATGATGGTGCCTGGCGCGCCGAGGAGGATCGTCTCCTGCGCCGCCGCAGCCTGCTCGACATTCGCAAATTGCAAGCAGTACGCTTGGTCGTGCTGCTCGTAAAGAGGCATTCCATGCATGTTGGGGGCTTTCAGTAATTTTTCAAATTTTACTGAAAGAGGCGGTGGGCGTCCAATTTCAGTAATTTTTCAATTTTTACTGAAAACTGTCCCTTATTTTTACCGTGCGCCTTCAGTCTTGCCGCTGCGCGCCCGCGTCGTAGGGCTGGAGAGCTACTTTCCGGTCCAGACGTGCCATTGGCTCTTGATAAAACAGCGCTCGCCCTAAAATGGACTCGACGTGCGTCGCGCGAGCGGTGGGCTTTTGCCGGCCACCGGTCGCCCACCACCCGTTTCTGCCGCGCGGTGCATGCGCCGACGGCGCTTTCGACGTTTTTGAAGGAACGCACAATGGAGCAATTTCACGGCACGACGATCGTTTCCGTGCGGCGCGGCAGCCAGGTCGCGCTGGGCGGCGACGGCCAGGTGACGCTTGGCAACATCGTCATGAAAGGCGGCGCAAAGAAAGTCCGGCGCATCTACAACGACAAGGTGCTCGTCGGATTCGCCGGCGGCACGGCCGATGCGTTCTCGTTGCTCGATCGGTTCGAGGCGAAATTGGAGAAGCACCAGGGGAATCTCACGCGCGCCGCCGTCGAGCTCGCCAAGGATTGGCGTACCGACCGTATGTTGCGCCGCCTCGAAGCGATGCTGATCACGGCCGACGCGAACACCACACTCGTCATCACCGGCAACGGCGACGTGCTCGATCCCGAAGGCGGCATCTGTGCGATCGGCTCGGGCGGAGCCTATGCCCAGGCCGCGGCGCGCGCGCTTGCCGAAAACACGAGCCTTTCGCCGCGCGAGATCGTCGAGAAATCCCTCGCGATCGCGGGCGACATGTGCATCTACACGAACCATAACCGCGTCATCGAGACAATCGAGTAAGGAAGGGAGAACAGAGTGAGCACCATGACGCCCGCCGAGATCGTCTCGGAACTCGACAAATTCATCATCGGCCAGCAAAAGGCGAAAAAAGCCGTTGCGGTCGCGCTGCGCAACCGCTGGCGCCGCCAACAGGTCGCCGAGCCGCTGCGACAGGAAATCACGCCGAAGAACATCATGATGATCGGGCCGACCGGCGTCGGCAAAACCGAAATCGCCCGGCGTCTCGCGAAGCTCGCCGATGCGCCGTTCATCAAGATCGAGGCGACGAAATTCACGGAAGTCGGCTATGTGGGACGCGATGTCGACAGCATCGTGCGCGATCTCGTCGAAATTTCGTTGAAGCAGACGCGCGAAACGGAGATGCGCAAGGTGCGCACGCAGGCGCAGGATCAGGCCGAGGACCGCATTCTCGACATCCTGCTGCCGAGCGCGCGGCCCGTCGGCTTCGGCTCGCAAGCGTCGAGCAGCGAGTCTGCCGAAGGCAGCGCGACGCGCCAGACGTTTCGCAAACGCCTGCGCGAGGGCCAGCTCGACGACAAGGAGATCGAGCTCGACGTCGAGCTGCCGCAGCTCGGCATGGACATCATGGGGCCGCCCGGCATGGAGGACATGACCGAGCAGATCCGCTCAATGTTCGCGAACCTGGGTGGGGGCAAAAAGACGCGCCGCAAAATGAAGGTCAAGGAAGCGCTGAAAGTGCTGACCGACGAGGAAGCGTCCAAGATGCTCAACGACGAGGAGGTCAAGTCGAAGGCCGTCCAGAACGTCGAGCAGAACGGCATCGTCTTTCTCGATGAAATCGACAAGATCGCCTCGCGCAGCGGCGAGCTGGGCGGCGGCGGGGGTGAGGTGTCGCGCCAGGGCGTGCAGCGCGATTTGCTGCCGCTCGTCGAAGGCACGACGATTAATACGCGCTACGGCATGGTGAAGACCGATCACATTCTCTTCATTGCGAGCGGCGCGTTTCATCTGTCGAAGCCGAGCGATTTGATCCCCGAACTGCAGGGGCGCTTTCCGATTCGTGTGGAGCTCGATTCGCTCTCGGTGCAAGACTTCGAATCGATTCTCGTGGCAACTGACGCGAGCCTCGTGAAGCAATATCAAGCGCTGCTCGCGACAGAAAGCGTCGAACTCGAGTTCGCGGACGACGGCATCCGGCGCATGGCTGAAATAGCGTACTCGGTCAACGAGCGCACGGAAAACATCGGGGCGCGTCGACTTTATACCGTCATCGAAAAGCTGCTTGAAGACGTTTCGTTCGCGGCCGGCAATCATGCGGGCAAGGTCGTGCGGATCGACGCAGCCTATGTCGATCAGGCGCTCGGTGACATCGCACAGAGTGAGGATTTGTCGCGGTACGTGCTTTGACCGTAATGCCCGTAAGCGCCACGTCGTAAGCGATTCCTGCCTTAGACAGCGCACTCGATGGCCAAATGCGGCGGCAAAAATCAGCGGCCTTTGTTGGGCCGCTGGTTTGAGGTGCTGCTAATCGAAACCCGCACGCTGTGGGCTCGACTACCCCTCGTCTGGCGACAGCTTCAGCCCTCACCAACGGGTTGCTGGCCGCCTTACCGCGTAGCGCAGCGTCTTCATAGCGTTGCGTCACCCATAGCTGACATGGCTGTCATGGCAAGGCCATCCAAGGATTGCAGATACCGACGCCTGTCGCGACGAAATCAGCTACGTTGCGCGTAGCGACGGTCATCCCATGCACGAGCGCCGTAGCGGCAATGAGGGCGTCGCGCTCAGAGCGTCGATCGGGCACGTGCAAGCGACCGCACCGCTGTGCCACGGTGCTATCGATGGGTAGCACCCGTCCTGCGAACTCCGGCAACACATGGTGATCTAACCAGCTTCTCAACATTGAGCCCTGCTTTGCGTCCCGTCGTTCCACTTGTAAGACGCCGGTCTCCAACTCCATGACTGTAATGGCCGAAATGAAGAGCGCTGCGGCATCGATACTCGCTGCCCACACCGCGACATTCGCATCGGCTTTGCCGGCTTTCACCTTTCGCAGTTCGGAAATAACATTCGTATCGACTACAAACATCATTCGAACTCAGCCGGGTGAGTCTTGATGTCGGCGCGCGGCGGATCGAATTCGATGTCTTCGATGCCAGGCATCGCAAGGGCGTCGGCGATGTTGCGGCGCTGCTGAGTGAGCTTTTGATATTCCTCGAAGCTCAACAGCACATGCGCGGGCCTACCGCGATCTGTGATGAACACCGGACCGTCCTTCGTCGCCTTCTTGGCTCTCGTCACGTCCTGATTGAGTTCCCGGCTTGACAGAGTCGTGATGGTCATGGGGCCCCCACAAGTAGGTTAGGCAGGAATGTAGATATGTTACTACATTGAGTCGACACCGGCAACCGCGCAGGTTACCGGTGTCGGCGCCTGAAGAGGGGATTGAGCGGCTACGGCTTCACCGGCCGCTTAGCGAGCTTCTGCTATGGAACTCTATCGCAAGCCTGGGCTTACCTGTTCAGGTGGTACGGCGGCGCTGATGAAAACCCCCTATCAATTCTGATAGGGCACTATCGAACCAGCGTGAATACACTCACTCATATCAGATCAAAATCATTGTTAGATCCAGAGCAGAGGCAACGCCCGCTCCCTTCTTGCGGGTGCGTACACGGCGACAGCAACGCAATGGAAGCGCCGGGAGAGTGAGAAATGGGGCAGAGTGTTGCATCATCGAATTCATCTAAATTGCCGGCATTGATCCCTCGCATTTTGGTGGGAGCCAGCATCGTCCTGATCATCAACGCCTTATTATTCCGGCTGACGCCGTGGCCTGGCGCAATAATCATCCGATCTGTATTTGAATGGAACGCCGCGCAGGTAACAAAAGCACTGGAGGCACACCAGCCGAAAGTGCCTATTACTCTGATAGCGGATCAGCAATACCGAAACGGTGACGGCGATGCTCTGTTGGATGTGTATTATCCGCAATCAACCCAGGGCTTGCTGCCGGTTGTGATTTGGACGCATGGCGGCGCTTGGATTTCTGGCAGTAAAAGCGATGCGGCGCCGTACTACCGGTTGATTGCCGCCGAGGGTCTTACCGTTATCGCACCTGATTACACCTTGGCTCCCAAAAAATCGTACCCAGTGCAGATCAATCAACTCAACGATGCATACGCCTATATCTTAAAGAACGCCAGGCGTTTTCATGCGGACACCTCGAGGATTTTCTTTGCGGGCGACTCCGCCGGCGCGCAACTCTCGAGTCAAATGGCGGCGCTTATCACGAACGCAGACTATGCGAAAGTGCTGGGAATTTCTCCCAATCTAAAGCCTTCGCAGCTCAAGGGAGTCATACTGTATTGCGGAATTTATCAGATGGACAAACTCGCCAATCCTGATCCGACATTGTCGTGGATCGTCAGCTGGGGAAATGATGTTGCGGTGTGGGCTTACTCTGGAGTGCGGGACTTCTCCGATCCGATTATCAACCAAATGTCACCGCAATATCACGTGACGAAAAATTTTCCCGCAACTTTTATGAGTGGCGGAAACGCCGATCCTTTGACGAATGTGCAGTCCAAGCCACTCGCAGAAAAGCTGCGGTCATTAGGGGCCGCGGTAGACACACTCTTCTTTCCGACTGACCATCAGCCTCAACTGGCACATGAGTATCAGTTTGATCTTGACGGCGATGATGGAAAGAATGCTCTTGTTCGCTCGCTTCAGTTTCTGAAAGCGCACATCTAGCCACCAAGGCTTACCCCCACAACCTACTGCTTCACCGGCCGCTTAGCCAGCTTCCTCTGCAACGTCCGACGATGCATGTTGAGCGCGCGCGCTGTCGCCGAGATATTCCCCCCATTCTCGGCCAGCGCCCGCTGAATGTGCTCCCATTCGAGCCGCGCCACCGATAGCAGTGACGGATTCTCGAGCGCCGCCTCCGCCTGCTCCACGCTCGCCTCGACCTTCAGCGCATTCAGAATCGACTCAATGTTCGCCGGCTTGGCCAAATAGTTATCGGCGCCGTCCTTCACCGCCTGCACGGCCGTCGCGATGCTCGCGTACCCGGTCAGCACGAGCATGCGCGCATCGGGCTGCAGATCGCGCAACGGGGCAACGAGATTCAACCCGGAATCCCCGCCGAGATGCAAATCGACCGTCATGAGCTCGAACTGATGCTCATTCGCGAGCTTGATGGCCTCCTTCGCGTCGTGCGCCTGAAAGACCGTGTAGCCCCGGCGCGTGAGTCCGCGTGCGAGAACGCCCGCGAATACTTCGTCGTCGTCGATCACGAGGAAGTTCGTATCGCTCATGTTGTACTCTCCTTCGAATCCGAAATTGAAGCCGACGAGGCGGCCGGCACGCGCAGCACAGCGCGCGTGCCGCGCGGCTCGCCTTCGACGAGCTCCAGCGAGCCGTTGAGTCGCGCCGCTGCCGAGAATGCGAGATACAAGCCCACGCCGTGGCCGCCTTGCGTACTGTCGACGGGCGCCGCGCCGAGTTGCGCGCGCAATGCCGGCGCAATGCCGGGCCCGCTGTCGCGCACTTCGAATTCGATCAAGCCGGCGTCGACCGTCGCCCGTAACGTCACGCTATCTCGGCTCACACGCGCCGCATTGTCGAGCAGAATTGTCAGAATCTGACCGACGGCCGTCGTGTCTTCCACCCAGGCGTCGCCTGAAGGAGCGGCAAGCCGCTCGAATTTCACATGCGGATGCCGCAGCCGCCATTGCTCGCTGAAGCCGGCGAGCCACTCGCCGAGCTCCTCGCGATGCGAGGATACCGAGGCGCGGCTCCTCAGCCGCGCCAGCGCCGACGTGCAAAGCGTCATCTGCTTGTCGAGCACTTCGAGATCGGCTGCGTAAGGCGCAAGACCCTTGTCCGCGCGTGCCGCGTCGCGGAGTTCTTCGGTGATCATGGAAATCGTCGACAGCGGCGTGCCCATCTCGTGCGCGACGGTCGCGGCCTGCACGCCGAGCGCCACCGCCCGCTCGTCGCGCAGTAAACGCTGCTGCGCGTCGCCGAGCGCCGCATCGCGCTGGCGCAGCGCATTCGACATGCGTGCAACGAACCAGGCGATGAGACCCACGCTCACCATGAAGTTGACCCACATGCCGGCGCGGTAATAGTCGAAAAGGTTCGCCGGATTATCCATATTGAGCGGCACCGAGTCGAAGCCGAGCGCGACGTAGCAGCACATCGCGAAGATCGCGAGCCAGATCATGTGGGTCCACGGCAGCACGGCGGCCGCGATCGCAAGCGACGGCAGATAAAGCGAGACGAACGGGTTCGTCGTGCCGCCCGACAAAAACAGCAACCCGGACAGCGCGCCGAGGTCGACCCAGAGCTGCCCCAGCAACTCCAGGTTCGTCTCCGGCCGCGCGCCCTTTACGCGCATCCAGGTCAGCGCGTTGAACATGACTTCCAGCGCGATGATCATCAGCATGGCCGGCAAAGGCAGATGCACACCGAAGAACTGCTGGACGACGGCGATCGTCGTCAGCTGGCCGATGATGGCGAGGCTGCGCAGCCAGAACAGATGGCCCAGATTGACGCGACCGGTGTTGGTGATACGCTGCATCGGAACGATCAGTCTGACGGAGAGGACGAAGAGGGCGGAAACGACGAATCGTGAGTCCCGGCCGCCGAACGCCCGGAAGACTCGCCGGCCGAGGCCGCGAGTTCCGTGGCGAGGCATTGCGGACACAAGCACGGCGCGCCGGGGACGAGACGCCCGGCAGGCAGCTTCGGCATCGAGGCGCACCAGCAGTCGGAGGACCCGCTCTCGCGCCCGCAATCGAACGCCTCGCCGCAACGCGGACAACGTGCCGGTGCGGCGGAGGCCGGCGAGGCCGCGGATCGGTTCGGGGGACACATGACGGTTCGCCGCGGGAAAATGACAATATAAGTGCATGATGCCAGCGTTCGAGGCACGCCGCATGCGCGCCCCGCCGCCGAGCCGCGTGTAACCGTTGCGCCTGCGACTAAAAACCGCGGAGCAAGCCGCCCGTCCACAATCAGTCCTGTACAATTCGGCCTGTTTTCGCCCCGGTTCCGCGCGTTTTCGACCGTTCCTACCGTTTCAACCCGTTTGCCCGCCGAGCTTGCCGCCATGTCCGAGCCCATCGACCTCTCCCAGATTCCGCCCGCTCTGAAAGCCGAAATACTGGCCGAGGCCCTGCCCTATATTCGTCAATACCACGGCAAGACCGTCGTCATCAAATACGGCGGCAACGCGATGATCGAGGAGCGGCTCAAGCAAGGCTTCGCGCGCGACGTGATCCTGCTCAAGCTGGTCGGGATCAATCCGGTCATCGTGCACGGCGGCGGCCCGCAGATCGACCAGGCCCTCAAGAAGATCGGCAAGCAGGGCACGTTCGTGCAAGGCATGCGCGTCACCGACGAAGAGACGATGGAAGTCGTCGAGTGGGTGCTCGGCGGGGAAGTGCAGCAGGACATCGTCACGCTCATCAACCACTTCGGCGGCCACGCCGTCGGCCTGACCGGCAAGGACGGCGGCCTCATTCATGCGCGCAAGCTGATGATGCCGGACCGCGAGAATCCCGGCCAGTACGTCGACATCGGCCAGGTCGGCGAGGTCGAGTCGATCAACCCGGCCGTCGTGCGCGCGCTGCAGGATGACGCCTTCATCCCCGTCATTTCTCCGATCGGCTTCGGCGAGGACGGCCTCTCGTACAACATCAACGCGGACCTCGTCGCCGGCAAGCTCGCCGTCGTCCTCAACGCCGAGAAGCTCGTCATGATGACGAACATCCCCGGCGTGATGGACAAATCGGGCAACCTGCTGACGGATCTCTCGGCGCGCGAGATCGACGCGCTGTTCGAAGACGGCACCATCTCGGGCGGCATGCTGCCGAAGATCGCCTCCGCGCTCGACGCGGCGAAGAGCGGCGTGCGCTCTGTCCACATCATCGACGGTCGGATCGAGCACTCGGTGCTGCTCGAAATCCTGACCGAGCAGCCGTTCGGCACGATGATCCGCTCTCATTGAGCGCTCCCTGAACGCGCTCCCAAGGCAGGAGGCGGCTGCGCCGGTGCCCCGAAGGTAATCCCCTTGGGGACGCGAGCCGCCGGCCGCCGCAGCTCCGTCCGCAACCATGCCCAGCCTGCTGACCCGGCGCCGCCGACTGCGCCGCACCTCGAACGCCTCGCGCCCCGTCTGGCTCTTCGACCTCGACAACACGCTGCATCGCGCGTCGTTCGCGATCTTTCCGGCGATCAACGAGGCGATGACGCAGTACATCGTCGATGCGCTGGGCGTCGAGCGCGCGGAGGCCGACCGTTTGCGACTCGGCTACGTCCGCCGCTATGGTGCGACGCTGACGGGGCTGGCGCGCCATCATCCGATCGATCCTCACGATTTCCTGCGGGTCGTTCACACGCTGCCGGACTTGAGCGACATGCTGCGCGCCGAACGCGGCCTCGCGCGCCTCATCGCCGCGCTGCCGGGCCGCAAGTTCATTCTCACCAATGCGCCCGAAGCTTACGCGCGGGCCGTGCTGGCTGGGCTCGGGATCGAGCGGCTTTTCGAGCGCGTCGTCGCCATCGAGCATATGCAGCAGGGTGGCGTCTGGCGCGCCAAGCCCGATCTCGCGATGTTGCGCGGCGTGCTGCGCGAGGCCCGTGCGAGAATGGCCGACGCCGTTCTCGTCGAAGACACGCGCGGCCACCTGAAGCGCTATCGGCGTCTCGGCATCCGCACAGTCTGGGTCGTCGGTCACCTCGTCGCCGCGCCGAAGCGCGATGGGTCGAGCCCGCGCCTGCCCGGCACGGGCCGACCGCATTATGTCGATCGCCGCGTTCGTTCGCTAAAATCGCTGCAAAAGCAAAAGCTCTAACAGGTTTCCCGAGTCGGGACACCTGGCAAACGCGGTCCCTGCGAGCGGCACGCCGCCGGGGTCACGGACGCACGTTCCAAAACGGAAGACAACGTTGCCGGGGGCGCAAATGCAATCGAGCGAGCGGCAGTCAGCAGCGATCGTAGACGGCGAGCCGGACCCCTCGGGCCCCGCCCGGGCACCGCGCATGAAGCCGGGCGAGCGGCGCGTGCACATCCTTCAGACGCTCGCGGCGATGCTCGAAGCCCCCAAAGGCGAAAAAATCACGACGGCCGCGCTCGCGGGTCGGCTCGGCGTCTCCGAGGCGGCGCTTTACCGGCAATTCGCGAGCAAAGCGCAAATGTTCGAAGCGCTCATCGAATTCATCGAAGGAACGCTCTTCGCGCTCATCAACCAGATTGTCGCCAAGGAGCCGAACGGCGTCCTGCAGGCGCGCGCGATCGGCCTGATGCTGCTCAACTTCGCCGCCAAGAACCCCGGCATGACGCGCGTGTTGACGGGCGAGGCGCTCGTCGGCGAGCACGAGCGCCTCGCCGAGCGCATCAACCAGATGCTCGAGCGCGTCGAGGCCTCGGTGAAACAATGTCTGCGGCTGGCGCTGATGGAGGCCAATCAAGCGGCGGGCGCCGCGCCCGGCGCCGACGGGGCGCCAAGCGTGCCGCTGCCGGCCGACTACGATCCCGCCGTGCGCGCGAGCCTGGTCGTCAGCTATGTGCTCGGCCGCTGGCACCGCTACGCGAAGAGCGGGTTCACGCGCGCGCCCGCCGAGCATGCCGACGCGCAACTTCGGCTCATTCTGCAATAGCTGATAGCGCCTAATGACATTTTCCGCTATGCTTTGCGACTCGCCCGGGAGCGTCCTGGGCAAGTGAAGTGACGCGCCGATTTGTCGACTCGATTGCGGGCGCGTGAACCCTGGTGTCCTGAGGTTCGGTATAAATGCGGCTAAAGAGGTCGTCAGCCGCGCAACCGCCCGCCCGCGCACCGCCGACACCATTTAGCCGCTCAATCAGAAGGCGGAGTGAATGGAATCAGTCGGGATCGTCGCCCCACAACGGATGCAGTTCAGCCAGCCGCTCGCGCTGCAAAACGGCAGCGCGCTCGCGGGCTACGAGCTGATGGTCGAAACGTATGGCACGCTCAACGCCGCGCGCTCGAACGCGGTGCTCGTCTGCCATGCGCTCAACGCCTCCCATCATGTCGCCGGCACGTACGCCGGCGAGCCTAAGAACGTCGGCTGGTGGGACAACATGGTCGGCCCCGGCAAGCCGCTCGATACCAACCGCTTCTTCGTGATCGGCGTCAACAATCTGGGCTCGTGCTTCGGCTCGACGGGCCCGATGAGCATCGATCCCGCCACGGGGCGCCCGTTTGGCGCGAGCTTTCCCGTCGTCACCGTCGAAGACTGGGTCCATGCGCAAGCGCGCGTGGCCGACGCGTTCGGCATCGAGCGTTTCGCCGCCGTGATGGGCGGCAGCCTGGGCGGCATGCAGGCGCTCGCCTGGAGCATGATGTATCCCGAGCGCGTCGCGCACTGTATCGATATCGCATCGACGCCGAAGCTTTCCGCGCAGAACATCGCGTTCAACGAAGTGGCGCGCTCGGCGATTCTCTCCGATCCCGACTTTCATGGCGGCGACTATTACGCGCATGGCGTGAAACCGAAGCGCGGCCTGCGCGTCGCGCGGATGATCGGACATATCACTTATCTGTCCGACGACGACATGGCGACGAAGTTCGGCCGCGCGCTGCGCCGCGAGAACGGCTCGGTCGGCGCCGCGGAGGCCTACAACTTCAGCTTCGACGTCGAGTTCGAGGTCGAGTCGTATCTACGGTACCAGGGCGAAAAATTCGCCGACTACTTCGATGCGAACACTTACTTGCTGCTCACGCGCGCGCTCGACTACTTCGATCCGGCCAAGGCGTTCGGCGGCGACCTGACCGCCGCGCTCGCGCTGACGAGCGCGCGGTATCTCGTCATCAGCTTCGCGACGGACTGGCGCTTCGCACCCGCGCGCTCGCGCGAGATCGTGAAGGCGCTGCTCGACAATAAGCGGCACGTTACGTACGCGGAAATCGATGCGCCGCACGGCCACGACGCCTTCCTGCTCGACGACGCGCGCTATCACAACGCCGTGCGCGCCTATTACGAACGCATTGCCGAGGAGGTCGGAGCGTGAACCAGGCCGTCATCGATTCGCTCGCGACGCGAGCCGATTTTCGCGCGATCGCGCGCTGGGTCGAGCCGCGCTCGACCGTCCTCGACCTTGGCTGCGGTGACGGCGCACTGCTCGCCCTGCTCGGCGAGGAGCTCGAGGTGCGAGGCTACGGCATCGAGATCAACGATGCCGGCGTGCTGGCCTGCGTCAAGCACGGTGTCAACGTCATCCAGCAAAACCTCGAAGACGGCTTGCGTCTCTTCGAGGACGACAGCTTCGATTTCGCCATCCTCTCGCAGACGCTGCAAACGATCCATCAGACGGCCGCGATCCTGCGCGAGACGGTGCGCGTCGGCAAGCAATGCATCGTCTCGTTTCCGAACTTCGGCTACTGGCCGCATCGGCTGTCGGTCATGAAAGGGCGCATGCCGGTTTCGAAGTCGCTGCCGTATCAGTGGCACAACACGCCGAACGTGCGCGTGCTGACCATCGAAGACTTCGAGGCGCTCGCGCCCGAGGTCGGCATCGAAATCCTCGATCGCGTCGTCCTGCACGACGGCCGCACGGTGCGATGGGGCGAGAACTGGCGTGGTAGTCTTGCGGTCTACCGCGTGAAGCGCAGCTGAGCCCCCGGGGCCATCGCCCGGGCTTTCGGGCGTTGCGCGCGAACCGACGAGGCCGACTATCAAACGCGATATTCCCAATCCGCCGCACGAGGCGCGCGCGCTCGCCGCCCACGAGGACCATCCCGGCTGGCGGGCGTTTCTCAACCGGCGCATCCTGATTTGCGTCTTTCTCGGCTTCACGTCTGGATTGCCGCTCTTCACGCTCGTTTATCTCGTGCAGGCCTGGCTGCGCTCGGAAGGCGTCAATCTCAAGGAAATCGGTCTTTTCGCGCTGATTCAATTTCCATACACCTGGAAGTTCATCTGGGCGCCGCTGATGGACCGCTACGTGCCGCGCCTGCCCGGCTGGCGCCCAGGCCGCAGGCGTGGCTGGATGCTGGCCACGCAGATCCTCGTCGCCTGCGCGATCGCCTCGCTCGGCTTCGTGTCGCCGCGCGACGCGATCTGGACCGTCGCCGCGCTGACCGCGCTCGTCGCGTTCTTCGGCGCGAGCCAGGACATCGTCATCGACGCCTACCGGCGTGAGCTGCTCGCCGATACCGAGCAGGGGCTCGGCAATGCGGTGCACGTGAACGCGTACAAAGTTGCCGCGCTGATTCCGGGCTCGTTGTCGCTGATTCTGTCCGACCATCTGCCCTGGACCTCGGTCTTCGCCGCGACGGCCGCGTTCATGCTGCCCGGCATGGCGATGACGCTCGTCGTGCGCGAGCCCGAAGTGCATGGCGCACCGCCAAAAAACCTGCGCGAGGCGATCGTGTTGCCGCTTTCGGAATTCGTCGCACGCGACGGTTGGGTGGCGGCGCTCGTCGTCCTTGCGTTCATCTTCCTCTACAAGCTCGGCGACACGATGGCGACGACGCTTTCGACGTCGTTCTTCCTCGATCTCGGCTTCGAAAAGACGCAGATCGGCGTGATCGCCAAGACGACGGCGTTCTGGGCCAGTCTCGCCGGCGGCATAATCGGCGGCGCGTGGCTCGTCAAGATCGGCATCGCGCGCGGGCTGTGGATCTTCGGCGCGGTGCAGATCGTCTCGACGCTCGGCTTCGCCTGGCTCGCGAAGATCGGCCCCTCGCCCGCGGCGCTGGCGCTCATCTACGGTTTCGAAACGTTTTCGACGGGGCTCACGCTCGCCGCTTTTACCGCATACATCGCGAGCACCACCGATCCGCGCTACACGGCGACGCAGTTCGCGCTATTCACGAGCCTCGCCTCGGTGCCGCGCACACTGGCGTCGGCCGCGAGCGGCTTCATCGTCGCCCGCATCGGCTGGTTCGACTATTTTCTGGTTTGCGCCGTGCTGGCCGCGCCCGGCATGCTGCTGTTGCCGAAGATCGCACCATGGCGGGTTCGCACATAACGGCTCAGGGCCGTCCGTACAATCGTTCGCTCGATCGGCGCTGCTTCGCGTCGGCGCGCGTGCTGCTGTCAGCATTCGCTATTTTACTGGGCCTTGTCGGATTGCCGGGAGGCACACATGCGGCCAAGCCGAGCGCGACCGCGGGCTCGGCCGCGAAAGATCCGGCCTATACGCCCGGCACCGACATCCACTTCGGCAACGACGCCATGTTCCGCAACCTCGTGCCGCCGCCGATTCTCGAGGCGCAGTCGGCAGTGGAATACGCGGCGCTCGTCGAGCGCGCGCGCGAGTCGGGGCGGTTGCTTCCGGCGAGCGATGCCCGAGTTGACCGAGTCCGCGCCATCGCCATGAGGCTTGCCCCGCTTGCCGAAAAATGGAGCGACCGCATCAAGGACTGGCATTGGGAAGTCAACGTTGTCCGTTCGTCTCGAATCGGCATGTCTTGCTTGGCCGGCGGCAAGATTCTCGTCTATTCCGGGCTGCTCGATCGGATTCGCCTGCGCGACGACGAGCTCGGCCTGCTCATCGGGCATGAGATCGCGCACGCACTGCGTGAGCAGGTGCGCGAGCGGCTCGGCGGTCAACCGCCGTCGATCCCCTTGGGCGCGAACCCGATTCCACCGCTTTTCGGGGTAAACGGTCTCGACGGCACCCCGGCGACGGGAGCGACCTTCGGTCCGCCTGCCGCCTCGACGAAATACGACGCGACCGACGAAACCGAAGCCGACGTCATCGGCGCGGATATCGCCGCCCGCGCCGGGTTCGATCCACGTGCCGCCGTGCCGGCCTGGGACAAGCTCGCCGATGCCACGCGGCGCGACAAGGACGGCTTCATTCGCGCGCACCCTTATACCGTAGCCCGGCGGCTCGATATCATCAAACGGCTGCCGGACATGCTCGCGCTTTACGCCAAGGCGCGCGGCGTATCGGTCAATCAGCTGCCGGACTATCCCGGGATGCGGGGAATGCTCGGCACCGTCACGCGCCATCGGTAGGTCCGCTCCCGCCATTTCTCTCTCGCTTTCTTTTTGAACCGCCTCGACGCAACGAGGCGCGGGGGGTTATTTCGTCCGATTTTCAAACAATGAGCTCTCTCAAAATCGCCCCCAAAGATGATTGAGGGCCTCACGCGAGGCAGGCGCCATCTCGGTGCCGGCGTGAGCGAACTATGGAGGCAAAAAAATGAGAATCACATTACGCAAGCCCGAACCATCTCGAGCAGCGGCCGCCGCGGCCCTCGCGCTGTCATGCCTGCTGCCATGCGCCGCGCAAGCGGCTGCGGCCGCGCCGACGCCGCCCTCGGTGCTGCTTTCCGACGGCATCGTGGAAGGTATGCGCGTGCCCGCGTTCGGCCGCAGCATGCGAGCGCCCACCGTGAAGGTGTTCCGCGGGATTCCTTACGCCGCACCGCCCGTCGGCGAATTCCGCTGGCGCGAGCCGCAACCCGTTGCCCGGTGGGCCGGCGTTCGCCCCGCCCGACAGTTCGGTCCCAGTTGCATGCAGCTGAAATCGTCGAAGCGCGACACGCGCGCCACTGGCATGAGCGAGGATTGCCTCTATTTGAATGTCTGGACGCCGGACATCGGCGAAAACAACAAGCGGCCCGTGCTCGTCTATTTTCATGGTGGCGGCTTCGCAGCCGGAGATGGCTCGGAGGCCCGCTATGATGGGGCGGAGCTTGCCTCGCGCGGCATTGTCGTCGTGACGGTCAACTATCGTCTCGGCGCATTCGGCTTCCTCGCGCTGCCCGAAGCGGCAAGCGAGTCGTCGCACGGGGCAACGGGAAATTACGGGCTGCTCGATCAGGCCGCCGCGCTGCGCTGGGTCCGCAACAACATCACGAAGTTCGGAGGCGACCCGGATCAGGTAACGATCGCCGGCAATTCTGCCGGTTCTGTTTCGGTCAGCGCCCACATGACCTCACCGGTATCGCGCGGGCTCTTCGCGCGCGCGATCGGCGAGAGCGGCGCGGCGTTCGGGTCGGTCGGGTTCAAGAAACGCGATGAGGCCGAGCATGCGGCCACGCAATTCGCGGCGATGCTCGGCGGCACATCGCTGCAGCAACTGCGCGCAGTGCCGGCCGACAAGGTGCTCGCCGCCACGAAGACGAAGTCGACGGCCGCCATTTTCTGGCCGACTGTCGACGGACATTTCGTGACCGAATCGCCTGAATCGATCTATAGCGCGGGTCAGCAGGCATCGGTCCCGCTGATGCTCGGCTCCAATTCGCAGGAAGCCCACTTCACTACGCTCCTTGGCGATGCCGCGCCTACGCCGGAAAACTGGCGCCAAACGGTCACCACGATGTTCCCGGGTCATGCGCAGGAAGTGCTCGCGCATTACCCCGGCAATGACAACAACGAGGTGATGCACGCCGCCACGGCGCTTGCTGGAGATCTTTTCGTCGGCAACAGCGCCTGGCGCTGGATGCAGTCGCACCTGCAAGGCGGACACGCGCCCGTCTACTATTACCGCTACACGCAACCGCGGCCGCCTGCGACGGATTCGGCGAAAGAGCAGCATAAAACGCCGCAGCCCACCCTCGGGGCGGCACACAGCGCAGAAGTGGAGTACGCACTCGGCAACCTGCAGAAGCAGCGGCGATACGCATGGACCGCGGTGGACTACGACGTCTCGCGCATTTTCTCCGGCTACGTCGAGCAGTTCGTGAAGACCGGCAATCCCAACGGGACAGCGTCCGCCGGATCCGGCAGCGACACGGCAATCGAGCTGGTGCAGGTAGCCGCCGAACCCGAAGCGCCGGCCCCCGTCACAGGTGGGGCACAGCAGGCGTCTGCGAGCCGTCAAGCCGGCATGCACATCCCTGTCTGGCCGGCCGTGCGCGCCGACAACAGGGGCATTCTGCGCCAAGTGATCGGTGAAAACACGCACTTGGCGTGGGACCGCGAAGGGCCGCGCCAAGGCCTGGTTCAGCGGCTGCTTGAAAGCCGCGGCGGGAGCGGTCCTCGAGCATTGACGAGCCTTGCGCCATCTAGCAGTCCGGCGGCGCCAGCCGAGCAATAAGGCTTGCCGTCGCGCGCATTCCGCCTCGCCGCTCGGTTCGATCCGGAATGCGCGTCTCTCTTCGAGAAGCACGACTCAATAGCTGGAGCCAGTCAATGAAACTCGCCCTGGGGCGCGCCGCAGGGCGCTTTGCCGCAATAGTCGCAGCCGCAGTGACCGTATCGTTTTTTTTGATGCTTCCCTGCGCTGCGAGCGCGATGACCGCGCAGCCATCGCTTGAAGTACCACTCGTCAATGGAACGATCGAAGGCAAGCGAATGCGTGTCGGCGAGACGGACCTGCGCGTGTTTCTCGGGATTCCCTATGCGGCTCCCCCGATCGGCACGTTGCGCTGGCGCGAGCCGAAGCCGGTCGAGCGATGGGCCGGCGTGCGCCGCGCCATCGAATTCGGGCCGCGCTGCATGCAGGCGCCACCCTACGAGATCACGTTCCGTTCTGCTCAGATGAGCGAGGACTGCCTTTACCTCAACGTCTGGACGCCGGCATCCGGTCAGGAAAAAAAGCTGCCCGTGCTCGTTTACTTCCACGGCGGCAACTTCGACGTCGGAGACGGCTCGGAGCCGCGCTACGACGGCGGCAACCTCGCCGCACGCGGCATCGTCACGGTCACCCTCAATTACCGCCTAGGCGCATTCGGCTTCCTCGCTCTGCCGGAACTCGAAAGTGAATCTCCCCATGGCACGGCCGGGAATTACGGCCTGCTCGATCAGCACGCGGCTCTCGAATGGGTCCGGGATAACATCGCTGCATTTGGCGGGGATCCCGCGCAGGTGACGATCGCCGGCGATTCGGCCGGCGCATTTTCCGTGAGCACCCATATGGCCTCACCGTTGTCCCGCGGCCTTTTCGCCCGTGCCGTCGGCTTCAGTGGCGGCGCGTTCAGGCCTCAACTCGCGCTTCCACGTGACCTGGCCCGAGCCTTGTCGACCGTATTTTCGTGGACGTCGGGAAGAACGTCGGTCGAATCGCTGCGAGCTGCCCCGGCCGATTCGATTCTTGCCGTCACGGGGTTGACGGGGCACCCCGCAATTGCATTCTGGCCGTCCGTCGACGGCCGGTTCTTGCCCAAAGCGCCGGGCGGCATCTTTGCCAGCGGCTCGCAGGCCCACGTGCCGCTCCTCGTCGGCTCCGATTTATACGTCGGCCACCATGATATGGCGCTCAAAGGCGCCGCGCCAACGCCACAAAACTGGCAGCATGTGCTCAAGGAACGCTTCGGCGATCGATCCGGTGAGGCGCATGCGCTCTATCCGGGCCAAAGCGAAGAAGAGATCAAGCGATCCGCTTCCGCCTTGGCCGGCGATGAGTGGGTGGGCCATTCGGCGCGGCGCTGGATGACCAGGCATCGGCAGACGAGTCTCGCTCGAATCTATTTTTATGGCTATACCCATCGGCACCCTATCGCCCCGAACGAAGAAGACTTCCCGGATCCTGTAGTCCGCCCCTGGAATGCGAAGGAGGCTCTTTTCGCACTCGACAACCTCGACAGTCGTCCCTCGTATCCTTGGAGCGCCGATGACCGAGAGATTTCGCGCGTCTTCTCGGGCCATGTCGAACAATTCATCAAAGACGGCAATCCAAACCGCGCCGGACTGCCAACGTGGCCCGCCGTACAGGACACTCGCGAGGGCAGTTTGCGGCATGCGATTGGCGCTGATAAGCAAAGGGCCGCTCAAGATGTCGACGCCCGGCATGCTCTCTTGGAAGCCAGCTACGCAGTAAGAAAGGCCGGCGCGCTCGCCCGTTGAAGTGCGACGCAAACGCTCGTGTCCAGAACGACGCGATCCGTAAATTGGTCTGATTCTTAATAAAGAGACGATCTCGAAATCGATCGGTAAGACGATGAAAGCCTCCCACGAAGTGCCATTGTCGCGAACATGGCGCCCCATCACCAAGGAGGCAAAAAGATGAGATTCATCGTCAGTCGAGTTGTGCGCCGTACGGCCGCTGCAGCCGCCCTATCGCTGATTTGCACGCTGCCCAACGCGGCGGGCGCGCTCCCCACGTCTCCCTCAGCCGAGGTCCGGTTGAACGAAGGCGTTGTCCAGGGCGAGCGTATCCGCGTCGGCAATACCGATTTGCATGTGTTTCGCGGCATTCCCTATGCCGCGCCGCCCATCGGCGAACTTCGCTGGCGCGAGCCGCAGCCCGTGGGTCGGTGGGCCGGCGTGCGGGACGCGCGCGAATTCGGTCCTCGCTGCATGCAGTCGTCGCCATTTAGGCCCGTGTTCCGCTCGAAGGAGATGAGCGAGGACTGTCTTTATCTCAATGTCTGGGCGCCGGCGCCCGGGCAAGACGCACGAGAAGGCAAGCGCCCGGTCCTCGTCTACTTTCATGGCGGTGGTTTCATCGGCGGCGACGGCTCCGAAGGCCGCTACGACGGCGAGAATTTCGCGGCGCGCAGGCTCGTCGTGGTGACCGTCAACTATCGGCTGGGCGTTTTTGGATTTCTCGCGCCACCGGAAGCGGCTCGCGAGTCGCCGCACGGCACGGCCGGCAATTATGGGCTGCTGGACCAGGTCGCCGCATTGCGCTGGGTGCGGGACAACATCGCTCAGTTCGGCGGCGATCCGGAGCAGGTGACCATAGCGGGCAACTCAGCGGGCTCGATCTCGGTCAGCGCGCATATGGCCTCGCCTTTATCGCGTGGTCTCTTTGCTCGCGCGATCGGCGAAAGCGGCGCCGCATTCGCGCCGCTCAGACCGTGGTCTCGCGAAGAAGCCGAACGTGCGGCCGGCTATCTTGCCGAGCGCGTCGGCGCCACTTCGTTGAACCAACTACGCGCGTTGCCTGCAAGTACATTGCTGGACGCCACGGCCGAGACCGCCAAGCCAATCTACCGATTCTGGCCTCATGTCGACGGCCATTTTCTCCCCGAGTCCCCAGAATCAATTTTTGCGAGCGGCAGACAGGCGCCGGTGCCCCTGTTGCTTGGCGTCAATTCGCAAGAGGGCCACTTCGACCAGGTGCTGGGCGGCGCGACGCCAACGCCCGAGAACTGGCGTGCTTCCATCGGCGAGCTATTCCGTGATGAAGCCAACGGAGCCTTGGCGTTCTATCCCGGCAAAGACGATGACGAAGTGATGCGCTCGGGCACCGCACTCGCGACCGACTTATTCGTGGGTCACAGCACATGGCGGTGGATGGACTTGCATCGGCGCACCGGTCGCGCACCCGTCTACTTCTACCATTACGCGCATATCCGTCCGCCCGAAGTCGAGGTCGGTACAGAACAACAACACGGGCCGAAACCGACCATCGGTGCGGTACACAGCGCGGAGATCGAATATGCGCTCGGCAACCTCGACAAGCGGCCGCGATATGCATGGCGGCCCGAAGACTACAAGGTGTCGCAGGCGTTCTCGACGTATATCGCCCAATTTGTGCGAACGGGCAACCCGAACCGTCGCCAAGCAGAGAATCCGCTCATGTATTTTTCCGCGCTGGGATTGACGCGCAAACCAAACCTTCTTACGCCGCCCAATTGGCCCGCCGTAAGAGAGGAGCAAGACGGGCTTGCCCAGCAAGTGATCAGGACGACCCCTTACACGTCGTGGAACCGCGACGCACCGCGGCATGCCTTCCTGCAGCGGTTCATCGAAAGCCGCGACTCGCCTTTGAGCGGCGACTGATAACAAGCCTCGTCGCCGCTGCGGTCGCTCAAGGTCGAATCCAAGAGCGACCGTCAGCGGAAAGCCAGCAGCACACCGTCATCGGGCCATTCGAGAATCAGGGCGACAGGCTACACTCTCCCCTTCAGCCAATGAAGGGGCCGCACAATGTCGCCGAAGGATTTGCTGCTTGCACTCGTCGTCGTGTTGGTGTGGGGCGTGAACTTTGTCGTGATCAAGGTCGGTCTGCACGGTGTGCCGCCGATGCTGCTCGGCGCCTTGCGTTTCGCCGTGGCGGCCGTTCCGGCCGTATTTTTCGTCAAGCGGCCGAAAGTGGCATGGCGTTGGCTCTTCGCTTACGGGCTCACGATCTCGTTCGGGCAGTTCGCGTTCCTTTTTTCAGCAATGAACGTCGGCATGCCGGCAGGGCTCGCGTCGCTGGTGCTGCAGGCTCAGGCCTTTTTCACATTGTTATTCGCACGGTGGCTCCTCCACGAGCGGATGCGTGCGCAAAACATCGTGGGCCTTTTCGTCGCAGCCGCCGGTCTGGCGGTCATTGCGTTGCAAGGCGGCCAGGCGATGACAGCGGCCGGTTTCGTCCTGACACTTTGCGCGGCGGCATCGTGGGGGCTCGGCAATATCGTCGCGAAGAAGATCGGCAAAGTCGATCTGGTCGGCTTTATCGTGTGGGCGAGCCTCATCCCGCCGCTACCGTTTCTCGCGCTCTCCTACCTGTTCGAAGGCCGCGAGCGCATCGTCGCGGCGCTATCCGGCATCGGGCCGTCGTCGATCTTCGCCGTTGCTTATCTTGCGTTCGTGGCCACGTTGCTCGGCTATGGACTGTGGAGCCGCCTGCTTTCGCGCCATCCGGTCGGGGAAGTCGCTCCATTTTCGCTGCTCGTGCCGATCGTCGGCCTTGCCTCAGCATCGCTGCTGCTAGGCGAAGCGTTGTCGGCGGCTCAAATGGCCGGTGCGGCGCTCGTCATGGCAGGCCTCGCCGCGAGTGTACTCGGTGAGCGCATCGTCGGCGCTTTCCGTCCGCGGGAACGGACATCGACAGAACGGAATCGCTAGCCTGGATGCCGCAAACGAGCGGGAGCCCCGCTCGTTTTTACTTCACTTCGTGCTCGTAATCGACTGTCAACGGCGCGTGGTCGCTAAACTTAATGTCGCGAAAGATAGAGGTGCCCTTCGCCTTGCCCGCGATTTCAGGCGTCGCGATCTGATAGTCGATCCGCCACCCGACGTTCTTCGCATAGGCCTGCCCGCGATTGCTCCACCAGGTGTACTGTTCGGGTCGCGGATCGAGCGTGCGGAAGACGTCGACGTAACCGACGTCGTCGAATAGCTTCGTCAGCCATGCGCGCTCCTCGGGGAGGCAGCCCGAATTCTTCTGGTTGCTCTTCCAGTTCTTGATGTCGATTTCCTTGTGGACGATATTCACGTCCCCGCAAAGAACGACCTCGCGCTCCTTCTTGAGCGCCGCGAGATGTGGCATGAACTCGTCCATGAAACGGTACTTGGCCTGCTGCCGATCTTCGCCGCTCGATCCTGACGGAACATAGACCGATACGATCGAGAGCTTCCCGAAACGCGCCTCGACGTACCGCCCCTCCGGATCGAACTCCTCGCTGCCGAAGCCGATGATGACGTCGTCAGGCTTGTGACGCGTGTAAAGCCCCGCGCCGCTGTAGCCCTTCTTGACCGCATGCTGAAAATAGCCGGTGAAGCCGTGCGGAGCCAGGAACTCGGGCGTCATGTCGTCTTGCGAGCACTTCACTTCCTGCACGCAGACGATATCGGCGTTTTGTTGTCCGAACCATTCGAAAAAGCCTTTCTTCGCGGCGGAGCGAATACCGTTCAAATTGGCGGTGATGACTCGCAGCATGGTATTTTCCCGTTCCTCTTTTGTTCGTTCAAGCAACCGTGACGCCCTTCAGCGATTCCTTCGCCGGCGGGTATTCGA
The DNA here is from genome assembly GCF_002934455.1 of Trinickia symbiotica. Classification (GTDB taxonomy): domain Bacteria; phylum Pseudomonadota; class Gammaproteobacteria; order Burkholderiales; family Burkholderiaceae; genus Trinickia; species Trinickia symbiotica. Next base: position 41,150 of record NZ_PTIR01000009.1, on the reverse strand, counting down.
GCTTGAGGCCTTCGAGCAAGCGCAAGAGCAGCGTTGCCACCATTACATTCCGATGCGACTTCGAGTCGGCCGGAACGACGTACCACGGCGCACGCTCGGTCGATGTCGCCGCGAGCGCGTCGCGATAGGCCGCTTGATAGGCGTCCCAATGCTGCCTCGCTTCCAGGTCGGAGAGGTCGAACTTCCAGTGCTTGGTGGAATCATCGATGCGCGCCTGCAAGCGCCGGCGCTGCTCATCCTTCGATATATGCAGAAAACATTTGACGATCGCCGTGCCTGAATCGGCAAGCAACGCCTCGAAATGCCGAATATGCTGATAGCGGCATGCGAGCTCGGCATCCGTGAGCTGGCCCAGCACGCGCGGCACGAGCACATCCTCGTAGTGACTGCGATTGAAGATCGCGAGCTCGCCGGCCGCGGGCGCATAGCGATGGACGCGCCAAAGAAAGTCGTGCGCGGCCTCATCGAGCGTCGGTGCGCGAAATGACGTAATCCGCAGTCCGAGCGGATCGGTTTCATGGAAGACGGCGCGGATCGTGCCGTCCTTGCCGCTCGTATCCATCCCCTGCAGGATCAGCAGCACGCGCTCGCGGCGCTGCGCATGCAAGCGCTCCTGCAGCTCGTCGAGCCGCACGGCCAACTCGGCGAGGCGCTCGCGATCGGCCGACTTCGAGCCCGCCGAAAAAGGCTTCGCGCGGGTATCGAAATCATCGAGCGCAAACGCGTGAGCCTTCTTGCCGTTTTCAAAGAACGGAATGCGGAAATCGTCGAGATGCGCCTGTTTCATCATGCGGTGCTGTCCTTTCGTCCAGGGCTTGTTCACTCGCAGCGGCCCACCCTCCTGCGCTGCGGCCGGCAACGCACGTTCGCAAGCCCGCAATCGAGGGTGAACATGCCGTGGCGTCACGACCGCCTTGTTCAGGACGACAGCTTCTTCTTCAAGAGCTCGCCCACCTGCTGCGGATTGGCCTTGCCTTTGGTCGCCTTCATCGCCTGGCCAATGAGCGCGTTGAATGCCTTCTCCTTGCCGGCACGATATTCGTCGACCGACTTCGGGTTCGCGGCGAGCACCTCGTCGATGATCGCCTCGAGCGCGCCCGTATCCGAGATCTGCTTCAGGCCCTTCGCCTCGATGATGCGGTCGGCCGCGCCTTCGTCCGTCGCCTTCTCTTCCCACATCGCGAGGAATACTTCCTTTGCGATCTTGTTCGAGATCGTTCCGTCGGCAATCCGTTGCAAGACCAGCGCCAGTTGCGCGGCCGAAACGGGGCTTTGCTCGATGTCGAGGCCGTCGCGATTGAGCTGCGACGATACTTCGCCCATCAGCCAGTTCGCCGCCATCTTTGCTTGAGCCGCGCCCGTCTTTGCGACGACCGCCTCGAAGTAGCCTGCCATTGCCTTGCTCGACGTGAGCACCGATGCGTCATAGGCCGTCACGCCGTATTGCTCGACGAAGCGCTGCTGCATTGCCGCCGGCAGTTCCGGCATTTCTCCCTGCACGCGCTCGATCCAGCCCGCATCGATGACGAGCGGCATCAGGTCGGGATCGGGGAAATAGCGGTAATCGTGCGCATCTTCCTTGCTGCGCATCGAGCGCGTCTCGCGCTTATCAGGATCGTAAAGGCGCGTTTCCTGCACGACCGTGCCGCCGTCCTCGATCAGCTCGATCTGGCGGCGCACTTCGTACTGAATCGCCTCCTCGAGGAAGCGGAACGAGTTCAGGTTCTTGATCTCCGCGCGCGTGCCGAACTCCTTCTGGCCGACCGGACGCACCGACACGTTCGCGTCGCAGCGAAAGGACCCTTCCTGCATGTTGCCGTCGCAGATGCCGAGCCAAACGACGAGCGCATGCAGGGCCTTCGCGTACGCGACGGCCTCGGCCGCGCTGCGCATGTCGGGCTCGGTGACGATCTCGAGCAGCGGCGTGCCCGCACGGTTCAGGTCGATGCCGCTCATGCCCGCGAAGTCCTCGTGCAACGACTTGCCTGCATCCTCTTCGAGGTGCGCGCGCGTGAGATGGATCGTCTTTTCGTACGCTTGCGTGCCCGCCTTTTCGTTGGCGGGGACCTGGATCGTGACGCTACCGCCTTGCACGACGGGTATTTCGTACTGGCTGATCTGATAGCCCTTCGGCAGATCGGGGTAGAAATAATTCTTGCGCGCGAAGATGCTGCGCGGCGCGACCGTCGCGCCGATCGCGAGGCCGAGGCGGATCGCACGCTCGACGGCACCGCGATTCAGCACGGGCAACACGCCCGGCAGCGCGAGATCGACGGCGCATGCCTGCGTGTTCGGCTCGGCGCCGAAGCGCGTCGACGCGCCCGAGAAAATTTTCGAGTCCGTCGACAGTTGCGCGTGCGTCTCGAGACCGATTACGACTTCCCATTGCGACATAGGGTTCAAGCTCCTGCGGGGGACTGCGTATGCCAGGTCGTGACGCGCTGGAACGCATCCGCGACTTGCAGCATCCGCGCCTCGCTGAAATAGTTGCCGATGATTTGCAGACCGACGGGCCGCTTTGCATCGCCGCCAGTGCCGCCGAAGCCGCACGGCACGCTCATGCCGGGGAGGCCGGCCAGGCTCACGGAGAGGGTATAAATGTCGGCGAGATACATCTGCACGGGGTCGTCGCCCTTCGCTCCGATATCCCAGGCGACCGTCGGCGCCACGGGGCCCATGATGACGTCGCAGACCTTGAACGCCTCCTGGAAATCCTGCGCGATGATGCGGCGAATCTTTTGCGCCTGCAGGTAATAGGCGTCGTAATAGCCGTGCGAAAGCACGTATGTGCCGACGAGAATTCGGCGCTTCACTTCGGGCCCGAACCCTTCGGCGCGCGACTTCTTGTACATGTCGAGCAGATCGCGGTACTCGGCCGCGCGATGGCCGTAACGCACGCCGTCGAACCGCGAGAGATTCGACGAGGCTTCCGCCGGCGCGATCACGTAATAGACCGGAATCGAGAGCTCCGTCTTCGGCAGCGAGACGGGCACGAGCGTCGCGCCAAGCGCCTCGTACTGCGCGAGCGCCGCGTCGATGGCCGCGCGCACGTCATCCGCCAGGCCCGCGCCGAAATACTCATTCGGCAGACCGATGCGCAAGCCGGCGAGCGGCTTGCCCGCCGCTGCGTCGTCGCCCCACGTCTTGCCGAGATGACGCGCGAAGTCTTCGTCGGGCCGCTGCAAGCTCGTCGAATCGCGCTCATCGAAGCCGGCCATCGCGTTCAGCAAAAGCGCGCAATCGGCCGCGCTTCCCGCCATGGGGCCGCCCTGGTCGAGCGACGAAGCGAACGCGATCATCCCGTAACGCGAGACGCGCCCGTAGGTCGGCTTGATCCCCGTCACCCCCGAGAACGAGGCGGGCTGGCGAATGGAGCCGCCCGTATCGGTGGCGGTCGCCGCGGGCGCGAGTCTCGCGGCCACGGCCGCGGCCGAGCCGCCCGATGAGCCGCCCGGCACCGCTCGCGTGTCCCAAGGATTGCGCACGGGCCCGAACGCCGAATTCTCATTCGACGAGCCCATCGCGAACTCGTCCATGTTCGTCTTGCCGAGCGTCACCATGCCGGCACGCGCGAGACGCTCGACGACGGTCGCGTCGAACGGGCTCTCGTAGCCGGCCAACATCTTGGAGCCCGCCGTCGAATGCCAGCCGCGCGTGACGAACACGTCCTTGTGCGCGACGGGTACCCCCGTCAGCGGCCCGGCGCTGCCGGCCGCGATCCGCGCATCGGCCGCACGCGCGGCTTCGAGCGTGCGCTCCTGCTCGACTTCGACGAACGCGTTGAGCTCGCGCGCGGCCTCGATTCGCGCAAGGTAGTGCTGCGCGAGCTCGACGGCGGAGATCTCTTTGGTGGCCAGCGCGCGCGCCAGCTCGGTCAAACTTTTGTCATGCATCTCGAATTCGTTCCTGTCCTGTCGTGAAGGCTTTCTACTCGATTACCTTCGGCACGAGGTAAAGGCCGTCCTGCACGGCCGGCGCGCTCTTCTGATTGTCCTCGCGATCGACGGTCTCGGTGACGGCGTCGTCGCGCAAGCGCAGCGCCACGTCCTCGATCTGCTCGATCGGATGGGCGAGCGGGGCGATGCCGGTCGTGTCGACCGCCTGCATCTGCTCGACGAGCCCGAAGAACTCGTTGAGCTGGACGAGGGTATGCTCGGCGTCGGCGTCCGCGAGCTCGAGCCGCGCGAGGTGGGCGATGCGTTTCACATCGGTCAAGGTCAAGGCCATGCTCTCACCGGAAAAATAGGGCGCGGCGCAGCGTAAAAAGCCTGCTGCGCCAAAGGGTCGGGACATCGGATCGGGCCCTCCGACCATGGGCCGAATAGCGGCAAAAAGGACCGTCTCTTCACTACAAATAGGTCGAAATTATAAGGTATCATTACGCGTTCGAATCAAACCCGGACCGCCCCGGGCCCAGGCCACTCGGCGCTCTTCGAAGCCGCCGCCTCGCCCGCCGTCTCGTTTAGGGCGGCCCCCGGTCGAATTCATCATCGCAGCTTCGCGCTCGCGGTGGCGGCGCCCTCCATGTTCTCATGCGGCCGCTTTCGCCCGATCCCGAAGCTTTTATTTTAATTTCCGCTGCCGTGGCGGCGCCTCGTGGCGAAGCACGGCTCTCCGGCGAGACAGGAATTTCATGTTCGGCTTTTTGCGCAGCTACTTCTCGAACGATCTGGCGATCGACCTCGGCACCGCCAACACCCTCATCTACATGCGCGGCAAGGGCATCGTCCTCGATGAACCGTCCGTCGTGTCGATCCGCCAGGAAGGCGGTCCCAACGGCAAGAAAACGATCCAGGCGGTCGGCCGCGAAGCAAAGCAGATGCTCGGCAAGGTGCCCGGCAACATCGAAGCGATCCGGCCCATGAAAGACGGCGTGATCGCCGATTTCACGGTCACCGAGCAGATGATCAAGCAGTTCATCAAGACGGCGCACGAATCGCGGATGTTCTCGCCTTCGCCGCGCATCATCATCTGCGTGCCCTGCGGCTCCACTCAGGTCGAGCGCCGCGCGATCAAGGAAGCCGCGCATGGCGCCGGCGCCTCGCAGGTCTACCTGATCGAGGAGCCGATGGCCGCGGCGATCGGCGCCGGGCTCCCGGTCTCCGAAGCGACGGGCTCGATGGTCGTCGATATCGGCGGCGGCACCACGGAAGTCGGCGTGATCTCGCTCGGCGGCATCGTCTACAAGGGCTCGGTGCGCGTCGGCGGCGACAAGTTCGACGAGGCGATCGTCAACTACATCCGCCGCAACTACGGCATGCTGATCGGTGAGCAGACGGCCGAAGCGATCAAGAAGGAAATCGGCTCGGCGTTCCCGGGCTCCGAAGTGAAGGAAATGGAAGTGAAGGGGCGCAACCTCTCGGAAGGCATCCCCCGCAGCTTCACGATCTCGAGCAACGAGATTCTCGAAGCGCTGACCGATCCGCTCAACCAGATCGTCTCCTCGGTCAAGATCGCGCTCGAGCAGACCCCGCCGGAGCTCGGCGCCGACATCGCTGAGCGCGGCATGATGCTGACGGGCGGCGGCGCGCTGCTGCGCGATCTCGACCGGCTGCTCGCCGAAGAAACGGGCCTGCCTGTGCTCGTCGCCGAAGATCCGCTCACCTGCGTCGTGCGCGGCTCCGGCATGGCGCTCGAGCGGATGGACAAGCTCGGCAGCATCTTCTCGTACGAGTGATGGCGTTCGCGGGCGCCTCCCAAGCGGACTGCCTCAGGGAGCCCCCGAAAGGGTGCTCCGTTCGGGGCGCCGCAGGCACGACATCCCCGGCGCAGCCGATGCGCTGAGGAACGCGTCGCCCGCTCACGATCACGCCCCCGGCGTCGACCATGGAATACAGTCCGCCGCCGCTATTCAAGCAAGGCCCGTCCGCGCTTGCGCGGCTCATTTTCTTCGTTGCCCTGGCCCTCGCGCTGCTCGTCTCCGACGCCCGCTTCAGGACGCTCGAGATGTTGCGCGCGGTACTCGACATCGGACTCTACCCGTTGCAACGAGCGGCGCTCGTTCCGCGTGACATGATCGTCGGCGCGACGAGCTTCGTCGTCTCCACGGCGACATTGCGCCGAGACAACGCGAAGCTGAGCTCGGACAATCTCCGGCTGTCTGTCCAGGCGAATCGAACCGCGTCGCTCGCCGCCGAGAACGCGCACCTGCGCGGGCTGCTCGCGCTTCGCGAACAAACGGGCGTGCAGACGACCCCGGCCGAGATCCAGTACGACATGCGCGACCCGTTCACGCAGAAGGTCGTCATCGGGCGCGGCTCACAGCAAAGCGTCGCGGAAGGTTCGCCCGTCGTCACCGAGGACGGCATGATCGGGCAGGTCACGCGCGTCTTCCCGATGCAGTCGGAGGTCACGCTGCTCACGGACAAAGACCAGGCCGTGCCCGTGCAGATCGTGCGCACCGGGCTGCGCGGCGTCGTCTACGGCACACCCGCCGGCAATGCGCTCGAATTGCGCTTCGTGCCGATCAGCGCCGACATCGTCGTCGGCGACGAGCTCGTGACGAGTGGCCTGGACGGCATTTATCCGCCCGGACTGCCCGTCGCGAAAGTCGTGCGTGTCGACAAGCTCGCCGATACGGCGTTCGCACGCGTCGTTTGCGTGCCTGTCGCCGCCGTGCGTGGCGCGCGCGACGTGCTCGTGATCAGCTACAGGAGCGGCATACCGCCGCGCCCCGAGCCGTTGCCGGCGCCGGCCGCGCAGAAGGACGCGAAAGGCAAGAAAACGGCAAAGACGGCCGACAAAAACGACAAGGCCGCGCAGGGCGGCAAGACCGACAAGGCCGCCTCTCAGACAGTCGGGAAGCCCGTCGACAAGGCGGCGTTCGACTCGCAAGCGAGCTCGGCGACCGGCAAAGCGGCCGGGCACACCGCGACGCCCGCGGACAAACCGGCTGACGGCACGAAGAAACAACAAGCGCCGGCCGCGGGTCATGCGGCATCGGGAGCCGCGCGATGAATCGTCCGCAATACATCCTGCTGCCGGTCAATCCGTATTTCATCGCGTTCAGTCTCGCGGCCGCGTTCCTGCTGAATCTGATGCCATGGGGCCGGCTCATCGGCGTGCCCGACTTCGTCGCGCTCGTCCTGCTGTTCTGGAACGTCCATCAGCCGCGCAAAGTCGGCATGGGCATCGCGTTCCTGCTCGGCCTCCTGATGGACGTCCACGACGCAAGCCTGCTCGGCGAGCACGCGCTCGCCTACACGCTGCTCTCGTACGGCGCGATCACGATTCACCGGCGCGTGCTCTGGATGCCGCGCGGCCTGCAGGTCTTCGCCGTCGCGCCGCTGCTCGTCACGGCGCAGCTCGTCCCGTTTGTCACTCGCCTGCTGACCGGCGCCGCGTTTCCGGGCTGGGGCTACCTGATCCACGGTTTCGTCGAAGCCGCGCTCTGGCCGCTCGCCTGCACGCTGCTCTTGATTCCGCAGCGCCGCCCGGCCGATCCGGACGACACGCGTCCCATCTAATCAAGCGCCGCGAAGACGCGAGAGCGCGAGAGCATGACCGAATTCAAGAACACTCAGCAGCAGGTATGGCAGTTTCGCGTGCGCGTGGCGGCGGCGGGATTCTTCGTGCTCGTCTGCTTCGGCCTGCTCGTGCTCCGCTTTCTCTTTCTGCAGGTCTGGCATTACAGCAAGTACTCGCTGCAGGCCGACGAAAACCGCATCTCGGTCGCGCCGATCGTGCCGAACCGCGGCATCATCACGGATCGCAACGGCGTGGTGCTGGCCCGCAACTATTCGGCCTACACGCTTGAGATCACGCCGTCGAAGCTCGACGACACGCTCGAGAACGTCATCAACAAGCTGGCCACGGTCGTCAATATCGATGCGGTCGACAGGCGGCGCTTCAAGAAGCTGCTCGAGGACTCGAAGAACTTCGAGAGCCTGCCCATTCGTACTCGGCTCTCCGACGAGGAGGTCGCGCGCTTCACGGCGCAGCGTTTCCGTTTTCCGGGAGTCGACGTGCGCGCGCGGCTCTTCCGCAATTATCCGCTCGGGCCGACGGCCGCCCATGTGATCGGCTACATCGGCCGCATCTCGCAACGGGACCAGGAGCGCATCGACGCGGCGAGCGAGCAAAACGACAGCGATCCCGATCACTACGATCCGCGGCTCGACGCAAACAATTACAAGGGCACCGATTACATCGGCAAGATCGGCGTCGAGCAAAGCTACGAAACCGAGCTTCACGGCCTCACCGGCTTCGAGGAGGTCGAAGTCACGGCGGGCGGCCGGCCGGTACGCACGCTCTCGCGCACGCAGGCGACACCGGGCAACAACCTCGTGCTTTCGATTGACATCGGCTTGCAGGAAGTCGCCGAGCAGGCGTTCGCGGGACGCCGGGGCGCCCTCGTCGCGATCGAGCCGTCGACGGGCGACGTGCTCGCCTTCGTCTCGGCGCCGAGCTTCGACCCGAACGCGTTCGTCGACGGCATCGATCAGCAGAACTGGGACGCGCTCAACAATTCGCCCGATCACCCGCTGCTCAATCGCCCGCTCCACAGCGCCTATCCGCCCGGCTCCACCTACAAGCCGTTCATGGCGCTCGCCGCGCTGGCGTTGAAGAAGCGCACACCCGAGTGGGGCTTTCACGATCCGGGGTTCTATACGTTCGGCGGCCATACGTTCCGCAACGACGTGCCGCAGGGCCAGGGCTGGATCGATCTGGACCGCGCGATCATGGTGTCGAACGACACCTACTTCTATATGCTGGCGCACGATCTCGGCGTCAATGCGATCGCCAATTTCATGAAACCATGGGGCTTTGGCCAGATCACGGGCATCGACATCGCAGGCGAGGCGCGTGGGATTCTGCCGTCCACCGACTGGAAGAAGCATGCCTATCGCAAGCCTGAGCAACAGCGCTGGTACGAGGGCGAAACGATCAGCCTCGGCATCGGCCAAGGCTACAACTCGTTCACGATGCTGCAGATGGCGCACGCGGTAGCGACGCTCGCGAACGACGGCGTCGTCATGCGGCCGCACCTGGTGAAGGAAATCGAGAATCCGATCTCGCATCAGACGAGGCTCACCGTACCGCACGAGAGCGGGCGCATTCCGCTCGTCACGCAAGACGAGATCGATCTCGTCAAGAAAGCGATGACCGAGGTGACGAGCAACCCGTCCGGTACAGCCTATCAAGTGTTCCGCAACGCAGCCTATAGCGTCGGGGGCAAGACGGGCACGGCGCAGGTGTTCTCGCTGCAAGGCCAGAAGTATCACGGCGGCGCCCTTGCTGAACACTTGCGCGATCACTCGCTTTTCATCGCATTTGCGCCGGCCGATCATCCGCAGATCGCCGTCGCGTTGATCGTCGAGAACGGCGGCTGGGGAGCCAGCGTCGCGGCGCCGATCGCGAAGAGCGTCCTCGATTACTACCTGCTCCAGCGCAATAAGCCGGGCGTGCTCGCGCAGGAAGTCGCGGCGGCCGCCGCGACGGCGTCGGCGACGGCCGCGTCAGAAGCCGCCGCTGTGTCCGGGGTGGGGCAAGTCGCGCAGCCGGCCGAGGCTGGCGCTGGCGCCAGCGCCAGCGTGGTTGCCAGCGCCGTCAATTCGGAGCCGCATGCCGATCAATCGCTCCCGATCAAGGTAGCGGCCGGCTTCAAAGCACTGCCTGTGCCCGATGTACTGGCTTCCGTGCCGCCCGCCGCATCGGCGGCCGAAGCCGCAATCGTCGCTTCGGGACTGATGCCCGCTTCCGACGCGTTCGCCTCCGCGGCTCCGGCCCCGGCGTCCGGCGCATCGGGCTCGGCCGCCGATCTATTCCCGGCCGCCGATCCCGACGCCGGCATGGGCTCGTCGGCCAGCGCAACGAGGTCGCGCTCTACGGCATCGCTGCCGGGCCTCAGCGCGGCCGCATCGGCGGCGCTGGCCGCCAAGCTGAGGCATCATGCGCCGGCACCGCGTCCGCCCGGATCCGTCCAGGGCGGCGCTTTAGGGCCCGCGAGCGAGCCGCGCGGCGCCGCGTCGGGTACATCGCCCGCCGCACACGATTAAAGGACCAGGGGAACATGAATTCCGACGACAAGCGCGTCTGGCTCGAACGAGTCAAGAAGCTCTTCGTGGGCTTCGATCGCCCGCTGGCGCTGATCGTCTTCCTGCTGCTCTGTGTCGGGCTCGTCACGCTCTATAGCGCGAGTCTCGACGTGCCGGGCCGCGTGGAAGACCAGATGCGCAACATCGTGCTGACGTTCATCCTGATGTGGGGGCTCGCGACCGTGCCGCCCTCCACGCTGATGCGCTTCGCCGTGCCGCTCTACACGTTCGGCATCGCGCTGCTCGTCGGCGTCGCGCTCTTCGGCATCACAAAAAAGGGGGCCAAGCGCTGGATCAACGTCGGCGTCGTCATTCAGCCGTCCGAGATTCTCAAGATCGCGACGCCGATGATGCTGGCCTGGTACTACCAGAAGCGCGAAGCGGGGCTGCGCTGGTGGGACTTCATCGTCGGCTTCGTCATACTGCTCGTGCCCGTTGGTCTTATCGCGAAGCAGCCCGATCTCGGGACGGCCATGCTCGTCTTCGCCGCCGGTCTTTTCGTCATCTACTTCGCGGGCCTCTCGTTCAAGATCATTGCGCCCGTGCTCATCGCCGTCGTCATCGCGGTGGGCTCCATCGCCGCATTCCAGGACAAAATCTGCCAGCCGCAGGTGCAATGGCCGCTCATGCACGACTACCAGAAGCACCGTATCTGCACGCTGCTCGATCCGACCTCCGATCCGCTCGGCAAGGGATTTCACACGATCCAGGCCGTCATCGCGATCGGCTCGGGCGGACCGCTCGGCAAAGGCTGGTTGAAGGGGACGCAGGCGCATCTCGATTTCATCCCCGAAAAGCACACCGACTTCATTTTCGCGGTGTTCTCCGAGGAGTTCGGGCTCGCCGGCGAGCTCGTGCTGCTCTTGCTCTACTCTGCGCTGATCGCGCGCGGGCTCTTTATCGCGGCGAACGGCGCGACGCAGTTCGCGCGCCTCTTGGCCGGCTCGCTGACGATGGCGTTCTTCACCTATGCGTTCGTCAACGTCGGGATGGTGAGCGGAGTCCTGCCCGTCGTCGGCGTGCCGCTGCCGTTCATGAGCTATGGCGGTACGGCGCTGACGACGCTCGGCGTCGCGATCGGCCTCATCATGAGCGTCGGCCGGCACAAGCGGCTCATGAAGTCGTAAAGCTTCGACTCGGCCGCGTGCTGCAGAGCGCACGCCGCGGTGGCTGCGAAAGTCAACCGGCTCCGAACGCGCTCGGGGCTACTGCGGCTTCGGCTGCTGCCCTTGCGCTTCCCGCTTCAACTCGCTGGAGAGCTGTTGAAATTTCAGGCGCGCCGCCGGATCGCCCTGCGCGGCCGCGGCCGCGTAGTAAGCGCGTGCGACGTTGATGTTGCGCGTGACGCCGTCACCGCCTCGCTCATAGAAAGAGCCCGTCACGTATTGAGCCGTCATATCGCCACCTTCGGCCGCCTTCTTGTACCAGTAGAACGCCTGCTTGTTGTCGCGCGCGGTGCCGCGTCCGTCGAGAAACTGGTTCGCGAGCGCGAGCTCGGCCTGCACGTGGCCCTGCTGCGCGGCTTTCAGGAACCACCGGTGCGCCTCGGCAGGGTCGCGCGAAACGAACTCGCCGTCGTCGTACATGCGGCCGTAGACGTACTGCGCGTGTGACATGTTGGCGTCCGCCGCTTTGCGTAGCCATCGGCGTGCTTCGTCGACGTTCGTCGGCGTGCCCTCGCCGTTGAGCAGCATCATCGCGTAGTTGAACTGCGCGAGCCGATTGCCGCGCTCGGCCGCATCTTGGAACTCCTTGAGCGCCGAGCTGAAGTTGCCGGCGTTGTAGTCCGCGACTGCCGACTGCGTCTCGGGGTCGCTCTCCGCAGGAGCGGGCGCGGCCGGCTTCGCCTGCGGAGACTTCGCTTGCGCGAGCGGGGCTTCATCGGCGAGCGCGGCTTTGCCGTGCACGAGCCCGCCGAGGGTCAGCGCGAGCGCGGAAACTGCCGGGAGCGCCGAACGCGCCCACGCGGCCAGCATCTCTTTCCTCATGTCCGTACCTCCTGCAACGCGCTGCGCGCGGCGCGCACGAGCCACAGCACGTCGGCGGCGAGCGAGATGAACTGAAAGCCCGCCTCGCGGTATTGCCGGGCGCTCGCCGGGTCGAGCGCGAAAATGCCCGCCGCCACCGCGGCCTGCCTGGCCGCCGCGGCCACGCGAGCGAGCGCGGCCAGCACGTCCGGATGCTTCGTATCGCCGAGATGCCCGAGGCTCGCGGCCAGATCGGCAGGCCCGACGAACAGGCAATCGACGCCCGGCGTCGCGGCGATCCGCTCGACCTCTTCGAGTCCGCGTGCCGATTCGATCTGCACGATCGTCGCGATTTGCGTGTTGGCGCTCTGCAGATAGTCGCGCCGCGCACCGAACGCGGACGCCCGGACGACTCCCGCCACGCCGCGCAGACCATCGGGCGAACCCGCGCCGGGATACCGCGTAAGACGCACAACGCGTGCCGCGGCTTCGGCCGATTCGATATTGGGGAACATCAGCGTCCGCGCGCCCGCATCGAGGACGCGCTTGACGAGCCAAGGCTCGTCCGCCGGCACGCGCACGACGGGCTCGGTCGGCATATGGGCTGCCGCGATGGCCCGCAACTGGGCCGTGACGTCGGCCGAATCGTTGGGCGCGTGCTCCATATCGATGCAGAGCCAGTCGAACCCGGTATGCGCGAGCGCCTCGGCCGCGTCGGGGCTGCCGAGCGACAGCCAAAGCCCATAGAGAGGCTCGGCTTCCTTCAGGCGCTCTTTGAGGGGATTCGTGAATGCGCTCATCGGCCGCTTCCTCCCTTGAACGCCACCGATCATACCGTGACAATAACGCGGCCGCCCGACGCCGTCATGCGTCGCGGACGAAATCGGCCCAGCAGTTCGGCGTTTCGAAAAGCCGCACGCGAGTGAGGCGAAGATTGACGCCATAATGCGCGTCATAGACGTGAGAAAGCGTCTCGAAAGCGATCGCCGCGAGATTTTCGACGGTGGGTACGCGCTCGAGCACGACGGTCTTGTGATCGGGCATCGACTGGAGAAAATCGCGCACGCGCTCGTCGCCTTCATAGACGAGGAATGCGTGGTCCCAACGGCTCACGAGATGCTCCATCGCGAGCGATTTCACGTCGGCGAAATCCATCACCATGCCGCGATCGGGCGCGCCCTCCGTCTCGATCACGTCGCCTTGCAGCGTGATTTCGAGCACATAGCGATGCCCGTGCAGATTGCGGCACTGGCTGCGGTGATCGGGAATGCGGTGACCCGCATCGAATTCGAGTTTTCGAGTAATCGTCAGCACGGCAACGTTAGGGAATGTTCAGGTACTTGTGCGTTTGCATCGACAAGCGCCATTTCGGATGGCGCTTGCACCAGTCGATCGCGAGCCGCGTGTTGATGTCGCGCGACGGGCCGTCCATCGGCTGCACGAGGAAGTGATCGAAATCGAGCGCCGCGTATTCGGCGAGACGCTGATTGTCCTGCGGAATGACGACCTTCAGCTCGTCGCCCTTCGTGACGACGAGCGGCGCGTCGGCCTTCGGGCTCACACAAACCCAATCGATCGATTCGAGCACCGGGAGCGAGCCGTTCGTCTCGATCGCCACTTCGAAGCCGGCCGCATGCAGCGCATCGATGAGCGGCGCGTCGAGCTGCAGCATCGGCTCCCCGCCCGTGCAGACGACGAAACGATAGTCCTCGCCCGTCGGCCAGAGCGAGGCGATCTTGTCGACGAGCGCGGCGGCATCGCGATACTTGCCACCGTTTTCGCCGTCCGTGCCGATGAAGTCCGTATCGCAAAAGCGGCACACGGCGCTCTCGCGGTCCTCTTCGCGCCCGGACCAGAGATTGCATCCGGCGAAGCGGCAGAAGACTGCGGGGCGCCCTGCGTTCGCGCCTTCGCCCTGTAGCGTGTAGAAGACTTCCTTGACTGCGTATGTCATGTTGCCTTTTTTCCGTCCATGCTCGCGGCGACGCGCGGTGCGCCCGGCTCACGCGGGCTGGGTCACCTTCTCGCCGGTCAGATAGGCCTCGTAGCCGCGCTTGCGAAGCCGGCACGCCGGGCATTCGCCGCAGCCGAAACCCCAGTCGTGCAGCTCCGCGCGCTCGCCGACGTAGCACGTGTGAGTTTCGACCCGAATCAACTCCACGAGCGCCTGCCCGCCGATCGAATCGGCAAGCCGCCACGTGTCGGCCTTGTCGAGCCACATCAGCGGCGTTTCGATGATCTGGCGGCTCGCCATCCCGAGATTGAGCGTGACCTGCAGCGCCTTCATCGTGTCGTCGCGACAATCCGGGTAACCCGAAAAGTCAGTCTCGCACATTCCGCCGACGAGCACGCGCAGACCGCGCCGATAAGCCACCGCGGCGGCGATCGTCATGAACATCAGGTTGCGGCCCGGCACGAACGTATTCGGCAACCCGCTCGCGGCAGTCTCGATCTCGATCTCTCGCGTCATGGCGGTATCGCTGATCGAGCCGAGCACGGAGAGATCGATCAGATGATCGTCGCCGAGCCGGCCGGCCCACGCGGGGAAGTCTCGGGCGAGCCTTTCACGGATACCCTCGCGGCACTCGAGCTCGACGCGATGGCGCTGGCCATAATCGAAGCCGATCGTTTCGACAGTCTCGTAGCGATCGAGCGCCCAAGCCAGACACGTGGCCGAATCCTGGCCGCCCGAAAACAACACGAGCGCGCCTGTCGTAGCGTCTCTCTCAATCACCGTGAACACTCCGTGAGGCGTAATGAAAAGGAACCGCAGCGATTGCGCGGCGCATCGCGCGCCGCGCCGACACGCCTTCGGCTTCCCCAGTATAGGCCTCGCCTTCCGAAGCCAGGCGTTCCGTTCCTTATACCTGGGGTCGGGCCGGCAACATCTGCGCTGCCCGCACAATTGACGTGCGCCGATGCGCCCCGGCGACGATCCCGAAGCAATGAAGAAAACCCCAAGAACCTTGCGATTCTTGGGGTTATGTACCGCTGGTGGCCTGGGGCGGAATCGAACCACCGACACGCGGATTTTCAATCCGCTGCTCTACCAACTGAGCTACCGGGCCACGAAGAAGCGAGATTATAGCAAGGTCTTCATGGCTCCTCAAGCGCTTTTGACGCCTCGTCATTCCCCTTTGTTCTTGCCGAGGTCGACGCCGAGTTGCTTGAGCTTTCGATAAAGGTGGGTGCGCTCGAGGCCCGTCTTTTCGGCCACGCGCGTCATGCTCCCGTTCTCGCGCGCGAGATGGTACTCGAAGTAGGCGCGCTCGAACGCGTCGCGCGCGTCGCGCAGCGGGATATCGAATGAAATCGAGGCCGCCTGCGCGGCGACGGCGCCCGCCGACGCATTGTCGGCAGTGAGGCCGGGCAGCGCAACGGCCGCGGCGACCGTCGTCGCGTTGGCGGGTACGGTCGACTTCGCCGCGGCGACGCCGCCTACGGCCGGCAGCGCGGTGCCACGCGCCAGCCCTTGCTCGACTGCCTTCAACAACTTCTGCAACGCGATCGGTTTTTCCAGAAAGTTGAGCGCGCCGATTTTCGTCGCTTCGACGGCCGTATCGATCGTCGCATGTCCCGACATCATGATGACGGGCATCGTCAATTGCCCCTGCGCCGCCCACTCCTTGAGCAGCGTCACGCCGTCCGTATCGGGCATCCAGATGTCGAGCAACACCAGGTCGGGCGCTTGGCGCAAGCGGTAATCCCGCGCCTGCTGCGCGTTTTCCGCCACTTCCACGGCATGTCCCTCGTCGCTCAGGATTTCCGAGAGCAACTCCCGAATACCCATTTCGTCGTCTACCACCAGGATGGTTGCCATTTATGCTGCCCTTGTCTGCGCTATTGCTTTTGTCGTTCCCGGCGTGGCGCCCCCGCGCGTTGCCACATGCCCTGCCGCGGGCGGCGCGCCGTCGTCCGCCATTTCCAGGAACAAAATCGAAATCTGCGCACCCTCGACGGTCTCGCCCGACTTGACGCGATTGCGAATGTCGATGCGAGCGCCGTGCTCGTCGACGATCTTCTTCACCGTGGCAAGCCCGAGCCCCGTCCCTTTGGCCTTCGTCGTCACATAAGGCTCGAATGCGCGCGTGAGAATGCGGGCGGGAAAGCCCGGTCCGTTGTCCGAGACCGTCAGGCGCACCGCGACGCGCACTTTGCCTTGGGCGTCGGGATCGCCATATTCTACTGTCTTGGTCTCGAGCACGACACGTGGATTTTCGACGTCGGCGACCGCGTCCTGCGCATTTTGCAGCAGATTGTGAATGACCTGGCGCAACTGCGTCGCGTCACCTTTGATGACCGGCAACGTGTGCAGATCGACGACGATCGGGCTCTTGCCTTCCTCGATGCCATAAAGCGAAAGGACTTCGGTCACGAGTTCGTTCAGCTGCAAGTTCGCCAGCACGGCCGGGGGCGTGCGCGCGTACTCGCGAAAATCGTCCACCATTCGCTTCATCGCGGCCACCTGGTTCACGATCGTCGTCGCGCCACGCTTGAGCACGTCGGCATCGGGCGGTGTCAGCTTGTCCGCGAGCTTCATCTGCAATCGCTCGGCCGAGAGCTGAATCGGCGTGAGTGGGTTCTTGATCTCATGGGCGAGCCGCCGCGCTACTTCTCCCCACGCAGCGGAACGCTGCGCCGAGATCACGTCGGAGATGTCGTCGAACACGATCACGTAGCCCGTCGTTTGCGCTTCGTCGGGTTCCGCGTCGAGGACGCCCTCGAGACTCGCAACGAGCCGCGAGCCACGCACGAGCAGCGTGATCGGCTCCGTTTCACCGGCCACCGGCACGGCGAATTGCTGCTGCCAGTGGCCGTCGTCCGGGCCGCCCGTGCTCGCCGCGTCGCGATCCGCAAACGCCTTGCGGACCATCGCCGCGAATTCCGCCATGACGCCGATGCGCTCGAGCGAAGCGCCGAGCATTGACTGGAACGGCTGCCGGAAGATGCGCTCGGCGCCGCGATTGGCCGTGGTGAGACGGAACTGCCGGTCGAGCACGAACACGCCTGCCGTCAGATTCGCGAGGATGCTCTCGAGGTAGGCCTTCGAGTGCTCGAGCGCGATGCGGTTTCGTTCCACGGCCGCGCGTGCTTCCGAAAGCTGGCGCGTCATCGCATTGAACGACTGGGTCAGAAAGCCGAGCTCGTCGCGCGTCTTGATCTCGCGCTTGGGCGTGTAGTCGCCCTCGGCGACTTCCTTCGTTCCCTGCGCCAGCAGGAAAAGCGGCCGCGCGAGCTGATTGCCGAGCGCGAGCGCAAGCATCATCGCGATGAACGTCGCGAGAAAGAGGGCGAGCGTCAGCGTCCCGATGTACATCTTGCGCAGCCCCGTGCGGCCCAGCGCCTTCTCCTGGTATTCGCGATAGGCGCGTTGTACCGCGTCGGCATTGCGCGCAAGCGAGGGCGATACGGGTTGCGTCAGTTGCAAGTAGCGCTCGGCCGGCTGCAACAGCGACGTGCTGGCATCCGGAATGCGCTCGACGACGCGCAAGCGCAGTGCACCCTTGGAGCCTTTCGCATGCGAATCGTCGTCGACTTCGCCCTCGACCGCCGCGAAACCGCGCCTACGAGCCTGATCGATCATGAGCGCTGTCGGCATATCGTCCGGCACGAGCGACGCGATGTTGCCGCCCGACGCCTGCGCGACGACATGCAGTCCCGGCGCCGCACCCGACACGCCGCCGCTCACCGATTCGAGGACCATCGCCTCCTGAACCCCGAACTGATCGCGCAACCGCAGCAGCGTGATCGTCGTATTGGCCGGACCGGCGCTCGCGAGCTGCTCGGACATCAGGCGTGCCTTCGTCTGCAGATCCGAGAGCGTCGCGTCGAGCATGCCGCGGCCAAGATTCAGACCCGACGTGAGCGCCGTCTCGACGTTCACGTCGAACCACGACTCGATGCTGCGCGAGACGAATTGATACGAGACGACATAGATGATGGCACCCGGCACAACGCCGACGAGGGCGAAAAATATAGCGAGCTTCGCAAGCAGCCGCGTGCCGAATTTGCCCTTGCGCAAGCGCACGAGAATCATCACGCAAAGCGCGACGACGACGAGCAGAAAAACGAGCGCAACGGCGATGTTCGCTGCGTAGAGCCACGAATAGTAGCGATCGAAGAACTCGGTGTTCGCGCTCGCGGCGGCCAGCAGCAAGAGCAGCAAGAGCGCCGTCACCGCGACCGTCGAGACGAGCACGCGCAGCACGATGCTCTTGGCGTCAGCGGCACGACGCACCTGCGCCTTACTTAGCATGTTCGGCCACCGTAAACGTAAAGCGCTTCCAATCGGAAGCAAGCGACCAATCGCGGTTGTTCACCGCGTCGACCTGAAACGGCTTCGGCATCAGCGCCGTATCGAGCGCCATCCGTACCGATGCCGTGTACGTTTCGCCCGCCCGCACCTGCGTGCGGTCGATCACGTGCCAGGAGGTCACGTGCTTGATGACCGCGAGGGCGTCGTCGAGCGAGCCGAAACCGAGCTGCAGACCGCCACTCGTGACACGGTACTCGCGTGTGAGCGGCTGAAACGAAAGACGCCACGTCTGGGAGATCGACACCGGCTGCTCGTCGAACCAATACCAGCGCGCGCGCGTCAACTCGAAGTCGGTCGTGAAATAAAGCGGCACCCCCCGATTGACCGCCTCGACGAGGCTGCTGTTCAGCTCGAACTCGAAGCGCGCATCGAGACTCCATCCCGAACCGTCGGCCTGCAGCGATGCGCGCTGGACGGCAATCGGATCGGCATGCGCCGGCGCCGCCGCGGCGAGGCAAAAGGTCAGCCCTATCCAGAGCACGGCCACGAGCCGAAGCGGGAAAAAGCGTTTGCTGATCGTCACCGTTTCTGAAAGCGCGCGTAGAAAAAACCGTCGTGGTCGATGTCGGACCCGGTGCGCTCAGCGGCGCGCATGCCGGCTGTCGTGGACGCCGCCAGCGCGTTCGCCGCGCTGGCCGAGACCGGCGCCAGTTGCCCCGGCGCGTCCAATCGTACCGCATCTTGATGCACGCGTTCAAACCGCGCGGCCTGCTGCTCGCCCTCCTCGGGAAAGATCGAACAAGTGACGTAAAGCAGCTCTCCTCCAGGCGCGACGAGCGGCCAAAGCGCATCGACGATACGTTGCTGCTCGCGCGCGAGCGCCGCGATGTCGGCGGGCCGGCGCAGCCAGCGGATGTCCGGATGACGGCGAACGATGCCGGACGCCGAACAAGGCACGTCGGCAAGAACGCGATCGAACGCGGTGCCGTCGTGCCACGTCCCGGGCGCGCCCGCATCGCCGATGCGCACTTCGGCCTTGAGCCCGAGACGCTGCAGATTTTCGCCGATGCGCACGGCTCGCTCGGCATCGCTCTCGAGCGCGACGAGTCTCACGTCGGCAAGCTCGAGGACGTGGCAGGTCTTTCCGCCCGGTGCCGCGCATGCGTCGAGCACGCGCATGCCGTCGCGCGCGCCGAGCCATTCGGCCGCGAGCTGCGCCCCGGCGTCCTGCACCGATACGACGCCCTCGGCAAAGCCTGGAATTCGCTCGACCGGCAATGGGGCCGCGAGCCGCAGCGCATGTGTGCCGATTGCGAGCGCCTCGATTCCCGCTTCGCGCAGCGTCTGCTGATAGGCCGCGACTGTCGCGCGTCGCGCATTGACGCGCAGCGTCAGCGGGCCCGGCCGGTTGCCGACGTCGAGAATCTCCCGCCAACGCTCGGGCCACGCGCGCGCCACCGCGTCGATCCACCAGCGCGGATAGTTCCATCGCGCGACGGCATCGGTCGCGGCCTCGCCGAGCAGCGAAGCCCGCTCGCGCACGAAGTTGCGCAGCACCGCGTTGACAAGTCCCTTGGCAAAGGCCAGCTCGCGCCGAGCACCAATCGCGCTGACGGCTTGATCCACGACGGTATAGGGAGCATAGGCCGAACGGCTCTCGGCTCCGGTCACCGCGCCATCTTCCTCGTCGGCAAGCAAAGCGAGCGCACAGGCGAGCAGGCAAGCGACATGAGCTGGCGGCGGCTTGCGAACGAGCCGGGCTACCAACCAATCCGCCGTGCCGAGGCGGCGCAGCGTCCGATAAGCGATATCCTGCACCGCCCCCCGCGATAGCGCGACCGCGGCGGCCGGGCTTTGCGCGTGGACGGCGGCGAGCGCCGCGGGCAACGCCGTGCCCCCGCGCACCACGCACACGGCTTGTGCCGCCGCATCGAGTGCAAAGCCGAGCGAATCGGGTGCGAGATGCAGTGCCGACAGATGGAGGCCGCGCGCGGTTGCAGGTTTAGCGGCGTGGCGGCGCGGCGACGAAGATCGGGTCATGGGAAGAGACGAACCGGCATGCCGCTCAGGGCATCGCGTAGAACAAACGCGACATTGTAGCCGCTCTCGTCGGAGAGCCCGATACCATGGACGGGGCGCGCACGGCCGCCCCGTTTGCGCTCAGTCGTAACGTCCCGTACGAGCCATTTCCATGAGGCGCGCAATGCGCTCCTCCGTGGACGGGTGCGTCGAGAAGAGATTCGCGATACCGCCGCCCGAGAGCGGATTCAGAATCATCATTTGCGCCGTGGTCGGATGGGCTTCGGCCGCCGGGAACGGGATGCCCGAGGCGTACCGGTGGATCTTGTCGAGCGCCGACGCGAGCGCCTGAGGATCGCCGGACAGCCGTGCGCCGCCGCGATCGGCCTCGAACTCGCGCGAGCGCGAAATTGCCATCTGGATCATCGCCGCCGCGATCGGTGCGAGCAACGCCACGGCAATGCCCGCGATCGGATTGGCGGGAC
The DNA here is from genome assembly GCF_002934455.1 of Trinickia symbiotica. GTDB lineage: Bacteria > Pseudomonadota > Gammaproteobacteria > Burkholderiales > Burkholderiaceae > Trinickia > Trinickia symbiotica. The sequence goes on along the minus strand of NZ_PTIR01000009.1, from coordinate 20,386 downwards.
GCCCTTCCTCGTCGCGCCCGCCGAAGAACATCGCGAAATTGGCAAGCGCGGAGATCGCGCCAGCCATCGTCGCCGAAATCGTCGAGATCAGGATGTCGCGGTGCTTCACGTGCGAGAGCTCGTGCGCCATCACGCCGCGCATCTCCCGCTCGGACAGGATACGCAAGATGCCCGTCGTCGCGGCGACGGCCGCATGCTCGGGATTGCGGCCCGTTGCGAAAGCATTCGGCGCATCTTCGTTGATCAGATAGACGCGCGGCATCGGCAGTTCGGCGCGTGTCGCGAGCTCACGAACCATCCTGTAGAACTGCGGCGCCGCGGCCTCGTCGACTTCCTGAGCGTTGTACATGCGCAGGACCATCTTGTCCGAGAACCAGTACGAAAAGAAATTCATCGCAAACGCAATGACCAGCGCGAAGACCATGCCGCGCGAACCGCCGATCATCCCACCGATCACGACAAAAAGGGCCGTGATCGCCGCCATCAGCATCGCGGTTTTGACCCAGTTGAACATGTGGACTCCTTTTCCTTTCTTCTCACCAAGGGCTTCGTTGCCGGCGCGCGGAAAGCGCGCCGCGTCGCCATACGCAGCGATCGATTGTAAGCGATTCGTTAGGTTGTGGCAGAGCAGAAAAATTCAATGTTCAATGTTGCGCCGTGGCGAGTTTCAGTCCCAGGCCGACAAATGCGCTGCCCACGACGCGGTCGAGCCACTTCTTGACGCCGGGCTTGCCGCCGAGACGCTGCGTCACGCTGCCGGCAATCCAGGCCACGAAGCTGTTCCAGACCGCGCTCATCGCGATGAAGACGGCGCCGAGCATCAGGAACGCGAGGGTGTTGTGTTCGCTTTCGGCCGCGACGAACTGCGGGAAAAAGGAGACGAAGAACAAGACTACCTTCGGGTTCAGCACGTTGGTCCAGAAGCCCTGGACGAAAAGCTGCCTCAGTGGCTTCGGCGCGGCGGGCGCGCTTGCTTGTCGTGCGGCGTCCGTGCCCTTCTTGGAAGGACCGGTGAAAATGAGCCGCACGCCGAGATACATCAGATAAAACGCGCCGACGATTTTGACCACCGTGAAGGCAGCCGCAGAGGCAGCAATGAGCGCAGTCAGGCCGAACGCGCAGGCGAGCGTATGCACACAGCAGCCGGCCGAGATGCCGAGCGCCGACATCAGCCCCGCCCCGCGTCCTTGCGCGACGCTGCGGCCAACGATGTATGCCGTGTCCGGCCCCGGCGTCACGTTCAAGAGGAAAACCGCGACGACGAAAAACGGGAAATGGGTGATGCCGAACATGGGCCAGTGCTCCTTGCCAAAACTAGTGCGGCAGCGCGAACCGCCTGCCGGCCTCGAGCGGAATGCCCGCGAGGAACTCGCGTACCGTCAGGCGCTTGCCGCCGGGCCTTTGCAACTGCGTGAGTCGCAGGGCGCCTTCGCCGCAGGCGACGACGACGCCTGCGGACGCGACCTCGACGATCGTACCCGGTTCGGTACCGTTTCGCTTGGAGGCAACGGGCTCGGCGGCCCAAATCTTCAGGGGCGAGCCGTCGTCGAGCGTGGCGGCGCCCCCGGGGAACGGATCGAATGCGCGGACTTGCCGGGCAAGCGCCTCGGCCGGCCGCCGCCAATCGAGCGTGGCCTCGTCCTTGCCGATCTTTTCAGCGTAGGTCACGCCGACGTCAGGCTGGGGCGTGGCAACGAGCCTGCCGCTCCGCTCGAGCTCGACAAGCGCGTCGACGATCAGCCGGGCGCCGAGCGCGGCAAGCTTGTCGTGCAGCGTCGCCGTCGTGTCGCGCGGCTCGATCGGCGTTTGCGCGACGCTCAGCATCGGCCCCGTGTCGAGTCCCGCGTCCATCCGCATGATCGTGACGCCCGTTTCGACGTCGCCTGCCTCGATCGATCGATGGATCGGGGCCGCGCCGCGCCAGCGCGGCAACAGCGAGGCGTGGATGTTGATGCAGCCATGCTGGGGGATGTCGAGCACTTCCTGCGGAAGCAGCAGCCCATAGGCCGCTACGACCATCACGTCGTGCGGCGTCGCCTTCAGCTGTTGGATCGCGGCCGCGGCCTCGGCCGGGAACTTGCCGTCACGGCGCAGCGACGGGGGCTGCGCGAGCGCGAGCCCGTGCTCGACGGCGTAGCGCTTGACGGCGCTCGCCTGCAGCTTCATGCCGCGGCCGGCGGGCCGGTCCGGCTGGGTCAGCACGAGCGGCACGGGAAAGCCCGCCTCGTGAATCTCGGCCAAGCCCGCCGCGGCGAACTCGGGCGTGCCGGCGAAAACGACGCGTAATCGGTGTGTCATGAGCAAGCGCGTATCCGAAGGCGGGCGTTACATCGCGTGCTCGAGCTTTTTCATCTTCGTCTTGATGCGCGACTGCTTGAGCGGCGACAGGTATTCGACGAAAACGCGCCCCAACAGGTGATCCATTTCGTGCTGGATGCAGACCGCGAGCAAGCCTTCGCAATCGAGCTCGAACGGCTCGCCGCGCTCGTTCAACGCGCGCACGCGGACCTTTTCGGCGCGTTCGACGTTGTCATAAATGCCCGGCACGGAGAGGCAGCCCTCTTCGGCAATCTTGCGCTCATCGCTCGACCAGACGATCTCGGGGTTGATGAAGACGCGCAGCTCCTCGTGCGTCTCGGATACGTCGATCACGATGACGCGCTCGTGGACGTCCACCTGCGTCGCCGCGAGTCCCACGCCGGGCGCCGCGTACATCGTCTCGGCCATGTCGGCGACGAGTTTGCGGATGCGCTCGTCGACGACCGCGACGGGTTTGGCGACCTTGTGCAGCCGCTTGTCTGGGTAATGGAGGATGTTCAACAAAGCCATGATTCAAAAAGTCTCGTTCCCGAGCGCAACGCGCGCGACGTTCGTTCGCGCATGAGCCGATACGACGGCAGGCGCTCGCATACAAATGATGATGGTCGGAATTCCCGCGCTCGTCGATATGCCGTTCGGCCAGCTTGTCCGGTCCCGATCGCACGGCCAAGATACGCCGGAGGCCGCGCGCCTCAGCCCCCTGCGAACCAAGGCAGGCGGGCGCTCGCGTTGCACAGGAGATCATTTCGGATGATGAAAATTCTATCATGCACCTCGCCCTTTCGTGCGCGGCGAGTCCACGCCCCATGCAAGCGCCGCGCATGACCGACGCCGAGTTGGCCGCGTGGCTGACGCTCGCCGGCGCGCGCGGGCTCACGCACGCCGCGCTACGCGCGCTCATCGACACATTTGGCACGCCGCAGGCGATACGCGTCGAGCCGTTCCAGTCGCTCGCGGCGGTGGCCGGCGAGCCCGCCGCACGTGCCGTGCTTGCGCCGCCCTCGGCCATGCTCGATGAAATCGTGGCAAGCGTTGCCGCCTGGTGCCGGGGGGCCGGCAACGCGCTCGTTTCCCTGCGCGACGCGGCCTATCCGGCCGCCTTGCGGGCCATGCACGATCCGCCGCCGCTGCTCTATGTGAAAGGGCGGCTGGAACTGCTGCTCGAGCCGGCAGTGGCCATCGTCGGCAGTCGCGGCGCCACGCCTCAGGGGCTCGAGGATGCCGAATACTTCGCCAGCGCCCTCGCGAGCGCGGGGCTCACGATCGTCTCCGGGCTCGCGCTCGGCATCGACGGCGCCGCCCACCGCGGCGCGCTCGATGTACACGGCGACACCGTCGCGGTCGTCGGCACGGGCGTCGACATCGTCTATCCGGCTCGGCATGGGGCGCTCGCCTCCGAGATTGCCGAGCGCGGTGCGATCGTCTCAGAATGGCCGCTCGGCACACCCGCTCGGCGCGAGCATTTCCCACGGCGCAATCGGCTGATCGCGGGGCTGGCGAGAGGCGTCCTGATCGTCGAGGCAGCGCTGCGCTCGGGATCGCTGATCACGGCGCGGCTCGCCAACGAAATGGGGCGCGAGGTGTTCGCCGTGCCCGGATCGATCCACTCGCCGCTTTCTCGCGGCTGCCACCGGCTCATCAAAGACGGCGCGAAGCTGACCGAGACGCCGGAGGACGTCTTCGAGGAACTCGGCATCGAGCCGGCGGCAGCGCAGCAACGCGCGGGCAGCCGCGACACGCCACCGCCCGACGGCCGCGCGGCTCGCGTGCTCGATGCGCTCGGCCACGCACCCGCGACCCTTGAAATCCTCGCGGCCCGGACCGACATCGACAGCGCGACACTCCAGGGCATGCTCCTCGAGCTCGAACTGGCGGGACGGCTGAACGCGCTGCCGGGGGGCCGATTCGTGAGAACCGTGCGGCCCCCGCGCTGACCGACAAGACTACGGCGTGCTAGAGTCACACGAGACAAAGAGCCAAAAACATTGCAAGGAATACCTCGATGCCCGCGCTGAACCTCGATACCGATTCGGACCGGATCGCCGAGCGCGTGAATGACGACGAGACGCTTCTCGTCGCGTGCCTGTGCGCCGAGTGGTGCGGTACATGTCGGGACTATCGCGCCGATTTCGACCGGCTTGCGGATGCCCATCCCGAGATTTGCTTCGTCTGGATCGACATCGAAACGCATGCGGATCGCTTCGAAGACCTCGACGTCGAAAACTTTCCGACCCTGCTCATCGAAGACGCCACAACCACGCGCTTTTTTGGCACCGTGTTGCCGCACGTCTCGATCGCTGAACGCCTGCTTTCGGAGCTGACCGCCCTGCCCGGCGCCGTCGGAGCCCCGAAGCTTCGTCCGGCGCTGATCGCAGCCTGACCCTTTTTCTTTGCGTGCCCCAAGCGCGATTGCGCAATCGGGCGATCGCGGCACCGACGATGCTGGATGGCTGATCTGTGTCGCGACCACGGCGCTTGAAATAATGCATAAACGACGCTCGTTTTCGGATGGAAGGCCGCCATCCGCGCGCCGTGTGCTATAAAGCGGTCGTTGAAGGGAACCACTATACGGGTTATGACCCCGAACACCCACGATATCCAGTCATGTCCAAAGCACTGATCATTGCCGAGAAGCCCTCCGTCGCGAACGACATCGCTCGAGCGCTCGGCGGCTTCACGAAACATGACGATTACTTCGAGAGCGACGAATACGTTCTTTCGTCGGCGGTCGGCCATTTGTTGGAGATCGCCGCACCCGAGGAATACGAAGTCAAGCGCGGCAAGTGGAGCTTCGCGCACTTGCCCGTGATTCCGCCGCACTTCGATCTGAATCCCATTGCGAAAAGCGAGTCGCGGCTCAAGGTCCTGACCAAGCTGATGAAGCGCAAGGACGTCGATCGACTCATCAACGCATGCGACGCGGGCCGCGAAGGCGAGCTCATCTTTCGGCTGATCGTCCAGCATGCGAAGGCCAAGCAGCCGGTGCAACGGCTGTGGCTGCAATCGATGACGCCCGCCGCGATCCGAGATGGCTTCGCGCGTCTGCGTAGCGACGCCGACATGCAGCCGCTCGCCGACGCGGCGCGCTGCCGCTCCGAGGCCGACTGGCTCGTCGGCATCAACGGCACGCGGGCGATGACGGCGTTCAACAGCAAGGGCGGCGGCTTCTTCCTCACGACCGTCGGGCGCGTGCAGACACCTACGCTGTCGATCGTCGTCGAGCGGGAGGAGAAGATCCGCACGTTTGTCGCGCGCGACTATTGGGAAGTGCGCGCCGACTTCGTCTGTGCGGGCGGCTTCTACGAGGGCCGCTGGTTCGACCCGAAGTTCAAGCGCGACGAGTTCGATCCCGAAAAACGCGAATCGAGGCTCTGGAGCGTTGCCGCCGCCGAGACCGTCGTGGCAGCGTGCCGCGACCAGATCGGCACGGTGACGGAGGAATCGAAGCCGTCGAGCCAGCTTTCGCCGCTGCTCTTTGATCTGACGAGCTTGCAACGCGAAGCGAACGGCCGCTTCGGTTTTTCCGCAAAGAACACGCTCGGCCTCGCCCAGGCGCTTTACGAGAAGCACAAGGTGCTCACCTACCCGCGTACCGATGCGCGCGCACTGCCCGAGGACTACCTCGGCACGGTGAACAGCACGCTCGAAATGCTGAAAGAGAGCAACAACTACCTGCCGTTCGCGAAGCAGGTGCTCGACAAGAACTGGGTCAAGCCTAACAAGCGGATCTTCGACAATTCGAAGATCAGCGATCACTTCGCGATCATTCCGACGCTGCAGGCACCGAAGTCGCTCTCCGAGCCCGAGCAGAAGCTTTACGATCTCGTCGTCAAGCGTTTTCTCGCGGTCTTCTTCCCCGCGGCCGAGTATCGCGTCACGACGCGCATCACCGAGGTCGCAGGGCATCAGTTCAAGACCGAAGGGAAAGTACTGGTGGAGCCGGGCTGGCTGCAAGTGTACGGCCGTGACGCGGGCGGCGAGGAAGGCAACCTCGCCCCTGTGCAGAAAGACGAGAAGGTCAAGACCGACAAGATCGCCGCGCACGGGCTGACGACGAAGCCGCCCGCGCGCTACAACGAAGCGACGCTGCTCTCGGCGATGGAGGGCGCCGGCAAGCTCGTCGAAGACGACGAGCTGCGCGAGGCGATGGCGGCAAAGGGACTCGGCACGCCGGCCACACGGGCGGCGATCATCGAAGGCTTGCTCGGCGAGAAGTATCTCGTGCGCGAGGGCCGCGACCTGATCCCGACCGCCAAGGCGTTTCAGCTGATGACGTTGTTACGCGGGCTCGGCGTCAAGGAACTGACGGCCCCCGAGCTCACGGGCGAGTGGGAGCACAAGCTTGCGCAGATGGAGCGCGGCGGGCTCGCGCGCGACGCGTTCATGCAGGAGATCGCGCGCATGACGCAAACCATCGTCAAGCGTGCGAAAGAATACGACTCGGACACGATTCCCGGCGATTATGCGACGCTTTCCACGCCTTGCCCGAATTGCGGTGGGCAGGTGAAGGAAAACTATCGGCGCTTCGCCTGCACTCAGTGTGATTTCTCGATCTCGAAGATTCCGGGTAGCCGGCAGTTCGAAATCGACGAAGTGGAAACGTTGCTGGCCAAGAAAGAGATCGGCCCACTGTCAGGTTTTCGCAGCAAGATGGGGCGGCCGTTCTCGGCCATTCTCAAGCTCGCGTTCGACGACGAAATCAAGAACTACAAGCTTGAATTCGACTTCGGCCAGGACCAGGGAGGCGAGGACGGCGAAGCGCCCGATTTCTCCGATCAGGAACCCGTAGGCGCTTGCCCGAAATGCGGATCGAACGTCTACGAGCATGGCATGAGCTACGTCTGCGAGAACGCCGTGGCGACGCCGAAGAGTTGCGATTTTCGCTCGGGCAAGGTCATCCTCCAGCAGGAGATCGCAAGAGACCAAACGGCGAAATTGCTCACGGAAGGCCGTACCGATCTGCTGACGGGCTTCAAATCCTCGCGCACGGGCCGCAATTTCAAGGCCTACCTCGTCAAGCAGAGTGACGGAAAGATCGGCTTCGAGTTCGAAAAGAAGGAGCCCTCGGCCAAGACCGCGGCCAAGTCGGCCGGACGATCACCGAGAACGGCGCGGGCCGCGGCGGCCGACGAGACGCAAGAGCATGAAGCCGAGGCCGTAGCAGCGCCGGCAAAGAAGACGGCCGCAAAGACGGCCGCAAGGACGGCGACGAAGGCGCCGGCCGCAAAGAAAGCGCCCGTTCGGAAAGTCGGGGCGTGACTGCCGCGATCGATCTGAGCCCGTGCTTCAGCACTGACTCAGATCATCTCTTGCAGCGGCCGGCACCGGAAGCGGAACCGGAACCGGCTGCGGGCTCGATTCGAAAACGACGAATCAGAGCGGCGACGGCGTGCTGACACGCGGACGGGCCGCCCTCGGCACCTTGGATAGCGCACCGTCGTGCCGCCCGTCATACGAATGCTGCGCACCCACCTCGTACTCTTCGTTCGATTCGACGATGTCCTCGTCGTCCCGCTGCGCGAGGGCTCCATCCTGCACGGCCGAGCCGTCCTGGTGTAGCCAGAGCTCGCCGAGTGTGCCGTTCGGCGTGCGGCTGAAGTGCTCGACGAGATGGTCGATGAACGTGCGCACTTTCGCCGGAAGATGCCGGCGGCTCGGATAGCCGATATTGACCTCGACCTTGGGCAGCTTATAGTCGGCGAGCACACGGACGAGATTGCCACGCGTGGCGTCGCTGCCGATCAGATAGCTCGGCAAAATCGCGATGCCCATGCCGAGCAGCGCGAACTGGCGCAGCATTTCGGTGTTGTTGGAAACGATGACGTTCGACGGGCGCACGCGCACCTCGCCCTCGGGCCCCGTGAATACGCGCTCTTCGCCCCAGTACTCGGAAGGAAGACTCAGGCACGCATGATCGGCGAGGTGCTCGGGCCGCGTCGGCACGCCGTGTTTCTCGAGATAGGCCGGTGTGGCGCAGACGATCATGCAGCCTGTGGTGAGACGTCGCGTGACGATGCTGGCGCTGCGCATCTTCTGTGCGATGACGATGCCGACGTCGAACCCTTCTTCGACGAGATCGACGCCGCGATCGACGAGCGTCAGATCGGGGATGACCTTCGGATAGCGACGGACGTAGGTCTGCAATACGGGGGCGAGGTTATGCAGGCCGAAGACGACCGGTGCGACGATGCGCAGCGTGCCGACCGGTTCGTGATTGCGGGCGACGACCATCTGCTCGACGTCCTCGAGTTCGTCGAGAATCTGGCGGGCGCGCTCCAAATAGACTTGCCCTGATTCGGTGAGCGAGAGGCTGCGGGTAGTGCGGTTCAACAAGCGCGTGCCGAGCCGGGCTTCCAGGTCCGCGACATGGCGCGTGGCGACCGCGTTGGAGATATCCATCGCGCTCGCGGCGCGGGCGAAACTGCCTAAGTCGGAGACTTTCACGAACACGCGCATTGACTGCAAATGATCCATTGACAACTCCTGCCGCTGTTATTGCTCAGAAAAAAATTCCCAAGCCAATACGTAATTGTCCTACGACTCTCGAATCGGTGCAGAGTTGCGCGCCGCGGCGCTTTTTTTCCGATCTCGAAGTAGTGACAGGTTTCCGTCCGTTACGCGGCGGCGCTTGCAGTGGATGCGGGGGCACGCCAAAAGGCCGCCCGCGGGCGGCCTTTCGATCGTCGGGAAAGGCGGCGCTGAGCCGCCCAGTCTGGGTGTCAGGCGGCGGCGAGCCGTTCCTCGATACCAGCCTTCGTCTGCGTCAGCGCAGCAGGCAGATGATCGTGGAGCTTTTCAAAAAGCTCGTCGTGCAGCGCGAGCTCCTGCCGCCATGCCGCCTCGTCGACGGAGATCACTTGATCGAATTGCTCGCGCGTGAATTCGAGCCCGGTCCAGTCGATGTCCTCGTAGTGCGGCGAAATGCCGAATGCGTGCTCGACTCCGGCCGCGCGGCCTTCGATTCGCCCGATCATCCAGCGCAACACGCGCATGTTCTCGCCGAAGCCGGGCCAGACGAACTTGCCGTCGGGTCCCTTCCGGAACCAATTGACGCAGAAAATTTTCGGCAGCTTGCCGGCGAGCGCGTCCACGCGCTTGCCGAGCTTGAGCCAATGGTCGAAGTAATCAGCCATGTTGTAGCCGCAAAACGGCAGCATGGCGAATGGATCGCGACGCACGACGCCCTGCTGGCCCGCGGCGGCGGCCGTGGTTTCCGACCCCATTGTCGCGGCCATATAGACGCCCTCGACCCAGTTGCGCGCCTCGGTGACGAGGGGCACCGTGCTCGAGCGCCGCCCGCCGAATATGAATGCATCGATCGGCACGCCGGCCGGATTTTCCCAGTCCGGATCGATCGACGGACATTGCGCGGCCGGCGCCGTGAAGCGCGCGTTCGGATGCGAGGCCTTGCGGCCGGTCTCGCGTGCGATCTCGGGTGTCCAGTCGTTGCCTTGCCAGTCGATGAGATGCGCCGGCGGCTCGTCCGTCATGCCTTCCCACCAGACGTCGCCGTCGTCCGTCAGCGCCACATTCGTAAAGATGACGTTGCGCTTGAGCGTCGCCATCGCGTTGTAGTTCGTCTTCTCGCTCGTGCCCGGCGCGACGCCGAAATAGCCGGCCTCCGGGTTGATCGCGTAAAGTCGGCCGTCCTTGCCGGGCTTGATCCAGGCGATGTCGTCGCCGATCGTCGAGATCGACCAGTCGCTCATCGCGGGCGGCGGGATCAGCATGGCGAAGTTCGTCTTGCCGCAAGCCGACGGAAAAGCCGCCGCCACGCGATACTTGCGCCCCTCGTTCGACGTGACGGTAAGGATCAGCATGTGTTCGGCGAGCCAACCCTCGGTGCGGCCCATCGTCGAGGCTATACGCAGCGCGAAGCACTTTTTGCCGAGCAGCGCGTTGCCGCCATAGCCCGAGCCAAAGCTCCAGACTTCGCGCGATTCCGGGAAATGGACGATGTATTTCGTGTCGTTGCACGGCCAGGGCACATCGCGTGCGCCGCCCATGAGCGGAGCGCCGACCGAGTGCACACACGGAACGAAGTCGCCGTCGTCGCCCAGAACTTCATACACCTGAGCGCCCATGCGCGTCATGATCCGCATGTTGACCACAACGTAAGGACTGTCTGTCAGCTCGATGCCGATATGAGCGATCGGCGAGCCAAGGGGCCCCATCGAAAACGGCACGACATACATCGTGCGCCCGCGCATGGCGCCGTCGAAGAGACCGTCGAGCGTCGCGCGCATCTCGCCCGGCTCCATCCAGTTGTTCGTCGGGCCGGCGTCTTCCCGACGTTTTGAGCAGATGAACGTCCGATCTTCCACTCGCGCCACGTCCGAAGGGGCGGACCACGCCAAGTAAGAGTTCGGGCGCTTGGCGGGATTGAGCCGCTTCAACGTACCGGCCTCGACCATCTGCGCGCAGAGCCGGTCGTATTCGGCTTCCGAACCGTCGCACCAAACGACGCGATCGGGCTTCGTCAAAGCGGCGATGCGCGCGACCCACTCGCGCAGCCGCTTATGTCTGACATATGCAGGGACCTCAAATGCGGCTGCACCTCCAAAGGCGATCTCGTTCATTGAGCAGTCTCCGTTTTATGGTCGTTGAAGGGGAAACGGTGGGCGCTCGATGACGCCGAGGGCGGAAAACGCATGCATTTCGCGGCAAAGCGCGCATGCGGAAGGGCGTCAAGAGCCATACAGCTTGCGCGGCGTCGCAACAAGCTGTTAAAAAGAGGCCTTCCTGCCTAGCGACAGCAGCATTGAAAGCAGCACCGAGCATCGTGACGACAGGCGTTGCATCGCTCATGCCAGCTCCCATCTCTCCGACAGGTTGGAACTGACAAGGATATCACCGCGTCTATCGCGTTCAACGTGCACTGCAGAACCTTCCCCTATGAAAATTGCCATTCTCGACGACTACCAGGACGCCGTCCGCAAGCTCGATTGTTTTCAAATGCTTGCGGGACATGACGTCAAAGTGTTCAACAATACGGTGCGCGGCTTAGGTCAGCTGGCAAGCCGTCTGGCAGAAGTCGACGCGCTCGTCCTCATCCGTGAGCGCACCCGCGTGAGCTCCCAGTTGCTCGACAAGTGTCCGCACCTGCGGATGATCAGCCAGACCGGCAAAGTCGGCGCCCACATCGATCTCGCTGCCTGCACCGAGCGCGGCATCGCCGTGCTCGAAGGCGTCGGCTCGCCCATTGCGCCGGCGGAGCTGACGTGGGCGCTCATCATGGCCGCGCAGCGGCGCATTCCACAATACGTCGCGAATCTGAAACAGGGTGCGTGGCAACAGTCCGGGCTGAAGACATCGGCGCTGCCGCCGAACTTCGGCCTTGGGCAAGTGCTGCACGGGCACACGCTCGGCATCTGGGGCTATGGCAAAATCGGCCGGATCGTCGCGGGCTATGGGAAGGCCTTTGGCATGCGCGTTCTCGTTTGGGGGCGCGATCATTCGCTCGAAGCCGCGCGCGCCGACGGTTTCGAGACCGCCGCGAGCCGCGAGGCGCTGTTCGAAGAGAGCGACGTGCTGTCGCTGCACCTGCGCTTGAACGACGCCACGCGCGGCATCGTCAAGCAAGATGATCTGATGCGCATGAGGCCGACGTCGCTTTTCGTCAATACGAGCCGCGCCGAACTGCTCGAGGAGAACGCGCTTGCGAATGCACTGACGCGCAATCGGCCCGGGATGGTTGCCGTCGACGTGTTCGAAACAGAGCCGATCCTGCAAGGCTATGGACTACTGCGCCTGGAGAATGTGATCTGCACGCCGCATATCGGCTATGTCGAGCGTGAAGGCTACGAGCTCTATTTCAGCGCGGCGTTCAAGAACATCCTCGCGTTCGATGCCGGCGATATGTCGAGCGTCGTCAATCCGGAGGCGCTGACCGCTCTTCGGAGGCGGTAGCGAATCAGCTGTGCCCGGCGGGTCGCGCGCTCGCGGCCCGCTCGAGCAGCTCCGGCACACGGCGCAGGAAGGCTTCGCCGTCGGCGCGGCCGAGGTCGTACGTCGGCCGCATCAGCGCCGGCTGCGTGTAGTCCCAGCTCGAAATCGGCACCTTGCGCGAGGGTTGCACGTAGACTCGTTGCTGCGCGCCATGCGCGAGCACGAAAGTCTGCGGCCTCGGGTAGAGTCGCGTGACCATCACGAGCACGCGGCCGGGCGTGGCGTCGAGCGCCGCGACGGGAACATTGTCGACCATGCCGCCATCAAGCACGGGCTTGCCGCCGCGGCGGAGGACTGGCGTGAACGGCGGCGTGCACGACGACTGCAGGATGAGGTCGGCGAGTTCCTCCGCATCCGCGCAGTCCTGAGCGCGCATGTATTCCGGGCGGAAGCCGAGCGCCTGGCCCAGCGTTGGGTGCAGCTTCTTGCGAACGTACTTTTCGATGTTGTAGGCAACGAGGCCGGCCGCGACCGAAATATGTGCGCCGAGCCAGCGTGGAACGTGCGAGACGCCGATGCGAATTTCCGGTCCCTTGGCGAGCTCGGTGAAACGCTCGCCATAGATGTCGAGCAGCGCCTGCCGATAGATGCGGTAGTGCGGAAACACCGACGCGCCGCGGCGCCATAGGTTGCCCCAGTATGCGTTCTTGCGGTTGTCGCGCAGCGCCTCTTCGTAATAGCGCATGACCCAATGCGAATCGCGCGTGTAGAGCATGCATGCGGTCGCGGCGCCGGCGGAAATGCCGGCGATGACGCGCGGCGCCAGCGCTATTTCAGGCTTCACGACGTCCCAGAATCCGGCTTGCCACCAGCAGCGGTTGCCACCGCCCGCGAAGACGACCTGGTCGAACATGTTGTGATCGAGCTCCGTGATCCGCCGCGCCCGCTTCGCGTCAGGTGAGCAGCGAGTAGGTGGTCGTGGCGTGGACGGCCATTTTGCCATCTTCGTCGAAGAGCTCCACTTCGCCGAAGACGAGACTTCGGCCCAGGCGCAGTACGCGCGCAGTGACGAGGACGTCGCCTTTGCGGACGGCGCGCATGAAACTGATGTTGAGCGAGACTGTGGTCATCGGCTGGTATTCGCCTAGCGCGGCCGAGATGGCGACGATCATCGCAGTGTCGGCCGCGGCCATGAAGACCTGGCCGCAAATCACGCCGCCCGAATGGCGGAACTCGCCGGAAAAGGGCAAGCGCAGCGTGACACTGCCTTCGCCGACCGAGACGGGCTCGAGTGCCAGCGATCGTACCCACGGCGCCAGCACGCGCTCGAGCAGCGCGGCGGTTGCGGATTCGTTCATTCGTGTCTCCGTCCTGGTTTGCGGCGCGCCACTCGCGCGGTTGCGCGGCGTGCGTCTCAGCGGAATGATAGCCGTGGTCAGACGAATGCGTTGAAAACGGGTGCAACGCCGGTGTTGCCGCTCCACGTGCCACAGGAGCCAACACGCTGGCTCAGCCATGAAAATTAAGAAGGGGACTTGGCAAGCACGAAAAAGTACGTCATACTTTGCAGTCTGTTGGGGCGTTAGCTCAGTTGGTAGAGCAGCGGACTCTTAATCCGTAGGTCGAGTGTTCGAGTCACTCACGCCCCACCAAAGAATTCAAAGGGTTAGCGAAAGCTAACCCTTTTTTCTTTTCTCGCGGGCTAACATGGGGCTAACAACAGCCTAGAATGTTAGCTGCCGCTCAGGACAGTCCCTCCCGCACGTTTTGACGCGGGCGCAGACTTCCTCGCTCGCCCGTAACAGCGACGACGCTCCCAGCTCCGCCTCACCCAGCTCGATTGAAGCCCTACAATGACGGCTTCAAATTTCCTATGGCCACCGAATAAGAAATGCCGTTTCTCGACTGGGTCAACAAGAATCAAGCTAAGGACGCCTCCCTTGAGGTGCCCTACCACCTTCTCAAGCGCGAGAGGACCTACGGCGACAACTCTGCAACCGACAATCTCATCGTCCAAGGTGACAACCTTCTAGCATTGAAAGCGCTGCTTCCGTTCTATGCAGGCCGCGTGAAGTGCATCTTCATCGACCCGCCCTACAACACGCAAAGCGCCTTCATCCACTACGACGACAATCTAGAACATAGTCAATGGTTGTCGATGATTTACCCACGGCTGTCTCTGCTGCGCGAGCTGCTTGCTGAAGACGGAAGCATATGGGTAACGGTTGATGATAACGAGGCACACTACCTCAAGGTCGTCATGGACGAAATCTTTGGGCGAAGAAATTTCATCGCCAATGCGATATGGGAAAAGAAGTCTGCCCCTCAAAGCAATTCAACGTGGCTTAGCGACAGCCATGACCACGTTCTCGCGTTCGCCCGCGATAAGTCTATTTGGCGTCCGTCAAAACTCCCACGCACGGAAGAACAAAATCAGATTTACAAAAATTCTGACGCTTTCGATGGGGTCCGGGAAGACGGCACATGGTATGGGCGCGGACCGTGGTACGCAGACAACTTCACGCTAAGCCTCAAATCAGGACAGCGTGGCAAGCAGTTTGCGAAGACTGGCGAAAGCGCCAACATATACGAAATTGTCACTCCGAGCGGGCGCGTAACGCTTCCCCCGCCCGGTAGAGCTTGGTCATACACCAAGGATTCGTACGAGAAACTTGTGTCGGATAACAGGATGTGGTTTGGCAAAGATGGTTCAAACAAACCCACCATCAAGCGCTTTCTTTCTGAACTTCAGGTTAAAGGCGTCGTCCCGACAACTGTATGGCATTATCGCGAAGTCGGTGAGAACCGAATAGCCGCTCAGGAATTGCTCAAGCTATCCACAGAATTTAATTTTTCAACACCGAAGCCGGAAGCGTTAATTCAACGAGTATTGCAAATCGCCAGCGCACCAAACGATTTGGTTCTTGATTCCTTCCTGGGCTCCGGCACAACGGCTGCGGTGGCCCACAAAATGGGCCGTCGGTACATTGGAATCGAGATTGGCGAGCACGCAATCACGCACTGCGTACCGCGCCTCGAAAAAGTCATTGCTGGCGAACAAGGTGGGATTAGCGAAGCCAACGGCTGGAAGGGTGGCGGTGGCTTCACGTTCTGTACCCTGGATGGTGCAGCCTTTGACGAAAACGGCGGCATCAATCCGAACGTGAGCTTTTCGATGCTAGCCGCCTACATCTGGCACATCGAAACAGGTACGCCCGCAACGCAGTCTTTCGATTCACCGTTACTCGGTATTCGGAATGGCGTAGCTTACTATCTTCTATATAGCGGCGTCCCCGGCGACCGACGACCCAACGGCGGAAATGTCTTTACTCGCGCCGCTCTTGCCGCTTTGCGTGAATATCATCCTCATGAAGGGCCGGTAGTTGTCTACGGGGAGGCATCGCGTATTGGTCCGGCAACGCTTGCAGCAGAAAACATCACATTCAAGCAAATTCCCTACGACGTGAAGATGCGCTGAGAAAGACAATGTTCGAATTAAAAGAATATCAACGCAAGACTTTAACTGCCCTTGTACAGTTCCTCGAAGCGAGCCGTTGCAAGCCTGTCAGCGATGCCTACCTCGCTGCATTGGCCGAGCAAAGTCGCGTCAACGAGACTTACCACGATATTTTTCCAGACACCCCTTGTGTGTGCTTGCGTATTCCGACCGGCGGCGGAAAAACGCTGCTCGCGGCACACGCAGTCGCCTTGGCTGGTAAGACTGTCCTCGATAGCGATGCCCCGATTGCATTGTGGCTGGTCCCTTCGGACGCCATCCGCTCGCAAACGCTGGACGCGCTCTCCAACGCGCGTCACCCCTACCGCCAAGCACTGGCACATTATTTCGGCGACCGTGTGCAGGTCTGCGACCTGGAAAGCCTGCAAACCGTCAGCCCTCACGATTTGGGCAAGGCATGCATCATCGTCGTCGCCACGATTCAATCGTTCAACGTCACGGACACTGCAAAGCGCAACGTGTACTCGTTCTTCGAGGAACTCGCCCCGCACTTCGATACCCTTCCGGCCTCAGTAACCGCCGGTTTGGAGAAGGTCACGGAAGGCGACCTCGAAAACCAGCCCTACCTGACTCCCAAGGACATTGGGAGGGTCAAGTTCTCTGTGGCGAATTGGCTGAATTTATACCGTCCGATAGTCGTCATTGACGAAGCGCACAACAATCGTACTGACCGATTTTTTAAGACTCTTGGCAGACTCAATCCTAGCTGTGTGATTGAGCTGACGGCTACGCCCGTCGTCGGTAACAACGTCCTATATCATGTCTCGGCGCGTGAGCTGCGCGCCGAGCAGATGATTAAGCTGCCTATCGTTTTGGCGGAACATCCTGAAGGCTGGCGTGAGTGCCTGCGTGACGCGATACTCACGCGTCGAGGCCTTGAGACGGTGGCCCAGAAGGAGCCCGATTACGTCCGCCCTATCGCGCTGATTCAAGCGATGCCCAAGGGCGGCGATGCTACGGTAGAAGTGGTCAAGCAGTATTTGCTTGAACAGGAGAATATCCCCGAAGACCAAATTGCGATTGCTACTGGTTCGCAGAAGGGACTGGACGGCATCAACCTGTTTGACCCAGCGTGCCCTGTCCGCTACGTAATAACAATCGAAGCACTGAAAGAGGGCTGGGATTGTTCCTTTGCCTATGTCCTGGCGAGCCTGCAATCCATCAACTCAGCGAAAGACGTGGAACAACTGCTGGGCCGTGTTCTACGCATGCCTTACGCCAGCGACCGTTCTCAGGCCGAACTCAATAAGGCCTATGCCCATATCGTCGCTGCGAATTTCGCCGAAGCGGCGAGCGGTCTGCGCGACCGCCTTGTACAAAACATGGGTTTCGAGCGCCTAGAAACGGCGACCCTTCTAGTGCCGCAGCAAACGCTGCCTCTTGTTGGCGGCGGCCCGGTCTCCGCATCAGCAGGCGGAGCCACGGGCACCGCTCCGACCGTTCCCGACTGCCACATCGAGCTGCCCGCTCCACCCGATACCCAGCATTGGCCCGAAGAACTAAAAGCGAAGGTTGAAATACGTCCGACCTCGCAGGGCGCAACGGCCTTGGTCAAGGGCAACGTGGACAGCGATACGCTGAAGCAGGTTGAAGAATTTATCAAGGCTGGCTTGCCCAAGAAAGCGCAAGAGAAAGTCGAGCAGCAGTTTGCCGAGCACCGCGCTATGCGACGTGCCCTTCGGGCTCCCGCACAGCTCGGCCTCACCTTCGCCGCAGTTCCGCAGCTCTGCCTGGAACTTGACGGCTATCTGGAGCTGGTCGAGAAGGAGACCCTGACGAGCCTTGGTGATTGGAATCTCCTCGACTTTCCGGTCCAACTTGCCGGATTTGACATTCACGAAACAATCAATTCGTTTGAGATTGACCTGAACGGCGAGAAGGTCAAGTTCCGCCATATCGACGCGCAGCAACTGAGCCTCAACGAAGTGCCGAGCAGTGTTAGTGAACTCGACCTAGTTCGCTGGCTCGACCAGGAGGTACGTCAACCGTACCTGCCACAGTCGCAGTTGCAGGCGTACCTAGTCAAGATGCTGTCCCACCTGCACGAAAAAGGACTAGGCCTGACCGCCCTCGTTCGTGCTCGATTCCAGCTAGCCAAGGCTATCGGCTTGGAAATCGAGCGCTTGCGCCAGCTCGCCATGAACAAGGGCTTCCAAGGCCGCCTGTTTGAAATGACGGTACCCAAGCTGGAAGACGTTGCCCATTTCAGTTTCCAATTTGACCCAGGTAGATACCCCGCGCGCAATACGTACCAGGGCAGCTACGAATTCAACAAGCATTTCTACCCTGAAATTCACGACCTGAGACAGAAGACATCCGCAGGCAAGGACGCAGAGGAATTCCGGTGTGCGATGGCAATTGACGCGCATCCCAAAGTCAAACATTGGGTACGGAACATCCAGCAACAGGAAAAGACGTCGTTCTGGCTTCCCACCTCTTCCGATTATTTTTACCCGGACTTTGTCGCGGAGCTGACGGACGGTCGCGTGCTCGTAGTGGAATACAAAGGCGAGCTATACAAGACCACCGACGACTCAAAAGAGAAGAATCAGGTCGGTTACCAGTGGGAAAAGTCGAGTAACGGTCGCTGCCTGTTCCTTTTCGCCGTCGAGCGCGATGATGTTGGCCGCGACGTATTCAAACAGCTCGAAGACAAGCTCAAGTAAGTAAGCGAGGCCCGCTAAGCGGGCCTCCCCTCAGTTATCGCATCCAGTCGTTATCGAATCCGCAGCCAGTTGACGACGGTGACCACTGCGTGTGCTCGTGAACGTTCGTCCCGAACGAACTGCCTCCGTAGTCGACGCTAGTGTAGCTATTGCCGACCATCGGCAAGCCCGTCGCTGGGTTGAAGACCATCTGCGGCGAACTCTCACGCACGCCGCCGTTGTCGGCGGATGAGCAGCCGCCGAATAGGCGATTCCATATTGACATCCGATTTCTCCTGAAAAAATATGCCAAAACGCGCCCCGCCGATCGGCGGGGCCTTCGGACTCAGTCTTCGTCCGGCAGCATCACCGTGAAGACCGGTTCGCCATCGTCGCCGGGACCAATGACGAGTCGCAACCGCGTCCGGTGCGGATAGACGCTGTGACCGTCACGCGGCACCCGCCGCACATCGAACATCACCTGACTGCCCTGACCGTTACGCGCGGCCAACCGTGCCAACCACAACACATCGAGCAACCGCCAATGCTCGCTCTGCTCCGTTTGTCGTTCGCTATCTGCGTCCGTCCATGCAACGCAATCCGCCCACGTTGCAGACGTCAGAGCGACTGGATGCCGGAAACCGGCTTCTAGCGCTGCGCTCGAAACGTCAACCAACACTCCGTCTGCAATTGCCTGCGCGCGCGGGTAGCTGAAAATCACGGGGCCAAACGGTGACTTGTTCATTTCTTCTCCTTCACGACTGTTACGGGTACCAGACTCGTGCCATGCGTGGTCCAACGCAGCACGTACCGCTGTCCGTCGATGGTGGTTTTGAAATCGCGATGAGTGCGCCGCCACTCCTCGGCGCTTATCTGCTCCACTTCGACTTGCTTTACCGCTTCCTGCATGGATGTCGCTCCTTTAAAGCTGACCGGGTTCCTAGATGTCGAGCCCCAACCGTTTCCCGGCACCGGCGTAGGGGGCGGTGTGTTGCCGTTGCCGCCGTACTTCCTGAGTGTTTCGCCCGTGGCGCAACGTGACGCCGGGCGATAAGGCCGGAATGCAAGGGCATGGCCGGAAGCCGCAGCCCACAGGGACCGGGTGATGGACATGCGCGGAGCGCCGGAGGCCCTTGCGTTCCGGACCGCCTGGCGTAAAGTCGCCATCGATTGGGCGAAGCAGGCAGGAAGAGCGGCGCACGCGCCGCTCTTGCGCCGGTGCCGGCGTCGCGGCCATTGCCGCGACCTCTGCACGGTCATGACCGTGCCCGTAACGCAAGCCGTAGGCGCGCAGGCAGCAGGCAAACGCCTGCTGACGTAGGGGGGCCGCGTCACGCAGTGATGCGGGGCAAGGGCGTCCAGCCCGCCGCCCACGCAATCGCACCGCCCCCTAGGGCGGTCGATGGCGTGCATGGGGGGGACCGGCTATCGCTGCACGCCCTAGCGTGCAGAGGCGCGCCCACGCGCTGGCAGATTGCCGGGGGGCGAAGCCCCGCGCCCCGGGCTACGCGCGGGCAACCTGTTCAGCCAAGCGAAGCGCTGGTCGAGGCGAAAGCCGAAGCCGGGAACGCGTCCAGCGCTCTCGTGTGAAGAGGTTGCCCGCGCGCAGCGTGGGGCGCTCATGTTGTTTGGGGCAGCTGATGCGTCCAGCAGCAGCAGTGGCAGGCCGCGCGTCCAGCGCGGAGAACCTGTCACGGTGCCCCTCGTGTGCGCAGCACACGATACGTTCTCCCAGTACGCCCCCCGGCGTACTGGGAGCTGTCCGGTCCAGGCGTCGCTATACCAGCTATCGACATACATGGGGATAGCAATGGGTAGAGCGAAAGACGGACGAGAAGTCGCCCGGGAAAACGAAACCAAGGCGCTTCGAGCCTTGCACCGCTTTGGTTGGCTGCGGACCCGCGACCTTGCGTGTTTGCTGTGTAAGCGCTAAATCTGCCACACATCGGTAGATTTCGCGTTACCGGGTAACATGTTTCGAATCGATAGTTACCGGGTAACGAGGGAGATACGAGAT
>NZ_PTIR01000008.1 GCF_002934455.1 Trinickia symbiotica | reverse complement strand
GTCGCCCGCGACACCCTTGCCTCCGGCTAACACTTCCCCTTGCCGGGCGTGTAGAGGACTTTCACCTCCAAGTGAATGCGCCCTGCCGGGCGCACGGCGAAAAAGGGCGAGTCCCCGGACTCGCCCTGAACGGGGCACGCCAGCTCTTGTAGCCAAGGGGCTGGTTCGTGCGGAAGGCCAACGATGTTATTGCGCTTTTACAGCAGCATCCGTCTTGACGTCGGCCTTCACGGGCGCCGTGCCGGTTTCCGTGCCGGCGTCGGACTTCGCCTTGTCGGCGCCGTTCTCAGCGCTTTGCTCCTTTTTCTTTTGCAGCTTGTGCCCTTGAGTCTTCGCGCCATGCTCGGCCGATTTCTTCTTGCTGTGCACGCCGTGAATCGCCTTCTTCGGCACGGTGCCGCCTTCATTGGTCGACGCATCGGTCTTCGTGGTACCCGCTTGCACTTCGGTGCTGGCCTTCGTGTCTGTCTGACCGGCTTGCGTAGCGGCGGCTGCCGCGCTCGACGGTGTCGGTGCGGCGGTCTGCGCGAAAGCGGTCGACACGAGCAATGCGGAAGCGAGAGCAGCGAAAATCGTCTTCATGAGTGACTCCTTTTCTTTGGGCGGCTGAAAAAGTTCAGCGCTGCCGGTTTAACGCGTGTCCGAAGACACGTGTTGACCTCGAACTGGTGACAAAGCGTAAGGAGTGTGACGAAGGTCTAGAATGATGCGCGACTAGTCCGCGCGCCATTCCGCTTTCCGATCAGGACAAATCCTTGCCATGACCACGCTTTCCCTGCCTGCCTTCGACGACGTCGTCGCCGCCGCGAAGCGAATCGAAGGTTTTGCTCACCGTACCCCCGTCTTGACGTCGCGAACGATCAACGAGGAACTCGGCGCGCAACTATTCTTCAAGTGCGAAAACCTGCAACGCATGGGGGCGTTCAAGTTCCGCGGCGCATTCAACGCGCTGTCGAAATTCGACGAAGGTCAGCGTCGCCGCGGCGTTGTCTCGTTTTCCTCGGGCAATCACGCGCAGGCCGTAGCCCTCTCGGCCCGACTGCTCGGCATGCCCGCGACGATCGTCATGCCGCACGATGCACCCGCCGTCAAAGTCGCGGCGACAAAAGGCTACGGCGGCAATGTCGTAATCTACGATCGTTACAAGGACGACAGAGAGCAGATCGGTCGCGAGCTGGCGGACAAGCACGGCCTCACGCTGATTCCGCCTTACGACCATCCGGACGTCATCGCGGGTCAGGGCACGGCTGCGAAGGAATTGTTCGAAGAAGTCGGGCCGCTCGATGCGTTCTTCGTGCCGCTGGGCGGCGGTGGCCTGCTGTCCGGATCGGCGCTTTCGACACGCGCGCTTTCACCCGATTGCACGCTCTACGGCATCGAGCCAGAAACAGGCAACGATGGGCAACAGTCGTTCCGGTCCGGGAAGATCGTCCACATCGATACACCCAAGACCATTGCCGACGGAGCGCAGACTCAGCACCTGGGCGAACATACATTTCCGATCATCCGGCGCGATGTCGACGATGTGCTGACGGCAAGCGATGCCGAGCTCGTCGAATGCATGCGCTTTTTCGCCTCACGCATGAAGCTCGTCGTCGAGCCTACCGGATGCCTGGGGTTGGCCGCGGCCCGCCGCATGGGAGCCGCGCTCAAGGGCAAGCGGGTAGGCGTGCTCGTCAGCGGAGGCAACGTCGACATTCAAAAGTTTGCCGAGCTTGTGACGATCAACGGATAGGGCGCCGTGGTGCGCCCGCCCTATTCCCGAAACGCCCCTACTCGATGATCTGAAACTGATCGAGGTAGCGCTCGTCGATGGAAAGCCCCAATCCCGGGACGTTGTCGTCGAGATCGAGGAAGCCGTTTTGCGGTTGCGGATCGCCCTTGAAGATGTAGTAGAACAGCTCGTTGCCGACCTCCACATCATGGACCGGGAAGTATTCCGACATCGGGGATGCGAGCGTCGACATCGTCAGGTGATAGTTGTGCATCTGGCCCGCATGCGGAATGACAGGCACGCTGTACGCTTCGCACAACGCATTGATCTTGTGTGCCGCCGTGATTCCGCCGACACGGTTCGTGTCGTATTGAACGACGCTGACGGCTTTCTTGTCGAGCAACTGCTTGAAGCCGTGCAGCGTAAATTCGTGCTCGCCGCCCGAAATCGGGATCGACGTGAGCTGGTTGAGTTCGGCGTAGCCGTCGATATCGTCGGCGATGACGGGCTCTTCGAGCCAGCGTGGCTCGAACTTTTCGAGCTTCGGCAGAATCCGCTTCGCGTATTCGAGGTTCCAGCCCATATAGCATTCGAGCATCAGGTCATTCTCGTAGCCCACGACCTCGCGAATCGCCTCGACTGACTTCAAATTTTCCCGCACGCCGGCAACGCCGTCGCGCGGGCCGTAGCCGAAGCGCATCTTGAACGCCTTGAAGCCCTGCTCCAGATAGCTCGCGGCTTCCTTTTGCATTTCGCCGAGATCGGTGCGGTAGAGCTTCGACGCATAGCAAGGAATCTTTTCCTTGGTCCGCCCGCCGAGCAGCTTGAACACGGGTTTGCCGGTCGCTTTGCCCATCAAGTCCCATAGCGCGATGTCGACGCCCGAGATGGCCGCCATGCCAATGCCCTTGCGGCCCCACGCCAACGTCGACCGATACATGCGCTGCCAAAGGTATTCGTAGTCGAATGGGTCTTGGCCGATGACGAGCGGAGCGAGGTATTGATCGACGATCGCCTTCGCGATGCGCGGCGCGAGCGCGACGTTACCGAGGCCGACGAGCCCCGTATCGGTCTCCACTTCCACGACGGTCCAGCCGTGAAAGCGGAACGTGCCCATCGAATCGCCGCGATCGTAGAGCTGATCCATCGCATTGGAGCAAAAGTGCGCCTGCGGCGGCACCGTCTTACCCTTCCATTCGAAAACGCGTGCGCGCACTTTGGTGATCTTCATGATCGGATGTCTCCTCGGAATCGTCAGAGTGGATTCGTGATTGCCGGTTGAAATATAGGGTGAGCTAGGCGATCAAATCTATTGACGTTTTTCTATCTATCGATAACTCTTTCTCATACCTACATTTTGGCGCGTCCCCCGCTCGAACCGTCATGATTCCTCCATTCAGCACCTTGCAAGGGCGCCTCCGAATGCAGCACCTCCGGCTGCTGATCGCGGTCGAAGAACGCGGCTCGCTGCGCCAGGCTGCGGACGTGTTGGCGCTGACCCAGCCGGCCGTCACGAAGATGCTGCGCGACATGGAGACGCTGCTCGGCGTGACCTTGTTCGAACGCCACGTGCGCGGCTTGCGTCCGACGCGCTTCGGCGCGGCCGCCACGCGCTACGCCAAGCTCGTCTTCTCCGACATGGCGGGACTTCGCGACGAATTGGCCGCGCTCGAATCAGGCAAGGTCGGGAAGGTCAGGGTCGGTGCGGTGATGGCTCCGACGCCGGTCCTGCTCGCCGAAGTGATCCGCCGCCTCAAGCGCGATCATCCGCTGCTCGATGTCAGCGTTCAGGTCGACACGAGCGACGTGCTCGTGCCGATGCTCGAGCGCGATCAGGTCGACGTCGTTCTCGGCCGCGTGCCGGAGGGGTGGGACAACAGCCTGCTCGAGTTCGAGCATCTCAGCGACGAAGGGCTTGCCATCGTGGTGGGCCACGATCATCCGCTTTTGAAGCGCCGCAAACTGTCGCTCGAGGAGTTGGCGGTGTTTCCGTGGATCTTGCAGCCGCGGCCGAGCCCGATGCGCACGCTCGTCGATCTCTCGTTCGCCGACGCGGGTCTCGCGCCGCCGCCGAGCGCGATAGAGACAGCGGCCGTCCTGATGACCACATCGCTGTTGCCCGGGAGCGACCTCATCGCCGTGCTGCCCTCTTCGGTCGCCGCGTATTACGCGCGACTCGACGTCCTGAAGGTACTGCCCGTGCGGCTGCCGCGCGAGCTCGGTCCCTACGGCATCGTCACGCGACGCGGGCGGGCGCTGTCGGCATCGATGTCGTTACTGTTCGACACGTTGCGAGCGGCGGCGGCCGAAGGGCTGGCTTGAAGCGTCACGTGAATAACGCAGGTTATCGCCCTATCCAAAAGATTCAATAGACACCGGCTCCGTCATCGCGCGACGCTAGCGCCTGGGATGCGGCTCCTCGATTTCCGGCTTTTCGTCCCGATCGAGCTAAGCCGAGCCCCGAGACACTCATGTGGACAAAAAGAGCGACGTCACCGGGACGCCGCAAAACAATGGAGCGAGACATGCCTACCGATCGCCGACAACGGCGCCACACACTGCTGCTACTCTGTGCGCTTTCGTTCATCCTCTACGTGGACCGCGTCAATCTCGCGACTGCCGCGGGCGCCATCAAGGCTGAGCTCGGCTTGAGCAATACCGGGCTCGGCGTTGCATTCTCGGCGTTCGCCTACTCGTACGCCATCTGCCAGGTCGCGGGCGGATGGATCGCCGACCGGTTCGGTGCGCGCAAGACGTTGATCGGCTGCGGCCTGATCTGGGTGATCTCGACATTCGCTACGGGCCTCGTCCACACCCTGGGCCTGCTCTTCGCGGTGCGCCTGCTGCTCGGTATCGGCGAGGGAGCGACGCTGCCTGCCCAGGCCCGCGCGGTGACGCGCTGGTTTTCGCGCGAACAGCGCGGCATCGTGCAGGGGTTCACGCATTCGTTTTCCCGACTCGGCAATGCCATCACGCCGCCGATTGTCGCCGCGCTGATGGCATGGCTCTCGTGGCGCGCGGCCTTCTATGTACTCGGCGCCGTGACGACCGTGTGGCTCGTCTGGTGGTGCCTCTCGTTTCGCGAGCATCCGCAAGACGCCTCGACGACGACTCTCGTCGACGATGCCTCGCCGTCCGGTCCGACGCCTTGGGGTCCGCTCGTCAAGCGCATGGCGCCGACCATCTTCGTCTACTTCTGCTATGGCTGGACGGCTTGGCTTTTCTTCACCTGGCTGCCGACCTTCTTTTTGCACGGCAAAGGCCTCGACCTCAAGTCGTCGGCGCTGTTCGCATCCGGCGTCTTTTTCGCCGGCGTCGTCGGAGACACGCTGGGCGGCTGGTTGAGCGATCAGATCTACCGCAGGACGGGGCGCCTCGCCCTCGCCCGGCAGGGCGTCATCGTGCTGAGCTTCATCGGCGCGCTGCTGTTTCTCGTGCCGCTCGCGTTCGTCCATTCCACATTCAGCGTGGCGCTGTGCTTATCCGGGTCGTTCCTGTTTCTGGAATTGACGATCGGGCCGATCTGGGCAGTACCGAGCGACATCACGCGCACGCATGCCGGCATCGCGAGCGGCATGATGAACGCGGGCTCAGCCGTCGCAGGCATCCTCTCGCCGATCCTATTCGGCTTCCTCGTGGACCGGACCGGAAGCTGGACCTTGCCGTTCGCGGGTTCGGTCGCGATGCTGCTGATCGGAATTGTCGCTGCGTTGCGCATCCACCCTGAGCGGCCCTTGGTCACCGACGCGGTCGCGACGCCACTCGAGGGGCTCGCGCCGCGAGGTCGCTGAATGGGGAAGTACGGTCTAGCTGCTTTCACGTACGACGATCTCGCAGGACAGCGGTCTCTGCCGGCGACGTAGCGTTGCGATCGACGGCGGATCGTCACCCTGCAGCGCAAAAATCCGTGCAGCGGCTAGTTCGCCCATTTCCCGTGCTGGCGGCCGCACAGTAGTCAGGCTCGGCATTACCATATCCGCCAATGGATAGTCGCCGAAGCCCACGATCGCGCATTGCTGCGGCACACGGATACCGACACGCGGTGCCGCAAGCAATGCGCCGAAGGCGAGATTGTCGTTCGCGAAAACAATCGCATCGACCGGGATGCGTGCCGACAGGAGCGCGAGCAGCGCTTCGCGCCCGGCGTGCGTCGGCGAGACCTCCTTTGGCGAAAATACGATCGGTTTCCGGCCGTGCTCGCGCATTGTCGCCGCGTAGCCATCGCCTCGCTCCAGCGCGCTCGTATCGCCCGCAACGCTGTTCTGCACGAACGCGATGTGTTGGTAGCCGCGCTCGATCAAATGACGTGCCGCGATGCGTCCGGCTTCCTGGTGCGAAAAGCCGATCTGCAGTGGCTTGCGCTGCGGCTGGAAGTCCCATGTCTCGATCACCGGGACCTGCGATTGCGCGATCAACGCCTCCGTACCAGGCGAATGGAAATGCGAAGTCAGTACAAGTGCAGCAGGCGACCAGCCAAGCAGTCCGCGCACTGCATGCTCCTCGAGATCTGTCGAGAAATAGCTCGACGCGAGCAGCAGCTGGTAACCGTGCGCGGTAACTGCGTCGCTGAAGCTCTGGATCGTGTTCGCGAAGATCGGCCCCGAGATGTTGGGAATGACCATGCCAATGACGCGGCTGCGCGCCGAGGCGAGCCCGCCGGCGACGAGATTCGGCACGTAGCCGAGTTCGGCGACCGCCCGGGCGATCCGCTCTCGCAACGGCTCTGACAGCCGCGTCGGATCCTGGAAATAGCGCGACACGCTGATCTGCGACACGCCGACGTGCTCGGCCACGTCGCGCAATGTCAGGCGGCCCGAGGTACGGCGTGGCCGCGCCTCGCTTTTAGTGGAATCGGACATAAGTTCCGCAGATTTCGTCATTTGACGCGATAGATTCGCCACGAGAGACTGCTCGCCATGTTAGCGCTAACCATGCCAGGCCGCCAGCAGCGAATCGATGCGCGGCCTGGTGGAACAGCGCCGCTTTCGCGACAGGATATCGGATGACGACAGCTGCCCGCCTCATGCACCTCGGGGCCTTTCTGATGGAGACCGGACACCATGTGGCCGCGTGGCGGCATCCGGACGTGCAGGCCGATGCCGGCACGGATTTCCGTGCGTATGCGGCACTGGCGAGCATGGCCGAGCGCGCGTGCTTCGACGCGATCTTCGTCGCGGACAGCGTCGCTGCCAACGTCGACGACAGCGCGACGCGCGCGGCCCGTTCGGATCGGCTCGATCCACTGACGCTGCTGCCCGCGCTCGCGGCGGTCACGGCACGCATCGGCCTGATCGCGACGGCCACGACGACCTACAACGAGCCGTATCACCTAGCGCGCAAGTTCGCGTCGCTCGACCACATCAGCGGCGGGCGGGCCGGCTGGAATCTCGTGACGTCCGACAACGCGGCGGAAGCACGTAACTTCGGCCGCACCGAACACGTCGGCCATGCCGAACGCTATGCCCGCGCGCGGGAGTTCCATCGGGTCGTGACGGGCCTGTGGGATAGCTGGGCTGACGACAGCTTCGTGCGCGACAAAGCGAGCGGCGCGTACTACGACGCGGCGACGCTGCGCGTGCTCAATCACGACGGCCCGCATTTCTCGGTCGCGGGGCCGCTCAACGTGCCGCGCCCGGTGCAGGGATGGCCGGTCGTCGTACAGGCGGGCGCGTCGGACGCGGGGCGCGACCTCGCCGCGCAAACGGCCGACGTCGTGTTCACCGCGCACGCGCGACTGGACTCCGCTCAGGCTTTCTATCGCGACATGAAGGCGCGAGCGGTCGCTGCGGGCCGTGCGCCCGGCGACCTGAAGATCATGCCGGGCCTGTCGGTCGTCGTCGCGCGCACCGACGACGAGGCGCGCGAGCGCTTCGACGCACTGCAGGCGCTCGTCGATCCTGTCGCGGGCGTGGCGATGCTTGCGCGAATGCTCGGAAACTTCGACCTGTCCGGCTATCCGCTCGACGGCCCATTGCCCGAGTTGCCACTTACGGACAGCGGCCAGCGCAGCCGTCAGGCACTCCTCACCGCGCTGGCCGGCGACGAACGCCTGACGATTCGCGAACTGGTGCTGCGCATCGCGGCTGGGCGCGGGCACGTAACGGTGGTCGGCAGCGCGACAACCGTGGCGGACCTGATGCAGACGTGGTTCGAGAGCGACGCGGCCGACGGCTTCAACGTGATGCCGGCCGAACTGCCGGCCGGTCTCGACGCTTTCTGTTCGCTCGTCGTGCCCGAATTGCAGCGGCGCGGGCTGTTCCGCACCGCCTATACCGGCCGCACGTTGCGCGAACATCTTGGGCTGCAGCGGCCGGTGCGTGCGTAGCGCTCGCGTTCGCTCAACTGATTCGATCTGACAAGGAAGCTGCAAATATGACGTTCTCCCGCCGTTCGTTTCTCCGCGGTGCACAGGCCGCCGCCGTGGCCGCATTCGCCGCGCCGTTTTCCGGTGCAGCGCATGCCGACACCAGCCGCACGCTGCGCATCGGCTACCAGAAGGGCACGCCGCTTACGCTGCTGAAGGCGCAGCGCTCGCTCGACAAGCCGCTCGCCGCACGCGGCTTCGACATCGCCTGGACCGAATTTCCGGCTGGGCCGCCGCTGCTCGAGGCAATGAATGCGGGCTCGATCGATCTTGGCTATACGGGGTCGCCGCCGCCCATCTTCGCGCAAGCGGCGGGCAGCCGGATCGTCTACCTGGCGGCCGAACCGGCCGGCCCGCACAATGAGGCCATCATTGTGCTCGACGGCTCGCCGCTGAAATCGGTCGCCGACCTGAAAGGGCGGACGGTCGCATTCGCTCGCGGGTCGAGTTCGAACTACCTGATCGTCGCGGCGCTAGAAAAAGCTGGACTGACCTATGCGGACATCAAGCCCGCGTTCCTGTCGCCGGCCGATGCACGTGCGGCCTTCGAAGGCGGCAAGGTCGACGCATGGGGCATTTGGGATCCGTATCTCGCGGTCGTCCAGCAGACGCTCGACGTGCGCACGATCGCCGACTATGCGTCGGGCATCGTTCAGCCGTACAGCTTCTTTCTCGGTGCGCCGGACTTCGCGAAGGCTCACCCCGAGGTGCTGTCGGACGTGTTATCGCAGGTCGCGCGCGGCGACGCATGGACAACCAGTCATCGCGGCGACGCCGCGCAGTTGATTGCTCGCGAGATCCGCGTGCCGCAACCCATCGTCGAGCGCTATCTCGCCCGTTCCACGTTCGGCCTTTTGCCGGTCAATTCGACCGTACTCGGCGCGCAGCAACGCGTTGCCGACACGTTCCGGCGAGCAAACGTCATTCCGCGCGCGATCCAGGTCGCCGACATTGCGCACCCGGTTTCCTTCACCCGCTGACTCCATACTCCGTTCGCCTCGCAGCGCCGCCGTCATGAACCGACTCGCTTCCCGTCCTGCCGCCATCCGCCCCGTTCGCCGCGCCTCTGCATTGCGTTGGCGCATTCGCTGCACGCCCCGTCTGAAAACCGGGCTGCGTACGGCGGGTGCCGTCGCGCTCGCCTGGGCCGGCCACACCGCACATGCGCAGTCGACGCTGGTGATGTACGGCATCGTCGATGCAGCCGTGCAATACGGCCGCTTCAACAGCACGAATGGCGCGACGGCATCGGCGGCAAGCGGCAACCTGCAGGCATCGCGCTTCGGGCTGCTCGGCAAGGAAGATCTCGGCGGCGGCTATCGCGCGAACTTTCGGCTCGAAACGGGCTTCAATATCTATACGGGGGTGGGCGGCGGTGCGATTGAGTTCAATCGCGGCGCATCGGTTGGGCTGTCGGGGCCGTTCGGCAGCGTCGACGCCGGCTATCTGTACCTGCCGATCTACTGGGTGTTTCTCGCATCCGACGTCGGCACATACGGGCTCGCGAATCCGGCCGCGATCATGTCGCTCGAACACACGACGACGCTTGGCTCGAGCGGCACGGGAGGGTTCTACCGGAACGCGGTGCGCTACCGGACGCCGGAAACGCTCGGCGGCTGGTCGAGCGAGATCGGTTATTCGTTCGGCGCGCAGGACCCAGCGGGGCAGACTTTGAACGGCCGCAACGTCGGCGCAAACGTCCAGTATGCGAAGAACGGCGTGCTGGTCGGCTACGGTTTCAACCGCTATCAGTATTACGCGAGCGCCGCGGCATCCGACGCATCGGAGCAGCTCACGCATGTGCTAGCCGCCTCATACGATTTCGGCCGCGTGGTGGTGGGCGGGAATTACGTGTATTCGAAGCGTGCCGACGGCACCGGTTGGTTTGCGTCCGCCGCACTGCTCAACGCGCGCGTGCGCGTCGGGTTTGGCGACATCAACGTCGGCGTGTCGCGGCGTATCGAGAACGGCGATGCGCGCGCAATCGCATGCGACGTGGGTTACGTGTACTACCTATCGAAACGCACGCAACTGTACGGCTTCGCGACAACGATTCTGAACAACAACCATTCGACGCAAGGCTTCGCGCTGCTCAACAGTACCGCCGCGAAGATCACGCCTGGCTTCGATCCGTGGGCGGTGACGGCGGGACTGCGGACCTCGTTCTGATGGAAGAGTGATCACCGAAAATTGCCTTGCTGCTGAAAGACCGCCACTCAGAATCTTCTCCCGGCCAGTCAGGCAAGTTGCTGGCGCCGACGCTCCGCAGAGCCGGCCGCGGTCGGGGGCGTTGCCCCGTCTTTCGCCCCTGGGATTCAGGCGTCGCCGATGCCGACAATCGGGGCCGCGAGGGGCGCGAGATCGATCCTGTAGAAGCGCAGTGCGTTAGTGGCCATCACCGCGCTGCGCTGCGACGGCGTCAAATCGGCAAGCATGCGCAGCATGCCCTCGACGAGCTCCCGGTAGCCGATACGCAAGCCAGCAACCGGGAAGTTGCTGGCGAACATGCAGCGCTCCCAACCGAAGATCGCAAGCGTATCGCGCACGATTCGCGCATTCGCCTGCCAGTCCCAGGCTTGGTCGCGCAGTCCGAATTCCGATAGCTTGATGTGAACGTTCGGCTCACGTGCCAGCGTTTCCATCCAGCCACGCCAGCGCGCGAGCCCTTCTTCGCTGCGATCCCAGGCGAATCCATGATGATTGAGGACGATGGGCACCTCGGGAAAAAGGCGTGCGACCTCGGCCGCTTCCGGCAGATGCCATGCCGGAACACGGAGGTCCCAGCTGAGGCCATGGCGGCCCAGCAACGAAAAGCCGCACAACCAGGCCTCGTCCTGCATCGATCCGGGTCGCCCGCGTACGCTTTCGATGTCCTTCGGCGAAGACGCCGTCACCGGCTTGCTGCGTATTCCGCGTACGAGCGGGTATTGGAGATGCTCGTGCAAGCGCTCCTCGGTATCGGGGCGATCGAACCAGACATGCGCCACGATGGCATTCGGAAAGCCGTATTTTTCATGCATCGCGTGTAGCCAAGCAGTCTCGGCGCCCTGTTGGTCGCGCGCACGCTCGGCCTCCACATGGACGGTCGCTACCACGCGGCAACCGCGCGCGGCAACACGATAGTCTTCGGGAAGGAAATCGCGGCGAATCGACTGATACTCGCCTAGAAAGAACGCATCGGGATCGTAGTGTTCCTGCAGCCAGGGGTAATGGCCGCGCGACAGATCCCAGAGATGGTGATGCGCATCGACGATGTCGATGCGCTCCGTTTCAGAATCGGATAGGTTGCTTGTCACGGCATCATGAATGTTCAATGCTCGCAGCGCGCAGGCAGCGTGGTCGCGATCGCCGCCGCTACGACGAGCGCAACGGCAAGGCAGTAGACCCCCATGTTGGCGCTGTAGTGCTGGATGAGCACGCCGACGGCATACGGACCACAAAAGCCCCCGAGATTCCCGAGGGCGTTGATGAGGCCACGCGCGCCGCCCGCCTGCTCGGCGTTGCAGAGCTTCGGCGGAATCGTCCAGAACACGCCCGCGGCCGCCTGCAGGAAAAAGCCGCAGCCGACCAGGAAGGCATAGGACAAGCCGATACTGGCCTGAAAGCGCACCGACAAGAAAAGGCAGAGTGCGAATCCCAGCAGCGGCCCGATCACGAAGGCCCGGCGCTTGCCCAACCGATCCGACAGATGCGAAGTCGTCCACATGCCGGCCATCGTGCCCAGATACGGAAGGATCGCGAGCGCGCCGACCTGCCCCATGCCGCCATGCGTCAGGTTCTTCAGGATCGTGGGCAGCCAGAGCGTATAGCCGTAGATACCCATTTGATAGAAGAAGTTGAGCGCGATGAGACGCCAGATGGCCGGATCGCCGAGCACCGCGGCGAACGAGGCCGAAACTCCGTGCTTGCCGCGCGCCGCTTCTTGTTCGGCCAGCCTGGAATTCAGAATGTAGTCGCGCTCGGCCGCCGACAGCCACTGCGCCGTTTCGGGTCCATCGCTCGCGAATGCCAGCCAAAACACCAGCGCGAGCACCGACAACAGCGCGGTCGTAAAGAAGAGGTAGTGCCAGTTGAATGCCGCCAGAACCGCACCCGATAACGGCGCCGTGATCATGCCGGCGAGCGGGACGAACATGATGACGGCAGCATTGGCGCGTCCACGCTCATGATCGGGAAACCAGTGGCTGACCATCGTCAGCACGACGGGCAGCATCCCGCCCTCAGCAACGCCGAGCGCGAAGCGCAGCGTCAAGAGCTGCCAGGCCTCTGTGACGAGGCCGGTCAACGCTGAAATCAGAGCCCACGCAACAAGCGACCACGCGATGAAGCGCTTGCCGCTCCCGAGCGCCGCCAGCCGCCCGCCCGGGATCTGCAGAAACAGATAGCCGATGAAGAAGATGCCCCCGGCCAGCCCCACCGTACTCGCGGCAAGCGCAAGATCGGCACTCATGCCGCCCGGCATCCCGAATGCGATGTTCACCCGATCCATGTAGGAAATGATGCAGGTAAGCAGAATCGGCGGTATGACTCGGAGCCAGCGGCTGCGCGGTACGGCGATACCGCCGGCGGCACTCGCGGCGCCGACACCTTCGAACGTCGTCATTTTTCGTCTCCATGCGCGCGGAATTCGCGCGTTGTATTGATATGTTTCGGTCTGGCCGCTTAACGGCGATGCCTCATCCGGCCAGTACCACGAGCCCATCCGGCTCCTTGCCGGTTGCGAATGCGTGAGACAACGTCAGGGTCTCGAGATCGAGCCGGGCCACGCTGTCGTCGTTGAGCGGGATGTACGCAAGCGGCGCCTCGGGGTGAAAAGCCAGGGCGATCGGCTTGTGCACCGTCGGGACTCGCTGCAGTTCTTGCAACGTTTGCGCGTCGTAGACGCCGATGCTGCGCTCGCCGTAGTTCGTCACGAACAAGCGGTTGTCGCGCGCCAGATAGATGCGCGTCGGGTCTTCGCCTGTCGCCACGGTTTTGAGGACTTCCATTGTCCGAGCGTCGAGCATCGAGAGCGTCGCATCGTCCCGACTCGCCGCGTAAAGGATCGTCTCGTCGCGGCTCAGACAGCAACCCTCCGGACGTCCGCCAATACTGGCCGCAAGTGGCTCTCGATCTGGCGCGTGCGGTTGGACGAGTGTGACCGTGTGCGACCGCAAATGCGTGATATAAGCTCTCTCGCCGTCTTTGCTCACGACGAACAAGTGGCTCTTCACACCCCCCGACGGAACGACGTGCGCAGGCGTCCTGCGTTGCGTCGGCTCATCGAAGACGAGCAGCACGTTGTCCTGCTCGGAGAGCGCATAGACACGATCGCGCCGATCGATCTGAATGCCGTGGATGCGCCCGTGAGGCGTGCAATCGAGCGAGGCGACGTGCTCGCCGCTGGCCAGATCGACGATGAAAACCTCATGTCCGCCCTCGCCCTCGTGAGCGAAAGTCTGCACGCCGTAGTGCCCGACGTAGGCAAAGCCGCCGCGCGAATCGACGACGAATTCATGCGGATAGGCAGGCAATTGCGCTCGCAACGCCAGCTCGCCGTTATCTAGGTAATAGCCGCTGAAGCTGTTGCTGAATTTCTCGACGAGAACGGCTTTGAGACGGGATGTCATGGCTCTTCCTGTTTGAAAGCGGGCGGAGGACTCGCGGACGCTGGACAGGGCACTAATGTCCCCAGCGCAGCACGAGCGGGTCGAGGCGGCGAGCGGTATCGAGTAGGCCGGCACGCACCTCCGGCGGCAGCGGCGGCATCGGATGCCGCGGGGCATCGCAGGCGATCACGCCGCCCTCTTTCATCAGCACTTTCGCGCTCAAGATGCCGCTCTGCCGGTTTTCGTAGTTGATGAGCGGCAGCCAGCGCTCGTACAGCGCAAAGGCTTTTTCGCGATCTCCGGAGCGGTGCACTTCGATGATCGGGCGAATGCCGTCCGCGTAAGCACCGCCCGTCATCGAGCCAGTGGCGCCCGCGTCGAGATCGGGGAGCAGCGTGACGCCCTCCTCGCCGTCCCACGGCCCTTCCACCGCCGCGCCGCCCAGACGGATCAATTCGCGCAGCTTCGTGGCCGCGCCTGCCGTTTCGATCTTGAAGTACGCGACATGCTCGATCTCCCGGGCCATGCGAGCAAGAAACGCGGCGGACATCGGCGTGCCGGCGGCCGGTGCGTCCTGGATCATGATCGGAATGTCGACCGCGTCCGAAAGGGCCGCGAAAAACTCATAGATCCCCGCCTCGGGCACGCGAAAGGTCGCCCCGTGATATGGCGGCATCACCATGAGCATCGCGGCCCCCAGTTCCCGCGCGCGGCGGCTACGCGCGGCGCACACGGTCGAGCTGTAGTGCGTCGTCGTCACGATGACGGGAACGCGCCCAGCCACGTGCTCGAGAACGGTACGCGTGAGCAAATCGCGCTCATCGTCCGACAGTGCGAACTGCTCGGAGAAATTCGCGAGAATGCAAATGCCGTCCACCCCGGAATCGATCATGAAGTCGATACAGCGCTTCTGGCTTTCGAGATCCAGCTCACCGGATGGGTGGAATGTCGTGGGGGCGACAGGGAAGATGCCCTGAAAGCGCCGGTTCGTGCGAGAGGTCATGGGCTAACGTCGGAATGAAATTTCAGCGATGACCATCCGCTGCGCCGAGCGCGCGCGGCGGTCCGGTCAAGGCCGTTCGTTGATCAAGCAGTCGTGCGCGTAGCGGCGCGGTAGGACGCGCCCATCCGGCATGCGATCTCGAAGGCCTGCCAGGTCGCTTCGACATTGGCTTTGCCGAGGCCGGCGATGTCATAGGCGGTACCGTGAGCCGGCGTCGTGATCGGGATCGGCAAGCCACCTTGCACCGTCACGCCGCGAGAGAAACCCATCAGTTTGATCGCGATTTGCCCTTGATCGTGGTACATGGTGACGATCGCCTGATATTCGCCGGCCTGCGCCTTCAGAAAAATCGTGTCGGCGGGGAATGGTCCGTGGAATGGCGACTCGGTCGGCCACTCACGGGCCTGCAGCGCACGGACCGCCGGCTCGATGATGTCGATCTCCTCGCGGCCGCACGTTCCACCATCGCCGCCGTGCGGATTGAACGCTGCCACGGCGATCTTCGGGGCCGCGACGCCGTTGGCGAGCAGCGAACGATAAATGAGTTCCGCGGCCTGCTCGATGCGCTCCACGCTCAAATAGCTCGCCGCGTCCTTCAGCGGGATGTGCGAAGAGATGCGCGAGGTCCACAGCGTGCCGAGCGTGTTGAACTCGCAGAAATAACCGGTTACGCCGAGGTAATCCGCGAAGTGATGCAGTTCGTCCTCATGGCGCATGCCGCCGAGCTTCATCGCCTGCTTGTTCAGGGGTGCGAAACAAATCGCATCGATAACGCCCTCGAGCGTCGCGTCCATGCAGAGGTTCAGGATCCGCAGGACCGATCGACCGCCGGGCGCCTCGGCGCGGCTCCGGTGGACATCGGCTGCGGCCACGCTATCGATTGCGAGAAACGCCGGACGGGACGTATGGGGCCGGCTTCGGACTTCGCCGAATGAAGTGACGTCGACCGTGTCGACGACCGTGCCGGCCGCGCGCTGACCGTCTTCCCATAGCCAGCGGTCGCCGACGACGACAATATTGGCGCGCTCCGTAGCGGCCGGCCTGGCGAGCAGCTTCGCGATCAGCTCAGGACCGATCCCGGCGGGATCGCCCAGCGTGAGTGCGACAACGGGTTGGGGCGAGGAAGTCATGGGTGTCTCCGACTCGTTCTTGTGGCATCGGAAGCGGCTTCCGATTGACGCTATGGTAGAAGGGGGACCGATAACCGCCTAGTGAAATAATTTGAACCAGCGATAACCTGCGGTGATGTGGCGGTCTGCAAGACAGAGAACGCGGTAAGCCATGCCGGCTGCGCGTCGGCGCGAGAAGTTTGCCGAACTACTGTCGTCGAAAAGCAGGATGCCGCGATCGCATTCGTATGATCAGACAGACTCGCTACGAATCG
Organism: Trinickia symbiotica; assembly: GCF_002934455.1. GTDB lineage: Bacteria > Pseudomonadota > Gammaproteobacteria > Burkholderiales > Burkholderiaceae > Trinickia > Trinickia symbiotica. The sequence goes on along the minus strand of NZ_PTIR01000008.1, from coordinate 253,413 downwards.
ACGGCGAATCTGCGGCGACCGAGGGCGCCGAACGATCAGCGGCGCGCCTCGTCTTGCGGCGGACCTTGTGCAGCGCCCTCGATTTGCCGAGGAGTTGAGCCAATGACGCATCGGCGCTCGGCTCGGCCGTGCCCTTTCGCGAAGCAGGTTTGCGTGCCGATTGACGCGCCAACTTTGCCGCGCGCTTTTCCGCCTGCTCCAGTAGCAGGCAAAGCTCCGCCTCATGAAGGCGCAAGCCTCGCCGCGCCGATCCGCAATCGAGCGTCGACAGTTCCCCCGCCTCGAAGGCAGCGACCACTGCCGGGTGGACATAGCACCGGCGGCATACTGCAGGCGTATTGCGCAGAAGCGTTGCGACTTCCTTTATCATCTCGACGACGTGATGACGCGCTTGCGTGGCGCTCGACGAGTCGAGCCGGCGTAACGATGCCAGCGCGTAGACGCTCCCGGCCCAGGTGCGGTAGTCCTTCGCCGTGAAATCGGCCCCGCTGGCCTCGCGTAGATAATCGTTGACGTCAGCGGAGCCGACGGAGCGACGCTCACCGGTTTCGTCGATGTACTTGAAGAGATCGTGACCGGGCAGCTCGGCGCAGCGGCGGACGATTCGCTTCACGCGTGCATCTTCGATCGAGACGTCATGCTCGATTCCGCTTTTGCCGCGAAAGCGGAAGCGCACTTGCCCGGACGCCACTTTCACGTGCTTTTTGCGCAACGTCGTCAGGCCATACGATCCGTTTTCGCGCGCGTACTCCTCGCTGCCCACGCGAATGAGGGTGGCGTCGAGCAGCTTGACGATCGCAGCCACTACTTTGTCGCGCGGCATGCCAGGTCGTTTGAGGTCACGCGTCACGCGCGCGCGAATGCGCGGCAACGCCCGGCCGAATGCCGCCATGCGCTGGTACTTGTTTTCGTCGCGCACCTCGCGCCAAAGCGGGTGATAGCGGTACTGCTTGCGCCCGCGCGCATCGCGGCCTGTCGCCTGCAAGTGCCCCCGCTCATCGGGGCAAATCCACACGTCCTTGTAGGCAGGCGGAATCGCCAACGCATTGATGCGCCGGATTTCCTCCGGATCGGTGATCCGTTTTCCCCGAAGATCGAAGTAGGCGAAGCCGCCGTCTATGGCTTTGCGTGTGAAGCCGGGCTGCCTGTCGTCGCTATGGCGCAGGCCGGGCGGCATCTCCTCGGCCGTCGTCGCGGCGCCGCTGCTTTTGGAAATGCGCGAGTTCATGGCATGCGTTAAAACGGACGGGACTAGGTTGTGCAAGGCTCGACCCGATGTGTGCAACCTGCATGCCAGCCCTCAATCGCCCAGCTCTCGGATGAGATCGGCACGTATTTCATTCAAGGGCGCCGTCCAGTCTCTATAGCGGCGCTGGCGATAAAGCCTTACCGTCGGATACCACGGACTGTCCCGGCGCTCCGTCATCCACACCCAATGCGGATTGACGTCGAGCAGCAGCCATGTCGGACGGCCTAACGCCGCAGCCAGATGCGCGACTGACGTGCAGACGGTTATCACGAGATCGAGATTGCAAATGAGTGCCGCCGTGTCGTCGAACGTCCGCAGCTCGCTTGTTCGATCGATGACATCGAATCCCGCGCCGGCCATCCGCGCGACATCCTCAGCCGCTCCGACCTGCAGGCTGTAGAACTCGATCTCAGGCAATCCCGAGAACGTTTCGGCATAAAGCTCCGGAGCGACCGCGCGAAGCGGATTGCGCTGATGGGTACGGCTGCCGGTCCAGACGAGTCCGACTTTCAACTTGTTGTGCGCCGACATTCGATCGCGCCACTGCACGACGCTCGCCGCATCCGCCGAGAGATACGAGGCCGGCGCGGGAAGCGTCTCGAACGGAATGCCGAGCGCAAGCGGCAAGCTCGCGAGCGGCATTTGAAAATCGAAGGCGGGGAGCTGCGGCACGTCGCTGCGCAGGAGAGTAACGTCATGGCCGGCCAGGCTCCGCTCGAAGAGCTCGAAGAGCGGTGGAAAGCAGCAACAGATCACCGCGCCGCCTGCATCGCGCGCTTGCTTCACGAGCAACGGCAAGAAGCGAATAAACTGGATGGCGTCCCCGTGGCCCTGCTCGCCCCATACAAGCAGCGTTTTGCCCGAGAGCGCCTCGCCACGCCAGCGCCGCTCCGGACAAAACCCGGGCGAACCGCTCAGCTCCGGCGAGCCGTGCCAGCGGGCCTCGAAGTTGATCCAGCCGTTCTGGAAATCGCCGCGCATCAGCTGCAGCATCGCGACCGAGAATTGAATTTTCGGATCGGCGCCGGAGACGGTCGCCGCGCGCACGATGGCTTCGAACGCTTCGTCCCAAAGCTGCGATTCCCGGGCCGCATTGCTCAACGCCAACTGCGCCAATCCGTAGTTGGGCGCAAGCGTGGCGGCCCGTCGCGCAGCGAGCAACGCTTTGGCCGGCTCGCGCAATCGAAGCCACGTGTTGGCGAGATTCGTCCAAGCGAGATGATGCCCAGGCTCCGCTCGGATGGCCTCTTTGCCGACGCTCAATGCCGCCTCGAGTTCGTCGCGGTTGTAGTGCAGCGCCGCGAGGTTGTTGCGCAGCATGGGGAAATCGGGGTTGATCGCCGTCGCTCGTCGATAGGCCTCGAGCGACGCGTCATGCGCGCCGGCTTCCTGGTGCAAAAGCCCGAGCGTGAACCATGCATTCGCGCTCTCCGGCTCAGTTTCGCACCACAACTTCGCCACTGGGACGCCGATATCCGGCCGCTGCCTCTGCTGCGCGGCCACCGCCCATTCGTCAAGCCAGTCCTTGGCATCCGGCATTACGCGGTGGGCGCGATCGAACCAAACGAGCGCGCCGTCCAGGTCGCCGATCTGAGCCGAGAGGCGAGCGGCTTCGACACAAGCGGGACCGTGTTCCGGTGCAGTGGCGAAAACACGATCGAGCCAGGCCTGCGCTTCCCGGTAGCGTCCGCAGAGGAGCAACAAGTGAGCTTGCACGATCGCTGCGTCGATGTCGTCGGGCGCGAGCGCCAACCAGTCGGAGATAAGCTCCGATGCCTCGATCAGTTCTCCCGCCTCGAAGTGCTCGTGAATCCTCGCCAACCACATATTCCCATCGATCATTGCGTCCGTTCCGCCGCGCTGCCGTAAAAGCGTCGTCTTGTTTGTTCCCCGCGCATGCTATCGCGTGGCGAATCGCTCGTCGTACTCATTTGCCCGCAACATTCGCCTGCGGCACGCCGCCCTGATTCGGCCGCGGTTCATACCCAGTGAAAAACCACCGGCCGTCGCTCCCTAGCTGAAAGCTGAGCTTTTCGTAGACGACGCGTCCGTCGGTCAGCCATGTCGCGTAGTCGACGTTGGCGTACAACCCGTCGGGGATCGCTTTGTCGTGCGAATAGGTCAGCCGGGTGACCGAAGCCCAGCCGCGATGATCGACAGCGCCCACCTGTTTCCTCAATTGGGACAATCCGCTTTCAAAGCTATCGGCCGTGTATTTTGCCCGAACGAACGAGGCCGTCTCCTGCCAGACCGCCGCGTACTGTCCAGAATCGATTTGCTTCAGCACGAACGCCGCGTCGCCGAGCAGCTCGTCAGCGGAAGTGCCCGCTTCTGCGCCATGAGCGAGCGTGGAAAGTGCGGCCAGCAGGCATGCTCCTGCGACCCTCGATAACCCGGTGATACCTTTCATTCAAACTTCTCCGTTTCGTACCGCGAATAGTCAACGAAGGATTTTGCCAGCACGACGACGCAACATCAAAAAAAGCCGGACGAGCCGGCTAAAGGGTTCCGTCGCTGAGGTACGAGGGAACCCCGGGGGAAACAGCGATGCGCGCTATCGTGAAATCCTCGCCGAGCGTCGGCACCATAGTCGCACAGCGCAAGCGCGTCGCACGGCCACGATCTCCAACCTTCGGCATCTGTCTTCACGAACATTTCGACTCAGCGTCGGAAGCCGCTTTCCGGGGCTACTGCACCGGGGTAGCCTGAGCGGGCTCGGGGGATGCCGCGTTTGCGCCGCTCGCGGCTTTGGCAGGCGCGAATTCTTCGCACTCCTGATCTTTCCATCGCGTCTGGCTCACTCGGCTGTCCTTGTCGAACTGAATTTGATATTCACATGTGATCGTCCGGTCTCCGGTATGGAAGTGGAACAGGTAATTCCAGACGCGCACATGAAAAACGCTCTCATGAAAGTGCGGCGGCCCCACCAATTCGTAAAGCTGATTCTTGGTCATGCCGAGGTCGACCATTCGCAGATTCTCGAGGTTCGGAAAGGTGCCGTCAGGCGTCATAGCCAGATCCGCCTTCGGGAACGAAGTGTCGGTCGCCGGGCCGACGCATGCGGCAAGGCCGAGCAGGCAGGAGAGCGCCGCAATGAGCGTTGAAAGAGTTTTCTTGTTCATAGCCGATAGGAATCCGAAATGAATGACGTTGCGGTATGCGGGGTAATAGCGGCCGCCATCGTTCATGGCGCCGCTATTCCCACGTCCTGCGACAATCTCAACCCGATCACCATTGGTATCCGGCGCCGACCACCGCGCCATAGGTACCGCGTGTGTTCGTCGAGACGGCCGCCTTGTAGACCCAGTGGTTGTTCTCGGAGATCGTCGAGATGCCGAGCGCCTGCCCCGATTGGCCGCGATAGACACTGCCCGCGATCGCGACCATACTCTTGCCCGGGCCCGTCGGCTGCGGCAAGCCGGCGACAGCCATCGCCGTCGCGACGCCTCCATCGGCATCGCGCCGATACGAGTCGAGGCTGTTGCGCAATCCTGCGATCTGGTTGTCCGTGTAGCTGTTGGCTTGCGATAGAGCATTGCTCAGCTGCTGGACGTTGACCGCGTCGTTCGGCGCCGTACCGGCCGCGACGTTGATGACTTGACGCGTCGAGGTGCTCGAGCCCACGGCTACGACGTCCGAACGGCCTCCGTCGTTACTGCCTGCGCCGATCGCGGTCGAACTATTGCCGGTGGCGGTTGCGCCCATACCCACCGCGGTCGTGCCGTTTCCGGACGCCTGCGAGTTGTTGCCGACCGCCGTGCTGCTAGACCCGGAGGCGACCGCACCGGAGCCGCCCGCGGACGAGTTCGGGCCCGTCGGTGTCGCGGAGGTCGCACCGCTGCTGCTGCCGCTGGGTGACGTTGACGAGAAACTTCCGCCGTTGTTGATCAGCGTCGTCAACTGTTGCTGAACCGCCTGCAACTGCGAAACGTTGACCGCATCGGTGGCCGCCTTGCCCGGTGCCAGACCGGTGATCTGGCGGAATCCGACGTTGACTTCACCCACCGACGAAGTGGGGCTGCTCAAGCCGTATCCGATGTAATTCGAAAGCGCCCCGATCGTCGTCAGCGAACCAGCGCCCAATGCGACGCTGCTCGCGAAGGTGGCACTAGCGCCTGGCCCCAGCGCGACTGCGTCGACGGCGCCGCTCGATGCACCGGAGCCGATGGCGATACCGCCGGTGAATGCGGCATTGGCGTTCGCGCCTTGCGCGATCGACTGCGCACCGTTCGCTATCGCCTTGCTGCCCAATGCAATCGCATCGGCCAGTCCGGCGGTCGCGGCTTCGCCGATCGCTGTACCGCCTGGCGCATTCTGCTGGACAATCGCACCGTTGCCCATGCCAATCCCGTTGGCGCCGTTGACAACCGTCGTCGGCCCGATGCCAATCGCTTCGGCGCCCGATACCACTGTGTCGGCCGCAGTCGAATTCGCACGGAAGTACTTTAGCGGCGTGACCGCGAACGATTGAAGGGCATTGGAAAGCTGCTCGATCGTCACCGCATCATGCTGGCCCGTGCCGTCGGCGACGTTGGTCAACTGGCGATAGCTGGGCTGAATCGTTGTTCCATTTCCCTCGTACCCAAACGAAACCGCGCCCAGCAACGTTCCGACCGATGTGTTGGCGGGGATCGAAACGCTTCCTTGTGTGATGAAAATGTTTCCCGGCGCGATTGGGCGGTCCGAAATGGAGCCCGAACCTATCGCTACGCCGCCGCTCACCGACACGGTCGACAGTGAGCCAAGCGCGAGCGCATTGGCAATTTGTGCCTGAGCCCCGTTGCCCGCGGCGAGGCTGTCGTTTCCGGTCGCGACCGCGAGCGGACCGATCGCGACGCTGTCGGTGCCGACCGCCTGACTATCGGCCGCGGTCGAACTCGCGTGGAAGTACTTGATGCCCGCGCCGTTCTGGATGTTGTTGACCGTGGTCGAGAGGGTCGACAGGTTCTGGTTCGTCGTGTAGAGCTGCGAGCCGTTGACCGCGTCGGTGCTCGTGGAGCTCAACGCGCCGGGCGCGACGTTGGTAATGACGTTCGGCCCGGTTCCACCGTGGTCGGCGTTATAGGCGCCGGTGCCGGCGTTGGCCGTCGGGTCCCACTGCAGTGCGTTGTTTTGCGTCTGCGTCAGTTGCGACTCGACCGATTGCAGCTGGCTCACGTTGACGGCGTCAGTCGCCGCGGCGCCTGCCGCCACGTTCGTGATGCGGCGCTCATTGCCTGCGAAGCCGACGGAGACTTCGCCGATCGGTGCCGTGCCCGCCAAGACAGCCGTGCCCGGGTTGTAGGCGGCCTGACCGAGGTTCGCAGTCGTCGTCGCGTTCGAACCGAGCGCGACCGAATTGGCGGCCGTCGCTTGCGCGTTGCTGCCGAGCGCGACGGCATTCGTGCTGCTCGACGTCGCGCCCGAGCCCAACGCTACCCCATTTGCCCCGGAAGCCGTTGCGTTCGGGCCGGCCGCAATCGAATCGGTGCCCGTGGCGCCGTTATTCGAGAAGTTGCCTTGCTGGGTGCCGCCGTCATTGACGCTGTAGTAGTGCGTCGCGCTGGCAGCTACGGCGGACGTCAGCTGCGAAACGTTGACCGCATCGGTGGGCGATGTGCCGGCTGCGACGTTATGGATTTGCGTCGACGTACCGCCGGGATTCAGCGTAATGCTGTTGAAGTTCGTGACGCCGCCAGTCGTATCGTACTTGACGGCTTCGTTATTGAGTGTGTTGAACGACGTGGTCAACCCGGTCAGCGACGTCGAAATGTTCGTGACCGCCTGGTTGGTCTGGAAGAGCTGCGACCCGTTGATCGCGTCCAAGCTCGAACTCGTGATCTGCCCGGCCGCGACATTCGTCACCTGCCTCGGCGAGGTGCTCGTGCCGACGCTTACGACGCTCTGGGGATTGCCGCCCGCGAAGGTGACCGTCGCCCCGGCGATACTGCCCGACGGCGTCGGGTGCGGTGCGGCGGTCGCCGAACCGGCGCCTAGCGCGACATCGTTGCTATTCGTGGCGACGGCGCCGGAACCGAGGGCGACCGAATTGGTCGCCGTCGCTTGGGCGTTGTTGCCAAGCGCGACGGCATTCGCGCTGCTCGACGTCGCGCCCGAGCCCACCGCTACCCCATTTGCCCCGGAAGCCGTTGCGTTCGGGCCGGCCGCGATCGAATCGGTGCCCGTGGCGCCGTCATTCGAGAAGTTGCCTTGCTGGGTGCCGCCGTCATTGACGCTGTAGTAGTGCGTCGCGCTGGCTGCCACGGTGGACGTCAGCTGCGAAACGTTGACCGCATCGGTGGGCGACGTGCCGGCTGCGACATTATGGATTTGCGTCGACGTACCGCCGGGATTCAGCGTAATGCTGTTGAAGTTCGTGACGCCGCCAGTCGTATCGTACTTGACGGCTTCGTTATTGAGTGTGTTGAACGACGTGGTCAACCCGGTCAGTGACGTCGAAATGTTCGTGACCGTCTGGTTGGTCTGGAAGAGCTGCGACCCGTTGATCGCGTCCAAGCTCGAACTCGTGATCTGCCCGGCCGCGACATTCGTCACCTGCCTCGGCGAGGTGCTCGTGCCGACGCTTACGACGCTCTGGGGATTGCCGCCCGCGAAGGTGACCGTCGCCCCGGCGATACTGCCCGACGGCGTCGGGTGCGGTGCGGCGGTCGTCGAACCGGTGCCTAGCGCCACATCGTTGCTATTCGTGGCCACGGCGCCGGAACCGAGCGCGACGCCATTCGTATTGCTCGCGACGGCGCTGGACCCGAGCGCGACGCCGCCTGCGGCAGCGGCCGTGGATGTGTTGCCGAGCGCGATCGAACCTTGGCCTTGCGCGTTGTTGCTGTTGCCGATCGCGACGGCGCCGTTGCCGTTCGCCGTGTTGTTCGAGCCCAACTCGACGGCGCCCGTGCCGATGGCCGAGCCCGGATCGCCGATCGCCACCGCGCCATTGCCGCTTGCGGTCTGAGCTTCCCCAAGGGCCACGGCGCCCGTACCGCTCGTGACTTGCGAATTGTGGCCACCTGCGATCGAGCCGGTGCCTGCTGCGGCGGCTACCGTATTCGTGTCGCCGATGGCGACCGTCGATGCGGCCAACGCGTTCGATTTGTTGCCGATCGCCGTCGACGCCGTCCCCGAAGCGACCGCTGAAAAGCCGAGTGCTTCCGCGGCTTGCGCACTGGACGTAGAAGAGTGTCCCAGCGCAATGGCATTGATGCCGCTCGCGGTACTAACGGGTCCAATAGCGATCGTCATGTTAGTCGATGCCTGCGAACTCGGTCCGATCGCGATCCCGTCGGGCCCGGTCGCCGCTGCATTGATGCCGACCGCGACGGTACCGTCCGTCGACGCGGTCGCTCCCGCACCCAACGCCGTCGACGATGTGCCGCCGGCTTGCGCGAGGTCGCCCAGCGCGACAGCGAACTGATTCGATGCAGTCGAATTGACGCCGAGCGCCATAGAGCTCGTGCCCGATGCAGTCGAGAGCTGGCCTAGCGCCACGGCATAAATTCCGCTGGCCGTCGTGTTGAATCCAAGCGCGATGGACTGTGCTCCCGAAGCTTGCGTTCCCGAGCCCGGAACGCCGGCTGTCCCTCCCGCGCCGATCGCGATCGCGGCCACCCCCTTCGCGCCGCTGTTGACGCCGATCGCGACACCGGACGATGCGTTGACCAAAGCGCCGCTGCCGACTGCGACGCCTGCCGCAACAGAGCTCGTTGCCTGATTGCCGATGGCTACCGTACCCGTATCGCTAGCGGTCGCCTGATTGCCGAGCGCGACGGAGAAAGCGCCATCGGCGTGAGATGCGTAACCATATGCTGCCGCCTGCTGCCCCGAGGCAGTGGAGGCGTTTGCGATTGCGGTGGCGGCGACCCCGCTGGCGCTCGCCCCGCTTCCCATCGCCACTGCTCCGCTTCCCGGAGCATTCGCGGCGTTGCCGATTGCAACGCTAAAGTTGCCCGCTGACGAGAACGCCCCTATTGCGACCGAACTTGTCCCACTGGCCGTCACGAAATTGCCGAACGCGCTGGCATTGACCGACGAGGCAGTCGCGGAGATGCCGACTGCAACCGCATTGCCTGCGGTTGCGGTGGAGCTAGGACCTATGTTGTATTGCGCGTGCGCCTTTTCGGGCATAGCTGCACCAAAGAGGGCAATCGCGGCGGCCATCAACGTCAACGCCCCGCAAGCTCCAACTGCAACGTGATTCGAATCTTTTCGTCGGGCGTGCAAGCCAACCGCGACCGTACCGCGCCTGCCCTTCGCCCGGTCCAGCTCGGACGCCGCAACCCAAGCCCCCAACGCTTCATTCCAGATCGTCTTATATGACTTGTTCATGTTTGTTCCACCTTGTTTTGCATGCGCCCTATGACGCACCAAACGCGACAAAGAGCGAACACGACGAACCTCGACTTACGATTGGCACACCGGATCTCAGCCAATTGCTCTGCGTTCGATACAGGCGAACGCAGGCACAGGCCTCCGCGCACGTGGCCCAACTCGATTAGGAGTACTAAGTTCTTAGTCGATTAACCCAAAACCGGAGTCAATTGCCGCGCGGTATCACATAGCGCGCGACGCGCCGCCCCGAATGCCCATCCAACGTCAATGCGAGTGCACGCACGCCTTTCGCGTGGGAAGCGTCCTCGAAATCGGATTGCAAGGAGACGGCGGACGGACAAGCCCGAGTCTTTGGTCGCTCGACGCCTGGCCCGCATGACGGGCCGCTGCCGGCTTATGGCGGAGCGTTTTGACAAGCATGGGTCGCAGAAGCGACCCCAAGATGAATGGTCCGGTGGGAAGAATCCGCTTCTTCTCGTTCTAAACTTTCGCCCCAATGTTTTCCGCTGATAACGCTCATAGTTATCGTGCCCTCAGTAGTACTGCGGTGACGATTGCCCCGTGCGCGGCATCATGCGATGCACGTCGCTAAACTGCCTTATTTTTATTGACAACCAACCTGGCCGCGGGTCCGCCACCACTTCCCCGCCTGCCACACACCCCCAAGCGCTTCCTCGGCGCCGAACGCCTCTGCTTTAAGCGCTCAAATTCACTTTGCAATATGCGACGCCTTTTGTCCAGACGACGCGCGAGGAACAAACCGCGACTTTGCAATCTTTCACAAAAGCACGGCTATTGGACTATATGCCTTTAGGAAAATCCTTACCCCTGCGCACGAACCGCGAACCGCGAGGGGATGCATTGTTTTGAGGCTATTGCAGTTGACACCTCATCAAAACAGCCACGCCTCGTCACGCTGACCATGCACTCGATAGTTATTTAGGTCTACTAAAGATCTCGACCGCCATTGCCCCGTTATATCAACAATTAGGCCCCTGCCTCGAGGACTACAAGCCTCGCCGAAGCGCCCCGTCTCACTTTGCCCCTGCCCGCAAACGTTTGCATCAACGACGTCCGCTCGCGGCGTTCATCGTCCTCGCTCGACGCGCGTTCGAGTAAGTGCTTACCCGAACTTTGCTCGAACCCGGAACTTTTGTCTATACAAAACCTCGAGCCAGCGAGCGAGTTTGCAATTTTTTAGAATTGTCAGCCTCGCGCGCAATGAACCTGCCGCGCGCGCGCTTCAGCGCCGCGCCGCCTCTTCCAGCAGATCCCGCACGAGTCGCGCGGACACGTAATGCGGGCCGTCGAACAGGTAGGCGCGGTAGCCGCGATATGCGAGCAGTTGCGGCGCGAGCTCGGCCGCCGTAGCAGGCCGGAATGCGCCTTTTTGCGCGGGGCGGAACGCTTCGGCGATGATCCGCGTGCGCTCCTTGCCGCGCCGCGCCGCCAGCGCGTCGGCATAGGCGCGCGCCGCCGCGGGCCCTCGCACGCCGACGCCGCAGCCATCCTGCAGCAATACGCCGACATCAGGTGGCAGCCAGCGCGTCAGCCAGTCGGCGAGCGCCGGCCCGCCGATGTTCGAGTTCTCGTACACGCTGATCCAGAGCGGCCGCGGCAACTGCTCGAGCAGCGGCCCGAGCGCGCGAGCGCCGGCCCAGGTCGGGTCGACTTCGACCGGGAAGTAGTACCCATCGATATGGCCAGGCGGTAACACGGTGGCGAGTTGTTTCGACTGCGCGATCAGTCGCGCGACTCTCGCGCGCGCCGTCGTCTCGTCGAAGCGCCCCGCGAGGCCGACGATGACATTGCGCGCCCACGGCTCCCCGGCAATGCGTGCCCAGTCCGGCAGGTGTTCCGACGTTGTGAGACCGGCCAACCGGCTCTTCCGATGCGTCGCCGTGCCCGGCAAAAACGAGAGATCGTCGACGGCCGTCCACTGCACGAGCAGGTCCGTTACGCCGAGCCGGTCCCAGTCGCCACGGGGATCGAGATGGTCGTCGTCGATTTGCCAAACGATGCCCTGCGCCAGCGCTTGCGGCTGGTCGAGCGGCCTCGATGCGCAGCCGATCGGCAATGCCGCGCAGAGGCCCGCGGCGATGAGCGCGCGGCGGCGCGGCGACACCAATTCAGAGCGTGCCTCGGAAACAATCGTCGAATTACGCATCAGCTTGCCGCCGGACCGGCTATGACATGGCCTCCACGCTCACCTTGTTCATTGCTCGCTGGGCGAGCACTGCTGCGACTACGGTATTCCAGAGCGAGCCTCGCCCGATCCGTCTTGAAGTTGACCGACACGGGCAACGACTCACACGCAAGCAGCTCCGAAGGAATCATATAAGGCGGCAGATGCGTCGCGAGCTGCGTTTTCCAATCGCGCAGCGCTTCAGGCAAAACGCCGTCGTCCCGGCCCGTGGCGATGAACGCGACGATGCGTGCAACGGTGCCGTCGGGCCGGCGCAGAGCAACGGCCGCCGCGCTCGCGGCGCCGTCCAGCGCACGCAGCGCCGCGTCGATTTCCATGAGCTCGATCCGGTAACCGCCGACTTTGACTTGATCGTCGATGCGCCCCTGGCAAAAAAGCAGTCCGTCGCTCTCGACGCTGCCGAGGTCGCCGGTCCGAAAAGCGCGCATGCCATCGCGCGTGAACATGCGCGTGGCGTTCAGATCGTCGCGGTTCAGATAGCCGCGCATAACGTGCGGCCCGGCAATGCAAAGCTCGCCATCATCGATGAACACCGCCCCCGAGCGACGCGCGTATCCAATCGGCAGACGCTCGGGATGCGCGGCCAGCACCGCGTCGTCGACGACGATCCATGTCGTCGCGACCGTGGCCTCGGTCGGTCCGTAGGTGTTGATGATGCGCGCGTCAGGAAAACGCTCGCGCAGCCGCCGCGCAAGCGGAACAGGCAGGACTTCCCCACAGAAGAGAAAGGTGCGCAGCGCCGGCAGCGCCTCCTGCGTGAATCGCGGATGGAGCAACTGCTGTTGCGCGAACGACGGTGTGGAGACCCAGGTATCGACATGCTCCCTCGCGAGGAACTCGACGAACGCGGGGCCTGGCACGGCCACGGTGCGCTCGGCAAGCACGATCGTTCCGCCGAGGGCGAGCGTGGCGAATACTTCGTACATCGAAAGATCGAAGCTGAACGGTGCCTGATTCAGGAATACCGGATTCGCGCCGAGCCCGAAGTCGGCCGCCATCCAATCGACGAGCGCCTCGACGCTCTCGCGCCCGATCTGCACGCCCTTCGGCTCGCCGGTCGTGCCCGAGGTGAAGAGCACGTAGGCGAGCGAGGTCTCGCGCAACGCCGGTGTGCGCGTTGATCGTCTTTCGTCGAATGACTTGAAGGCGCCGCTGCGCGCGTCGAAGTACGCATGAGCATCGAGCGTACGCGCGATGCGATGCATGCGCTCTTCAGGATAGATGGTATCGAGCGGCACGAACGGTGCACCGAGCAGCAACGCGCCCGTCATCGCGACGAAGAACGCCGCTTCCTTGTGTCCGTGCACGATCACGGGTGTGTCGGCACCATAGCCTGCGGCAACGGCCGCGTCGCGCCACGCCGAGGCCTCGGCCTCGAGCTCGCGCCAGCTCAATGTGCGGTCCGCGCCGACGACTGCGCTCGCGTCCGGGCGCAGCGATGTATCGACGAAACGACTCGTAGCCAGATCGAAACGCATGGCGGCCGCTCTACGGATTCTCAGCGACGAACGACGCGAGCGCTTGCACGGTCGCGAGGTGCTCGGCGATTTCGGTCGGCGGCACATGCACGCCGAGCACGACCTCGACGCGCAGCACGATTTCGACGGCCAACACCGAATCGACAAGCCCCGACTCGATGAGCGGCGTATCGATTTCGACCGCGCGCAGCACGACCGATTCGACGATCTCTTTCACTTCAGCGAGCAGCTCAGACGTTGAACGCATGGGATATCCCCTTCTAGAACTGGAAATAAAGAAAGCGCACTTCGCCGTGCAGCTGCGCCGCGCAGACGAACAGCAGCGCGAACGTCACGACTGCCCAGCGCCACGACGGACGCCAGACGAGCCACGCGGGCACGTCGAGCGCGGCGCGATCGAGTGCCGGCGAAAAGCGGCCCATGAGTTGATGCGAATTCGGCGCGAACCAGGCGATCGCAAGCAGCGCGGCGATCTGCAGCGCGGGCAGCGTTCGGCCCAGCGTAAGCCGCAGCACTTCGAGCGCGCCGATGTCGATCGATGCATGCCCGATCGGCCATGCATCGATCGACTCAATACCGCGCAAGCCGAGCATCCCCTTCAACAACGCCCAAGCGTCGTCCATGCCGTGCGCGCGGAAGAACACGAAGGCGACGAGCACCGCGACGAACGTGACGAGGACGTTCGCGACGTGGCGCAGCCGCGCCGCGAAGCCCGTGTGCGGCACGGCGCGAGCCCCCGATGCCGCGGTTGCGGTCGGCGGCTCGGCGCGCCAGGCCCGGTACGCATGGTTGATGGTCAGATAGCCCGCGTGGAGCAGCCCGTAGATCAGATACTGCAAGCCGGCGCCATGCCAAATGCCGGCGAGACCCATCGTGTAGAACGTCGGCACCGCGACCGTCGTAGCGAAACCCGGGACCGACTGCTGGGCTGCGCGCCCCGTCGTTCGACCGCGCGCGGCACGACCCCGGTTGATGCGCATCGCGAGCGGGTAGTAGAGGTAGGCGCTCAGGTAACGCGTGAGCGTCATATGCCAGCGCTGCCAGAAGTCGATGATGCTCGTGGCCTTGAACGGCGAATTGAAGTTGAGCGGAAACCGCACGCCGAACAGCTTGGCAAGCCCCACGGCCATATCCGAGTATCCTGAGAAATCGAAGTAGAGCTGCATAGCATAGGCGAGGCACGTGCCCCACGCCGCCAGCGTCTGCAACGAGCCGGGCGCCGCGAAGCCCGCGTCGGCGAATGGTGCGATCGGATCGGCCAGCAGCAGCTTCTTCGCGAGTCCCATCGCGAACACCGTCGCGCCCACTGAAAAGTTTTCGGCGCGCCATCGGTACGTTTCAGGCTGCGCGAACTGCGTCATCATCTCTTTGTGATGCAGGATCGGTCCCGCGATCAGGTGCGGAAAGAACGTGACGAACTGCACGAAGCCGAGCGCATCGGGCGTCTTCACGATGCGCGCATTGCAGTCGAGCAGGTAGCCGATCTGCGTGAACGTGAAGAAAGACACGCCGAGCGGCAACGCCACGCTTTGCGCCGCGAGCCCGAGCGCACCGTGCGGCACGATGCCGGTCCATTCGATCAAGGTGCCCGCTAGCAGCGCGAGGTACTTGTATCGAACCAGCACGCCGAGATCGATCGCGATCGCGAACGCGAGCCATGCGCGTCGCGCGCGCGAGTTCGGGGCGGCGGCCATGATCGCCCGGCTCATCGCATAGTTGAACGCGATGGAGATGGCGAGCAAGCCGACGAACGCGGGATTCCACGCACCGTAAAAGACGATCGACGCCGCGCAGAGCCAGAGCGCCGCGGCGCGTGGATGCCGCGCACCGGCGGTGTAGTAGCCCGCCAGCGCAATCGGCAAGAACAGCGTGAGGAACAGGAACGAGTTGAATAGCATCGTCGGACTTCAGTTCTTTTGGTCGCGGGAGGCATCGGCAACGCGTGCGTCCCCCGGCGGCATCGAGAGCGCGTCTTCGGACATCTCCCAGACGACGACACGCAGGCTCTTCGGCCAGCTCGCACGCTGCGTCCATTGCGCGGCCAGCGCGCGATCGAATTGGCCATCGTCGAGGCTCGTATTCCAGATCTCGCGGCCGAGCGCGGCGCCGAGCCGCTCGGCAAAGGCGCTGCGACGCGAGAACGAGCTGCCCGCCAACAGCACCTCGGGTGGCGGGCCGTCGTCGAGCAGGCCGCCGCTCGTTTGCACATGCATCGTTTCATCCACCTCGAGATCGGGCGCCGGACGCCAGCCGTCAGGGACGTCACCGAGCCCGGCCAGCTTCAGCAGATCGCCGACGCGCGGGGTCGCCGTGCGTGCGCGCTCGGTCGCGAAACGCACGTCGCCGCGCGCGCCTAAAATCGGGAGCACTTTGGCGCCGACCGCATCGGCGGCCGCTTGCGCACCCGCGGCATTCCAATGGACATCGGTCCGATAAAACGCGGGCCGGGCCGCGCGCAATGCGTCGAGCAGATCGACGTGCGCGACGCCGGCCGCCGCGAGCGCATGGCGCCATGCGTCGAAACGCATCGTCATCCGCGGGTCTTGCCGTAGGCCACAGAGCGCCGCTGTCTCGACGCGCGCCTTGTCCGGCACCGTCACGACGACGAGCGCGATGCCGTTGCTGCGGAGCGCCTCGGCATAACGGTGCAGCGTCGCCACGCGCGCGTTCAGCGCCGCGTCGACGGGCTCGACGTTCGCGGTGGCGGGGGGCGGGCGCAACCCATCCGCATAAAAGAGCCAGCCGGGACAACCCTCCCGCACCTGCGATCCGAGGTCGCCGAGCAACCGGTAGCGCAGCGCGGCCTGCCACCGCCGCAGAAAAGGTGCATAGGGCACGTCGATCGCGCGATCGATGCGGTGCAGGACGCTGCCGTCACGCCAGGCGGCGCGTGACGCAAGATCGAATGCCGGATCGTCGCGCGTGAGCCGCGCGAGCGATGCGACGGCCAGCGCGAGCCCGGCCGCGAGCAACACGACCACGCACCAGGCCATGCGCCGGTGTGCGCGCGCCTCGCCGGAGGGACCGGCGCCCCCGGCCCCGGAGCGATCCGCGGCCGCCGTCTGGGCGGTGCGCTGATCGGCCGGTGCCCCCTGATCGACCGTCGTGCTCATCAGGCGAGCGCCTTCTCGACGCGTGCGAGCCAGTCGCCGTCGGGCTGGATCGACTTCGGATCCCATTGGCCCGTCGCGCCAGGGCCAAACATCATCTGCCCTTCGTTGAACTGCCAGACGATCGCCTTCGGCGTGTTTTGCTTGAAGTCAGCCGATTCCAGATAATCGACGAGCGTCTTCCACGGTCCCGTATCGCCGAATGTCCAAGTGAGTCCGACCGGCAGTTCGAGCACGTTCGAGAGTTTCTGCGGAAAGCCGAGATACGGCTGCACCATGCTGTTGCCGACCACGTGCACGATGGACGCAGCGCCCGCGAGCAGTCCGCCCTCGGCCTGCTCCTGGCGAACGATGAATCGGTCCTTGCCGATCGCGCGCTTGCGCTCCGGCGGCAGAAGATTGGCGAGGTCGCCGTAATTGACCTCTTCGGTCCAATCGCCGAGCGGCGTACCGTCGCCGTGCGCGCCATCGAGCACCTTGCTCGCGCGCAGGCGCTCGGCCGTCGCATCGGCGAAGGCCTCCGACGTATGGGCGGACCAGTGGTAGTCGGCACGGATGTACGTGTTGTCCGCACTCGTGTCCACGGCCTTGAGCGCCGCCTCGCCGTCCACCATGTCGAGCTTGATTTCCGCCGCGTGCGCAAAGAGCGCCGCGTAGCGCTTCATGACCGCATCGGATACGGCTTGTCCGTCAGCCAGCTTGTCAGCGCTCGCACGCGCCTTGAGCGGCGCGATCACGGTCGTGCAGTGGATCCCGCGCGCGGCCATTTTGTCGGCCACCTTGCCGATCAGATCGACGATGCGCAGGCACGCGGGCGTCTCGTCTTCGACGAAGCTCTCCCAGCCCGGAAAGAGCCATCGATCGCGGCCTTCGATCACGGCCTGCTGCGCCGCGCGCGCCGTGCGCGGCACGAACGGCAGGCTCGCGAGCGGCAGGGCCGCGAACGCAAGCAAGAGACGGCGCCGCCGCGCGTCATGAGCGGTATCGAGGGTGCCGGGTTGACGTATCGTCGTCGGTTTCATGTCGAGGGTCGGGTTCGTCTGCATTCGAAATTCGGGTGGGCCGCCGGGGCGGCCGCAACTCCGCAAGTCCGCAACGTGCGCGGCGTGCGTCAATTCGTGGGCGCGGGCCAGGCCAGCTCGTCACGCGTGCCGCTCAGCACCGGCTTCGCCGCGGAGCCCGAGAGGATCAGCGTGTAGCTGTCACCCGCCGCGAGTTTCGGCAGCGCGAACGCCGCCGTCGACGCCGCACCGCACTGCCCGACGAGATTCGCGGCGACAGGGTTGATCGTGCGCTGCGCCGCCTCGGTGGCGGGGACGTTCGCGAAGACGGCCGCATGGCTGCCGTCGACGATCACTTTGCCGTCGCACCCGCCCGCGAAGTTGAGGACGCGCAACGTCGCACGCAATGCGTCGGTAGTTGCGTAGGGCTGCGCGATCCGCTGAGTGTGCCAGCCGTCGGCGTCGCGCGTGAGCGCAACCGTGATGACCGTCCCGGCTGTCGCGTTCGTCGCCGCCAGCGCATCGGCCGGCGCCTTGGTGCTCGGCTCGGGCGCGAAGTCCTTGCCGTCGACGGCCACGCGCAACGGCGTACCCGCCGGGACGACGCTCAGCTTCGTCGCCGCGCCCGCTGCGAGGACGCCGGCGCGCGCGCTGCCCGGCAGCGCGACGCGGACCGCCTGCCCCGACAGGTTCACGACGCGCAGATAGGTGGCATCGGCTGGCGGCTGCGGACCGTAGAGGTTCGCCACGTCTTGTGCCGCGGCACTCGCCACGGTCGGCGCGACGATCGCGCCAAGCGCGATGGCCGCCGCGCAACATGCAACGCTCAGGCTCAAATTCGATTGCTTCATCTTCATCTTGCGTTCGTTCGTCATTGCTTCGTCGTACTGCATAAGCGGACCACGCGGCGCCGCATGCACGGTCGCACCGTCGCACGCGCGCCGATCAGTAAGAAAACACCGTTTCAAAAAACACCCCGCGCGCACGATCGTCACCTGCCAACCTGAGCCGGTATTGCAGCGAGAGATCGACATACGAGCGCGGCGCATCGTACTTGCTGTCGCGGAACACATAGCGCGTTGACACGCCGAGCCCCGCGCCGAGCGGGATGCTGCGGTCGATGCTCGAGTCGTAGTCGGCGCCGATCACGGCATACGGGAACACCGTCCAGCGTGGCGTTACGCGGTCGATCCGGAACGTGCGCCCTGCTTCGAGGCTAGCCGTCGCGTAGGTCGAGCCCGCGTTGACGAAGTGCCCCGCTTCGGCGTACCCCTGGACCGTCCACCAGGACGGCACGTCGATGCGCCGCTCGGTGCCGATTCCGCCCGAGTAGCCAATCCGCGCAAGCCAGTCGCCCTGCGCCCGCGAGCCGATCGCCACGATCCGCTCGAACGCGACGATCGCATCGAGATCCGCGAACGGCTTCGCACGCGCGCCGAACGCCGCCTCGAGCGTGCTCGCGCCGCTCGCGTCTCCGCCCTTGACGCCGAAGCTTTCGTCGCCGCGCGCATAGACTTCGAACAGCCGATCGCCGAGACTGCCGAACGGCCGCCAGTACGCCTCGACACCCGCCTGCCAGTTGTTCGTGATCGTCGGCGACGGCGTCGCCGTGAAACCGGACTGCAGGCCGGCGCTACGGTAGCCGAGCGAGGCTTCGAAGCCCCACTTGCGCGTCGCCTCGGCGTGCGCGCTGCGCAGGTCCTCGACTTGCTGGCGTGCCGCCGGCGAACTCGTCTTCGCGCCCGACGACGCGTCGATCGCACGCTCGAAATAGCGCGCCGCATCGGCATCGCGGTCCGCCGCGAGACCGGCGTAGCCGGCGTCGGCGAACTCGTCGGCCGACAGCTTGCCGCCGGTCGCCGCGCGTCGGAAATCGCGCACGGCGCGCTTGTCGTCGCCGGCACGCAGCGCAACGTAGGCCGCCGAAATCGGCGTGAGTGCATCGAGCATGCCGTCGCGGACCATCGCGCGCGCCTCGGCACCGGCCTCCTTCGTCTCGCCTGCATCGTCGAGCGCATCGACGAGCTCCATGCGATGCAACGCGCTCGTCGGCGCAGCCGCGACCGCGTCCCGCGCGAAGCGCACGGCGCCCTTCTTGTCGCCACGCTCGGCGGCACGCTCGGACGCGCGCGCCGCCGCGAACCCCGGATCCGCCGGCGACGGATCGCAGCCAGCACCGAACTCGTCGACATCGCATTCGACGGACGGGCGCGCATTCGCGGCCACCTGCGCTGCGAGCGTGCGGGCATCGACCGGGCTCGCCGGCGCAGTAGTGGAAGCATTGGAAGTAGAGGCTACGCGTGAAGCAGACGAAGCGCCCGCTGCGGCCGAAGCGGCAGAAGCCGTCGAAGCAGCCGCCGGTGCCGACGCCGCGGCACCCGCCGACGTACGCCCGGCCGCGCCGATACGCCGCCGCGCGCGATCGATCCGCTCGACGATCAGCGCATCGCTATCGTCCCCGGTCGGGCGCAGGGCCGTGAGCTTCTCGAGCGCGCGCTGCGGACGGCCCTCCTCGATCCAGATGTCGGCCGCGATCGCGCGAGCGATGTTCTGACTCGCGTGCGTGGCGTCGCTGTCGTGGAAGACCTGGTCGAGGTCCGGCTCGGCCGCGTCGAACCGCTGCTGCGCGGCCCTTGCGTATGCGCGGAAGACGTACGGCATCAGTTCGGTGTTGTCGTAGGCGATCGCGTCGCTCGCCGCCGCCTCGAGCGCCGGCCACTCGCGCTGGGCCGCGAGCACGTCGAAGAGCTCGATCCGATAATCGATCGCATCAGGCGCATAGTCGACCGCATTGCGCGCCGCCTGCTCCGCGACCGCGAAGTCGCCCTTTGCGCGCGCGTCGTACGCATCGACGGACGCCTTCAGCGAAAGCCGCGAACCGACGAAAAGACGCCGCAGGCGCAGATCTTCGTTGTCGCCGAGGCGCTTCACGGCGTCGACATCGGCGTCCCACGCGAGCTTGTCGTCGCCGGCCGCGCCGGCCGCGTCGATCAGCAGCAGACGCAGGCGCAATACGTCGGGACGCAGCCCGATCGCCTCTTGCGCAGATTTGACCGCGCTTGCGAAGTCCTTCGCGTTGTACGCCTTGTAGGCCTGCTGCGCGGCACTATAGGCGGCGCCGGTCAATCGGTCGGGATCCGCCGCCTGCTTCGAATGGCCTGCACGCGCGACGGCGCGCGTCGATGCGCCGAGCGCGTCGATCTGCCGGCGTCGCGACACGAGCGCGCGGTCCGGGCCGAGTTGCGCGATGGCCTCGCGCAGCGACCGGCTCGCTTCGCCATAGCGGCGCTGCGCGGCAAGCACGTTGGCAAGCAAGAGGCGCAGCGATACGACATCGGGCCGCTGGCGGATTGCTTCGCGCGCGCGTGCAATCGCGAGCTTGTAGTCGCCTCGCCCATAGGCGGCATAGGCTTCCTGCGCAACGCGGTAGGCGGCGCCTTCGAGCGGCAGCGGGATACGCTCGACGCCCACCGCTTGCGCATGGGCGGCAGGTTGCGCAAGCGCCGCACCGCCCGCGCAGGACAGACCCGCTGCCAGGGCGAAAGCCAGCGCCGCTCGCGTGACGGTCCGGCTGGGCATCGACGACGGAGGGGTGTTTCGCCGGAACGGGGACGCCGGATCGCTCGCGCGCAACATTCGGCAGGCGTTTGCCGCGATCGAGCGCGTCAGCCCCGCGCGTCGCTTGAGAATCGATTCGATCATTGCGATGCCGCCAATGCGCTTTGCAGACGGCGCTGTTCCTGGATGACGTTCTCGAGTGCGTCACGCGAAATCACGTCGCACGCCACCATGTAGTCGCCGATGCGACCGTGCTCTTCGGGACGATAGTGCTGCATGGCCGTTTCGAAAGCCTCACGACTCACATGGCCGTGCTCGATGAGCAGATCGCCGAGGAGCGGCACGCCGCGCGTCGGCACAGGCGCGACGCCGGCGTCTCCGGCCGTCCCCTCGGACACGGCCGCCATCGTGGCGACGCCGCGCAGTGCACGTAATCCTGCTGCAATCTCCCCTTCGCGCACGATGTGTTGCGTGATGCTGCCCGGGACGCTTGCGCCGATTTCCGCGAGTACGGCCTCGGCGATGGGGCTTGCAGTCAAGAGCACCGTATGTTCCCCCGACGGGCCCGACTCATCGGCCTGCGGCAACACACGATGGCGCACGATCGTATCGAGCGGCAAACGATCGGCATCGCGCGGCAACCGCTCGATGTTCAGCCTGCCGCGAGGTAAGTCGGCCTGAAACGCAATCGCTTCGGCGAGCGTTTCTTCGTCGAGCCAGCCCTTGGCCATCAGCACGCGCCCAAGGGGTGCTTCGCGCGCGTGGCATTCACCGAGTGCCTGCTCGAGCCGCTCCGAGTCGATCGCCTGCCACGACAGCAGCAATTCCCCGAGCCGCTGACGGCGGCCGCCCGTCAGGCCGTCCGCCGACGGAAAGTCGTGCATCGTCTTGTCCCAGGCGAGCCGCTTGCCGGTAACGAGGTGCGCAAGAAAGAGCCGCCAGGCACGGGATACGGCGAGGAAGTTGATGAAATTGGCGACCACCATGCGCGGGACCGACATCAAGCCGTGCTCCCAGCCGTAGAGCCGCGTGACGAAGTAGACCCGCTGGACCACACGCAGGATCACCGCGACGCCGTTGAGCCAGAGCACGGTCTGCATCCATCGGGAATCGACGAACGGCGAGCGCGGCAGATCGGGCGCGAGCCCCATCGCGCCCGCGGCCATGAAGATCAGAAACTGAATCAACAGCACGTAAGCGGCGATACTGACGAACGCGGCCACGATTCCCTTGCGATCGCGGAACAGCAGATAGCGGTTCGCGAGCGAACCGGACCAGCCCGTGAGCTTCCAGCCTTGCAGGCCGATACCGAGTGCCCAGCGTGCGCGCTGCCGGTACGAAGTTCGCAACGTGTCGGGAAAAAACTCGCGGACGCAAAGCGGCATGGTGATCGTCACCTCGCGCGACTTGCCGAGCCCGAACCACGTCGTGCGGCGCGAGCGGAACTGCACCGGAAAGCGCGCGAAGATCGACTGCATTCCGAGTTTGCGCAGGCGCGCGCCGATGTCGTAATCCTCCGTGAGGCTTTCCGTATTAAATGGCTGGTTTTGCGTCGCGGCCGCGAGCGCCAGCAGCGCGCGCCGCGAAAAACAGGTGCCGACGCCCGCCGAGGGCACGGCGCCCGCGAGGCTCTCGCGCACGACCAGGTCCTTCGCGTGCCATTCGGCGAACTCGTCCATGTAGGTGCCGGCCACGAGTTCGTACCAATGCCGCTCGAGCGATGCCACCGGCAGCTGGATCATGTCCTTGCGCGGCAGCAGGTAGTTGAAGAACTTCAGCTCGATTGGATGCAGCACGTCTTCGCTGTCGTGGAGGACGACCCCCGCGAACTCGATCCCTGCTTCGCGCTCGTATTTGAAGATCGCTTGGATCACCCAGTTCAGGCAATCGGCCTTGCAGGTGGGGCCGTCGTGCGGCACCTCGACGCGACGCAACTGACGGTAGCGGCGCCGCATGCGCTCCACTTCCGCGATCGTGCGCGCATCGTTGCGGTAGGTGCCGACGAACACGATGTAGTTGCGATAGTCGAGCACGCGCACCATGTCCTCGATCATCGCCGCGATGACGTCGTACTCGAGCCAGGCGGGCACCATGATCGCCAGCGGCTGTTCCGAGCGCGCATGGAGCTGCTCGACCGTCAGCGGCCGATACACGCGCTTGATCGTCGCCGTGCGCCACGCTTCGCGGACCCAGTACCACAGGTCCACGAAGAGATCGTCGGCGCTCGAAAGCAGGATCAGCACCGCAATCAAGCATGCGCAGGAACGCAGCCAGTCGTAGTACTGCGCAGCGTAGTAGCCGGCGTAGAGATCCATGGCGTCCAAGCTCACTCGCCAGCCCGGTTGCGCTCCTTGCTCCGGCGCACGAACGAAGCCAGCAGGAGCAATACGGCGAAGGCGGCTACGATCGCGGCCGGCACGACCCACATGAGCCACTGCTGCGTCCACGGGGTCGCGGCGCTGCCTTCGGGCAGTGAGCCCGCGTGCACGGTATCGAGCTGCCGCAGCACGCCGCTGCTGTCGATCACCGCGACGTCGCCTCGCGCAAGCTGAAACGATGTCGGCAGGATCGGTGCGTGCGTGCCGACGCTGCGATACACCACGCCCGCCGTGCCGCCCGCATGCTCCACATCGAGAACGCCGATGCCCGTCAGCTTCGCGACACCGCCGACATCGTAGAGCGGCGCCTCGTCGGGACCCAGAATCGAGAGCCCATCGTTGGCGACGCGTACGTGCGATTTGGCGCCGGCAAGCGGCACGTCGATCGCGAAGAAGGGTCCGGCCGGCGTCGCATCCTGTCCGTCGGGCGTCACGGTTAGCACGGCACGCTGCGGGGCAACACCGACCGCGTCCGCGAGGCGCGCGACGCGCCGCAGTGTCGCGGGCGCGTCGGCCAGATACGACGCGGGGATCATGAGGTTGGCGCTCTGCGCGAAGCGCGCCACCATGCCGGTGAAACTGTCGTCGCCGTCGCCGCGCGCGAGCGTCAGATGGCTGCTCGGCAGCACGGCGACCGGGTACCCGAGCCGGGTCGTGCAGCCGCCGTCGGGCGGACGCTTGAACGTCACGCGCAGCACGTTGCGCGCGGCCAGCGCGTAGGGCGGAATGGCGGCTACGACGCGTTGCGTGCGGCCATTCGCGTCGAGCAGCTTCGCGCCGATCAGCACGTCGTTGAAGTAGATCGAAGCGACCGGCCGGTTGCCGGAGCTGTTCGGCGCGGCGGCCAGATCGAGCACGACGTCCTTGGGCAGACGTCCGGCGCTCGCAACGGCGCCCGTGTCGAAGGCCGCGCTCCACGACGCCTCGCCTCTAACGTCGACCGAACGCGGCTCGCCGCCCAGCGCCGCGAGCGCGACGACGTCGGCCTTGCCGTTCGCGCCGCTCTCGATGTCGTGCACGACGAGCTGGTCCGATACATCGACGGGACGCCATGCTTGCGCGAGCACGTCGATCGCCTTGCTGTCGCTTACGACGATCGCCGCCTGCCCGCCGAGATGCACGAGCCGGGTTTCCCCCGCCGCCAGCGGCGTCGCAAGCGGCGCCAGCGCACGCTTGCGCCAAGCGTCGAGCGCGTCGGCATCTTCACGAGAGACGCTTTGGGCCTGCGCTTGCAATGCGTCGAGCGATGCGTTGAGCGCCGCGCGCAGCGCATCGTCGGCGACTATCACGTTGGCGGACCATACGCGCTCGGGCGCGAGTGCGACCAACGCGCCAATTTCCGCATCGCTTGCGAGCCGGTGGTTTCCGCCTGCCGCGAGCGCGGCGAAAGCGGGCAATACGCGCAGCGCGGCAGGCACGTTGAGCGTGCCGAGGTCGATTGTGTCGCCTACTTTCGGCCAGGCATGGATCGAGACTTCGCGTCCGTCGCGCTGCATCAGTGCGGCGGCGCGCCAGGCGGCATCGTAGCTCGGCGCATCAACGTGCTGCGCCGCGATGACGATCGACGGCGTTTGCGGCAACGCCGTCAACGCCGTGCGGAGGTCTTTCACGTCGTTCGCGTCGTAGCGATACGTGAGGCGCGTGGTCGGCGCGACGCGCAGCACATTGCCGATCGCGGTCTGGTCCGCGCACACCGCGTTATCGATCACCGACGACCACGTGAACGCGACGCGGACAAATCCGCTCGCACGCGGATCGCCGCTCACGCCGAGCGCGGCGGCCGCGTCGCCGCTCGGCTGCGTGAAGCCGCGTGCCAATACCGGCGAGCCATCGAGCGAGACCAGCATCGTCGTCCGACCGCCGTCGGCGCGCAGATAGTCGGCATCGACGTGCAATTCAGCGCCGTCGAGCGGCACGCCGGCGGGGACCGGCAAATAGTATTCGCGGATCGATTGCGGCGCGTCGAGCAGGACCGTGTCGCGCACGCCAAGGCGGCTCAACACGACGGTGCGCGCGGTCACGCTGTTGCCCGGGTTGGCGAGCGCCTGTGCGAAGTCTCCCACGCGCGCGGGCGCCTCGACGGCGGAGGCCGCCGCGGGTGCGGCCGGTTGCGCCGACGCGCCGCTGCCCACAGCCGCGAGCGAGCAGCCTAGCAGCCACGAAGCGGCGACCGTCAGGCGACGAATAACCGGGTTAGGCCGTATACCTGGCGCACGATCGGCGCACGATGCGAGAGCTGGATTCACGTTGGTCTGATGTCGAAAAGGGCAACGGGACCGGGCGCGCATGGGTGCGCGCGACGGCGTGTTCAGGGCAATTCGGCGCCGGCGTGCGCGTCGAGCTCGCGGCGCGCGGATTGTGCGCACGCGGCGGCGGCTACTACTGGCATGGCGTCGCTCCCGAACTCGTCATAGGGTCGGCCGGCCAGCACGGCCGCGATCCGTTCGGATGCCCGGCCATCGCCATACGGATTGCGCGGCAAAGCGGCGCGCGAATCGCCAAGCTGTTCGACGCAGGCCAGCACCGCGTCATGGATGCCACGGCGACTGGTGCCGACGAGACGCACCGTGCCGGCCTCCACCGCCTCCGGGCGCTCGGTCACGTCGCGCATCACGAGCACCGGCTTGCCGAGAGCCGGCGCCTCCTCCTGCACACCGCCCGAGTCGGTCAGGATGATGGCTGCGCGCTGCATGAGCCTGACGAAGCCGAGATAATCGAGCGGTTCGATGAGGTGGACGTTGGGCACGCCGCCGAGTGTCTCCTGCACCGGACCGCGCACATTCGGATTGAGGTGGACGGGGTAGACGATCTGTACGCGCCCGGTACGGGCGAGGTCGTTAAGCGCTTCGCAGATGCGGGCAAAGCCGTCGCCGAAGCTCTCCCGGCGGTGCCCCGTGACCAACAGCAAAGGCAAGGTATCGTCGAGCGTCGGCAATTCGGCATCGAGTCGGCCGCGCAGCGCCGCATCGCCGTCTATGCGGGCCGCGGTCGCCAGCAGCGCGTCGATCACCGTGTTTCCCGTCACGATGATCTTGCCTTGCAGCCGCTCGGCCGCGAGGTTCGCCTTCGAGCGTGCAGTCGGTGCAAACATCAGGTCGCTCATGACGTCTACGACGCGGCGATTCATTTCCTCGGGCCAGGGCTGCCGCATATTGCCCGTGCGCAACCCGGCTTCGACATGTCCGATCGCAATGCCGCGATGAAAAGCCGCGATCGCCGCGGCAGCGGCTGTCGTCGTGTCGCCGTGGACGAGCACACGATCGGGCTGTTCGGTGATGAGGACTTCGTCGAGGGCGGCAACGAGGCGGGCAGTCAGGCCGTTGAGCGTCTGGTCGACTTTCATCAGCGCGAGGTCGTAGCTCGGCACGAGACCGAACAGGTCGAGCACCTGACTGAGCATCGAGCCGTGTTGCCCCGTCACGCAGACGATCGATTCGATCTCCGTTTCCAGTTCGAGCTGCATGACGAGCGGAGCCATTTTGATGGCTTCCGGGCGTGTACCAAATATCGACAATATTCGCGCGGCCATAGTCTTGGATTTGTTAACGTTTCGTTAACGCTTTTTCGCCCCCAAGGCAAAGCCCCGCAGAAACGATAAAACGCTTTGACGCTAGACGAATGCCCGATGCGGACAGCCTCGACAGATGCCTCGACGTTCGATGCCGCTGGAAATGGTCTCCTGAAGGCGCGCCAGCTTTGGCAGCGCTTCCCCGAGCGGACCGCATTATAAACAGATCGGTCCACGAAATAGTCAAATTTTGTCAATTTGACCTTAAAAAAAATGGAGCTCAATTCGTTAATCGTTTGCGCCTTCAATTCGCAAACGTTTGCGTTATTTGCCGCGTTCGTGCGCCAATTTTTACCAGCGGAAAACCAACACCCCGCCTGTCCGCGCACCAGTCGCCGGTAGTCGCCGCCGACGCTGTGCGCGTATGGGAAGTCCGCGTATGCGGCCGATCGCTAGCAACGCGTACCCGTCGCAAGCGAATTCAACCAGCTTGCCGCCAGCATTGGCAACGGCCGAATTCGCTCAGGCCGCCCGCTCGCCAAGCAGCTTTCTCTTGACACGGCCGAGCAGAACGAGGAGCTGCGAAAGCTCGATAAGACGCCCGCGCGGCTGAATGACGGCAACCCTCGTTTCGTGCCAGGTCCGGCAATTTGCCCAGCTTTCTTTGTAAGTGGCGTAAAGCGGTCGAAAGTCGAAATTTCGATGCGTAGAATGCGCCCATTTGACGAGGAATTCCGCAAGCAGGGCGCCGACCGAGCAGGCGGCGAACCTCTCGTCATAAGTCGTGACGAGTCCCTCGACGGTCCGCGTTCCGACGAGATTGATCGACGCCGCAACGGGTACGCCATCCACGCGCACATAGGAGACGATCGGCGTTGTCCGCAGGTCCGTTCGCCGTGCGAGTGCGACAAAGAAATCCCTCAGGCCATCGTCACGCAGATAGGGGACGTAGGCGCCGTGCGTGCGGGCCCACCGTCGCTTGTTTTCGAGGAGCCACCTCAGCACGAACGCGGCGTCGCTGACGGTTCGGCACCATCCGAACTCCGCACGACCTTGCGCATCGAGCCGCTTGTGCCTGTACCGCAGCGTGCTGCGAAGCGACTTGGATCGAGTCGAGACGTAATCGTCCCAACGCGGGAAGTCGCGCAACGACGCAGTGAATCCAGGCAGTCCCCGCCACCGCTCAGGCAGCAGCGAGCGCACCCACGATTGCGGCAAACCCTGATCGAGCGCGCGCTGCAGCGGGCTTCCGTTTCGGACGAGCGCGACTTCGAGCACATCGGCATCCACTTGCCGTACCGCGGCGACCGCCGCTGCATAGACCGCGGCATTCGCGCGCGCATCGACGAGCGGCCCACCGTATTCGTCACCGGTTCCACACGTGAGCCCTTTTGCCATGCGCACCAAGCCCTTCGTGACGATTGCGAGAGGCCATAAGGCGACTAAAGCCGAGCCGCTGAACACCATCGCCACGCTGACCGATCCGCCTTTCGTCAATACGCGCTGAGCCGCGAGCTCGCAGTAGTCGAACGTCATATGCCCGGGGCAGTCCGGGACATTGGCGGCAAGCGCCTCCCACGAATCACGTAATGCGGCGAACTCCTCCCTCGAATGAACCTTGCGCACTTCGCGCCTAAGCGCAGCCCCGGCAGCCGCGCGGACCGGATACGGCAATGTTGCAACCCTGGCCAGCATGTCGTCCCACCCTCATCAACGCCATACCCACAGCAAGCATGTAGCTTGCCCGGTTGGCGCACTCGGCAAGCATGGTATGGCTCTTGCATCGCGAGGAAAAGCAGTGGGGAGGAGACCCAAGTGACGTTCACCTATGATGGAAGCGCGCTGCGACTTCGCGGGGTTCCCGACATAGCGTCTGCTATCGCGGGCGGTTCCCCTCCGCTCGACGCTTCGTCGGCCCTGTCGATTTTCCATGAGCCGTGGTGGCTCGATATCGCGACCGACGGACAGTGGAAATCGGCGCGCGTCGTCCACGGCAATCAAGTGCTGGGCGAATTGCCTTATCACGTCACGCGCAAGGGCATATGGCGCGTCTGCGGCCTGCCGCCCCTCACGCGAACGTTAGGCCCGGCAATCCTGCCAATGGGGCTCGATGCCGCTCACGAACTGCGCTACCGCTTGCAGGTGACGTCGCGGCTCATCGAGCAACTGCCCAGCGTGGAGAGTTTTTCGCAGTTGTTCGACTATCACGTGAAGGATGCACTGGCATTCGCGCTGCACGGTTTTACCGTATCCGCACGCTACACGTTGCAGATCTCACCGCTTTGCAGGGCGAGCGAGGTATGGACGCGCATGGATTCCAAAACGCGCAACGCGATCCGCAGCGCGCGCAAGGCGCTCGAGGTCGTGCCCATCGACGATACGAGCGAATTTCTGCGATTTTACGAATCGAACCTCGCCTCGCGATCGCGGCGGAACGCCTACGGCAGCGCGATCATGGGCGCGCTCGTCAACGCGTTCGTCGAGCGCCGCGCCGGATGCCTGCTCGGCGCGTACGAGCACGCGCGGCTCGTCGGTGCAATCGGCCTCGTTTGGGACAGGCACACGATGTACTACCTGATTTCGACGCGGACTCCGGGCGCCCATAGCGGAACGATCAGCCTGCTGCTCTGGACGGCGGTTCAGGAAGCGATCCGTCGTGAGCTGACTTTCGACTTCGACGGTTTCGGCAACGCATCCACCTTCCATTTTCTCAACGGCTTCGGTGCGGCGCTCAAGCAACGGCTCCGCGTCGAACGAATGAGCACCGCATACGCCGTCGTTCGCACGCTCAAGCGCGGTGTCATGACGAAGACCAATCAAACTTTCGCGCCGAACCTTTGAGATTGCCCAGGGAAGGCCGTGCGAGCCGCGGGCACTAGCTTTCGACGGCGGCCGCGCGAGGACGGACGGTCGCCCCCGTCAGTTGCTCGGCCAGTTCGATGACATTCTTCGCAAAGAGGGCGGGCGTCCAGCGGCGCACCGACGCCTGAGCCGCCTGGGCCAAGCGCGTGCGCAGCTGAGCGTTCGTCGCGAGCCACACCATCCTTTCGCTTAGCGCACCGGTATCGCCAGGCTCGACGACGAAGCCGTTCACGCCATCCACGACGAGCTCGTCGGCCACGCCGCAGGTTCGCGTCACGATAGCGGGTTTGCCGGCCGCGAAGGCCTCGCTGATGCACAGACCCCACTGATCGAATGCGCTGGCGAGCACGATGAATTCCGCCAGCGCATAGAGGCCGGGCATATCCGCGTTCGTGACAGAATCGATAATCGTGATCCGATCCTTCATCCCGCGTCGATCGATGTGCTCGCGAATGGCATGCTCGTCTGGACCCTGTCCGACGAGCACGAGCGACAGCCCCGACTTGTGCACGCACGACTGACAGTAGGCGTCGATGAGCAAATGGAGGTTCTTGCGTTGTACAAAGCGGCTGACGCAAACGATGTAGCGCGCGGGAAGCGCGAACTTCTCGCGTATCTCCGGTTCGCTCGTCAGTGCGGCGCGGGCCGCCTGCGCGAAGTACTCGACGTCGATGACATCGAATCCGATTCGGGATCGTGTCATGGGGATGCCGAGCGATTGCGCGTAGCGGCGATGCTTTTCGCCGGCAACCAACGCGGCGTCGAACTTCGACACCAGCGAGCGCTTCAGGCGTTCCTTGATGGCGAACCGCCGGCCGTCATCGGCCTTCGAGTCCGACATATAGATCAAAGAGAACCGCTTGCGGATGAGCTTCAACGCCAACAACAGCAGCGAATAGCTGGTGTTGTAGCCGAGCGTCACGATGACATCCGGCGCGCACCGCCGCAGCGCAGCAAGCAATCTCGCACTCACGAGCGGCCAGCGCCCGTCGTCATCGCCGGCATCTTCGATCAAGGTGAGGACATTCGACGGTGCGCTATCGAAGAAGGCGGCGCGCCGATCCTGCGGAAAGCGATAGACACTCGAGCGGCCGAACACCTCGACGAGCGACAACTCATGGCCGCGAGCGGACGCGAGCTCGGCCAGTGCTTCGTAGCGAGGCACGTGATAGTCGCTCAGATTGCCGATGACAAATAGGAGTCGCATCGGTGCGCGAGAAGTCGGACTTGGGTGCTTGCCGGCGCGTCGACGACCTGACGCTTCGACGTAATGCGCGGCGAGGGAGCGATCAGCGACCGCCACCCTCCTGGCGCAAAATGCCAGCCTCACCACTGCAGAGCAAACATCCTGCCCGGTGCGAAGCGCCCGCTCAACCACGCTGCCCGCGCTGCGCTGATTCGCTTACGACATGCGCTTACGACATAAACATACCCCCGTCGACATTGACCGTCTGCCCTGTGATGTACGAAGCATCGTCCGACGCGAGAAACGCCACGAGTCCCGCGACGTCGGCGCCGGTGCCGGCTCTTTTCATCGGAATGCCCTCGATCCATTCCGCCATCAGTTCGCCCGGCTGGTAGTCGCCGAGCAGTTTGCCCCACGCTTCGTCGTTGTACGACCACATGTCCGTCGTGATGATGCCCGGGCAAAACGCGTTGACGGTGATGCCGGCCGGCGCGAGCTCCTTGGCAAGGCTTTGCGTGATTCCAACGACACCGAACTTGCTGGCCGCATAGTGCGGCGTGTAGACGAATCCCTGCCGCGCCTGCCCCGATGCCGTGTTGATGAGCCGTCCTTGTTTGCCCGCGGCCAGCATGCGCGTTGCCGCTTCCTGGCAGCATAGGAAGACGCCTTTGGTGTTGACGGCGAGCACTTTGTCCCACTCCGCTTCCGTCAGATCCTGCAGCTTCGCGATCGTGATGACACCGGCGTTCTGGACCGATATATCGACTTCCCCGAGCTTCGACGTCACTTCGTCATAGAGGGCTTTTACCTGTGTTTTGTCGGTCACGTCCGTCTCGACGCCGATCGCATCGAAACCCGCCTCACGCAGCAGCACCGCCGCGTCGAGCACGGTCTTTTCATTCGCGCAGACGCATACCTTTGCGCCTTCCCGGGCAAAGCGTTCCGCAATGCCGAGACCGATGCCGCGACTTCCGCCCGTGACGACCACCACCTTTCCCTCGAAACGCTTCAATTCAATGCCCATGCTCGTTCTATCCTCTCGTAGTCTCATCGTTCATAAACGCCCGATCCAAGTCAGCCACTGCGCGTGATTGCGCGCCGCCTGCGCGCGGCCGCTTCCTGGCTCGACACGGCGCATCACTTTGCGCATGGCGCGGTTGGCGCCCGGCTCGTCGATCAAGCCGAGCTGGCACAACCCAAGGGCCGCGGCGCCCGCCGCCGATACTTCGGTCAACTCGAGCGTGCTGACGGGGCGATCGAGGGTATCGGCCAGGTACTGCAGCAAAAACGGCCGCTGCACGAGCCCGCCATCGAGCACGAGTTCTTGCAACGTCAGTTGCGCCGCGCGCTCCATGACCGTGATCACGTCCTTGATCTGATAGACGATCGATTCGTACGCGGCTCGCGCAACGTGTTGCCATGAAGTCGAGAAATCGAGCCCCACGATTTGCGCCCCGCCCGGATACTTCCAGTGCGGGCAGCCGATGCCGGAAAACGCCGGAATCAGATAGACGCCGCCATTGTCGAATTCGCAAAATGCCTGTTCGGCCGCCGCGAAATCGTCGAAAAGGCCCAGCTTTTCCTTCAACCACGCGGGCGTCGATCCGGCGCTGATGACGATCCCTTCGAGTGCATAATCGACGCGGCTGCCAGTCGCAAAGCAAAGCGTCGAGACGAGCCCGTCGACAGGCGCTCGAGGGCGCGCCCCGACGTTCATCATGACGGACGACCCGGTGCCCATCGTCGCCTTCGCGAGTCCTGGCGAGAGACAGCCTTCGCCCACCGCGGCGGCATGCGAATCGCCGATCATCGCGACCACGGGAACGGCCCTCGGCAATACGCCCTCGAGATCCGTCGAGCCGAAGTCGGCAGCGGACGGCCGGAGTTCCGGCAGCCTCAGCGCGGACAGACCGAATTCGGCGATGAGCTCGCGGTCCCAATCCAGCGTTCGCAGGTTGAAGAGCATCGTGCGCGACGCGTTCGTGTAATCGGTCAGATAGGAAGCGCCGCGCGTCATTTTGTAGAGCAGCCAACTATCGACGGTTCCGAAGCGCGCCTGCCCCGAATCGATCGAATGGCGCGCACGCGCGTCGTTAGCATGCAGCCAGATGAGCTTCGAGGCCGAGAAGTAGGGGTCGATCAGGAGCCCGGTGCGATCCGCGATTCCAGCAGCCATGCCGTCGCCGCGCAGTTGCTCGCAGATGCCGAGCGAGCGCTGGCACTGCCACGATACGGCCGGCGCGAGTGGCTCACCCGACGCACCCCACAGCACAGCCGTCTCACGCTGGTTCGAAATCGCCACGCCGGCGATTTGCGACGGGTCTCCCTCGAAATTCGCAAGGCACTGTGCTGCCGCGCTGAGCACGGAAAGGTAGAGCTCGCTTGGATCCTGTTCGACGAAACCGGCCTGCGGATGAACCGTGCGAACGGCCGTGAATCCCCTCGCGCGGACGTTGCCCTGCGCATCGAACACCAGTGCCTTAGTGCCGCTCGTACCCTGATCGATTGCCAGCACGTATCGCATATTGAGGAAGTCCGTAGAGTGGAGATCGTGAGCCAGCCAACGCTTGGCGCTGATCGAATCGGCGCCGTCAGATTCATGTCGCCCGTTTCAGGCCGTCGCAAGCTCCATCACGCGCACGTCGCTGGCCTCAGAGCGCGGGAGCACTCCCGTGCAGTTGCCGCGCGCGAGAACCATGACGCGGTGAGACAAGCCGAGCACTTCGTCGAGATCCGAACTGACGACGACAACGGCGACGCCGCTCGCGGCCAGCTTTGCGATCACTTCATAGATCGCGGCACGCGCTCCGACATCGATGCCGCGCGTCGGCTCGTCGAGTATGACGACCTTCGGTTCGCGCGCCAGCCATTTCGCCAGCACGACCTTTTGCTGATTGCCGCCCGAGAGATTGCCCGCGCGCTGTTGGGGCCGCCCCTTCACGCCGAGACGCGCGATCAGCCTATTGGCGAATTCGCGTACCTCGCGCGGCTGCATCCAGCCGTGCGCGCCCAATCGATCGAGGCTGCCGTAGGCCAGATTGTCTTCGATCGAATGGTCGAGCACGACACCCTGCGCCTTCCGGTCTTCCGGTACGAGCACCACGCCTGCGCGGATCGCGTGCGCCGGGCTCTTCAGGTCGAGCGGCTTGCCATCCACTGTCACGCTGCCGCTCGACACGGGATCCGCGCCCGCGATCGCTCTCACCAGCTCGGTACGGCCAGCGCCGACGATGCCGGCGATGCCGAACACCTCGCCCGCGCGCACCGAGAACGAGATGTCGCGAAACGCGCCTTGCGCCGAACAAAGGGAGCGAGCCTCGAGCATCGCCCGTTCGCGCGGCTCCGCGAAGCGCGGAAAAATGCGCTCGACGTTGCGCCCAACCATCTGCTCGATCAACGTCTTGAGCGGGACGCTTCCGTTCTCGTGCGTCGCGATCATCTGGCCATCGCGCAAGACGACGATGCGGTCGGCGATCCGCGCAATTTCCTCGAGACGATGGCTGATATAGATGAACGATACGCCCTGCGCGCGCAATTTCGCGATCTGCTCGAAGAGACGGTCCGTCTCGGCACCGCCGAGCGCGGCTGTCGGTTCGTCGAGAATCAGCAATCGCGCATCGAGCGTGAGCGCCTTGGCAATTTCCACCTGCTGCTGCGCTGCCACTCTCAACGTCCGCACGAGCCGGCTCGTCGGCACGTCGAGGCCCAGGCGGAGCAGTTGTTCTTGCGCGCGGCGCGCCATTTCGGCGCGGTCGATCTTGCCGTGCTTCATCGGCAGGCGACCGACAAAGACGTTCTCCGCGATCGAAAGATCGGGCAGCAGACGCGTTTCCTGGTGGATGAGCCCGATGCCGCTTGCCAATGCATCGCGAGGCGACTGCGGCGCGTATGCCTTCCCGCCCCAGAACATACGTCCGCCCGGATCAGGCTGCAGCGCACCCGCGATGATGGACGAAAGCGTCGATTTGCCTGCGCCGTTCTCCCCGAGCAAGGCGACGACGGTGCCTGGGCGCACATCGAGATCGACGCCGCCGAGCACGACGTTGCGATTGAACGTCTTACCGATGCCGCGCACGATCAGGCCGTCATGCGCGGGCCCTTCCGCTTCGTTGCCGATGGCTCCGGCTGTCGGCTCGCTCGAGGTCATGTCTGGCTCCGTGTCGGCGGGACGGACTCGGCGCGCTGGCCGGTTGTCGTCCCGTGTCTCGTTCGTCCGCGCGCTTCGTTTTCGATTCAGGGGTGCTGAGCAATGAACGGCGCGACGTTCGCTTTTGTCGTCAGCGTGGCAGGCAGCAGTTGCTGCGCCGGCACAGGCTTCTTCGCGATGAGGGCGAGCGCCGAGTCGACGGCCATGCGTCCCATCCGTTGCGTCTGCTGCGTCATCGTCACGTCGATCACGCCATCGCGCACCGCCTTCAAACCGGCCACGTCTCCGTCGAAGCCCGCGATCAGCACTTTATGACCGACGTTCGAGACCTTGACGGCTTGCGCGGCGCCGAGCGCCATGGCGTCGGCATGGCCGAAGATCACGTCGATATCGGGAGTCCGCTGCAGCATGTCCTGCGCGACCGCGAAGCCCTTGTCCTGGGCCCAGTCGGCGGGTTGACGCGTCACGACCTTGGCGCCGGGATCCGTGGAGACCGCCTTAGTGAAGCCCTTTTCACGCGCGAGCTCAGGCGTCGTGCCGAGTTGTCCCTGCAACTCCGCGATGTTCGCATGGCCCTTCGTCTGCTTGATGATCCATTCGCCGAGCGCTTGTGCCGCGGCTTCGCTGTCCGTGGCAATGAAGGTATCGCCCGGCGCATCGGGCGGATTGCGGTCCACCGCGATCACCGGAATGCCGGCCGCCTTCGCCGCACGTACGGGCACGCCCGCGGCAGTCGCCCCAGCGGGAATGTAGATGAGCGCATCGATCTTGCGTGTCAACAGATCCTGGATCTGATTGACCTGGGTCGCCGCATCGCCCTTGGCATCGACCGTGATCACATTGACGCCCTTTTGCTTTCCGTACGATTCGACCGACTGCTTGATCTGATTGAAGAAATCGGCCTGCAGGTTGGCGACGGCAAGACCGACCGTAACCGTGCCGGCGGCGGAAGCATTCGGCGCGGCGAACGCGAACCCGAGTGAAGCTGCGATGGCGAGCAGCGAGGAACAGGCAAAACGTCGATTCATGAATGTCTCCTGGTTATAGTGCCTATAGTGTCGAGCCGCGTGGAATTCATACTCGTGCGCGTTGCGGCAACGGCGCGTGGTGGGGTTCGGTGCGCTTCGTGATCGGTTGCTCGTGCATCAAGACGCGTTGCGGCGACGCAGCGTATCGGCGCCGACGGCCAGCACGATCACCATGCCGATCACGATCTGCTGAACGAACGGCGAGACGCCGATGAGATTGAGTCCATTGCGCAAGACGCCGATCGTCAGCACGCCGACGGCCGTGCCGACGACCGTGCCCGTGCCGCCGGCGAGGCTCGCTCCGCCAATGACCACGGCGGCGATCGTATCGAGCTCGTAGCCGGTTCCCGCGCTCGGCTGCGACGAATCGAGGCGGCTCGCGAGCACGACCGCCGCAAGTCCGGCGAGCGCACCGCAAAGCGTATAGACCGCGAGCGTCGTTGCACGCACCTTGATACCGGCAAGGCGCGCCACTTCGGCGCTGCCGCCGATAGCATAGAGGCTGCGTCCCGCGGCGCGGTATTTCAGGATCACGAAGCCGAGGATCATGAGCGCGACGAAGAGCCCGACCGTCGCCGACAGAAAGCCGAAATGCCGCACGATTGAGAGCGCGGTGAACCAGTCCGGATAGCCGACGATCTGCTCGCCGTTCGTGATGAGATTCGCGAGTCCTCGCGCGACCGACATCATGGCGAGCGTCGCGATGAACGCCGGCAACCGCAAGACGATGATGAGAAGCCCCGACGCGAGTCCGCATAGCGCGGCCACGGCAATGCTCGCGGGAATCGCGACGGCGAACGGCAAACCGGCGTTGTTGGAGAGCCAGCCCATCACCATCATGCCGAGCGCGAGCACCGAGCCGACCGACAGGTCGATACCGCCGATGATGATGACCGCTGTCATGCCGAGCGCCATGATGCCGAGCACCGTGATCTGATCGAGCACGTTCAGCAAATTGCGCAGCGACAGAAACGACGGCGTCATCAGAGAAATCGCCAAGCAAAGCAGGACGAGACTGATCAACGGCCCCTGCTCGAGCAGCACGCTGAGCCATGCGCGGCGCGCGAAGCTCGCCGCCGCGGCGGTGGCGTCGGAACGTGCCGATTGCCCGTTCGGCAATTCAACGCTGTTTTCAATGGACTTGCTCACGAATCGCCTCCTCGTCTTCCGTATTGCGCATGCCGGACTCTCGCATGCCCGGTGGGGAACGACGCTCTGCCTCAGCAGATCGTGTATCCCCCGTCGATCATCAGATCCGCGCCCGTGATCATGTCGGCGCCATTCGATGCGAGAAACAGGATGGCCGCGGCGATCTCGTCCGTATACGCAAAGCGTCCCGCCGGAATCAGATCTTTCATGCGCTCGCCCTTCTCCCCTTCCCAGGCGGCCGCGCCCATGGGCGTCAGGACGACGGTCGGCGAAACGGTGTTGACGGTAATGCCTCGGCGGCTCCATTCCTTGGCCAGCACTTTCGTCATGCCGATCAAGCCGGCCTTCGCCGATGTGTAGGCGCAATGCTGATCGATCGCAACCGTCGCAGCCTGCGATGCGATGTTGATGATCTTTGCGCGGTGGCCGCGCGCGAAGACATGCCGCGCGAAGTGCTTGGAGCAAAAGAACGGACCCGTCAGATTGACGTCGATCTGCCTGCGCCATTCTTCGATCGTGATGTCCTCGGCCGGCGTCAGCGTGATCGTGCCGGCGGCGTTGACGAGCAGATGCAGGTCGCCGAAGTGCGCGGCTGCCGCGTCGATCGCCGCGGCGACGTCGGCCTCGTTGCCGACGTCGCACGGAAAGGCTGCCGCATGCGCAGGACCGAGCGTCTCGATCGCATCGGCCACCCTGCCTTCCTCGAAGCGGGGATAAAGAATGGCGATGCGCGCACCTTTGCCGATCAACGCCTCGTTCGTCGCCATCGCGATGCCGCCGAGACCGCCGGTGATGACGACCGTCTTGCCGTCGAGCCGAAAATCGAAATCGACGCCGTGGCGTAACGTCATGTCGTACTGGGTTGCCATATTTCGTCTCCAGAATCTTGTGTGGGTATCGGTCCTGCGCCTGTCTATGCCGTCGCGATCGGCATGCCGATCATTTCGGCCACCGCGCGCTCGATACCTTGCGCATCGATGCCATAGTGGCGGCGAATGCCGGCACGCGTGCCGTAGTGCGCAAATTCGCCTTCGGTCACGCCGAGCATTCGCAGAGGCCGCGCAATGCCGCGCTTGGCCAGCTGCACGGCGATCAGTGCGCCGATGCCGCCATGCAGCGAGTGCTCCTCGACCGTCACGATGTCGTCGTGCTCGCCCAGGATGTCGGTCAGCAGATTCGTGTCGAGCGGCCGGATCGATGAGAGGTTCACGAGCGTCGGCGCGATTCCTCTGGCGTCGAGCGCTTCGCAGGCGGCAAACGCCTCACCGACGACGGATCCCAGCGCGACGATGGCCACTCGCCGGCCGCCAGACTCTTCGCTCGCGCGCCCTCGCAGCAGCACGTCGGGCTTGCCAGCTTCGAAAACATGGTCGACCTCGTGCAAGATCGGAAACTTCGCGTTGTCGAGCCGGATGTAGACCGGGCCATCGACGCTCGCGGCATAGCGCACCATCTGCGCAGCCTCGAGCGCGTCGCACGGCGCGAAGATCTGGACATTGCCGAGGCCGCTCATGATCGAGACGTCGTCGATCGCATGGTGCGTCGACGCGAGCGGCCCATACGCGACCCCTGCGTTCAAGCCCAGCATTTTGACGTTGGTCCGGCTGTAGCAGACATCGTTCTTGACCTGCTCGTTCGCACGTGCGACGAGAAACGGAGCCGCATTCGCCGTGAAGACCACATGCCCTCCGAGTGCAAGGCCGGCGGCCATGCCGACCATATTCTGCTCGGCGATGCCGACGTTGATGACACGGTCTTCATAGCGTTGCTGGAACGAGGCGATCTTCGAGGTCGAGGTCGAATCGCTGACCATGACGATCAGATCGGTCCCGCCGTCGGCGAGCTCAGTGAGCGCACCGACGACGCCGTCGCGCAAGTCTGCCGGTTCATGCATGATCGAGTTCCTTCAACGCGAGCGCGAGCTCGTCTTCATTCGGGTACTTGTGGTGCCACGCCGCAACGTTCTCCATGAACGAGACGCCGCGCCCCTTGATGGTCTGCGCGATTACCGCCTTCGGCTTTCCGTTTTGGAAATCGAAGCTTTCCATGAGTTTCGCCAATCCAAGCGGATCGTTGCCGTCGGTCTCGTGAACCTCCATGCCGAAAGCCGCGAATTTTTCGTGGAGCGGCTCGATGTCCATGATGTTCTTTGTCGCATCGGCCAACTGAAGGTGGTTGCGGTCGACGATCACGACGAGGTTATCGAGCCCGAAATGGCTCGCCGCCATCGCGGCTTCCCAATTCGAGCCCTCTTCCAGCTCGCCGTCGCCCGTCAGCACGAACACGCGGCCGGCTTCGCCTTGTGGCGTCCGGCGGCGTTTCGCGAGCGCAAGTCCAGCCGCGATCGACATGCCGTGGCCAAGCGCGCCGGTATTCACCGTCACGTACTCGGGAAGCTTTTCGCGGACTGGATGCCCCGGCAGGCGCGAATGGTCGCGCAGGTAGCCGGAGAGCTCTTCGTCCCGCAGCCAGCCGAGTTCGGCGAAGCAGCAGTAGAGGCCGCCCACGCCATGCCCTTTGCTCAACACGAACTGGTCGTGCCATACGAGAGGACTCGCGCGGTAACGCATCACACGGAAATAGAGCGCAACGAGAATGTCGACCTCCGACATGTCGCCGCCCGTGTGACCGCTCTTTGCCGTCGCGTTCATGACGCAGATGCGCTTGCGGATCGCGCGGGCGCGCGCCTTGAGGTCAGGCTCGGCGAGGAGGAACGGGTTTTCCATCTACTTTCTCTTAGTTTCTCTTGAGTTGCTTTTAGTTTCTTCCGCGAGCGAACGGAAGTCAACGACTTCTCGCCGTTTTTTGGCCAGGGAATACCCCTAGGCACGGAAGAAAGCGATCCAACTGCCGTCACGCGCGACAACAACCAACGGCTAGCGCAGCGCCCTGACTTTCCAAAAAGAAAGTCGAGCTATAATCGATCGAAACCATGCGCAAGGTGGGCTTGCGAGGGCGGCCGGGGAACGAAGCAGCCCCACGAGCTAGATCGGAAACCAAGAGATGGACCAGAAGACCCGCTGGGAAAATATTTACGCGAGCGTGCGCGACATGAAGGCAGTCAAGCTGTCGGACCTCGCGCGAAGTTTCAACGTATCGATGCCGACGATCCGCAAGGATGTCGATGCCCTCGAGCGCGACGGACTCGTCGAGCGCGTGCATGGGCTCGTGCGTCTCAAGACGCTGTCGTACATGTTCGACGGCACGGGAATGAGCCATTTGCAGCCGACCGCCGCGAAAGTGTGGATCGGCGCGAAAGCGGCGACGCTCGTCGCCAACGGCGACTCGATGATTCTCGATTGCGGCGCGACGACGACGGAGATGGCAAAGAACCTGGTCGGCCGCCAGCACCTGCGCATCGTCACGAACGCGCTCAACATTGCGATGTTGCTGGGCAACGAGCCGTCGAACCGCGTGATGCTGACGGGCGGTCAATTCATGCCGGAGACGTTGGCCGTTTCCGGAGAAAAAGCATCGGCGTTCTTCGAAGGCATGTTCGTCGACAAGCTCTTCCTTGCGGCCGGCGGCGTCTCCAAGGAAGGCGGAATCTCGTATCCCGACTTTATCGACCTGCACGTGAAGAGCGGCATGATCGGCGCCGCGCGGCACGTCTATCTGCTCGCCGATTCCGAGAAGTTCGGCCGCCGCGAATTCGCGACGTTCGGCGCGATGGAGCGTGTGCACACGGTGGTGACCGATCGCGGGCTCGCGCCCGAATATCGCGAGTGGCTTCGCGGTCTCGGCATCGAAGTCATCTTTGCAGAGGCTCCAGGCGAATAGGCAGCTTCCTGACGCGCACGCCGATCGCGTCATAAACGGCCGCGGCGACGGCGGCATCGACGCCCGTGGCGCCGAGCTCGCCAATGCCGCGCGCGCCGATGGCGCTTGCATGCGAGTCGTATTCGTCGACAAAGTGAATTGTGATATCGGTTGGAATGTCCGCGTTGACCGGTATCACCACGTTCGAAAGATTCTTTGCAAGCCAGCCGCCGTGGTTCGGCTCCTGAGTGCTTCCCTCCATCGTCGCTTTGCCCCAGCCCCAGATGATCGCGCCCGTCATTTGGCTTCGAGCCGTCTTCGGATTGATGATTCGCCCCACCGAATAGGCGCCGACGGCGCGGCGCAGGCGCACGAGACCGAGATCGGGATCCACACCGACTTCGACGAAGATCGCCCCCCAGGTTCGCATGGCGTGGGGCGTATCCGCGCCGTCCGCGTTGAACGGCGCGCCGCCGGGCAAAGTGAAGTGACCCGATGCCGATAGCTCTTCGAGCCCGGCAGCGCGCAGGATCGCACCCGGATCGTCGCCCGCCCCCAGCGCCGCGAGCTTCGTCCTGATCTCACGGCATGCCAGCGCGACGGCGCTGCCCGTGCCGACCGTGGCGCTCGATCCATAAACCGGCCCGCCGGGATGCAGCCGCGTATCGCCCCATACGATCGAAACGCTCTCGACGGGCAAGCCGAGTTCGCTCGCGGCAATCTGGCAAAACACGGTCTGCGTGCCGGTGCCGATGTCGTGCGTATTGGCTTCGATGATCGCGGAACCGTCTGCCTTCAATCGAACAAGCGCGCCGCCAGGGAAACGATAGTTGCCCATCGAGCAGGTGGCCATGCCATGGCCGATACGCCACGGGCCCTCCTCGCGCGGCCGTTGATGGCGCGTACGCCAACCGTAGAGGCGCGCCCCGGCGTCGTACGCTTCGCGCAGCTTCTTCGATGACCACGGTTTGCCCGTCAGCGGATCGACTTCGGCATAGTTCTTGAGCCGAACATCGAGAGGGTCCATGCCGAGTTGCTCCGCCAGCTCGTTCATCGCGCTTTCGAGCGCCCAGAGACCCGGCCCTTCGACAGGCGCCCGCAT
Organism: Trinickia symbiotica; assembly: GCF_002934455.1. Taxonomy (GTDB): domain Bacteria; phylum Pseudomonadota; class Gammaproteobacteria; order Burkholderiales; family Burkholderiaceae; genus Trinickia; species Trinickia symbiotica. The sequence goes on along the minus strand of NZ_PTIR01000008.1, from coordinate 211,370 downwards.
GGGCGTCGGGACATTGATGTGAATGCGCTTGATGAGCTGTCTTGTACGAATGGCGGGGCAAGCATAAAGCGACTTGCTGCCTTCGCTCGACGGTTCGACATGCGTATCGGCGATGGCCGTCGAGTTGACGATCTCATGATCGATGGCGGTCAACGCGCCATCGTCGCGCGCGCCGAGACTCACGTGCTGGAGCATCCAAGGCTGATAGCCGACGCACGCATATTGGTCTTGGCGGCGCAAGTGCAGCTTCACGGGCCGACCGGCGATACGCGCGCAGGCCGCGGCCAGGATCTGATGCGGCCAGACGTATCCCTTGGAGCCAAAGCCGCCGCCCGTGTGCGGCGCGATGACGCGGATATCGGCGGCATCGATCCCCAACGCCGCCGCCACGACCGGCGGTACATTCGCGCCGGCCTGCACCGCATCCCAGAGCGTCAGCTTACCGTCCTCGAATTGAGCGACCGTCCCGGAAGTTTCCATTGCATTGTGGTGCCGGTCAGGCTGTTCGTACGATTGCCTCACCACGAACTTCGACTCCGCGAGACTTCTGTCGACATGGCCCATGTCGAGGTCTTCGCCGAGCATACGCGGCGAGGGTGCCGCTTCGTTCTTGCCCGCGCCAAGACCGATCGGCGGTTGCGGCGCGCATCGGACTTTGACCGCGGCTCGCGCTTCGTCGGCGGCGTCGATCGATTCCGCCAGCACGATCGCAACGGGCTCGCCCTGAAAGCGAATCTCGTCGTGTTGCATCGGCATGCTGAGGACGGCCGCCGGCGGGCCGATTTCGCCAAAGCGCGGCATGTCTTTCGCCGTGAGGACCCGCACGACGCCAGGAACGGCAAGCGCGGCATCCACGTCGATGCCGGCAACCCGGCCGGCGGCGATCGGGGCGCCGACGATCACTGCGTGCAGCGTGCCCTTCGGCGTGTGATCGGCGGCGTATTTCGCTCGCCCCGTGACTTTGGCGATGCCTTCGACGCGCGATACGGGAGCTCCGATGCTCATGATCTACCTGTAGCCGTGAGAATGGCCCGGACCGCGGCGTTGCGCGCGAGCTTCACCTTGAAGCCGTTTTCCGCCAGTGGCCGTGCATCTTTCATTGCCGCGTCGATCGCACTGGCGAGCGTCTTTGCGTCGAGCGATTGACCGACGAGCGCGGTCTCGGCGGCGGGAAGCCGCCACGGGCGTTGCGCCACGCTGCCCAATGCGATCGAGACGCGCTCGATGACGTCGCCGGTCATCTTGATCACGGCCGCCGCGGACACGAGCGCATATTCGTAACTGGCTCTTTCGCGTACCTTGACGTAGGCGGAGCGACTGCCAGCATGGAGCGGGATCCGAAACGCGACGATCATTTCGTCGTCGGCGAGACGCGTCTCATGGCGTGCCGCGTCCCCGAGGGCCGCCGCCTCCGCCTGGGTAAGATGGAACTCGGTCATGGCCAACGAGCGCGAGCCGTTCGCGCCGGCGATCTCCACTTGCGCATCGAGGCAGGCAAGGGCTACGGCCGGATCCGACGGTTGAACGGCCACGCACTCGTCAGTCCATCCGAAAATGGCCTGACGATCGTTGACGCCGTTGCGGGCGGCGCACCCTGTGTTCGGCTCGCGCTTGTTGCACGGCCATGGCAGCGGTGTTTCGGCGCGAAAATAGGCGCAGCGCGTTTTCTGCAACACGTTTCCGCCCAGCGTGGCCCGGTTGCGCACTTGCGGTGACGCCGCCTGAAGGCAGGCGTGCGCGAGTGTATTGGCATGAGTCGCGACCAGCGGATGCTCGCCGATCGCATTGAGGTTCGCGAGGGCGCCGATGACCAGATGATCGGATTCGATCGCAATGGTGTCGAGATCTCGGATGCCACCAATGTCGACGAGTTGCGGCGGCGCCGCTATCCCGAGCCGCACCCAGTTCAGCAGTTCCGTTCCGCCCGCGATGATGGCCGCATGCTTCGCGGCGATCGTCGCGAGGCAATCCTCGACGGTTGCACTTCGCTCGTAGCCGAAGTCGTTCATTCGGGGTTCTCCATGCGTCTGGCTGCATCGAGAACGGCGGCCGTAATCTGGGGATAGCACGAGCAGCGGCAGAGGTTACCGCTCATCCATTCGCGCACTGTGGCTTCATCGACGGCATGCCCCTCGGCGATACAGGCAACAGCCGAAACGATCTGCCCCGGCGTGCAGTAACCGCACTGAAAGGCGTCGTGATCGATGAACGCTTCCTGCACGGGATGCAGACGGCCGTCCGGGCCGGCGATGCCTTCGACAGTCGTTACATCGGCGCCTTCGCACTGCACGACGAGCGTTAGACAGCTATTCATGCGCTTGCCGTCGATCAGCACCGTACACGTCCCGCACGCGCCTTCGTTACAGCCTTTCTTCGTGCCGGTGAGACCCGCTTCTTCTCGTAGCCAGTCGAGCAGCGTGACGCGCGGGTGGACCGTCGCGGTGTACGGCTGCTTGTTGACGCGCAGCGTGACAGTGTCACGCTGCCTCGATTGCGCACCCGTGGAATGATCGGCCATTGGCTGCCTCGCTTCGAAGGAGAGCAACGGCTCGAAGTATAGGAGACAAAAGCGCGAGGGGAAGGAGCGCGCCGATCATGTCGGGGAACTGGCGATTTTCGACTGACGAATCGAAGTCACAAGCGAGTCCGATCTCGCTATTGCGAGTCGCGTCCAGCGCGAGCGTCGCGCGTCAGTCGGAAATCGTGCTCATCGTTGGTCCGGATCGAAATGCTTCTTGATGCCCTGCCAGCATTCGAAGTAGTTCGCCTGCAACTGCGCGGTATCGAGCGCAAAGCGCGTCGGCCGGATCAGCGTGCGTGTCTCGAACATGAACGCCATCGTGTCGGCGACCTTTTGCGGCTTCGTCGTATCGCTTGCTGATGCCTTCTCGTACGTGTCAGCGTCCGGGCCGTGGCCCGACATGCAGTTGTGCAGGCTCGCGCCGCCGGGCATGAAGCCTTCGGCCTTCGCATCGTAAACGCCGTGAACGAGGCCCATGAATTCGCTCGCGACATTGCGGTGGAACCAGGGCGGCCGGAATGTATTCTCTGCCGCGAGCCAGCGAGGCGGGAAGATTACGAAGTCGATGGTGTCGACACCCGGCGTATCGCTTTGCGCCTGCAATACGAGAAAGATCGACGGGTCGGGATGATCGTAGCTGATCGAGCCGATCGTATTGAAAAGACGCAAGTCGTACTTGTACGGCGCATAGTTGCCGTGCCAGGCGACCACGTCGAGCGGGGAGTGATCGATATCGGCACGCCAGAGCAGGCCATTCAGCTTCGCGACGAGTTCGAAGTCACCCTCGCGATCCTCGTAGGCCGCGTGCGGCGTGAGAAAGTCGCGCGGGTTGGCGAGACCGTTAGAGCCGATCGGGCCGAGGTCGGGCAGCCGCAGCAGCGCGCCGAAGTTCTCACAGATGTAGCCGCGCGCCTTACCGTCCGGCAACTCGACTGTGAAGCGCACGCCGCGCGGAATCACCGCGATCTCGAACGGTTCGACGTCGAGGCGGCCCAGCTCGGTTGCGATATGAAGGCGTCCCGATTGCGGGACGATCAATAGCTCCCCATCAGCGCTGTAGACGAAGCGGTCGCCCATCGAGCGGTTCGCCGCGTAGAGGTGGATTGCGCAGCCGTTCATCGCGGCGGCCGAGCCGTTGCCCGCCATCGTGACCCAGCCTTCGACGAAGTCGGTCGGCTCGACCGGCATCGGCAACGGATCCCAACGCAATTGGTTCGGCGGCGTCGGCGGCACATCCACCGAATCCACAAAGTTCGACACGAGCCGCTGCGGGCCCTCGAATCGCTCGAACGGGCGGTGCACCGCGGCCGGACGGATCCGGTAGAGCCACGAGCGGCGGTTGTGAGCGCGAGGCGCGGTGAACGCGGTGCCGGACAGCTGCTCCGTGTAAAGGCCATACGGCGCGCGTTGCGGTGAGTTGCGACCCTGCGGCAACGCGCATGGCAGCGCTTCGGTCGCGAACTCGTTGGCGAAGCCGCTCTGGTAGCCGGCCGTCGACGGTTTGGACAGGTCGAGCGTCATCTCTGGCTCCTCCGCGCTGATTGACGAGGTGTACAACTCGCAAATCATACGTGATTGTTCGCTACCCTTGGCCTGCCCTCCCCCGGTCGGACTCTCTGTCATCGATGTAGCGGACATCCGAGCCTCCCCTCGGGGTAATTCCGTCCGATTTTCGCAGCGAATCATCTCTTCCTACTGCGGCGATTTTATTGTCGCCAGCCCTGTGCAGATCGCGCAGGCAAAGATCGTCTTGAAGAAAAGGCCATGTCGCTGATCGCCAACATCCGTCTGTTGAGGAGCGTCATCCCGCCCAACACCGTCCGAGTTGGCTTTTATGTGGCGGTTTGCGCTACGACCGCAAGCGTGTTTCTCGCGTTTCAGCCCTTCGTCTTGGCGCGCGCAACCGTTGCCGTGATGCACGGGAGCGGGCTGACGCCAGTCCTCGGCGCTTACGTAAGCATTGGCTTGGCCAGCGGCATATGCTCGGCCACTGCGAACTATTTTGCATTGCGCTCGCGCGAGAGAATCGGTGGGGATGTCGCGTTTGCGACACTGGCCGCGCTGCTCCGCCCAGACCGGTCATTCTGGCGCTATTCCATCAGCGATTTGATGCATGCCTTCGACAAAGGCCGAGACGCTGCTCATGCAATCGTCTCTGACTTATTCATCGATGTTGGGCCTTATCTAGCGGGCCTCCTGGTTGCCGTTTTGTTCGTCGCAGCGCAGGTGAGCTGGCCCGCTGCAATCATCATTTTCTCGACGGCATTCATCTTTATCGCTTGGAATCTTCATGAAGTGCGCAACGAATATGCACTGGGCAAATCCTTCGACGAGGCGCAACGCGGCATTCTAGCGAACATCGCAACGGCGCACGAACTGGGCGAAGTAGTGCGCAGCTACGGGACGGAGACCTTTCTGACCAGCCAGTTGCGCAACCAGCTCGAGGACTTCGACGGCCAGGTCCGTCGACACGCCCGCCACTATTTCGCCAAGCATGTCCGGCTCGAAATCGTTCATTGGCTCGGCCTCGTTGCGACGATTGCCGTCTATCTATCCGGGCTTGGTACAAGCACACCGGCTGAAGGCGCTGAGAGAGTAGGAGGACTGGTAGCGCTGATACTCGCCTATTTCCAACTGATCGCGCCGATCGTCAATCTCTCGCGTTCGGCGGAGCGCCTTACGCGCTCGTCGGCAAGCATGGAGGTTGCGGCGAATGTTCTCCGGGATGCTCATGGCGAGCGACCACCGGCTGCACCTTCCCGCGTGCCGGTAAAAACCTTCGAATTTCACGGCGTCATAACGATGAACGGCGATCGACCCCTTGGTGAGCCGCGATCGGCGGCATGGCAACGAGGCGACGTCGTGGTATTTCAAGGACCGAGCGGCATTGGAAAGTCAACGCTGGCCCGCACCCTGGCAGGGCTCGTTCCCGCGGCAAAGGGTACCGTGATTGTGGACGGCAAACGTTATCCCCTGCCGATGAGTAGTCGGGAACTACGTCGGCACACGCTCTATGTGCCGCAAGTCGACTATGTTTTCGCCGGGACGGTCGCCGACAACATACGTTTAGGCGATTCCGCGATCTCGGACGAAGCGATCGACGATGCCGCCCGGCGGTTGGGCATATCGGAGATGCTGGCGGCGCGAGGACTTACGCTGTCGGCCCGCATCAACGACAGGGGCGCGGACTGGTCAGGCGGCGAGCGGCGCCGAATCGCGCTCGCGCGGGCATTCGTTCGCGAGGCTGGTGTGCTGATTCTCGATGAACCGACCACAAACCTTGATCGGGGTTCGGCAAAATCGATTGTTGCCGCGTTCCGCGAACGGTTTAATCACTCGATACTGGTCATCATCTCTCACGATGACGTCGCGGAACCAACCGACAAGCTACTGTCGTGGCGAGATGCAAGGTCCGTGCAGGCTACCGATTGAAAACCGCAAAGGGATCCTCTGATCGCCGAGCATAACCAGAGGTTCGGCGCTCAGACGCAAGCCGCGCACGGACGCAGGTCTACGGAGTAGATCCCGTATGGACAACAACAGCATTCTCGCCGCGGATTCTCTTCTCCCACCCCGCGAGGATCTGATCTTCCATCACACCGTATCCGCGGCCGAAGTGATGCCCGCCCGGCGTGCGCACCACCTCGCGCGTAGGAGCTAGGGCCGGACACAACGTATCGTCCTCGTCTTCCCCATAGAAGCATTGGATCACGCCGGCAGGCATGCGATCGACCTCGGGTCTGGCCGGCAACGCCTTAGCGCTCGCCGGCAAACCGAGCCACCCGGTCACGCGGACCTGGAAGTCAGCCGCGTTGGCGAATCCGAGCAGCGAAACGATGGCAATCCTGTCTCGCAACGAAGCCGGCAGTCTGTTGTACGCGAACGGCATCACATCCGCGCCGAACGAGTAACCGATCAACGCGAACGAGTCCGCATGCCAGCGCGCGCCATAGACACGCAGAACGCGGCTCAGGTCGCGGCTGACCTGCTCCGGCGTCTTCTCGCTCCAGAAATACCGCAAGCTGTCCCAACCGATGACCGATACCCCGTCCTTCTGAAACTCCTCGCCGATCGTCTTGTCGAGATCGCGCCAGCCGCCATCGCCCGACATGATGATGGCGACCATCCCTTTAGGGTGAGCAGCGGGCAGTTCGATCAGCGGCAAGTCCGAAACGTCCTGCTCGCCACCCGTCTGCGACAGCAGATGCGGCCCGATCAACGCAACGAGCTGGTCTGCCCGAGTCGTCGTCCCGCGGAACACCCGCGGCCGTTTCGCCAAAAGCGGAGCCATCAGACTCGTGACGTTCTTGCCGTAGTGAAAGCCCGGCGAATCGGCCCCTTCCTTCACCGCTGAACGTTCCGCCTGTTGCGACGCCTTGATTGCAGTCTGCGTCGTCACACCTGTCTCGACGAAACCCGGCAATACACTCCCCCGGCTTACCGTCGGATCGGGCGCACAAGGTTCGAAACGCTTATCGAGCGTTCCCTCGGCATCGAGCGCTACGGCGCCGGCGATCGTATTCGCGGGCGCCTGAGCCAGAACGTGCAAGGCAAGCGTCCCACCTTGCCCCGCCCCGACGACGATCGGCGCGAAATACCGGCTCGACTTCAACTGGCGCTCGAGCTGATGACTGATCGCCTCGGCGTCCCCGTCGAGGTGCCGGCACGCTTGCCCGGTGGCGGCAAGATTCGCGGCGTAATGCCCCGTGTCGACCCCAACCGTCAATACGCCTTCATGCGCCAATGCGCGAGCCGCCTGCGCGTCGGCAGGGCTCCAGCCCTTGCCCGCCGAAAAGAGAATGACGAAGCCGCCCATTTCGCCTTCGGGCCATGCGACGGTGACGTCGCCATATCGTCCCCCCGAGACTTGTGACTCAGCCGCATAGGTCGGGCCGCACACGGCGAGGCCCGCAAGCACGGCGAGCCATCGGAATTTCTGCAACATGGAACGAATGGTCACGAACGGCGCCCCCCCGCCAGAATAGAAAGATCGACCAGTGCGACGACCGCCCCCGCCCAACCGGACACCGCGAGGTAGCGCGGCTCCCAGCACGGCTGAAACTTGCCTTTGAACGCACGCAGCCCCTGGAAGTTATAGAAGCGCCCGCCGAAGCGCCAGACCATCGCGCCGATCCGATGGAGCGGCGAGCCGAGCGGTGCCGGCTGCACGCCGGAAAACGGCGCGACGCCGAGGCTCAGAGAACGATAGCCACGGCGTTTCAGATGCATGGCCAGCTGCACGAACAGATAATCCATGACATAAGGCGAGGCTTCCGGAAGATGACGCATCACCCCGACTGTCGCTTCAACATTCAGGTCGGTCGTCATGAACGTCGTGAACGCTACCGGCGCCCCGTTCTGGCGGACGAGCAGCACCGATTGCGCCGCCAGATAGGGCTCGCTGAACGCGGCCACTGAGAAACTCTTCTCGCGTCGGCTTTCGAGCCATCCGTCGGAGATGGCCCGCAATACATCGACATGCTCGGCGACATGGCCGGCATCGATGACCTCCACCGTGCAGCCGTCGCGCTCGGCGCGCCGCGTCGCGTAGCGCAAGCCCGCGCGCTGGGGCCCGTCGAGATCGAAACCGTCGAGCGTCAGCCGCGCCTCCTCGCCGAGCTTCATCAGCGTGAGGCCAGAATCCAGATAGAGCGGCAGCGAGTCGGCGCGTACCTGGTAGAAGGCTGCCCGGCCACCGTGTTTCACCGCCAGATCGACGAACTTGCCGATGAGTTCCGCCCATTCGCGGCGCGGCCCGACCGGATCGTGCAGCGCAGCCCAGGTACGCCCATGTTTGGCATACATGAGGAACGACTCGCGTGAATCGGAAAACAGGAAGCTCTTGTCACCCATCATGGCGAGCCCGGCGTCGCTGCGCTCCTGAGCCCGAATGATCCGCATCGCATCGCCGAGATCCGCCGAGCTCGGACGAACGAAGCGTCCCGCTGCCGGCCGCATCAGGTGCCAAAGCGCGAACGCGGTCGCAAAGAGGCCGGAAGCCAGCATGGCTCGTAACGAGCGCGACGCACGCTCGTCGAACGCGAAGTGCCACCAGAGCTGGTTATCGTAGGGCACGTTGCGATAAGCGAAGAACATCACCCATGCCGCACAGATGAGCACGATCGCCACCGAGACGAACCAGCCCGCGGTGAAACGCTCGGCGAAAAGCGCGGCATGCAAGTTGAAGCGGCGACGTGTCGATATGAGCAGCAGAAGCAACGAAGCCAGCACCCCAGCTTCGATGAATGCCAAGCCCTTGATGACGGATAGAACCAAAGAAGCCGACGTCAGCGCTACGGTCATCCACCACGCGGCGTCCAACCGGCGCAGCAAGCCGCGTGCGACGAAGAGCAGCAGCACGCCCAGCATACCGCTCACGAGTTGAGAGCTCTCGAGCGCCCAGAGCGGAACGACGTCGCGGAGGACGGCGAGCCGTCGGGCAAACGCGGGCGTGGCGGCCGACACGATCAGCATCGACCCAACGACGAATGTGATCAGGCAAAGAAAGAGCGGCGCGGATTCCGCGAGGCCAGCCACGCGCCGCAACGGCAACCGGTCGCGCAGCGCTCGGCCCTCGAAGCCCGCGAGCAAGCCTGCCGACAGCATCAGCGGCAAGCCGAAATAGACGACGCGATAAGCAAGGAGACCGGCAACCAGGGATGGCGCCGTCACGTCCCCGCGCAACGCGAAGACCATCGCCGACTCGAATACGCCGACGCCGCCCGGCGTATGGCCCGCGATACCGAGCAAGAGCGATGCGGAATAAACGGCGAGAAACGTGACGAAGCTCACGTTCCCATGAGGAAGGAAGCACCAGAGCGCAGCCCCTGCTCCGGCGATGTCGACGACACCGAATGCGAGCTGGGCGAGCCAATCCGCCCTCGCGGGAACGTCGATGGTGAACCGTTGCCAGCGGGTGCGTATCGTTTTCGTGCGAGCACCGCAGCAACCGATGATGAGGGCCGACGCGACGAGCAGAAGCGCACTGCCCGAACGCAGGATGTCAGGCGAAACACGCAGCATGGCCGCCAGCGGGGCCGCATCCCATAGCGCACCGATCGCGCTGACGAGCACCAACGCGAAGGCCAATGAAACGCTCGTGAAAACAGTGAGGCGTCCGACCTGCGAAGGGGTAACGCCTGCCGCGCCGTAGACGCGGCAACGCACGGCGCCGCCCGTCAACGCGCCGAAGCCGGCGACATTGCCGAGGGCCGAAGCAGCCGTTGCGCCGATCAGCAGCAGCGTGCGCGGCACTTTTGCGTCGACATGACGCAGTCCGACCGCATCGCGTGCGACGAGCGCGCCAAAGCTCAACGCGGTGACGCCTAGGGCAGCGATCCAGCTAGCGGAATCGAAGTTGAAAAGCTGCCGGCATATCGAGTGATAGTTGATATCGCGCGAGATGTGCTGTAGCGCGAGCAGCAGCAGTACGCAGATGCCAAGTGCGAACGCGGGCGACACCAGACGCTTGTAGTCGACGCGCCTCCAAGTACTGCGCAAGGCGGCAACGACCCTCGCGCAGCGATCCTCCTGACTTCTCTGCATGTCTCGAGCAGTTGGCCACGCGCGCGAACCGCCCGGCCCACGACGGCACCGGCGCCAATCGTCGACTCATGAGGAGAGCGGTCACACCCGCGAATCAACCGATATAGCAAATTGTGACATTTCATTAACGTTACAAAGCCGAATCGGTTGACACGAAATTCTGGCCAACGTAGCGATGGGTTGATCAGGCACCGACGGTGAGCGAATCGAGCGCCGCTCGCTGCGGCTAGCGGCGCTCGCCTTTGCGAATCGTTCTTATTTGACGGCCGAGTCCACGCACTTCTTGACGAAAGAGTTCTTGGCCGCGCCCGTGAGCGGCTTGCCGTTCGAGCCAACCGCGTTTGCTTCGCATTGCTTGGCGGCGGCCGTCCTCATGCACTTCTTCATGAAAGAGTTCTTCGCCGCGCCGGTAAGCGGTTTCCCGTCCTTGCCCACCGCCTGCGTGTCGCAGTTGGCAGCACCCGTTCCAGGCGCCATCGAAGCGCCGCCCGACAACGCCTGCGTTTGTCCGTACGCAATACCGGTGAGCGCGGCGAGCAGACTCACCGTTGCCGCGGCAATCAATCGCTTGAACATGGCCATCCCTCCCTGATGAGCTCAGTGACCGAGCGATTCCATCTTACTCGGTGACGCCTCGAACGCATGGGGCCGCGCCATCTGTTTGATCAACAAAGCAATGCAGGCGACGAGACCCGCGATCGCAATCGTCGTGAAGACGCCCGCAAACGAAAAATGCCGACGCGTCAGCTCAGCAACGAGGAACGAGCCCGCAATGCCGCCGAAGCGGCCGACGCCGAGCATCCATGCCACCCCTGTGCCCCGCCCCGACGTCGGGTAGAACGCGGCGGCCAGCGCCGGCATAGACGACTGCGCTGTATTCATCAGCACGCCCGCGACGAATACGGCGAGCACCAGCATGCCGACATTGCCGACCGCCTGCCCGATCCAATAGACGCTGACCGCGGTGAGCGCATAGCTTACGGCGATGACTCGGTTCGCGTTGAACCGGTCCATCAGCGCGCCGCAGACCACCGCACCCACTCCGCCGAGCGGGAACAGCGCCGAAATCAACGTTGCGGTCTTCGCGTTCAGTCCGGCATCTTTCAACAGGATCGGCATCCAGTTGATCGACGCGTAGAAAATCACGAGGCCCATGAAATAGGCGACCCACAGCATGACGGAGCCGACGAGATACGAGCGCGATAGGACGACGCTGATTCCTTTGCCGTTCGCTTGCGGCGCGGTCTCGGTCATCGTGAACGAGCCGGCGTTCATCGCGTCGTTCGAGATGCGCGCGAGCGCCGCGCGAATTCTCTCGACCGGATGCCCATTCGCGACCATGAAGCGCACTGACTCGGGCATCTTGACGATCAGCGCGATACCGAGCAGCAACGGCGTGACACCGCCGAGCATGAGCACGCTGCGCCAGCCGAAATTGGGAATCAGCCACGCGGCGAGAAAGCCGCCCAGCGCCGCGCCGAGCGGGAAGCCGCAAAACATTAGATTGATCACTGTCGAGCGGCGGCGGTTAGGACAAAACTCCCCCATCATCGTGACCGCGTTCGGCATCGCCGCGCCGAGACCGACACCGGTGACGAAGCGCAGCGCGGTCAATTGGCCGATGCTCGACGAGAATGCCGACGCCAGGCAGGCGATGCCGAACAGAAAGACCGACGTGAGCAAAACGGCGCGTCGCCCAACGCGATCGGACAGCGGCCCCGAGGTGAGCGCGCCGCAAGCGAGCCCGAACAACGCCGCGCTCAGCACGGGAGCGAGGTCGGGCTTGGTCAAATGCCATTCGGTCAGCACCGATGGAGCAATGAAGCCGATCGATGCCGTGTCGAAGCCGTCCAGCAAGACGATCACGAAGCACATGCAGAAGATCAGCCATTGAAAACCGCCGAATGGCCTCTCGTCGATGAACGTCTGGATGTTGACGACCGGTTTCCCGTTCATGGGGTGTCTCCTCCTGTTGATCGCTGTAGTTCTGATAGTTTCCGCCGCTCATGGTACGCCACGAACGGCGGATCTATGTCTGTCTCGGCCAGCGGCTACGCCGCTGCCAGCGATTGTCGGAGGTCACCCAATATACGGCAATGCGATTCTACGGATAATCTTTATGTGTTACGGCGATAGTGGTCCGAGCCCAGGAAGAGCCGTTGTTACATCCACGTCTCGCCGCAGCATCAGTAGAGAACGTTCTTCGCTTCGGACGAATCGAGGTTCTGCTTATCGACGACAACGACACCCGTATCGACCATCTTCGGCACCGACTTGTGCTCAATGACGCTCACCACCGTCTGGATGCCCTTGTAGCCCATCTGGTACGAACCCTGCACGGCAATCGCCTGAATCGTTCCGTCACGCACGAAGCTTTGCAGGTCCTGGTTACCGTCGAAGCCGATCGCGACGATCTTGCCTCCCTTGCCCGTTTGCTTCAGCGCGCGCCCCATCCCCACAGCGGTAGGCTCGTTCGCGCCGAAGATCCCTTTCAGGTCGGGATTCGCCGAAAGCGTATCGGTCGTCTGATTGAGCGCGGTCGCCATTTGCGACTGCGAATAGAAAGGCCCGACGACCTGCAGCTTCGAGTGCGCGGCGATGTACTCGCGGAAGCCACCCACGCGGCCGATCTCGGATCCCGCGCCCGGCACATAGGACATGATCGCGATCTTGCCCGTCTGCCCGACCCGGTCGATCATCGCCTTCGCGCACAGTTCGCCCGCCTTTTTGTTGTCCGTCGACAGGAACGACTGGTAATACTGCTTGCCCGAATCTGAGAGCATCGAGTCGATCAGCACGACCGGGATATGCGCTTCCCATGCCTTTTTCACAGCGGGTACCAACGCATCGGGATCGGACGGTGCGAGCACGATGCCGGCGACATGCCGATTGACCGCGTTCTCGACCATATTGACTTCATCGGCAATGTCCGATTCGGCGGCCGGACCCTGAAAAGTCATCGTGTAGCCCTTCTCTTTCTCGAGCGCTGCCGTCGCGCCCTTCTGCACGTTCTGCCAGTAATTCGAATTGACCGTCTTGACGATCACGGCGATCTCGCCGCCCGCCGCCTGCGCGCCCGTGTTGAACAACGTCAGCAGCAATGCCGATACCGCCAGCATGGAAAACTTCTTCATGTCTCACTCCTGTGGTTTTGGTTGCACTTCTTCTGACTTACGACCTGCGGTTCCTGAGCTGATCGATCCAAACGGTGCCGAGAATCACGAGGCCGATGATGATCTGCTGGATGAAGCTCGATACGCCGTTCATGTTGAGCCCGTTGCGCAGCACACCGATCACGAATGCGCCGATGGCGGTGCCGGAAATCGTGCCGACGCCGCCCATCAACGACGTTCCGCCGATCACCGCGCTTGCTATCGCATCGAGCTCGTACATCACGCCTTCGTTCGGCTGTCCCGTAACGAGCCGCGACATCAGCACGCAACCGGTCACGCCCGCGAGCACGCCGGACAGCACGTAGGTGAAGAGCGTCACGCCTCGCACGTTGACGCCGGAGAGTCGGGCCGCTTCCGCGTTCGAGCCCGTCGCGTAGATGTGGCGACCGAGGGCCGTGCGCGCGAGCAATACGGCCGCGACGATGAAAAGCACGATCATGATCACGACGGGATAGGGGATTCCCGGAAACGTCGTATCGGGAAATCCGTCGGCCCCGAGGTGCGAGACCCGGAAAAGCGCACCGTTGCCGAGCGCGCCGAACGCGTCACCCAGATCCGATACCGGACGCGCCCCGGTGATCTGCAATGCGATGCCGCGCGCAACGAGCATCATGCCGAGCGTCGCGATGAACGGGGGCAGGCCCATGCGCGTCACGCAGATGCCGTTGACTAGCCCACAGAGGCCACCTACGAGGACACCGCCGCACATTGCCAGCGGAACCGGGGTCCCCGCCTTCACCAATAGTGCCGCGACGACGCCGGCCAGCGCGAGGACGGAGCCCACCGACAGATCGATGCCCCCGGTGATGATCACGCAGGTGGCGGCGACGCCCAGGTAGGCAATGGAGGTCACCTGCAGGCAGACCGTCATCAGATTTCCGACGGAGAAGAACGCCTGGCTCGTCACCGAGAACACGATCACGAGCAGGACCAGGCTACCGAGCGCGGCAAACTTCTGAATGAGGTCGCGGCGCCGTTGACGCGCCGTTTTCTCGACGGCTTCGCTGCGATTCGATGTCATTTCAAGCATGGGCCCGCCCCGACGCATAGTGCATGATCTCCTCCTGACTGGTGTACTTCGTTTCGAGTACCGCGGCGACGCGACCTTCGTGGAATACGGCGATCCGGTCGGTCATCCCGAGTATTTCCGGTAGCTCGGAGCTGATCAGAATCACCCCGACGCCGTCCGCGGCGAGCCGGTCCATCAACCCGTAGATGGCGAATTTGGCGCCGACATCGATGCCGCGAGTCGGTTCGTCGAAGAAGAGGATCTTCGTGCCGCGATAGAGCCACTTGCTGACGACGACCTTCTGCTGATTGCCGCCGGACAGGTTGCGTGCGATTTGGTTGACCGACGGCGTGCGAATGCCGAGCTCTCGGGTGTAGCGCTCCGCGACCGCGACTTCCTCGGAAAACCGCAGAAACCCGGCGCGCGACGAAATCGCGCGAACATTGGCGAGCGTGACGTTCGGCGCAACGGGCATCGCGAGTGCCAGCCCGTCTTTCTTGCGGTCCTCGGACAAGTACGCGATACCGTGGCGGATCGCCTCGCGCGGCGAGCGGATCGCGACATCCTTGCCGGCGAGCTCGATCGTGCCGGCGTCGAGCCGGTCCGCGCCGAAGATGGCCCGGGCAACCTCGGTCCGCCCTGCTCCCATCAGGCCCGCGAAACCGAGGATTTCGCCCTTGCGCAACTCGAACGACACGGGGCCGAACGTGCCGGCGCGCCGCAATCCTTGCGCGCGCAGCATGATCTCGTCGGTCGGCACCGATTGTCTCGGCGGATACACATCGTCGAGCGAGCGCCCCACCATTCGCGCGATGATCTCGCTGACCGTCGTCGATGCGAAGTCGTCCGTCGCGATGTAGCGGCCGTCCCGCAGTACCGTGACGCGATCCACGATTTCGGCCATCTCGTCGAGACGATGAGAGATATAGAGAATCGCGACGCCTTCGGCGCGCAGTTCCTTGATGATGCGAAAGAGCTGGGCCGTCTCGGACTCGGTCAGCGACGAAGTCGGCTCGTCCATGATCAGCACTTCCGCGCTGAATGTGAGCGCTTTCGCGATTTCGACCATCTGCTGCTGGGCGATCGACAAGGCGCCGACGAGCGTCGTGGGGGCGACGGTCAGACCGATTCGAGCCAGCGCGCGCTGCGCATCGGCATTGAGCCTGCGGTAATCGACGAATGGCCCGCGCTTCGGCTCGCGAGCAAGAAAAAGATTCTCGGCGACCGAAAGGTGTGGAACGAGATTGAGTTCCTGGTGAATGATCGCGATTCCGGCCGCCTGCGCTTCGGAGGAAGAGGCGAAGCGAACCGGCTCGCCGCGATAGACGATGCTGCCTTCATCCGCTTGATATTGGCCGCTGATGATCTTCATCAGCGTGGACTTGCCCGCGCCGTTTTCACCGCAGATGGCGTGGACCTCGCCGCGCCGCAGGTCGAGGTGGATGCCATCGAGCGCGACCACGCCCGGGAAGCGCTTGCCGACGCCCTGCAAGCGCAGGATTTCACTCCCTGAAAGCTTGTCGGGTCCGTCGTGTTTCTGGTCGGACAGACCGTGCGGCATCGTCATTCCGTCTCCTGGTCCCAGGCTGAGGTTCGGCTGGAGCCGGCGCTTTCGCACCTGGTCCAATCCCTCAGCGGTTAGCGGCCGACCTTGGCGCGATGCACTGGTCAGTCCAATTGCGAAGATTAAAGCAGCAACCCGTCGATTTGGTCAAGCCGATATATATTTCATCGAACTGTCCTGACCAAGACGGGTAAACCCCTGTTAGTCGCGGAGAGCCGCTTCCGATAAGGGATTCGAGCCGCTGTGCTAGACTCTTTCCGCACTCCTCCGCACTGCTCGCCAACCGAGTACGATCTGCAAAATGAAGATGACAGAGCCAAAGCGGCTTTACCAATCCGTTGCCGCTCAAATCCTCGCCCTGATTCGCCAGGGTGAGCTTCCGGTCGGGGAACGGCTGCCGCCGGAACGTGAGCTTGCACAGAGGCTGGGGGTGTCGCGGCCGTCGCTACGCGAGGCGCTGGTCGCGCTCGAGATCGGCGGTCAAATCGAAATCCGCATGAGCTCAGGTGTCTACGTGCTGGACGGAGGCGCGAGAGACGAAGGGGTGATGGGTGCGCTCGGCGACAGTCCATCGGAGCTGATGCAGGCGCGCGCCGCGATCGAGGGAAGCGTCGTCGTACTTGCCACCGCGCATATGACCGCGGCCACGCTCGAGCGTCTGCGCCGCACGATCGAGCGGATGCGCCGGCTGGCCAACGCGGGCAAATCGCCGATCGAAGCGGATCGGCAGTTTCATATGCTTATCGCGGAATGCGCCGGCAACTTAGTGCTGAGCCGATTCGTGGCGGAGCTTTTCGACAGTCGTCACGACCCGCTCGCGGTCGCCATCCGCGGACATGCCGAGAGCGCACAAACGTGGACCGCGGCGGCGGACGAGCACGAGAGGATCTTGAAGGCGTTGCAATCGGGTGATCCTATCGCCGCGCAGACGATGATGCGCGCACACCTGAGTGCGTCGGAAGAGCGATGGATCAGCGGGGTGCTGAAATCGGCGGATGGCTGAGAAGCCGGGTACCGTCCCCGGGGCCCCGAGAGGAAGTCTCCGTGGGAGCCCTCCCTCCTGGGCAGTGTCTCGTGGCCACCGCACCTTCGGGCCGGGCGCTCGTCTAGCCGGTGATCTGCTTCAATAGGTCGAGGTATGCGCCATCGATGAGCTGGCTGTCTTCGATCTCGAGTTGCTCCATCAACGAAGCCGCTTCCCGATTGCCGTCATCGGTCGATTCACCCTCCCCCAAAACGACTTCGAGCTCCATGAATTCACCGAGCCCTTCCACTTTATCGAGGTGGACGCGGGTGCGACCGACCCTATACAGCAGTCGCTGCTTCGTGACTCGACCGATCACTCCATAGGCAAGCGCCAAGGCTTCGCGTAGCGAATCGGGTGAACTTGTCGCGGAAAGGACGTAGAACGACTCCTTTGGCCCACGTTGGTCGGGGCGCTTGTAGAAAATCAATTGCCCCGTGCCGTCGTCGAACTGGCGCAGCTTGAGGCGCCCGTTGGCGCAGTGGAAGAAAGTGTCGTCCTGATTGATCACCGCCGGCTTTTCAGTCGCCATCGGTGCGACTCTGCGAGCAAGATCGGCAACGCTTTCGATGCGAGCCTTGATTTCTACGTTCCTAGCCATTGTTGCAGTCCAATTTCGTGCGATCGCCCGCCCTAATGTGACGAGCGGCTGTTTGGGTAGAGCAACACGAGGCTGCGCGAGAGAGACTCCCGCTTGACAGCCTCGGATCGCGTTGCCGCGATCGGCCAGTACTTTACCGACTTTGCCGGCAAGTTCTGATTACATGCGATGTAATTGGCGAACGGAACGGCCGCTTCTACTCTTCGGCTGTCGCGCCGCCATTCCGGCAGCGCTCGCGGCCAAGGAGATACCATGTCCCGCTATCCCGTGCATACGATCGAATCCGCTCCTGCGCAATCCAAGCCAGTGCTCAATCAACTGCAACAGGCGTTCGGCCAGATCCCGAACATCGCGGCCAAGATGGCTGAATCGCCCGTGCTGATCAACGGTTTCATCGGCCTCTTCGAGCGCGTGCACGCGAGCAGTCTGACGGAACCGCAGATCCAAACGCTGTTGCTGACGAATGCCGTCACGAACGCCAGCGAGTGGCCGGTCGCGTTTCACACCGCGCTCGCGTTGAAGGAGGGCGTGCATCGCACCGATGTGGATGCGATCCGGCACGGCCTGTTGCCTGATGATGCCAAACTGGCTGCGCTGTCGGCGTTGGCACGCACGCTGATAGAAAAGCGCGGCCGCCTCGCCGAATCGAACCAGAGGCGCTTTCTTGAAGCGGGATTCAGTGCAGAGCAGATACTAGAGGTCATCGCGGTGGTGGCGGCATCGACGATCACGAACTTCACGAGCGGCGTAACCGAGCCACCGCTCGAAGCGCAGTTCGAGGAGTTCGCCTGGCATGCGCCTGCATCCTGAGGCGTCTTTCTTTACTCCGCTTAGATCACGCACGGAAATCCGATGAACGCCTCCCGTTTCGATCTCGAAGCGCCGCCAAGCGAACTCGGTGACTTGCTGCGCTACTGGCGCGACGTGCGTGGCGTGAGTCAACTCGATCTGTCGCTCGAGGCTGGCATTTCCCAGCGCCAGATCAGCTTCATCGAAAGTGGGCGCAGCGTGCCTGGCCGGGACACGCTGCTAGCACTCGCGCAGGCGCTTGATGTGCCGCTGCGCGAACGCAACGACCTACTCCTCGCCGCCGGCTACGCGCCCGTGTATTCAGCGGCGCCTTGGAACGCAGAGGACATGCATGGCGTGATCCGCGCGCTCGAGCGCGTCCTTCGACAGCATGAGCCGTTTCCGGCGATCGTGATGGATCGATACTGGAACGTTCTGATGACCAACGACGCGGCGCAGCGCTTTTTCGGCTGTTTCGTCGACATGGCCTGGCGCGAAGGTCCGCGCAACATGCTGCATCTGGTCTTCGATCCGAAGGGACTGCGTCCGTTCGTGGCCGACTGGGAAACGGTGTCGCGAAGCTTGCTGCAGCGCGTCCATCGAGAGTCGGTCGGTCACATGATCGACGACGGCACTCGACGTCTGCTCGACGAACTGCTTGCCTATCCCGACGTGCCGCGCGACTGGAAGACGCATCGTGGATCGCCCGCCGCGTCCATGACGCCCGTCATTCCGGTGAGCTTCGTCAGTGAGGGAGTCGTGCTTCGATATTTCTCGATGGTCACGACCGTTGGCGCACCCCAGAACGTTGCGGCACAGGAACTGCGCATGGAATGCATGTTCCCCGCCGATGAGGAAACCGAAGTGCGTCATAGGCAGTTGCTCGCACGATCTTGAAGAGGTCGGCGAGCAGCCTGTCGGCTGTGCGCACCTCGAGGGATGGCGCGTTGCGTGGCGGCTATTTTTTGCGCGAAGATGCAGCACCTTACGACATAAAGTCGTTTATTTTTAATGGCATAAAGACATCGGCAGGGAGACTTGGCGATTCTTGTGGCGGCTATTTTGGCGCGTCGACGTCGACCTGACCGCACGCAACGAAACAACCGCGTTCGCCCTTCGGCGCTTCGTGGCCGCTTCAATGCCCCGCCGCGAACGCGATTGCGGGCGACTAAGCGATGATCCGCTGGAGGAAGGCCACACCGGCCGCCACCAAGCCGCACGAATTCCGCTTCCGTTGGTCCGGTTTTGCGTCGAATAGCACGCGTCCTGCCCTCCCACCATAAGAATCATCGATGCTCCACCGCAATAGCGTTGCATTCGCCTCTTTCAACGTATCGATGGAACGATCGTTTTCCTTGTGTCGTTGATCTGCGCGTGCAATGGGAGCCAGGCCTTCCAACTTCTCTATTTACCGTGAACCAACTATGAGCGATCACATCACCTGGGTAGTCGACTTGGACGCAAGCCTTCAAGAAGCACCAATCTTTGCGCAGCGAGGCCTTGAATGGCTCATCCAACAGTCCATCGTTCAGCCGTTTCCTGACGTCGAGCGCTTGCTGGGCGACCTGGATCTCTATCGCCCCGGACCGAAAGCAGCAGCATGGTCAGAGCTGGTCGCCAGCGATTTGCTGCACTGCGGCCTCGAAATATCGGTGGACCGGACGGTGTTCCATACAGGAGACTCAGGCGCAGAGGGAATACGCTGCCCCCACTGCGGCGTAGCGCACTCGCTAGAGAGCGTACCGTGGGACGAAGCGGTGGACCGATGGTGCGCAAGCCAGTCCGATGACACGCTGACGTGCCCCGCGTGCGTTCGTGCGGCCAGCATCGTCGACTGGACTTTCTTCGAACTCGATTGGGGGTTCGGCAATCTCGGCTTCGGATTTAATAATTGGGTGATTGAGCCGCGCCTTGCGGAGGAACTCGGCAAAGTACTCGGCCATCGCATCAAGGTCGTACACCAACACATCTAGCCGTAGCGAGACGGGACGTCGAGCGCCTGGCAACTGTCGATGGCGTGTAGGCGCTAACCCCGACGATGCGCGTCGGGTCGTCCGCGGCGCGGCGCGGTATACGGTCGAACCGCTCGATGATCAGAATGGGCTCACGAATGCGTCGACTCTTCTACCGTGGCCGCGGGCAGCCGCATTGCGGGCCACCATGAAGGGCGTGTTCGGGCTCATTTCTGGCCCTTGAAAGAAAACGGACCGCTTTGCGGTCCGTCGAGTTGGGAAGCCGGGTGGAACAATCGTCCATCGCACCGATGTCTCAGCGCTCCCGACTACGATCAGAATGATAAACATGACCGCTGGATTGTGCAATCCAGATTCGCTCCATCCGTATGGGCACGGGCTGACCCGTCCGATTCCTGCCGGGCAGCCGCAGCGGCGATGATTAGGATCGCTCACCCGCCGAACGCCCCTCGCCATCGATAGGGGAAAAGCCCGCGCTTCACTGAGGCAGCATGCCCACGGTAGGTCTGTGGGCATGCTGCCTCAGTGGCGGTGAAACTACGGCCTTTTTTGTGCGCTCACACAAACTCCGGCAGCCCCTCGAATGCCCCTTAAACATATCGGACATTTCCGATATATACTTCTGCCAACAGCGATGCAGTCCCCGCTGGGCTTGTAGTTTCTACGCTTGATATGACGATAGACATCGATGCCATTCACAAGGCGCTTGCGAACCCCGTGCGTCGGGAGATTCTCGCGTGGCTCAAGGACCCGGAGGCCAACTTCCCGGCCCAGGAGCTTCCGCTCGACCAGGGCGTATGCGCGGGACAGATCAACGCGCGCGTCGGCCTTTCGCAATCGACTTGCTCCGGACACATGGCCACGCTCCAAAGCGCCGGCCTCGTCACGGTGAAGCGCATCGGCCAGTGGTGCTTTTTCAAGCGCAACGAGGCCGTCATCCAAGCGTTTCTCGATTCGCTGCGATCGGATTTGTAAGGCCGTTCCCCGGCCCTCAGTCCTTTCGTCGCGGTCAGTTGTTCGTCATCGTTCGATCGACGTAATTCAACGTCATACGGCGGGCGTGCAGCCCGCAACGAGGTGATATTGCCATGCCAACACTTTTCGATCCGCTAGTCGTCGGCGACCTGACCTTGCCGAACCGCATCATCATGGCCCCGCTCACGCGTCAGCGCGCAGGCGACGAGCGCCTGCCCAATGCGCTGATGGCGAAGTACTACGCCGAGCGCGCTTCGGCGGGGCTCATTCTCAGCGAGGCTACCTCCGTTACGCCGCAAGGCGTCGGCTACGCCGCGACGCCCGGCATCTGGTCCGACGAGCAGGTCGAAGGCTGGAAGGTCGTGACGGATGCGGTGCATGCCGCGGGCGGACGCATCTTTCTGCAGCTTTGGCACGTCGGCCGCATCTCGGATCCGATCTTCCTGAACGGCGAGCTGCCGGTCGCGCCGACGGCCATCGCGCCCGAAGGGCACGTGAGCCTCGTGCGCCCGAAACGCCCGTTCGTGACACCGCGCGCACTCGAGCTGCATGAGATTCGCGACGTCGTCGCCGCCTTCCGCAAGGGCGCGGAAAACGCGAAAGCCGCGGGCTTCGACGGCGTCGAGATTCACGGCGCGAACGGCTACCTGCTGGATCAGTTTCTGCAAGACAGCACGAACCGTCGCACCGATCTTTACGGCGGCCCGATCGAGAACCGCGCGCGCCTCCTGCTCGAGGTCGTGGACGAATGCATCGCCGTCTGGGGTGCGCAACGCGTGGGCGTGCACCTCGCGCCGCGCCGCGACATTCATTCGATGGGCGACTCCACCCCGCGTCAAACGTTCGGTTATGTCGCGCGCGAACTCGGCAAGCGGGGCATCGCGTTCATCTGCGCGCGCGAATCGCTCGGCGACGATCGTCTCGGGCCGTTCCTGAAGGAAGAATTCGGCGGCGTCTACATCGCAAACGAAGGGTTCACGAAAGAAACGGCGCAGAAAGTACTCGACGCGGGAGAAGCCGATGCGGTGGCTTGGGGCAAGCTCTTTATCGCAAACCCCGATCTGCCGGAGCGCTTAAAACTCGATGCCGACTTGAACACGCCGAATCCTGACACGTTCTATTCGGAAGGCCCGGTCGGCTATATCGACTATCCGTCGCTCGCCGTAGCTGCCTGAGCAGGCACACAGCGTCTAAACCTGTGCCCGGTTCCGCCGGCGCCTTCCATAACGGAGGCGGCCCGCGGAGCCGGTTGCCGTGCAATGAGCCGCGGGCTGCATGCACATTGCAGCCACATCCGCCCATCGGAACAGTTATCCTTTTGTTCTCGACAAATTCGCGGATGCAGCGTTTCGCCATGACCTCCCCCACCTCGTTTGCCTCCAGGGCCATCGTCACGGGCCATACACGCGGACTGGGTGCCGCGCTATCCGAAGTTCTTTTAGCCCGCGGCTTCGCCGTGCTCGGCGCTGCTCGCAAGCGGCATCCCGCGCTTGCCGCACGATTTCCGGGCGCATTCGAAGAAGTCGAAGTCGATCTCTCCGATGCGCAAGACGTCGAAAGATGGCTCGCCGATGGAAACGTGCAGCGATTCTTGCAAGGCGCCAGGTTGGCGCTTCTCGTCAATAACGCCGGCACCGCCCAGCCGATCGGCCCATGCAGCGCGCAATCGCCCGCGGACGTGGGACGCTCCGTCGTGCTGAACGTCGCCGCACCGCTCATGCTTTCAAGCGCATTCGCCGCGGCAACCGCGGGCGCGCCCGATCGTCGCATCGCTCACGTCTCGAGCGGCGCGGCGCGCAACGCATACGCCGGGTGGAGCATCTATTGCGCGACGAAGGCGGCCTTGGACCATCATGCGCGAAGCATCGCACTCGACGCCGAACCGGCGCTGCGCATCGCGACCATCGCACCGGGTGTCGTCGATACCGATATGCAAGCCGAAATTCGCAATGTCGACGAAGCGCACTTTCCCTCGCGCCAAAAATTCGTCGATCTCAAGCGTTCGGGACAGCTGACGTCGCCGGAACAGGCGGCGACGAAGTTCGTCGATTATCTGCTCAGCGATGCCTATGGCCAGTCGCCGACGGTCGATTTGCGATCGTTGCCGACGCAATGACGCGGTTGCGCGCCCGCTTTGTTCGCATCGAGTGCGGCGCCTTTGATGGTTTTCGTTGATCCTGACAACCACCGCATAAAAGGGAGTAGCAACATGAAAGCATCGCGCCGCACTTTTCTCATTGGCAGCGTCGCCGCCGTCTCAGCACTGACTTGGCAACGCCAAGTCCTAGCCGATACCGCGCTCAAGCTCGATGAAAGTGATCCGCAGGCCAAGCAGTACAGTTACAAGCTCGATGCGACGAAGGTCGATGTCGCGACGTCTCCGGCGTACAAGCCCGGACAGACTTGCGCCAACTGCTCGCTCTTTCAGGGCCAGTCTGGCGATCCCTACGGAGGCTGCATCATTTTCGGCAACAAGCAGGTGGCAGCCGCCGGTTGGTGTAACGCCTATACGAACTCCTAATGCGCTATTAGAGAACGCTTCGCGTTCCGCCAGCCGATGAACGTGGCCTCGACGGTCCGGCTCATATTCCCAAAACTACGATTACGTATGTCCTTCACAGAAGTCCAAGCGGCCCCCGGTTCATGAGCAAGCCCAGCAAACAGCGACATCTCGACAAATTGCTCGAGCAAGCCGTCGCGCTTCAGCAAAACGGCGCGTTCGCCGATGCTGAGGAGCTCTATCGCGAAATCCTCGCCGAACGTCCGCGCCATTTCGATGCGTTGCAGTTGCTCGGCGCACTGTCGTTGCAAACCGGCCGCATCGAGGAAGGTGCCGAACTCCTGAAGCAGGCTCTCTCGATCAACGCCACGCAGGCGCCGCTCTATTCCAATCTCTCGTTCGCGCTGAACTTGCTCGGGCGGCACGAGGAAGCGCTCGCAGCCGCGAATCGCGCGCTATCGCTGAAGCCGGGCTTTTCCGATGCGCTCAACAATCGCGGCATGGCGCTCGCGGCGCTCGAGCGTCCGCTCGATGCGCTCGCGAGCTTCGAGAAAGCGATCGCGGGAAAGCCCGATTTTCCCGAGGCGTGGAGCAACCGCAGCTGCGCGCTGCGCGATCTCGGACGGCCCGCCGATGCCGTCGCGAGCTGCGACCAGGCGCTCGCGCTGCGCCCCGACTATGCCGAGGCCTGGAGCAACCGCGGCAACGCATTGAGCGACATGAACCGGCCGTCGGACGCGCAAGTAAGTTATGAACGCGCGCTCGCGGCGTCCGGGGAATTCGCAGACGCATGGAACAATCTGGGCCTCACGTTCATCGACATGAACCGACATGAGGACGCGCTCGCCTGCTATGACCGCGCACTGGCCCTCGGGCCCGATGCCGTCGAAACACATTGGAATCGCGCACTTTGTCTGCTGCAGATGGGTCGGTTCGACGCGGGCTGGGCCGAGTACGAATGGCGTTGGGAACGCAAGCGCATCAAGGCGGGCAAGCGCGCATTCGATGCACCGTTGTGGCTTGGCGATGCGCCGCTCGAGGGCAAGACGATTCTCCTGCATGCGGAGCAAGGCCTTGGCGACACGCTGCAGTTTTGCCGTTACGCGGCGCTCGTTGCGCGGCAAGGCGCACAGGTCATTCTGGAAGTGCAACCCGAACTCATGCGGCTACTCACGGGACTCGAAGGTGTCGCACAGCTCGTCGAAGCGGGGCAGACGCTGCCATCCTTCGACTACCACTGCCCCCTTCTGAGCCTGCCACTGGCGTTGCATACGGACATATCGACGATACCGGCAAAGACGCCCTATCTCTTTGCCGATCCGAAGGAGTCCGAACGGTTTCGCGCCCGCATTGCCGAAATCGGCGATGAAGCCGAAAACGGAGCCCGAAACGATGCGAAGCTCAACGTCGGGCTCGTCTGGGCCGGAGGCAGCCGGCCACATGTACCGGAGCTGCGCAGAAACGACTCGCGGCGCTCGCTCTCGTTCGAGCAACTCGGCCCGATCATCGATGTGCCTGGCGTCCGTTTCTTCAGCCTGCAGAAGGGGCCGCCCGCCGCGCAGCTCGAAGCCGCGCGCGCGGGCCGCGAAGCAAGCCAGGCTATCGTCGATTGGACCGGTGAGATCATCGATTTCGCCGACACGGCCGCATTGGTCGACAACCTCGATCTCGTCATTTCCGTCGATACGTCGACGGCTCACCTCGCCGGCGCGATGGGCAAGCCGGTCTGGATCATGAACCGGCTCGACACCTGCTGGCGCTGGATGATCGAGCGTTCGGACAGCCCGTGGTACCCGAGCGCCCGTCTCTTTCGTCAGCCCGCGCTCGGCGATTGGGCGAGCGTCATCGATGCCGTGGCTGAAGCCTTGGCACTCAAGAGTCGCGCGAGCTGATCGGTCAACGCCTCGCTCGCCCGCGTCATAGGCGCGCGCAACTCATTGTCGATCAGCCCAAGCGCCGCAAGCGCCGCCTTCACGGGAGCGGGATTCGGTTCGGACGTGAGCGCACGCACGAGGGGCGCGAGCTCGTGAAAAATCGCGCGGCCATCTGCCAGCCGCCCCTCGGCGAGCGCGCGATGCATCGCCACAAAGCGCTCTGTCCGCAGATGCGCGCTGGCCGAGATCGCTCCGCTGCCGCCCATGCAAAGTGTGCTGAAGATCGCGTCGTCGTTGCCGGCCAACACTTGCAAGCGCCCGTCGCGGATCAATGCGAGCGTCGTATCGACAGAGCCCGAGCAATCCTTGATCGCCATGATGCGCGGGTGCGCGGCAAGCGTCAGCAACGTATCGAGCTCGATGCGCACGCCGGTCCGGTACGGAATGTCGTAAAGGACGATCGGCTTCGTGCTCAGATCGGCCAGTCGTTCGAAATGTTCGACAAGCCCCGCCTGCGAAGGACGAATGTAATAAGGCGCGCTGATGAGAAGGCCTGAGACGGGCTGCTCGTTCATGCGCCGCACGCGGTTCTGGAGTTGCGCCGTCTGGTTTCCGGCGAGGCCCGCAATGACGGGCACGCCTTCCGCCTCCCGCAAGATCGTGTCTAGTACCGCATCCTTCTCGTCGAGCGAGAGCGCCGCGGGCTCGCCGGTGGTGCCCAACGCGGCAAAGCCCGCTACGCCGGCCTTGCGATAGCGATCGACGAGCGCCGCCAGCGCGCCGTGGTCAACGGCGCCACGCGAGAACGGCGTGACGAGCGGAATCCAGATACCGGAAAAAATCGACATGTCTTCACCTCGAAAAATGACCGAAGGAATCCGTCGAACAATGAGGGGAAGGCGCAGGGGTGAAAGCCGGTTTGCCGCTGTCCCGTCGCAAGTCCGACGGCAACAGCGTGCCGGTCAGACGAGCAGCTGTTTTTTGGCTTTGGAAACCGGAAGCGCGATCGCACGCGACGCGACGCCTGCTGCGCCGGGCGCGGCGAGCATCTGCGGCATGGCGATCACGAGGAGAAGCGGGTATGCGGGTTCCATTCGGCGCAGTTTATCTGGTGCGCCAGGATTGATCCAGTGCAAATTTAATTCCGTGTCCCATGCGCATCGATCTTTGCGTTGAGCCGCCGCTCCGATGCCCCGCGCGCCACGTGAATTATTGACGCGCGTTGAATGCAGTTACCCATCGCAATCCCTTTATCGGCCAAGGCTCACCAGCAACAATGTTCCGTCGACGCTCTCGCAGACGACGCGCGGGCAAGCGGTATCGCCCGATAAGGCTCATCGTCAGGCGACGCGCGCACATTGCCTCGTTATCCTGGGACCACCCAAATTGGAGCAATCCATGCCATTTGCAAATTAAAAGTTCCCTGAAGGCATCCTCGATCACGCCCGCAAAGAGGAAATCATCCATCGCACGACGGCGATGTTCGTCGAATACTTCGGGGAAGGCGTCCGCCCCTATTCGATGGTGCTCGTCGAGGAAGTCGCCGACGGCGGCTGGGGCCGCGCCGACGAAACGCTGACGCTGGAAAAGATGGGACTGCCGCCGAAATCGAAATGATCGTCGAAATGCGGGTGACCCTCGATGCCGGGGCGCACCAGCGAATATTCGCAACCCGTTCTTGACTTCCACCCACGCCAACGTAATATACGCAGCGCGTACAATTACGACGGCGAGGCCACCCATGAGCGTTCCCCAGCAGGCATTCCTTCGCGACGCCATGCGACGCATGAACATGACGCGCGAGGCATTCGCGAACCGCATCGGCGTGAGCCGTCGAGCGCTCGACACGTGGCTGCTGCCCGACGATTCGCAGGAATCGAGATCGATGCCGGAAATCGTCGGGCGATTCGTATCCGAAATCGTCGGCAACATCGAGCGCGACGAAAACTATACGCAAAGCGTAGACTCTGGGCCACTCGCGAGCAAGATTCTTTTCGAGGGAAAACCACAGCTGCTATCGGTCGATCAGTTCTCGCGTGACGCCGTCGAGTCGCTGTTCCATGTCGCCGACATCATGCAGCCGATCGCGCGCCGCCAGAAGATTTCGCGCGTGCTCGAAGGGGCTGTGCTCGGCAACCTGTTCTTCGAGGCAAGCACGCGCACGCGCGTATCGTTCGGCGCCGCGTTCTGCCGGCTCGGCGGCTCCGTATGCGATACGACGGGCTTCACTTTCTCTTCGATGGCCAAGGGCGAGTCGATCTACGATACGAGCCGCGTCATGAGCGGCTACGTCGACGCACTCGTCGTGCGTCACCCCGAGCAGGGCTCCGTGGCCGAATTCGCGCGCGCGACGAATCTGCCCGTCATCAATGGCGGCGACGGCCCGGGCGAGCACCCGAGCCAGGCGCTGCTCGATCTTTACACGATCCAGCGCGAATTCTCGCGGCTCGGCAAGATCGTCGACGGTGCGCATATCGCGCTCGTCGGCGACCTCAAATACGGCCGGACCGTGCATTCGCTCGTCAAGCTGCTCGCGCTTTATCGCGACATCAAATTCACGCTGATTTCGC
This sequence comes from Trinickia symbiotica, assembly GCF_002934455.1. Taxonomy (GTDB): domain Bacteria; phylum Pseudomonadota; class Gammaproteobacteria; order Burkholderiales; family Burkholderiaceae; genus Trinickia; species Trinickia symbiotica. The sequence continues at coordinate 183,252 of NZ_PTIR01000008.1, read as the reverse complement.
CGCCGACGCTGGAGATGCCCGGCTACATCGTCGATCAAATCTCGCGCAACGGGCATGTCGTCGAGCAGACGAGCGAGTTGGCTTCGGGCCTGCGCGGTGCCGATGTCGTCTACGCCACACGGATCCAGAAGGAGCGCTTCGCCGACGAATCGTTCGAAGGTTACACGCCCGACTTCCAGATCAATGAAGCGCTCGTCGAGACGGTCTGCGGGCGCGACACCCTGATCATGCACCCGCTGCCGCGCGACAGCCGGCCGGGCGCGAACGACCTGAGCACCGATCTCAACCACGATCCGCGGCTCGCCATCTTCCGCCAGACCGACAATGGCATTCCGATCCGCATGGCAATCTTCGCGGTGCTGCTCGGCGTTGAAAACCAAGTGCAGCACTCGATGCGCGACGCGACATGGCGGCCACCCGCGTATATCGGTCCTGACGACGCCGTATTTCACGGCATCGATTGATTGAAATAATCACGTAAGCCCCGCTGACCGCGCTGGCAAGCACCCAGCGCGGCATGCGCGCGCTAAGCGCGAGCGGTCCGGGCATCTGACTTGCTGCAAACTCCGACTCGTTGGGACGCAAACTCAGCGTCCATTTCCGCCGTGCTTCATCGCATCGACGAAGTCGACAGCATCGACGCCCAATGGAGCGAGCCGATCGCCATGTCCAAGCCGCCTCTCCCCCCCTCCGACGACGCCAAGGCCGTAAGCCAAACCGAATGCAACCCTGACCTGGCGCGTCGCCGTTTTTTGCAATCGGCCGCCGCGGCCGTCACTGTCGGCGCGGCGCCTCATTTGCACGCCAAGGAATCCCAGATGAATGATGCTTCCGCGCCAGCGCCAACAGGCGCAACGGGAACGGTCCGCTCGCCGGTCATGCCGGTCAAGCTGACGATCAACGGCCGCCTTCATCAGCTACAGCTCGAGCCCCGTGTCACGCTGCTCGACGCGCTGCGCGAGTACGTGGGCCTCATGGGCACGAAAAAAGGATGCGACCGCGGACAGTGCGGCGCCTGTACCGTGCTGGCCGACGGCCGCCGCATCAATTCGTGCCTCACGCTCGCCGTCATGCACGAGGGCGAATCGATCACGACTGTAGAAGGGCTGGCGCAAGCCGGCAAGCTAAGCCCGATTCAACAGGCGTTCATCGAACGCGATGCCTTTCAGTGCGGTTACTGTACGCCGGGCCAGCTCTGCTCGGCGACGGCGCTCATCGAGGAGTTCCGTGCCGGCGCCGCGAGCGCGGCCACGCGCGACGTCCGCGCGAAGCCGACCGAGCTCACCGAAGCGGAAATTCGCGAGCGAATGAGCGGCAACATCTGCCGTTGCGGCGCCTACCCCAACATCGTGGCCGCGGTGATCGATGTCTATCGACGTCAACGCACGGCATAACGCTCGACCCGCACGGTCGAAGCGGAACGATAGGACAACGAAGGAATTCTGATGGAAGCGATTTCCTACGAACGCGCGTCCGATGTCGCGGGCGCCATACGAGCGGCGCGCGAGCCCGGCGCCATGTTCATCGGCGGTGGCACGAATCTCCTCGATTTGATGAAGGGCGGCGCCGCACGGCCCGTCAAGCTCGTCGACATCACCCATCTCGGCAGCGGGCTCGACGCGATCGAGAGGCTGCCCGATGGCGGCCTGCGCATCGGCGCGCTTGTGCGGAACAGCGACGCGGCCGATCACGCGCTCGTCCGCCAGCACTATCCGCTGCTCTCGCAGGCGTTCGTCTCGGGCGCCTCCGCGCAGTTGCGCAACATGGCAACGGTAGGCGGCAATCTCCTTCAGCGGACGCGCTGCCCCTATTTCTACGACACGGCGTTCGCCGAGTGCAACAAGCGCATGCCCGGCAGCGGCTGCGGCGCCATCGACGGATATCAACGCACTCAGGCTATTCTCGGCGCCAGCTCGCAATGCATCGCGGTGAATCCATCCGATATGAGCGTTGCGCTTGCCGCCCTCGATGCAACGGTACGCGTGACGGGCGCCGACGGCGAGCGTGCCATTCCGTTCGCGGATTTTCACCGTCTGCCGGGCGATCACCCTGAGCGCGATACGACACTGCGTCCTGGTGAGCTCATCACGTTCGTCGATTTGCCGCCGCCCGCCTTCCCCGAGCATGCCTATTACCTGAAGGTGCGCGATCGCGCGAGCTACGCGTTCGCTCTCGTTTCCGTCGCCGCGGCACTGCAACTGCAGGGAGGCAATGTTTCGGATGTGCGAATCGCGTTGGGCGGCGTCGCGCACAAGCCGTGGCGCGCGTCCGTCGCCGAGCGCATGTTGAGCGGCGGGCCGCTCAACGACGAGCGATTGCGCGAAGCGGCGGCCGCCGAATTGCGCGATGCGAAGCCGCTTGCCGGCAACCGGTTCAAGGTCGCGCTTGCCGAGCGGGCCATCGTACGTGCCGTCAACGTAGCCGCGGGACGCAGCAGCCCGGGCATTACCGGAGTAGTCGCATGAACATGATCGGTCAACCGCTCGATCGCACCGACGGTGTGCTCAAGGTCACCGGCCAGGCTCAATACGGCGGCGAGTTCCCGGCGGGCAAGCTCGCGCATGGCGTTCTCGTCACGAGCACCATCGCGCGCGGCAACATCGCTTCGATCGATACGAGCATCGCGGAAAACCTCCCAGGCGTGATTCTCGTGATGACCTATCGCAATGCGCCGCGTCTGCCAAACAACGGTCGGCCGAAGGTGACCCCGCCCGCGCTGAGGCGGCTTTCGCTGCTGCAGGACGACGAGGTGCATTACAACAACGAACCCATTGCCGTGGTGGTGGCCGAAACGTTCGAGCAGGCCACCCACGCGGCCGATGCGCTGCGCGTTTCGTATCGGCAGGCCGCACCCGCGCTCGATTTCCAAGCGGCCAAGGCCAACGCCCATCCGCCTCCTTCGATGTTCGGCGGCCCGCCCGACACGAAGCGCGGCAATGTCGAAAGCGGGCTGCGCGAAGGGTCCGTGCGCATCGATGCGGTGTATACGACGCCGATGGAGACCCACAATCCGATGGAGCCGCATGCTGTTCTCGCGTTGTGGGACGGGCCCCGCCTGACGCTCTACGACACGACGCAAGGCGTCGCGAACTCGCAGCAAGCGGTAGCGACGACGCTCGGCATCGCGCGGGAAGACGTCCATGTCATTTCGCCGTTCGTCGGCGGCGGGTTCGGCTGCAAGGGCTCGGTCTGGTCGCACGTCGTGCTTTGCGCGATGGCGTCGCGGCAGACAGGCAGGCCGGTCAGGCTCGCGCTAACGCGTCCCCAGATGTTTGGTCCCGTCGGCGGGCGGCCATACACGGAGCAGCACATCTCCGTCGCCGCGCGCAGCGACGGCACGATCACGGGGTTGCGGCACGATACGTTTGCGAACACCTCGGTGCTCGAAGATTGGACGGAGACCTCGGGCGTCGTCACGCGCATGCTGTACGCCACACCCAATCTCGACACGACACACCGTCTCGTCCCGATGAACGTCGGCATCCCGACGTTCATGCGGGCACCAGGCGAGACCACAGGGACGTACGCACTCGAATCGGCCCTCGACGAACTCGCTTACGCGCTGAAGATGGATCCGGTGGAGCTGCGCCTGAAAAACTACGCCGAAGTCTCGCCGGAGGAAGGCAAGCCCTGGTCCAGCAAGCATCTGCGCGAGTGCTATCGCGTCGGCGCCGAGCGCTTTGGCTGGTCGAAGCGCCCGCAAGCGGTGCGCTCGCTGCGTGACGGCGATACGCTGATCGGCATGGGTATGGCGACGGCCACCTACCCGGCCCACCGTAGCGAGGCGTCGGCGATCGCGCGCATCATGCCCGACGGCACCGCGGTCGTCGTCTCGGGCACGCAAGATATCGGCACCGGAACCTACACGATCATGACGCAAGTTGCCGCGGATGCGCTCGGCTTTCCCGTCGATCGCGTGAGCTTCGGGCTCGGCGACTCCTCGCTGCCGCGCGCGCCGATCTCGGGCGGCTCGCAATCGGCGGCAAGCGTTTCGCCCGCGGTACACGAGGCCGCCAGTGCAGCGCGCGCGCAGTTGATCGCGCTGGCGCGCGCCGACGAAGCGTCGCCGCTGCACGGCCTCGCCGTCGAAGACGTGACGGTCGTCGACGGCTGGGTGGTGAGCCGATCGCAGCCGACGAAGCGCGATCCGGCGGCCGCAATCATCGCGCGTGCCGGCTCACGCCCGATCGAGGCCACGGCCACCGCAAAGAGCGGCGATGAGAGCAAACGTTTCGAATCGCATTCGTTCGGCGCGGTCTTCACTGAGGTCCACGTCGATGCGGCACTCGGGGTGATCCGCGTGCCGCGCGTCGTCGCCGTCTATGACGTGGGCCGGCTGCTGAACGAGAAGACAGGCAAGAGCCAGCTTATGGGCGGACTCGTCTGGGGCATCGGCGCCGCGCTCGAGGAAGAAAGTTCGCTCGATACGCGCTATGGGCGCTTCGTCAACGGCAACCTCGCCGAGTATCACGTGCCCGTCAATGGCGATATCGGCACGATCGACGTGACGGTGCTCGACGTTCCCGATACGAACTTCAACCCGCTCGGCGCGCGTGGCATCGGCGAGATCGGCATCACCGGGATCGTCGCGGCCGTCGCCAATGGCGTCTACCATGCGACGGGGGTGCGCGTACGCGATCTGCCGATTACGCTCGATAAGGTCATGATGCAAATGACGGCCTGACGTCTTGTTTAGTTCTGCTTAAGAAGCTGAACACATCCACTATGCACATCGGTACATGCGGTATGCTTGCGGCGGCGGGCGGCGCCATGCGGGATCGGCGGCACTGCCCTCCATCGCCGAACAACCGGATGCCCCGATGACCTATGCCTCCCTCGCCACCGGTCTGCTCCTCGCCGCGGGACGCGGCACGCGCTTCGATCCGACCGGTCAGCAAAACAAGCTCCTCGCACCGCTTCCCGATGGCACGCCTGTCGCGCGTGCCGCGGCGCAGCGGCTCCTTGCCAGCGTTGCGCGCGTCGTCGCTGTCGTGAGAACCGGCGACGAAGCGCTCGCCCATTTGCTCAACGACGCGGGCTGCGATGTCATCTTTTCGAGCGAGGCGGAACGCGGCATGGGCGCAAGCCTGGCCGCCGGGGTCCATGCGAGCGCTGACGCCGATGGATGGGTCGTCGCGCTCGCCGACATGCCCTGGATCGCCCCCGAAACCATCGAAGCGGTCGCACGGCGTCTCGGTCAGGGCTCGTCGATCGTCGCGCCGGTCTATCGCGGTCGGCGCGGGCATCCTGTCGGATTCGGCGCCATGCACGGTACGGCGCTCGCGGCACTCAATGGAGACGTCGGCGCACGCCTGCTGCTGGAGTCGTCGGATTTGACGACGATCGACGTCGATGATGCGGGTGTCATCGCCGATGTCGATACGCCGGGGGATTTGTTGCGCTAGTGAGGTGCTGTTTTTCATTCGTCCGCGGCCGTGCACATTCAGCAACGCATGCATGGACCCAGCCCGACTATCCCCGGTACCGGCGATTGCAACGCCCACCAAGCTATCAACCCCGATAGGTTGAACCCTCTCCGCTGCGTCAATACGATGCCGCCTACCGATCGAGATTAATTTATCTCGATCGCGCGATCCCAACCCTTCCGTGTCGCAGCCGCCGAGGAATTGCGATGGCCGTGGCATGGGTGGTCCCAATGCCGGAAACACCTTCCGACATCCCCCGCAGGGGGCATCCTGCACCGACCATTTAGGAGTACGAAATGAATGAAGTCCTGAGCTACTTCGAAACGACGGCGGTCAACACGATGCCGGTGAAGATGGGCGTCTGGTAAGCAAGCGCCCGATGACGGTGGAAGGGGGACGAGCGGAACCCACGCGCTCCCCCTTCGCGTTCCGACTGGAGAGCCTCGTCCATGAACCTGCTTCGTCAGCAGTCCCTAGTCAAGTTCGATCGCCAATTTCCCATTTACAACTTCTTCTTCCCGAGCCAGGGAAAAGAACGGTCCACACGCACCTTCTCCGAAATATGGACCGAAGCGAACCGGCACGCGCGATCGCGTGCGCTCTACTTCCATATCCCGTTTTGCGACACCATCTGCAATTTTTGTCCTTTCACGCGCGGTAAGTACTCCGAACGCACGGTCATCGATCGCTACTTCGATTCGTTGCTCTCGGAGATTCGCATGAAAGCCGATCTTGCCGATCTCAAAGGCATCCCGATCGGCGCCATATTTTTCGGTGGAGGAACACCGAGCCTGCTCGACCCCGATCAAATCGTCGAAATCGGCGAACTGATCCGCAATACGTTCGATCTCTCTCATCTCCGCGAGTTTTCGTTCGAAGTCGAAGTGAAGAGCCTGACTCGCGAACGAGCGAATGCCATGCGCGAAATCGGCGTAACCCATCCCCGCTTCGGCCTGCAGACGTTTTCGCAGAAATGGCGAGACATGTTCGATCTGACCGCTACATTGCCCCAGGTTCACGAAGCGGCCGTATTGCTGAAGGAGATATTCCCGTTCCAGACATTCGACATCCTGTACGGAATGAGCGGACAGGACGAAGAGGAATTGATCTCGGACCTGACCCAGGCGGTCCAGCTGGGCACCACGAATGTCGATATCTACCCGATCGACAACATCGTCACCCAAGTCGGCCTTCACGCCAAGCTCGCCCAGGCGGAGGCAGCGCCAACTTCCGCGATGCGCAAGTTCAGCATGAATGTGCTCGTCGATCAATTCATGCGGCATGCCGGGTTCATGCCGCACAACGGCCACGGATACGTGCGCGCCCCGGTGACGTCCGCGGTGGTCAGCGACGACTACTCGTTCGTCTATCACGAGCATGTCTACGGCTACCATGATTTCGACCTGATGGGCTTCGGCGTCAATGCAATCAGTTCGACGATGGGACACGTGACGACGAACACGCACAGCAGAAACGCCTACAGCGAAAAGATCGCGCATGGTGCCATTCCATGCGAAACGAGCGAGCACGACAATTCGCTCGACTACGCGCGTCCGCTCGTCCTCCGCCTTGCCTACCACGGGCACGTCGAAAAGCCACGCCTGGAGTGGCACCGCGTGCATCCCGAAGTGATCGCCAAGCTCGATCAGCTCAAACAAGAAGGCTTGGTGACGGAAGACGAAAGCTCCCTCTCGCTGACGAAGCTCGGGTGGTACTGGTATGTCGACATCATGTACTTCCTGATGCCCAAAGCCGATCAATTGCTGATGAACGCGCTGGTCGCTCAAAGGCTGCAAGACCCCGGACGGTCCTTCACCAAGCGCGAGCTGCTTTATCCGGTCGTCTCGCTCAGCTCCGCGGCGACTCAATCATGATCACGATGCTTCGCCGAGAGCGCCCGTTTACCGTGCTGCTCTCGGGTAACGTCCTTTCGCAAATCGGCGACGGCGTCCACGAATTCATCTTCATTGTGGCCGTCCTCGAAGCGGCGAATAACGACGTGGCGCTCGCCGGCCTCGTCTACTTCTTCCGATTCATCCCCTATCTCGTCCTCGGGCCGCTCGGCGGCGCACTGTCGGATCGTGTTTCGCGGCGCGCGCTCATGCTCGGGGCGGACCTCGCGCGCATGTCGATTACGGCCTGTTTCTGCGTCCTGCTGGCGAACGACCGCGCCGGGCTCGCATCGCTCGCCGCCATCGGCATGTCGATGACGTCGTTCAGGACGCTTTTCCAGCCCGCGTTCCAAGGGACTATCCGGTCGCTGGTGCGCACCGAGCATCTGCCTGCCGCGAACGGCGCCACGCAGTTGGCCGCGGAAATCGGCAGCCTCGTCGGGCCGGCGCTCGGCGGCTTAGCCCTGTCCGCGATAGGCAACGCGGGCTTCGTCCTGGTACTCGACGCGGCAACTTACCTACTATCGGCGGCTTGCATTCTCCTGGCCGCGCCGAAACCGGCAGCAGCCGATCCGCAAACACCGTCAGGAGCCCTAACCGTTCGCGGCCTCTATGGCGATTTCCTCCGAAACCTGAGAGAAGTCATGATCGCGCGCGATCTGCTTGTCACGATCGCCTGCTCGGCGCTATGCATTTTTTTCGCCGGCGCCGCGTTGCGAATATTGATTCCTTCGATGCTGAAGGGCGCCAGCTACAGCGAGAGCGCGATCGGCTACGCGATGAGCGCCATCGCGTTCGGCGCGATCGTGGGCGCCGCGCTTTGCAGCAAGATAGTCAGCGACTTCAGCACCCGGACGCTGATGCTTTGCTGGTTCGCTTACGGTCTCGCCCTGGCACTGCTGCCTGCGGGCCTATCGAGCGCATCCGCCATCTTCTGCGGGTGTTTCATCCTCGGCAGCTTCGGTGCATTCGTCGACGTGATCTTGCCCACGAATATTCAAAAGCTCTCCACGGGCGGGAATCTCGGCAAGAACTTCAGCCTCTTCTCGACGCTCGCGAACACCGGCGAGGCATTGTCGGGCGGCTTCGCCGGTGCTTTGACCTCGCATGCTTCGACGAGCTTCAGCATTACGATCATCGGAATCATGGTCGCGTCGATCGCCTATGCGGGCAAATTGAAAGCAAAGTCGATGGCAATCCATGTCTGACGGCAGCTACCTCGCATACGGGCGTCATGTCATCGTCGACATCGCGGAAACCCCGGCCGCTATCCTCGACGACATGGACCGGCTCGAGCAGGCGCTCGTCAGCGCCGCCGTCGCCGAAGGCGTCACGGTGCTCGGCACGCTCAAGCACGCATTCGACCCGAGCGGCGTCACAATTTTGCTTTTGCTCGCCGAATCGCACGTCTCCCTCCATACCTACCCCGAGGAAGGCAAGGCCTTCTTCGATGCATTCACCTGTGGCGCTCGACATGAGCCGCTCAGACTCTTTCGAAGGTTCGCAGCGATGACCGCGGTGCGTGGATATAAAATACTGCGCTGCGAACGAGGGGGTTGATATGCAGCAAAGAATTCTTACTGGCATCACCACAACGGGCATTCCGCATCTTGGCAACTATGTGGGCGCAATTCGCCCTGCCATTGCGGCAAGCTCGGCTTCGGGCGTCGAATCGTTTTTCTTTCTGGCCGACTATCACGGTCTCATCAAGTGCGACGATCCCGTGCGCCTCTCACGTTCGCGCGTCGAGATCGCCGCGGCATGGCTCGCGTCGGGCCTCGACCCCGAGCGAACCTACTTCTATCGGCAAAGCGACGTCCCCGAAACGCTCGAGCTCTATTGGCTGCTGACCTGTGTCACCGCCAAGGGGCTCATGAATCGCGCGCACGCCTATAAGGCGGCGACGGACAGCAACGAAGCGGAAGGCGAGGACATCGATGCCGGCGTGACGATGGGTTTGTTTTGCTACCCGATTCTGATGGCCGCCGACATCCTGCTCTTCAACGCGCACAAAGTCCCCGTCGGCCGCGATCAGCTTCAGCACCTCGAAATGACGCGCGATATCGCGCAGCGCTTCAATCAACTGTTCGGCAACGGCAAGGAATTGCTGACGCTGCCCGAAGCCGTCGTCGGCGAACAGGCGGTTCTGCCCGGTCTCGACGGGCGAAAAATGAGCAAGAGCTATGGCAATACGATCCCGCTCTTCGCCGGCGGACGCGATGGGCTCTCGGCCGGCGTCATGAAGATCGTCACCGATTCGAAGCTGCCGGGCGAGCCGAAGGACCCCGATGCGAATCCGATCCTCACGCTCTATTCGGCGTTCGCCGGCGCCGACGAATCCGCGGCATTCCGGGCCGAGCTCGCGAGCGGTCTCGGTTGGGGCGAAGCCAAATCGCGCCTCGTCCAATGCATCGAGCGTGAACTGGCCCCGATGCGCGAACGTTACGAATCGTTGATGGCTGCGCCGGCCAAAGTCGAAGAGATTTTGCTGGCGGGGGCGGACAAGGCGCGCGCGCTCGCACGCGCGTTACTGGAAGAACTGCGCGACGCGGTGGGTTTGCGCGGCTTTTCTTCGATTGGCGCCGCCGCTCACCCGGCGGCACCGAAGGCGGTCGCGGCGGCATCGTCGAAACCGCCGACGATGCGGCAGTACCGCGAGTCGGACGGCAGCTTCCACTTCAAGCTCGTGTCCAGCGGCGGAACCGTGCTGCTTCACGGTGGTCCCTTCGAGAGCGGAGCGGAGGCCGGCCGCACGATCCGGGCGCTGCGCGAGACGCACGGCCAGTCCGATGAGCTGCCGATGCACGTCCGAATCAACGCGGAACTGGCGGGCGATGAAGTCGAAGCCGGTCTGCAGGCCTGGGTCGACTCGTCTGGTGACTGAGCATGGATGGGACGGCGACGGCCGCTCGCGCGACAAGCGCTCAGTGGCTCTGAGCCGTCTCGTTTCCTTTCAAGGAATGCCCTATAACTGAGCCAAAGGAGCCCGCTTTCCCGCCAAGCCCACTTTGCTGACGAGGCTGTCATGGATTACTACATGCATACCACGCCCATCCCCGAACCGCTCGCGGACCCGACGCGAGACCCGGAGGGCGAGCCGTTCGTTCCGCCGCCCCCCGGCCATCACAACGACGAGCCCCAGCGTCCCGAAGGGCCGCCGGACAAGGACCCGGTCTGATGCGCCGCAAGCCCTAATCCTATAGCCATCGCTCCCTCAATCAGGGTTTCCCCCGCTGCGTCGCCACGGGCGAGGTGTCGATAAGCCGGTCGGGTGCGAGTGGTTTCTCGCATTCTCGACCCAGCCGTCCGGGTCACGAATTTGTCAGACGGATCGACTACTCGATGGAAGGCGCATGCAAAAAATGACTTTGAACCAGAAGCTCGGCTCGATGATCGCCGTGCTGTGGATCGGGCTGATTCTCATTGCCGTGGCCGGCGTCTGGCAATACCGCGCGTCGATGCTGAAAGATCGCCGCGAGCAGCTGATGTCGGTGGTGCAATCGGCCATGAGCATCGTCAAGCGCGACTACGAGCTTTCGCAGCAGCATGCGATGAGCGAGGACGATGCGAAGAAGAAGGCGCTCGAAGCAGTGGCCGCCATCCGCTACGGGCGGGACGGCTATCTTTCGATCAACGACTCGAAGCCCGTGATGCTGATGCACCCGATCAAGCCGCAATTGATCGGAAAGGACCTGGCGAACTTCACGGATCCCGCCGGCAACCATCTCTTCATCGATCTCGTGCGCGCGGGAAGCCAGGAAGGCGGCGGCTTCGTCGACTATCTCTGGTCCAAGCCCGGCAGCGAAACGCCCGTTCAAAAGAAATCGTATTCGCTGCGCTTCGCGCCGTGGGACTGGGTGCTCGTCACCGGCATGTATATGGACGACGTCAATGCGGAATTCGTCAACGCGATCATCCGCTGGTCCATCATCACGGGCGTGCTCGGCGTCCTTGCCACTGTGGCGATGGTGCTCGTGCTGCGCAGCGTGCGGCGCGGCCTCGGCGGCGATCTCGAGGTTGCGATCTCCACGGCGCAACGGATTGCCGAGGGCGATCTGACCGCGCATGTGCCCGTCTCGTCCGACGATCACGGCAGTCTCATGCACGCGCTTGCGCAGATGCGCTCGGGTCTCGCCGATGCCGTGTCGCGCGTTCGCATGGGCGCCGAAAACATCAACGTGGGGGCGAGCGAAATCGCCGCCGGCAACATCGACCTGTCGCAACGCACCGAGCAGCAAGCGGCGGCACTCGTTCAGACCGCGTCGAGCATGGACGAGATGACGGCCAATGTGAAGCTGAACGCCGATAGCGCCTCGCAAGCGGCCCATCTTGCCGAGCAAGCCGCCGACGTCGCGACGCGCGGCAGCAGTGTCGTCGACGACGTCGTGCGGACGATGAGCGAGATCACATCGAGTTCGCAGAAGATCGGCGACATCATCGGCGTCATCGACGGCATTGCATTCCAGACCAACATCCTGGCCCTCAATGCAGCCGTCGAAGCGGCGCGCGCCGGCGAGCAAGGCCGCGGGTTCGCCGTAGTCGCCTCGGAAGTGCGCAGCCTCGCGCAACGTTCGGCGACGGCGGCCAAAGAGATCAAGGCACTGATCGAATCGTCGACGAGCACGGTCGATCAAGGGGCGGCGCTCGTTGCCAACGCCGGATCGACGATGGGCGAAATCGTGCAATCGGTGCGACGCGTCAACGAGATTCTCGAAGAAATCAGCCATGCGTCGCGCGAGCAGAGCGCAGGCATCGAGCAGGTCAATCGCGCGGTCGGGGAAATGGACAAAGTGACGCAGCAGAACGCCGCGCTCGTCGAGCAAGCGGCGGCTGCCGCGCAATCGCTGAAAGATCAGGCAGGCGTGCTGCGCGATGCAATCTCGGGATTTAGATTGCCCGCCTGAATTACAAATTCATTACAATACACCGTCAAATCGACGGTGCCGCGCCATCGTCGAAAGCGCTCATTGCCGCGCCGGGTCTCCCGGTCCAATTCCGCTCCTCGATGCTGGTCAAGAAACGAACGTCACGGCCTTTTGCAGGGCCCGAGAAAAATCCCATCCTCGCGCCACGCGTCCCTGCGTGGCGCTCCACGCTCGTCATGGCGGTCATGGGGCTCGCCTTCGGCGTGCTCGCTGCGCGCGCAGTGTGGGTGCAGATCGTCGCGCACGATTTCCACGTCGCGCAAGGGCAAAAGCGTTATCGAAGGACGGTCGAGCTCGATGCGATGCGCGGCCCGATCGTGGACAGACACGGCGCGCTGTTGGCCGTCAGCCTGACAACCTACGAAATCTGGGCCGAACCCAGGCGCATCGAACGTTCGGCTCATGTAGCGCTCGCGCGAGCGCTTGCGCTTCCCGTGCCCGAGCTCGAACGGCGCCTCGCTACCGAGCGTACGTTCGTCCTGCTCGAGCGCCACGTCGACATGCAGACCGCGAACTCGATCGCCCGCCTCGGACTGGCCGGCGTTACGCACGTCGCTGCGTCGAAGCGCTTTTATCCTGAAGCGGAATCGGTTGCGCACGTCATCGGGTTCACGGATATAGACGATGACGGCCAGGAAGGGATCGAGCTCGCCGCCAACGCCCTGTTGGGCGGACAGGCGGGAGCACGCGATGTCATTCGCGACCGGCTCGGCCGCATCGTTTCGGAGCTCGCGCCGCCCGTTCCCGCGTGCAACGGACAAACGGTCCGGCTGACGATCGATCGTCGCATTCAGCAACTCGCTTTCGCACAACTGCAAGCCGCCCTCGCCCGGCATGGCGCCCAGGCAGGCAGTGCCATCGTGCTCGACGCCCGCAACGGGGAGATCCTGGCTCTCGCCAACGCGCCGAGCTTCGATCCCAACCAACAGGCGAGCCGCAAAGGTCATGCATTGCGCAATCGCGCGCTGACCGATACGTTCGAGCCCGGCTCGACGATCAAGCCGCTCGCGGTCGCGCTCGCACTCGATGCTGGCCTCGTGAAGCCGACGACGCTCGTCGAGACGGCGCCTGGTCATTACACGATCGGCCCGAATACGATTCACGACACGTCGAATCACGGAACGATCACGATCGCCGAGGCGGTGGCGAAGTCGAGCAACGTGGCAATGGCCAAGCTCGCGTTGAATCTGCCGGCCGAGCGTATCTGGAGCAAGTATCGGGAATATGGCATCGGGCAGGCACCTCAATTGCCGTTTCCCGGCCTCGCCGCGGGCAGCATGCGACCGTGGCAGCGCTGGCGGCCGATCGAGCAAGCGACGATGGCATACGGATATGGCCTGTCGATGTCGCTGCTGCAAATCGCCGAAGCGTACACGGCGTTCGCCGGCGACGGCACGCTGCGGCGTGCAAGCCTCGTCATCGACGATCAAGACGCCACATCCGATTCCTCGTTCGATAGACAGCAGGCGCGCCCTGCTCCGCGCGTAACGGCGCCCGAAACAGCGGCGGCGATCCGCGAAATGCTCGAGGCGGCGGCCGCGCCAGGGGGAACCGCCGAGGGGGCGCGCATCGAGGGTTATCGCGTCGGCGGCAAAACCGGGACGGCTTGGAAGCACGTGGGCACAGGCTACGAGAAGGGCAAATATCGCTCGCTTTTTGTGGGACTGGCACCGATCGACGCGCCGCGCATCGTGGTTGCGGTCATGATCGACGAGCCCGAGGGCCGCACGTACTACGGCGGCAAGGTGGCCGCCCCCGTCTTCGCTTCGATTGCCGGCGGGACGTTGCAACTGCTCGGCATACCGCCCGATGTGTGACGGTCCACCCGCCCGGCGCCGATGGTTCGCATCCGGCATCGATGTTTCGTATGCGGCAGCGGCGGCTTGGGTTTCTGCAATGCTCTCCCGCGCACCCTCCGGTTTTGCGCCAACTTGTTTTCACCGCCAAACGTACTAACGTTTTCAATGCGGCCATGAGCCGCACGAGAAGGCGAATGCGGACCCGTGCAGCCACAACCCGGCTGACGCCGCAGCGCAAAGTCAAAGAAAGACCCGGACCTGGGACATCGATCATGACGACGGTCGCAACTTTTACGGTCGACCATACGAGCTATCTCGACGCGGCCGGCAACGCGAACAAACCGTTGCCCGAATTCGCGCAAGACGCCGCCACGCTCGTCGGCTTTTACCGCGCAATGGTGCTCACGCGCGCATTCGACACCAAAGCTATCTCGCTGCAGCGCACTGGCAAGCTCGGCACGTTTGCATCGGCACTCGGGCAGGAAGCCATCGGCGTGGGCGTGGCCGCTGCGATGCGGCCGGACGACGTCCTTTTCCCCTCGTATCGGGACCATGCCGCGCAATTGTTGCGCGGCGTCACGATGGCCGAAAGTCTGCTTTATTGGGGCGGCGACGAGCGCGGCAGCAATTTCAGCCGCGCCCGCGACGACTTCCCGAATTGCGTGCCGATCGGCACTCAAGTCTGCCATGCCGCCGGCGCGGCCTACGCGTTTCGACTGCGCGGCGAGCCCCGCGTAGCGGTGACCATCTTCGGCGATGGCGGCACGTCGAAAGGCGATTTCTACGAAGCGATGAATATGGCGGGTGTCTGGCGCGCGCCGCTCGTCCTCGTCGTGAACAACAATCAATGGGCGATTTCGGTGCCGCGCACCAAGCAAACCGCCGCGGCAACGCTCGCGCAAAAGGCCATCGCGGCGGGCATCGAAGGATGCCAAGTGGACGGCAACGACGTCGTTGCAGTGCACGATGCACTCCTTCGCGCCCTGGACAAGGCTCGCCGCTTCGACGGGCCGACGCTCGTCGAAGCGCTCAGCTACAGGCTCGGCGACCACACGACGGCTGACGACGCATCGCGCTACCGCGACCCCGAGATCGTCCAGCATCAATGGGAAAGCGAGCCCATCGCGCGCTTGCGCAAGTACCTGACGAATATCGGAGCATGGGACAAAGCGCGCGAGGAAGCGCTGGCCAAGGTGGCGAGCGAGCAGGTCGAAGCCGCCGTTCAGGAATACCTTTCCGTTGCGCCGCCTGATGCGTCCGCGATGTTTGCCCATCTTTATGCGGCGCTGCCGCACGCACTCGACGAGCAACTTGCAACTGCCGAGCACTTTGCGCCCGAGAACGGGGAGCATCGACATGGCTGATCTGAACTTCGTCGAAGCCGTGAATACCGCTCTTGCCTACGAACTCGAGCACGACGATTCGGTCGTACTGCTAGGCGAAGATATCGGCACGAACGGCGGCGTCTTCCGCGCGACGGTCGGACTGCAGGCGCGTTTCGGCGAAGCGCGCGTCGTTGATACTCCGCTCGCCGAAACGGCCATCGCAGGCACTGCGGTCGGCATGGCGGCGATGGGCCTGCGCCCGATCGCCGAGATTCAGTTCGCGGGCTTCGTCTATCCGACGATCGATCATGTGCTCAATCACGCGTCGCGCTTGCGTCACCGCACACGCGGGCGCCTCGCGTGCCCGCTCGTTATCCGCACCCCTTGCGGTGCGGGTATCCACGCGCCGGAGCACCATTCCGAAAGCCCCGAAGCATTGTTCGCGCATATTCCTGGACTGCGCGTGGTCATGCCTTCGTCGCCCGAGCGCGCCTATGGCTTGCTGCTCGCGGCCATCCGCGATCCCGATCCCGTCATCTTCCTCGAACCGACGCGGCTCTATCGCCTTTTCAAGCAGTCGGTCGAAGACAACGGCGTCGCGTTGCCGCTCGATACATGCTTCGTCGCGCGCGAGGGAGATGACGTTACGCTCGTGAGCTGGGGCGCCATGCTTCAGGAAGTGCAAGAGGCCGCCGATGAGCTGGCCGCCGACGGTGTCTCGGCCGAAATCGTCGACGTGGCCACGTTGAAGCCGCTCGATATGGAGACGATCCTCGCCTCGGTCGCGAAAACGGGGCGCTGCGTCATCGTTCATGAAGCGCCGCGCACCTGTGGTGTCGGCGCGGAAATTGCCGCGACGCTCGCGGAACGAGGCCTCTATTCGCTGCTCGCGCCGATCGAACGCGTCACCGGCTACGACGTCGTTGTACCGCTTCCCCGGCTCGAACGGCAATACATGCCCAGCGTCGAGCGGATCTTGAACGCGGTCAGAAAAACGCTCGAGGCATCGTCATGAAGATGTTCAAGCTGCCCGATCTGGGCGAAGGCCTGCAAGAAGCCGAGATCATCGAATGGCACGTCGACGAAGGTGACGAAGTCAAAGCCGATCAGCCGTTGCTTTCAGTCGAAACGGCAAAGGCCATCGTCGAGATACCCTCGCCGCAAGCGGG
Organism: Trinickia symbiotica; assembly: GCF_002934455.1. Lineage (GTDB taxonomy): Bacteria > Pseudomonadota > Gammaproteobacteria > Burkholderiales > Burkholderiaceae > Trinickia > Trinickia symbiotica. The sequence goes on along the minus strand of NZ_PTIR01000008.1, from coordinate 166,716 downwards.
ACGCATCGCAAAGCGCTTCGGCAAGAAAGGCGACATCGTCCATCTCGGCGCCGCCCTCGTCGGCTTCGAAGGAGCCGATAGCGACGACGCGGGCACCGTTGTCGGCCGAATGCCCGAGGCATCGGGAACGGCGCGTACCGCACGCGAGAGGCACGCACCGGCGCCTCGCGTCTACGGCGGGCTCTCGGGTGTGGGAACCGGCTCGACCTCGATCAAAGCGACGCCCGCAGTGCGCGCACTCGCGCGCAAACTCGACATCGATCTCGCCATGGTGACGCCGTCCGGGATGGACGGCATCGTGACGTCGGCCGACGTTCAGCGCACGGCGAAGTTGCTCTCCGAGCTCGGACCGCCCGAAGAGCTGCGCGGCGTGCGACGTGCGATGGCGCAGAACATGGGCCGCGCGCAAAGCGAAGTGGCCGCCGCAACGGTCATCGACGACGCCGACATTCATGCCTGGAAGCCGAGCACCGACGTGACGATCCGGTTGATCCGCGCACTCGTGGCGGGCTGCCGCGCGGAGCCAGGACTCAATGCGTGGTTCGATGGACGGGCCGCGCGGCGTCACGTGCTTTCCAAGATCGACGTCGGCATTGCCGTGGATTTGCCCGACGGGCTCTTCGTACCGGTGCTGCGAGATGTCGCGCATCGCGATGCCGCCGATCTGCGTGCGGGGCTCGATCGAATGCGCGCGGACGTGAAGGCGCGCAAGATTCCACCCGAAGAGTTGCGCGGCGCCACGATCACCTTATCAAACTTCGGCATGATCGCCGGAAAGTACGCGGCGCCGATCGTCGTCCCGCCGACGGTAGCCATCCTCGGCGCGGGGCGCATGCACGACGAAGTCGTGGCCAGCGAAGGCGAAGCTGCCGTTCATCGCGTACTGCCGCTCAGCTTGACGTTCGATCATCGCGTCGTGACGGGCGGAGAGGCCGCCCGATTTCTGGCGGCCGTCATCGCGGATTTACAGCAGGCACTGTAAAACCGGAGGACGAACCGCGCTGAATCCACAGTAGGTAGATCGCCCGGCACACGAATTGCATCGACGGGGTACGCCGCGGCCACCGCCGCGCCCATTTCCTCATTCGTGAGAGGGCGATATGTTAGGAACCATTCTTATCATCGTGCTGATCCTTCTGCTGATCGGCGCCTTCCCAGCCTGGCCTTACAGCCGCGGGTGGGGCTACGGGCCGACCGGCGGGCTTGGCCTCATCGTCATCATTGTTATCGTGCTAGTCCTTTTGGGGCGAATCTAGCCTGACATCACTAGCGCTTTCGTCCGTGCCGCGGGGAGCCCATCTCGTCGCCGGCACGGACGTTGCACATCGTTTCGCTCGATACCCTGCCGTTCAGGCAAGGGACTCTCTGGACCAACACGGAAAGCGAAATGCGAATCGCGCAAGTGGCAACGCTCTATGAAAGCGTCCCTCCACGCGCTTATGGGGGAATAGAACGCGTCGTTTCCTGGTTGACCGAGGCGCTCGCCGAACGCGGCCACGACGTCACGCTGTTCGCGAGCGGCGGCTCGACAACGCGCGCGCGTCTTGTCGAGGCGTGCCCAAGCGCGCTGCGTCTCATCGAAGATACGGCCGACCCGCAAGCCTACCACTTTGCGATGCTCGAACGCGTGGTGCGAATGTCGAGCGACTTCGATCTCGTCCATTTTCATACGGACTATCAGGGGTTTCCATTCGCGCGCCGATTGGCTTGCCCGCATCTCACGACGCTGCATTGGCGGCTCGACATACCGGGCCTCGCTGAGCTCTACCGCGAATTCTCCGACCTTCCGCTCGTCTCGATCTCGCACTCGCAGCGCGCGCCGCTGCCCTGGGTCAATTGGATCGGCACGGTCTATCACGGCCTGCCCGACTGCCAAATGCCCTTTTCCGCGGAAGGCGGCGACTACCTTGCATTTCTCGGCAGAATCGCGCCGACCAAGCGGCCCGATCTCGCCATCGAAATCGCCGAACGCGCGGGCATACCGATCAAAATCGCGGCCAAGATCGACAACGGCGATCGCTGGTATTACGACGGCAGCATCGAGCCGCTCTTTCATGATCCGCTCGTCGAGTATCGAGGCGAGCTCGGCGATCATGAAAAAGGCGAGTTTCTCGCGCATGCGCGCGCCCTGCTGTTTCCGGTCGACTGGCCCGAGCCTTTCGGGCTCGTGCTGATCGAGGCGCTAGCCTGCGGCACGCCCGTCATTGCATTTCGGCGCGGCTCGGTGCCCGAAATCATCGAGGACGGTGTGACCGGATTCGTCGTCGACGACGTCGAGGGCGCGGTACGCGCGATCGGACGTCTGGGCGAGCTGAGCCGCGCCGACTGCCGTGCCGCATTCGAGCGGCGCTTTACCGTGTCTCGGATGACGGACGATTATCTGGCGCTCTACGGTGAGCTCTTACGGGAAACGGGCAATCGCGCCGCGATGTCGTCTCCCGCATGAAAGCGATACGACCACCGACGATCGATAAGGAGTCCGAAATGCGCTTCGTTGCGCTTGCAACCGACTACGACAACACGCTGGCATCGAATGGCCGGGTGGCCGAATCGACTTGGCCAGTGCTCGAGCGGCTGCGGCAATCCGGCCGTCAACTCGTGCTTGTGAGCGGCCGCGAACTCGGCGATCTGCGTACGATCTGCCCGCGCCTCGATCTATTCTCGCGCGTGGTGGCGGAAAACGGCGGCGTGCTTTATCGGCCCGATAGCGGCGAGAAACGCCTGCTCGCACCGCCTCCGCCGGACGCATTCGTTCGGGCGCTGCACGAACGCGGCCTGCACGAGTTCAGCGTCAGCGAAACGCTCGTCGCCACGATGAAACCGTACGATCGCATCGCCTTGGATGCCATCCGCGAGCTGGGCCTGGATCTTCACGTCGTCTTCAACGGCGATGCCGTCATGGTGCTCGCGCCGGGCGTCACGAAGGCGAGCGGTCTCGCAGCCGCGCTCGACGAGCTCGGCCTCTCACCGCTGAACGTCGTCGGCGTCGGCGATGCCGAGAACGACCATCCGTTGCTCGATGCGTGCGGCTTTTCCGCCGCCGTTGCCAATGCGCTGCCGATGCTCAAAGCACACGCCGATATGGTCACGACGGGCGCGGCCGGCCGCGGCGTGGAAGAGCTCGTCGCCGCGCTGCTCGAGGACGACCTCGCCTCGCGTGCATCGCGCATCGATCGCTCGCGGGTATTGCTCGGTCAACGGTCCGATGGCCGCGAGGCGGCATCCGTCAGCCTCGATGCCTACGGCACGATCGCGCTGCTGGCAGGGCCGTCCGGCGGCGGGAAATCGACCGTCACCGCCGCGCTGCTCGAGCGGCTCACCATGGCCGGCTATCAAGCCTGCATCTTCGATCCCGAGGGCGACTACGACAATGAAGGCAGTCTGGTTTCGCTCGGCGATGCGCATACTCCGCCCCCGATGGATAGCGCCCTGCATTTGCTGGCGAGGCCCGGTCAACACGTCGCCGTCAACCTGCTGCGCGTGCCGCTCATTGAGCGTCCACGCTACTGCGCCGCGCTGCTCTCGCGCCTGCAGGAATTGCGGGTACGAACGGGCCGTCCGCATTGGCTCGTTTTCGAAGAAGCCCATCAACTTTTCCCGGCGGATTGGGGCATGGCGGCACAATCGCTGCCCATCGCGCTCGAAACCGCGCTCGCCGTCACCGTGCACCCCGACCAGATCGCGGAGCCTTTCTTGCGGCAAGTCAACATGGCGCTCGTCACCGGCAACAAACCCAGCGCAACCGTGGCCGCGTTCGCGAGCACGCTCGGCAAACCCGTCCCTCGGCTGCCGCTCGAATCCGATTCGCTCGAGCGCGGACAACTGCTGGTCTGGGAAACGCAAATGCCGGCCAGCGAACCGTACTTGGTCAGCGTGGAGCCTGGAACGACGCAACGCCGACGCCATCATCGCAAATATGCCGAGGGACTCTTGATCCCCGAGCGCAGCTTTTACTTCCGCGGTCCGGAGGGCAGGCTCAATCTGCGCGCGCACAATCTTGTGCTTTTTCTGGAAATCGCCGACGGCGTCGATTCCGATACATGGCGCTATCACCTGCAACGCGGCGATTATTCGCGCTGGTTCGGTGACGTCATCGGCGACGATGAACTCGCACGCGAAGCGCAAGCCATCGAGTCAGAGCGCGGACTTTCGGTCGACGAAACGCGTGGGCGCATCCGCGCCGCGATCGAGCGCCGCTATACGCAGCCGGAGAATCCTTCGCTGCCGCCCTTGCGGGCGGGTTAGTCGCGACGGTGCGCTTCACACAGCCAGCGCCCGCGAGGAGGCGTGGCGACGGCTCTAGACCGACGCGCCTCCAGGACGCGATGCATTGCCGAGGCCGAGAACGCTGAGGTATATCTCGAGTGAACGCTGCACCGCGCTTGCGACGAGTTCGGTGATGCCGTCGAAATTGCCGCGGACACACGCCTCATCCAAGGAATCGTAATAGGCGAGCCGATCTTCCTTCCGAATGACCGCGGGCGGATAGCCGGATTTCATCAACTCGAAATTGAGAAGCAGCCGGGCGGTACGTCCGTTCCCGCGCAGCCCACCCAGGTGCTCCTGCGAAGAGTCAACGTCGCCCCTAATCGACGATCTCCCACTGGACTGTATTCGCGCCGGCGCGCTGCGCTGCTTCCGTAAATGCGGGGGCCTTCGCGTAGATATCCGTTTGCTCGCGCCACTGGATCAGAAAGCGCGTCTCGCAGATTGCCTCACCGCGTTTCCATTCCGCGTGGCGTGGACTGATTCGGCATCCGATGCGCTCAAATTCGTCGGCAAGACGCTGCTGAAAGTTGCTCTCTCCCGCATATCCAACGGTCAGCCAGGCGGTCTTGCGCCGCTCCAGCCGGTCTTCGACGTACCGCAATCCCCACAGCACCGCGACCCCGACCACCGTTGCGCTGACGGCCAGCCGATACTGCCCACCGCCGATACACAGGCCGACGACTGTCACGAACCAGAGCGTCGCCGCGGTCGTGACGCCAGTCACGAGCCCGTCTTTGCGCAGCACGGCACCCCCGCCGATGAAGCCCATCCCGGTCAGAATGCCGAGCGGCAAGCGCATCAGGTCGAGCGTGGCGAACGAGTCCGGCCGCTTGCCCGCTTGCTCGAGCAACGCATTGACTTGGAGCATCGAAATGCAAGCGGCCAGGCAGACAAGCAGTGTCGTGCGCAACCCGGCAGCTTTACCCGACTCGCTGCGGTTCAGGCCGAAGATGGCGCCCGCGACGAGCGCGCCAGCAAGCCGCGCCAAGGCCGCAGGCCAATCGAGCGTAAGCGGCATCGCATCCATCGAGTCAAAACCCTCATCATCGAACGGACTTAACGAGATACGAGCAAGCCGCACGCCTGCTCAGGGTCGAATGGATAAACCGCCGATCGCTCGCAGTCGCCCCCGAGAACGCGATCAAGGTCAACGCAGCGATATCGCCGCCGCAAACACACGCCGCGCTTGCGGCAACAGCAGCCGCCTGGCATTCAGTCGGTGCTCGTCCACTCGACCTTCGCGCCCACCGAGCGCAAGTTCTCGACGAACCGCGGATGCGCTCGACGGATCGGCAAGGCGTTCTTGATGACCGATTGCCCTTCGATGCTCGCCGCTACCATGAAAAGCGCGATGGCGACGCGAATGATGTAAGGACTCTCGACCCTTGCAGGGCTCAGGCGAATGCCGCCGAACGTGATCAGCCGATGAGGGTCCGACAGGAACACATGTGCTCCGAATTTCGATAGCTCGACGGACCAGCCCATCGCGCCGTCATAGACCTTGTTCCAGAACATCGCGCTGCCTTCGGCGCGCACGCCGAGCGCGATGAAGATCGGTAACAGATCGACGGGCAAGTAGGGCCACGGCGCAGCTTCGATCTTGGTCAAAATATTCGGCGTGAAAGGCTGGCGCACGCGCATCGGACCTTCTCGCACCGCTCGCGACCATCCGTCTTGGTGAACGATGTCGATGCCGAACTTCGCGAATGTCCGATCGATGAGCGGGAACTGCTCGGGCGCGCCATTCTTGACGGCGATATCGCCGCCCGTGATCGCGCCCAAGGCCAGGAACGTCGCGATCTCGTGGAAATCCTCGCTGAAACGGAATTCGCCGCCGCCAAGCTCGCCGAGCTTATGCCCACCCTCGATCCGCAGTCGCGAGGTGCCGATTCCTTCGATGGGCACGCCGAGCATCTCGATGAAGCGGCAGAACTCCTGCACGTGCGGCTCCGAGGCCGCATTGACGAGCGTCGATACGCCCGACGCGGACGCCGCGCACAAGACGAAGTTTTCGGTCGTCGTCACCGATGCGTAATCGAGCCAGTGATCGTTGGCGGTCAAGCGCTTCACGCTTCGCACGATCAACGAATCGGTCGTGCGCTCGATACGAGCGCCGAATCGCTCGAACACTTCGACGTGCGGATCGATCTCGCGCACACCGAGCGTGCAGCCCTTCACGTCGTTCTCGAGCCGGGCCACGCCGAAGCGCGCAAGCAGCGGAGGGACGAGCATGATCGACGAGCGCATCTCCTCGGGCAAGCGATGAATCGCGGGATCGAACGACGTCGCATGATGATGGAGCTCGAGCACACCCGTCGAAAAATCCATCGACACCTCGCTTCCCAGCGTGCGAAAGATATCGAGGATTTTCTTGACATCGGTGATCTCGGGCACGCCGACGAGGCGCAACGGCGCGTCGGTCAAAAGCGTGGCACAGAGAATTGGAAGAACGGCGTTCTTGTTGGCGGACGGCACAATCTCGCCGCGAAGCGGCACGCCGCCGTGAACGATGAGGTCGGACATATTCGGGGACAGGGCGGGGGTGAAAAAGCCAGGAATGTCAAGGCGCATATCATGCCATCGACGGCGCCGCGATGTTTTGAAATCAATATGCGGGCCTTCCCGAGTATCGATGCGGCGTCATCCGACGCGCACCCGTACCAGATGCCGATCGCATCGGCAAGACGACCTCGCCACCGCGCCCCGTTTTTGCTCGGGCGACATCGCACGAAAGCTTGCGCGTTTTCCGTCAGGTACTTGCGCTAACTATGCGGGAGTTATTCACAGGTTTGCCAACAAAATCTGGGGATAACCCACCGCTTGCCGTTGCTGACGGAGCGCACCGCGAAAGCTCTGAGCCGCTCAGAGCACTCACCGGGCTAGAGCCGAGGACGCCGCCGAAGCTTCGGCCAGCGCGTTTGATATCGTGGCGGCGCGAACGGCTCGCGATCTGGCGCTCGCTCCGGCGACCGCCGGACGGTGCTATATTTCTTTCATCGCGGTAATTCGAACCCCTTCCGGCAAAAGATCCAATCGAGATATGCTTCTTATCGGAGGCAGTCTCTCAACACTATCCATAGCGACTGCAAAGGGTCACGGACACACGATGAACGCCAAATCGAATCAAAAGAAAAAAGGTAATCATAGTGGGACCCAGCACGGTCCTTTTATTTGCCAAGAAGTTCTTTCACGAAAATTTCCGGAAACAACGCTTGAGATCCAAAGGACTACCGGCGAGGTGATCAGCTCGTATTCCCTATCGGAACTGAGCGCGGGACACCAAATCACGCCGGATGGAGAACTGATCTACGCCCTTACCGGCGGACAAGTCAGCGACACAGGTATCCTGCGGCGATTGATCTCGATAAACATGAGAGAAGGGGCTGCTCGTGAGGTCGGCATCTCAACAAGCGCACTGCCCGCTGTCGATCGCGAGCACATCGCGTATTTCGAAGACGGCATCATCATTGTTAGAAAGCACGACGGAACGCGAATCTTCGAGAAGCATCTCGGTCAATTGGGCGTGCTCCACGGAGGGCCTGCCCATGCCTGCGCCTTACTTCCTAATAGGCGCGTCGCGATCTCGCGTGGCCATCGCTGCGAAGAACAGCTTGCCGACCTGACCGTCTTCGATCTAGACAGCGGTCGCGAGGAACATCGAGTCGAACTACCCGCCGCAACCAGCTATAAAACTTTCGCGCCGGCTGCATTGAGAGGCGATCCGAGGGGCGAACTGGTTGCGATCTTGGGATATCACGCGGGACTCGTACTCGTGGATCTGGCGAAGGGGATCGATGTCGCCGATGCTTACCAACCGGATCCGCTGGACCTGGCGGACGGAAGACCCACGCATCACAGTCACCACAGTTATTCCGACTTCGCGTTCGACGCGGAAGGGGAGCGCCTGGCGGCGGCTTATCGCCCCGGAAAGCTGTCTGTTTGGAGCCGCAGCGGCGGCGTGCTCAAGCGGGAGTGGGTGGCGACGAATCCGAAAGCGCAACGGATCGTGACCTTCGACGAGGGCACGGTCGGATTTTTTGATTCCCTCGGTGAGCGAGCGGTTTTTGCGATCGGCTCCTAGAGGGGCCTTCTCTCGAGTTTATTCTTGACCGTCGGGCGTAGCCCCAGAGCCACGAAATCCACCGATTCTTCCGCATTGTAGCTGCGGGGCTACAATGGTGACTTGCAAAACTGTGCTCGGGGGGCTACAGTGATCACTGGTTTTGCCATCCTCGGTGCCTTGGGGCTACAAATGACGACACTGGCCGATGTCGCTACTATGCTCCGCGATGCGCGACGCGAAGCCAACCTGTCGCAGGAAGAGGCTGCGCAACGCGCCGGCGTAGCCCGCACAACGGTTGCCCGGATGGAGACGCTCGCCCGTGGCGACATGAGCGTCTCCGCACTCGTGCGGCTGCTCGAGGCGGCAGGTTACGACCTGCGCATCGTCAAGCATGGGCATCGCCGAACCCTAGAGGACATTCTCGCTGAGCAACGACAGGGTGAGGGCAGCTCGTGAAACTCGACGTACAGGTGAAAGGCAAGAAAGTCGCACAACTCTACCGTGAGCGCGATGAATATGTCCTGAGGTACAGCGCCGGCGCCGCAACCGAAGACTTTGTCAGTCTGACGATGCCGGTGCGCGAAGCACCTTGGGTATGGCCACGTGACCTCCATCCGTTTTTCCGGCAGAACTTGCCGGAAGGCTACCTGCTCAATGTCATTCGCGAAGAGTTCGGCCCGTACCTGGACGGGACTGATCTTTCCTTGCTCGCCGTCATTGGAGGCATGAGCATTGGCCGAGTAACCGTTACGCCCGAAGGAGCCGAGCCCGGCAGCGACCTGGAACCAGTGCATATCGAGGAGCTGCTTCACGGCGACAACACGGCCGAGTGCTTTGCGTCGCTCGTGCGTACGTATGCGCGAGCCGCTATCTCCGGCGCGGTGCCCAAGTTCATCGCGCCGGAGCCTTCATCCAACGCTAAAGACCATCCTCTCGGAAAATCGACGATTCGAACGAGTCGCCACATCATCAAGGGCTCAGACGATAAAACACCCTACCTCGGCTTCAACGAATACTATTCGATGCGCGTGCTGGAGCGATTGGCAGTGTCACCCGTTGCAAAAACGTGCATGTCCGACGACGGCCGCGTGCTCATAGTGGACCGGTTCGACGTCGATCATGCAGGCTTGCCGATCCGCGGTCTCGAGGATGCGTGCGGCTTGCTCGGCCTTCCCCCCCACGAGAAGTATTTGCCCTCGACCGAACGCGTCCTGAATGCGACGCGAGCCTACCTGACAAACGCGGATCAGCGCAAACAACTCGAGCATCTGGGCTGGCTGCTGTTGACTAACTTCGTCGTCCGCAACGCGGATTGCCACTCGAAAAACATCGCGCTTCTCTACACCTCATACGATGATGTCGCCTTTACGCCGGCCTATGACATCGTCACAACGCAGGCCTATCCCCGATTTGCTTCCAATCCGCCAGGTCTCTCCATCGATGGTCGCAAGACATGGGCACGCGGCAAAACCCTCGAAAGGTTTTTCAACGCCCGCCTCGGTATCACCCCGAGGAAATATCACGAGATGGTCGAGCAACTGTGCGACTCGGCCGTCGCCGTGGCGCAGGAAATCATCGTAGCCGCGAAGAATGAGACGCAATGGCGTTGGATTGCAAAGCAAATGCTGCACGCCTGGAATGAAGGCATGGCTTCGCTGCGCAGTACCAAGCAAGCAGCGCGCTTCAGGAGCTTGAGCTCGGCCATCGAAGCCGCAGGGTTCTCTGACCCTGAGCCAGCGGATAGTTTGAAGCAGGTAATCGGTCGCTCGGAATTGCTGGCGCCATCCCGCGAGAATCGATAAGGGCAGCTCGCTGCCGCGCGCAGCAACCCGCGCCAGGCGGACCGATACAAAGCTCGATAGCTCTTGTTCGCTTATGAAAGATTTCGCTTCAACCCAATATCCGGCTGAAGCGGACAAATAACTAAAGGTCATTAATATATGCAAACGCATAATGCGCTTGCATATTATCGCGGATCAAGAGAAAATCACTAGACGCGTAATACGCATCGCGCCGATACGTCCAGGCGAATGCCCCAAAAGGTCGGGCGGCGTGACGCACTCTAATCTGCATCGACGGAAGAAATGACCGTTTCCGAATTCAAAGGGCCCGATCTCACCGACACCCAGTGGGAGCATGTCAAAGCCCTCGTCTCATCGCTGGATTCCAAGCAGTTGCTCTGGATCAGCGGTTTTCTGGCAGGCTTCGAACAGGCGTCCTCAGCCAAAGCCGCGCCGGCGCCCTCCACGGCTCAAGATAAATCAGGTGCCGGGTCCACCCGGCGGCTGACCGTGCTTTACGGCAGCGAAACAGGCAACAGCCGCACGCTCGCCAAAACGCTCGCGGAGCGCGCGGCGCAACGCGGTCTGGCCGTGTCGCTTCACGACATGGTCGATTACAAGCCGCGTCAACTGAAGGACGAGCAGGACGTCCTGATCGTAGCAAGCACATATGGCGAAGGAGATCCGCCGCAAACAGCGGCCGATTTCTTCGAGTTTATCGAGGGTCGGAAGGCGCCTAAGCTGCCTACCGTTCGTTTCGGCGTGCTCGCGATCGGCGATTCGAGCTACGAGCGCTATTGCGAGGCAGGCAAGCGTCTCGATCGCCGTTTCGAAGAACTCGGCGCTCAACGCCTCGCGCCAAGAGTCGATTGCGACGTCGACTATGAAGAGGCAGCGAATGCCTGGATCGACGATGTCCTCGACATCCTCGCTAAGACGGCGGCAGGAGGTGATAGCACGACGAGCACGGCCTCGCGGCTGTCTTCCGTGGCTGCAACGCCGACGCCCGCGATCGATAAGCACAACCCGCACCCCGCGCGCGTCATCGAGAACATCGTGCTCTCGGGGCGCGGCTCGTCCAAGGAAACACGACACATCGAGCTTTCGCTCGAAGGCTCAGGTATTCACTTCGAGCCCGGCGATGCGTTGGGCCTGGTACCGACCAACGATCCCGCGCTCGTCGAAGGGTTGCTGTGCACGCTCAAGCTGGACGCGTCGCAGACGGTCGACATGAAGGGCAAACAAGCTGCGCTTGGCGAGGCGCTTGCTTCCCATTTCGAAATCACTACGCTGACGCCGCGATTCCTCGATCGTTGGGCGGAACTTTCCGGTGCGAAAACGCTGCGGAACCTGGCGGCGAGCGACCACATCGCCGAACGCGCGGCCTACCTGAGCGGCCATCACGTTATCGATGTGATCCGGCAGTTCCCCGTCGAGGGACTCGATGCCGCAACTTTCGTGGCGACGCTCCGGCCGCTGCAGCCGAGGCTCTATTCGATCGCGTCGAGCCTGGCCGCCGCGCCCGAAGAGGCCCATTTGACCCTCGCGACCGTGCGCTATGAGCTGCACGGCGAGCGTCGCGCGGGCGTAGCATCGGGTCAGTTGTCGGACCGGGTCGCGCTCGATGCGGAGCTGCCCGTCTACGTGCATAGGAATCCTAACTTTCGTCTGCCTGGCGACGATGTCCCGATCATCATGATCGGCGCCGGCACGGGCGTCGCGCCGTTTCGTGCCTTCATGCAAGAGCGCGAGGCGCGCGGCGCGAATGGGCGGTCGTGGCTTTTCTTCGGCGATCGTCACTTCCGCACTGATTTTCTCTATCAGACCGAGTGGCAGAGGCTGCTGAAGGACAAGCTGCTGACGCGGATGGACGTGGCGTTTTCGCGCGATCGTCGCTCCGACGGCGAGGCGAAAGCCTACGTCCAGCATCGTTTGAAGGCGCATGCACGCGACGTTTTTGCATGGCTCGAGGAAGGCGCCCATCTCTACGTCTGCGGCGATGCTAAGCGGCTCGCACCTGACGTCCATCGGACGCTCGCCGAGATCGTCGCCAAGGAAGGCGGCTTCGGCCCGGAGGCCACGCAGGACTATCTGCAGAAGCTGCAACGCGAACGGCGCTACCAGCGCGACGTCTATTGACGACGCGAAGCCTCTGGGTCTTTGCCTTCGCAGGAGAGGCCCCCGCCCCCCAGCGCGGATGAATGCTTGGGGCGGCCCAGCACCATCCAAAGAGGATTCAAATGAGCGAAACCCATCCTCGGCCAGATCGCAGCCGCGATCTGTCACAGCCCGTCGAGCGATTGAGCGCCGACGAACGGCTGAAAGCGGGAAGCGACCAGCTGCGCGGCACGATTCGGGAAGGACTGGCGGATCCGCTGACCGGAGCGGTTTCGGCGAACGACGCGAAGCTGCTCAAATTTCACGGCATGTATCTGCAGGACGATCGCGACGTACGCGACGAGCGTCGGCGGCAGAAACTAGAGCCGGCGTTTCAATTCATGATCCGCGTGCGAATGCCCGGAGGCGTCTGCACGACTCAGCAATGGCTCAAGCTCGACGAGCTCGCACGCACCCACGGAAATGCGACGCTGCGCCTGACGACGCGGCAAACGGTTCAGTTTCACTGGGTGCTCAAGAACGATCTGCGCCCGCTCATTCAAGGCTTGAGTGAAGCGAGGCTCGACACCATTTCAGCATGCGGCGACGATGCGCGCGGCGTCATGTGCTCGGTCAATCCGCATCTATCCGCGCTCCACTCCACCGTGTACGACCTCGCGCACCGCGCGAGCGATCGCGCGATTCCGCGCATGCGCGCCTATCGCGAGATCTGGTATGGCGAAGCACGTGAACGTGAGCCCGCCGAAGCGCCCGAGGAGCCGTTCTACGGCAAGACGTACATGCCGCGCAAGTTCAAGATCGGCTTTGCGATTCCACCCGTCAACGATATCGACGTCTATACACAGGATCTCGGATTCATCGCGATTGCCGAGAACGGCGAATTGAAGGGTTTCAACGTCGCGATCGGCGGCGGCATGGGACGTAGCGATCAATCGACGGCGACCTATCCGCGGCTCGCCGATGTGATCGGCTTCGTGACACCCGACAAGGTGCTCGAGACCAGCGATGCAGTGATGAGTGTGCAGCGCGACTACGGCGATCGCTTGGAACGCGCGCACGCGCGTTTCAAATACACGATCGACGATCTCGGCCTCGATTGGGTCACGGCGGAAATCGAACGTCGGCTCGGTTTCACGCTCGCCCCCGCGCGTCCCTATACGTTCACCTCGAACGGCGATACGCTCGGTTGGCAAACGGGCGACGACGGAGCCCATCATTTGACGCTTTTCGTCGAGAACGGCCGCTTGGAGAACCAGCCGGACCGCCCGTTGCTGGACGGCTTGCGCGAAATCGCCCGAGTTCACGACGATACGCTCCGCCTCACGCCGAACCAGAACATCACGATCGCGCGCGTCTCGGATGCAAACCGGGAGCGCATCGAGCAATTGGCGCGCGACTATCGCCTGCTCGCATCTGACTGGGGCAGCGCGCTGAGGGTGAATTCGATGGCCTGCGTCGCGCTGCCGACGTGCGGTCTTGCGATGGCGGAAAGCGAACGCTATCTGCCGTCGCTTATCGCCCGTATCGAGGCGCTGCTCGAGCGGCATCGACTCTCCGACGTCCCGATCACCGTCCGCATGAGCGGCTGCCCGAACGGCTGCTCGCGGCCGTATGTCGCCGAAATCGGTCTTTCCGGGCGGGCACCGGGCAAGTACAACCTTTACCTCGGCGGCGGCTTTCACGGGGAACGGCTCGCCCGCATGTACCTCGAGAACGTCGGAGAAGACGGAATCCTCGATACGCTCGACAAGACGCTCGGTCACTTCGCGCGTGAACGGCACGAAGGCGAGCATTTCGGCGACTTCGTCGTGCGCGCGGGGTACGTGGAAGCCGTCACCTCGGGGCGTGACTTCAACCGTTAATTCAGCGACGCCTCCGGCAGCGCAACGGCACCGGCCATCTGCGTCACTGCCGCGATATTGAACGCGAGGCCGCTTTGCCGACTTCGGACGCAGCTTAGGACGCGAACTGTGGCGCATACTGCACCTCGGACCAACGGAAGGGGAACACGCCTCGGCTATTCCTCACTTCGCGGATATGGAATCGAACCAGCCGCTGGGCGCCCGCGAATTCGCTCAACTCAGGGCCGTTCCAGACGATTTCCGCCTCTGCGGCGACATAGAGCAGATCGCCGCTTTCGAAGTCGATGAAGAGGAGCCCGGCTCGGGGCTCGACGAGCAAGTTGCCGATCGTATTGAAGAGCCGGTTGCCGCTCAGGTCGGGCGTCGTCAATGTCACCGCGTCATCGACGCGAACGAACCCAGGCAACCCGCCGCGATGCGATACATCCATTCCGCGCGCCGGCCCTGCTCTTTCGGCCAGATTGGCGCTAGCAATGAAGAAGGTGTCGGCGCGAGCGATCAATGCACGGTTGGCATCGCTCAATTGCTGAGCCCGCGAATGCTCGAGCGCCGCGCCTTCTTCGGGCCGCGACGCACGCATCGGCGTGCGGCTTTGAATGTACTTCGGGCAATTGCCGAAGCTTTGGCTGACCGTCAAAGCGAGCGTATCCCCTTCGATTGTCGTGACGATGCCGTTGATCCGATTGCGCCGCCGCGTCTCGAGCTGAATACCGAGTCCGCCAACCATCGAGCCGCGTCGCCAAATGCCCGCGAGCGGATCGCCGGGCAGTGCCCCGCCGTCGATGCGCAGGGTCCATGCGTCGGGCGACCAAACAAAGCCAGGCTCACCCACACGGAGCGTCGACCACGGTTGCCCCTGCGCATCGACGCCGCCGATCACCATGAACGGCAACTGCGCGTAGAACTCGCGATGCTGATCCGGCATGTAGTCGCGAATGCCGCGGCGTCCGATCGACGCCGCAACGCTTAGGACTCCTGCCCGTTCCTGCGCGGCAAGCTCGCCCTCGTGAAACGGCAGTTGAGCACCCGACCAGCCGGGTGCAACGGTAGGCGCCTCGGTCATCGTCATCTCCATTCCGCCAAAGGGTCGCTGAGCACGCAACGGTTCGCACCGGAAGTCGATCGACCGCGATCGATCATCGTCCTCGGCGACCGACAGGTGCAGCCTATCGCGTGCAAACTGTCAGCGGAAGACGGATAATCGCAAAAACACAATCCTCTTTGAACGGACAATCGCAGATGGCGGACGTGCGGGATGTGAATCTGAATCGGCTCGGCATTTACGCAGCTGTCGTGGAAGCAGGCTCGCTGACCGCCGCGGCCGAAAGGCTCGGACTTGCGAAAACGGTGGTAAGTACGCACATGCAGCGGCTCGAGGCCGAGGTGGGCGCGAGCCTCTTGATTCGCACGACGCGCAGGCTCAACGTTACGGAAGCGGGACGGCGCTTTTACGAGGCGGCGCGCGAAATCTTGCGCGCCGCCGAGGAAGCGTTGGCGGACGTGGCCGGCGACGGCGGACCGCTACGCGGCACCTTGCGTGTCACGGCGCCGATCGATTTCGGCCAGCTCGTCGTCGCCCCCGCAATCGTCGCACTGAGGCGTATGCATCCGGAGCTCGATATCGAGCTGATCTGCAACGATCGCTATATGGACCTCGTCGCGGAAAACATCGACGTCGCGATCCGTCTCGGCCGGCTCGCCGATTCGACCTATCGAACCGTGAAGATCGGCAGCTACGCCAAGTGGGTCGTGGCCGCGCCGGAATTCGTCGCCAAGTATGGCGAGCCGCGCGACCCGGCAGACCTTGCCTCCATGCCTTACGTTGCCGTCTCGATTTTGCCGCACCCGTTCTCGTTCGAGCTTCAGAACACGCGTGGCACGAAAAAAACGGTGAAGTGCGGCCGCAGCGGGTTCCTCGCGAATACGGCGACGGCCTGCCGCGCGGCAACGCTCGCGGGCGGCGGGTTCGGCGTGCTGACCGATTTCTCGGTGGCCGGCGATGTTGCGGCCGGCGCGCTCGTGCGTCTGCTGCCACGCTGGGTCGCGCCGGAGTCCGATATTCGCGCCGTATTTCCGCCCACGAACCGCGTGCCGGCCAAGGCCCTGGCGCTGGTCGATCTATTGAGGCCGCAATCGTCATGACCTATACGTTAGCGGCGACCTCGGTTTTCGAAGTCGAAATCCGCAAAAGCCGCTTCATCGCCTACGCGATCCCGGTCGCCGATCGCGATGCGTCGATGCAGGCGCTGCAGCGGCTGCGCCATGAGCATCCGACAGCCACCCATGTTTGCTGGGCACTGCTCGCAGGCGGCCAGTCGGGCATGTCCGATGATGGCGAGCCGTCAGGAACGGCGGGCAGGCCCATTCTCGAAGTGCTGCGCCACCATGATCTCGACGGGGTGCTCTGCGCCGTCGTGCGCTTCTACGGCGGCGTCAAGCTCGGCGCGGGCGGTCTCGTACGCGCCTACACCGATGCGATCGCTGGCGCCCTTCAGCAGATCCAACGCGTCGAACGGATCGCGCAGGCGCGCCTCGTCGTGGAGGTCGGTTACGCCGACGAGGCGCGAGTACGGCGTTGGATGGATCAAGAGCGCGTCTCGCTCGTCAGTACTGCTTACGATGTCGGTGTGCGACTCGACATGGAACTTCCCGCGACCGCGCTCGATGCAGCCCGCGCCGCGTTGATCGACCTGACGCTCGGCAAAGCGACTTTCCCCGAAACCCGGCCGTAATCTTGCGTTACCGATCTCGCACGGCGTTTTCACATGTGTCCGGGCCGCGCTCCTAGACTAAGGCCGTGGTCAACTGAAACGCACGCATCGTGCAAGGAGTCACGCAAATGAACAAGAAGCTCATTGGAGGGTTCATCGGTCTCATGGTCCTCGGTGTTTCCACGGCGGCCTCGGCGCATGTCGATCTCGCCGTGGGCATCGGCGTGCCCGTCGGCGTGGCCCCGGTACCGGTCTATACAGGTCCCGCGCCCGTTTATGCAGCGCCTGCCGCCCCTGCCTACGTCGAGCCAGCACCGTACGCGGTCGGCTACTGGCGAGGCGACGACTGGCGCGAACGCGAATGGCGCGGTCACGAATGGCGTGAGCGTCAGTGGCGCGAACACGAATGGCGCGAACACGAGTGGCGTGAGCGCCGCGGCTGGTAACGGCGACGCGGAGCGAGCAGGCCCGAGTTCAACCGGCGGACGGGCTCTCCAACCAATGCACGCTGAAGAGCCTCGCCTCGTCGGTCCATACGGGGCCCGGCACGAATCCTGCCGAAACCGCCAGCGCACGGAAGCCTTCGATGGTGAACTTGTATGAGTTCTCCGTATGAAGGCTGCCGCCTTCTTCGAAAGCGAATTCTCTTCCGGCCAGACGCACCGTTTGCGCACAAAGACTGAGCAGGTGCATCTCCACTCGCTGCTTTACCGGCTCGTAAAACGCGTAGTGCGCGAACTTCTTCACGTCGAAGTCAGCGCCCAGTTCATCGTTCGCCCGCCTAAGCAAGTTCAGGTTGAACGCCGCCGTCACGCCTTGGGCATCGTTATACGCACGGTGCAGCGTCTGCGGCTCCTTCACGAGATCGACACCCACGAGCAGCCCGCCACCGCGCAGCAAGCGCGCGGCGAGGCGCAGGAACGCCGCGGCTTCGTCAGGATCGAAATTGCCGATCGTCGAGCCCGGAAAAAAACCGACGCGGCGCTGCGACGACGCTTCGAGGCTCGCTGCGAGACCGGCCAGTTGTTCCTCTTTCATGTAATCGGCCGCGACCGGCTGCACCGAAAGCTGCGGGTAGTCGGCGTGCAGTTTCCGCGCGGCGCTATCCAGATGCTCGGCTGAGATGTCGACGGGAAAGTAGCGCCGCGGCGCATCGCGCGGAACGAACGCATCGAGCAGCAGCCGTATCTTCGCGAGCGATCCCGCGCCAAATTCGACGATGTCCGCGCGAGATCCCATGCATTGCGCGATGTCATGCGCATGGCTCGTCAGAATTCGCCACTCGGTCCGCGTGGGGTAGTACTCGGGCAATTCACAGATCCTGTCGAAGAGGGCCGAGCCCGCCGCATCGTAAAAGTATTTCGGCGCAATGCTGCGCGGCGTTTTCGATAAGGCGGCGACAAGATCGCGCGCGAACTCGGCTGCGGCCGCGCCTTTTCGAAGAGGACTGCCAACGAATTCGGCCGCACCGGCCAAACCCGTTGCTTCAGATGTCTCGTACAAGGCGTACTCCCGAAAATTGCCAGCGCGCCGCCGGCGGAAAGAAGTTGCGGTAGCTAGGACGCGTGTGCCCCGGCGGCGTCGCCAAGCTGCCGCCGCGCAAGACGAGTTGCCCGACCATGAACTTGCCGTTGTATTCCGCCGCTACGCCCGGCAACGGCCGAAAACCCGGATAGGGATCGTATGACGAGCGCGTCCATTGCCAAACGTGGCCCGTCATCTGCGTAATGCCCGGCGCGTCGAAAGCGGCCTCCCATTCGAATTCGGTCGGCAACCGGGCACCGGCCCACTCGGCGTAGGCCGCGGCCTCGTAAAAACTCAGTTGCGAAACGGGCGCGCGCGGGTTCATCGGCTCGAGGCCGTCGAGGCCGAATACAAGCCAGCCCGAAGGGTCGTTCTCGCAGTTGCCATCGTCGATGCCACGCCAATAAAGAGGCGCGGCAAGATGCTCGCGCTGAACCATCGCCCAGCCGTCCGATAGCCAGAGCTCGGGCCGCCGGTACCCCCCATCGGCAATGAACGATGCATAGTCCCCGCAGGTGACGAGGCGGTGGGCGATTTCATACGGTCGCAGCAACGTCTCATGGCGCGGCAGCTCGTTATCGAAGCAAAACCCCTGCCCCGCGTGTCCAATGCCGACGATGCCGCCGGGCTGGCGCAGCCATTCGATCGGGTACGCTACGGCTTGCGTCGTCGCCACCTTCGATGAATGCGGGCCTCGCGGCCGCTCGCGCGACTCGGCGCGATAGGCGGGCATCAGTGAATTGCACGAGAACGCGTGCAGGATGTCGGTCAGGATCAGCTCCTGATGCTGCTCTTCATGATGCAGGCCGAGCGTCACGATCGGCTCAATCCGGTCGAACGAATCGCGATCGGCCATTTCAATGAGCGCCATGACCGCCGCGTCGACATGGCGGCGGTATGCATGGACTTCGCCGAGCGACGGCCTGGTCAGCAACCCTCGTTGCGCGCGCTCATGGCGCGGACCCAATGCTTCGTAGTACGAATTGAACAGAAAGGGGAAATGGTCGTGGAAGAGAACGTAGCCGGGCGCGTGAGGAACGAGCAGCACCGTCTCGAAGAACCAGGTCGTGTGTGCGAGATGCCACTTCGTCGGGCTCGCATCGGGCATCGATTGCACCTGTTGGTCTTCGGGCGACAGAGAACTCGCGAGCTCGACGCTCCGCTTGCGCACTTTACGAAACGCCTGCAGCAGTTCGGACACCATCCGTGTCATCGGCTTGCTCCTGTCTGCTCCGCCGCTATCCAGCGCTTGAGCCGCTGGGCATCGAACGGGGCTTCCACTTTTTGGTCGTTGTCGAAGTAGCAAAAGACATCGCGTTCCTCACGGCGCACAGGCGAAGGCGAGAGGCGAACGGCATCGGCCGGTTCGTCGCCTCGCGCCCAGATCGCAATCCGTTTGGCCCATCGTTTGAGCGCGCGATCCGAATATGCGCCGCTATAAAGCGTCTCGGTGCCGTGCAGGCGCATGTAGATGAAATCCGACGTGACGTCTTCGGCATAGGGCCATCCTGCCACAGAATCGGAAACGACGAGCGCAACACGGTAACGCCGCAACATGTCCGCGAATTCGGGCGTTTGAAAGCTGGCGTGCCTGACTTCCACCGCGTGCCGGAGCTGGCCATTGCCGCTCGCTTCGAACCACGCGCGTTTGACGCGTGCGTCGTGTTGCGACGCCAGGGCAACGGCCTCTTGCACCGTTCGAGGCAGCAAATCGAGAAAGCGTTCCAGCCGCGTCACATCGAAGGGGAAGTTCGGCGGAAACTGCCAGAGAAACGGGCCCAGCTTTTCGTCGAGCGCGAGGACGCCCGAGGCGAAAAAATTCGCGATGGCGGGCCTCGCCGCCTCATCGCGAAAACGCAGCATGTGCGTCAGGAATCGAGGCCCCTTGACGCCGAACACAAAACCGTCAGGCGTTTCTTCATGCCATGAGCGGTAGCTGTCGATCGTTTGCAGCGAGTAATGCGAGCCGTTGATTTCGATCGTGTCCACGGCCCGCGATGCGAACGAAAGCTCGCTGGCGTGCCGGAGTCCCTTCGGGTAGAACACACCGCGCCACCCCTCGTAGCGCCAGCCCGAAATGCCGATAAGGATAGCCATTTGTTCGTCGCACCCCTCTTTCGCGGTGACTGCGCGTTGCAGCAAGGCCTATTCCCGGCTCGGCGAGGCCGCGCGCTCTCAAAACGGCGCGCGCTCGCCGTCATTCCGCGAAGACTTCCTGCAGCGTATGCAACGTATCGGCCAATGTTCTGTCGACGATCGCCCCAGCCCTCTTCACCAATCGAATCTTGTCGACCGTTCGGATCTGGTCCAGAAGAATGAGCCCCCGCTTTCTCTCGAACGTCACGGGTACACGAAACGGCGCGGGGCGGCTTTTCGTCGTCATAGGCGCCACGATGACCGTGCGCAAATGCTCATGCAGCTCGGGCGGAGAGACGACGACGCACGGCCGCGTCTTCTGAATCTCGCTGCCGAGCGTGTGGTCGAGCGCGACGAGCCACACCTCGCCCCGGACTACCACGACCACTCCGCGTCTTCGCCGTTGCCGAACTCGCCCATCACGAGCGCATCATCGCCGGCGGCCGCGAGACGCTTGCTTGCGTCCGCCCAGCCTTCACGTGCCTTCTTCAGCGGACGTCGAATCACCAGTGCATCGCCCTCGATTTCCATTTCCACCTCATGTTCGAACCCAAGCTGAGCCAGGATCGGCTTGGGGATCAGTATTCCTTGCGAGTTGCCCATTCTGCGAATCGTCGTCTTCATGGCAATATGTAAGCACAAAGTTATACCATCTCGGGAAGATGGTCAACACAATGTTATTACATATCCGTTCGGATAGCACGATGCCGATGCGGAAACCATCACGGCGCCGCAGAGACTGGAAGCAGACAGTAACTAACTGAGACCGACCCGGGCAATTCGGCCGTTCGGCATAGGAGGCGGGTGGGGGCCGGCGACTCGGGGCGCCGGGGCAGGCCTGCCTGCGGATATCGACGGCAGGCCCGGGATGCTGCGATCGGACCGATGGCTACTGAACGATCCTCGTGACGCCGCGGCCGCGCGGATCGGCCGCGGCGGTCGGCGTATCGCCTTCGATCTCGATCGCCTGGATGTCGCCGTTGAAGCCCTGCTTCTGCAGCACATATCCCATCGACTGCAACTGCTGAGCCAGCTCACCCTCGATCGGCTTGTAAGGCTCCCAGAAGATCGTGTTCGGCGGCAGCAGCTGATGGTGGAAGCGCATCGCAGCCACCGCATCGGCCAACGGCATCTTGAAGTCATAGACGTTGCTGATGACCTGAAAGATCGACGTGAAGATGCGGGAGCCGCCCGGCGTGCCGATGACGAGCGATACCTTGCCGTCCTTGGTCAGAATCGTCGGCGTCATCGAGGAAAGCGGGCGTTTTTTCGGCGCGATCGCATTCGCATCGCTGCCCACGACGCCGAACATATTCGGCACGCCCGGCTTTGCCGAAAAATCGTCCATCTCGTCGTTGAGCAGCACCCCGGTGCCCTCCGCCACGACGCCCGAGCCGAAATACCCGTTGATCGTATAGGTGTTCGAGACGGCATTGCCCCATTTGTCGACGACCGAGAAATGCGTGGTCTCCGCCTTCTCCGGCATCGACGTACCGAGCCCCGGCTGAATGCTCTTGGTATCCGAGGGCTTGTTCGGATCGACGTCCGCCGCGCGCTTGGCGAGATACGCGTCGTCGATCAACTGCGCGACGGGCACCTTGTAGAAGTCCGGGTCGCCGAGGTACTGCGCACGATCGGCGAACACGCGCTTCTCGATCTCGGCGACGAGATGAATGTACTTCGCCGAATTCAGCGGAACGTTGGCGAAATCGTTGGCGAGATCGGCCTTCATCTTGAGCAGCTGCACGAGGCCGACGCCGCCCGAGCTCGGAGGCGGTGCCGTGATCACGCGATAGCCGTTCCAGTTGGCCTCGACGGGCTGCCGCCAGACCGCCTTGTATTCATGCAAGTCGCGCTCGGTGATGAGTCCCCCATCCGCCTTCATCGTGGCGGCGATGCGTTTCGCCGTCTCGCCTTCGTAGAACCCTTTCGCTCCGTGCTCGGCGATGCGCGTCAGCGTGGCGGCAAGCTCGGGCTGCTTGAAGGTCACGCCGTTGTTCAGTCCTCCGAAATATTTGTCGAAGTTCGTCTTGTCGCCGAAGTCCTTCGCGGCACTGTCGCGGCGCTGCTGCAGCTGCTCGTCGACCTCGAAGCCATCGCGCGCGTAATGGATCGCCGGGGCCAGCACCTGTTTCCATTTCAGCCGACCGAAACGCTTTTGCGCTTCCCACATGCCTTCGACGGTTCCCGGCACGCCGACGGCGCGCGCGCCGACCAGACTCATCCCCTTGATGACGTTGCCGTCCTTGTCGAGATACATGTTCTTCGTCGCGGCAAGCGGGGCCCGCTCTCGATAATCGAGGAAGTACGGCTTGCCGTTCACATAGAGCGTCATGAATCCGCCGCCGCCGAGATTGCCGGCTTCAGGGTACGTGACGGCGAGCGTGAACGCGATCGCCACGGCAGCGTCGACGGCATTGCCACCCTCCTTGAAAATGCGCTCGGCCGCATCGGCGCTGTACTTGTCGGCCACCGCCAGCGCGGAGGCCGTCAATACAGGTTTTGCCGCATTGGTCTTCGCAACGGCGGGCGTGCTTTCGAGAAAGCCGATCGACATCGTTGCGAACGCAACGATCGCCGATGCGGCCGCGGCCGACTTGATCCCGACTATCGAACTCATCGAATCTCCTCCTTCGTCGACAAAATGACCTGACGGCGCTTATACCATGCACAAACAGTTTGCGAAACGCGGATTGAGGGCGCAACGCGCCGTTCGACGATAATGGCAGAGACGAATCGCTTTCAGAATCCGACTATTTCGTAAGGAATGCTTTCCGATATGCAGATGCGCACGGTTCCCGCCGAACACGGATCGCAGTGGATCGCAAGCGCGTGGTCGCTCTTTCGCATGCGGCCAGCCGTATGGATCGCGCTCGGCGTCATCGATCTCGCCGTCACGGTTGCGCTCGGCGCGATCCCGTTTGCCTCGGACCTGGTGTCAGTCTTCACCGTGCTCTGGGCCGGAGGAATGACGGCTGCGGCGCAAGGCTGCGCGGCGACGGGGGATGTCAAGATTGCCGACGTCTTCGACGCCATCCGCAAAAATTTCCAGCCGCTCTTCGCGGCCGGCCTCGTTGCGCTGTTCGCATCGCTTCTCTGCGATTTTGCGGGCACTCGTGTGTCGGCTGGACTGCATCTGCTCATCAGTGCCGATCCCGCCGCGAAGGCGGGCGCCGCGCCGTGGTTCGCGGCACTGCTTTATGTCGTAGCCGCTTTCGGCAGCGCAATGGCGCTCTGGCTCGCGCCGTCGTTGGTCGTGCTGCACGGCGCCGCGCCGGACGCCGCGTTGAAGGCGAGTTTTCTCGCCATCTGCCGCAATCCGTGGTCGACACTCGTCTATGGCGCCTTCGTGGCGGGATTGCTGCTCGCGGCCCTGGTGACACTCGGTATCGCGCTCCTCGTCGTGGCTCCGCTTATCTATCTGTCGACGTACACGGCGTCGCGCGATATGTTTATTGAGCAGTCCTGACGAATTCGTCGATTCGCCGCCATTGAGAAATCGATCGAACGCCCCCAGATCGCCTCAAATGAACGCTCCCGATAGTCCCGTCGCCGATGCCGCCGTGCCTGCGCTGGCCGATTTCCACCCCGCGGTGGCGGCCTGGTTTCAGGCAACGTTCGATACGCCGACGGACGCGCAATGCCGCGCGTGGCCCCATATTCGCCGCGCCGTGTCCACGCTCGTCGCCGCGCCGACCGGCTCGGGCAAGACGCTCACCGCATTCCTTTGGACCATCGACGAGCTCGTGCGCGAGGGCCTTGCTCGCGGCGGCTCGTTGCCCGACCAAACGCTCGTCGTCTACGTGTCGCCGCTGAAGGCGCTCTCGAACGACATACACGCGAACCTGGACCGGCCGCTGTCGGGAATCGCGGAAGAGCTCGCGCGGCAAGGCCTGCCGCGTGTCGATATTCGCACGGCCGTCCGTACCGGCGATACGACTCAGCAAGAGCGCAACGCGCTCAAGAAGCGCCCGCCGCACATCCTCGTGACGACGCCGGAGTCGCTCTACGTGCTGCTCTCGTCGGATTCCGGGCGCCGCATGCTCTCGACGACACGAACGGTCATCGTCGACGAAATCCATGCGATCGCCGACAGCAAGCGCGGCAGTCACCTCGCTCTGTCGCTCGAGCGGCTCGACGCGCTCTGCCGGCGACGCCTGCCGCGCATCGGCCTTTCCGCAACGCAAAAGCCGATCGAAGCCGTGGCTCGCTTTCTCGTCGGCGTGGGAGACCATGCGCAATGCGCGATCGTCGACGTCGGCCACGATCGCCCGCGCGATCTCGCGCTCGAGCTGCCGCCCGTTCCGCTCGAAGCGGTGATGGCCAACGAGGTCTGGGAGCGAGTCTACGACCGTCTCGCCGAACTCGTCTCGGCCCATGCAACGACGCTCGTCTTCGTCAATACGCGTCGCATGGCCGAGCGGGCTGCGCGCCATTTGACCGAACGGCTCGGCAAGGACGCCGTCGCGGCCCATCACGGCAGCATGGCGAAGGAGCATCGGCTCGATGCAGAGCAGCGCCTGAAGCGCGGTGCGCTGCGCGTGCTGATTGCGACGGCATCGCTCGAGCTCGGCATCGATATCGGCGATGTCGATCTCGTCTGTCAGCTGGGCTCGCCGCGCGCGATCGCGCCGTTTCTGCAGCGCGTCGGACGTTCCGGGCACCATGTCGGCGGCATGCCGAAGGGGCGCCTTTTTCCGACCTCGCGCGACGATCTCATCGAGTGCGCGGCACTGATCGACTGCACTCGGCGCGGAGAACTCGACGCGCTGCTGATCCCGCGCGCGCCGCTCGACGTGCTCGCGCAGCAGATCGTCGCGGAAGTCGCCTGCGAGGAATGGAGCGAAGATGCGCTCTTCGATTGCGTGCGCCGCGCCGCGCCTTACGCCGAGCTCACGCGCGAACGCTACGACGCCGTGCTGCGCATGCTGGCGGAAGGCTATACGAGCCGGCACGGCCCGCGCGGCGCGTACGTGCACCGCGACATCGTGACGGGCACGCTGCGCGGCCGGCGCGGCAGCAAGCTCACGGCGGCAACGTCGGGCGGCACCATTCCCGACAACGCGGACTACTCGGTGTTGCTGGAGCCGCAAGGCATTCAAATCGGCACCGTGAACGAGGACTTCGCCGTCGAAAGCCTGGCCGGCGATGTTTTCCAGCTTGGCAACAGCGCTTATCGGATCCTGCGCGTCGAGACGGGGCGCGTGCGTGTCGTCGATGCCGCGGGCGAGGCGCCGAATATTCCTTTCTGGCTCGGCGAAGCGCCGGGCCGCAGCAACGAGCTCTCGGCCGCCGTCTCGCGACTGCGCGCGCGCGTCGACGAGTTGATCGGCAGTCCTTACGATAGTCGCGACGAGGCCGTACGTAAAACCGTCCGCGGGGCATCGGAGGCGGTGCTCGATCGAGCGGTCGCCGCGCTGACGAGCGAGCTGGGGCTCGAGGACAACGCCGTCCGCCAGATCGTCGACTATCTCGCACGCGCACGCGCGGCGCTCAGTGTGCTGCCGACGCAGGACAGGCTCGTCATGGAGCGCTTCTTCGACGAATCGGGCGGCATGCAGCTCGTCATTCACTCGCCGTTCGGCAGCCGCGTCAACCGCGCGTGGGGATTGGCGCTGCGCAAGCGCTTTTGCCGCACGTTCAATTTCGAGCTGCAGGCGGCGGCGACCGAAGACGCCATCGTGCTCTCGCTCACGGGCGGCCATAGCTTCGCGCTCGACGAAGTCTGGCGCTACCTGCATTCGAACACGGCCGAGCACGTGCTTATCCAGGCGCTGCTCGATGCGCCGCTCTTCAACGTGCGGTGGCGCTGGAACGCGACCACGTCGCTTGCGTTGCCTCGCTTCACCGGCGGACGCAAAACGGCGCCTCAACTGCAACGGATGAAGAGCGAGGACCTGCTCGCCGCGGTGTTCCCGGACCAGGTCGCCTGCCTCGAAAACATCGTCGGCGAGCGCGAGTTGCCGCGACATCCGCTCGTCGATCAGACGGTCGACGACTGTTTGCACGAAGCGATGGATTGCGACGGCTGGCTGGCATTGTTGCGCAGGATCGAACGCGGCGAGCTCGATCTCGTCACGCGCGAGCTGCCCGCGCCATCGCCGCTCGCGGCCGAGATACTCAATGCGCGGCCTTACGCATTCCTCGACGATGCACCGCTCGAAGAGCGGCGCACGCAGGCCGTGCTGGCCCGACGGTTTCAGGAACCGGACAGTGCGGACGACCTCGGCGCGCTCGATGCCGATGCGATCGCCAGCGTGCGCGACGAAGCCTGGCCGCAGGCGCGCAATGCGGACGAGATGCACGAAGCGCTGATGGGGCTCGGCTGCATTGCCGAAAAGGAAGCGCGCAACGACGCGGATTGGGTTGCATGGCTCGGCGCGTTGGCGCATGCGGGGCGCGCGACGCGCATGCAAGTGGCCGAGGGCGACGCGCTATGGCTGCCGATCGAGCGGCTCACCTGCCTGCGCGCCGTTTATCCGGACGCGGTCTACGAGCCGCATCTTCATGCGCCCGACGGCGTGCCCGACACATGGACTCCGGAAAGCGCCGCCGTCGAAATCGTGCGCGCGCGCCTGACGGCGACAGGGCCATCGACGGTCGCGGCGATCGCACGCCCGCTTGCGCTGCCCGCATCCACGGTGGCCGCGGCACTCGTCACGCTCGAGGGCGAAGGCTATGCGATGCGCGGACGCTTCACACCCGATGCGGCGCAAGAAGAATGGTGCGAGCGTCATCTTCTCGCGCGCATCCATCGCTATACGATCAGGCGCTTGCGGCGTGAGATCGAACCGGTCGAGCGCGCCGACTTCATGCGGTTTCTGTTCGAGTGGCAGCGCGTCGCACCGCAAGCGCGCGGCATGGGTCGCGACGCGTTGGCGGCGACGATCGCGCAGCTCGAAGGCTTCGCCGCCGCGGCCGCCGCCTGGGAGGAAGAGATTCTTCCGGCGCGGATACGCGACTACACGGGCATGTCGCTCGACGAGCTTTGCCGATCGGGCAAGCTCGTATGGGTACGGCTCGTGGACGGCAATCACGGATCGAGTGCGCCTGTGCGCGCCACGCCGATCGCGCTGCTACCGCGCCGCGAGTTGCCTACCTGGCACAGCCTCGCCTCGACGCCGAGCGCCGATACGCTCTCGGCGCGCGCTCGCGGCGTCTTCGACGCGCTGACCAGGCACGGCGCCATGTTCTTCGACGAGCTCTTGCATGAAACCAAGATGCTGCCGATCGAGCTCGAGAATGCACTCGGCGAGCTCGTCGCCGCGGGACTCGCGAATGCGGACAGCTTTGCCGGGCTGCGGGCATTACTGAAACCGGCGGCGGCGCGTCAGCGTGCGTCGCGCGTCAGCGCGCGCCGGGGCCGCCACTTCGCGCAGCATGGCGCCTTCATCGGCGGAATGGACGATGCAGGACGCTGGGCGCTTACGCGGCGCGTGGCGGCCCATGATCATCCCGACGCGGCTGCCTCGGCGTCAGGCAGCAGCCGCGACGATGCGCGCGATCGTCGCCCGAGCGCAGAGCCGCGATCGCGAACGGCGTCAGTCACACCGCCCGAGCTCGCCGAGCACGTCGCCATGACGCTGCTCAGACGCTACGGCGTCGTCTGCTGGCAATTGCTCGAGCGCGAAGCAACGTGGCTACCGCGCTGGCGCGACTTGCTGCGCGTGCTCCAGCGGCTGGAAGCACGCGGTCAAGTGCGCGGCGGACGATTCGTCAACGGACTGTCCGGCGAGCAGTTCGCGCTCCCGGAAGCGATCGCGTTGTTGCGCGACGTGCGCAAGCGCGATCGGAACGGAGAGATGGTCTGCCTCAGCGGCGCCGATCCGCTCAATCTCGTCGGCACCATTTTGCCGGGAGAAAAGGTCCCGGCGCTCATGGGCAACCGCGTTGTGTATCGTGACGGCACGCCTGTCGCGAGACTCGTATCGGGCAAATTCGATTACGCCGTGGAGCTTACGCCGCAGGAAAAGGAAAAAGCGCACGCGCAGCTCGTTCGGCGTGCATGAACGGCATGAGAAGAGTCTCGATTTCATTTTCGCTTAAGCCTATCGGGATGCTTCTCCCTTATACTGCAATTGCCGCTCGAAGCGGTCTTTTTCATCATATCTCTTTGAACGCGCGGCTTGTCCGCGCTTTTTTTTGCGCCGGCGCGCCGATCGCGCGCGAAACCTGGCGGTGCCCAGGCGCACAGGCTGCCCACTATCCACTTGCCGGCCCAACCGGATCCTTCCGGACAACGGGACCGTACCTCTAAGTAGAAGTACGCAGCGCTATCAACTTTCCCCGCAAGCCGCCGTTATCAAGCATTACCCCCTTTGCCGGAATACCGTTTTTCACCGGCTTCGAGAAGCGGCGCAACCCGCAAAGGCATCGGGCGCAACCCGGAGGAATTCTTCGATGGCCGCAGACCACCACTCGATCGACGAGCGCACCAACCTGACGAGTTCGAACAAGTTCGAGCTCCTCCTTTTCCGGCTCGGCGCGGCGCCAGGCAACGACGACTCGCACGAGCTTTACGGCATCAACGTCTTCAAGATCCGCGAAATTATGACGATGCCGTCGATCACGCCAATCGCCGGCTCATCCGAGCACGTGCTCGGCGCCGTCGACATACGCGGGCAGATCATTCCTGTCATCGACCTGCCCAAGTTGATGGGGTGCAATCCCACGCGCGGGCTCAACATTCTGCTCGTCACGGAGTTTGCCCGCTCCACACAGGCGTTCGCCGTCGAGGAAGTCGACGATATCGTCCGCCTCGAATGGAATCAGGTGCTCTCGGCCGAGTCCTCGGCCGGCGGAAGCACGGTTACGAGCATCGCGCGGATCGACGGCAACACCGGCGATTCGCGGCTTGCGCTAGTCGTCGACGTGGAGCAGGTGCTGCGAGACGTATTCCCGGCTCAGCACCCGAGCGTCGACCCGGCTGAAGTGGGGAGCACGCTGACGGTGAAGCGCGGCGCCAAGATTCTCGCCGCCGACGATTCGGGTTTCGCGCGCAAGCTGATCGAACAGAGCCTGACCGCCCTCGGCACGGAATACGTCATGACAAAGACGGGGCAGGAGGCGTGGGACACGCTCGATCGCATCGCGAGCGAAGCGCAGCAGGAAGGCCTGCGCACTCGCGACAAAATCGCGCTCGTGCTGACCGACCTTGAAATGCCCGAAATGGACGGCTTCATGCTGACGCGTCTCATCAAAGGGGACGAGCGCACGCGCGATATCCCGGTCATCATCCATTCTTCGCTGACGGGGACGGCCAACGAAACGCACGTCAAGAACGCCGGTGCGACGGGCTACGTGGCGAAGTTTCAGGCGGGCGACCTGGCTTCCGCCATCCGGCAGGCGCTGGCCGGCTGATCGGTTAGACACGGCTCAGCCACACTGGGGCGTGGGCGGCACGCGGCCTCGGGCATCGCATTTGCGCGCCGAGGGAGGCATCGGGCTCTCGAGCCGTTCGCACACTCGGTCATCATGGTTTCGTCCACGCTATTTGTCGTCTCGCCGCATTTCGACGATGCGGCTTTCGGTTGCGGCGCCGCGCTCGCAACCCATCCCCGATCCATCGTCTGCACCGTATTCGCCGGCGCCCCCACCATGCCGCTTTCAACGTCCTGGGACCGCCGCGCGGGATTTCTTCACTCGGACGCCGCATTGCGAGCGCGCCAGCGCGAGGACGATCACGCACTCGATATGCTCGACGCGCAGCCGCGCCGCCTTCCGTTCCTCGACTCCCAGTATGGGGCTTCGCCATCGTGCGATGCCGTTGCACGCGCACTCGACGACGCGTGGAAATCCTGTGGTCGTCCCACTGTCCTTGCGCCCCTCGGCCTTTATCATTCGGACCACACGCTCGCTTCGGACGCTTGTTGCGCGCTATTCGTTCAAGACGCGATGCCGGATGTCATCCTTTACGAGGACGCCCTATATCGGCGCATGCGGCATGTGGCGGAAGAAAGGCGCGAAGCGCTGGCGCGGCGCGGCCTGCGGCTCGAGCTCGCAACCGCCGGACCGCTCCTCGACGCGCAGCGCAATGCACGGGCCGCCACCCGGAAATGGCGTAGCGTGCGGGCGTATCGCAGTCAACTGCGCGCGCTCGATGATGCACACCCGAACGACCTCGTCGAACCCGAGCGCTACTGGCGACTCTCGTTCGACGGAAAGGCAGGGCGGCTCCGCCGTACCCGCCGGTAATCCCGTCGGAAAGCCAAGTCTCGCTCGGCGTCGCGCACTTGCCGCCGCATACGGATGATGCGAGCAGAGACGACGCGCCGCCGCCGGATAGCCCAAAGCAGATCGCGCAGCAGCGAAGGCCCATGACGGGCCAGGCTACGTTCGCGCATCAGCGCGGCGAAAGCCCTCCATGTCGCCGCGAACGCCTCCGGAAGCGGCAAGCGCAGCCAGGCGATCAGTGCAGCGTTGCGTGCGAGCATGCGCTGTCGTAGCGACGCATCGCGCGACGGCGAGGGCCAATGCGTGGTTGCGACGGAATCGCAATAGACAATCGCGTGGCCCGCCTCGAGCACGTCGAGCGCGACGAGCTCTTCTTCTCCGCCAATAAAAAGACGCGGCTCATAACCGCCGATTTCGCGAAAGAGCGCGGTTCGAAACACGCACGCGCCGGCCATGTAGCCGATTAACGAGGGACCCGGCAAACCCTCGCTAGCGAGCGGACTGGCGCTCATGCGCGAGCAGGTCGGATCGAGCCATCGCTCGTCCCCCACGAGCACTTTCCCCGAGAGCACGGCAACCCGGGGGGCGGCGTCGAGCACGCGCACCGCTTCGGCCAATGAGCCGGGCTCCCAGCTCGTGTCGTCGTCGCTGAACGCGACGTAGTCCGTCGTCGCCCGCATTACCGCGCGATTGCGTCCCGCCGCCCCGAGATTCGCGCCGCACGCGATGGTGACGACGTCCGGAAAGCGGCGCTCGAGCTCCGCGACGGTCGAATCGTCTGAACCGTTGTCGGCGACGATGACAGGCGGCTTCTCAGGAAGCGACAGCAACCGCTCTATGGTCCGCGTGACCTCACGCACACGGTTGTGCGTCAGCACGACGACCGATATTCGCGCATTCATCGATTTTGCCTCGCCGGGGTCGGTCAATATCGCCCGGTACGTCAGCAAAAAGCAATCCCATGCGCGCAGCGCTTCAGCAGCGCCTCGCCTGGTCGATGCAGCGTAATTACATTCTCCCTGTAAGAGCCGCTCAAGCCTGCGCCACCGAGTAAAGATCACAGAAGCGTTGCAGGGGCGTTGCAGCGGTTATGCAGCTTTGACCGGTCCGCGAAGCGATGGGCACACGATGTGCTCGAACAGTGCGTACGGCTCGCCACTCCCTTGATCCGCGAGGGCCTCCCGGCAAGCTTTCCGGGGCCGGCAAGCTCAAAAATTAAGGACACCTTATGAAAATCGCACTGGTCAGCGAACACGCGTCGCCGCTCGCCGTCGCGGGCGGCGTCGATAGTGGCGGACAGAATATCTATGTGGCGAATATTGCCCGTCAGTTGCGCCGCGCGGGGCATCAGGTCGACGTGTTCACCCGGCGCGATCGCGCGCTGCTGCCCGCCATCTCCGATATGGACGGGGTGCGCGTCGTTCATGTCCCCGCCGGGCCGCCGATGCAGATGCCGAAAGAAGCGTTGCTGCCCTATATGCCCGAGTTCGCCGATTTCCTGCTGGGATTTTGCCGGCGGGAGCGCAGGCGGTACGACGTCATCCACGCCAACTTCTTCATGTCGGGCCTTGCAGCGCTAAAGGCGAAAGAGACGCTCGGCATTCCGCTCGTGATGACGTTTCACGCGCTCGGCAAGGTGCGTCGGCTTCATCAAGGCGCCGACGACGGCTTCCCGGATGAGCGGTTCAGCATCGAGGAGCGGCTCGTGCGCGAAGCCGACGCGATTATCGCCGAGTGTCCTCAGGACGAGCTCGATCTACGTGAGCACTATGCGCCGGACCCGAAACGCATTCGTATCGTGCCTTGCGGCTTCGATACGTCCGAGTTCTCGCCCGCCGACCGCGCGGACTGCCGCGCCGCGCTCGGCTGGCCGCGCGACCGGTTCACCGTCCTGCAGCTTGGGCGCATCGTGCCGCGCAAGGGGATCGACAACGTCGTGCGTGCACTCGCCATCTTGCGCACGCGCATGGGCATCGACGCTCATCTTTACGTAGTCGGCGGCAATGCCGACATACCCAACGAAATCGCCACACCCGAGATCGCGCGCCTGCGCGGGGTGGCGGCCGGCTGCGGCGCCGACGCGGACGTGACGTTCGTCGGTCGACGCGGGCGCGCGCAACTGCGCAACTATTACGGGGCGGCCGACGTCTTCGTCACGACGCCCTGGTACGAGCCGTTCGGCATCACACCGATCGAGGCGATGGCTTGCGCGCGGCCCGTCGTCGGTGCTGACGTCGGAGGCATTCGCTACAGCGTCGTCGATGGCCAAACGGGCTTTCTCGTCCCGCCGCGCGACCCCGAGGCGCTCGCCGAACGGCTCGCGCGCCTGGCGCAAGACCCGGAGCTCGCCGAGCGCATGGGCGCGGCCGGCCTGGAACGTGCGCACGAGCATTTCACCTGGAGCGGCGTAGCCGAACAGCTCGAAGCGGTTTATGGACAGCTCGCGCGCGTCCCCGCGGAACCGACATCCGATGCGCGACCGGCCAAGCGCGTCAGAGTCTCCGCCGCACGTTCAGCGGCCCAACGCGCCTGAAATCGATCGACTTTCCCGATGCTCGAACCGGCTGTGTTCCTCGACAAGGACGGTACATTGCTCGACGATGTGCCGTACAACGTCGATCCGACGTTGATGCACTTCGCGCCCGGCGCGCCCGAGGCGCTGTCGCTGCTCGGCGCGCAAGGCTTCGCGCTTTTTGTCGTCAGCAATCAGAGCGGCGTCGCGCTCGGACGGTTTCGTTTCGAAGCGCTCGCCGACATGGAATCGCACCTGCGCGCCATGTTCGCGGCATGCGGTGCCGGCTTGAGGGCCGCCTTGTGGTGCCCGCACCATCCCAAGGGTGTCGTCCCGCGCTATGCCGTTACATGCCATTGCCGCAAGCCCGCGCCGGGACTCATCATGCGCGCGGCGCGCGAGCATCCGCTCGATATGCGAAGGAGCTGGTTCGTCGGCGACATTCTCGACGATGTCGAAGCGGGCTCGCGCGCCGGCTGCCGCACCATTCTGATCGACAACGGCAACGAGACCGAATGGCGGGACGGACCACTGCGCAGGCCGACGCTGCGCGTGCCCGATGTCTATCGGGCGGCGCTCGCGATCGTCGAGGCGACGGCAGGTGCGGCGCCTCGGGATGCGGCACCGGCGACTTCAGTACGGGCGGGCCTGGCGGAGGATCGTCGATGAACGGGGTCCCTTTCACCATCACGCCCATGCTCGCGCATGCAAGCGTGCGTGAATCGGCGGTAAAGCGTTGGGGCGCCGACGTCAAGCGCATCCTCTGCGTGCGGCTCGATCGGATCGGCGACGTCCTCATGACGACGCCGGCGATCCATGCGTTGCGCGCGTCCATGCCAGACAGGCACATCACGTTGCTCACGTCGAAAGTCGGAGCGAGCCTCGCGCCGTTTCTCGAGGACGTCGACGAAGTCATTCCCTATGATGCGCCGTGGCATGGCCTCTCGCCCGACCCCGATCCATCGGCCGATATCGATATGGTCCGCGCCTTGCGCGAGCGGCGCTTCGACGCCGCCGTCATTTTCACCGTCTACAGTCAGAATCCGCTGCCCGCCGCGATGCTCTGCTATCTCGCCGGCATTCCGCGACGGCTGGCGCATTGCCGCGAAAACCCCTACCACCTGTTGACGGACTGGATCTGCGAGACGGAACCGAGCGAAGGCGTGCGCCATGAGGCAGAGCGGCAACTCAAACTCGTCGCGAACGTCGGCGCTGTCTGCAGCGATACGCGCATGCACTTCAAGGTCGATACGCGTTCCAGGCGCAAGCTCACCAGGCAGCTCATCGCCCATGGGCTGCGCCCGCACGATCCGTGGTTCCTGATCCATCCGGGCGCAAGCGCCGCATCGCGCCGCTATCCGCCCGAGCGATTCGCAGAAGTCGCCGCGCGTCTCGCCCGGCTCACGTCGCTACCGATTCTGCTCGCGGGAGATGAAGCGGAGCGCGGGCTCATCCGCGAAGTCATCGAACGAGCCGGCCCGAATTGGCGAGCGCGACTCCACGACCTCGCCGGGCAGCTCGACCTCGGCGAGCTCGGCGCGCTCATCGAGCGCACATGCGTGCTCATCGCCAACAATAGCGGCCCCGTTCATCTTGCCTCGGCGCTCGGCACGCCCGTCGTCGACCTCTATGCCTTGACGAATCCGCAGCATACGCCTTGGCAGACCGAGCAGCGCGTGCTGTTCCGCGATGTGGACTGTCGCTGGTGCTATCGCAGCGTTTGCCCCAAGGGTCACCAC
This sequence comes from Trinickia symbiotica, assembly GCF_002934455.1. GTDB lineage: Bacteria > Pseudomonadota > Gammaproteobacteria > Burkholderiales > Burkholderiaceae > Trinickia > Trinickia symbiotica. The sequence continues at coordinate 131,828 of NZ_PTIR01000008.1, read as the reverse complement.
GCCTGCCTGCTCGGCGTGCCGGCGGCCGAAGTCGCCGCGGCCGCGCTCGAGCTCGCCGCCAAGCAAGGCCTCGTCTTCGACTCCGCCGATGCCGTGCCGAGCGCGGCGGCGAGCCATGCCGCCTTGCAACTGTCCGACTGACAAGTGAGGAGTGCTGAACATGTATACCCTCGGAATCAACGCCGTCTATCACGATAGCGCCGCCACGCTCGTGCGCGATGGCGTCGTGATCGCGGCAGCCGAAGACGAGCGGTTCACGCACGTCAAGCACGCGAAGCGGCCCGTGCCGTTCTCGACCTGGCAACTGCCGTTCGATGCGATCGACTACTGCCTCAAAGAGGCCGGCATTACGCTCGCCGACGTGGATCATGTTGCCTATTCGTACGATCCCGCGCTGCTGGCGACGATGCCTGCGCCGGGACGCGCGACGATCGCGTTGCCGCTGGAGCCCGGCCTGCAACCGATGGGCGATCCGTCGGCGTCGCCCTGGGACCCGCTCTTCGTGAGCTACATCGTCAATGCGCGGGCGCAACTCATCGACGGCGCGCCGCATCATCTGAAGAAGCGATTTCGAGCGAACGGAAGCGGACATCGCTTCGCGTGGCACTACGTCGAGCACCATCTGGCGCACGAGGCGAGCGCTTTTCTCGCCGCTCCGTGCGGGGATACGGCCGTGCTGACGATGGATGGCCGCGGCGAAGGCGTGACGACCAGCCTCGGGCAGTTCGTGGCCGGCGAGTACAAGCGGATCAAGCAGGTCGAGCTGCCGCATTCGCTTGGCCTCCTCTATGAAGCCGTGACGGACTGGCTCGGCTTCCTGCACTCGTGCGACGAGTACAAGGTGATGGCGCTCGCGGCTTTCGGCCAACCGGTCTATGCCGACGTGTTTCGCGAAATCGTGCGCTATCGCGGCGACGGGAGCTACTTTGTCGACGAGCCGCGGCTCGTCGAACGGTTCGGCACACCGCGCGAACGCGGCGGTCCGCTCGAGCAACGGCATTACGACATCGCAAGCTCGTTGCAAACCGTGCTCGAGGAAACCGTGCTTCAGCTCGCCGAATGGCTGCACGCGCGCACGAACTTGCCTCGGCTTTGCATGGCCGGCGGGGTCGCGCTCAACTGCGTCATGAATGCTCGCCTTCGCGATGAAGGGCCGTTCGAGGACGTCTGGGTGCAGCCGGCGGCGGGCGATGCGGGCACTGCCCTCGGCGCCGCGCTCTGGATCGACTGGCGCGAGCGCGGCAAAGCCGGCAGCACGCCGACGCGCCGCTGGACGATGGATCATGCCTACCTGGGGCCGGGCTATTCGGACGCCGAGATCGAGCGGTTTCTGCGCTGGTCCAAGGTGCGATTCAAGCGTCTCGCCGATGTCGCGGGCGAAACGGCGGATCTGCTCGCGGCAGGCAACGTGATCGGCTGGTACCAGGGGCGTACGGAGTTCGGCCCGCGCGCGCTCGGCGCCCGCTCGATTCTGGCCTCGCCGATCGACCCGGGCATGCAGGCCAAGCTCAACGAGATCAAGGACCGCGAAGATTTTCGCCCCGTCGCTCCTGTCGTCATGGAAGAGCACGTCGCGGACTGGTTCGTAGGCGGCCGCAAGGCGCCGTTCATGCTCTTCATCTTCGACGTGCGGCCCGAGCGGGCAGAGCGTATTCCCGCCGTGCGGCATGTCGACGGCACGGCGCGCGTGCAGACGATCAACCGGCAGCAGCATCCGCTCTACTACGATCTGCTCGCCGCTTTCCTTGCGCGCACCGGCGTGCCGATTCTCGTGAACACCTCGTTCAATACGCGCGGCGAGCCGATGGTCAATTCGCCGCGCGATGCGCTCGAGTCGTTCTGGACATCGCCGCTCGACGCACTCGTCATCGGCCCGTTTCTCGTCACAAAAGAGGAGGCAGCCGCGTGAGCTTATACAATCTCCGACCCGCCGCTCGGGTCGCTGACACCGCCGACTCCTCGGAAAATTCCGAAGCCGTGAGGCTCGCCGCGCCGGCCGCCGTCGTATCGCCCACCCTCGCGCCGGAGCGCGGGATGGCAAGCCTCGCTGTGTCGGTCGTCGTGCCGACGTGGCAACGGCCGCAGTTGCTCGAGCGCTGCCTCAATGCGCTCGCCGCACAAACGCTCGCGCCCGAGCGTTACGAGATCATCGTCTGCGACGACGGTCCCGACGACGAGACGCGCCTTTTGGTCCACCGCTTCGCGAACGCACATCGCCCACACGGGCTGACGGTCAGATATCTCGCGATCAAAGCGACCCAAGGCCCGGCGGCCGCCCGCAACGCGGGGTGGCACCACGCGCACGCGCCCGTCATCGCCTTCACGGACGACGACACGATCCCCGATGCACGGTGGCTGGAAGCCGGCCTCGCGGCGATCGACGACGACACGGCCGCGGCCGCGGGCGCGATCGTCGTACCGATTCCGGACCCGCCGACCGATTACGAGGCCGACGCGAGCGGGCTCGAGCGGGCCGAATTCGCGACGGCCAACGCGTTCGTCAGGCGCGCGGCGCTCCATACGGTCGGCGGATTCGACGAACGGTTCACGTCCGCCTGGCGCGAGGATTCGGACCTTCAGTTCTCGCTGATGCGAGCCGGCGGCCGCATCGTGCGCGCGCCCGACGCGATCGTCGCGCATCCGGTCAGGCCCGCGCGCTGGGGCATCAGCCTGACGCAGCAGAAGAAAAGCCGCTTCGAGGCGCTTCTTTATTACAAACACCGCCGACTCTACAAACACCGCATCGCGCGCAAGCCGCCGCTCGACTACTACGCGACGGCAATCGCAGCGCTCGTCGCCGCGATCGGCGCGGCCTACGGCGCGATTCCGATCGCCGCGGCGAGTGCGCTCGTCTGGTTCGCGTTGACCGCGCACTTCTTCGCGCGGCGCATACGCGGCCGCAGCCGCGACTGGCGCCATATCGCCGAGATGGCCGTCACGTCGGCACTGATTCCGTTTCTTTCCATCTATTGGCGCATCCGTGGCGCCATCCACTATCGGACATGGTTCCTTTGATCGACAGTCCCCCCGTCGCGCCAGGTCAACGGCCGCCTCGTCGCGTCGCGGTGTTCCGCGCGCTGCAGCTCGGCGACATGCTCTGCGCCGTGCCCGCGCTGCGAGCGCTGCGAGCCGCGTGGCCACGCGCGCGCATCACGCTGATCGGCTTGCCGTGGGCGGTGAGCTTCGTCGAGCGATTTGCGCCGCTCGTCGACGAGCTCGCCGTCTTTCCCGGCGCGCTCGGCTTTCCCGAGCAGCCCGAGACGGACGAAGGCTTGCCTCGCTTTTTCGCGGCGATGCGCGAGCGCCACTTCGATCTCGCCATTCAGATTCACGGCAGCGGCGGCCCGGCGAACGCTATCGTCAGGCAGCTCGGCGCCCGCGCCTGCGCAGGATTTCTGCAGCCGCACGAAGCGCCGCAGCCGCGCTTCATTCTCTGGCCCGACGTGCTGCCGGAGCCTCGGCGCTATCTCGCGCTCGTGCGTGCGCTCGGCCTGCCCGCGTCCAGCGACGCGCTGACGTTTCCGCTCAGGCCTGGCGATCGCGACGAGTATGCGGCGCTCGAAGCACGGCACGGCATCGAGCCCGAAAGGCTGGTGCTGCTGCATCCCGGCGCACAATTGCCGTCCCGCCGCTGGCCTCCCGCCCGCTTCGCGGAAGTGGCCGACGCACTGTCCGCGCGGGGATGGCAAATCGCGATCACGGGTACTTCGAGCGAGACGCCGATCACGAGCGCCGTGCTCGGCGCGATGGCCGCACCCGCGCTCCATCTGGCCGGCGCGACGTCGCTCGGCGGACTTGCGGCGCTCGTGGCGCGCGCGCAGCTCGTGGTCTGCAACGATACGGGCATCTCTCACGTCGCGGCGGCGCTGCGCACCCCGAGCGCCGTCGTCGCCTTGGGCAGCGACACGCGCCGCTGGGCGCCGCTCAATCGCGAGCGACACCGGATCGTGGCGGACTATCCGCTGTGCCGGCCGTGCTCGTTCCGCGATTGCCCGTACGGCCATCCGTGCGCGCTCAACGTCGGCGTCGAGCGGGTAGTAGACGCGGCGCTGGCTCAGCTCTCTCGCTACTCGCGCACGCGCGCGGCGGCGCCGGGCGTTTTGCATTCGCGCGGCGCGCGACGCGCGACGGAGGATCGCCATGCGACCTGATCGGCGCCTGCGCATTTTGACCTGGCACGTGCACGGCAATTACCTCTACTACCTCACGCAGGCGCCGCACGACTTCTGGCTCGTCACGCGGCCCGGCAACCCGGCCGGACACGTGGGAAAAACGGGCGTGCTGCCCTGGGGCGACAACGTCCACGAGGTCGACGCGGCAGAGGTGGCCGGCCGCTCGTTCGACCTGGTCCTGTACCAGCACAGAGATCATTGGGAAAACGATCGCCTGTCCGTGCTTTCGGATGAGCAGCGCCGCCTGCCGCGCATCTATCTCGAACACGATCCGCCGCAATGCAATCCGTTTTGCGAGCGGCACTGGGTCGACGATCCGCAAACGCGCCTCGTGCACGTGACGCATTTCAATCGCCTCATGTGGGATTGCGGCGATACGCCGACATCCGTGATCGAGCACGGCGTGCTCGTGCCCGAAGGCGTCCGCTACACGGGCGAGCTCGCGCGCGGCATCGTCGTCGTCAACAATCTTGCAAGCAGAGGCCGGCGCCTCGGCGCCGACGTCTATGAGACGGTCCGCCGGCAAGTGCCGCTCGATCTGGTCGGAATGAATGCCGAGCAGGCCGGCGGGCTCGGCGAGATCGGCAACCTCGATCTCGCCGCCTTCACGGCTCGCTATCGGTTCTTCTTCAATCCGATTCGCTGGACGAGCCTCGGCCTGGCTGTCGTCGAGGCGATGACGATCGGCATGCCGATCGTGGGTCTCGCGACGACCGAGCTCGCGACGGTCGTCAAAAACGGTGAGAACGGATACATCGCGACGGACGTCGACGCGCTCATATCGACGATGCATGGGCTCATCGGCGACGCCGCCGAGGCTCGGCGGCTCGGCGCCGGCGCGCGCCGCACCGCGCTCGAGCGGTTTTCGATCGGGCGCTTCGTCGACGACTGGTGTCGCGTCCTGGACGAAACGGCTGGATGAAGGGAGAAACGAACATGCGGGAATTCGATCGAAAGCGCATCCTCGTGACGGGCGGTGCGGGGTTTCTCGGCTCGCATCTTTGCGAGCGGCTCGTCGAAGCGGGCCACGACGTGCTGTGCGTCGATAACTTTTTCACCGGCACTCGAGAAAATGTCGCGCACCTGATCCCACGCAGCAATTTCGAGCTGATGCGGCACGACGTGACGTTTCCGCTCTATGTCGAAGTCGACGAAATCTACAATCTCGCCTGCCCCGCGTCGCCGGTCCATTACCAATACGACCCCGTCCGCACGACGAAGACGAGTGTGCACGGTGCGATCAACATGCTTGGGCTCGCGAAGCGCCTGCGCGCGAAGATTTTCCAGGCATCGACGAGCGAAGTCTACGGCGACGCGCGCGTGCATCCGCAAAAGGAAGACTACTGGGGCCACGTCAATCCGATCGGCCCGCGCTCATGCTACGACGAAGGCAAGCGCTGCGCGGAGACCCTCTTCGCCGATTACCGGCGGCAATACGGTCTCGAGATACGGATCGCGCGGATCTTCAATACTTACGGGCCGCGCATGCATCCGGCGGATGGCCGCGTCGTCTCGAACTTCATGGTTCAGGCGCTGTCCGGCGAACCGTTGACCGTCTACGGCGATGGCTCGCAAACGCGCTCGCTTTGCTATGTCGACGACATGATCGACGGATTCGTCGCTCTCATGGATGCGCCGGACGGCACCTGCGATCCCGTGAATCTCGGCAATCCGCACGAGATCACGATGCTCGAACTCGCCGAGCGCATCGCGCGCGCGACGGGCTCCGCCAGCCCGATCACATTCCGGCCGTTGCCGATCGACGATCCCTGGCATCGCCGTCCCGACATTTCATCCGCCCGCGCGCTGATCGGTTGGGAGCCCCGAACCGCGCTCGACGAAGGCCTCGCCGCAACGGCCGGCTATTTCCGCGCACAGCTCGCGCACGCGCGCCATGACGGCCGCGGCGCGCCGCCTCACGGCTCGAGCTTGACTTTCATCCAGCCTGGCTCGCGCGCGTCGAAGGCCTTGTAAGCCTCGATCGCGTCGGCGATCGGCTCGCGTTGCGTGAGGATGCCGATCGGATCGACCGTGCCATTGCGCACGAGTTCGACGAGGTGCGGCGTGATCGCGCGATGGTTGCAGTTTCCCATCCGTATATCGAGGTTGCGGTTCATCGCCTCGCCGATCGGGAAGCTCGTCATGCTTGGCGGATAGACGCCGATGATGCCGATCGTGCCGGCCTTCGCAACGGCTTTGATGGACCACTGCAACGCTTGCGACGGTCCGCTGCCGGGCCTCCATCGGCCGTCTTGGTTATCGGCGCCGGACGCGCGCTGCGGCGCAACTTGCTCGAGCTCGGCGTCGAAAGACTGGCCGCCATGACCGTTCACGGCCGGGCCGCGCTGCGCGCGCTCGGCGTCCACGCCGACCGCATCGATGACGCGATCGACACCGATACCGCCAGTGAGCTCGCGAATTGCCTCCACCGGGTCTTCGCGATCGAAGTCGATCGGGTCGGCGCCTTGCACGCGCGCCATGGCCAGGCGGGATTCGAGCCGGTCGACGGCGAAAATGCGGCCGGCGCCCATCAGCTTCGCGCTGGCAATCGCGAATTGCCCGACCGGCCCCGCGCCGAAGACCGCGACGGTATCGCCGACGCGCACGTTGGCGAGCTGCGCGCCGAACCAGCCCGTCGGAAAGATATCGGACATCAGAATCGCGCGGTCGTCGTCGATTTCGTCGGGCAAACGAATAAGGCTCGCGTTCGCGAGCGGCGTGCGCGCGTATTGCGCCTGCAAGCCGTTGAAGGGACCGCTCGGCGCCGGCCCACCGAAAAACGCCGTGCCCGCGAGCCGCCCGTTCGGGTTCGCGTTGTCGCATTGCGCCGTGTAGCCGGAGCGGCAATACGCGCAATAACCGCACGAAATCGTCGACGGTATGAGCACGCGGTCGCCGTTTGCAAAATTGCGCACCTTCGCGCCCACCGCCTCGACGATGCCGACACCTTCGTGACCGAGGATCGTGCCCGGCTTCATGCCCGCGAGCGTGCCGCGCACCATGTGCAGATCCGTGCCGCAAATTGCGCTCGAGGTGATGCGTACGACGGCGTCGGTGGGCGCCTCGATCGTCGGATCAGGCACCGTATCGAGGCGAATGTCGCCGAGCCCGTGAAATACCACTGCCTTCATGTTCGCTCTCCGTCAGAGTTGCGTTCGAAACAGGAAGCGAAACGAGCAAGAGGGAGTCCCGCTCGGCGCGACGCGGGCATTCGGGCATTGCAAGCCCCGCTGGCCGGGCACGGGCAATGCGCGTCGCAACCGCATCCGCAAGCCGATACCCTCGTTGGAGCCCAGATATGAGCGACGCGCGTTCGATCGACATCTTCCGCTACGACCCCGACCGCGACGCGGGGCCCCATATGCAGCGTTACGAGATCGAGCTGCGGCCCGAAGACCGCATGCTGTTGGACGTTCTCGGGCGCATCAAGGCGCTCGACGAAAGCATTGCCTATCGCCGTTCGTGCCGCGAAGGCATTTGCGGCTCCGACGCCATGAACATCAATGGCAAGAACGGTCTCGCATGCCTCACGAACATGAAGGCGCTGCCGCAGCACATCGTGCTGCGCCCACTGCCGGGTCTGCCGGTGATTCGCGATCTCATTGTCGACATGACGGACTTCTTTCGCCAGTACCACTCGATCAAGCCGTATCTCATCAATGATGAGCAGCCGCCCGAGCGCGAGCGACTGCAAACGCCGGAGGAGCGCGACCAGCTCGATGGTCTTTACGAGTGCATTCTGTGCGCCTGTTGCTCGAGCTCGTGTCCATCGTACTGGTGGAACCCCGACAAGTTCGTCGGCCCCGCCGGGTTGCTCCAGGCGTATCGGTTCATCGTCGATTCGCGCGATCAGGCCACGGCCGAAAGGCTCGATAACCTCGAGGACCCCTATCGGCTCTTTCGCTGCCGAACGATCATGAACTGCGCCGACGTCTGCCCGAAAGGGCTCAATCCGGCCGCTGCAATCGGTCATATCCGATCGATGCTGGCACGGCGCTCACTCTGAGCCGCGCGGGCAACCCGCGGACAACGTTCCTCCACACCAGCCGGGGCGCCCTTGTCGCCCCGGCTTTCTTTAGCCAAACAGCCGACTGCCCGTTGATTGCACTTTTCGATAGCATCAAACCCATTCGTTTGATATCATCTTTCGCTATCGCAGGTGCCGATGAACAGCAAGCATGTCAAAACTCTCAGCGCGATATTCGCCAGGCCCACGCCCGTCAGCATCGTTTTCGGGGACATCGAGGCACTTGTCGTCGCGCTCGGCGGACAAGCCAGGGAAGGCGCCGGTTCGCGCGTCGCGTTCGAACTATGGGGCACGAGCAAGTACATGCACCGGCCGCATCCCGCGAAAGAGGCCAAGCGGTACCAGGTCGAGGTCCTGCGAACGTGGTTCAGCGAATTAGGAGTCAAGCCGTGATGAATGTCATGAGTTACAAGGGATACCTCGCGCGCATCGAGTACGATCCGCGCGACAACATTTTCGTCGGGCACGTGTTGGGCATCGCCGACGGCATCAGCTTTCATGGTGAAACGGTCGACGAGCTGACCGCCGAGTTCCATACGGCTGTCGATCACTATCTGGACGATTGCGCCCGGACGGGGCGCTCGCCGCAAAAACCCGCTTCAGGCAAGCTCATGCTGCGCATCCGCCCGGAGGTCCATGCCGCCGTGGGCATCGCGGCGGCGGCCGCCGGAAAAAGCATCAATCAATGGGTGGACGAGGTGCTCGAGCGCGCATCGGCGAGCTGCCGGATGGCGCTCGCGGTCTGAGCCAAGCGTCGGTTGCTCAGGCGGGAACCGCCAATCGGCGTATCTCATCGGCGAGCGCATCGATCTGCACGGGCTTGACGAGATGCGCCTCGAATCCGGCGCGCTCGGTCCGAGCCCGCGTTGCGCCATCGGCATGACCGGTCAGCGCAATGGCCGGCAGCGCGGGCACCGCGTGCCGACGCGCCACCGCGCGGATTCGCTCGAGCACGTCGCAGCCGTCTTCTTCGCCGAGGGTGATATCGCAGACCACGACGCCCGGCCACCGCGCCGGCACGGTGCGCTCGAGCTGATCGACCGCATCGGCGCCCGACGCAGCGAGCGCCACGCGCGCGCCATGTGACGCGAGCGCCGCCTCCAGGGCATCGCGCGCCTCCTCGTCGTCGTCGATCGCGAGAACCGAGATCCCCTCGAGCATCGATGCGGCAGCCGGAGGCCGGGCGCCAGTGGCGTACCCGTCGACGGTCAAAGCAGCCGTTCTCTCGCCCGGCATCGCTGCAGCGCCCACCGGAACGACGGGTACGAGCGGCAGCGCCGCAACGTAGGCGACGCGTCCGTCGACCGGGGACGGCATGAACGTCCCGCCGGCCGCACTGAGCACCGCCTCGGCAACGGCCGCTTGCTCGTCGGTCAGTTCGGCCGGCTCCTCGTGCGCGCCGAGCACGACGAGCCACGCGCCGTTTTCGCTGCGCTGCGCGCGCAGCTCAACGCGTTGCCCGTAGGCCGCATGCTCGATTTCGTTCGAAGCGAGCATCGCGACAACCCGCTCGATCTCGTCCGTCTCACCAGTGACGGGCAGTTCCGGATCGGCGACATTCGTGCGAAACGCGACACCGCGCGTGGCGGCAACACGAGCGACGCGCGCGGCAATCGCCGAGGCCAGGTCCCCGATCGTCCGCGGCTGCGCGGCGAGCCTGCGCTGTGTATGCTCGAGTTCGCCTTGCTCGCGCTGAAGCGCCCACATCCGCGCGTAGACGCCATGCGGGCGGGCGATGAGCTCGTCGTGCGTGCCTTGCTCGACGATGCGTCCGTGCTCCATGACGAGGATGCGGTCCGCATCGACGACCGTCGACAGACGATGCGCGATCACGATCGATGTGCGTCCTTGCGCGAGCCGACGAAACTCCGTCTGGATTGCGCGCTCCGAGCGCGTATCGAGCGCCGAAGTCGCTTCGTCGAATACGATGATCGGCGGGTCTTTCAGGAAGGCGCGGGCAATGGCGATACGTTGGCGCTCGCCGCCCGACAGGCGCAGGCCGCGCTCGCCTACGCGCGTGTCGTAGTGATCGGGCAAGCGCTCGATGAATGCGTCGAGCTGCGCGGCGCGCGCCGCGCGCACGATGTCGGCGCGCGTCGCCCGGACGCGTCCGTAGCCGATGTTGTAGGCGATGGTCTCGTTGAAGAGCACGGTGTCCTGCGGCACGATGCCGATCGCTTCGCGCAGTGTTCGCCGCGTGACTTGGCGGAGGTCCTGGCCGTCGATCGATATCGTTCCTCGCGACGGCGCATAGAGACGAAAGAGAAGCCGCACCAGCGTCGATTTGCCGGAACCGCTGCCGCCCACCACGGCAATCGTATGCCCGGCCGATGCGCGAAAGCTGATGTCGTGCAGCACTTGCCGCGCCGGGTCATAGCCGAAATCGACGTGCTCGAACACGATCTCTCCGGCCGCGACGACGAGATCGCGCGCGCCCGGCTCGTCGCGATCCTCGTCCCCGATTCCGCCGCCCGCTTCGCCGTAGCGCTCCCCGGCCAGCACCGAAAACATGCGCTCGACGTTCACTAGCGCATCGTTGGTTTCCCGGAAAACGAAGCCGAGCGTATTGAGCGGCATGCAGACTTGCACGATGTACGCATTGACTAGAACCAGATCGCCCACGCTCATGCGCGCGGCCGCGACATGTTGCACCGCGAGCAGCATCGTCGCGGCAATGCCCAAGCAGACGATTGCGCTCTGACCGACATGGAGCGTCGTCAGCGCGCGTTGGTTGCGCAGCCGCGCGATGACCCAATGCGCGAGTACATTGTGATAGCGCTCCGCCTCGATCTCCTCGGCCGCGAAGTACTTGACGGTGTCGTAATTGAGCATGCTGTCCACGAGCCGGCTGTCGGCCGCCGATTCGAGGCGATTGACCTCTCGCTGGACGACCATTCGGCGGCGCGTGAACACCACGGTGTAAATCGCATAGCAAACGAGCGTCGCCCCAATGATCCAGGTGAACTCGATCGTCAGATGGAGCGCGATGATGGCGATGACCGTGCCAATTTCGATGAGGGCGGGAAGAATCGTGAAGAGCCCGACGCCGAGCAAATAACCAATGCCGTCGGTGCCCTTTTGCACGTCGCGCACGATCGAGCCGGTCTCGCGCTTGGCGTGAAACCTTGCGCCGAGCCGATGAAGGCGCGCGAAGGTGCGTTCCGCGAGCGCGGCCACCGTGTGCTGCGTAACGGTGCTGAACACGACGTCTCGCGCCTCGCCGAGCGCATCGCCGAAAAAGCGCAGCAAAACGTAGGCGAGCACGAGGAAGATCGGGATCAGCAGATAAGGCGCCGGGTGCGCGAGATCGTCGACAATCGAGCGCAGCGCGAGCGGTACTGTCACGCCCGCGAGTTTCGACGCGATCATCAATACCGTCGCGCCCAGCGTTTCTTTCCGGTAGCGCCAGACGGCTTGCCAAAGGTCCGCCGCGATGCGCCGCTGCACGCTTGCGCGTGCGCGCCGCTCCAACCTCACGTCGCCAGCCCTTTAGCCGCCGCATCGACGGCGGAAACGCTCACGCCCACCATGAGATTGCACTCGGCGAGATCGTCCCCGCCCTCGCGCGTACGCGCTCGCCACGCGTCCTCCGCCATTGCTCGCAGTGACTCTCTCACGCGCAGTCTGGAAGCGCCGTCGAGCGCGCAGTATCGCCCGAGCACATCGGGCTCGAGCACGAGGTTCAACGCGCAGCGCGAATCGAGGATGCTCAGATCGGCGGCCGAGGCGACCCAGGAAACCTGGATCGTCACGACGTCCTCTGAATCGGTGACATGCGTGATCTTCGTCGAGGGAAAAGGGAAACTTTTAGACAGTGCTTGTTCGATTTCCATAAGGCCTTGGTGGGGATCGAGTGCGACGGTCATGGCGTGCTCCTTTTCGTGCCGCGCGGCGGCGCGCCGGCGTGCAGACCGCGAGCGGCGCAAGATGATACTAAGTTTCGCAATCGCTATACCCGGGGGCGAAGCGACGCACAAAGAGCCGTTTGCGGCACAGCCTTTGCGGAATTACGTATGCGTGCGGAATCAATGCAACGCATAAGGCAACCATTTATAGGAGGACCCCCATGAAAGCCACGATGAAGACTCTGCTTGCTTCGGCACTGACGATCGCATGCGCAACCGGCGTTTACGCGCAGGCTGGCGGCGGCGCGGGCGGCGGCGCCGGCGCGGGCGGTACTGGTGCGGGCGGCGGCACGAGCGCGACCGGCGGCAACGGAACCGGCGGCGGTGCGACGGGCGGCTATGGCGCCACTCCCGGCGGCAATACGCTGAACCAGCCCCAGATGCGCGGCAACGGCAACACGGGTGGTTACGGCACCCCGGGCAGGACCGGCGGCGCGATGGGCAACCGTAGCGACATGAACGGAACGGGCACCAGCGGCAACACGAACGTCCAGCCGGGCTACAACAATCCGAACGACAACCCGCAAAATCAACCCGATTATCAGCATCGCCAGTGACGGGAGGCCGCCCCGGAGCGGGGTCTCCGCTCCGGGGCGCCGCTAGCCTGCGCTAGGCTGCGAGCCCGGCCGCCAGGCTCCCGCCGACGGCCAGCCTGCGCGGCGCATTGCGGTTGCCGTTGCGCGGCGCGCGGCGTCATCACCGCATCAATCTCCTTCGGGCAGCCCTCGCGTCGCGATAGTGCGCGCGATTTGCTGCTTCGCCGCCTCGTAGACACACTCGGGCGTGAAGCCGAATTTGCCTTGCAAATCGCGTATCGGCGCCGACGCGCCGAACGTGTGCATCACGATTTTTGCGCCCGTTCGCCCAACGTAGCGATCCCAGCCGAGCGTGGCCGCCTGCTCGACGGCGACGCGTGCGTCGATTTCCGGCGGCAGCACCGAGGCTTTGTAGCCGTCGTCCTGCCGCTCGAAGATGTCCCAGGATGGCATCGATACGACGCGCGCGCCAATGCCCTCGCCCTTCAATCGCTCATAGACCTCGACGCAAATCGCCACTTCGCTGCCCGTGGCGAGCAGCAACACTTGCGGGGCCCGGCCGTCGTCCGGATCGGCCACGACATATGCGCCCCGCCGCACGCCCTCGGCCGCCGCATAACGTTGGCGATCGATCGTGGGCAACGGCTGGCGCGACAAGACGAGGGCGGACGGACGGCGCACGTTGTTCAATGCGATGCGCCAAGCCTCGACCACCTCGTTCGCGTCGGCAGGCCTTAGCACGGTCAGGCCAGGCACGGCGCGCAGGGTCGCGAGCTGCTCGACCGGCTGGTGCGTCGGACCGTCCTCGCCGAGACCGATCGAGTCGTGCGTGAATACGTAGATGACGGGTACTTCCATGATGGCTGCCAGTCGGATCGGCGGCTTCATGTAATCGCTGAAGATGAGAAAGGTAGCCGCGAACGGACGCAAGTTGGAAAGCGCGAGACCGTTGGAGACGGCACCCATCGCATGCTCGCGCACCCCGAAATGAAGATTGCGTCCGGCCCGGTTGTCGTGCTCGAAGCTGCCCGCGCCTTCGAATTCGAGCAACGTCTTCGTGGAAGGCGCGAGGTCCGCCGCGCCGCCGACGATCCACGGCACGCGTGCCGCGATCGCATTGAGCACCTTGCCCGAAGAGGCGCGAGTGGCAACGCCCTTCGCGTCAGGCTCGAAAACGGGGATGTCCGCATCCCACCCATCGGGCAGCGTATGCGATTCAATCTGCGCCAGCTCGCGCGCGAGTTCGGCGTAGCGTCCTTCGTACTCCTTACGTTTCGCCTCCCAATCGCGGCGAGCCTGCGCGCCGCGCGCACCGATTCCCTCTGCAAAGCGCCCTGGCACTTCGTCGGGCACGTAGAACGTCTTATCTTCCGGCCACCCGTACGCTCGCTTCGCAAGCGCGACTTCCTCCTCGCCGAGCGCCTCGCCGTGCGCGGCAGCCGTATCCTGCTTGTTCGGCGCGCCCCAAGCGATCACGCTCTTTACGACGATGAGCGTGGGCGCGTCCCCCACCGCCTTCGCCTCGTCCAGCGCGGCATCGAGCGCGGCGGTATCGTTCGCGTCGTCGACGTGCAGCGTATGCCATCCGTACCCGCGAAAACGGGTCTCGACGTCGTCGCTGTAGGCGAGATCGGTACGACCTTCGATCGTGATGCGATTGCTGTCGTAGATCCACGTGAGATTGCCCAACCGCAGATGCCCCGCGAGCGATCCCGCCTCGTGCGATATGCCCTCCATCAGATCGCCGTCGCCGCATAGTGCGTAGACGCGATAGTCGAAGAGCGCCGCATCGTCGCGGTTGAAATGCGCGGCGTACCAACAGGCCGCAATCGCCATCCCGACGCTGTTGCCGAGCCCTTGGCCAAGCGGCCCCGTCGTCGTTTCGACGCCGGTCGTGAGACGGTACTCGGGGTGTCCGGGCGTCTTGCTGTCGAGTTGGCGAAAGCGCTTGATGTCGTCGAGCGACACAGCGGGCTCTCGCGTCGCCCGACCTTCATCGTCGACCGCTTTCACCCCCGCGAGATGGAGCGTTGCATAGAGCAGCATCGACGCGTGGCCGACTGAAAGCACGAAGCGATCGCGGTTCGGCCACAGCGGCTCTTCAGGGTCGAAGCGCAGATGCTTCTGCCATAACTGATAGATGACGGGCGCCAGCGCCATCGGCGTTCCAGGATGGCCCGAATGGGCCTTTTGAACCGCGTCCATCGACAGCGTGCGAATCGTATCGATGGCGAGTTGATCGAGGGCAAAATCGGGACGCATGCGGGCTCCTGTCCGGTCGGCGTACAACGAACGATAAATGGCGCAACGTCCGTACCCGCACCCGCGCGCGGCCGCCCGCCGAAGGATAGAAAACGGCAATCCATTCAGCGATCTCAGCAGTTTTTGCAAACGACGCGGCGACAACCCGTCAGGGCAGCCGAGCGCGAATTGGAACGGCCGTTGCTCCGATGACGATGTGTTCAACCCAGCGGCCGCGCGGAGCGCGCACGATGCGCGGACAACACCGCGCCCCGAGGCGCCAAACGCCGTTCGCCGCGCGATAAGGAGGCATCCATGGCCCAACACCCGGCTCATTCGCAAGACCATCGACGGTCGGGGCACCCCTCGCCCGTCGCGATTCAGAAAGCGCTCGCCGGCGTCGACTACCCGACGACGCGCGAGCACCTTGCCGAGACCGCGCGCGCCCATCATGCCGACCAGGATATCGTCGATATGATCGATCGCCTGCCCGACAAGGATTACGACAGCCCCGCCGCCGTATCGAAGGCGATCGGGCAAATGGAATAGCGGGATGCGGGGCGAAGACCGCTCCGGTGACACGGAAACGTTAGGAGAACAGCATGAGCACGACACCCGATCCGATCGGCAGTAAAGGCGAGACGCGTATCGTTGGCAAAGGCAGCGCGGGCGCCGAAGGCCCGGGGCCGTATGTGATGGCGGCCAGCACCCTCGAGGGCGACAAGGTCATGTGCTCGGACGGCAATGAGGTCGGCAAGATCAAGGAGATCATGCTCGACGTCTACACCGGACGCATCGCATATGCAGTCATGTCTGTAGGCGGTTTCCTCGGTATCGGCGACAAACTGCTCGCCATCCCGTGGAACGCGCTGACGCTCGACACCGATCGCAAATGCTTCCAGCTCGGGGTGACGTCCGACACGGTCAAAAACGCACCGGGGTTCGATAAGAATCACTGGCCGGCGATGGCTGACGTGGCATGGGCGAACGAACTCCACGACTATTACGGCAGCGCGCCGTACTGGCGTGGCGCAGCGCAAACCAGAGGCGGCGATGAAGCGGGAGCGCCGCTCGGCGACACGCCGCTCGGCGACACGCCGCTCGGCGACGACTTGCCCCACTGACCCGGTGTAATTCCGAGCGACCGCCTGGCCGGAGCGCCGCCGGCGTCACAACGACAACGCTTGGGCATAAAGGAAGGGGCGGCTCCGCCGCCCCTTTTTCACGCGTCGAGAGCTGAGATGCAAAGCGTTCGAGTCTCAACCGCCGCCTATTCCCTGCAACACCCTGCCTGTCCCCCCGCATACGGTACATGGCTGGCCTTCCACCATTCCCGTGCCGCGGCACACATGACATGGGCTTTCGCCAACTCCTGGCGCATCGGGCGGCCCTTCATCGCCAGGGTTCTGCGGCTCGTTGGATTCTTGCATAAGGTCCTCCGTGAAAGTCGGCGCGAGCGCCTTCAGGGTACTCGGAGCAACCGGCGGACCGGCGAGACATCGTTTTCAGACATTGCCGGCACCCGTGCGATTCAGGAGTGAATGGACAATTCAGATGTGCACGGCTCCTGTTTTATCCAAACGAGCGTATAAATCGATTCGCGATCTCTTTTAACCGCGGCATAAAGCGTTTTGAATATGCACTTCAATGTTACGAGAAAATGACCGGGCCGCAGCTCGAGCCGGATTCAGCCGCCGGGAAACCGTTTTCAATCATCGTATTCCTCATAACGTAAGTAGGTCGCGATGGAAACGTGGTCATTCCGTATTGCGAACCGCGCCCATCGGTATTAGTATGTGGCCAACGTCGAATCGCCAATGATGGCTCGCCGGAAAGCGAGAATCCGAAACAATTACCCATCCCCCGATCGGCGGAGTGGTTATCGTCTGCAATAAATTCCTTCCCGAGCTCTTCGAGGAAGGGCGTGAAACGACTAATTCGTAACATATTACACGAGAGGGCCTCATGCATTGGTTGGGCAGCTTGACGGAATATTTGCCGGTTTTCGTCGCCACTTTTCTCCGACTATGTAAATGATGCGCGATCCCCGGCTTGCGCTCAGGTAGTTGTGCCCGCAACTACCTCGATTAAAACAACTGAGGCCTTTCGAAATCAGGAGTTGAGCATGTTGAGTCCTCATGAAATCGCGACGTTGATTCTGGTTCGGGATGCCCCCGATCAGATAGAGGCCGACCGTGCCGAACTCAGCACGTTGCTCGAGCGCGAGCTTGTCGCGCTCGAACGAGCGGAGCGTGGCCTTTCGCGCCCACGCATCACACAGAACGGTAATTCCGTTCTGGAAGCCTGCTCGCGCATCCGCTGACGAAGGGGGGTTCACGGTCCGCGCCGGATGCCCCAAAAAACCCACGCTATTCAGCTCACATAGATAGGAGTACTAAGGAAATGACTCGCAAGGTCGCCCTCGTGACGGGAGGGATGGGTGGAATCGGTGAAGCAATCAGCGTCCGGCTGAACGATGCCGGGCATAGGGTGCTCGTCACCTACTCTCCGAGCAACACGAATGCGGACAACTGGCTGTCGAAGATGGAAGCTGAAGGCAGACAGTTCCGCGCCTACGCTGTCGACGTAGCCGACTATGCTTCGTGCGAACGCTGCGCCGCGCAGATCCGCGAGGAAGTCGGGGCGGTCGACATATTGATCAACAACGCCGGCATTACGCGCGACGCGAGCTTCAAGAAGCTCGACAAGGGCGCTTGGGACGCCGTGCTGCGTACCAACCTCGACTCCGTCTTCAACATGACGAAGCAATGGTACGAGGGCATGACGGCGCGCGGTTGGGGACGAATCATCAACATTTCGTCCGTGATCGGCTCAAAGGGCGGCTTCGGGCAGTCGAACTATGCGGCCGCGAAAGCCGGCATGCACGGCTTCACGAAATCGCTGGCGCTCGAGCTCGCACGCAAGGGCGTGACCGTCAACACCGTCTCGCCCGGCTTCATCGCCACGCGCATGGTCATGGCCGTGCCGGAGGAAGTGCTCAAAACGAAGATCCTCCCGGAAATACCGGTCGGACGGCTCGGCAAACCCGAGGAAGTCGCGGCGCTCATCGCCTACCTCTGCTCCGACGAAGCAGGCTTCGTTACCGGAGCCAACATTGCGATCAACGGCGGGCAGCATCTGCAGTGATCGAAGCCGGCCGGCGGCCCGTCGTTCGACGAGCCGCGGACGCACAACTGGAAATGGAGCGGTAGGAGGAGACAGCGCAGCGAGAACTCCACGGACGATCGCGCCCCTGGGCCGTTCACACCAATTCGAGGCCCTAACGTTCCGCCCCCGTTCGTCATGCCCGTGCGTCGCGCATCGGGCGCGGCCGAACGGAATTCGCCGCGCGCTGCCTGAGTCGCATCAGACAGCGCGCGGCTTTTTTACGCCCCCTGCTCTGGCCCATTCTTGCAGTGCTCCGCGCATTTGCGCTCGGGCACCGTTTTTGCAGCAGGCGTCGAAGGCTGACGGCATCATCGCCCGCGTGCTCGCTCGGCAACGATGTCCACGGCCCGGAGACTCGGAGCCGCAGCCCTTCCAACGTATCGGGATGACTGCCTATGTCTCTTTCCGTCGCGCGACGCCTCGCCATCGCCGTCTTTCTGCTTGCCGGCGTCTGTCATGGCGCCGAGCCGATCCAGACGTTCGACGTGCCCCGAAGCGCCGTTCGTTCCCCGCCGGCCGCGCAAGGCAATCCACACGCGGAGCCCTCCCCCGTCGAGCCGGTGCCGCCGTCCGACCTGTATGGCGATCTCTATCGCGCCGTCGAACTCGGCGGCGTCTTTCCAGACAGCAAAACCTTCGCCGATATGATCCCGAATGCGCCGCCGCCGCAGATCGTTTCGGACTACCAAGCATCCCGTGGCCAGCCCGGCTTCGATCTACGGGGCTTCGTCGATAGTCATTTCAGTGGGCCGCCGCGCTCCGACAGCAACTATGTATCCGATCCCAATGAGAACGTCGTCGAGCATATCGATACGCTGTGGAATGTTTTACGGCGCGGGCCCGACGCCGTCGTGAGCCGCTGGTCGTCGCTGCTGCCGCTGCCGAAGCCCTACATCGTTCCGGGCGGGCGCTTCGACGAGGTCTACTACTGGGATTCGTATTTCATCATGCTTGGGCTCGAACAAAGTGGGCGCCACGATCTCGCCGTCGACGAGCTCGACGACTTCGCGACGCTGATCGATCGCTACGGCCACATTCCGAACGGCAACCGGACTTACTACCTGAGCCGCTCACAACCGCCCTTTTTCGCGCAGATGGTCGGCCTCATCGCGAACGAGGACGGCGATAAGGTCTATCTGCGCTATCTGCCCGAATTGAAAGCCGAATACACGTATTGGATGGATGGCTCCGATACGCTCTCGCCCGGGCACGCGTTTCGGCACCTCGTGAGGCTACCGGACGGCACGCTGCTGAACCGATACTGGGACGATCGCGACACACCGCGCGACGAGTCGTATCGCGAAGACGTCGCAACGGCGCAGCGAGTACCGCAGCGAAACGCGGGCGACCTTTGGCGCAACTTGCGCGCGGGCGGAGAAACGGGATGGGATTTCAGCTCGCGCTGGTTTGCCGACGATCGGACGCTATCGTCGATCGACGTTACGTCTCTTATTCCGGTCGATCTCAACGCACTGCTCTACGGGCTCGAGACGACGCTCGCCAAGGCGTACCGCGTGAAGGGCGATGCGGCGCACGCCGAAAATATGCAAACACGCGCACGCTCGCGCGCCGATGCCATCCGTCGGGTGCTGTGGGATCCCAAGCTGCAGGCGTTCGGCGACTACAACTTCGTCGAGCGCACGCTCACTCACCGGCTCACCGCCGCCACGGTCTATCCGCTGTTCGCCGGCGTGGCGACGCGCGATCAGGCGCGCAAGGTCGCCAGTGCCGTCAGGCGCGGTCTGCTGAGACCGGGCGGGATGGCCACGACGCAAGCGCGCACCGGCCAGCAATGGGACGAGCCCGACGGTTGGGCTCCGCTGCAATACCTCGCCGTCACGGGCCTGCGTCGCTATGGCGAGAGCGACCTCGCGCGCGAGATCGCGACACGCTGGATCCGGACCACCGTCGAGTACTACGTCCGTACGGGCAAGCTGGTGGAGAAATACGACATTGACACGCGCTCGAGCGCAGTGTCGGCGGGCGGTGGCGAGTATCCGCTGCAGGACGGGTTCGGCTGGACCAACGGCACCTTGCGCGTGCTGATCGCGCTTTATCCGGATGCAGTCGATGTCAAGGCGGCGCGCCCCGCGGCGGCTTCAGCCTCCTTCGCTGGGGCTCCCCCCGGCCAAGCCGCCACCGCCGCAAAAATGACCGATCGTCAGGACTGCTTTAGATCCGGAGGCATCTTTCCTTCGCGTTCCCCTTCGTATTCGCGTTCGGACTCCTCCCCCGCCCCATAGGGAGTCTCGATCCGGTCTGGCCGAATATCGGCATCCTCCGTCAGGGTCGAATCGCCGTCGGCCGATGACCGCTCGCCGGTCCCCCTGCTGTCCGTATCGCTCGAAAGCTCGCTTTCACCTGTCTCGAGAGCGTGCTCGTCCAGTTCCGTGTCGCGATCGAAATCGTGCCGCTTCGCGCCCGCTATGTCGCTGCCCGAATCCGAGGTGTCGCTCGGCCCGAGCGCGCCCGTGTCGCGACCCTCGTCGGACGGTTCCGGCAGAGCGTTGTCGGGATCCAATGTGCTGCCCATGGCGTCATCTCCTCGTTGAACTGATGAACGAATGGTGAACTATCGAGGACTGTTCATCCCCGCCATCATTGCCAGCAACGTGCGCGCCTATCAGCGCGGCGGACGGTTGCGCGAGTCGGTCCCTCGCCGCCTCGCGTGGGCCGCTGGGCCGCGTGGGCACGTGCGATGCGCCACACTCCTTGAGTGTTTTTGTCGAAGGAGTGCCTATGAATCCGCATGCAGGTCGATCGCAAGACGAGCGCGTCTCCGCGCGCAAACAAAAAAAACTGCCTTCGCTGGAGCAGCCCGGCGGGCGGATGGCCGCCGACCAGACCGAGGCGGATCCGACGCATAGCTGCGGCGAGCTCTCGGAGAAGGGAAAGGAAGTCTGGCGCAAAGGTTCCGGCCTCGACGGCGGCGGCAAAAGCGAATAGCCGCCGACTGTCCCATCGGAACGCCCATTGCCGGAATAACAGGCAGCATCAATCGGAGATCAGTCATGCGTAGTCAAAGAATGTCCGGAAACACCACTGACCCGCGCGCGGCGGGCGCACGCATCGTCGGTAAAGGCAGCGAAACGGCGGAAGGGCCGGGCCCCGACGTCATGGCGGCGAGTACGCTGGACGGCGACCGGATCCTCAGCACGGACGGCGATGAAGTGGGCAAGGTGAAAGACATCATGCTCGACGTTCAGACGGGACGCATCGCTTACGTCGTCATGTCGTCGGGCGGCTTTCTCGGTATCGGGGACAAGCTGCTCGCCATTCCGTGGAGCGCACTGACGCTCGACACGACGCGCAAGTGCTTTTTGCTCGCGCTGTCGTCCGAACGAGTCAAGAACGCGCCGGGATTCGACCGAGACCACTGGCCGGCGATGGCGGACCGCTCCTGGGCCACGTCGCTTCACGAGTACTACGGCCGCGAGCCCTATTGGCGCAGCCTCGGCGCCGACGACGAGTATGAGCGAGGCGTCGGCACAGCTACGGAGGATCTCGATCCCGACGCGCCGGAATCGGGCGGCGTCAAGCTGTAGGAAACTGTAGGAACTATTCCCCCCTCAGCCCGGCGATGCGCCGCTCGTTGCTTCGGGGCGGCGCGCGGGGGCGTTGCTTCCTGGGCCGGGACGTTTCGCGCGCTCGCGCGAAGTGTCCCCGCCGGTTCCGCTACTGGCCGGCGGGACCGCTGTTGTTGCCGAGGCCGCCGTCGATGCTCCGGCCGTGCCGACACCGCCTTCGGTTCCGGGTTTTCGCGCGGAGTCGTCGGTGACGACCCCTTGAGCGAACGCGCTGCTGCACAGCGCCGCGAATGCCCCGGCGGCGACAGTTCGCGCAAAGCGAGCAAAAGACGTCATTCGATGTCTCCATCATCCATCCGTCGCCGCGCCAATGCATGTGCCGAGACGCGCAGCGTCCTTCGTGCACCAGGTCACGGCGTTCACTTGTGCAGGACGTGCCGCAAGACTCGGACTTCGCGTGGCGTGACCGGCTCCGCCTCGTTGCCCCAGGCACTGCGCACGAAAGTCAGCACGCGCGCCATTTCCGTATCGGTGAGCTTGGCGGCGAACGACGGCATTCGTTCGGGCTTCGGGCCGCCATCGGTTTGGGCCGCGCGCCCGCCTTCGATCAGCAGCCGCATCAATGAAGTCGTTTCAGGCGCGATGACTGTCGGGTTGCCCGCTAGGCGTGGGTACTTGCCCGCCTCTCCCCGTCCATCTTCCTTGTGGCAGCGCGCACAGAATGCGCTGTAAATGCCCGCGCCGGGCACCTCGATTGCGCCTGTGCGCAGGACGTCTACAGTGCGATCGCTCTTTTCCTGATCGCTATTCGCGTGGCCGCTCTTCGCGCGAGGCGGCAAAGTCTTGAGATAGGCGGCGATGGCATGGCGGTCCGCATCGCTCATGTATTGCCCGCTGTCCTCGATCACCTCGACCATGCTGCCGAATGCCGCGAGGCCGCCGCCATGACCGTATCTCAGGAATTCGGCGATGTCATCCGCCGAGAACCGGCCGAGCCCCGAGCCGGGGTCCCCCGTCAGATTCGGCGCAAACCAATGATCGAGCGTGCCGCCCGTGAGATAGAGCGGATCGCCGTCGCTGAGCCCGCGCTCCTGATAAGCCGGGCCCCGCGGCGTATGGCAAGCGCCGCAATGGCCGAGCCCCTGCACGAGATAAGCGCCGCGATTCCATTGCACACCGCGGTCCTCGCGCGGCGAGAACCGTTCGTGCGAAGCGAAGAACTCGTCCCAGAACACGAGCGCCCAGCGCTGGTTGAACGGGAACGGCAGATCTGTCTTGGGGGCTGGTCTCGCCACCGGCTTCACGCCGTGCATGAAATACGCGTAAAGCGCATGCATGTCGTCGTCGCTGATCTTCGCGAACGACGGATAAGGCATCGCCGGATAGAGCCGCTTGCCGCCGGGCGCGACGCCCTCGCGCACGGCCCGCTCGAAGTCGCCATAGCTATAGCGGCCGATGCCGTAGGTCGGATCGGGCGTAATGTTGCTCGTCCAGATCGTTCCGAATGGCGAGCCCATCGGCAGTCCGCCCGCGAACGGATCGGTCTTCTTGCCGCCGTTCCTCGCCGGCGCCGCCGTATGACATCCGGCGCAATCGCCAAGCTTCGCGAGGTAGGCGCCGCGCTCGATCAGCGCTGGGGAGACATCCCCTCCGGCGCCGGATGGCTGTGAACGCGCCGGTGTAACGCGGATGAAGAAAACGGCCAGCGCGGCGAATGCGATCAGGAGAACGAACGCTGCTCCGGCATGACGCCGCGCCGACAAGACGAACCGTGCAAACAAGATCAACCTCCGGTCCCCCGCGCGTCCACCGTCAGCCGCACGAGGAAATCAACCCCGTCGCGATGTCGGTGGCGACCAGCGCGAAGAGGAATACGACGCTCGACATGAATCCCACGCGCGCGACGAACGTCTCGCCGTTCGGACGGCTCCCCTGCTGGCCGCCCTTCTCGCCCGGCGATTTCGCCGCGAGGCGGCGCCAGTAGCGCCAGCAGAAATAGGTCCCGGCGATACCGACTAGCAGTGCGGCCGCGCTTACGCCGATGACGGCACGCAACGCGGCGTCCGCATACGAGGCTCGCATCGGCGCATCGTAGGGAAAGCAGCTTTGCGCGACGAGCGCTTCGGCGATGGCGACCTGCATCGTCCATGCGGCCGGCGCCGCGAGCACCGCGACAAACACTCGCCATGGCGATATCGATTCGGCATTGCTTGTCATTTCCATGAGTCTTTCCACTTTTGTCGCACGCTGCGCGCGCAATATCGTTATCTGATCCAGTACGGCGTCAAGTAGATCGTCGTGAAGATGAAGAGCCACACCACATCGACGAAGTGCCAATAGAGCCCACCGATCGTCAATGCGGCGTGACGATGCGCTTCGAAGTAGCCGAGTGCGGTCCACGTGCAGAGCAAAATCAGCACGACGAGGCCCACGAGCACGTGAGCCAGGTGAAACCCGGTGATCGTGAAATAGAGCGAGCCGTAGAGATTCGAAGTCAGGCCGTACGGATGCGCATGCCACTCGTGGAGCTGAATTCCCACGAAGATGATGCCGAGCACGATGGCAACGATCATCGATATGACGGCGGACCGCACACGCCCGCGCTTGACGAACCGCTCGCAAAGCCAGACGAAGCCGCTGCTCGATAGAAGAATCAGCGTATTGATCGAGCCGAGCGGAAGCTTCGGCAGGCCTTCAGGCGGCCAATGGCGCGTGTTCTGCACCGCGAGGTAAAAGTACGAAAAGATCAGATAGCCGAAGAGCGATCCTTCGGTCACGATCAGCATGAGGCAAGCGAGCCAGCCGGCTGCCCGTTCGCCGGCACTGCCGACGGGAACGGTGTTGCCGGGCTGGAGCAAGACGGCCGATTGCGCATCGCTGGCCATGGTCAACCTCCCGAAGCCGGTTCCGGCTCGCGCTGGATCAAGGCGCGCTCCGGCCAGAGCCAGACGATCAGCGATATGGCGCAGGCGGCAAGCATCAGCCCTGTAAAGACCCAGGCACGAAAGGCGAGACCGGTGAAAAACAGCGCCCCGAACAGGGCGAGGAAGAATGGCGTGTAAGAGTCCTCGGGCATCTTCAGAATGACGTACGGCTCGGCTTCGAGGGCGGTCGTTCCGAGCGCCTCTCTTCCACGGTCGAGCAGATAGCCCTCGGTGATCCGCGAGCGCGGTCCGTCTTCGCTCTCGCCTTCGATACGCCCCTCCCAAAGCGGATGGCGGCTTGCGACGATCGGCAGTACGGCGAAGTTGTACGGCGGCGGCGGCGAGGACGTCGCCCATTCGAGTGAATGACCGTCCCAGGGGTTGTCGCCCGCGATCGGTCCGTGCTTGCGGCTGTAAAACACGTCGACGAGAAAGAGCAGCACGCCCACGGCGAAAACGAATGACCCGATCGTGGTGAGCAAGTTCACCGTATTCCAGCCCATGTTCGGCGCGTAGGTGTAAATCCGCCGCGGCATGCCGAGCAGCCCTGCGATATGCATCGGGAAAAAGCCGAGATTGAAGCCGATGAACATGAGCCAGAACACGATTCGGCCGAGCCGCTCGCTCATCATTCGCCCCGTGAACTTCGGGAACCAGAAGTAGATCGCGCCTACAACGGGAAACACATTGATTCCGATCAGCACGTAGTGCAGATGCGCGACGATGAAGTAGGTGTCGGTCAGCTGCCAGTCGAGCGGAACGGCCGCCGTCATGACGCCCGACACGCCGCCGATCACGAAAAGCAGCACGAAACCGGCGAAGAAGAAGAACGGGACACGAAACACGGGCCGGCCGGTCCAGATCGTCGCCACCCAGGCGAACGTCGCGACCGCGCTCGGTATCGTAATGATCATGCTTGCCGATCCGAAGAAGGACAGCGCGAGCGGCGGCAGTCCTGTCGCGAACATATGGTGGATCCACACGACGAAGCCGATCACCATCGTGGCCACCGTGGAAATCGCAACCGGCCCGTAGCCGACGAGCGGGCGCCGGCAGAACACGGGCAGCGCGTCGGAGACGATGCCCATCGCGGGCAGCACGACCACATAGACCCATGGATGCGCGAAGATCCAGAACATGTGCTGCCAGAGCAGCGCGTGGCCACCGGCGGTCACATCGAAGAAATGAGTGCCGATGCGGCGATCGAGCCAGAGCATGAAGAATGCAAGGCTGACGGAAGGCACGGCGAACAAATTGGCGCCCGAGATCGTCAACGTGCCCCACACGAGCACCGGTATCCGATCGAGCGACATGCCTGCCGCGCGCATTCTCAACAGCGTGACGATGAAGTTCACCGCACCGACGGTCGTCGAGATGCCGAGTAGGACCATGCCGAGCGCATAGACATCGATGTTGGGCCCGACATCGTAAGCGAGCCCCGAAAGCGGCACGTAGTTGAACCATCCGGCATCGGCGCCGAGTCCGAGCGGAAAGCTCGCATAGAGAAAAATGCCGGCAAAGACATAGACCCAATACGAAAACGCGTTGAGCCTCGGCAAAGCCATGTCGCGCGCGCCGAAGACGAGCGGCCAAAGATAGTTCGAGAACCCCGAGAGCACGGGCAGCGCATAGAGGAAGATCATCGTCAGCCCGTGCATCGTGAAAAGCTGGTTGTATGCTTCGGGCGTCAGCAGCGTCTCGTTCGGCCCCGCAAGCTGAATTCTCATCACGAGCGCTTCGAGCCCCCCGATCAGCAGAAAGACGAACGAAGTGACGAGATAGCGAAGGCCGATCTCCTTATGATCGACTGTCGAAAACCATCCCCGCCAGCCGGGCCGCGTCTCCCACATCTCGCGAAGGCGCGCCTCGCCTTCGGCATCGATGGTTCCGCGCACGAGCGGCCGCGACAGCCGCAACGAGTTCTGCGATTCGCCGGGAAGGGACGATGACGATGCGGGCGTATCGGACATCGACAAGCTCCTTTGTTATTGCAGTGTGGCGAGATAGGCGGATAAGGCAGTGGCATCGGACGCCGACAACGGCATCGAAGGCATCAACGAATCGCGCTTCAATTGCTGCGCGTGCTCGATCCAGTCGAGCCGGTTTTCCGGCGTATTGGTGAGCTGGCCCGCCGCAATGAGGCGCCGCGACGCGAGATGAGTGAGGTCTGGCCCTTGCATGCCGGCTGCTCCGCCTCCGCGCACGCTATGACAACCCGCGCAACGATCGTTGAAAATGCGCTTGCCGGCGATCGCGTCGGGCGCCGCCGGCGCCGCGGCGCCCTGCGCCTGCGAACGGCGCCATGCATCGAACTGCGCGGCCGGCTCCGCCACGACTTCGAACGCCATATGCGCATGCTGCGCGCCGCAAAACTGCGAACATTGCCCGCGATAAATGCCCGGCGCATCGGCTTCGATCCACTGCTCGTTGATCTGGCCGGGAATCGTCTCGGTTTTGCCCGCGAGTTGCGGCACCCAGAAAGCGTGAATCACGTCGGCGCTGCGCAGCTTCACCTGTACCGGCACGCCGACGGGAATATGAATCTCGTTCGCTGTCGCGAAGCTCTGCGAAGGATTGTCCGGGTCCGGGTATTCGACCTTCCACCACCAGTCGTACGCCGTGACGTCGATCGTCAGTCCGGGCTCGCGGTGCGGAGACGCGACCGATTCGAGCGTCACCATCGTATAAATGAGCGCCGCGAACAGCGCGACGGTCGATATTCCCGTTCCGACATAGATCCACCGTACACCGACCGATTCCGCCCCGACGCGGTCGGTCCGCGCGCCCGGCCGCCTGCGCGCGATCGCTCCCACGAGCAGGACGGTGATGATGATGACGACCGCCGAGACCAACGCGATGAGAGCCCACTCCAGCTGCTGCGTCGGCTCGCTCGCCGGTCCCGCCGCATGGGCGAGATACTCGAGCGGCGCCGTTTTCATTGTCCGCTGGAAGAATCGTCGTCCCGCTGCTTGCCGGGCGCGCTACCGGGTGCTCCGTCGTCTTCGCTCGGCTTGCCCTCGCCGTTCGCCTCGCGCCCGGATTCGATTCGTGTGGCACCCCCGACTGCCGTCGGATCGCTGGCCGGGAACGTATCCTCGACACCTCGGTCGATGCGCTCTTCCTCGCGCTGTTCGTCATGCTCATCGGTATGACGTTGATCCTGCGCTTGCCGGACTTCCTTGTCTTTGTCGCCCATGATGCTCTGCCTTTCGTTGATGCATCGAACGTCCCGCGAGCCGCAAGGCTTATGCCTGATTTAGGCCGAGCAACCGCTGCGCGGGCACTCCCGTCGCCGTGTAAAAGCTTCTCTGGATTTCCCTGGCCAGCGCACGCTTGCGCGCGGCCGAACCCCTTGCGAGTGCCTCGCGCACGGCACATGCCAGCGCACCTGCCGGGCATGGCCATTGCGGACGTTCGTGCACGTTTGTTTATCCATTCTTTCGTCAACCCATTGCCGCCTTGACCCCATGAACGAAGGAGAAGAATCCACCGAGCAAGCAGGCCATCAAGAAGACGCGGGCAAAAGCGAACGCCGCTCGAACGGCGACGACCGCCCTGATCGGAAAGAGTCGGAAGGCACTGGAAACGGACGTAAGCCGCGCAAAAAGCTGCCGCTCGTCATTCTGGCGGTCGCCGTCGTCGCAATCGGAATCGGTGCGTTCTTCTGGTGGTTCTCCACACGCAACCAGGAATCGACCGATGATGCCTATACCGACGGCAACGCGATAGCAATCGCGCCGAAGGTCTCCGGCTACGTCGTCAGCCTTGCGATCAACGACAACGTCTACGTCCACAAGGGCGACTTGCTTCTTGTCATCGACAAGCGCGACTACCAGGCACGCGTCGACGAAGCGCGAGCCCAGCTCGGCCTCGCTGATGCCCAATTACATGCGGCCGAAGTGCAGCTCGACATCGCTCGCGTGCAGTTCCCGGCCGCCTATCGGCAGGCTCAGGCGGAAACGGACTCGGCTCGCGCGGACCTGCGGCAAGCCGAGAAGGACTATGCGCGCGAGCACGGCGTCGATCTGCGCGCCACCACGCAGCAAAACATCGACGCGGCCGACGCGCGCGCCGCGACCGCGCGCGCCAACGTCCGGCAAGCCGACGCACGCCTCGCCACGGCGGCGCTCGTACCCGATCAGATCCGGCAGGCGACCGTCGCCGTCGAGGAGCGCCGCGAGTCCGTCTCTCAGGCCCATGCGCAGCTGGCTCAGGCCGAGCTCAACCTCGGCTGGTGCGAAATTCGCGCGCCGGCCGACGGTTGGGTCACCCGTCGCAACGTGCAGCTCGGCAGCTATCTGCAGGCCGGCACGACGCTCTTTTCGCTGGTGACGCCGCCCGTCTGGGTCGTGGCGAATTACAAGGAATCGCAGCTCGATCGGATGCGCCCGGGCGACAGAGTCAAGATCGACGTGGACGCCTACCCGAGCCTCGAACTGCGTGGCCATGTCGACAGCGTCCAGCAGGGCAGCGGCTCGCGCTTTTCCGCCTTCCCCGCCGAAAACGCGACGGGCAACTTCGTGAAGATCGTCCAACGGGTGCCGGTGAAAATCGTCATCGATAGCGGAATGCCGAAGGATCATCCGTTGCCCTTCGGCCTCTCGGTCGAGCCGACCGTCTATTTCAAGTGACCGATATGACCCAAGCGACGAGTTGACGAAATGCCGACCGAGCAGTGGCGCCCCTCAGCGAACCCGTGGCTCATCGCCGTCGTCGTCACGTTGGCGGCGTTCATGGAGATCCTCGACACGACGATCGTCAACGTCGCGTTGCCGCACATCGCGGGGACGATGTCGTCGAGCTACGACCAGGCAACATGGACGCTTACTTCCTATCTCGTCGCGAACGGCATCGTGCTGCCGATCTCGGCGTTCCTCGCGCGGCTCATCGGCCGCAAACGCTACTTCATGCTCTGCATCGTCTCGTTCACCGTCTGCTCGTTTCTCTGCGGCATCGCGACGAATTTAGGAGAACTTATCGTATTTCGCGTGCTGCAAGGGTTCTTCGGCGGCGGCTTGCAACCGAATCAGCAGTCGATCATTCTCGATACCTTCCCCCCCGCCCAGCGAAACCGCGCGTTTTCGATTTCGGCCGTGGCGATCGTCGTCGCCCCGGTGCTCGGGCCGACGCTCGGCGGCTGGATCACGGATCACTTCACCTGGCGCTGGGTGTTCCTGCTCAACGTGCCCGTCGGCATCGTCGCGACGCTCGGCGTACAGGCGCTCGTCGAGGATCCGCCGTGGGCCCGCAAAAGCGGCGAAAAGCTGTCGATCGACTATATCGGCATCGCGCTTTTGGCCGTGGGCCTCGGCTGTCTTCAGGTCATGCTCGATCGGGGCGAGGACGAAGACTGGTTCGGCTCGGGCTTCATTCGCACGTTCGCGGCGCTGGCGGCAATCGGGATCGTTGGCGCTTCGCTCTGGCTCAGCTATGCGAAGCACCCGGTCGTGCGGCTCGACGTGATGAAGGACCGAAACTTCGCGCTCGGCTGCGCCGCCATGTCGGCGTTCGCGATGATCCTTTACGGCAGCGCGGTGCTGATTCCGCAACTGGCCCAGCAGCACCTCGGCTACACGGCGACGTTGGCGGGCCTCGTGCTATCTCCCGGGGCCGTGCTGATCACGATGGAGATCCCGATCGTGAGCCGCCTGATGCCTGTCATCGAAACGCGTTTCATCATCGCTTTCGGCTTCGCGGTGCTGGCGGCCGCGCTCGCGTACACGCACACGCTCGCACCGGACATCGACTACGAGACGCTCGTCAAAATGCGCCTCGCGCAATCCGTCGCCATCGGCTGCCTCTTCGTGCCGATCACATCGATCGCCTATCTGAGCATACCGCCCGATCTCAACAACGATGCCTCCGCGCTGTTTACGATGTTCCGCAACGTCTTCGGATCGGTGGGTATTTCCGTCTCCACCGCGCTCGTGCGGGAACGGACTCAGGCACGCATGGCGCACTTGTCTCCGCATATGTCGACGCTTTCGCAGAACTTCGTCGATGCGACGCACGAGCGTGCCGCGGCAATCACGAGCTTCGTCGGTCAGCCTCCCGCGCTGGCCGCGCAAACGGCCAACGGAATGATGTATCAGACGTATATCGAGCAGGCATCGATGCTCGCCTATATCGACGTGTTCGCGATGCTGACGATCCTGTGCGCCGTCTGCGTGCCCTTCATGTTCTTCTTTTCGCCCGGAAAGGCGGCCGGTGGCGGGGGGCATTGAGCGATGGCGACGACGAAGAGACGCTCCGCACGCTCGTTGCGTTGCCCGCTCGGCCTGCTGCTTACGGTTGCCGCCACGCTGGCCGCGTGCACCGTCGGTCCCGACTTCCGCCCGCCGGACGCGCATGCCCCCGCCGGATGGCACGACCTGCAGCGCGACGATAAGGCGGCAACGGCGGGGGCGGCGCGGCACGAATCGCCCGTCGTTGTCGATGCCGACCCGGATCCGCGCTGGTGGCATGGGTTTCAGGACCCGATGTTGGACCGGCTGATCGAGCGCGCGCGGGCTGGCAATCTCGACTTGCAGCAAGCGGTCCTGCGTATCGCCGAGGCTCGTATCCAGGTGCAATCGACGGCGGCGCAAGGACTGCCCAACCTGCGCGCGAGCGCACGCTATCAGCGCGAACAACTCGGGCTCAAAGGGCTTCTCCAAGAGAATGGAATTTACGACGATGCGGACAGACTCGCGCAGCCGGGTTCGCCTATCGATAAAATCTCCCCGGGTGCCGGTGCCGCCGCCGGTAACGGCCTGAAAAACGCACTCAATAACCTGAGTTCGCCCATCAATCTCTGGCAGGCCGGCTTCGATGCTTCGTGGGAGCTCGACTTTTTCGGCCGCGTGCGCCGTTCGGTCGAATCGGCGCAGGCTCAGGTTCAGGCGGCCGGCGAAAGCCGCAACGACGCGCTGCTTTCGCTCGAGGCCGAGGTGGCCCAAACCTATTTGCAACTGCGCGGGGCGCAAGCGGGATACGACCTCGCGAAGCAACTCGTCGACGATGCTCAGCAAACGCTGCGGCTCACGCAAAGTCAGGCGTCGGTCGGACTCGCGAGCGCGCTCGACGTGAAGCAGGCCGCCGCGCAAGTTGCCGAAACCGAAGCACAACTGCCGCCTTACGACGGTCAGATCGTCCAAGCCGAGAACGGGCTCGCGCTGCTCGTGGGCGCACCGCCCGGTTCGCTCGACGCTGAGCTGGAGCGGCACGAAGCGGTCCCGCCGGTACCTCCGAGCGTCTCGATCGGCCTTCCCGCGACGCTTGCGCGGCGCAGACCGGATATTCGCCAGGCGGAGGCGCAACTGCATGCGGCAACGGCGAACGTCGGCGTGGCCGTCGCGCAGTTCTTTCCCGACATTTCGCTGACGGGACAAATCGGCACGCGCGCGCAATACTCGTCCGACCTCGCCCGCTGGTCCCATCTTTTCTATTCGTTCGGGCCCGCCATTTCGCTGCCGATTTTTTCGGGCGGCACGCTACGCGCGAATCTAAGACTCAGCAACGCGCGGGAAGCCGAGGCGGCGCTCAACTATCGCAAGACGGTGCTCGTCGCGCTGCGCGACGTCGACAATGCGCTCGCCGTCTACCGCAGCGATCTGGCTCACCGCGACGCACTCGGGCGCAGCGTCGATGCCGACCAATCGGCATTCGATCTCGCGCGCGAACGCTATGCGAAGGGGTTCAGCACGTTCATTCAGGTCCTCGATGCTCAAACTCGCCTTGCGCAGGCGAAGCAGCAATACGTGCAGGCTACGACCCAAGTCGCGACCGATCTCGTCGCGCTCTACAAAGCGCTGGGCGGCGGATGGCAGCAAACATGACGAATTGGGCCGGCAGGCGGCATGCCGCTTGCTGATTGGTTCACGTTCGTAAGCATTCCCTTCGCAGAACCACGATGAACGCACATCAGGATTCGCCCGCCAACTCAGCACCCGGCGCCACGCCGATCAAAGACGCTTCCGACGACTCTCACGCCGCGACGGATACCACCCCTATCGCGGCCGTGCGCGCGCGGCCCTATAAAATTCCGACCGATCTGCCGGAAGCGGATGGCACGTTCGAATGGAATGCGACGACGATCGTCGTCGTCGAAATCGATGCGGGCGGCTGCACCGGGCTCGGCTATACCTATACCGATGCCAGCGCGGCGAGCCTCATCGTCGATACGCTCGCTCCCGAACTCCTGCATGCGGACGCGAGGCGCATCCGCGCGCTTTCACTGAAACTCTGGCGGCGCGTGCGCAACCTCGGCCGCTCCGGGCTCGCGGCGACCGCCATCTCGGCCATCGACTGCGCGCTCTGGGACCTCAATGCACGGCTCGTCGAAGTCCCGCTCGTGCGCCTGCTGGGCGGCAGGGCGCGCGAATGCGTGCCGATCTACGGGAGCGGCGGCTTCACGAGCTATACCGACGCACAACTGCGCGAGCAATTCGTGCGATGGGTCGAGAACGACGGCTGCCGGGCGGTGAAGATGAAAGTCGGCAGCGATCCCGCGCGCGATCCGCAACGCGTGAAAGCGGCGCGCGACGCCATCGGCGAGCGCCAGCTTTTCGTCGATGCAAATGGCGCGCTCACCGTCAAGCAAGCACTCGACTGTGCCGAGCGTTTCGCGCAGCACGGGGTTTCCTGGTTCGAAGAACCTGTCTCATCGGACGATCTCGCCGGACTCAATGCGGTGCGGTGCGCAGCGCCTGCGTCGATGGATATCGCGGCCGGCGAATACGGTTATACGGCCGATGATTTTCGTCACATGCTCGAGGCCGAAGCAGTCGACGTCATGCAGGCGGATTTGACTCGCTGCGGCGGCGTGACGGGTTTTCTGCAAGCGGCTGACCTTTGCGATGCCTGGCACATCCCGCTTTCCGCGCATTGCGCGCCGGCGTTGCATCTCCACGTTGCCGCGGCGGCGCCGCGCCTGCGTCACCAGGAATGGTTCCACGACCACGTTCGCATCGAATCGATGCTGTTCGACGGCGCGCCGCGTCCGCGGGACGGCGCGATCATGCCCGATCTGTCACGCCCCGGCTGCGGTCTCGAGTTCAAGCGCCGCGACGCCGAGCGCTACGCGATATGAGCGCGCGGACGTTACGATGAGCCGATCATACGACGGACTGCTCACGGGGCTGGGCATTGCAGCAGGCATCGCTGGCGGAATCATCGCCGCCAGGGCATTCACGAAACCAGCGCGCCGCGATGCCCTCGCGCGGCGGGGTGCCAAAGCGGTCGTGCCGGCAATCGTCGAGCACGCTCGAGCGCGCCCTTCAGCGGAATTCGCCGCGCATATCGCCGCGGCGCGCGCTTTCAACCGCAGCTCAGCGTTGCTTGCGTGGTCGGCGCTCACCGATTCGGCCATCGAGCACTACCGCGGCTCGTATATGAATCCGGGCATGTTCGTGCCGCTTGCAGCGGGGGCAATGACGCTGATCGCCGGCATCCACGGCGGCGCCGACCGCCTCGAGAGCACCCACAGCCTGCGCCGCGCGGTGTACATGGGCGCGGCGGGCGTGGGCATCGCCGGCACGGGTTTTCACCTCTACAACGTGCTGAAACGGCCCGGGGGTTGGAGCTGGCACAACCTCTTTTACGGGGCGCCGCTCGGCGCGCCGATGGCGCTGTTCTTATCGGGCACGCTCGGCGCGGTCGGCGAGAGGCTGCGCGACGAGCCCTCCTACGATCCGCGCCTCTTCGGGATGCCGGCCGGCAAGGCGCTCGCACTGCTCGCGGCCGCGGGACTCGTCGGCACCGTCGGCGAAGTGGGCCTCCTGCATTTCCGCGGCGCATTTCAGCACCGCGCCATGTATGCGCCCGTCGCCGTGCCGCCGGTTGCGGCCGCGTTGCTTCTGCGCGCAGCGCTCGCCACACCGCGCGAGCGCTGGTGGACACGTCTATGGCTGCGCGTCACGGCCGCGCTGGGCGCGATCGGCGTTGCGTTCCATACACGCGGTGTCGCGCGGCAACAAGGCGGCTGGCGCAACTGGTCGCAGAACGTGCTGAACGGGCCGCCGCTACCCGCGCCGCCGAGCTTCACCGCGCTTGCCACGGCCGGGCTCGCGGCATTGCGATTGCGCGAAACGGAGTTGCCTGAAAGGGGAGGCCGCCAATCATGAACGAACCCGCTCGGTCGCGCTATCCGGGCTACGACGTGCTGGCGAAGCGCGATACGCCCTCGTGGGACGATGCGACGCGCGCCATCATCGAGAAACGTCTGGCGCAACCGAATGCGCCGCGCTTTTGCACCGACACCGAATGGCGAGCGCTTTGCGCACTCGCGGCCGTCATCGTGCCGCAATCGCTCGACGAGTCCGTCGACGCCGAACATCGACGCTTCGCGCCGCCGCGCGTACCGGTGGCAGGGCTCGTCGATACGAAGCTCGCCGACGATGCCCGCGACGGCTACCGCGACGCGCGCCTGCCGCCGCTGCGAGAAGCCTGGCGAACCGGTCTCGCCGCGATCGATGAGGAAAGCCGCGCACGTCATCACGCGGCTTTCGCGGACCTGAGCGAAGAGGCTCAACGCGATCTGCTTTCCCGCATGCAGCGCGGCGAGCTCGATCATCCGTCGTGGCGGGGCATGCCGTGCGACGTTTTTTTCAGTCTTCGTCTGCTGCACGACATCGGCTCCGCCTACTACTCGCATCCTCACGCCTGGAGCGAGATCGGCTTCGGCGGCCCGGCCAATCCGCGCGGGTATGTCCGCATGCAGGCCAATCGGCGCGACCCTTGGGAAGCCGTCGAAGCGCGCCCGGGCCGCGAGGCGCAAGCTGCAAAGGGGAACGCCCGTGCTCGATGACGCGATGCATACGCCGCGCGGCAAGAATGGCCGCGCGCCCGACGTCTTTTCGATCGGCGGCTGGGTGCCGATGCGCGAGTACCCCGTCGACGAGCCTGTCGATTTCGCGATTATCGGCACCGGTGCGGGCGGCGGAACACTCGCTTGCCGGCTCGCCGAGCAAGGCTTTTCGGTCGTGGCTTTCGATGCCGGCGCATGGTGGCGCCCGCTCGAGGAATTCGCGTCGGACGAGACGCATCAAGCGAAGCTTTACTGGACCGATGACCGCATTTGCGACGGCGACTGGCCGCTGAAGCTCGGCAGCAACAACAGCGGACGCGCGGTAGGCGGCAGCATGGTGCACTTCGCGATGGTCTCGCTGCGCTTTCGCCCCGAATGGTTCAAGTCGCGCAGCATGCTCGGCTATGGCGCGGACTGGCCCGTCGATTGGCGCGAAATGTGGCGCTACTACAGCTACGTCGAGGATGCGCTGAAGATATCCGGGCCCGTGCGCTATCCTTGGGGACCCGCGAGGCCCCGCTACCCTTACCGTGCGCACGAGCTCAATGAAGCGGCACTCGTCCTTGCGCGCGGCGCCGAAGCGCTCGGCATCCGCTGGTGCCCGACGCCGCTCGCAACGCTCTCCGCTCCACGCGGCCGCGCCCATCCCTGCGTCTATCGCGGATTCTGCGTGACCGGCTGCTCGACGAATGCGAAGCAAAGCGCGCTCGTTACGTGGATACCGCGCGCGGTTCGGGCCGGCGCGGAAATCCGCGACCTTGCCATGGTGGGCCGCATCGATGTCGGTTCGAATGATCGCTGCACGGGAATCGAATATTTCCGCGAGGGTCGCTGGCAATTTCAGCGCGCTCGCAACGTTGTCGTTGCCGGCTACGCGATCGAAACGCCGCGCCTCTTGCTGCTGTCCGCGACGTCGCGCTTTCCCGAAGGACTCGCGAACCGATCGTCAGGCCTCGTCGGCAAGAACCTGATGGTGCAGGCTAACCAGGCGGCGTGGGGGATCATGAACGAAGAGGTGCGCTGGTACAAGGGACCGCCTTCGCTCGCGATGACCGAGCACTGGAACTACACCGACGAAGGCAAGGACTTTTTCGGCGGCTATTGCTATATGAGCCAGGGCCCGTTGCCGAATGCTTGGGTTGCCGTGCAAAACGGGCGTGGCCTTTGGGGGCAGACACTCCATGATGAGATGGCGAAGTACAACCATCAGGCGGGGCTCAAGATGGTCGGCGAAACGATGCCGCAGGAGACGAATCGGGTCACGCTCGCGGACGAAAAGGATTCGCTCGGCCTTCCGATCGCGCGCGTGACGCATTCGTTCTGCGACAACGACAAGCGACTCATCGGTCACGCGCTCGACTTCATGGGGAAAGCGTTAGCGGCCGCCGGGGCTCGCGAAATATGGCTTCAAACCGACGACACGTGCCATTTGAACGGCACGGCACGCATGGGCGACGATCCACGCTCTAGCGTCGTCAACGCCGATTGCCGAAGCTGGGATATTCCCAACCTCTGGATTTGCGATGGCTCGGTGTTCCCGACCGTGGGGGGCGTGAACCCTTCGTTGACCATTCAGGCAATCGCCTGCAGAACGGCGGACCGTATCGCAGCGATGCGCGCACGTGGTGAATTGTAAAGGCCTGATGGATAGGGCTGTCCGTGGCATGCCCGTTGCGACAAATCAAAGGAGTGCACAAGTCCATTGTGGGGGAACCATCGTGCAAAATGCAGAGCAAAACCCGACCCAAGCGCAACAAAATGAAATAGCCGCAAAGAGTCCCGCCAAGACGCCGGCGGCCGGCACCGAGACGCCCGATGCCAAGACGCAGGCGCGCGAGTTCGGCAAAACGAAAGTTTCCACGTCGCCCCAGTCTGTCGCCGCGAAGAATCCGGCGCCGTTACCGCCGATCGAACACGGAACGTCGGGGGATGAGAGCGGCGACCCTGTCGAACGCGCAAACGCGCGGATCGCGTCCGTAGACAATAAGGGCATGGCAGCGTCCGGCAACACCGTGGATACCGACGGCAAGGGCCTCGAGGCCCGGCGTGAGGAATCTCAGTGGCAGGACAACATCGTCTACTCGAACGCGACGACCGAGAACTCCGTGCCGATACCGGACGAAGGTCTCGTCACCCTCGATACACGCGCCGGCGGCACGATGCCAGTGATCTCGACGCGCGAAGGGTGGCGCATCGAGCGGCGCGGCATCGTCGATATCGACAGCGTCAACGGCGCGCGCGGCGAGCAAGTTTTTTCGCTCGAGCGCGTGGAAGAAGGCGAAGGCGACGAGAAAAAGTAGCAAGCGCGAGGTGAAGACGGCGAAGTCTTAGTCTCAGCCGTTCTTCACCGATCCCGTCCTGCCTCGATCATCATTCGTGCCCATACCCAGCATGGCCGCGCGCCTTTCCTCTGAACACCCAGTACGACCAGACCACATACATGATGAGGATCGGCAACACGAACGCCGTGCCGATCATGAGAAACTCGTGCGTGACGGTCGACGATGCCGCGTCCCATAGCGTCATCGAGGGCGGCGCAATGTAGGGCCAAAGGCTGATCACGAGCCCCGTGAACGAAACGAAGAAGAGTCCCACCGAGCAGACGAAGGGCAGCACTTCGCGCTTGCCGCGCGCGCCCCAGACGAGCAGCGCGGCGAGCGCCACCGTCACGATCGGCACCGGCGAGAAGAATGCAATGTTGGGCCAGCTGAACCAACGCGCCTCGATGCGAGCGCTCATCAACGGCGTCCAGAGGCTCACCGCTGCAATAAAGATGAAGACGAGCACCATGACGCGCTGCGCGACGTCGCGCGCCCACTGCTGCAAATCGTGCTCGGTCTTCATGATGAGCCAGGTGGCGCCTTGGAGTGTGTAGCCGGCGATGAGCCCTAGGCCCGTGAAAATCGGAAACGGCCTGATCCAGTTCCAGCTCGTCCCGATGTATTGACCGTTCGCTTGCGGAAATCCCTCGACGAACATACCGAGCACCACGCCTTGCGCAAAGGTGGCAATCAGCGAACCGATGCAGAAGGCGACGTTCCATAGCGCCTTGTTCGCTTCGGGCACCCCGCGAAACTCGAACGCCACGCCGCGAAAGACGAGGCCGAGCAACATGATGAGTACCGGGAAGTAGACGGCCGGCACGACGATCGCAAATGCGCCCGGGAACGCCGCGAGCAACGCTGTGCCGCCCAGCACGAGCCAAGTCTCGTTGAAATCCCAGACGGGAGACACGGATTCGATCATGAGGTCGCGATCCGCCTCGGACTTGCGCAGCAAGAATAGAATTCCCACGCCGAGATCGAACCCGTCGAGCAGGATATACATCAGCACGCCGAAGCCGAGAATGGCCGCCCAAAGCGGTACGAGATCAAGCGGATGCATCGTCGCCTCCCGTGCCAGGAACGGACGCGGCTTCGTTGCGCGTCGAATCGGACGAACGCCCCACGGCCGACAGCGGCCTCGCCGCGCGCTTCTCGGGCTTGATTGCGGGCGGCTCCTCGGGCACGGTCGGGCCGATGTGCACCAGCCGCTTCATCAAGACGAGCCCGGAGCCGAAAATCACGATGTAGCAGATGACATAAAGCGCAAGCGACAGCGCGACATCGCCGGTTGTGAGCGACGGCGTCACCGAATCGGCCGTTCGCATCA
The DNA here is from genome assembly GCF_002934455.1 of Trinickia symbiotica. GTDB lineage: Bacteria > Pseudomonadota > Gammaproteobacteria > Burkholderiales > Burkholderiaceae > Trinickia > Trinickia symbiotica. The sequence goes on along the minus strand of NZ_PTIR01000008.1, from coordinate 92,891 downwards.
ATCCATAAACCGTCCAGGGCTGACGGCCCGCCTCGGTGGTCGTCCACCCGGCGATCACCGCGATGAATCCGATCGGCATGGCGGTGCGCGCGAGCGCGAGCCACGTCCGATTCTCGTAGAGCCTTCGTCCGCGCCAAAGCGCCAGGCCCCACACCACCACGACTAGCATCAATACCGCTATCAGCACCATGATATGAAAGGCGAAGAAGACGATCGGCACGACAGGCCGGTCTTCGCGCGGCCAGTCCTTCAAGCCGTGCACGAGCCCGTTCGGATCGTGTGTCAGATAGATGCTGCCAAGCATGGGAACGGAGATTTCGAAGTGATTGGTCTCTTCTTCGTCGTCGGGGATCGAGAATAGATTGGCCGGTATGCGCCGGCCCGTGTCCCACAGGCCTTCCATCGCGGCGATTTTCACGGGTTGGTACTTGAGCGTGTTGAGGCCGTGCGCATCGCCTAACGCGATCTGCAGCGGAACCATCACAGTCAGAAAAAAGAGCGCCATGCTGACCATGACGCGACTCTCTTCCGGAGCACGGCGCTTGAGCAGATAGTGCGCGCCCGTGCCCAATATGACGAAGGCCGTCGTCACGAGGAACGCAGTCACGGTATGAGCGAGCCGGTAAGGGAACGACGGCGTGAAGATCACGGCGAGCATGCTGTCGGGCACGAACTTGCCATCGACCATATGAAAGCCGCGTGGTGTTTGCATCCAGCTATTGACGGCCAGAATCCAAAAGGAAGACATGAGCGTGCCGAGCGCGACGAAGATCGCCGAGAACGCATGCGCCCACTGAGGCACGAGCTTGCGGCCGAACAACAACACGCCGAGGAATGCGGATTCGAGAAAAAACGCCGTCAGCACCTCGTAAGTCATCTGCGCGCCGATGGCACTCGACGCCGCGGCCGAGAAGCGACTCCAGTTCGTTCCGAACTGAAACGGCATGACGATTCCCGATACCACGCCCATGCCGAACGACACGGCAAAGATGCGAAGCCAGAAGACCGAGAGCCGGCGATAGACATCGCGTCCGGTCGCCCACCATAGCACTTCCAGCGTCGCGATGTAGCACGAAAGGCCGACGGTGAATGCGGGCAAAAGGATATGAAGCGCGATGACCCAGGCGAACTGCAGACGGGAAAGGACAAGTGCGCTCATGACAAGGGGACCGTTGTAACAACGAAAGGGAAAGCACGAGGCGGGTTGCAGCAAAGGCAATGCCGCTTGTGCGCACGCGCCGGCTCCGGCAATGAAACGGCGGCTACGCGCAGCGCACACAGCTTCATCGATAGAAGGTATGCGCGGCATGCGTCATGCAAGAGAACGCGAAGACGGATGCAAAAAGACGCGGACGCCGCGGGCTTAACGCATCCGTCGAGGAGAAGTTCGACTTCAAGGAGACTTGCCATGCCGCACTCCCCCTTGCCGAAAGTCGTCGTCGTGACCGGCGCGAGCGCCGGCGTCGGCCGTGCCGCGGCGCTCGCCTTCGCACGCGAGGGCGCCGATGTCGCGCTGATCGCTCGCGACGCGCATGCGCTCGAGGACACCGCCCAGGCTGCACGCGCATTGGGGGTCAAGGCGCTGCCGATTGCAATCGACGTGAGCCAGGCCGATGCCGTGGATGCAGCGGCCGAGCAAGTCGAAGACTCGCTCGGCCCGATCGATGTCTGGGTCAACAACGCAATGGTAACCGTATTCTCGCCGGTCGCACGCATCGCGCCGGCCGAGTTCGAGCGTGTAACGGACGTGACCTATCTCGGCTACGTCTGGGGGACGATGGCGGCACTCAAGCGGATGACCACACGCAATCGCGGGGTCATCGTCCAGGTTGGCTCGGCGCTCGCCTATCGAGCCATCCCCCTACAATCGGCTTACTGCGGGGCCAAGTTCGCCATTCGCGGCTTTACCGATGCCCTGCGATGTGAATTGGAGCATGAGAAAAGCGGCATACACGTGACAATGGTGCAGATGCCGGCGTTGAACACGCCGCAGTTCGACTGGGCCCTATGTCGCACGCCCGGCGCCCCGCGGCCCGTCGCGCCCGTCTATCAGCCCGAGGTCGCGGCGCGCGCGATCGTCTGGGCCGCGCTGCACCGGCGCCGCGAAATGTTCGTCGGGCTTTCTTCCATCAAGGCTATCCTCGCGACGAAGGTCGCGCCCGGTCTACTCGATCGCTATCTCGCGCGAAAGGCTTACGCGGCGCAGGAGCGCGACACACCGCCCGCCCCCGGCCGGCCGGTCGATCTGTGGCAGCCGGTCCACGGCGCGCACCGGATACGCGGTCGCTTCGATGCGGAGGCGAAAGAGACGTGCGCGTCGCTGCAACTGGACATGCATCGTGGCGCGATCGGAACGGCGCTCGGCCTCGCACTCGTGGCACTTATGGCGAGGCGTTGGGCGACGCGCCGTCCTTAGCGTGCGCAGCGTCCATTAGATTGCCGGCGAGCAGCACAGGACTCGCCCTCGGCGGAGTCCGACGCCCTGGGCCGGCCCCTGCTCATGCAAGCCGGCCGATCGGGCTTGTCGTTCTCATCTCACGATCGTCGGCCATCACTCCTTTTTGCCCGGCAGCACCGAAGCCATCACTTGCTTGGCGGTATCGGCGATGATGTGGCGCTCTTGCGGGTCGCCGTGCATGAGCGTTCGAGCGAAGTGACGCGCCTGCTGCAGCGTAACGTGAGGCGGCAGCGGCGGAACCTCGGGATCGGTCTTCACCTCGAGCACGACCGGCTGGCGCGCGGCCAACGCCTCGTCCCAAGCCGACGCGATTCCCTCCGCGCTATCGACGTAGATGCCCTTCAAGCCGATCAACTCGGCGAAGCGGTGAAACGGCACGTTCGGAATATCCTGAGAAGCTTCGAACTTCGGATCGCCCTCCATCACGCGTTGCTCCCACGTCACCTGATTGAGGTCTTCGTTGTTGAGCACCATGCAGATCCAACGCGGATCGGCCCAGCGCTTCCAGTATTTGGCGACGGTGATGAGCTCGGCCATGTTGTTCATCTGCATGGCCCCGTCACCGACCATCGCAATGACGGGCCGTCCCTGATGCGCGAACTTCGCGGCGATCGCGTAGGGCACCGCGGCGCCCATCGACGCGAGCCCGCCTGAAAGCGAGCACATCATGCCGCGCTGTATCTTGAGATCGCGCGCGTACCAGTTCGCGCACGAACCCGAATCGCTCGTCAGAATCACGTCATGCGGCAAGCGCGGAGAGAGCGTCGTAAACGGCAATTGCGGATTGACGCCGACCTTCGCCGCCTGGTGCGCGCGCTTGTCGAGCGTCTTCCACCAGTCGTCGGTCCAGCCGACTATGCGTTTGCGCCAGCTATCGTCGGTCTTCTGATCAAGCAGCGGCAGCAACGCACGGAGCGTTTCCGCTGTGTCTCCAACGAGATTCACTTCCATCGGATAACGCAGGCTCAGCATGCCAGGGTCGATGTCGATCTGTACGCCACGCGCTTCGCCTTCCTTCGGCAGGAATTCAGAGTAAGGGAAGCCGGATCCGATCATGAAGAACGTGTCGCAGCTCGTCATGAGCTCCCAGCTCGGTTTCGTGCCGAGCAAGCCGATGGATCCCGTCACCCATGGGTACTCGTCGGGAACCACGGCCTTGCCGAGCAGCGCCTTGGCGACGCCGGCTCCGAGCTTCTCGGCAACCGCGATGACCTCGTCGGTCGCATGCAGCGCGCCGGCGCCGACGAGCATCGCGACGCGACTACCAGCATTGAGCACATCGGCGGCCCGTGCGAGCTCGGCGGGCTGCGGCACGACACGCGGACGCGCATAGCCCACGCCCGAATGCGCCGTGCCGTGCTTGCGCGGCGGCGGCGAAAATTCGAGCTCCTGAAGATCGTTCGGCAGCACGATGGCGGTGACGCGGCGTTCGCCGAGCGCGATGCGCACCGCCCGGTCCACCATATGCCGCACCTGCATGGGAACGCTTGCCTGCTGCACGTACGAGCCCGCGACATCCTTCAGCATCGAGGTGATATCGATCTCCTGCTGATAGTGCGCGCCGAGCCCGGCGCGCGCCTGCTGTCCGCAGATGGCAAGCACCGGCATATGGTCGAGCCGGGCATCATAGAGCCCCGTGACGAGGTGAGCCGCGCCCGGGCCCGAGGTGGCGATGCAGACGCCGAGCTCGCCCGTGAACTTCGCATGGGCGCTTGCCATGAACGCCGCCATTTCCTCGTGGCGGGCCTGAATGAACTCGATTTTCCCTTCCGCTCGGTTGAGCGCGCCGAACACCCCGTTGATGCCGTCTCCGGGGAAGCCGTACATCCTGCGCACGCCCCATTGATGCAGTCTTTCAACGATGAAATCGCCTACCGTTTGCGCCATCTGTGCCTCCACATTGCGATGAGCCTAGCAATGCAAGGCGTGCAAGGACCGAGCCTGAACCGCGAAACGCCCGTGCGCAGCGACGGTCCGTCGGCCCCTGCGTCACAGCGGGCCGCTGAAGGCTACGATTCCATTCCCAGCCTGTCCCTCATCTCGCGCGTGATGCGCTGCCTGACGCGCGCATAGTCTTTCCACGGATCTTCCTTCAGCGCGTCGAGCCGCTCATGGACGTTCGCGACGTTCCATTGCGCGCCACCCGTCGTCTGTTCGACCTCGTCCCAGCCGAGCGGCACCGATACCCCCATTCCGGCCCTTGCGCGCGGCGAAAACGCGACGACGGTGCTCGAGCCGCGGTTATTGCGCAGATAGTCGATGAAGATCCGGCGACGCCGGTTTTGCGCGCCCATCTTCGCGCTGAATCGATCGGGCAACGTCGATGCCATATGCTGCGCCGCGGCCTGCGCGAACGCCTTCACTTCATCCCAGCCGGCCTGTTTCGCGATCGGCACAACGACGTGGAACCCTTTGCCGCCGCTCGTCTTGCACCAGGACCGAAGACCGAGTTCCTCGAGCAGCGATCGCGTCAGCAACGCCGCTTCTATCATGCGGTCCCAACCGAGCGCGGGATCGGGATCGAGATCGAACACGATCCGGTCGGGCTTCTCGAGGTTAGACGCCACGCCATTCCAGGTATGAAGCTCGACGGTCCCCATCTGCGCCACGCCGATCAGCGCCTGCAGGTTGTCGATCGTCAAGAGCGGCGGATGGCCCGGATCGAGACCTTCGTGCTGCGTGACGAACGGAATTTCGAGCCGGCTCGTGTGCTTTTGGAAGAACAGCTCCCCGTCGATGCCCTCTGGCGCGCGCACGAGCGCGAGCGGGCGGTCCTTCAAGTGCGGAAGGATCCATTGCGCAACCGATTCGAAGTAATGGACGAGGTCGATCTTGCGAGTATCCGTCGATTTGTCCATGACTCTATCTGGATGCGAGATCCGCACGCCGGCAATCGTTTCTTCGGCTGCGGCCTTTTTGCGCGCGCCGCCGCCCTCTGCCTTGCGGCGAGTCGATGCAGCCTTGCGCCCGGACGGCTCCGGCGACGCCTCGTCGTTCGTGGCTTGACCGCTCATATCGTCCCCTTTGCGCGGGCTTTCCTGCACGATGTCGTGCGCGGGCTTGTCGCTGCGCAAGCTGATGAACGAGGCTTGGCGTACGATTCCCTCGCTCGTCCATTCCGAGAAATTGCACTCGGCCACGAGTTCGGGCCGCACCCAATGAACGCGGGTGCGGCTGCGCTCACGCGGTACTTCGGCGAACGGCATCTGCTTGGCCTCGCGCGCGTCGAGCTCCTTCTTCACCGCGGCAAGCGTGGAGGTGTCGAACCCGGTGCCGACGCGTCCGGCATATTTCAGGTTCCCCTGTTTGTCGTAGACACCGAGCAGCAACGCACCGAAGCCCGAACGGCTTCCCGACGGCTCGCTATATCCGCCGATGACGAACTCTTGCCGACGGCGGCAGCGCAGCTTCACCCAACTGCCGCTGCGCCTCGATACATAGTGACTGTCGCGCTGCTTGCCGATGATCCCTTCGAGTCCCATATCGCAGGCGCTCTGCAGCATGTCGCCGGCATCGAGCGCGAAGTCTTCGGAGAAGCGGACGGTATCGCTCTCGACGCTCTCCATCAACGCGCGCAGCAGCGCGCGCCGCTGCACGAGCGGGACCTTGCGCAAGTCATACCCGTTCAGATAAGGCAGGTCGAAAAGAAAGAACGAGATCTGCTGAGGTTGTCTCGCATCGAACGCATTCTGCAATGCCTGAAAATTCGGCACGCCGCGCTCGTCGAGGACAGTGGCCTCCCCATCGATCCACGCCGTATCGACGCCGATCGCGGCCAGCGCTTCGGACTGCTTACCGAATTTCGCCGTCCAGTCGAGTCCGTTGCGCGTGAAGATCCGCACTGGCTTTTTGTCGCGCCGATCGATGCGCGCAAGCACCCGGTAGCCGTCGAACTTGATCTCGTAAGTCCAATCGTCGCCATGCGGAGGCGAATCGACCAGCGTGGCGAGCTGGGGCTTCAGCTCGGACGGCAACGGCGCCTTGACGGCCCCTTCGATCGCCGGATTCTGCGCGAGCTCGCGCAGCGAATCGGTGCTGCGCGTCGCGACGATGTCGGGGCGAGAGCTGCTCGCCCCGCCCGCATGGGGTGCTTTAGCGGGCACCGCCAGCTGCCCGGAAGCGCCTCGCGCGGCGCGGGTGGTCACGGCCTTTCCGTCATGCGCCGCGCGCGCACGCGGCTGCCCCAAAACGCTGCCGGGGCGCTCGGCAACGACGTCGAACTCCGCCTCGCCACGCGCTTCTTCGTCGCGCTCTTTGATCAGTAGCCATTGCTCCTTGTCGCCGCTGCCTCGCATGCCGCTCCTCACGAGGGCCCAGCCGCCGTGGAGCTTCTTGCCGTCCAGCCAGAATTTCAGCTTGCCGGCTTCATAGTCCTTGCGCGCTTGCTCCACACCGCCGACTGGCTCCCATGTACCGCGATCCCAGACGATCACGGTACCGGCGCCGTAGTTGCCCTGCGGTATCTCACCTTCGAACGAGCCGTATTCGAGCGGGTGATCTTCGACATGGACCGCGAGCCGCTTCACCGACGGGTCGAGACTCGGCCCCTTGGGGATCGCCCACGATCGCAGCGTGCCATCCAGTTCCAGCCGAAAATCGTAATGCAGGCGCCTCGCGTGGTGCTCCTGGATCACGTAAGAAAGCGCGCCGGGGGCATGCTTCGGTGCGGAATCCCCTCGGCCGCGCCGCGCGGAGCGCGCGCCGGATGGCTCCGGCGTGTCGTCGAAGCGCCGCTTTTTCCGGTAGGTTTCGAGTTTGTCCGACATCGTCGCCGCTCCGCTCGTTCGATTGGCTTACCCGCGCTCAGGCAGCATGCTTGCCCTTGCCGCGCCCGAGGCTGCGCTTGAGCAGTTCCGACAAATCGACGACGTCGGCCGTGGCGCGCGTGCGTGCCGGCGCCTTGGCACCCTCGCTGATCTCGCTGGTCTTACCCTCGCGCACCTTTTTGTCGACGAGGGCCAGGATGTCCTCTCGAAACGTGTCATGGTATTCGGAGGGATTCCATGTTTCGGTCATGTCCTCGATGAGCTTTTTTGCCATGTCGATTTCACGCTCGGATACGCCCGCCGTCTTGGCGTCTTCCGGCGGCACCGAGAGATCGTCGATGGGCAGAACCTCGCCTCCCCACCGCAGCGTGTTCAACGCGAGGATGGGCCCCGCTGGAATCAGCGCGGCCAGATGCTGCTTGTTGTGCAGCACCACATTGGCGATGCCGATCTTCCCCGATTGCGCCAGCGCTTCGCGCAACAGCGCATAGGCCTTCTTGCCCTGGCGCTCGGGCACCAGGTAATAAGGGGTGTCCAGATAGAGAAAGGAGACCGTATAGGCTTCGACGAACGAAAGAATATCGATCGTCTGCGTCGATTCAGGGCTCGCCGCGCGGATTTCCTCGTCGGCAAGTAACACGTAGTGGCCCTTCTCGTACTCGAAGCCACGCACGATGTTCTCGCGCTTCACCTCTTTTCCAGTGCGCTTATTGATCTGCTTATAGCCGACCGGGTCGGCTGTTTCCTTGTCGATCAGATTGAAGCTCGTGCGCTCGGGGCGCGTTGCGGGATGCAATTGCACCGGCACGTTGACGAGGCCGAAACTGATCGCCCCTTTCCAGATAATGCGTGACATGGCGGCTCCTTCTCATCGGTACCTGTTCACGCAACAGGCAACTGAAGGTTAATGCATCAAATGCGCCAACGCATGGAACGGTTGAGCACCCACCATTCGATCGACGGGTCCGGCGATGGGCCGGCCGCTTTCACCTGCGCGGCCGGCCGTGGCCCGAACGTCATCGGAAGACACCAATCAACAGCGTCGCGAGGAAAATGACGAGGAAAATGAAGAACAGTATCTTCGCGATCTCGGCGGCGCCGGCGGCAATGCCCGTAAAGCCGAACACGGCGGCGATGAGCGCGACGATGAAAAAGATGACGGCGTATCGAAGCATGTCTTCCTCCTGGGTTGAAGTGCGGCGCACCAGTAGCGTTGCTGCTTCATGGGCGGCGCAACCGACTGGCGGCATTCTCGGCAGCAACAACAATCAGGTCTGCAAGGCTCGTGCCCGTCGGATTCGCGGCACGCGCCGCCACTCGGCGGCTAATCTGTCGCGGCCTCGCGCCCGCTCCATCGGGCGAAAGCATCTACCGATTCGCGCGCGGCTCTTGCCGAGGGGCGGGGGCGGGGCCGGCGCCGCTGCCCGCCGCGTCGATCGGCTCGACGTCCTTCGTCGGATCGAAATCGGCCCAACGGCCGTCCTGCCAGCGCCCGTGTGCGCGTTCGATCTCGAGGCTTCCGGCCTCGCGAAGCACGCGCGCCGCTGTCTGCTGGTTGTCCGGATTCACGTGTACGGCGAGCAGCACGCCCGAATCGCGCGACTCGTGAGGCACCGCATGATCGGGCACCTTTCCGCCACCCGCCGTATGCGTCATCGCACCGATCAGCGAACCGACATAGGCGCCGATCCCCGCCGCCACGGCAAGCACCAGAAACGGCGCGGACATCACGCCGAACAGCGCGACCCCGATGATGGCGCCCAACACGCCGCCGATCAGCCCGCCCTTGCCCGCACCGACGGAGGCACGCGCGGCCTGCGGGTCGGCATACTCGTCGCCGCCGACCGGATACCGCGCATGCTGGCCGCGCGGATTGACGAAGAAGAGCGTGACGTCCTCTTCGATGAAGCCGTTCTCGAAGATGCGCCGGGCCGCCGCTTGCGCGTCGGCGAACGTCGTGAACCGGCCAGCCACGATCAGCGACATGACATGTCCTCCTGCTCTTTGCTCGTCGATTTCAAACCGCAGCCAGGAAGCGCCGGGCGGGCATTAGTTCGTTCAACCCGCGTGTCCTCGCTGCTCCAGGGACTCTATGATCTTCCTGTTGAACGCGGGAATGTCGGAGGGCTTGCGGCTCGTGATGAGATTGTCGTCCTGGACGACTTCTTCATCGACCCAGCTCGCCCCCGCGTTCCGCAAGTCGTCTTGCAAGCTCGGCCAACTCGTCATCGTATGGCCCTTCACGATGCCGGCCGAAATGGGCAACCAGCCGCCGTGGCAAATCACGGCAACCGTCTTATGCGCGGCATCGATCTCGCGCACGAACGCTTGCGCTTCGGGTATCGTGCGCATCGCGTCGCCGTTCACCACGCCGCCCGGCAGCACGACCGCGTCATAGTCGTCCGGGCGAACCTGGTCGAAGGTCGCGTCGACGGTCACCATGCCCCCACGGTCCGTATGGCGAAAGCCCTGGATCTGGCCGGGCTTTTTCGATATCACATGCACCATCGCGCCGGCTTCCGTCAACGCCCGCTTCGGCTCGACGAGTTCCGCTTCCTCGAATCCGTCCGTCGCCAGGATCGCGATCTTGCACCCTTCCAGCTTCTTAGTCATGAGTCGAACTCCTCGAACAAGTGACGAAATACTGAATCAGAAATACTGAATCATTCTCGTCCTCCGAACCGAGTCAGCAAGCGTGGTGCCCAGCCTGGCGCCCCGCACAGCCTCTGCCTCGTTCGTCATTTCGCCTTGCGCTCCGCCGGCAATCCAGCGAGCAGATCGGCCATATCGTCGGCATGCTCCTCTTCCTGCGCGAGGATCGTTTCCATCACGCGGCGCGACGTCGGATCCTTGTCGCCGAGATACTCGACGATCTCTCGATAGCTATCGATCGCCACGCGCTCGGCCACGAGGTCTTCCTTGATCATGTCGGCGAGCGACGTGCCTTCGACGTATTCAGCATGGCTGCGCGTCAGCAGCCCATCCGGCGAGAAGTTCGGCTCGCCGCCCAATTGCACGATCCGTTCGGCGAGCAAATCGGAATGCTCCAGCTCCTCGTTCGCATGCTCCAGGAATTCGTCGGCGACGCTCTTCGAATCGATGCCCTTCGCCATGAAATAGTGGCGCCGATAGCGCAGCGTGCAGACGATCTCGGTAGCCAACGCATCGTTGAGCAGCTTCACGACGGTGTCGCGGTCCGCCTTGTAGCCTGCCGTCACCGCGCCCTCGTCGATATGCTCGCGGGCCCGCTTGCGAATCTCTTTGACGTCGGTCAAGAACGGTTGTTGATTAGCCATGATCCCTCCATCGGTTTACATACAGAAAGTGAAACATCGGCAGCGTCGGGCGCGGCACGCTCGTGCGCCGCACCATCAATGGGTCCAGGCATCTAACGTGCCAGTCCGCGCGAATGAGCCAAGCGCCGGTGCGGCGGACCCGGGCACGCACGTTGCATCGAAGCTTCCATTCATTTGCTACATCCACTCATTCATTCCGTTTGTCAGAAAGGGATACTGATGACTCGCAGCTCCACCCCGCACGCGTCGACGCGTCATCGCTCGGGCCGGCCCCCGCGCCAACGCCATGAGCAGGCCAGTGCGAGCAAGAACAAGGAGTCCGCTAAAAGCGGCGGCAAGCCACGTCGCTGGTCGCACGAGGTCATGCAAAAGAGCGACGCGCTCGATCTCGAGCCGGGCATCTTCAAGTCGGGCAACGCCGACGAAATCGCTCAATCGCTCAAGCGCTCGTCGCTCGCGAGCCGCAGGCGCCGCGGCACGCCGTTCCAGTCGGCCATGTCGATGCTGAATTTCTACGTCAATCGCGCGGGGAGAAACTTGCCGAAATCTCAGCGCAAAGTGCTCGAAAACGCCAAGGGCAAGTTGCGCGAAGCGTTCGGCCGTCCCAAGTAACGCGCGGTCCACGCGGTATACCGCATGCACGAAGCCATCTGGTTCCTCGTCGTCGGCGGGATATGCGTCGCGATGGGCGTCGCGAGCTCGTTCGTCAAGCGATTGCCGCTGACGGGCGCGATGCTCTACATGGCCGCGGGGTTCGCCCTCGGCCCCGCCGGGGCCGGCATGCTCTCGCTCGATATCGTCCGCGATGCGCATCTCGTGCGCGTGCTCAGCGAAATTGCACTGCTTGCGTCGCTGTTCGCCATCGGCTTGCGGCTGCGGCTGCCGCTGTCCGATAGACTTTGGACGCTCCCGCTGCGTCTCGGTTTGCTCGGCATGGCGATCACGATCCCGATGATCGTCATCGCCGGCGTATGGGTCCTCGGTCTGTCGTGGCCGCTGGCCCTGCTTCTGGCGGCCATGCTGTCGCCCACCGACCCCGTGCTCGCTCACGATGTGCAGGTGCGCGACGCAAACGATCTCGATACCGTCCGGTTCGCGCTATCGGGCGAGGGCGGCCTCAACGACGGAATCGCTCAGCCCTTCACCATCATCGCACTGATGCTCTGCGCGGGCTCGCTCGCCCATCCAAGCAGGGGACAGGTGTTCGCGCTAGCCGGCGAAACGCTCTGGGGGCTCTTGGGCGGCATCGCGATCGGCGGCATTTTCGGCTTCGCCACGACGCATGCGGTGACCTGGCTGCGCACGAAGCACTCGCAAGCGCTTGGCCTCGAAGGATTCTTTGCGCTGGGGCTGATCGAATTGTCGTACGGGGCCGCGCAGCTCGCGCATGCCTTCGGGTTCCTCGCGGCATTCGCGGCCGGTGTGGCCATGCGCCGAGTCGAGCATCGGGCGACGGGCGAACGAACGCCGCAAGCCGCGATCGGATCGATCGATCCGGCCGACGTGGCCGCCACCGCCGCCGACCCCGAAAGCGCGCACGCTTACATGGCCGAGACGGTGCTGCGCTTCACGGTCGAAGTCGAGCGGATGGTCGAGATGGCCATGATGATCGTCGTGGGCAGTCTGCTCGCGACGCTGAACGGATCGCTTTTGACCTGGAGCAACGTCGCGCTCTTCCTCGTATTGTTCCTCGTGGTGCGGCCCGTCACGGTCGAGTTGTCGCTGCTCGGATCTCACGCTTCGCGCAAAGAGCGCGGACTGATGAGCTGGTTCGGGATCCGCGGCGTAGGCACCGTCTACTATCTCGCCGATGCGCTCGAGAAGAACCCAAGCAGCGATGTCAAAGCGCTCGCTCCGATCGCCCTCGCCATCGTGACGGCTTCGGTGCTCGTCCACGGCGTATCGGCCACACCGCTGATGCGGCGGTATCGCCGTTACCGCATGCACGAGGAAGCGGTGAAGCGCGACTGAATGTCGAGCCCAGACTTTCGATCATTCATTCACGGGCGCAGTCGGATTCGCCAACGTGCCGTAGGCGGGCGGTGCCTTCGGGTCGCTCGTCGTTTCGTCGATCACGCGCTCCACGTCCGCCGTTTTTGCAAGCTCGGCCAGGAACGCCTGTTTGTCGAAGCCGGGCGTCACGCAGCCTTGAACGACGATGAAACGGCGCTGCAGCGTCAGCCACAGCGTCGTGCCCTCCTTCCAGTGAGTGGAAGGCGCGATGAACGAAAGCCGCCTTTTGACCGAATCGGCGATTTCCTTGTCGTAAAGATAGCTGTTGGGCAGCCGGCATCGGCCTTCCCACCAACAGCTGTTGCCGCGCTCGATCCGGTAGTGACTCTGGGCAAGCCACTCCTCCTCCGTCTCGAGCGGCCCGAGCGGCGCCGGACAACGGCCAAGCGCGTGCGAAATCTGAAAGAAAGGATCGCCCCCGCGATTGACTCGCGGGTCTTCGGCTCGTGCGCAACCCCATGCAAGCAGCGACAGCAGAGCAAACGTGAACCCGACGCGGCGGCGGCTCTTCGGCGTTGTTGGACTCATCGGTGTCGGCCCCCGGAACGGCGAGTCGCGCGAGCGGCTAGCTAGAACCTCACGATTCGCGCGACTCGATCCCGCCCGATTTGATCACGCTCGTCGCGCTTTTGGCAACCGGGCTCAATGGTGATCGGCGCGCCCCTGGGTCGCGAACTCGAGGACGCGCAGGATGAGCTCTGGCGTCAGCGGCTTGGCGCAATGCGCGTCGAAGCCGGCTTCGCGAGCACGACGTCGGTCGTGTGAGGACGCATAGCCGCTGCACGCGATGAGGACGATTTCCGCCGTGATCGGATCGGCGCGCAACCGGCGCGCGAGTTCGAGCCCGTCGAGCCCGGGCATCGCGATGTCGAGCAAGGCGGCAAACGGCTGCCATTCTCGCGCGATCGCGCATGCGTCGAGCGGGTCGCTCGTCGCCCGGCATTCGAAGCCGTCAGCATCGAGCAAAAGTTGCAACGCCTCGGCAGCATCGCGGTAGTCGTCGACGACCAGTACGCGACGATGATCGGCCATCGCCGGCCGGAACGTCCGCCACAATACGACGTCTTGATTGGCTTCGCCGTCAGAAGAGTCGTTCAACTGGAGCTCCACGGTGCAGGGTCTGTGAGGCACGGGTATATTGCAATGCAAAATACGAACCCGCCTGATCCGGAACCGAAACGGCATGCGCATTGCTGTCGGTTCTGGCACGATTGATGTCGGAACCGAAGGGCCGATTTCAGCGACCCGGTAATCCACCAGCAAAATCGAAGAAGGAAAGCTCATGCCGACCTCAACCACGGTAGCGCGCGTCGCCCTCGCCGGCCTGCTGGGCGCAACACTGGCGCCGGCGCACGCGCAGACGCCCTCGCCCCTCGCTCAATGGCAGTACTCGGCTGGCATCACCCTGGAGCAGATGTTCGAGCCGGATCTTCCGAAGTGGCGCATCAGAATCGGGCCATCCGTGAGTTTCCAGCCGCGTTATGACGGCGCGGACAGCTACGTCGTGGTCGCCGGCCCAACTATCGACATTCGCTACCGCGACCTCTTTTTTCTCTCGACCGGAGAGGGCCTCGGCGTCAACGTGCTGAGGGGGCCGAACTGGCGTGCGGGCATCGCGATTTCCTACGATCTGGGCAGACGCGCGGCCGACGACATCGATCATTTGCACGGCATGAACAACATCAATCCGGCGCCATCCGCTCACTTGTTCGGCGAATATGTCGTGTCGAAATCGTTTCCGCTCGTCTTGCGGGCGGATTTGCGGCGCGACATCGGCGGCGACGACGGATGGGTGGGCGACCTCGGCGCCTACCTTCCGATGCCCGGCAGCTCCGAGAAATTCACGTGGTTCGCGGGCCCGACCGTCGAGTTCGCCGACGGCCGCTACATGAACAGCTGGTTCGGCATCAACGCCGCGCAATCGGCGCGCTCAGGCTACGCGCCGTACCATGCGTCCGCGGGCGTCAAGTCCGCGGGCCTCGGCGTCGCGGCGACCTGGATGCCGGCCAAGCACTGGTATGTCACCGGCAACGCGGCCTTCCAGCAGCTGTTCGGATCGGCCGCGCGCAGTCCGCTGACGCAGAAGGCAGGGGAAACGGCCCTCGACTTCTCGGTCGAATATGAATTCTGACGGTCGATGTAGGCGGTATCCGACAACGCCTCACGAAATCGCACAGCAATCGCGTCCGCCGCCGATTTCAATTCATGGCGCTTTGCACCACACTCGCGCCATGAATTCGCCTTCGCCCATCTCCGTCGTCAAAGTGCTCCTTGTCGAGGACTATGCACCCATCCGTGCGCAACTCGAGCAATGGGTGCTGACGATCCCGGGCGCGACAATCGTCGGCACCGCCGACAATCCCGATGATGCGCTCGATGTGATCGGTGCGACCCAACCTGATGTAGTCGTCGTCGATCTGCAGCTCAAGTCTGGCACGAGCGGTCTCACTGTACTCGAGTCGCTGCATGACCGTGCGCCGTCCGCGGTCGCGGTCGTATTGAGCAACCTCGTTTATCCGCAGATACGGCAGGCTTGTTTCGATCTCGGCGCACGCTACGTGCTCGATAAAGCGGGAGAAGCGTTTCGCCTGCGCGAAGCGATTCTCGACATCGCGGCGGGAAAGCGCCCGACGTAGCCGCGAAGTCCCCCGGGCAAGCTATTTGCGCGTTCGCGGCGAACGACGCGCAACGAACGGAGCTTGCAGATGGCAGACGGGACCGATGCACCGGTTGGCGAACGGCGGCGACTTGGCGGCTGGCTGCCGCAAGCCGAAGATCAGGTCGGCGCATTTAGGGAGGACTTGGCCCGCCGCGCGCGCGATCGGGCACGTAACGCACCTCGTGCCGAGGTGGTGCGAGATCTCGCGACGCTGATTCAGAACGACGCGGTATTGCGGATGAATCTCGTCCGCGCCATCGACGATGCCATCGCGGCAGGCTACCGGCTCGGCCACTCGACGATCGACGAACTCATCGCCATCATCGATTACCTGATGACGTACGCGCCGCCGTTCAGCGACTCGAGCCTCGTCCATTGTCCGCTCAACGCCGTGCTCGAGTGGCCGATGTGCATGCCGAGCGGCTACGCGTTCTTTCGCGATCCGGCGCTCAACCTGCAACTGAAACGTGTCCTCAACGCATGGTGCGGCTTCCTGTGCGGGCCTCATTCGCGCATGCATCTGCACGAGCGCCCGCCGGACGGCTGGTTCAGCCGGGAAGCCACCGAGAAAGTCGGCATCGATCAATTCGTATGCAGTCCTGATCAACCTCACTGGGGTTTCGCCTCATGGAACGCGTTTTTCACGCGTCAGTTCAAATCGGGCGCGCGCCCGGTCGCGAGCCCGGACGACGAGAAGCTCATCGTCAGCGCCTGCGAGGCGTCGCCTTACGCGATCAGCGGCGGGGCGAACATCCATGATCGCTTTTGGATCAAGTCGCAGCCGTATTCGCTGCAGGAAATGTTCACCCCGAGCCAACGCGAACTCGCGCAGCGCTTCGCGGGAGGCTCCGTCTACCAGGCGTTTCTGAGCGCATACAACTACCATCGCTGGCACGCGCCCGTCAGCGGCACCATTACGAAGGCATACCTCGTCGACGGCAGCTACTATTCCGCGCTCGAAGCGGAAGGCCCGGACCCGAACGGCCTCAACGATTCGCAAGGCTATACGACGTCGATCGCCACGCGCGCCGTCATCGTCATCGATTGCGACGTCCCCGAGATCGGGGAAGTCGGTTGCGTCTTCATCGGTATGGCGGAGGTATCGTCGTGCATCATCGACGTCATGCCGGGTCAACATGTCCGCAAGGGCGATGAACTCGGCTTCTTCCAATACGGCGGCTCGACGTATTGCCTCGTCTTCAAGGCGGACGTCATCGAGCGCTTCCTCGTCACGCCGCACTCCGGCGGCAAGGCGAAGCCGGTCCACGTGAACGCGCCGGTCGCGCAGGCACGATAGCGCGCCGCGAGAGCCGTTTCGTGGGTACAGCGAACCGGGAAGGCCGCGGCCCCGCCGTTCTCCGCCACAATCCATAGATCATTGGCAATTGCTGCGTAGATCGCGCACAATCTGATCCGATGCGGCCGGCAATCGTTTCCTACAAGCGCCGGCTCCCGATTTCGTCGAAGCCGTCGCGGCGTACCGCCGAGACCCATTCGCGCTACGCCCGATCGCATGCTTGCTGCCGGTTCTTCGCCGTCGCCCGCCGCACCGCCGCCCGGCCGCGCTCGGGAGGGCATGTCCGCCTATCGTGGCGCGTGGCTCGCTGCGCTCGCGACCGCCGCGGTCGTCCTCGTCATCACCGCCGTTGCCGCTTCGCTCGTTCGTGCGCGCCTGCTCGATGCGGCGCAGGAACGCTTCGTGACGCTGTCCGCGCACGTCACGGCCGACCTGCGGCGGGAGCTCGTCATTTGCACCGAAGCGATGCGCGGCGCGAGTGGCTTCATTGCGTCGCAACAATCACCTGCGGGCGCTCCTCCTTCGGCCGATGCCTGGGATCGCTACATCGCCCGGCTCGCGCTCGAGGACGCACAGCCGTGCCTGCGCACACTCGGCTTCGCCCAGGCGTCGGGCGATGCGTTCGCCGCCCCGCCAGAAACGCCGATCGCGCGCCTCTCGCTCCTCTGGCCGCTGCACGCCAGCGCCGGCGCGGACGGCATCGGCACGGATCCCGAAACGCGCAATGCGCTGCTGCGCGCGGCCAATACCGCGCAGATCGCGCTGGCCATGCGCCCGGCGCACGATGAAGAGTCGTCGTCCGACGTCCCGCGCCCCCGCGTCGACGCATTCTTCCCCGTCTATCGCGACGCGCCGCCTCCCTCGCAGCCAGCCGAGCGGCGCGCCTCGCTGGCCGGCTTCATCGTCGCGCGGCTCGATACCGAGTACCTTTTCGCGAGCGTGGCCGCGCGCACGCCGCGCACGGGCTTGGAAGTCGTGGCAGGCTCGCCGTCGCGGGTTCTCTATCCACCCGCGGAGACGCCCGCCAACTTGCCGCTGCCGACAGCTTTTTTTCGCCGCACCGACGTGTTGCGATTCGGCGGCGAGACGTTCGCGCTCACTTATGCGACGCGCGACCCGTCGCTGACCGCGGCCGCCGAGTTCGGCACAAACGCATTCGCCGGGTCGGGTTGTGCCGCGGCGCTCGCGGCGGGCGCCGGGGTATTGCTGTTCGGGCGCCGCCGCGTCGCGCCGTTCTCTGACGCCGGCGCGCGCGCGAGGCGCTCGAGCTCGACGCCGAACGAAGCGCGGCTCATGGCCATCGTCCGGTCGTCGCCGGAAGCCATCATCACCATCGACGAGGCGCAGCGAATCGTTCTCTTCAATCCGATGGCCGAACAGCTTTTCCGCTGCGCGGCGACGGAGGCGATCGGCGGGCCGATCGAGCGCTTCATCCCCGAGCGCTTTCGTGAAGCGCACAAAGCGCATATCGAGCAATTCGGAGCGACGGCGGCAGGCGATCGACGAATGGGCCCGCACCGTGTTTTGACCGGCTTGCGCGCCGACGGCGAGGAGTTTCCCATCGAGGCGTCGATCACGCAGTTCGCCGATGGCGAGGGGCGCAAATTCTATACGGTCATGCTGCACGATGCGACGGCGCGCATTGAAGCCGAAAACGAGCTCAAGCGATCGCGCGAGGCGCTACGCAAGCTTTCGGCGAACCTGCAAACCGTCCGCGAGGACGAAAAGACGCGCATCGCCCGGGAGCTGCACGACGATCTCGGGCAACAGCTCACCGCGTTGAAAATGGATCTCTCTTCGGCGCAGCAAACGCTCGAGGGCACGCCCGGCGTCGCACCATCCGCTCTCGCTCAGCTGCAGAGCATGCGCCGGCTCATCGATTCCACGGTCGCGTCTGCCCGTCGCATTGCCGCCGATTTGCGGCCGGTCATGCTCGACGATCTCGGACTGCGCCCTGCGATTGAATGGTTGATCAACGATTTCACGACTCGCTACGGTATCGAAGTCGAACGCCGGATCGAGCCGGCCGCCTTCGACTTTTCGCGCGAGGGCGCCACGGCGCTCTTCCGCATCGTGCAGGAGGCGCTGACCAATGTCGCGCTGCATGCGGAAGCCAAGCATGTCAGCGTCGCCCTTGCCGTCGAAAGCGGCCGATGCTTATTGCGGGTGGCGGACGACGGGCGCGGCGCAACGACGGAGGAAGTCGAAGGACGCGCGGGGAATTCGTTCGGACTCCTTGGCATTCGGGAACGGGTTCACTTATTGGGCGGCACGGTATCGATCGAAACGGCCGCCGATCGCGGTTTCATCCTCACCGTCATGCTGCCGCTTGCGGCAATACAACAGGAAGAGGCCTTGCCATGACCAAAGTGCTATTGGCTGACGACCACACGCTCGTGCGCGATGGTCTGCGGCACATTCTGCAAGGCACGAGCGGCTTCGAGGTCGCCGGGGAAGCCCACGACGGACCGAGCACGGTCGCGCTCGTGCGAGGCACGCCGGCGGACGTGCTCGTGCTCGATCTTTCGATGCCGGGACCGCGCAACGGCGTCGAGCTCCTCAAGCAGATCAAGGACGAGATCCCCACATTACGGATTCTCGTCCTCACGATGCACGCCGAACAGCAATATGCGGTGCGCGCGTTCAAAGCGGGGGCATCGGGATATCTGACCAAGGAAAGCGCGAGCACGGAGCTCGTCTCCGCCGTAACGAAAGTCGCGGCCGGCGGCGTGTACGTCAGCCTGTCGATGGCCGAGCGGCTTGCTCAAAGCCTCAATGAGCCGACCGATATGGCGCCGCATCAGCGGTTGTCCGATCGCGAGTTCGAAGTGTTCCGGCGCATCGCCTCCGGCCAGACGATTACCGAAATTGCGAACGAGCTCTGCGTGAGCGCCAAAACGGTAAGTACATACAAAACGCGGATTCTCGAGAAAATGCAGATGCCGCACGAGGCGGCGCTGGTCCGCTACGCGATCCAGCATAAGCTCTTCGACGACGGCGAGCAGGTTTAGATCGGAAGCGGTGCGTCACTTGTCCAGGCCAAGACCGCCCGGAGCCGAGCTTTTGCGGGCTGTAGGAAACGCCCTACAAGGCGTTTCCCCAACGCCTACACAATCTTCGTGTGCGGTCCGATATTCATGAAGCCGGGCGGTGACGATACTCAGCGCATGAATTCACCCATCTCGTCCCTCCTGAGGGTTTTCGTCGTCGAGGATTCGACGCTCGTCCGCAAGCGCCTTGCCGCCCGCATCGAACCGCCGGCCGGCGAGGCGCTCGTCGTGGGCGAAGCGGAAGACGTCGAAACGGCACTGCGTGGCATCGAGGCCAGCGGACCTGAGGTCGTCATCGTCGACTTGCGGCTCACGGATTGCCACGGCATCGATCTGCTCCATGCGCTGCGCGACCGGACCGATTCGATTGTCACCATCGTGCTCACGAATTACGCGACCCCTGTGTTCCGCAAGGCGAGCTTCTCGGCGGGCGCCGATTATTTCTTCGATAAAACAACCGAATTCGATCTCGCGATGGAGACGATCGCCCGCCTTGCGCGCGAAAAGCACGAAGGAGCGGCCGGTTAGGCTCGAATGCAATACGCGGCGGACGCCGGCACGGGCTGCCCGGAACGAATGCAGTAGGCCGCCGCTCCCGATGGCTCAACCGCTTGCCTGATGCAATATGCGGCTGAGGACATATCCGTCGTCTGCTTGATGCAATAGGCCGCTGCCGACATATCCGCGGTTTGCCTGATGCAATACGCCGCCGACGACACATCCACCGCTTGCTTGATGCAATATGCCGCCGAGGAAGCATCCGCCGCTTGCTTGATGCAATACGCCGCCGAGGACCCATCCGCCGCTTGCTTGATGCAATACGCCGCCGACGACGTATCCGCCGTTTGTCGAATGCAATATGCCGCCGACTGCACATCCGCCGTTTGCCTGATGCAATACGCCGCCGACGACGCATCCGCCGCTTGCCTGATGCAATACGCCGCCGACGCGCCGTTCTCCCCGGCGCGAATGCAATAGGCGGCCATCGCGCCTTCCGCGGATCGAATGCAATACGCGGGCGCCTCGGCGGCCGTACCGAATTCACGCATGAAAAGCGCATGGCTGCTGCGCGCCGCATCGGCAAGACGCGCTTCGTCTTGCGGCCCGTCGATCCCGATATACGGGTCGTGATGCACCATATAGCCGAAGATCCGCTCACAATCGGCGCCATAGCGCTGTGTATCGAGGATATGCATATGCCAGAATTCGTCGACGGCCTCGCTCGGAACGACCGGCGCGTCGGGATATTTGGCGATGATCTTCAAAAACTGCCGATATCCCGCCTCGGCACGCGCGACGTCGTGCTCCGTCACCGCCCCACGATGCTTGTGGAGCAGCTTCGATTTGATCCTCTCGAAGTCCAGTTCCTCGATGGCACTCCACATGGCCGCTGTGTCGTTTTTTCTTTCCTGCATGGTCCGTCTCCGTCTCAGCTATGAATCGAACGCCCGGAGCCCAAGCTCCGCACGTCCGTGCAATGGGGCAGCGACGCGGCGCCGCGCCCCGGTTGAACCGGTCGATCGAGGAAGATCCTCATATCGCCGGCGGATAAGGGGCGGCTGAAAAAATACCCCTGTACTTCGTCGCACCCCTCCTTGCGAAGGAAGTCGATATGCGACTGCGTTTCGGCGCCTTCGGCAATGACCGTCAGCCCGAGGCTGTG
Organism: Trinickia symbiotica; assembly: GCF_002934455.1. Classification (GTDB taxonomy): domain Bacteria; phylum Pseudomonadota; class Gammaproteobacteria; order Burkholderiales; family Burkholderiaceae; genus Trinickia; species Trinickia symbiotica. The sequence continues at coordinate 71,689 of NZ_PTIR01000008.1, read as the reverse complement.
TCCCAGTGCGATGACGGCGCTCGTGATCTGTGCATCGCTATGGCTTTCGGGCAGATGCCGGATGAACGAGCGATCGATCTTCACGATGTCGATCGGGAATCGGTTCAAGTACGCGAGCGACGAGTAACCGGTGCCGAAGTCGTCGATCGAAAGGCGCACGCCCGTCTTCTTGATCGCGGAGAGCAAGTGGACCGCCTGCTCGGGCTGGCGCATGATCACGCTCTCGGTCAGCTCGAGCTCGAGCACGTGGCCCGGCAGCCGCGCGTCTTCGAGCGCTTCGAGAATGGTCTCGCGCAGGCGCGTATCGGCGAACTGGCGGGCCGAAAGATTGACGGCCACGTGAATGTCGCCGAGGCCGCCCGCTCGCCATTCCGCCGCCTGGCGGCACGCCTCGCGCAGCACCCATGCGCCGATCGATACAATGTCTCCGGTCTCTTCGGCGAGCGGAATGAAATCGGCCGGCATAACGAGCCCCAGCTTCGGACTGTTCCAGCGAATGAGCGCTTCTGCGCCGGTGCAGTGATTCGTGCGCAAATCGACGCGTGGCTGATAGAACAGCGTGAACTCGTGGTTCTCGACAGCCTGCCGCAGACACGACTCCATTTCGACGCGCTGCTGCAGCGACATGCTCATTTGGCGCACGTACATCTGAAACGTGTTCTTGCCTCGCTGTTTCGCGCCGTACATCGCGAGATCGGCGTTCTTCAGCAGCGTCTGCGCATCGCTGCCATCCTCCGGAAACGAACTCACGCCGATGCTTGCACTCGCCCGCAACTGCATCCCGCATACGGAGAACGGGTCCGACAGTGCGGCCTGAATGACGTCGATGGTCTTCCGCAAGTTCGCCGCGCCATCGCCACGGTCCTCGAGGAGCACGATGAATTCGTCGCCGCCGAGGCGCGCGATCATATTGGCTTCCGGCACGCGCTCGCCGAGGCGTTCGGCGACGGCGCGCAGCATCTGATCGCCGATGTTGTGACCTAGCGAGTCGTTGATGTCCTTGAAGCGGTCGAGGTCGATAAAGAGCACGTGAAGCGCCGTCTTTTCCGCATGCGCGCGCGACAGTGAATCCTCGAGGTGCGACTTGAACATCAGCCTGTTCGGCAATCCCGTGAGCGCGTCGTGGTTGGCGAGAAATTGCAGATTGCTTTCGGCCATGCGGCGTTGCAGGAAATGGCTCATCTGGCTTGCGATGGAGCTTGCCATCGCAAGCGCCTGAGGCTCGACGTGGCGCCGTTCGCGCGAATAGAACTCCGCCACGCCGAGCAGTTCCTTGCCCGTATGCAGCGCAAACGAGAACGTCGTGACAATTCCGGACGCGGGAAGCCGCGGCGAAGCGGCACGTGAGGTGGACCAGCGCGGAGCGATGGGCGCGTCGTCGATCGGCGGCTTGAGGCTCTGCGCGCGCAGGCGCTGTTCGAGCGCGGCGACGGATGTCGAGTACACGGGACGAAGCAACTGCTGATGGCCCGCCTGGGCCGGCCAGAACCCGCCCGCGTCCCAATTCATGCCGCTCGTCAATAGCGTGACGAGCCCGGCGAATATATCCGTGTCGTTCGTGGCGGTGGCGAGTTGAAGCGTGAACGCATGCTCCAGCTCGCGGGCACGGTCGATCGATTTCTGCTTCGTCACCTCGAGCGCGGTGCCGCGCAGCCAACCGCTGCCTGGCTCACCGCACGCATGACCGATGATGCGCAGCCATCCGCGCCTGCCGCGTAACGAGCGGTAGCGGCATTCGAGCTCGAACGGCTCTCGCGTCTCGAGTGTCCGCTTGAGATGACTCAGTAGCGCGGGGCGATCGGCGCATTCGATGGCCCGCGCCAGCATCTTCACGGTGGGTGACCCTCGTCTCAGGCCGACGAGGCGCGCCATCTCGTTGGAAACGTGCGCGGCGCCGTTGCCTACATTGACGCGCCAGTCTCCCAAATGCGCGATCCGTTGCGCTTCGGCTCGCGCCCTTTCGCTTTCCCGGAAACCGGCCGTCATATCATCGGCCACTTTCAGCGCCCGCGATCGCGAGGTGGACAGCGCATACGCGAGACTCGCCAACAGCAGACTAATGACCAGCCCGGATAGCAGGGCGACGTTCGGCAGATAGCGCTGAGAGCCCATCAACGCCGCAGGCTGCGCTGAAAATACGATAACCCAGCGCCGCCCCGCGAATTGCTGCGTCGTGCTGCGTGTGAACGGCGGGCTCGTCGATGCACCGGGAACGACTGCATGCCGCCCGCCATTGCCGTTGCGCCTATCGGAATCGAGGGGTTTGACGCCTCCGCTCGCCGCGGCAGCAGAGCTTACCGATACTCCGCCGATGCTGTCGTAGAGCATCCGGGAATCCGAAGGTGCGAACTGGCGGCCGTAGACGCTCCCTGCGTCGTAGATGCGGTATCTGAGCGCGAGTAACGTCTGGGCACTCAAGAGCCCAGCCATCATGTCGTTCACTCTGATGCCGGCACCGACCGACCCGACATAGGCGCGGCGACGCTCGTCCACCGTTGCCGTCGGCATCCCTCTGCGATAGACGGGCAGACGCATCGCGAGACCGACGTACTCGGCGCCGCGCTCGGCGTAGATCAATCGACCGCTGCTGACGGCTTCACCGGTATCGCGCAATGTTTGTAAAGCGTTGCCGCGGTCCGGCAACGCATCGAGATCGACCCCGAGCGACGCCGTGTTACGTTCGAGCGGCTCGACGTAAGTCAGTATTTCGTGCATCGCGCGCTGAGCGCGCGGATGCAAGGTAAATTCGACTCCCGCGCTTCGCAGCGCCGGATCGATACGCTGCCGCGCGACAAATGCGTCAAGATCGGTATCGCGCAGATAGAACGCGCAATTGAGCGTCTGAAAGCCCGGATATCGGCCCGGCAAATCGAGCCCGGACACGAAGTCGCGGAATTCGCTTCTTTTCACTTCCTCATCGGCGCTCATCAATGCACGCATCGTCACGAGCACGTCCGAATACAGTCGAACACGTGTCGCGATCTGCTGCTCGACGTTTCGCGAATCGTTTTCGAAACGAAGCCGCGCCTCACGCTCGACGAATCCGCCAAGCAGCGAATAAACTGTCAACGTCGCGGCAAGACCGAGCAGCAGCGCGGCCAATGCCAGCCCACCCCCATAGTATTGGTCGAGCAAACGCTGAATTAGATCGATTCTCGCGCGCACTACAGTCTCCACGCGATGCCATCGCGCCGCGAAGCGACGACCGGAACCGGCCGTCATAAAGGTGGGCACCGAGCCAAATCGCTCGACACCGCGCATCAACCGCTCGTTTGCCCAGGAAACCATTTCGGCCCATCATTTGAAAATCCGGCATGGAAAAACCGGTTTCAGCAAAAATAATCGCGTATATTTTCTAAAACAAAAACCCCCTCGACTCGCCGCACTTGCTGCGCGGGAGAGCTCAGACAAACCTCAATCCGTATGTTATGAGGATAACGTGTCGGCGTGCCCTTTCAACCTAGCAAAACCCTATCAACGCAAACCCGAAAATATCGTATGAATCGGATCCGAAAGTTAACCTAGATCAAAAAAGTCGCGGATATCCAATTCGACAGCCATGCTGCAACGTCGCTAAAACGCGTGTCTCATCCCCAGCGTAACGACCGTCTGGCTGTTCGACGACGAGCCGGGCACCCCGAACAGCTCGGCCCGCACCCCGGAGCTCGCGTGCAAATAGACCGCGTTAAGATAAATGTCCGTTCGCTTCGAGAGCAAATAGTCGGCGCCGCCCACGAACTGGTTCCATCCTTTGCCTGCCAGTGTAGAACGCGCATAGCTTCCCGCAAGCGAGAGCGCGTAACTGATCGAATATCTGACACCGCCCTCGCCCGTTCGCAACGTTTCACTTGCACCGTTTTTGCGCAAATCGACCATCGTATAGAGCGCGTGAAACAGGGCCGGCCCGAGTTGATAACTGGCGCCGATGCCCGATCCCGTCAACTTGTCGAACGTCTGAAAACGTGGCAGCAATCCTTGCGAGGACGTTCCGACGAGCGGCGCCCCGAGCACCGTCGTGCCGATTCCGAATACCGCCGTATAGTCGTGAATTTCGGTATAAGCCGCGCCGGCTCTGAATGCGCCCATGACATAGGACGCGCCAAAACCGGCCGCGCTATGCGAGGAAAAATTACCGGGCTGGCCGCCGAATGCGTAGAGTGCGCCGAGCTGAAAGCCGGCAAATTCGGGCGTGACATATCGGACGGCGTTATCGATACGCTCGGCGCCTAGTCGATCGAGATCGCCGAGATGAAACGCGAAGACGGAAGGCGTCAACGTTCCCGACGAAAAAACCGTCAGGTTGGTTGTCATAAAATCGTACTGCCGCCCGAGTGTCAACGTGCCGAAGCGGTCGCTTGCGATACCCACGAACGCCTGCCGGCCGAATTCGAGTCCGCCTTGTGAAAATCGGCCATCATTGAGAGTGAAACCGTTTTCCAGCCGGAATATCGCGCGGTTCCCGCCTCCGAGTTCTTCCGAACCGCGTAAGCCCCAGCGGTCCGACTGCGCGACACCGCTCGTCTGAAACCAGCTATGGGCACCGGCTATGTTCGTGGCATAAGCGACACCGCCGTCGACAATGCCGTAAATCTGAAGCAAATCCTCGGCGTGAGCAGAGGTTGTCAACGCGCAAAGCATGGCACAGATCGTCCACTGCTTCATGACCGCCCCCCAAGTCGTGCCGTTGTTCGTTTTCGAGCGGCGCCATTGCAGCCGGACGTCACGCACGCCTGGCCTCAAGCATAGGCGATTCTCGTCCGTGGTGAAATTGACGAAAGTCAAAAAAAAAGCCTGTGTCACGCATCAGCAGAAATTACTTCCCGCTCACACGCTTACGCTATGGACGGCTTTTCGCAAAGGAAATCGAGGAAGGTTCTGACTTTCGACGACAAATATTTTCGATTCTGGTAGACGCCATAAAGCTGGGTGCCGAAGAGCCGATAGTCGTGCATCAGCACCTCCAGGCGGCCCGCCTCGACGTCGCGCGCGACGAGGCACTTAGGCAAGAACGCGACGCCCATGCCTTCGAGGGCGGCGAGTCTCAGCAGCGATTCGTTGTTGCTTTGGAGGACCGGCTCGAATTTGACCGATTCGACGCCGTCAGGACCCTCCACGTCGAAGCCGTTGCCGCCCGGCAGCAGCGAATACGAGAGCACCGCGTGATCGCCGAGCTCCGTGGCGCGCGTCGGGCGTCCGGCCCGACGCAGATAGTCGGGGGCCGCAACGACATGGAAGGTGACCGGTGCGATTGGCCGCGCAATGAGCGTCTGGCTCAAAGAGACCGGGTTCGTCGCACGCAGCGCCAGATCGATGCCCTCCTCGACCAGATTCACGAACCGCCCGGACAGGTCGACGTCGAGCCGCACGCCGGGGTAACGTTGGCGATACTCGTTCAGAACGCCGATGAAGCCCGGATTCGCCATCCAGACCGGCGCGCTGACGCGCAACATGCCGCGCGGCGCGGCGCTTGCCTTCGTTACGGCCGATTCGATGTCCTCGAGATCGTCGAGCATTTGCCGCGCATGCTCGAAATAGACCGCGCCCGGCTCGGTGAGGCTCAGGTGCCGGCTCGTCCGATTGAGCAGCAGCGTGCCGAGGCGCTGCTCGAGATGCATGACGTGCTTGCTGGCCATCGCCGGCGACATGTCGAGCCTGCGGGCCGCGGCGGCAAAGCTCTTCAGCTCGACCGCGAGACGAAACACCTGCATGCTCGTGAGGGTATCCATCCGATCATCAACCAGGAGTAAATGATGGATCAATCATAGCCGAGTTGATCCATCATTCTGGCGACCGTATCGTTTGCCCTGGCTTCGACGGCATGCCTTTCATTCGGTGTCCTTATTGTTTTTCTGCTCGCACTCGATTCGGTGCCGTCGTCTTTCTCGAACTGCGTTGCCTCAATCGCCGGTATCGCCATGATCAACCCAAAGACCGCACCGTTCGCCTCGCTGCTATTGCGCGTGAGCCTCGGCATCCTCTTCCTCGCACACGTCGGCCTCAAGCTGTTCGTGTTCTCGATCCCCGGTTTCGTCGGCTTCTTCGCATCGCTGGGCTTGCCCGCGTTTGCGGCTTACTTGACGATCGTGCTCGAGGTCGTCGGCGGCATCGCCTTGATTCTCGGTATTTATGCATCGTGGATCGCGCTGCCCCTCGCGGCTGAAATGCTCGGCACCATCGCGATGGTGCACGGCGCGAATGGGTGGCTCTTCACGAACAAGGGCGGCGGATGGGAGTACCCGGCGTTCTGGGCTGTTGCGCTCATCGTGCTGTTCTTGCTCGGCGATGGGGCTTATGCGCTGAGGCCGGCTCCGAGCAAGGGGTAGTTGCCGGCGGGCTGTGTATCAGCTCTGCGTCAAGACGCCCCAATCGTCCTTCTCAGCGCCGCAAAGAACATTTCGGATTGCAGCCGCTCGCCTTGCATTTGGCGCGCGACTCGTTCCGCCACATCGGCAGTCGCGGGCTTGAGCCCGACCCCTGTCGATAGCGCGAGCACCTGCGCCGCACACGCGCGCTCCAGATAGTAGAGATCGTCGAACGCGTGATCGATCCGGTCTCCGCAGACGACGACGCCGTGATTAGCGAGAAATGCGATATCCCGGCCCGCCAACGCATGCGCGATGCGCTCGCCTTCGGATTCATCGAGCGCGAGGCCGTTGTACGCGCGGTCCAGGACCACACGGCCGTGAAAACGCATCGCGTTCTGTGACAACGTCGTATCGAGCCCGCAATTCGTCGTGAGCGTCAGGGCCGTTGCGTACGGCATATGCGTATGCAGCACGCAGGCTTTCTTCGCAAGGCGGTGAATCGCGGCATGGATGAACATTGCCGTCGGCTCCACTTCGTGACGGCCGGCGACGACACTACCAGCGGAATCCACGATGACGATATCGTCCGCGGCGACCTCGCTCCACATCAGCCCGCGCGGATTCAGCAGGAACAACCCGTCGTCGCTTGGCAGCGCGACACTGAAGTGATTGCAGACGCCCTCATCCAGACCGAAGTGCGCGGCCGCGCGCAAAGCGAGCGCGAGATCGTCTCGCAGAGCTTCCACGATGCGATCGTGAAAGAGGTCTTCCCTGCCGGTCGATTTGGTGCTCGAGCGCGACGCATTGGTCATTTCGCATCTCCAGGTCTACGAGAGTCATTCTCGTGGATGGTATCGCGGATCAGGCGGACTCAGTCCAAGCCCATTTGCGAGCGGCCCAGGGCAGTCAGGTCTTCGGCCGTTGCGCGACCTACGAAGTCGGTTTCGAAATGGTCGGCCGGAAAGTCGGGCGGACTCTTCCCTTCGAGGAAGCTCGGCAATTGGCGCTTGAGGTATGCGTCGTTTTTGGCGCACGACGGCAGCGAAGCGATGTACATGACATTGCTGTAGCCTTTGCCGCGATGCGCATCTTCGACGGCATGGATGACGTCACTGTGCCAGAAGACGGTGTCGCCCGCCTGCATCGGGGGAATGGACGAGAGGGCGCGAAACAACGGAGCGTGATACGCCTCCTTGATGGAGAGCGCCCGGCCCGCCATTGCGCCGCACAGGTCGTCATCGGCGACGTCGTCTTGCAGCGCGCGCATGAGAATGTAGACCATCGACTTGGCGATAGGCACCAGTTGAAGCGTGCCGTCGCCAGGGCCTTGCGGAGTGAGTGCCGTCCATCCTTGGAAAGTGCGGAACATCGAGCAGACCGCCGGCGAAGGAATCTCCTCGACCTCGGTTCGCCATGCCGCGTCGAACGGGTCATAGTTGCGCCAGTTGCCGGAGAACACGTGCCGGTAGACCTTGCGGAAATTCGGCTCGATCCAGCGCTCGACCGAACCGCCGTCGCAATGCGCGGAGAGCCCGAGCGATTCCGAGCCCGGCGGCCGGCGGCGTAACCGGTCGGCGTAAACGGGAACATGATTCGGGTCGAAGTGAACCCGGCCTTCACTTTCCGCCTTCCATAACCTGTTCAGGAACACGCGCGCCAGAGTGAGTGCCTCGGACTGGCGTGCCATCACTTGCGGTTTCGACCAATACACGCCGTAAATCTGCGGCTTGCTCGACGCCAGCTGACCGAAATACCTGTCCTCTGCTCGGTTGAGCAGCTTCGCATCGAGATTGTTTCGCTCGACGTATTGGGCGATGTCGTCGTCCCACTGCTCGACGAGCGAGCGGTCGAAGACATTGCGAATGACACAGGCGCCCCGTGCCTTGACAAGCGCGATCTGGTCCGCCGTTATTCGGTTGTGAACGATGTCATCGAACCGAATTTCGGGAATGACGGCTTCGCCTTCGTCGCGAAGTTTCGCAATACGCTCGGCCTCATCGATCATCGCCGCCTCGATGTCTGCGAAGACTTCTTTAAAGTTGGGTAACTGCTCGCGCAGTTCGCGCTTCGCCCGCCTGATTGCAGCCGAGAGGTCGTCGATTTGCAGGGCCATGGCATCGTCTCCATATTGTGATTGCTGACCCGAGAAGCGTACGACGGCAACGCCTCCGATAGTGATACGATCGGGCCAATGATTTTGCAATTCCGGACAGCAACTGCTGCAGAACCGGGCTTCAGGCCGGATTCCCGCTCGCCGCGCTGAAGGGCGGGATTTCAAACCGAGGCTAGTTTTACGATGAAAGCCGCTTACGAGCACGTTCAATTCGGCGAGAGCTGTTCCGTCAGGATTTACCACCGGCGTCTGACGCGAATGCCGTTCGAGTGGCATCACCACCCGGAGTACGAGCTGACCCTGACGATGAACAGCCGTGGGAAGCGTTACATAGGCGATTCTGTCGCGGCCTACGGCGATGACGACCTGGTGCTGGTTCCACCGGATCTCCCACATACTTGGTCGTCGAATCGCTCTATCGATCCGGCCGAGCCGCAAGTCGCCATCGTCGTATGGTTTGACGGCTCATGGGTGCGGCGCCTGGCTGATTTGTGCCCGGAGTACGCAGACCTGCGCAACCTGCTGCGACGAGCCGCATGCGGCTTGGTTTTCACCGAAGGCGCCGGTACCCGGATGCGCGCGCAACTCGATCGGCTCCTTTCCACCGATGCGCGAGAGAGGCTGGCGGCAGTGCTGGACATCCTCGTCTGGTTGTCGGACTTGCCTGCCGAACCTCTGGCGTCGCCGGGCGCTTTCGAAACGCGCGTCGGTGCTGTCCGCGGTTACGAGCCGGAACAGCTCAACCGAGTCCTTTCATTGATCGACACCCAGTTCGCGCGGCCATTGAAACTCTCGGCACTCGCGAAGGCGGCGGGATTGTCCGAACGCACGCTGACGAGACACTTCACGCGGCACTTGGGCGAGAGCGTCGGGCAGTACATCGCCCGAGTCCGAATCGGTCACGCCTGCCGCATGTTGACGGATACGGAGATGCCGATATCCGTTGTCGCCATTCGATCCGGTTTTCACAATGTAGCCAACTTCAACAGACAGTTCAAAGCGACGAAGGAGATGACACCCGCGGCATACCGGCAGCAGTTCAAAGGCTCGCGGTTCGATTCATCACCGCCACTTACGGAGCGCTCGCCATCTCTCGAAGTCAAGCGGAAGGCGGCAAGCAGTACTCGGTCTAACGCAAAAGCGCTTGCTTCATGATGCGCTGTCTGATGCGAGCCAGCGGGCCTGACATCGCTCCGACTGTCGCCCGTGGCGCGCTATGCAGTGCAACGTCGAACGGGCTCTTCAGCGGGGTTGAGATTGCTGGCACTCCGTTTGGAACCAATAGTCGACAAGGCGCTGTGCCGCCTGTAGATCGTCCGGGTAGTACGGATCGTCATACCAGGGCGATGGGTCATAGCCGGCTTTCCTCAGCGCAGTGAGTTCGCTATGGTGTTGCGCCATTGTAGGCGGCGCGTTGGTCTTCAGCGCCGCCAGGTCACGGCACTCCGTTGGAGTCAGGTGCCGCCCCGTATACGGCATGCCGCCGGCGGCACACCCAGCGAGCAAAATCGCCAAAGCGGCAAGTATCGGCTGTGTTCCAGACGGCCTTCTCATAGTACGTGTGTCCTTCGCTTTTATCGCGCCAGCCACGGCCACTGGCGTCTAACCGCGACAGGCATCTCCGCGTCAAGCCCTGCGTCCCTTTTTGCCGAGCGTGTGCTTACGCCTCAGCACCGCTCGTCGCTTTGATCTGCCTTAGGCACACAGCAAGCGTTGTTCCGGTCTCGCTGTCGCAAGGGTAGGCGTCACGTTGGTTTCGGCAAGTCACCAGAGCGCACAATCGGCTAGATTTCGCATCGCGCGGCATCTAACCTTTACCAAATGAAAGATGGACTCCGGCGGACTCGCTATAACGACTTAATTACTAATCCTCGAGTCAGCTAAACGATCAAGGCGTCCTACTGTCGACGATCGCCCGGCGGATCGGCCCTGGCGATCGACTGAAGATAGTACTGGTAGGGGAATGAACCATGGAGAGCTCGACCAAGGTGAATTGGCGCATGGCCGGTGAAGAAGTGGCGAGCTGCAACTGCGCATGGGGCTGTCCATGTCAGTTCAACGCGCTGCCTACCACGGGTCATTGCGAGGCGGTCATCGGTTACGAAATCCGTGCGGGCGAGTACGGCGCCACTCGCCTCGACGGCCTGCGCTTCGCTCAGATCGTGCGTTGGCCCGGCGCTATCCATGAAGGTAACGGCACCCGTCAATGGATCATTGACGAGCAGGCCTCTCCTGAGCAGCGGCAAGCGCTGGCGGCGATCCAGAGTGGCGAAGAAGGCGGAACATACTTTGAAATTATGGCGAGCGTGTGCCCACACACGCTCGAGCCGGCATTCGCCACGATCGAGCTGCAGGTCGATCGCGAGCGCCGCACCGGCGCACTCCGCATTTCCGGGCTCGCCGAGTGCGATATCGAGCCGATCAAGAATCCGGTCACCGGCGAGGAACATCGCGCACGCATCGAACTGCCGAACGGCTTCGAGTACAAGAAGGCGGAGATGGCCAGCGTGGCGCGCCTGGCGGTAACGGCGCCAGAGCCGCTCGCCATGCGCCACGAGAACACCTACGCTCAGCTCAATGAGTTCGACTGGAGCAACGCCTGAGGCTCCAGGGGCGACACCCCAATCCCTGAAATCGCCTGCAGGTGTGCCGCAGGCGGCGGCATGGCACGAGAACACGTGCTGTGCCGCGTTCGATAACCTGCGAACAAAAGGAGGCATGCTATGGCCTGGCATATTGTGGGAACTTACTATGCGCCATGCAGCTGCAAGGTGGGCTGTCCTTGCGTGCTAGGTGAGTTGGAAGGCGATCAGGTCTGGTGCTCTGGCGGCCAGTGGGTCGACATTGGCAGTGGGGATGTCGACGGCGTTGACGTAAGCGGCGCCAAATTGGCGTGGGTTGCCGATTGGCCGAAAGGCTTCCTCGGCGGTGAGGGCGTTGGACGCATCTACTTCGATTCCTCGGTTTCAGCCGAGCAGCGGGCCGCGCTCGAGCCACTGTTCAAGGGCGAGCGGGGCGGCGTCTATGAAGTAGTCGGGCAACTCGTCAAGGAATGGCTGCCGACCGTCGATGCGCCGATCGATATCCAGAGCAGCGCGGATGAAACGCGAATTACAGTCGGAAAAATCGGCGTGGCGATCGCCAAACCGTTGCGCGGTGCCACTGGCGAGATCACGCGACTGCTGCACGGCGCGGCCGCATTCCGTGACGACATTGGGCTCGCGAACGGCAAAGGCAGTTCCTGGCGTGATCCCGATATGCGGCAGTGGGAAAGCCTGGGCCACGCGGAGATTACCGAGTTCGACTGGAGCGCATAACGGCAACCGAACCGAGCGACCGCGTAGTAGCGGCGTTCCTACCGATGCAAAACTGCGGACGCGTCATCATGCACGCGTCCGCAGCGGCCCAGCGCGCCGTCAGCCGCCCTGCCCGAGTCATTGCTTGGTACCGAGCGTGCTTGTCTCGAAGACCTTACGATAGAAGCAGATGGAGGTAGGCCATTTTGAGCGAGCAAAATCTCAGCAACGTTTACCGCAACTACATAGATTGCCTCAACAGGCGGGATTGGTCCGCCCTCGGCCAGTTCGTCGACGACGATGTCATTCACAACGGTCGACAGATCGGGCTATCGGGCTATCGAGAAATGCTGGAACGAGACGTACGCGATATACCGGACCTGCGCTTCATCATCGAGCTGCTGGTGGTCGAGCCACCTGTCGTAGCCAGCCGTCTGGCGTTTGATTGCAGTCCCACCCACCGTTTCCTCGGACTCGATATCGGCGGCAAGCGGATCTCTTTCACGGAGAACGTGTTTTACGCGTTTCGTGACAGAAAAATTGCACGGGTATGGTCGGTCATCGACAAGGCGGCAATCGAAGCGCAATTGTGACGGTCATTATTCCATTGCGCGGCTAGCGCGGGACGCAACAACGGCACGGCGCCCTTCTCAATGTCCGACGGCTCGAAGATCGGCTCCGGGACCGGCGCCGTCAGGCAGTGGGGTTGGCAATATATTTTCTTTTTTTATGCCCAACGATTAACTAAGCTGATTGCGCTTGATGCCGATTTGGCGGACAGCAGCCCTCCCCACAGCCTGCTCCCGGTGGCCCATGAAGAGAATTCACGCCCTATTTGTCGCGGCAGTGTTGACCGCGGCGAACGCGTCCCCCTGCTTGGCGCAAACCCAATCCCAATACACGACCGACTGGGTGGCGAATACGTTCGGAACCGACGCCACCCATGTCGGCAACGCAGCGCGGTCTATGTGGGTAGCACCGGAGGGCACGATATACACGGCGTCGATGTGGGACGAGGGCGAAGGCGGCGTTGCGATATATCAGGGCGGACAAAACAAAGGCTCTATCGGGCTTCACAACGAATTTCAGGGCAGTGCCATTACAGGCAATGCCACTTTTGTCTTCGCCGCGCTGCAATTTAACAGCGCGATCGGCGGTAGCGGATTCGTGGGACGCTTCAACCGCAGCACGCAAACACGCGATCTCGTCATTCCGGTGAGCGCCGATACGTCCGAACAGCGGGCGGATGTCGTCACTGGACTCGCGACTTCGGGCTCGCTTCTTTACGCGAGTGATTTCCCTGGGAACCGCGTTCGCGTCTATACGCTCGATGGAGCGTCGCAGCTGGACATTCCTGTATCGAGCCCCGGCGCCCTCGCCGTCGATGGGGCAGGCAACATCTGGGTCGCGCAGAAGGGCAGAGGCCTGATCCGAAAATTCAGTCCGGCCGGTGCGCTGCTCGACACCATAAGGATGGCATCGACGTCCCGACCGTCCGCGCTCTACTACGACGCGCCGACTCAAGATCTGTGGGTCGGCGACGAAGGGCCCGACATGAACATCAAGTACTACCACATCACGCGTAAGCCGACGCTGGCGGGCACGTTCGGTGTTCGAGGCGGCTACCTCGATACGAAGTACGGCGTCAAAGGCCAGATTGGCGACAAGCGCTTCACGCGCGTAGTCGGCATCGGCAAAGACTCGACTGGCAATCTATACGTGCTCACTAACCCATGGGGCGGAACCTGGGACCTCGCGCGCCACGGCGGCACCGACCTTCACGCGTTCGACCCATCCGGCAACACGATGTGGAAGCTTCAATCGCTCGGATTCGAAGTGAACGGGGTACCGGGCCCGAGTCCCGACCCTGTCCCCGACGCGATCACCTACGGTCAATATTTTTACTCGAGCAGCAACATCTACACCGGCACGGCCGGAGGCACATTCGTAGCGAACACGATCGATCCGATTGCTTACCCATCGGACCCCCGCCTCACCAGCACGACGGGCGACCGCGACGAGAACTTTGCGCAGATGGCATTTATCGGCCAGCCTGGCAAACCGCTCAATCGAATTCTCGTGGCATCCGGGCAAAGCCCAGCCCACTTCTTCTTTTATCACTTCAACAAGGCGAACGGCTATATCGCGATACCCGATGGCGCACTCCCGAATACGGGACCTTTCAATACCTTCAAGACAACTGCGCTCGTCACCGGAGGATTCTGCCTGGACTCCGACGGGGACGTTTGGGCTGGCCTCGATGGCACGAACCAGATCTGGCACTACTCGCTGACCGGCTTCAAGGCTGACGGCACGCCGATTTGGGGAGCAGGCGTTCCGACAGCCGTGCCAACGTCCGTGCAACCGTTGACCAGAATCATCTATCTGCCCGAAAGCGATACGATGATCCTCGCGCAAGGTGTGGCCGGCAGCGCAGACTGGTCGCAGATGGGAACGAGGATCGAGGTGTATCACGGCTGGCGAGCAGGCAATACGTCCGCGCCGAATCCCGTCATCAACATCACCCGTGCAACGCCCAGGTCGATCACCGCGTCGGCCAACTATCTCTTCGTCGGGTACGTGTATTCGGGGCAATCCGTGCCGAGCCGCGACGTGCTACAAGACATCGATGCGTTCAATCTCACGACGGGCACACTCGACGCCACGCTGAACAACTCGAATCCGAATGCCGTTAGCGTCGGCGATGATGTCGATTCGATGTACAGCCTCAGGTCCTACTTCAATGAAGGAACCGGGGAGTATGTGGTCACCAGGGATAACTTCAACGACTCGAGCATCGTCGTCTATCGTTTTCACTTGTAACGGCACGCTAACCGCGATGTATCGACGTCCCGTCAGGCTGCCCCGCCACACTGCCACTCGCCGACTGTTCACGCGCTCTCAACCGGCCTCGGAACCAGAAGGTCCACAGCATCAGGCCGCCATAGATCGAGTAGCTGATGAGTGGCAAAACAACGAGACAGCGCTCGACGGGCCAGTGCCATGCTAGCCAGCAGCGCAACAGCGTCTCCGCAGTGAGCCCCGCGCCCCAGACCAGCGTCATCAGGCGGATCGACGCGCGAAGGGCAGCACGTTCGTGCCAGAGTGCCTCGAAGCGTGCTGCGCCGCTTCCGTTCTCGCGAGCGACAGTGGCGCGAGCGAGATAGAAAGTGAGAGGCCGATCGCGGAGGAGTGAGAGCAGGAAGACGACGCCGATCACGCCTGAAACGAGCGATTCACGAACGAGAAGGATGCGCGGACTCCCCCCGAGCGCCATCATCGCGATAGACAGCGCGATTCCCACCAATACCAAGACGCTAAGCGCGTCGAGGCGCCTCGATCTTGCAAATCCGGCGAGGCTCCAGACGAGCGGCGGCACCGCCGATGCGTAGAGAGCGCCGGCGCGGCCGACATAAGGCAGCGCCAGGCGGTACATTAGCCAGGGCAGCAAGAGATTGACGGCAAGTTCGAGGGCTAAGCCGGCGGCCTTGATTTTCATGACGAACGGATCGTTGCACCCTTCGCAAGAGGGACGAGGTCAACCGAAGTATAGAAGATCGCGCACTCGCCGGCCTTTGGTCTCTTTTGAACCCGTCGCCATCCTAACGGCTCGCCCCCTCTCATCCGTCCGTCGAGCGCGTGAGCGCCTCCCACTTCTCGATTTCACTAGCGAGCGCCGACATCTTTTCCCGTACGAGCGCGAGAGCGTCGCTCCCGAGAAGTAGGTGCGTCGGCGGCGACTCACTGTCGATGACAGCCAGCATCGCGCGCGCGGCTTTTACCGGGTCGCCCAACTGCCTGCCGCTCTTTTCCTCGCGGGCCTTGCGGATAGGATCGAAGATCGCGTCATAGTCGGGAATGGAGCGAGGCGTGCGCGTCATCGATCGGCCCGCCCAATCGGTGCGGAATGAACCCGGCGCAACCGCGGTAACAGCGATGCCGAACGGTTCGACCTCCTTGCCGAGCGCCTCGGAAATGCCTTCGAGCGCGAACTTGCTCCCGCAATAGTAGGCGAAGCCCGGCATCGTGATGAATCCACCCATGGAAGTGATGTTGAGTATGTGTCCACGCCGGCGTGCTCGCATGTAAGGCAGCACGGCCTTCATCACGGCCACCGCTCCGAACACGTTGACGTCGAACTGCCGCCGCATTTCCGCGAGCGGGGACTCCTCCATGACTCCCTCATGGCCATATCCGGCGTTATTGACGACGACATCCAGCGGACCGACCGACGCCTCGATTTCGGCGACGACACAATCGATCGCATCGAAGTCTGTCACATCGAGCAGGCGGCCCACGGCCTTGGCCGGATGGAGCGCTTCGAAGTCTTTCTTGGCGTCTTCGCTGCGGACCGTGCCGACCACACGATGGCCATCGGCGAGCGCTTCACGGGCCAGCGCTCGGCCAAAGCCGCTGCTGACGCCGGTGATGAGCAGAATTTTGGGGGATGGCATGCCAGTCACTCCAGACCGTTCAAAGAAGTTTGCATAGTATTCTTTGAGCCGGAGCTTTTTTACGTCGAATATTCTGTTTGTATTGCCTATTCCTATGAGACGAGCCAGCATGCGATGAGAAAGAAGACTTACGACTCGAACTCCTCCTCGAGTGACCGGCGGCGCATGGTGGACTTGCTTCGGAAACTGGCACCCGACGAGGGATACAACTTCACCGCGCTGCCCGACGTGCGCATCCTCCGCTCGGACCACGCGTTGTCGCGCACGCCGGTGCTCTACGATCCCGGCATTGTGATCGTCTGTCAGGGAAGCAAACGGGGCTATTTCGGCGACCAGCTCTATCTGTACGACGAGCAGCACTATCTGGCAGTCGCTGTACCGGTGCCCTTCACAATGGAAACCGACGCGACGCCGGACCGCCCACTCCTGGCCATCTACATGCATCTGAACTTTCAGGCGGCCGCGGAGTTGATGATCGAGCTGGATCGTCATGACATCTCCGTGCGAACGGACCAGCCGCAGAGCATGATGTCGAGTCCGATGGATTCCGCACTGCGTACGTCCGTGTTGCGCTTCCTGGAAGCGATGAATCACCCTCTCGACGCCGCGATTCTCGGGCCTGCGCTCGTGCGCGAGTTATATTTCCGCGTGTTGACGGGCGCGCAAGGCCATGCGATGCGCGCGGCCTTGGCGATGCAAGGACAGTTCGGCAAGATCGGCAAGGCGCTGCGCCGGATTCACGCCGGTTACGCAGAGCCACTCGATCTCTCACAGTTGGCCGAAGAGGCGGGCATGAGCGTGCCTACATTTCACGCCCACTTCAAGGCGATTACGCGGACATCGCCAATGCAGTATGTGAAGTCCATACGACTCCACCAAGCGCGTTTGCTGATGGTGCGTCAGGACATGACTGCGGAGGCAGCCTGCCATGCAGTAGGCTATGCGAGCGCGTCGCAATTCAATCGTGAATTCAAGCGGCTTTTTGGCCTGCCGCCGGCGGCGGAGACGAAACGGATGAAGGAGAGTTTTGCGATACCTCCAGCACATGCAAACCCGGATTACGTCTCGTCGCATTGAAGGCGGCCAGCCCTTCATGCGGGAGCTGCTTCCACAAGCGCACGCCGTACCCGATCGGATACCAAATGGCACGCGGAACATTTTCCGAGAGAGATTGGTACCCGATCAGGTACGAGCGAACTAAGTTGCCCACCAACCTAGCGAGTCGGGTAGACGTCTGATTGCCTGATCCAACCCGAGACGGGCTTGCCATTGCCGACGAAATCAACCTGCAGCCACCCTGGCTGAGTGGCGCGCACGCCAACGCCGTCGCCTTTTACGACATACCCCTTGCGATGGACAGCGCTGGCCGGCGTATCGAAGAAATAGGCTTTGTCGCGCTTCACGACGGCGACGGTGATCCATGGGTATGCGGCATCAAGTGTGAAATCGGCCGGTTGGCTTTCGTCGGCGAAATGCTCCACGTTCCAACAGCCGCCGTGCTCGGATGGCAGTCGGACCTGAAACTCTCCGCGTGCACCCAGTACCAGTTGGCCTTTAATTAAATCCTCGGTCGGGGCTTCCGAAAAATAGGTCGAAATTGGGGCCTCCGAACCCCGCAATTTGCCGGTCAGGTAGAAGATGCAGCTAAACTGCCCTTCGCCGGTTTGTTCGCTGAAGTAGCCGGTGACGACTCCTGTGGTCCGGTCGAAACCGATTAGCATGCCGCCATCGTACGAGCCACTGACGATCTCGACGTCCGCTGCGCGGGCTGCGAACGGTATGAGCAGCAGGAGCAGACCTAATGCGGCGATCTCGAAGCGCATGAGAAATGAATACCGGATGCGGGCAAGCGCAGCCAAGCGCCTCGTAGCTGCGCGGGCGACATTCAGCCAAGGCTCCGGGCGGATGATCACGTCTTGTCCTTGAAGCTGCACCGGCGATTCGTCAACTCTAAGCGTCCGCATGAAACTCCGTGTGGTCATTTTTGGCCCCTCGATCGACTACTGTCCTGTGATTTCGATGGCGACATTCGCAAGCAGCGGCGCGCAAGTTAATTAGTATGCGGTGGGATGCGCGCATTCGGCAATAATGAAGCCCATTGCGGGCCGCATGATGCTTATAGTCTGGGGCTCCAAGCGATCAGCGCGATTGACCGGACGGCGAAGGCGTGCTCGATGTCATGGCGAGAAACGGTGGATACCTCAATGCATCGAAAATTTTCATCGCTGCAGACGATCCAAATGGACGCGATCGGCGCGCGACTTGCCGGCACCGCTCCACCGGCCGACCTTCCGAAGGCATATTTCATTGCTTGGGTGTTCGCCGCACTCCTGATGACAGCATGCGCATCCCCGGTATTTCGCCCACCCGCGGCTTTCACGCACACACCTGAAAACGTCGCTAATACCAGAGATGCCTCTCTCATCGAGCAGCCGCTCGATTCCTCGAACTCTCCCATGCAACTGGACAACGCCCCCAAGGGCATGGCTGGTCGAATCCGGTTCAACGCTGCTCCAATGGGGTGGAGCAGCTGGAACAGGTATGGCGGGGAAGTCAATCAGAGTCTAGTCAAGGCAATCGCCGATGCGATGGTCTCGAACGGAATGAAAGACGCCGGCTACCAGTATGTGAACATCGACGACGGCTGGATGAAAGGCCGCGATGCGCATGGCAACATTCAGGCTGATCCGCGGAAGTTTCCGGATGGAATGAAGGCCCTCGCCGATTACATTCACGCCAAGGGCCTGAAGCTCGGCATTTACCTTGCCAATTACACGGTCACCTGTATCGGCCGTGGTGGCGGTGGCGTATTGTACACGGGCAGTTTGGGGCATGAGGCTGAGGACGTAAGAACCGTTACGTCGTGGGGCGTCGATCTGATCAAATACGACGACTGTGACGGCACTGCCGGAAGTTTCGACGCGATTCGTAACGCCCTCGACTCTTTCGCGCGCGATTCCGGCAAGACGGTCTATCTCGACATCCCTTACGTCACCCGGCTCGATCAGTTCATTCATACGCCTGATAGCTGGGCCGCAATGGACATTGGCGATTCCGCGCGCATCGCTTCTGATGTGCGGGCGACCTGGGCCAGCATCCGACACAACATCGACATTGCCCGAGTTCTGGCGCCGGCGTATGTCGAGCCCGGTTTTGTCATCGATATGGATTCGCTCGAAATCGGCAACGGCTCTCTCACGCCCGCCGAGGCACAAACCCATATGTCGATCTGGGCCATGATGTCGGCGCCGCTCATCGCCGGGAATGACCTGACGCTCGATAACGGAGCGCTCGGATTACTTACCAATCGAGAGGTGATTGCAATCGATCAGGACCCTTTGCATTTCGCCGCATCCGAAATTGCGTTGAGGCCTGGCCCCCAAGGCGACACACACGTACTGGCGAAACCGCTAAGCCGCACCGGCTCTCGTGCTGTCGCGCTCCTGAACGAGGGCGATATCGAGGCCAGAATCAAAGTGAAATTCGCCGATCTAGGCCTCGCGAAAAGTCCCGCCTCCGTCCGGGATGTCTGGGCACACAAAGACCTGGGCGTCTTCTCGTCTTCCTATGAGGCGACGGTTGCGCCGCACGGAACGAGTCTGCTGGTGATCCAGGGACAAGAGCCGGCGTTGTCTGGCTCGGTACGCCTTGGTGCGCTCCGCTGGGCGTATGCGGCATTCAACCGGATCGACACTTCACCCTACACGTCGAACATCGCGCTCGACGCTGCGCCACCGCCCTCACGCGCGACCGTTTATTCAGCGCCCGTCTCCACGGATGCCGTCGTCGCAAACGATCTGCATGCGCCACCCTTATCGGGTCCGCTAAAAATCGCCGGCGCGACTTACGCGGAAGGCTTCGGCATACTCGGCGCTCCCGCGAAAATTGCTTACCGCCTCGATAGGCGTTGCTCGAAATTCACCGCCGAGATCGGAGTCGACGACAGCGGCCCCGTGCCTGGCGCGGTAAGCTTTCAGGTCTGGGGGGATGGCGAGATGTTATTTGACAGCGGTATCATGCAGCAGGGCTCGCCAGCGCAAAGCGTCTCCGTTGACGTAAGCAATGTGGGAATGCTGCGCCTGATCGTCCTCGGCCGCACGGGCGGACAGATTCAGAACCAGACCGGTCGTTCGGGAGGGCAAAGTGCCTTTGATACGGCGGACTGGGCATCACCACGGCTGCTCTGTCGGTGACTTTGGCCAGTGCTCCCGCTTGGCCTGCTTGCCGTCGATCAGCGCTAATTGCGCTCAGCGTTGTGTATACGTCGTAAAGAGGGAGATCCGATGGTGCCACTCCGGCTCAGCTGATTATGACCAGCTCTTCATTTAGGCCGACCCGTCGCGAATGGCTCGTCCTCGTTCTAATCGTCGTATTCGCGCCCCTTGCCCTGCTTGGAATGCTGTCATTCCCCAACGAATATGAGGCGATGGGATCAGGCGGAATCGATTGCGACGGTCCGATCCAGGTACTGATGTGTAGCATTCCCGCCCTGATCATTTATTTGGTCGGCTTGGCTTGCTTCATAGGCAAAGCATGGCGGTATCGGCAAGCGACGAATGTCGTAGCAGCCACCGTCTGCGTGGTCGTCTGCGCTGCGCTCATGATCAATGTCGCACTCGCTTGCAGGTACTATTTCAACTCTGAATATCAATCGGTCTGTGAGGCGCCGGTCGCTGATTGAGCAATGCATACAGGCATGGGCGGAAATGAACCAGCTTTATGTCGGAATCGTTCACGCAGAGCCAGCTGCGCAGGCGTTATAGTGCGGCCATCTCACACTTCCCAACGATTCGTGCATATGTTCTCCGCGGCAATCTTCGACATGGACGGGCTACTGATCGATTCGGAACGAACGATCATGAACACCTGGATAGCCGCCGGACGCGAACTCGGGCTTGATATCCTCCCCGTCGACTATGTTCAGATCATTGGGAGATCGTTACCTGAGTGCCACGCGATGCTGGCCACGATGTTCGGCGCGGAGGCGGCATTTCAGGAAGCGCTGAAGTTCGTTCGGCAGCGGTTACAGTCTCCGACGAATCCTCCGGTGTTTCCGCTCAAGTCGGGAGCGCATGGCCTACTGACTGCGTTGGTCAATGCCGGCGTGCCATGTGCCGTTGCTTCGTCTTCGAGCGCACAGGAGATCAAGTCTCGGCTTGGACGAGTCGGGGTGCTCGATTTGTTCGACGCGATCGCCGGGGGCGATGAAGTCGCCCGTGGGAAGCCGGATCCGGCCGTCTACGAGCTCGCGGCTTCCCGGCTAAAGAAATCGCCGAGCGAGTGCCTTGCATTCGAAGACAGCGAGAACGGCGTGCGCGCCGCGCATCGCGCCGGGATTCAGGTCGTGACCGTGCCGGATTTGAAAGCGCCGTCGGAGGACCTCATCGGCGTTAGCCTGACGATGCTCGAGACACTCGATCACGCGATGGAGCACGTTGCCGCGTGGTTCGGAGCAGAGACGCTTCCTGCGTGAACCGACCGGGGAACGTTTACCGGCATCGGCCGCCTCACCGCATATTTCCCGTATGCCCGAGCGAATACCGCCCGGGCTGCGGCCACACCGTGAGCCCATGCGGCTCCATGCCAACACGAATCGACTTCATCGTGCCCGTCGCCGTATCGATCGCATAGACCACATCGTCGAAACGCCCGGATAACCATAGCGTCTTGCCATCGACGCTGACGTTCCCCATATCCGGGCTTCCGCCACCCGGCACCGGCCAGTTCGCCACGACCTTGCGCGTCGCGAAATCGATGACCGAAACGCTACCGGGCCCGTGCCGGGGCCCGTGCACGAGATTCGAGCCGCGATTGGCCACATAGAGTTTCGTGCCGTCGCGGCTCGGATAAAGACCATGCGTGCCGACGCCCGTCTTGATGAAGCCGATCGCCTTGAAGCTGTCGCCGTCCACCACGTGCACGCCATCGGCCATCATGTCCGCGACATAAAACACCTTACCGTCGGGCGATACACGCACGTCCTGTGGCATGCTCTTTTTGCCGAAGGTCAGATAGCCCACGACGCGGCGTGCCGTCATGTCGATCTTCGCCAGCCCGCCGCCAAACTCGCAGGTAAAGATCGCGTATTTGCCGTCGATCGAAAAGTCAGCGTGGTTGATGCCCTTGCACTGCGGTACGTCGACACTCGAGCGCAAAGCCATCGTATGCGGATCGCGGAAATCGAGCCGCGCATGCGCTTCGGCCACGACGATCGCCTCCTTGCCGTCGGGCGTGAAATACATGTTGTACGGATCGTCGACGAGTACTTCCTTGCCCGGCCTACCCGTCTTCGGATCGATCGGCGTGAGCGAGCCGTCGGTCCGCCCCTCGGCATTGTTCGTGACCCACAGCGTTTGCAGGTCCCATGAAGGCACGATGTGCTGCGGACTGCGGCCGACCTTGAATTTGTCGACCACCTTGAAGGTCGCCGGGTCGATCACGTAGACATCGTCGGAACGCAGGTTCGGCACGTAGACGCGCGGCAACGCGCCCGCGACAGCGCGAGAGAGATGCGCGGCGCCCGCCTCGCTATAGAGGTTCGAAGAATCGATGACGGCCGGCATGCCTGCAACCGTTGCAATGCTTGACGCGGCAGCGGCGCGCGAGCAGTCGATCAACAACGCGGCAATGCCAAGGAAAACCGTGAAGACGACGCGCAGCGCATTTCGATTGATTGGACGCATAACGGAATCCGTTGTCGAATGTGGAAACGAAAGACCGCAAACGAAGGCCCGAAGCAAAAGCCCGCGAGCCGGCAATGCAAAGCTAGACAGCATCGATCCGGTTCATTGTGACTTGCCGCCTGTATCCCTCCTGATCGCCTCGATCGTCCTGGCAACGATCGCATCGGTCCCGAGTCGTCCGATGTCGGCGGTGGCGCGCCGCGGATCGCCGCCATAGACACCCTCCGCCGGACCGGGCTTCGGCGCGTCGTGCAACTGATTCAACCGCACCATCTGCGGCGCGACGGCAAGCAACAAAGCCGTATCGGCGAGCCCGGCGTGCGTTCCGATCTCGTCATCGCGGTAGCCATGCTGCCGCAGGATCTGCGCATAGCCGTCGGAGCTTGTTCCATAGTATTCGGGCGGCACCAGCGCATGCGCCTGGCCGGCCCACGTGCGGTTCAATTGCACGACCGCATGCTTGATGTCGTTCTGATAGCCGCCGTGATCGCCGAGAAACACGACGTATTTGAACCCGTGCACCTTGAAGCTGTTGGCCGCCGATTCGAGGGTTTTCTCGAAGACGTCGTCAGGAATCGTGATCGTGCCGGGAAAGCGCATATGCGAAGTCGGCGGCGCGACGCTCCCTTCGGGAACGTATGCGATCACCGGAGCAACGAGCGCATTCCCGAGCCCTTGCGCAATCCGCGCGGCGAGCACCTTCACACGTGCGTTGTGCTTCCCGAGTGCCACATAGGGGCCGCTTTGCTCCGTGCCGCCGATCGGAATGATGATCGTCGTCTTGCCCGCCTTCACGGCGTCGCGCAACTCGGTCCACGTGAAGTCTTCGAGCTGCACGCTGTCGGGTGGCTGCGCCGAGACGATCCGGCACGCAAGCAGCGATACCAGCACGATGAAAGCGTTTCGTAGGAAGATGCGCATGGCGGTGACGAAGCCTCCTCTCAGAAAGAAAGACACCCGGGCACAACGGCGATTATCGCCAATTACGTAACGGTGATTTCTTCGAATAGGAGTTAACCCTTAATGCTTGCCTCGATAGACTGCTCATATGGGTTGCAGGCGAGAAAGAAAGGCCGATGCAACTAATCCGCTCAAAAGACTTCGGAGGTAAGAAACATGAAATCGCTCTTCAAAGCCGCGGTGATCGCGTCGGTGCTCGCCGTTCCCGCCCTCTCGTTCGCGCAAGCGGATGCTCCGTTGACACGTGCGCAAGTGCAGGCAGACCTCGTGCAATTCAAACAGAGCGCACCTCGCAGCGCATTCGGCCGCGATCCCTACTACCCCACTTCGGCGCAAGCCGCCGAAACGCGTACCGCGGCGGCGAACGGCAGCTCGGTCGCGATCGGCGGGGAATCGAATGGCACTTCGGCATCGGGCAGTCGGTCGACGGCTGCACCTGGCGCGAAGTCGCTTTACTTCGGCGAATAAGGCCCAAGCCATCGAGAGAGCATCGAGAGAACACCTACCGCGCTCCGACGACGCACTCATCGAATCATCGCCGAAATGTCGTCGGGGAACTGAGGGTCGGCACGCTGAACGAAGCTGGCTGGTCGTTGCCGAAAGCGGCGACCAGCCTGTGTCGCGTCGGTACCTCCGCCGCCGGAAAAAACCGGCGGTTTTCGCCTAGCCGCGAACGAACGGCTAGGCGCTTTTTCGTTGGGTACATCAATGCCCCGGTACGGGATTGCAGCGAAGCGGCGCAACTAGCGGCATAATTCGCGGGTGCGGCCACGTTCCGCCTCGCCTTGCCAGGAAACAGCCGATGCTTCACGATCTCGTCGCGCGTTACGGTGCCGCGCTAGTATTCGCCAACGCACTCGCCGCGTCGCTGGGTTTGCCCGTGCCCGCCATGCCGACGCTCATCGTCTTCGGCGCGTTCGCCGCGCTTCATCCGCTTGCGATCGGCAGCCAGCTCGCCTCGGTGCTGATCCTGACAGTCTGCGCCACGCTCATCGGCGACTCGGTATGGTTCTTTGCCGGTCGCATCTATGGCGGCGCCACGCTGAAACAGCTATGCAGGCTGTCCCTTTCTCGCGACTCGTGCGTCAAGAAGACCGAGCGGTTCTTCGGACGTTGGGGGGTGCGCGTGCTCACCGTGGCGAAACTGGTGCCCGGTCTTTCCATTGTCTCCGTGCCGATGGCGGGTGCAATGGGCACGCGCTATCGCACGTTCCTCGCACACGACGGGATCGGCGCGGCGATATGGGCGGCCCTCGGTCTCGTGATCGGCGTGCTGCTCGCGCCAGAAATCGACGTTCTGCTTGAGGGAGCCAGCCGTCTAGGCCGTTTTACGGCGCTCATCGTCGCCGTGCTGGCCGTGCTTTACGCCGGATTTCGCTGGATGCGCCGCCGCGCCTTGCTGCGTCAGCTCGCGGCGGCCCGCATCGACGTGGACGAGCTCTATCGTCTGATCGACGGCGAGGAGCCCCCTGTCATTTTCGACATCCGCTCGGACGAAAAGCGCCAACTCGATCCGTACGTCATCCCCGGAGCGCGCTTTGCCGATGAGCGCGATCTCGACAGTATCCTCGCTGCGTATCGACGCAATCAGAAGGTCGTGATTTACTGCTCGTGCCCTAACGAGGTTTCGGCGGCATGGATGGCCAAGCAATTGATGAATAGCGGCTTCAGCGACGTGGTGCCGCTGCGCGGAGGCATCGACGCGTGGCGCGACGCGGGGTATACGGTCGCGTCGCTTCCTATCGAGCCGGGCCCCGCCGCCAACGATTCGACGGTGAGCCCCGACCCGAAGATCGTCTGAGCGCCGACGCTCAACGATTGGCCGACTGCAGCAGTTGCGTGCGTCTGGCTTCGCCCTGACGCGCCAGCATCCAGCCCGGATATTCCGGCGGCAGCGCGCTGACCTTGTCGAGCGCCGCGAGCTCATCGGCCGTGAGGCTCACCGAAGTGGCCGCGAGATTGTCCTCGAGCTGTTCGACGCGCTTTGCACCGACGATGACCGTCGTCACGACCTTCTGGTGCAGCAGCCATGCGAGGGCGATCTGCGCGACCGATACGCCCTTCGCTTCGGCGATGCCGCGCATCGCGTCGATACAGTCGTAGCCGCGCTCGAGATCGACGGGCGGGAAGTCGAACGTCGTGCGCCGGCTCCCTTCTTCGGCTTTCACGTTGCGTCCGTATTTCCCGGAGAGCAGTCCACCCGCGAGCGGGCTCCAGACCATGAGCCCCACGCCTTCGCTCTGCAGCAACGGGACGATCTCACGCTCGAGATCGCGGCCTGCGATCGTGTAGTACGCCTGCAACGATTCGAAGCGCGCAAGGCCGAGCCGCTCCGAAACGCCGAGTGCCTTCATGATCTGCCATGCCGCCCAGTTCGATACGCCGATATAGCGGACATGGCCCTGCTGAACGAGCGCGTCGAGCGCGCGCAGCGTCTCTTCGATCGGCGTCGCAGGGTCGAAACCGTGCACCTGATACAGATCGACGTAATCGAGCTGCAAACGCCGCAGGCTTGCCTTGACGGACTCCATGATGTGAAAGCGCGAGAGGCCGCGCGAGTTGACTGCTTTGGTGCCGGTTTCGCCGAAGACCTTCGTGGCGACGACCACGTTTTCCCGTGGCACCTTGAGGTTCTTCAGTGCGGTGCCGGTGATCGTTTCGGAGAGGCCTCCGGAATAGACGTTCGCCGTATCGATGAAATTGATGCCGCCATCGATGGCGCGGCCGATCAATGTGTCGGCCTCCGTCTGCTGCAACTTGCCGATATGCTCCCAAACCGCGCCTTCTCCGCCGAACGTCATCGTGCCGAGACACAGCTCTGAGACAAAAAGCCCTGTGGAACCGAATTTTGCATAACGCATGACTCAACTCCCTCCATTGCGCATTCGTGCCAGATTTAGCCGTCGCCGCGCGCCGATCTCGCGGACGGAACACGATGCCTGCTTGCCCCTTTCGCCAACAGCGAATGTCGGACGTTGCAGCAGCACTAAGCCTTCGACGCACGGTCGACCGGAGCGCAAAGTATGGACCCACCGTTGCCTCGATCCGATACCCAATCGTCTGTTATTCATGCCTGTTCCTCTGCGCCCGGTCAGAATCGGTGCGGCCCGTCCCGCGGGAATAAACCGCGGCGACAGGTGTTTATCATCGCGGAGGGCGTCGAGGGCGCCCGGCACCTGTCGAATCGCCTATTGCGCACTGGTATGACCAATGGACTCCCGCGATGAGTTGATGGACCACATTCCGCGCCTGCGCCGGTACGCGAGAGCGCTCATTCATAATCGCCAGCTCGCCGACGATCTCGTGCAAGACACGCTCGAGCGTGCGCTCGCGCGCCTCCATCAATTCAAAGCGGGTACCGACCTGCGCGCCTGGCTTTTCACGATCATGCACAACGTCTTCGTCAACCAACTACGCAGAGCGGCGGCACGCGCCCCGCATTTATCGTTCGACGACGACGGCATCGCGGAAGTGGAATTTGCCCAGCCTGCCGGGCAGATGCGCTCCCTCGAAATGCGCGACCTCGACTTCGCCTTGCAGCGGCTGCCTGCCGAACAGCGTGAAGTGGTGCTGCTCATCGGTCTCGAGGAGATGAGCTATGCGGATGTCGCGCTCGCGCTCGACATTCCGATCGGAACGGTCATGTCGCGACTCTCGCGCGGCCGCGAGCGATTGAGAAACCTGATGGCGGGCGTGCAGCCCGTCCAAAGGCTCAGGGTGGTGCGATGACGGATAAATCGATCATCAGCGAAGATGATATTCACGCCTACGTCGACGGAACGCTGCCAGCCGACGCGCGCGAGCGAGTCGAGCGCGCGATGGCGCGCGATCCGGCGCTCGCCGCAAAAATCAACGACTATTTTTCGCTCAACGCCGCTTTGCATGAGCGTTACGATCGAACGCTGGCCGAACCGATCCCGAAGCGGCTTCGGCCCGATGTGGTCGGCCGGCGGCGCACTGCCGCCAACCGGCCACATTGGCCGCGTTACGCCGGGCTCGCTGCCGCGCTCATCGTCGGCATCGGCATCGGCATGGGTGCCGGCATGCAGATTGGCCGCGCGCAATTCGGTCAGCCCGGGAGCGGCTCAGGTACGCGCACGGTCAGCGTCGATACGGCGGACGCCTTCGCGCGCAATGCGGCAATCGCCCACGTCGTCTACATGCCCGCGGTCGATAGGCCCACCGAACTCGGTGCGAAGCACGAGCAGGATTTCGTACAGTGGCTGTCGAACAAGCTGGGCACCGACATCCATCCGCCGGCGCTCTCGCGTAGCGGCTATGAGCTGACGGGCGGACGCCTGCTCCACGACGTTCACGGAACGATGGCGCTCTTCATGTACCGCGACGCGCAAGGCAAACGCGTGACGCTATGTATTTCGCGCAGAACGCTCAGCCCGAACACGACCGCCTTCAAGCTCTATCGCGATGGCCCGGTGAACGTCTTCTATTGGGTGGACGGCGCTTTCGGCTATGCGGTATCGAGCGGTATCGATCGCGACGCCCTGCTCGCTCTCGCACACGATGTCCAGCAGCAGTTGACGGGCGCGGCGCCGGACTGACGATAGGCGCTCACGCACTCAACGCTTGCTTCAGGTCGTCGACGCTGAACGGCTTGCGAATCGCACGCCATTCGAACGGCAGCGAGGCGCCATCGATCGACATCGGGTCGCCTGAAGCGAACACGATGCGCATGCCATTCGCTGATTTCGCGGCACTTTTCGCGAGATCGATCCCCGACATGTCCGGCAAACGGATGTCCGCCAGCAAAGCATCGAAATGCATCGTGGCGATCGCATCGAGCGCCTCGCGCGCGCTGGCGGCTTTATGCGGGTCATGCCCGAGCAGGCGCAAGATCTCGGCGACGGCATCGAGCGAGCCGGGCTCGTCGTCGACGACGAGCACGCGCAGCGAATCGGCCGCGGGACGGCTCAACGATGTCGACACCGCAGCCGCAGCGATCGGTTCGATCGCGGCCGCAAGGTCGGGGGTGCCGCGCCGGCCCAGCACTTGGCGAATCTTGTGCGAAAGCTCCTCGCGGCCATACGGCTTGGATAGCAACTCGACGCCACGATCCAGCCGCCCACCGTGAACGACCGAGTTATGGGTATAGCCCGACGTGAACAGTACCTTCATAGTGGGCCGCAGCAGCTGCGCCTGGCGGACCATTTCCATACTCGTCATCGGGCCCGGCATCACGACGTCGGTAAACAACAAGTCGACGTACACACCGCTGCTAATGATCGTCAACGCGGCCTCCGGACTATTGGCCTGGAGCACCTTGTAGCCGAGCCCGGCCAGCATTTCGATGGTGGTCGCCCGCACCTTGTCATCGTCCTCCACGACAAGCACCGTCTCATTGCCGAGCATCAGCGGGACCATTTCGCTCGTCCGCTGGGTCACCTCTTCCGCGTCAGTCGAGCGCGGCAGATAGAGCTTGACGGTCGTACCATGGCCCACTTCACTATAGATCTTGATATGCCCGCCGCTTTGCTTGACGAATCCATACGCCATGCTCAGACCGAGGCCGCTGCCGCTGCCTTCAGGCTTAGTCGTGAAAAACGGATCGAACGCGCGCTCGGCGACATCGGCCGGCATGCCGGTGCCCGTATCGGTCACGGCGACCATGACATACTGCCCCGCCGGTACGTCCGAAGTCGACGCGACATATCGATCGTCGAGCACGGCGTTGAGAAGCTCGATCGTGAGGTGGCCGCCCTGCGGCATCGCATCGCGCGCATTGATGACGAGATTGAGGATCACGTTCTCGAGCTGGTGGGTATCGACGAACGTATTCCACAGCCCACCGGAAACGACGGTCTCCAGTTTGACAGGCTCGCCGAGCGCGTGTCGCAGCATGTCGTCCATTCCGGCCATGACGCGCGACAAGTTGACTACCGTCGGCTGTAACGGTTGCCGCCGACCGAACGCGAGCAGTTGCGACGCCAGCTTCGCGCCGCGCTCGAGCGCTTCGAGCGCGTTGTCGACGCGTTGAGCAGCCGACACGTCGCGCGCAGCCTCAGCGCGCAACAGCTCGAGGTTGCCTCGAATCACTTGCAGCACGTTGTTGAAGTCATGCGCGACGCCGCCGGTCAGCTTGCCGATGGCCTCCATCTTTTGCGATTGAAACAGCTGGGCCCGAGTCTGCTCGAGCTGCTCGGCCGCTTTGCGCCGCTCCGTGATGTCGCGTGTCACCTTAGCGAACCCGAGCAGCGCCCCGTCCTCGTTGCGAATCGCGTCGATGATGACATGAGCAAAGAAGCGGCTGCCGTCGCGCCGCACGCGCCACCCTTCGGCTTCGAAACGCCCCTCACGCGCGGCGGTTGCGAGTCCCCGCTGCGGCACGCCGGCTGCCCGGTCCTCGGGTGTATAGAAGCGCGAAAAGTGCGAGCCGATGATTTCCTCGGCGGTGTAGCCTTTGATGCGGCGAGCGCCCGGGTTCCAGTTCGTGATATACCCTTCGGGCGACAGCATGAAGATCGCGTAGTCGGTGACGCCTTGCACGAGCAGACGGAAACGCCTTTCGCTCTCGACGACGGCTTCATGTGCGGCGCGCTTGTCGCTCACGTCGCGTACCACCTTGGCGAAGCCGATCGTTTTGCCGTCCCGATCGTCGAGCCGCGTCAGCACGACATTCGCCCAGAATGACGAACCGTCCTTGCGCAGTCGCCAGCCTTCGAGCTCGTGGCGCCCCGTGGCAAGCGCCGATACGAGCACCGCTTGCGGCACCCCGGCGGCGCGATCGTCGGGGGTATAGAAGACCGAAAAATGACGGCCGATGATTTCGTCCGGCCGGTAGCGATGAATGTGCTCACCGCCCACGTTCCACGTGAGCACGATGCCCGTGGGGCTCAGCAAGGCGACGCAATAGTCGATTGTGGCCTTTTCCCAAATCGAAAGCCACTCGCTTGCAGCCGGAATGCCAAGAGGCGAATGCGACACGTGACCTCCAAACTAGTCCTGTTCGGCGGCTGGTTCGCGCGTGCCCGCGCGGCCCAGCCGTTCAGCGGCCCGTTCCCGACCACTCGCCGCCGACGATGCGCTCGCGAATAGGTCAGGCGAAATGCACGACCGCACGGTGGGGCTGAGTTCAATAGGAGTGCTAATCTTACCTCGGCATCGGGGCAGGCCCCGAATTCGACGTCCGAAAAGCAACGTTCGAGGACGCGGACGCTGTGTAAACATACAGCATCCCGGGTCACCCGGGGCGTCGATATAGCTACGCCGCGTTTCCAAAGCCAGGCCGCTCTGTCCTTTCAGCGAGCCGCCTCTTGAAACGCGGCACCTGCCGATACCTTCGACACCAGGCTGACGGCCGCGGACGGACCGCCATGCAGCGAGATCCATCGGCTCGTCGAGCACGCGGCTTTCGCATACAGCCGGTTATCGTTGAGCGCGCGTCGATTCCACTCGAACACGCCGACGGGCAGCGGCTCCGCGGCCGGAACGAGGCAGCGATCGCCCGCCCCGGGCGGCGCAAGATAACGCAGGTCGTCGGACGCGTACATCGCGATGCCTTCGTTGAACCAGATCGGCACGGTACCGCGCAGCACGCCCAGCGCCCCGATGCGATGATTGAGCTCGTTCATCGAGAGCTCATGCGCGGCAATGACGGCATCGCTGCCGAGCGGCGAGAGGATCGCCACGCGATCGAATACCGACATTCCCCGGCGACGGCCGCCTCCGATACGTCGAAAGCAATTCTCGGTCGTGCAGACCAGCACTTTCGGAGCCGCGCCGAGCCTGCCCCAGAAGCTTTGTACACGCTGCCGGCCTTCCGCCACGACAGCTACGAGCCGCGCCCGCTCCTCGGGACTCGCTCCGCTCTCGACGAACGTGCGCTCGGCCACATATTCGAAGCCATAGCAGGAAGGACACACCGCTGCCGCGGCCGCGGGCAACGCAAATGCCAGCGCGACGCCGCAAGCCGCGGCCAATACTATCAAGCTGGCGACGCCTATGCGGGTCACCTTCATGAACCGAGATTTCATTTCAAGGCCCTCTTCTTATTGAACGCCGTGGAACCGTGCTGCCAATGATAGGGCAGTCGCCATACTCACGCTTTACAACTTGATTACAACGTGGCTCGATTTTGGTCGTTTATGCTGCTGCATGCAGCCGGGCGATCGCCTGGAGAAGTCGATCGACTGGCTCATGATTTTGGCAATCCCACTCGGAAGCCGCCATGCTGTTCGTGGCGCTGACGAGGTCCCCCATTCAACGAATCCGGAAGAAAAATGAGCGACGAGGTGACGATCAGGCGTGTTCAGGCGAACGAGGCATCGGACTATGTTGAAGCGCTGGCCGATGTGCTGATCGACTGCGTCGAGGGTGGCGCATCGGTCAGCTTCATGCTGCCTATTACACGGGAGACGGCACTGGCGTTCTGGCGCAATGTTGCCGAAGGTGTCGTGCGCGGCGAGCGCGCGTTGCTGATCGCGGAAGACGAACACAGAAATGTCGTCGGTACCGTCCAACTCGTTCTGGCTCAGCCCGAGAACCAGCCGCACCGGGCCGATGTCGCGAAGATGCTCGTGCATCGAAGGGCGCGCAGGCGGGCAATCGCGCAGCGCCTCATGCACGCGCTCGAAGACGCTGCGCGCGAGGAAGGCAAGTCTGTACTGGTGCTCGATACCGTAACGGACGGCGACGCGGAACGCCTGTATCAACGAGCCGGCTGGCAACGCGTCGGCGTCGTGCCGAAGTACGCACTGATGCCGGACGGCGCGTTTTGCGCAACGACGTTCTATTACAAGCACGTCTGATTAGCGCACCGCGGCTCCCGCGCGGTGCGATGGCGCAAAGAGCCGCAGTCCGCTGGCGATACTGGCCGCGCCCGAGAACACCGCACCGGTCGCCAGCGCGAGCGTCGGTCCATGGCGGCCCGCGATACCAAAGCAAAGCGCCACCAGCGCGGCGCCCGTGGTCTGCCCGAGCAGCCGGCCCGTGCCGATCATACCGCTCGCGCCTCCCCTGCGCTCGGGCGGCGCGCTCGACATGATTGCTTTCAGGTTCGGCGATTGGAAAAAGCCGAATCCGGCACCGCATAGGGCCATCCGCCACGCAATCGCGTGAACGGAGGGATAGGCGGGCAGCAGCGCAAGCGACGCCATGCCGACACCGAGAATGGCGAGCCCGATCGCACCGAGCAAGCCGGGAGGGTAGCGATCGGAAAGGCGTCCGGCGATCGGTGCGGCGAGCGCGACGACGACGGGCCACGGCGTCATCAGGAAGCCCGTTTCAACCTGGCTGCGGTGGAGGATGTCCTCGAAGAAGAACGGCAGCGAGACGAACGCGAGGCCCTGTGCGGCAAACGAGCAGATCGCCGTCACGATGGAAAGCGCGAAGACGGGCCGCTTGAAGAGGTCGACCGGAAGCATCGGCGCCGGGTGACCGGCCTCCCGGCGCACGAGCAGCACACCGAAAATCACGGCGATCGCGGCGGCGACCAGCACGCGCGACGTGGGCTCACGATGCGCCGCTTCGCCGAGGGCGAATATCAACGATGAAAATGCGACGACGTTGAACACGCCGGCCACCGGATCGAACGCATGCTTGCCGCGCTTCGTCCGCGGCAACGCAGGCAGCGCCAAGGCGAGCGCGGCGATACCGAGCGGCACGTTGACCGCGAACAGCCACGGCCATGAGGCCACCGAGAGAATCATCGACGCGACCGTCGGGCCGACCGCGAACGACACGCCGACCGTGAACGCGTTCATGCCCATCCCTCGGCCCAGGCGGCTCGGCGGGTAGAGACAGCCAATCAGCGCGGCGTTGACGCTCATGATCGCGCTGGCGCCCAGACCTTGCACGATCCGGGCAGCCGTCAGCATCGGCAGCGTGGAGACCAGGGCGCAGGCGAGCGACGAGGCGGTGAATACGACGATGCCGCTGAGGTAGACGCGGCGATGCCCGATGATTTCACCGAGCGCGGCGAGGGGGAGCATCGTCGCGACGAGCGCGAGTTGATACGCATTGATGATCCACACCGAGGCCGCCGGCGTGGCATGAAGATCGGAGGCGATCGCGGGCAAGGCTGTGTTCGCGATTGCCGTGTCGATCGTTGCAAGCGCAACGGTCAACTGGATCGCTGCCATACCCCAGCGGCTTTTGCCCGATATCGGTGCATCGATTTCGGACGTGGCAGCGTCGGTGGTCGGTGTGTCGGACAAGGCTAGCTCGCGGACGGTTTGGCGCGACGAGGGCGCGTTTGACAACGAGCCTCGTCAGGGCGAAGCGGCTGGGTGCGTTCCGGAAAAGCTTTCGATGAGCGAGTGGATAGACGTCAGCCCAGCGAAGCTATGCGATTGTTGCAGAAGTTGCGCGTCAACGCAGCGAACCCGGCAATACAACGGCTGGACCGATCGATGCCGGCGATAGCGGTTTCATGCGAAGCCGGCCGTCTTCTCCAACCGAAACACCCCCACTGCACGCTTGAGCAACGCAGCCTGATCGTCGAGGGACGCAGCCGCCGCAGCGGCCTCCTCGACGAGCGCCGCATTCTGCTGCGAGACCTGATCCATTTGCGACACGGCGATGCCGACCTGCTCGATGCCGTCGCTTTGCTGACCCGATGCGCTCGCAATCTCGTCCATGATCGATGCCACCTTCGCGATCGCCTCCTTGATTTCCTGCATCGTGTGCCCCGCCGTATCGACGAGCTTGGCCCCGGCATCCACGCGTGCCACCGAATCGCCGATCAGTTCCTTGATCTCCTTGGCGGCGGCACCGGCCCGCTGAGCAAGCGAGCGAACCTCGCCGGCCACGACGGCGAAACCCCGGCCTTGCTCGCCGGCCCGCGCCGCTTCGACTGCCGCGTTCAACGCCAGAATGTTCGTCTGAAACGCGATGCCCTCGATCACGCCCGTGATGTCGGCGATCTTCTTCGATGCCGCGTCGATTCCGTTCATCGTTTCGACGACGCTTTCGACCACCGCGGCCCCGCGCACCACGACATCGTTTGCGCCGCCTGACAACGTTTGCGCGGTTATCGCATTGTCGGTGTTGTGCTTGACCGTCGCCGTGAGCTCTTCCATGCTGGCCGCCGTTTGCTGCAGCGATGCCGCCTGCTCTTCGGTACGCTGAGACAGGTCGCTGTTGCCGGCGGCAATCTCCCTCGTTGCCGCGGCGATCGACTCGGCACTGCGCGTCACTTGCCGGACCGTCTCGGTCAACGATGTCTGCATCGCCATCAGGCCTTTGACAAGTTGCCCCATTTCATCATCGGATCGCACCTCCAATCGCCCGCTCAGGTCGCCCGCGGCGATTCGCTGCATTTGCGCAAGGACAATCGCGAGCGGCCGTGCGATCGAGCGGTTGAGCGCCACGGCGCAGATCGCGCAGACGATGAGGCCCGCCGCGAGGAGCACGCCGCCGATCCCCTGAACCGCCCCTGAACGCACCTTTGCCGCCGTGAATGCTTCATTGCCGTGCTGGTTTTGCCAGGCAGCGAGCGCGTCGGAGCTTTTGGTCAATGCGACCGACAGCGGCGGCACGCCCTTCATCGCGATGTCGTCCGCGCTCGCGTGGTCTCCTTTCCTCATCGCATCGATCATCGGCAGGATCGCCTTGTCGATCAGCGCCGAACGGGCGGTGCCGACCGTATCGGCCAGCGCCTGCTCGTCGGCGCTATGCGGTTGCGAAGCGTACTCGTTCCACGCGCGATTCGAGATCGAAAGATAGTTGAGGGCCTTGTCAATCAGGCTCGCCGTATCGGGCGCGTCGGGATGAAGCAAGACGCGATCGAGCGTGGTTCGCACGATCGTCAGGTTCAGGTTGGCCTTGCCGATCGCAATCGCCGCGCTGAGCTGATTCGAGTAAGCGAAATTGAGATCTTGGTCGGAGCGTCTCGTGCCGTATACGCCGAGCACTCCGATCGCTATGAGCATCGCGCCGAGCAGGGCCATCGTCAGCCACAGACGCGCGGAAATGGAGAGACGTCTAAACATTTGAAAGGGTGCCGATAGGTATGTGAAAAACTCTCGCCTTGCCCAATGTCGATGGACAGAGGCCACCAATACCGTTAACGGCACCCTCCCGTTGGACTTGAGCCGTGAGAGCGAGCGCTTTTTGTTTTTCCGCGCCGATCGAGATTCAGACCGAGCGCCCCGCACCGATCACGCGCCCGTTCGCGTCCTCGTCAGCCCGCTCGATTTCCGCCATATCGAGCGTTCCCCTCTCAAGCATCGTTCGCGCCTGCTCCATATCGATGGCCTTTTCCCATCGGGCCACGACGATCGTCGCGACACCGTTGCCGATCAGATTCGTCACGGCGCGCGCCTCGTTCAGAAAGCGATCGACACCCAGCAACAGCACCAGGCCCGACACGGGAATCTTCTGCATGGATGCGAGCGTGGCCGCCAATGCGACGAAGCCCGCGCCCGCCACGCCGGCGGACCCCTTCGAGGTGAACAGCAGCACGCCGAGCACCAGAAGTTGATCCCATACGCTCAGATGAATATTCATCGCCTGAACGATGAAGATGGCGGCCATCGTCAGATAGATTGCCGTACCGTCCGCGTTGAACGTGTAGCCGGTCGGCAAGACCATGCCGACAACGGGGCGCGAGCACCCCAGCTTCTCGAGCTTGATGAGCATCTGCGGCAAAACAGCCTCGGTTGAAGCCGTCCCGAACGTGACGAAGATTTCGTCCTTGATGTACCGCAGAAATTTCCACAGCGACAATCCGCTCAGACGCATCACGCCGCCCAGCACCACGACGATGAACGCGATCGTCGTCAGATAGAGGCTCAACATCAGCTCGCCGAACGAAGCCAGCGTGCCGATGCCATATTTGGCGACGGTGAATGCCATCCCCCCGAACGCGCCGATCGGCGCGACGTACATGACGATGCGCACCACGCCGAACATCGCCTGCAGAAACATGTCGAGCATGTCGACGAAAGGTGCCGTGCGTGGGCCGAGCTTCGCGAGCGCAATGGCGAACAGCACCGAGAAGAAGATCACCTGCAGCATTTCACCGTTGGCGAATGCGCCGACGACGCTGTTCGGCACGATATTCATGAAGAAATCGAGCGTCGTATGCTGGTGCGCTGAATGCGTATAGGCGCTGATTGCCGCCGTGTCGATATGGGCGGCATCGACATTCATTCCGCTGCCTGGATGCACGAGATTGACGACGATGAGCCCGATTGCAAGCGCGATCGTCGAGGCGAACTCGAAGTAGAGAATCGCTTTGACACCCACTCGCCCGGCCGAATGGATGTCGTTCATCCGCGCGATTCCGACGACCACCGACGCGAAAATGATCGGCGCGAGCAGCATCCGGATGAGCTTGATGAAGAGATCGCCAAGCGGTTTGGCTTGGGTGCCCAGATCGGGAAAGAAATGCCCGACGGCGACGCCGGCGATGATGCCGATCAAGACCTGAACGTAGAGTCTCGACAGGTACTTCCTTATCGTTGAAACCCGCATGGCTGTCTCCATTCCGTGGCGTATTCGTTCTGTTCGCGCAGGCCGCGTGTGCTGCGATCGTTCTATGCCGAGAGTTTTCGCATTTCGGCGTAGAGGTCCGCCTTGCCTTCGAAGCCGATGCCGGGCAGGTCCGGCATCGTGATGTAGCCGTTGTCGACCTTCACGCCATCGGGAAAGCCGCCATAAGGCTGGAACAAGTCGGGGTACGACTCGTTGCCGCCGAGGCCGAGACCCGCGGCAATGTTCAGCGACATTTGATGGCCGCCGTGCGGAATGCAACGGCTCGGCGACCAGCCGTGCTGGCGCAGCATCTCGAGCGTCCGCAGATATTCGACGAGGCCGTAGCTGAGCGCGCAGTCGAACTGGAGCCAATCGCGGTCCGGCCGCATGCCGCCGTAGCGGATGAGATTGCGAGCGTCCTGCATCGAGAACAGGTCTTCCCCCGTCGCCATCGGATTCGCGTAGTAGTTGCGCAGCGTCGCCTGCAGTTCGTAATCGAGCGGATCGCCCGGCTCTTCGTACCAGAAGAGGTCGTATTGCGAGAGGGCCTTGGCGTACTGGATCGCCGTGTCGAGATCGAAGCGGCCGTTCGCGTCGACCGCGAGCTTTTGCCCCTCGCCAAGCACGCTCAGGATCGAATCGATGCGGCGCAGGTCCTCGTCGAGCGACGCCCCGCCGATCTTCTTCTTGACGACCGTATACCCACGGTCGATGTAGCTGCGCATTTCGTCTTTGAGCTTCCCGTGATCCTGGCCCGGGTAGTAGTAGCCACCGGCCGCGTAGACGAAAACCTTACGGTTCGGCTGGCCGTTGCCATAACGATCGGCCAGCAACTGAAAGAGCGGCTTGCGTTCAATCTTCGCGACGGCGTCCCAGATGGCCATGTCGATCGTGCCGATCGCGACCGAACGCTCGCCGTGGCCACCGGGCTTCTCGTTCTTGAACATCGTCGCCCAGATCTTATGCGGATCGAGGTTGTCGCCCTTGTCATCGACGAGCGAAGCGGGATCCGCCTCCATCAAGCGCGGAATAAACCGCTCGCGCATGAGCGTTCCTTGTCCGTAGCGACCGTTCGAGTTGAAACCGTAACCGATCACCGGCTTGCCGTCGCGGATCACGTCGGTGACCACGGCGACGAGACTCAGCGTCATCTTGCTGAAATCGATGTAGGCATTGCGAATGGACGAGCTGATTTGAACGGTCTTCTCGCGGATTTCGACGATTCTCATAGGGTCTCCGTTGCATCGCGCGTCGCCGCCGCGAAGCGGCATTCAGCGCCAAGAGCCGCTAGATTATTCGCCGATAGGGGCGTTATGATTCACCGAAACTCACTTCTTTATTAACTTTCAGTGAAGACGGAAGTCGCTTCTCAACTCGAGTTCTTCGTGCTGCTTGCACGCCATGGCAGCCTTGCGGCGGCGGCCCGGGCGCTCGATCTGACGCCGCCCGCCGCCACGAAACGGCTGTCACAATTGGAAGCGAGGCTCGGCGTGCGGCTCGTGAACCGCACCACGCGCCACATCAGCCTGACGTCGGAGGGCGAGACGTACCTGCATCACGCCACGCGGATCCTCGCCGAGATTCGTGAGATGGAAGACGCCGTATCGTCGAGCCACTCAGTGCCGAAGGGCCTGCTGCGCGTCAACGCCACGCTCGGCTTCGGGCGTACAACCATCGCGCCGATCGTCTCGTCGTTTGCGAAGCGATACCCGCATGTGGAGGTGCAGCTCGACGTGACTGATCGCCCGGTCGATCTCGTCGAAAGCGGCATCGACCTCGCCATCCGCTTCGGCGAGCTTCCTGACAAGAGACTCAATGCGCGACGGGTCATGTCGAATCGCAGGTTTCTTTGCGCCTCGCCTCGCTACCTCGAAAAACATGGGACACCCACGAGCCTTGCCGATCTCGCCCGGCATACGTGCATCCTTCATCGGCAGAACGACGACGCTTACGGCGTCTGGCGTCTCGCGCACAACGGGCGAACCGAATCGGTGAAGGTGCACGGCATGCTTTCCAGCAACGATGGTGACATCGTGCTCGGCTGGGCGCTCGATGGCCACGGCATCCTCGTGCGCTCGGAATGGGATCTCGCGAAATATCTGGAAAGCGGGAGGCTGCGCGTGGTATTGCCGGAATTCGCGCAGCCCTCGGCCGATCTCTTCGTCTACTACCCGAACAAACGCAATCAGTCGGCACGAGCGAGGGCGTTCATCGATTTCCTGATCGACCACTTCAAGGACGGCGGGCCGGCGGACGCGTCGTAGAACTGGGTTCGGCAGCCCCGCGCGTGGCTACAAGCCCGGGTTCCAGCGATAAACGATCAGACTCGAATCGTTGTAGTTGTCCTTCGTGACGACGTACTCCCCTGTCGTTCGCCGATAGGCTCTCAGCCCATACATCGAATCGACGTCGTTGCCGACGCTCACTCGGCTCGTATTCGTGTTGATCAACGTCGCATCGAGGCTGCCGGTGACGAGATTGAACGCATCGATGTTGGGCACCGTATGGAAATAGCCGACGAAGAGATAATTGCCGGCTGCCGCAATCGACTTAGGATTGGCACCCGTGATGTTGATGACGGGATAAGGCAACGTGGTGTTACCTGCGCGCCATCCGTGGTACACCTCGATTCTCGTTCCCATCTGCGACCAGTCCGCGCTGCCGGCCACGCCTTGCGCAAGGATCATCGTGTCGTTTTCGGGCAGGTAGACGATTCGCGTGAGCGGCTGCACCGTCGCTGGAACGGCCGTCGCGATCGCCTGCCCCCATATCGGCTCGCCCGCGGCATCGAAGCCGGTGAGCGGATAGTGCCAAATCTCATTCGTACCTTCTGGGCCGGCCCAGACATCCCCGCTGCTGTCCAGACAGAACCCCGAAGTGACGAGCGCCGTCGTGCCGAACAGCGCGCCCGGGAGCGAGCCATCGGGTATGGCGATGTAGCCGTTGGCGGCATTGAAATGAAAGAAATAGAAGTGCGCCGGATTCTGGCCCGCCGCGACGAGAATGCGATTCGCACCGATCGACGCGACTTGAGCGAAGTGCTCGTCGCGATCGCCGCCGTCGTTGACGATGCGCGGGTCCGACGGGTAGGCGATGGGGTCGATCGTGTTGGCCACGAACGTCCCGCCCGCCGTGCCGGTGTAGATGTTGCTGCCGCTATAGAAATAGGCGCCATCGGTACCTGGATCCGGTGCGCCGTTTCCTTCGAAGTTCAGCGACTGAAGGTTCCAGAGCGGGTTGGCGGAGCTGTCGAAGGCGTGAATGTCGGTGCCGCCGTCGCGGCCGAGATCCCAGGTGCCGCCCCATGGGTTGTCGAGGACGTAGAGATTGCCCGCGGAGTCTTTACCGATGCCGACTACGCGCGTGAATCGCTTGTCGCCGATTTGCCCTTTGATGCCGGACGCCGTATCCAGATAGCCGCCTGTCACGCCGAAGGTACCGACGAGAATCGGCGCGTGGGTAATCAGGTACCGCTTGATATTCATGTCGGGCCCTTCGTCGCCGACCATCAGCTGGCGCGTGGGCGAGTCGTAGTAAAGGGCGGACGGCCGCGAGGCGGCAGGCATCGCAATCGTGTTCAAAGGCACGCCGGCCGGGCTGAACTCCGCAACCGCGCCCTGCTCTTTCTGCGCAACCCAGAGGTGCCCGGCGCCGTCGATCGCCAGTGCGCCGGGGCCCGAGACGCTGATATCGCGTTGCCATACGCCATCGGTGGTAAAGACTCTGACGCGGTTTCCGGGAAAGTCGCTTGCGTAAAGCAGCGAGCCCGATGTCGCGAGCCCGGTGACGACATCGGCCCGCGTTTCGGAGGTATCCGCGCTGACCGGGATCAGAAGGTCGCGCTCGCCGGTAGTGCGGTCATATCGACCGACCATGCCGCTGCCATACGCGGCGTTGTACTGCAAAGCGGCGAAGATGGCGGTAGCGTTGCCTGTGATGGCGCTGCCTTGAAATTCGTTGTGGATCCCGATCGAACCGGCGTTCTGCCCGCTCCGGTAAATGGCCACCCCACCTTCGTCCTCGTCCCACATGGTGGAGGTATAGATCGTCCCTTCCGGCGCGACCCACATCGAGCGAGCCGTGTTGCCCACGTGGGCCGCATCGGTTCCGAACGTGTTCGCCAACCAGTCGGTGGTGTACTGCGCCTGACACTGCGGTGCGATCGCCGCCGCCGCGCCTAGCCAGGCGGCAGTGAGCAAAGCACGGATTCGTTTCATGGCCACGGGCGAATAGACTACCGGCACCTCGCTGCCGCTTTGCGTTTTGCATGATCGGCGTCTAGCGGCGGCGCATTGCC
Organism: Trinickia symbiotica; assembly: GCF_002934455.1. GTDB lineage: Bacteria > Pseudomonadota > Gammaproteobacteria > Burkholderiales > Burkholderiaceae > Trinickia > Trinickia symbiotica. The sequence goes on along the minus strand of NZ_PTIR01000008.1, from coordinate 30,150 downwards.
TTATGCATTTCGAATCTACTTCACTCGCCGACGAACAAAAATGAATCTTTAAAGCAAAAAAAAGCGAAAAAATCGGGCGCGGCTCGTCGCGAGATCGCCAGCGGCGGCCTGCCCGAGCACGGCGTAAGGCTGGGAATTCGGCGACAGCCGGGAGAGGAAGTCTAAAAAGCGCCGCCTGAAAGGGCATGCAGCCAGTGCGCAAGATGTCCAACGCGCGTCGCCCAAAACGGCCGCGCGATCCAGCATGCGGCCGCCCACGCGAGCGCGACGACGAGCAGGTCGCAGCGTCCGCTCTTCCACCAGTTCAGGGAATGGCGTTTCCAAATCCACGGCACACCGAGCGGGTTCGGCCAATCCGCCAGCAGATGCATGAATCCGCCACAGGCAAAACCGAAGAGCGGCGCCGCCAGGGGTTGCGCGCGGCCGAGCACGTGATAGGAAAAAGCGAGCACGACTGCCCAGCCGAGGCCCCAATGCGTTGCCGTGCGATGCGTGATCCAGAGCCGTCGCGAGCGGCTCCACCAGGCGATTTCGAGCCAATCGGGCGCGGTACCGCCGGCGATACCGGCCACGAACGCAGCCAGGATTCCGAGGTGCCATGGGCCCGCCGCGCCCGCTTGCGCGACGAGCACGGCCGCAATCGTGCCAGCGGCCCAGCCGGTCGCATGATGTGCCGCGTGCGATGCCATACGATGATGTGCCTTACGACGCTAACTAAGCAGTCATCGAACTCGCTACCGCTCCGATTCGGCATACACGCGGCTCTCGACGCGCCGAACCGCGGCCGCTGCGCTTCTGCGCTGAACGTAGAGCGAAAGCGCCCAGATGCCGATCCCGCCAAGCGCGAGCAATGCGCCGACCCACCCGGGCGATGTCCATCCGAATCCGCCTGCGATCGCCAGACCGCCGAGAAACGGACCGAGTGCATTGGCCGTATTGAACGCGGAATGATTGAGCGCCGCGGCCAGCCCCTGCGCGTCTTCGGCGACATCCATGAGTCGCGTCTGCAGCACCGTGCCGAGTGCCCCGCCGATGCCGATCAGGAATACGACGATCGTGATCGTCCACACGTTATGGGCGGCAAGCGGAAAGAGCAGCAGCATGACGGCGCTCCAGAGAAGCAGCAAGCCTGCGGTGCGCATCAGTGCGCGATCCGCGAAGACCGGGATGACGACGTTGCCGATCGTCATGCCCACGCCGAATACGCTCAATATGAGGCCGGTGGCGGCGACAGACACATGCGTGACCGATGCGAGGATGTCGGCGAGATAGGTGTAGACGGCGAAAAGACCGCCGAAGCCGATCGCGCCGATGCCGAGCGTCAGCCATACTTGCGGGCGCCGCAACGCGCCCAATTCGCGCAGCGGGCTCGCCTCGGCCGAGGGGGGCACCGAAGGCGCCCACAGCCGAACGCAGGTCATCGTCAGAACTCCTAACGAAGCGGCGAAGCCGAAACTCCAGCGCCAGCCGATCGCATGGCCGAGCCAATTCGAGAGCGGCACACCGATGATCGTTGCGAACGTCAGGCCGAGAAACATGCGGCCGACGGCAACGGTGCGGCGATCCTCGGGCACGAGAGAAGTCGCGACGAGCGCGGCGATGCCGAAATAGGCGCCGTGCGGTAACCCGGTCAAGAAGCGGAACACGAGCAACCATTCGTAGCTCGGCGCAAGGCCGCTCAATGTGTTGCCGATGGCGAACATGGCCATGAGCGCAATCAGCAACGTGCGCCGATCGAGCCGGGCACCGATTACCGCGAGCGCCGGGGCTCCCACGACGACGCCGAGCGCATAGGCGCTGATCGCGTGGCCGGCAGTCGGCGCGTCGATGCCCAGGCCCTGCGCGAACAACGGCAGCAAGCTCATCGTCGCGAACTCCGTCGTACCGATTGCGAACCCGCCCACCGCCAGCGCAAAAAGCACCAGCCCCGTTTTTCTTTCCGTCCCTACCTGGTACATCAGTTCGCTCGCCGATTCGTCGATGGATTCGTCTTTTCGAAACGGCGATTCTACTGGGATTAGGGAAATCACGTATTCGGGCCCTACATATTCTCCTCGGGCGCCCGCGGGACGGACCGTCCACCGCTACGCGGAGGCTCGAAACGTTCGGCTCATTCGCCCGTCTCGCGGAGTAGTCGGCATCGCATAAGGTATGCGAATGTTCGACGAGTGTGGCCATCCGCAGGCCGTATGGTGCTTCCTGTCGATAGTCGAGTCTCTAATGACCCCGCCCTGCGATGGCGCGTCCGTCACCTCATGAGTGCTGTATCGCGCGCCCATCAATCCATGCAAGCGTCTCTTTCAGCACCTCGTCGGCAAGCTTTGGATCATCCGCTAGTCTCGCGAGAATCAGTCCGCCCACCAACGCCGACCAGCTTCCGATCGCCTCCCTACGCGCAATCGCAGGATCGACATTTTCCATGCTTGCGGCGACCCGCTCGATCCGCTCGCGCAGCGCCCGAGTCGCGACGGCACGCGCCTGTGGCGTCTGCCGTACCGTTTCGCCGCCGAGCGCGGCAACAGGGCAACCGCAGGCAAGATCATCGCGATGCGCCGGCGAGAGGTACTTCGCCGCGTATCGGACTATTTCCGTATCGCTGGCCGCAGCCCGCTCGAAGACGTGCGCGAGCGCCTGCGCGATCAGGTCTTCCTTCGACTTGAAATAACCATAGAAGCCGCCGTGCGTGAGCCCAGCGGCCTTCATGACATCGGCGACCGTGACCGCCTCAAAGCCCTTGGCGCGAAAAAGCTCACTTGCGGCGTCCAGAATTTTCCGCCGGTTCTCGGCAACTTGCTCTCGGCTCACCTTCATGTTTCCTCCCTGCAGTGACGCTTGACATTATACATGATGATCATCATCATTAGAGCATACATGATGATCGTCATGTAAATAATCTTTCTTCTGGAGAACCTAATGTCCACGAAACCTGCCGTCCTTATCACGGGCGCCTCCACCGGCATCGGCGCCATCTATGCCGACCGTTTCGCCAAGCGCGGCCACGACCTCGTGCTCGTCGCACGCAACGTCGAGCGTATGGAAGGACTTGCAGCGCGATTGCGAGCGGAGAACCGTATCGCGATCGACATCGTGAAAGCGGATCTGGCCGAAGCCGCCGACGTGGCGAAAGTGGAAACGCGGTTGCGCGCAGACACGCGCATCGGCGTGCTGATCAACAACGCGGGCACGACGTTGCCGGGCACGTTTCTCGATCAAGCACCCGAAGAGGTTGCGCGGCTCATCGCCCTCAATACGACCGCGCCCGCGCGCCTCGCCGCTGCAGTCGCACCGCGTTTCGCCGAGGCGGGCTCGGGCGCGATTGTCAATATCGCATCGGTCGTCGGCTTGATTCCGGAGTTCGGCTCGACCGTGTACGGCGCGACGAAAGCCTTCATCACTTTTCTCTCACAAGGCTTGCAACTCGAGCTCGGCGCGAAGGGCGTCTATGTACAGGCGGTGTTGCCCGCCGCGACGAGGACCGAAATCTGGTCGCACGGCGGCAAGGATGTGGATACGATCCCCGGCGTCATGGAAGTCGAAGAGCTCGTCGATGCCGCGCTCGTCGGCTTCGATCGCCGCGAGGCCATTACGATTCCGCCGCTGCCTGATGTTGGGCAATGGGAGACCTATCAGGCCGCGCGGCTGGCGATGATGCCGAACTTCGGGCAGTCGCATGCGGCTGAGCGGTATCGGACTGCTGGATAAGCGCAACGCTCGCGCCGTCGGCGAGACCTCATTGAACATACCCCTAGGCAGCTTTCGCGCTGCCATCCTAACCCCGCCAGCATCGACGGGCGGCGGGGAAGACTAGCAGCCCTTCTCGTTTTAACTTCTTGCCGCCTTAGGTGATATGTTATATCATCACACTCACGTGAGTGATACGTTATATCATCGCCCTCCGTTTCGAGCGGCTTGCGGATCGTACAAAACCCCTCGATGCAACGGGCTCCCCATTGAAAGCAGAACGAGAAGACGAAGATGGAACGCTCACATATAGCCCGAGCCTGCGCGGTGGCGGCAGCGTCGATTCTTGGGTCATATGCGCTGATGGCTCATGCTCAGGACGCTGCTGCCGATGCAGCCAGCGGCACGCCAAGTCAGGCAACGCCTTCGAATCCCAATGCACGACAACGCGACGCAACGAGCCTCGACGTCACGGTCAGCGCCAAGCGCCTCGATCGCGCCCGCAACGGACTCCTGCCCGAGACGGGGAGCAGCGTGTACCGGATTACTGAATCCGATATCGACAACATGCCGCAGGGCGCAAACACGCCGCTCAATCAAGTCTTGCTGCAGGCGCCCGGCGTGGCGAACGATTCGTTCGGTCAACTGCATGTGCGCGGCGAGCATGCGAATTTGCAGTATCGGATCGACGGCATCATGATTCCCGAGCCGATCAGCGGCTTCGGTCAATCGTTCGATTCGCGGATCGTCGATCAAGTCAACCTCGTGACAGGCGCGTTGCCCGCGCAATACGGCGACCGGACCGCGGGGATCGTCGACATTCGCACGAAGCAAGGCAACGCGGGCAACGGCGGCACGATCGACGTCTACGGCGGCAGCCATGAAACGATCCAGACGAGCGCCGAGCTGTTCGGCTCGAGCGGCCCGTTCAGCTATTACTTCACGGGCACACTCGGCGAGAACAATCTCGGCATCGAAGCGCCCACGTCCGATGCCAATCCCCTGCACGATCACACGCGCCAGGGCAACGGCTTCGGCTACCTGTCGTACATGATTGACCCGCTCACGCGCGTGAGCGTGATGTTCGGCGCAGCGGCCAATCATTTTCAGATTCCCAATACGCCAGGGCTGGCGCCGGTCTTCACGCTGAACGGGACACCTACATTCGATTCGGCGAACCTCGATGAAACACAGTCGGAGCTCAATAACTTCGCCGTCGTTGCGCTGCAGGGTACCAACGGAGCTGCACTCGACTATCAGATCGCGCTCTACACACGCTATACGCGCACACAGTTCAACCCCGACCCTGTCGGCGATCTGATCTTCGATGGCGTGGCGTCCCGCGACTTTCACAGCAACCAGGCCAATGGGCTGCAGGCCGATACGACGTACCGGCTCGGCGAAAAGCACACCGTGCGCGCGGGGATCATGTTGGAGCAGGAGCACGCGAGCTTCAACGATAGCGTCGCGGTGTTCCCCGTCGATGCCAACGGCAATCAGCTTTCGGATCGGCCGTTCACGATCAACGATTCGAACAGCAAGACGGGCTACCTATACGGGCTTTATCTGCAAGACGAATGGAAACTCACGAGCAAGGTGACACTGAATTACGGCGTACGTTATGACCGTGTGGATGAATTCGTCCAAGCGGGGCAGCTGAGCCCGCGCATCGGGCTCGTTTATCAGCCAACCAGCGCAACGACGCTCCACGCGGGCTATACCCGCTATTTCACGCCGCCGCCCATGGAGCTCGTCTCCGATTCGACCATCGGCCTCTTCAACGGCACGACGAATCAAGCGACAGGCTCGCAAAACGACCCGGTAAAGCCCGAGCGCAGCCACTACTTCGACATCGGTATCTCGCAGCGCGTCACGTCGGACCTCACGCTGGGCCTCGACGCGTACTACAAGATCGCGCGTGACCTGATCGACGAGGGGCAGTTCGGCAATGCGCTCATCTTCACAGCGTTCAATTACGAGCGGGGTCGCGTCTATGGTCTCGAGTTCACGGCGAACTACAAGCACGAAAACATCTCGGCTTACGCGAACGTCGCTTGGAGCCGCGCACAGGGCAAGAACATCGAGTCGGCGCAGTTCAACTTCGGCGCGGACGAGCTCGCATTCGCGGCCGGCAATTGGATCTATCTCGATCACGACCAGCGCGTCACGGCTTCGTTCGGCGGCGCCTACACATTGGGCCGAACGACGTTCACGCTCGACGGCATCGTCGGCAGCGGCTTGCGCAGCGGCTTCGACAATACCGACAAACTGCCGTGGTATTGGCAACTCAATCTCGGCGTAATCGAACGTTTCAACGCGCCGCTCATCGGCAAGTTCGATGGCCGGATCGTGCTCATCAATGCGTTCAACAGCGTCTATGAGCTGCGCGACGGCTCCGGCATCGGCGTGCAGGCGCCGCAGTTCGGCCCGCAACGCGCGATTTACGCGGGCATCACGAAACACTTTTAAGCATTTTCGGAGCTAGCGTTATGAACGACTGGACTGGTATCGCCCAAGCCGTAAGCGCGGGCGGCTGGGTGGTCTACCCGCTCAGCCTGCTCGCCGTCGCGGCGTTGACGATCATGATCGACCGTGCGTACGTCTTCTGGCGTTATGCGCGTATTCCGGGAGACGTATCGCTGCGGAGCAAACACCGGACTGGTGAAATCAGCGGCAACGAAATGGCGCATCCGCGCGCGAGTACATTGCCGGCAAGACATGCCTGGAGCCGTATCGACGCCATTCTCTCCGATCATGAAGAGACGCCGCTTTGGCGAACTGAAGCTCGAATCGAAACGGCAGCGGCGAATATCGAGCGCGACATGAGCCGCGGCCTCTGGCTTCTCGAAACGATCGTGACGGCCGCCCCGCTGCTCGGGCTGCTGGGGACGATCGTCGGCATGATGCGCTCGTTCCGATTGATTGGGGGAGACGGTCTCGTGAGCCCCGCCGGCGTGTCAAGCGGTGTTGCACAGGCACTCGTCGCCACGGCGATAGGGCTTGTCATTGCGCTCATCGCTCTTTTCGCGTTCAACTACTTTTCGCGGCGCATCGACCGCTTGATGGACGAGATCGAATCGCTTGCAAACGAACGGCTCGGCGACATTCGCCTTTCTCGCGAAACGGGCAACGCAGGAGCGCGGCCATGAAACTGCGCCGCTCTCGCGTGTCGAAGCGCGGGCGCATCGAAATCATTCCGATGATCGATGTCATGTTCTTTCTGCTCGCGACGTTCATGTTGACGTCGCTTGCAATGCAGCGCCTCGACTCCGTCCGCATCGATTTGCCGCGTGGGCAGGCGCAGCAGATGCCGGCGGATCGGCCGGTGACGCTGTCGGTCAATCGCGAAAATCGGATTTATATCAATCAGCAACCGGTTTCGCTCGATCAGATCGTCGGCAGCGTGAAGCGCCTCATCGGGCCCGACGGTGATCTCGTGGTGGCCGCCGATGACGGTGCATCTCATGGCATCGTCGTGCAAGCCATGCTCGAGGCCCGAAAGGCCGGCGCGAAGCACTTTCTCGTTGCCTTGCACCGTGAATAAGCGATGGGTCTCGTCTGACGCAGAACGAAGCAGAGCTTGGCGGCTCGTCGTTGCAGCGTTGCTGGCATCGGCTGCGTGGGGTTTGTTTCTCTCGAATTCGCGGTGGCTTTTCTCCGGCAGCGAACCTTTGAGAAGCAGGGATGAACCGATCGACATGCGGCTGGTTGAATGGCCCGTAATGCCGCAAGATGCTGGGCGCAATAGTGCAATTGCGAGGGCGCCGGATGCGGCAACGCACGCGTTTCCTCGTCCGCCGGAGCGACCCACGCACCCTGTGGCGCGCCGGCATGAGGTAGTAGCGCGAATTCCGTTGCCGAAAGCCGAGAACCCGCCACCTGTCCCACCGCCCACCACTGAGACGGTACGGCGAACCCAGCCGCCGGTGACGTCAAGCGTGTCGCCAACTCCAACGGAAAGCGCTGCCCCGCAGTCGAATGCAATCGCAGCATCGGCGCTTGACGCTCAGCAATCGACAGAAGGCCATTCGGACGCAAGCGGCCCCGCGCGCGTCGTCGCCCAACCCCTGCCCGACTTGCCGGACGATCTTCGTGAAGACGGTTACCAGTTCGTCGCGGTCGCGCGCTTCGTCATTCACGCGAACGGGGCCTTCGATGTCGAACTAATCAAGCCGACACCGAATCCCCGCCTCAATCAGATACTCATCGCGACACTGCATAGATGGCGCTTCCTCCCGGCGACAGAGGCCGGGCATCCTGTCGAGAGCCGTCAAGAAGTGCGGGTTCACTTCAACGTGGATTGAACGAAAGGACGTGCTGCGCTCGAATACTGACAAAGTCTCGGTATTGCGACATAAGCCAGTCCAGGTCTTTGGACGCACCGCCCCGCCTGTGTTTCGCCGCATTGGCCGTTTATTCGCATCTCGATGCACGCCCGCCCAAGAGTTCATTGGTTGGGCGCAGCCCCTGCCGCTTTATCGGTCGGTCGGACTGCTGCATCCACGGGCAAACCTGCAAACGAACGTTCCTTGCTAGCGGGGTCAGTCATCGGGTCGTTGTTGTTCATGCCCGTGTAGACCCGGACGATCTGCTCGGTTGGCAGTCCGAGCATGCAGTCTTCCACGACACGCGATCCGATACGCGATGTTTGATGATGGTCCGAGCCGGTACCATGCACCATGATCTGGAAGATCGGTAAGCCGGCTTTTTTCGCGGCCTGTACGTAGTGGTCTTGAGAACTGAAGGAAACGTCGGTATCCGTTTCGTCGCTGGTCACGAACATGCGGAAACCCGGCATCGGATGAACACGGGGAAGCTGATCGATCGGATCCCAGACATGGGTGAACGATACGCCCGTGTAGTCGGTAGACCGCCCCGCCTCCCGGGCGCGATAGACCACTGATGTGACGCCCGATGAAGAGACGGCGCATAGGACGTCTCGCCGCTCCGCGATGAGTGCCGCGACGAGCCCTCCGCCTCCCGACTGCCCCACCAGGCCGTATTCTCGAATGCCGTACTTTGCCTTGATCTTGTCGAGCGCTGCGTTCATCACCAGCGTCTCGTACTGAGTGCGTCTGCGGTTCTGGTTGCCGCTGCTTCCGTCTACACCGGGGCGCGCCAGGATCAAGTAGGCGGTGCCTCCGCTGCTCTGCTGCAACTGAGCCGTTGTCATTCTTCGGCGAGGCGTCCACTTCGAATAACTCGATGACGCGCCGCTCGTCGAAAGCACGTCGCCCTCCATGAACACGATTGCTCGATCGACGTGCCCGCGTTCGAAAGCATTCGACGCATAGTAACGAATGCATTCTTGGAACGACGCCCCGACAACACAGACGGCGTCCGGCGTATTCGCGCACTGATCCGGCGTAGCGACCGAGCCGTTCATGGCCTCTGTGCCGGAGAAGTGATCATCAAGTGCGTAGTTTTTGACGGTCGAAGCACAGCCCGTCATCAATGCGGCCGAAAGGGCAATTAGGCCGCCGAAACAGGATACACGCACCCCGCTAATTCTTTTTCTTTCGTTCATTGTTAGCTTCGTTCGTTTTGTTTAAGACAAGGACGCTCCCCGCGAGCAGTCATCGCAGCTCGTGCGTCCCTTCGTTGAGTTCGAACACGCCCGGCAATAGAGCCATTGCCGCTATTCACAATGACCGGGGCGGCGTCTGATTTTGCGTTATGCGGTGGAGACGGTCAACTGCCCTTCCCCCATTTTCCCCGACACATTAAATGGCATGATGTCGTTGCCGAAAGTGTGGGAAGGCCACTGCATCTTCCATAGCTTTGGAAGATGCCATTACCGACTACTTGTTCGACACAGTATTCGGGCTGATGAACTTGCTTGCGGCAAGGAGCTTCCTTGCATCCTCCGAGTTGATCTGAGCGATCTTTGCGCAAGTCAGATTCCGGCTGATTTGAAAATAGCTTGGCTGATCCTGAGCGGCGAAAAATTGCTTGCCATCTTCCTTCCATGTCGGCGACCAGCCGCCAAAACATTTGACCGACACCACGTGTTCGCCGGCGGGTATGTGAAATTGCGTGTTCTCGCCGGAACGAATCGTAAAGACGTCCTTGCCATCCAGCGCGACGTAGTAGCTGTTCGTTGCGCCGATCAGGCTGCTCGGGCGAATCAGCACCAACTGCGATGCGGCGCTACCTGCGGCGACTGTAGGAAGCTCGCCAATCCGCCCCGAACTTGCACATCCCAACAGCGCCACACTGACCAATCCGATTATTGATTTTTTGAGCATTTTAAATGTCTTAACGTTCATTCTACGCTACCGGACGCGAGCCCTGACGCTCGATCCGATTAGCACCCACTGCCATATCAACGGTTACACTATTTACCGCATTTCACTTGATTCTTGAGACCACAACTACGACGCTGCAATCTCCGCCCGGGAAGATCAGCACCCTATCTGCTGGACGATCAGCTTCATTGACTCGCGAAGAAAACCTCTCGAACGAAGGCTTGAGCATCGCTGCGGGATTTTCGGAACGCCGCTTCGTTCCGCCCAACGTGAGCCCCCAACTTGCTGCAACCCGCAAAAAATTCGTTGAGCTTGGGCGGATCAATCGTTTCGCCAGTGCGCTCGGACGTAATCGTCCACGGTTCGATGTCCCACCGGAGCACACCGCACGGTGCCGCGGACGTTGCTCGAGGCTGGTAACTGACTGGATACATGCCGTCCCAAGAATGCCCTGCGCCCGCGTACTCGATGGTCCGAACAGTTGCCCCTGCGTCCGCATACCGCCTGGCTAAACGCTCACAAGGCTCGGGTAGGGTGTAGTCATCCGCCTCGCCAACGAGATTGAGTATGGGTGCCTTAGTAATTTGCGGGGACCAATAGACCTGATTGCATCCCGCATACACAGGAATATGCAGTGCGAACTTGAGGTCGGTCTTGATTACAGCACGTCGAAATGGCTCTTCTGCTGTTCGGAACGTTGCGCTGCCACCGCGGGAAAATCCCATGATTCCAATTCTTGTGGCATCGATCCGCGGGTGGCTCGCCAGTACCTGAAGCGCTTGAAAGGCATCCACGACGTCCGCGGCGTAGGGCACCCGCGTTTGGTCTTCCGCAGTCCGGTTCACGCCACGAGGCTCAAACACGTAGACGACGAACGTAGCGACGCCAATTTCATTGAAGGCCTGCACCCATTGCGCCATGCTTGCCTCAACGCCCCCACTGCCGTGCATGAGCACGATAGCGGGGACTTTGGCTGCGTCGCTCTTCGGTAAGGACAGGTCTCCCCAGACCGTCTGTTCCGCCCAATTTTCCCGATGCTCTCGCGCAAGATCGTACATGGTCTTGGGCGTGAAGCTATTGAATTCAATGCGGCCCTCTCTTTCCGGCGAGAGCGTCTGAGCAGCCGCCATCTGCGAAAGGACGATGACGGCGATCAGTGATAGATGTGAAACCAAACGACTGAGCATCGAATTCGGCGTCATTGAACTCGACAAGCTGCTTTGTGCATTTACCACAAGTCGCCCCAAAGAATTGGTTTACAGCCCACGCGAGCAGCCTCAGACAGCAATGAAACTGGCTCACGCTGAGCGCGCGGATATGGTGACATGTATCACTGATAGATGCCCACGATCATGTGCAATCGGATACCCCCTATTGATGACGAAATTAACGTCAACGATTATTGATCTATTAAGCAATCTGCATTGAATTTTAAGTTACGTAAGTTGACCACAGCGAAAGGCATTTGTCTAGGCAAACGAGCGAGAACAGATCTTGGTATTGCTTTGAAACGTTTGCGCCTAGCGGGCCGGACGTAATCATCCGCGTAAATCCCAAAGCGATTCTCCGACGCAATCATTTCAGCCCACCAAGGCCACGGAACGGCCGATTGGGCGACGCTGTACGATCCCATGCTCGCCAGGGGCCGCGTACGCGATAAAAGCGCGTATTACTCAAGGAATACGGCCATGCGGCCCGAAACTGAACGGTGGCTCAATGTCAGGATTTCCTGAAATTTGTGTACGAGCACACTACCCGATGGAGCGGCTCCGGCCCGCCGCCGCAGACGTGTCATCTTCTGGCACATTGGAGCCAATTGACTTCGGGCATAAAGGAGCCACTGCGTTTCCGGCATATGGAGCCAGCCGGTATTCGGCATATAGGCGCCAGGGAAGGAATCGCGCATCTCGATCGTGATGCTGATCGCCTGCACCGTCCACCAGGGTCTGGCGGTTCATGGCGCCGTAGGCATACCACATCGTCCGCGAGTTCGAGACCGGCACGGTGCGCTGCACCGGCACCGAGGTGTAGATCGGGTTGCCCGACTCGTCGGTGCCGGTTTGCACCTGTTGGTAATCCGTGACCGTCGTATAGGTCGTGGTCGTCGTCTGTTGAAGCAGCCGGTTGCCGACCTTGTCGTATTCGAAGTGCAAACTCACGCCATCCAGGGCGTCAACCTGTGCGAGGCGACCCAGCGTGTCGTAGGCGAGCGTCTGGCTTTGGTAGAGCTGGCCGTTCTGCGCCGTCTCCTCGGTGACGTGCTTGCCGGCCGGTCAGCGGTGTCCGCTATGTCTGGCGACAGCCCAGGCACCGCCTGGCGGCGAGCGTCACCGGCGCGCCTGACCTAGCTGAGGATCAACTCATCAAACCCGATCAGGGTCTCGACAAGCCCGCCCGGAACCATAGGACCATCCCGGCGTCGCCGTGTAAGGACGCGTCGTCACCATCACGTCGATGTCATCCGAAGATACCGCGATCGGCAATACGTCAAGCGCGGCTACAGTCCTCTTATGCTAACATAGCTAACTACATTTGACTTGTCATAAACGATAGTTAGCTTGGCTAGCCCTTCCAGCGCGGTATATTTACTACCGATCGAATCACGGATCTCCGGCTCGCCAAGCAAAGCGTGAATTTGCTTATCAGTCATACCGGCTTTTATCCCAAATGGGAGCTCTACGGGGAAGGGCATATGAGTCTGCGATCTTTGCGCATAAATCTGGATGTCCAATACCTTTTCATTCTCAAAAAGCAGATCAACGCCTTTCTCGGAGGAACCGACATAGCGCCGAAACGGTGGGTCGTCATATACATCTCGAAGCCCGTACCGATTTACGACGTCAACCACTTCGGCAGCCGACGTCGCTTTTCCTAGAATTGAGATCAAATCTTCACTAAATGACATTATTCCGGCTCCCATGCGCCAAGATTGGTGAAGAACTGCTTGATCCCGTCTTTTGTGGACAGTTGACCAAACAAGCCGCTATTCCTTTCGTTTAGGACATTGAAAGCGGCGCCCTGTAAATCTTCTCTATTATAGCCGAATTTCTCTGCGTTTTGCATATATACTGCCTGATCTCTAAATGCCGCAGCTTGCAAATCTTGAGCATCCGCAGCAACTTGCGCTGGCGTATTATTGCTGAAGTACGTTCGACCACTCGCGTGGAAGTCTCCATCAACAATGAGAGTATTCGTTTCTGCTCTCAGTGCAGTTGCTTGCGCTCTTGTTAGCGGGAGCCCAAGCGTATTTTCGACGTGTGTTCGTATTGCAGCAATTGATGGAATGTGATCGCCAGTTAAATTGTCCCCGGCCACCGCACGTTCCACACTCTCTCTGTACGTGACTACCTCGAGCTTACTTACCGGCTCCGCTGATGCGCCTATGCCATCTGTCGCCGTAGCCTTGATCTGATCAGAAAGCGTCGTCGACCCAGCCTCATCGCCGACAATCGACAACCGCGCGCCCGTCAAATCCGCGTACCGGCTCACAGCATTATAGGCGGTCTCGCCCAGACCCAGCGCCTTCACTCCGTCCCAGCCGAGCTGCAACGCCTTCAGGTCCGCGCTCGGCGCGAGGAGCTCGCCGACGTAGCCCATCCCGCGCTGCATGCTGTTGTCATATCGACAGTGGCCCGATTCCACCACCCAGCCGTGCTTTGCTGTGCATTCGTGAGCGCCGTTTGTGGGTCCACGCCCGCTTCGATCTGCCCCTGCATCACGGCACCCTGAGTGATGGCGTTGGCGGCGCTCATTACCATCTCGGGCACGCCGTTCACAAGACCCTTGCCAGAACCGATAGCGCCTTGACCGACGAAGTGGAATACGTTCGACATCTGCTCGAAGTAGCCCATCTGCGGCCCGCTAGCCGGTGCTTGGTCCGTCACGCCCGTCACGTTGCCCATCGCGTCGGTTTGTACTACCACGGCGTTCTCAGGCGAAGCGGAAGCGGTGGGCGCATCGAGCGGACGAACGGTTATCTCCGGTGCCGGCACCGCATACCCCTCGGTTCCCGTTGTCGGATCCGTCGCGACAGGTTGGTCGGGCGGCGTCGTACCGGTCACCAGGATGTTGTACGTGCCGTCGGCGTTATATCCCGTTTCAACAGCAAGCATCTGGGCCGCCTGAGCCTGGAGCTCCGCCACGCGCGCGTCATGCGCGAACAGCAACGCCCGCACAAGGCGGGCGTTGTCATAGCCATGAGCTCTTTACGCAAACGGCTCTGTCAAGGCGTGCTCTAGTCCAAACGATCGGAGGATGCCTAACACTTTCTCAGAGACAACTAAGCGTAGATCGCCGGCTATGCCAAAGTCATGCTTGCCGGGCTCTCCACTTATCTTCAGCCACCGGAAAGGAGGAAGCTCGCGGTTCGGATACAAGTCACGGAACTCATCAGACGCCGAAACTTCAACCTCCACGAACTGAACCCCTGTGACACCGTTCTGTAGTAGGGCATCTGAAGCAGCTTGCGTGGCAATCACGCATGGAAAACTCTCGAGCACAGCATCCCCCTGCCAGCCACTAAACTTGTAATGCAGTTTGTCGACCCTGGGCGGATGCACAGTGGGATCGATAACAGTGTCCTCACCTAGTTCGCCTGCCACTTCGGGTTCAAGAAAGAAGTATTGCATAGTGTCTATCTATCTACTGGTGGATTGAATTGAGAACCGTACTTGGCGTCGATTTCAGTAGCCTTCTCCAGCAGCATATCCTTCGTCGGATTTGGTGTTTGCCGATAGAACTGGTTCCACTCCCTGCGAATCTGGCTCAGGTGCAGATCAGAATTCAACTCGTTGGGAATGCCACGCAGGTTCTCAAGGGAGTGAATCTCTTCCTGCCAAACGAGACCAGGATATCGCGTCAATACCTGTTGCTCAACTGCATGGTGAACAACAACTTGTCCTTGCAGGTCAGGGTAAGCGTCAAAAAAGGTTGTGCGATAGTCTGTTGATACGGCATTTCCAAACGTGGCGCCACCGGTTTTATCGGACTCGGTCCCGACTCTCCTTGTCGCAGCAGCCTGGACCTGATCCGCAAGCGTCGTCGATCCTGCCTCATCGCCGACAATCGACAACCGTGCGCCCGTCAAATCCGCGTACCGGGTTACAGCATTATAGGCGGTGTCGCCCAGAGACCTTAAAACGGTACCAGTTAAAGGAGCGGCAGCGGACCCGACCTCCCCGAGGCCAAACAGCGTCAACCCGGCCTGACCAAAGGCTTGCATTTCCCGGCCGACTGCCGCCACGTAGTGGCCCGCACGCCCTTGCTGGATCGCTTCGTCCTGATAGACAGCCCCGCTCATCTCGCGGCCGAACTGCGTGAAGCTATGCCACGCGTCATTCACATAGCTGCCCACACGTGCTGCGCTTTGATTCGGGTCCAAGACGCCGGCGTATCCGCCCTCCGCTCCGCGAATGAAAGCGTCAAACGGTGTCTCACTGGTGCCGCCGCTGGGCGCGGGGCTCGACTGATCCAGCGGCGTCACCTGGATTTCCGGTGCCGGCACCGCATACCCCTCGGTTCCCGTTGTCGGATCCGTCCCGACAGGTTCGTCGGGCGGCGTCGTGCCGGTCACCAGGATGTTGTACGTGCCGTCGGCGTTATATCCCGTTTGAACAGCAAGCATCTGGGCGGCCTCAGCCTGGAACTCCGCCACGCGCGCGTCATGCGCGTCGAGGCTCCCACCACCCGCGTCCGTTGCCACGATCGGCTGCCCCGGCTGCGTCAGATCGTTCGATGCGAGCAGCATCCCCGGCTGAGCGCCGCTATCGATCGGCGCGGCGCTGAACGCGTCGACCAATTGGTTATACGCCCCTTCGGTATCAAACCCGTTCGAGCCCGAGAGCGCCCCATTCGGGCCGCTCGCCCCATTGCCCAACGGCCCGAACAGCACCGCATCACCCGGCTGCCCAACGTCGCTCGACTGCATCACCTGCTGCTCGGTCTGCGCCAGCGTATCCGCTTGTGTCCCGCTTTGGGTGCTCGCATCTTGCGCCAAGCTCTCGCCCAGCGCGTTGCCAAACGCGTCTGCCGCAAGCTGCGCGATCTGTAATCGGCCGCCGCGCATCACCGACGCCGTAACACCCGCCGCGATGCCCGAAATCGTTCCCGAGATCAGGTCCTTGCCGAAGTCGAAGCCCTGGCTCGGGTCGTAGCCCATCGCGCTATCCGCCCCCACCTGCGCCACGGAGCTGGCCGCACTGCCGGCCGCCGCGATCGCCACCTGCTGCCAGCTGAAGCTATGCTGCAAACCCGTGGCTACCTCAATGCCTTGCGTCATCGCATTGGTTAAGGCCGCGCCCGCCACCGAGTTGCCAAGGCCCCCAACACCCACCCCCTGGGTCACGCCTGCGCTGACGACCGATGTCCCCAGCGATTGCCAGTCAAAGCCATGCTCCACGCCAACCGCGTTGCCGACTGCCTGCCCCGCAATATTTCCCACCGCCGCGTCCAGCATCGCTTCCGCAACCGGCGCCGCCGCCCCCAGCTCGGCGGCTACCTCTTCCGGCAGCAGTTCGTATTGCTGAGCAATGACCGTTACCACCACCGTCACGATCAGGACGAGGATGCCGCCCAGCCCTCCACACCCGCCCCCGCCATCCTGCTGCGGCACCGGCAGATTCGGCGTGGTATCGCCCACCACCTTGCTCGGATCGTACGGCTTGAAGCTCGAGCTCGTGTTATGCGCCGACGCCACCCGGTTCGGGATCGTCAGCGTCTGCCCCACGCGCAGGTCGTCATCGCCGCGCAGTTCATTGGCGTCCGCTATCTGGTACCACAGCTCGCTGTCGCCGTACGCTTGCTGCGCGATGCTGCGCAGTGTGTCGCCGCTGCGGATCGTGTACTGCCCCGTCGATGCCCCCGGATACGCGTTCGTGATCGGCTGGTAGCTCAGGTTGAAGTTCGTCAGGTCCGCGTAGTTCGGGTCACCGTTGCCGTTGGTCGGCGTGACCGGATCCTCGCCCGTGCCGTACGTGCCGTACACCTGCCCGTCCACCACCAGTTGCTTGAGCACGTTGCCCTGCTGCGTCTTTTGCAGGATGTTGCCGTTCGCGTCGTTCACGAACGTGCGGTCGTTGGCGCCCTTCGTGCTGTCGGTCACGCTGATCAAGTCACCGTTGGCGTCGTAGCCATCGGTCGTGGTGCCCATCTGCCCCGCGTTGTCGCTGCGGTAGCCGCTGACCGTCGCTTCCTTGTACCCCTCGAACTTGGCGTACGTGGTGCTGAAGTACTCCGTCACCCCGCTGCTATCCGTCATTTGGTAGTTCGTGACGTTGCCCGCCGCGTCGTAGCCGCTGCTCACCGACGAGTGGTTCACCGTCTGCGTCGTGTAGATCGGCGCGCCCGATTCGTCCGTGCCGGTTTGCACCTGGTCCTGCGTTTGCCAGGTGGTCACCTTCTGGTACACCTGATCGCTCGAGAACGAGCCGTCCGGCTTCGTGGTGTGCAGGCTCAGCAGATGACCGTCCGCGTCATAGCGCGATACGCGCGTGATCGCGCCGTTGGCGTCGCTTCGGCCGTTCGTCAGCGCCTGGATGTAGTCGTTCGACAAGCTCCCGGCCGGCCCGCTTTGCACTACACGCGAGGCGCCGTCGTACAGGCGCGTATCCAGGCGGATCGCCTCCTGGCTCGGCAGCGCGTTCCAGTTCGTGTCGAACGCACCCGTCGAGACCGTCGAGAGGCGATTCATGCGGTCGTACGTGTAGAACTCGGTGATCCGGCCGGCATGATTCACATAGCTCACGCCGTTGATGATCGCGTTGCCCGACTCATCCCAGCCGACCACGTTCTCCTGCCGCACGACCTACTGGCCCCATGCGGTGTCGCTCGTGCGATTGCCGTTCTTGTCGTACGTCAGAATGTGGCCCTGGCCAGCCGTAGACCAAAATAAATCTGTCACAAAAACGGAAATAAAAGTGTCACTCTTGATGGCCGGATGCTTCAATCCAAAAATTACCGTTGATTTTCATGGAGTTGCGATTGCGAATTAAAAGTGTCACCGTTGCATCGTGGGCCCTGAGGAGTCAGTGACTGCGAGCTCGCGTCGCGGCGCAGCCTCGCCCCCCTCCAACAGCGCAACCTGCCGAGGCAAACAGACAGTTTCGAGGTCGTATCGACTTACCACTGTCGCACGCGCCGCGCTCCTCATTGCGCTGTGCGCCTCGCGGTTCGCGCAGACACCTATCACTGCTTCGATCAGGTGCTCGCGATCAAAGAAGTCGACCAATATGCCGTTGCATCCGTTTTCGATGACTTCCTCAACGGGTGCCGTGCGTGAGCCAACCACGACACAACCGGCAGCCATTGCCTCTAGCATCGACCAAGAAAGTACAAACGGGTACGTTAGATAGATGTGGGCCGTGGAAATTTGCAGCACACGAAGATAGTCTGTGTAAGAAAGGCGACCAAGAAAATGCACTCGCGATAGGTCGAGTCGATCGCCGACCTCTTCGATAAAATGTTGACGATATGTTCTACCTCTGAGAGGTCGGCTGTATGACACGTCGTCGCCTCCCACGATCAGCACGTGTGCGCGCGGGCAGTGGCGTAGCAGTTCCGGCAGTGCTCGCATGAATACGTGAAACCCGCGATAAGGCTCCAGATTGCGGCTCACGAAAGTAATGACTTCGTCGCGCGAACTGAGCGTGAGGCTTGATGAGGGCAGCGCTACCGTCGCACTGGGGGCCGGTTTGATCAGATGGGTGTCGACGCCATCGTGAACCGTCGCAATCTTTGAGCGAAGCTCCGTCGGGTACCGCGAATGCTGCCATCGCGTTGGGCTGATGCCCAAATTGCTCGCGATTAAGCTGAGCGCGTGGACCATGTTCTCGGTACCGACGCTTAAGTCGTCCGATCTGGCGGGCATGAACTCGTCGTCAAATCCGTAATCCTGGCCGCGCCGATTGAAGTAGAACTCGCAATAATTGACGACCTTTGCGTCGGGGAAGATGTCTCGAACGTAGAGCATTTCGCCCCACCCGGGATGACCATAGATCACGTCCGGGTGAAGGCCCTTATCGCGTAAGGTTTTAAGACTTTTCGCTACCGCCGCGCCCCGCCGCAGCAGCATCTCAGTGCTGCCCAGCGCAGACTGAGAAGCGCGCCCAATCTGCCGTGCGAATGCATAGCCGAAAATCTTGACGTTATGTGAGCATTGAGCGAAATTCTCACGAATCCGCGACGCGTCGCCAAGCCCAAACACTTCGACGCCAGGCATAGGTCCATAGTGGTCCATCAAGTGCCTGAACTGCCCCGGCAAGTTTTGATGAATGAAGAGAATCCGCAAATCTCCGCTCCTTCTACCTGATCCCGGGTGGTACGACAACTTGTGTCTTCATTCGGTACTTATCCGGTGTAGGTCCGGGATGCCGAGTCGACCGATCTTTGCCGCCAGCTGGAGCCTTGCCGCTCGCCAGTCGGTCAACGCCTGAATGCGCTGCCTAGCCGCGTCCGCTAAGGAGGACTGGGCATTGAGCAATTCGAGAATATTGCCCACGCCCGCGGTATATCGATGCTTCGCTGCGTTGAATGACTGCTCGGCTATCTGAAGCAGCGCCGCGGTGTTTGCGACATTCCGGGTGTCAGTCTGCAACGCTTGGTAGCTCTTCCAGACGTCAAGGCCCACCTGTCGTCGGGCTTCGTCAAGGGTGTATTGCTGCACCTCCGCTTGCGCATGCGCTTCGCGGATCTGATACGTCCTGCCGAACCCTTCGAACAAAGGTATCTGTATCTGAACTCCGATGTACCAGTCATGCCCCGTTGCCGGAAAGGGTGGCTCACCCAAGCCCAAGGCGGCCGGCTGATTGTTGCGCGAATATTTGCCCACTAGGCTGATCGTCGGTAGCCCCTCGGCGCGGATCTGGTCTTCCTTGGCCACAGCTGCCTCCAATTGCGCGCGTGCGGCGGCCACGCTCGGATGGGTGCGCTCGGCTTCGTCGATCAACGCCGCAGCAGAATCGATGAAATCCTGATCCGCACTTACCCCCGCGGCAACGCCGGGAATGGCGATAGGCTCGGCTGGGCTCAGATTCATATCCGACGCGAGCGTCCCAAGCGCCGTACTTAGATCGCCCTCTGCCTTGGCTCGGTTGTACGTCGCTTGTGCATACGACGTCTGAGCCTGCAACTGGTCTGTGATCGCGGCAACCCCGTTTCGGACGCGCGCGGACGCAGCCACGAAGCTATCATGCGCAATCTGCTCGGTCTCTCGGGCAGCAGCCAGCTTGCCTGCCGCGGCTTGTGCCGCGTAGTAATCTGTCGCCACCGTCGCAAAGACCTCTTGGAGGATCGCGTCTTGATTGGCGCGAGCAGCCGCCAAAAGCTGCTGCGCGTTGCGTAACGCCGCATTCCTTCCGCCGAAATCGAATAGCACCCAATTCAGCGAGACCGATTCAGTCTGAATCATGCTGCGGTTTGCTGAGCTCAAGGCGGGGTGTCCAGTCACATCCGTAACCTGGTTATCGCGCACGTCTTGCCATGCACCCGTGACAGAGGGAAGGTAGGCGGCTTTCGCGATTCCGACGGTGGCAGCTTGTACTTTGACGTTGGCCCACGCTTCGCGTGTCTTCGGATGCTCGCATAGCGTTCTGTCAACGGCCTCTTCAAGCATAAGCGGCGTGCCCAACGGGCCGAACTGACAAGGTGAACCGGCGTTGGCTGCAAGAAGGAGGGCAGCGGGCGTGCGCGGCACCGCGTCCGAGGTGCCAAAGACGTCAAACGCCATTGCTGATGGCAGTTCAGCCCAGGCGAGCGCTGCCGCGCCTAAGAAGGTCGCAATTTTGCATACGCGATGACGTGTAGACGCGCGATCCCATTTCAATGCCGAGCGCGGCGGCACTGCTGCGCAGCCATGCCTGCCCGCCACAAGTTCAGCGCTCACGAAGGCTCTCCCGAGCCGTCTGAATCAGCGGATCCAGGAAGTATCCTGCGACGCTGCGGCGCCCGGTCCTTATCTCCGTGGTTACCTGCATACCGGGCGTGAGACTGATCCACTTCTGTTCAATACGCATCTGGCTGGATGGCAGACGAATTCGGGCTACGAAGGTCAGTCCCGCCTTTTTGCCCTTATCCTGCACCGCGTCGTTTGAGACGGATACCACCCTGCCGGTCAGATAGCCATACTGTGTGTACGGGAACGCCTCGATTTTCACGACGGCATCCTGGCCGACATTAACGAAACCGATGTCTTTGTTTTCGATATTCGCTTCAACTTCCACGGCGTCGTCGGGCACCACCTCCATGAGCGACTGAGCGGTCGTGACAACCCCGCCGAGGGTATGCACTGACAATTGCTGTACGGTGCCAGAGACCGGAGAATAAAGCGTCAACAAGCGTTGGCGAGTGTCGGCCTTGGTTTCCTCATCGCGATTTTGTGCAAATTGCTGGCTGGCCTTGTCAAGGGCATCGAGTTGCTCGCGGCGAAACTGGGAGGTGATCGACTCGATGATCGATCGCTGCTCGATGACGCCGGCGTTTAGTTCGCGTGCGTGGCTCTGCTGTGCGGCAAGCTCGTGCTCCTGCTCAAGAGCCGTCTGTTCTTTGCCGAGGTAGTCGTGCTGAGCAACGTAGTTATCGACGGCGAGAGCCTTATAGTCGTTTGCCTCCCTTCGGGCGAGCGGCGCGGTCGCACGAAGCTTCGCTACTTCCTGCGCCGTCGTCGTCGATTCTGCTTCTCGTTTCAGCAGTTCCGCGCGGGCCCCGGCAACCTTGTCCGCGTACTCGCGAAACAAGCCGTCAGCAAAGCGTTGTGCCTCGGCACGCTGTTCAGACGAGGCACCATCGACTGCGGAAACGGCCGGACTAGAACCTGTCTGCTGAGCGGCAACGAGTGAGCGGGCTCGAGCCATCGCAAGTGCCGCGTCAATCCGTGCTGAACGTGATTTGTGAGCATCTGCAGCCGCCTGAGTGGTATCCAGCTCGATCAGGGGTTGTCCTTGTGACACCCGTTGCCCATCATGCACGAGAATCTGGCGCACAACGCCCGTAATCGCCGGTTGAATCACTTTCACGCGCGCGCTTGGGATTAGCTTTCCTTGGGCGGTCGCCACGATGTCGAGCTTGCCGAACACAGCGATCAACAGCAATGCGCATGCAAGCGCAACAATGGCGCGCATCGCCCAGCGCGGCGCCGGATGTGGCGGCGTTTCGATCAGTTCCAGGTTAGCGGGCAGGAACTGCAACTCGTCGGTGGAGCGCCGCTGAGCCTCCAGTTGATCTCGTATAGCCCATGCCGACTGGAAGATCGAACCGTACCGCCGACATAAGTCTCCTATCGCCTGGAGCCGCAGAGAATTCATTATCATCATGCGTTTTGCAGGGACACGAGGTGGGCGTAGTAGCCGCGATGGTTCATCAGTTCGTCATGGCTGCCGTGCTCGACGACACGCCCTTTATCCATTGCGATGATGCGATTCGCATGGCGAACCGCACTGAGCCTGTGCGCGATAATGATCACTGTACGGCCCTGACAGATGGCTTTCATGTTGTTCTGAATTACCCGCTCGGTCTCGAAATCAAGCGCGCTCGTGGCTTCGTCGAAGATCAATATTCGAGGATTGGTGAGAAGCGCACGTGCAATGGCAATGCGTTGTCGCTGGCCACCCGAAAGCGTCGAACCATGTTCGCCAACGACTGTGTCATAGCCTTGCGGAAGCTCTGCAATAAAGTCATCCGCCCCCGCGAGCTTCGCCGCATGGATCACCGCTTCCAGAGGCGCACCGGAGTCCGTGATAGCGATATTGTCGCGAATTGATCGGTTGAACAGTAAGTTCTCCTGCAGCACCACACCGATTTGCCGGCGCAGCCATGCAGGATCCGCCAGGGCGAGATCGATCCCATCGATGCGCACGCGACCATGTTCAGGAACATACAAGCGCTGCAACAATTTCGTCAGCGTGCTCTTCCCGGAACCCGACCGGCCAACGATGCCGATGACTTCCCCGGCGCGGATCGCCAGGTTGATTCCGTTGAGGACAGGTTGGCCATCGGGGCAATAACGGAAGCGGATGTCATCAAAGTTCACATCCCCCTTGATCGCAGGCATCGCCTGGCGACTTTGGGGTAATTCGGTACGCGAATTCAGGATATCGCCCAAGCGCAGCATCGAGATGCCAATTTGCTGGAAATCCTGCCACAGTTGTGCGAGGCGCAGTACCGGTGCGGCGACACGCTGCGACATCATGTTGAAGGCGACCAGTTGGCCGACGGTCAGCTTGCCATCGATGACGAGCTTCGCGCCCAGGAACAGCGTCGTCACTGTAACGAGCTTTCCCACGAGTTGAATAAGTTGCTGTCCAAGTTTACTCAGAGAATTCACGCGGAAGCTGGCGGTGATATACGCCGCCAGTTGGTTGTCCCAGCGACGGGTGAACTGCGGCTCGAGCGCCATCGCCTTCACGGTCTGGACGCCGGAAACCGCCTCCACGAGGAAGGATTGATTGTCGGCACCGCGAGCGAACTTTTGGTTCAATCGGTCACGCAGCACCGGGTTTAGCGTCATGGAAATGGACGCATAAACTGGCAGGGAGATGGCGACGACCAGGGTCAGCCAGACGCTGTAAATGCACATGACGCCAAAGAAAACCACAGAGAAAAGCAGATCGATGACGGCTGTTATCGCCTGCCCGGTAAGAAAACTCCGAATGTTTTCGAGCTCTCTGACGCGAGCGACCGTATCGCCGACGCGTCTCGCCTCAAAGTAGGCGAGCGGCAGCGTCAGCAAGTGACGGAAGAGCCGAGCGCCAAGTTCTACATCAATGCGATTGGTTGTATGTGCGAAGACGAAGTTTCGCAAGCCCGTCAGGATCACTTCGAAAATGGAACAGACGAGCAGCGCGAGGCAAACAACGTTGAGCGTCGTGTACGCGCGGTTCACGAGAACCTTGTCCATCACGACTTGGAACATCAGAGGGGAGACGAGGCCAAAGAGCTGCAGCACGAGAGATACCAGTAGCACCTCGAGCAACAGGCGCCGGTATTTGACGACTGCAGGAATAAACCACGAAAAGTCAAACCGCGCCAGTTCGCCGGCGAGCGACGCTCGTGAAGCGAACAACAGTAGGTGCCCTGCGGAGCGCCTCATTACCTCGGAGGGCTGAGTGACAGTCGGCGTTGCCGCGCCGCATTCCAAGACCATGGATCGCATGCCATCGCATGCGGCCAAGACGCAATGCTTCCCTTCGCTATCGAGCAGTAGTGCCGGCAAAGGCAATTTTGGCAGACGGGCTTCACTGACCTTAACCGCGCGCACCTTCAGCCCAAGTGAACGAGCGGAAAGAATTAAATCTCGCTCGTCAAAACGAGCGTTTTCAAGCGCGGCCGCATGACGCAATTGATCGGCATCCGCTGCGATGCCGTGAAGGCGCGCTATCACAATCAGTGCCGCGAGCCCCGGATCCGCGGCGAGGTGTTCTGGTCGTGCGGTCACAAACGAGACCCCGTATTGGTTGTTTCGCCGATCCTGTGTCGTCGACGAATCACTGCCGTCAGGATCCCGTCACGTAGATGTGACGGGATCACCGAAGATGGAATGCTCCTACTGATGCCACGCCGAATTGACCGCGGTAAGCAGCGTTGGATCGTTGATAACCGGGTTTGCCGACGAGGTCGGATCGAAGCCCGGATTATTGCTACTAAAGGTCGCCATTGCCTGGACTAACTGGTCAATCCGTGCATCCAGCGTCATGTTGCCCGCCGTGCCGCCGCTGACAGTAAGCTCTCCAAGCTTGCTGTAGGAGTTGTTGAACCAGTTTTGAATGGTGGCTTCCGTCGTGGAACCCATCACTTCAACCTGAAGATTGTTTCCGACTTGCGCCAACCAAACGTTGTCAGGATTGACGCCCGCGATCGATAAAACCCCTTCCGAAACGTTGTTGCTCGATATGCCATTGACGATCGTTATAGGACCGTATCCCGGTTGGAGGAGGTAGGTATCGCTTCCGCCGTTGCCGACTTCGGTCGCATTGCCACCACGGCTATCGAATACGTCTGCCCCCGGTGTGCCGTAGAGCGTGCCCCCGCCAGCGTTGCCAGTCGTCGCCATTTGCTCAAGCTGCTGTGCCGACCACGTCGTACCGTCGGCGAATTGCACCTGCTGCACCCCGTAGTCGCTTCCGTAGAGGGCGTTATCCAGCGTGATCTGGTCGCCCGCTATGCCGTCTGTCAGCACCAGCCCGCGGCTGCTTGTGCCGGCTACTGAGACTTCCGACTCGTCGATTCCCGCGCCAAGCCGCAGGACCGAATTCGTGCCTGGGTAGTAATTGGCTTCGTCGATCTCCAGTTGACCGTAACCTTGATTGAAGACGAACGTATCAGCGCCGCCATTGCCGATCTCGATATCGTTGCCGCCCTGGCCATCAAAAATGTCGGCGCCGTTGGTGCCGTATAGCGTCTCGTTGCCCGGCGTGCCTTGGACATCGCGCGCCCAGGCAATCATTTGGGCCGCCGTCCATAAGGTTCCGTCGGCAAACTGCACTTGCTGCACGCCCCGCAACCCCGAGTTATCCGCCATGCCGTCCAGCTGGATCTGATCGGATCCCGACGTCAAGACGACATCCTGGTACTGGTCCGATGTCACCGTTACTGAAGAAGGCGCGATCCCCGGGCCGAGCTTCAACACCTTTCCCACAATGCCGTGAGAGTAGTCCTGCTCGTCGATTTCCAGGTGGCCGTAGCCCTGGTTGAAGACAAACGTGTCGGCACCGCCTCCGCCTACCTCGAGGTCGTTGCCGCCTCGGCCATCGAACCAGTCGCCGCCCGCCGTCCCAGATAGCGTGTCGTTACCAGCGGTCCCTCGGATGATGCTGGCCATCGCCAATATCTGGCTCGGCGTCCACTGCGTGCCATCGGCGAACTGGACTAGTTGGATTCCGCACGATTGCGTGGTCATACCATCCAGCACGACTTGGTCTGTGCCAGACGTTAAGACGATACTGCCGTTGCTTCCCAACGACGCAGTGACCATAGCGGCCCTGATGCCGGCCCCGAACTGCAACACGTTGGTTGAATCGTAGTTGGCCATCCCCTCTTCGATTTCGAGATGTCCGTAGCCCGGATCGAATATGAACGTATCGTCGTTGCCATTTCCGATCTCGACGTCGTTGCCTCCCTTTCCGTCGAACGTACTTGAAATACTGGTGCCGTATAGCGTGTCGTTACCGGCTGTTCCCTGAACGTTGCTGGCCATTGCGATGATCTGGCTGGCCGTCCATACCGTCCCGTCGGCGAACGTCACTTGTCCGACGCCGTAATCTCCCCAGCCATCCGCCATC
This sequence comes from Trinickia symbiotica, assembly GCF_002934455.1. GTDB lineage: Bacteria > Pseudomonadota > Gammaproteobacteria > Burkholderiales > Burkholderiaceae > Trinickia > Trinickia symbiotica. The sequence continues at coordinate 3,956 of NZ_PTIR01000008.1, read as the reverse complement.
CAGTCGATCACGATCTGATCCGTTCCCGACGTCAGCACGATGTCTTCGCTCTTGTCCGTGGTGACTTGGAGGGAAGATTCGCTGATTCCAGGACCCAGTTCCAACACGCTCGTCGCGACGGTGTAATTTGACTCGTCGATTTCCAAGTGACCGTAACCCGCGTTAAATACAAAGGTGTCTAAATGGCCGTTACCGTCACCTTCTTCATAATCGTTGCCGCCCTTCCCGTCAAACAGACTGGCGTCGGTGGTGCCCAGAAGCACGTCGTCACCGGGCGTGCCGGTTGTGGTTTCCGCCATCTGCAACAGCTGCTGCCTGGTCCAGACCGTTCCATCCGAGAACTGGACTTGCTCTACGCCCTCCCCGCCCAATTCGCCGTCGAGTTCGATCTCGTCGCCTGCCATCCCATCCGTCAGTATGACCCCGTAGTCCTCGGTGGCGCTAACCTCCACTGACGAGGCGCTGATCCCCGGGCCAAGCTGTAAGACGTTAGTGGGTTGATACGGATATTCATAGATCTCCAGATGCCCGTAGCCCGCATTGAAAACGAACGTATCTCCCTTGCCGCCGCCGGTCTCGAAGTCATTCCCGCCCTTGCCGTCGAACACGCTGGCAGTAGTGGTGCCGACCAAGTAATCGTCCCCCGGCGTACCTGTTCTCGTTTGCGCCAATTGAACCAGTTGCTGAACGGACCACGTCGTCCCATCGGCGAATTGAACCTCTTGTATGCCACGCGAGGTACCACCATATCGTGCGTCATCGAACTCACCATCGAGAACGATCTGGTCACCAGGCGTGCCGTCACTAAGCACAATGGCGTCACCGCGCGTCACAGACGCTGAAATCGACGACTCGCTGATACCCTGTCCGAGTTGCAGTACGTTATTTGCGGTCCCCCACTGATACTCATTGATTTGCAGATGTCCGTATCCGGCGTTAAAAACGAACGTGTCGCCATCGCCACCGCCGGCTTCGTAATCGTTCCCGCCTTTGCCATCCAAGAGGCTCGCTTGCCATCCGCCAATGAGGACGTCGTCCCCCGGCGTTCCCTGCGTCGCCCTCTGCAGCAGTTGCTGCGCCGTCCACATGGTACCGTCAGCAAATTGCACCTCTTGTACACCGCCGTACTGCAGTCCCTGGAACTCATATGCCTGGTTGACCAGCGTGACCTCGTCGCCCGCGATGCCGTCTGTCAGCACGACGGCGTCCTGCATATTCTCCTTTACCGTCACAAACGATTCGTCGATGTCAGGCCCGAAGAGCAACACGTTGGTGACACCGTTGGCAGCCTGCGGTTCGTATACCGTCAGATGTCCATACCCGGCTTTGAAGACGAACGTGTCGTTGTTTCCCTGTCCGCCCGCCACATCGTTGCCGCCTTTTCCGTCAATAACGCTTGGATCACTCGTGCCGCCGATCGAATCATCTTTTGCCGTGCCTGAAACGTCGCTGAGTGACGCGAGAATCTGGCTCGCTGTCCATACGGTTCCGTCGGCAAATTGCACGTCTCGAACGCCGAAGTTGCTGCCACGGTCGGTCATGTAATCCAGCTTCACCTGATCGCCGTTCGAACCGATCGTGAGCAGCACGGAGTCGCCCGCCAGGCTAACCGTCACGGATGACGGCAATATGCCAGGGCCGAGCAGCAGGGTGCCCGTTGTCGTTGCCGCACCCTGCTCGACTATCTCTAGCGTCCCGTACCCTCGATTGAATATAAACGTGTCATTGCCGCCGTCTCCGTCTTCGTAATCGTTGCCCCCACCACCATCGAACAAGTTTGCACCGCTCGTTCCAAAAAGCTGGTCATCGCCCGCCGTGCCGCGGATCTCGCCGATCGACGCCAGCATCTGGCTGGCGGTCCAGACAGTACCGTCCGCAAACTGCACCGTCTGCACGCCGTCTCGTCCTGATCCATTGGCCATTCCGTCGAGGGTGATCTGATCGTTGCCGTCCGTCAGAACGAGGCTCTGGTTGGGGCCGTATGCGATCGTCACCGCTGACGGCGTAATTCCCGAGCCCAACTCGAGCACACTGTCGAAGCCGGCGCTGCCGTTGACCTCCGAAATCTCGAGGTGCCCATAGCCCTGGTTGAAAATGAACGTATCGTTGCCTCCACGCCCCGACTCGTAGTCATTGCCGCCTTTGCCGTCGAAGACGTCGTCGCCCGACGTCCCATAGAGATCGTCGTTGCCAGTCGTGCCCTGGATGTCGCTCGACCATGCCAAGATCTGGGCGGCTGTCCAACTCGTGCCGTCGGCGAACAACACTTGCTGAATGCTGCTGCTCGCACCTCGGGTCATACCGCTCAGCATGACCTGGTCGCCCTCGGTACCGATCGTCAAGACGATATCGCCTGAATAATCGGTGCTGATCTTCACTTCGCTTGGCGTGATGCCCGTGCCTAAGTCCAAGACGCCGGAGCCAGAGTCCTTGATGACAAGAGTTCCGTAGCCCGAGTTGAAGACGTATGTGTCGTTCCCGCCGTTCCCTACCTCGACGTCATAGCCGCCCTTACCATCGAAGACGTTGGCCCCCCCTGTGCCGTAGAGGGTGTCATCTTGGGGTGTCCCGTCGATGGTGGCGAGCATCCCCAGAAGTTGGCTTTGCGTCCAGATCGTGCCATCGGCGAACTGAATTTGCTGGACGCCTTCGCGCGCGTCCCCGGTCGCTTCACGATTAAGCATGACCTGGTCGCCGTTGGTGCCGATTGTCAGCACAATGTTTTGGCTGCGATCGACGCTGACCACTACCTGATCAGGAGTAATTCCAGCACCCAACTGCAATACGTTCTCCGGGGATGCGCCATAGTCGTACTCGTTAATCGTGAGCTTCCCGTAACCTTCATTGAAAATGAAAGTGTCGTTCCCACCGTTGCCAATCTCCACGTCGCTGCCGCTGTACGGAGTGCTGCCCTTGCCATCGAACGTGTCGGCTCCGTTGGTACCGTACAAAGTTTCGCTTGCGGCCGTGCCTTGGATGTTGCGCGCCGACGCGATGAGTTGACTCTGGGTCCATGCGGCTCCGTCGGCGAATTGGACCTGTTCGACTCCCCAGCGCAGATCGCCCGTTCCCTCGCTGTCCAGTTTTATCTGATCGCCATTGCTGCCAATGGTGAGGAGAATGTCCTGATTGTCATCGAGCGTGACTTTGACGGCATCCGGCGTAATGCCGGCTCCCAAGCGCAACACGTTATTCGACGCGTTCCAGTCGAATTCGTTGATTTCCAGTTGCCCATAGCCTTGATTGAAGACAAACACATCCCCGCTGCCTGAACTCCCTTCGTACCTGACACCGGGACCACCGTCGAAATAGTGTGGGACACCCGCAGTGTGCGCCACAGCCACAGTGTTCGTTCCGTTGCCCAAGAAAACGTTGCCTTGGACGATTTCATCAAGGCTGAACGGCAAGTTCAGACTGCTGAATGGCCCCTGAAACGCAGTCTGATAGGCGCTCGCCCCCAACCCCAACTCGCTGCAAAGGTTGCCAACCATCGGGGCCACACTTGACCAGTACCCCTCAGCCGCAAGTTGCCCCGCTGGAGTTGCATTGATCAACGCTTCAGCTAGTGCGGTGAGGTCCACGCTGCCAACCAACGAGTCCGTGTCGTAATTGAAGCCCACGCCCGACAGATAAGAGGCCAGAGGCCCTTGCGCCACCAAGCGAACCTCAACGGCATTCATCAGCTGGTTGAATGCATCCTGCAGCACCTGGGCCTGATGCCAATTGGAAGGGTCGGGGCCACCTGTGAAGCTTGATACGAAGTTTTCGCCCGTGAATTTTTCTAGCACACCCAGTTCCTGAGCGTCCATATAGGATCCCCGGCTGCTGGGATCGACGTTCTCGACGCCGGCCCATTGATACGTAAGCGCGAATTTAAGCGCACCTAGAATCGGAAGCTGAACGAGCGCAGGCTTGCGTCCGCAACTACAACTTGCGGACGCAACCTATGACTGAGA
>NZ_PTIR01000007.1 GCF_002934455.1 Trinickia symbiotica | reverse complement strand
GCTAACCGCGTCAGAGCAAGATACGCCTCCGTGCTCACCCACATATCCAGACGTCGATCACCGTTGCCATCCTTGCCTGCCGTGTCGCGCCTTGCTCGATAAGCCGCTTGCCGTTGTGCCGTCGTTTGTGTCATCTCCCATCTCCCTCGTTACCCGGTAACTATCGATTCGAAAGATGTTACCCGGTAACGCGAAACCTAACGATGTGGGGCAGATTTAGCGCTTACGACGAACTGAAGGGGCATGCGCTCGAGGAATGCCTGTTTTGGCTGCTTGACGGTATTGGCGCCCGGGATATTGAGTGGCGCGTGGGTGGCATCGGCGTCGGCACTGCCGATGGCGGCCGCGACCTCAAGGCCCGCTTCTATGTCCCCGATCACGATGGCCAGATCGTCGCGCGCCAATGGTGGGTGGAGTGCAAGGGGCGCGCGGGCACGCTCGAAATCGACGCGGTCAAAATCGCGTGCAATAATGTGCTCGCCGACCAGGGCGTCCTTTTCGAACTTGTTTCGTCGCTTCCACCATGCGCTCACAATTGCCCGCTATCAGCGGGTAAGCGGACGCTGGTGTCGTCGCCCAACAGCCGTTTTGGCCGATGACCCGTCACCGAAATTGCCAAATTCAGTGACTGCTTTCGATGTGCTACCGACGCTTCAGCGTCCAATCGCGGCATTATTTGAACGTCACTTCTTGGCCGGTCACAGACCGACGATGCCCTCGGTTCGGCGCCACCCGCCGTCCGACTCGCGGACGACAGGCCTCGACCCAAAGCGGTCAGTTAGGGTTTTCGAAAACGGTCGTTCGGTGAAGCACGGCTATATGGATAATCATCTCATGCTCACCCCAGAGTTTGCGTCACATGCTGGCTAGCTATCTGGCGAAATACATCACGAAGGATTTCGCCTCGCATAAGCTCAACGAAATGCGCTACTGGACCAGTCGCGGGGTTGTCGTTTGTCGCTTCCGTCTGTCGATGCGTCGCTGGATCGGTGTGAGGTGTTCTGGCGTCAGGAATTAGGTGTGTTCTGGTTATCGATTCGGGAACGTGTCTAGCCCGATCGCCCCCGCGTCAGGCCGCAGTATTCGGGTCGGCTTCATCGTCGTCAGGCGCGAACATGTCGACGAGGCGCCCGGAGAACAGCACACCGAACTTGCCTCTCCCTTCGTCGAGGGCAAGGTTGCGTTGCTCGGACACGCGTTCGATGTGCTCGCGTGTCGCCGGGGTCAGGTGTGTCTTCAACTGAGTCACCATATTGTTTACGACTTGGACTTCGTTTGCCAGACGGTGCAGCCCAACAGCCTGAATATCAACGCCGACGGTGCGCTCCCATAGCGATCGGTACTGCTTGAAGACGGGCACGCGGCCGTTGAAATACACCTCGTTGAACTTGAGTTGCTCAAGCACGACATTGCCATGAAGCAGGTCGTTTCTCTCATTCACCAGCGTGTGATACGCCCTGAACGCTGCGTGCTTGTAGTCCACCTGAGATTCGAAGCCCGTGCAGGTCACCGACAGATTCATGATCCTAATGTCGATGGGTTGGCGGATCGTGTTGTCTCGCAGCCTCTGATTGGACTTTAGCTCGGGCCGCATGAGAGCGAATAGCAGGAGATTGACGAAAGCTTCGGCCATTACCGGAAGCATCGATCGGATGCCGAAGCACAGGCCAAGGCCCTTCGAATACCTAGTGGCCACGTCAGACCAGTCGTTGTTAAGCACCTGCTCGACGCTTGCGATGTCGGGCATTGCGTCGTCCTCGGGTCGAAGATTCAAAGCGTTGAGTTCGCGGAGGAGCGAGTCGACTGAACTACGGATTCGCTGATACGGATTCACGAATTCGGTCCAGTCCTCGAGCGACTTTCGCAACTGAGCCATCTGCTGGCCGTGACTCGCAAAGTCAGCCTTGATCTGGGTGGCAAGATCTGGCATGTCCGCCTGGCTGATGCCAGGGACGTCAATAAGGACAACGGCGGTTCAGAAGTTCATCCCCTGGAACAGCACCCAACCAGTAGACATCCGTAGCATCCACTCCCAGTGGATCAAATTCTCCGAGCTGTCATTCCGCAAGAGGTTTTGCGGGCCATTCGGAACACCGAATCGAGCGCGGAAGTAGCAGTACAGATCGGCTGGCGCGACTTCGTTTCTGAGGGCAAGAAACGTCGACTTAGGTTTTCGATTTTTGCGTTGCAACTCAGCGACGATCTCGGTGAGCAGGGGGCATTCGAGATCAGCAACGAAATTGGTGGGAAGTGACATAGCAACTCGTCGACGGTGGACAGATGCCTAGGATAAGAACGGCACGATTGGAACACCGGCAGTCTACGCTTTGCGGACCGGCCGTTCGTGGCCGATGACAATCAGATGCGTCTCGCATAAGGCGACGCTACATCGAAACGAGGCAACTGGCCGAGCGCGACCCGCAGCGACCTCTCGACATTCTCCAGTGCGGACTTATCGTCCACGAATCAAACCGATGTCGTCGGGTCCTCACCAGAAGCTGCATCCCCGGCACCAATCGTTACCACTTCGATCCAAGCCTTAGGAATCGCGCGTCCCCACGCGGCGTAAATAGGAGCAAAAGCAATTTGCGCTTCATCTAGAAACGTTTCCGTCTCCCCCAGGGCTACGCTACCGTCTTCGCGCGCAATCAGCGCACGCAGTTCAACGGGAACACCGGTTTGGGTTACGAGGACGGCTGTTAGATACTCTGTTCTTTCAGGCGCGTCGACTGCCCGACGATAAGGATTGTTCGAATCATAGGGCGCGCACCAGACCTCACTGAGGAGGATCACTCCATCTGCACCATATTTGATCACCTCGTTCGCCAGCATTCTCATGAGAAGGTATTTTTCCCCGTGCTCTTGAGGAGCCAGTTGCATCAAATTTACGGGACGTGCGCCCTTCAGGAGGAAGGCAATGGTGTCGTGATGACCATCCACGGAAAACATCTTTCTGGCTGCATCGAACAGACCGTTCAACGTAGCTTCCGGCGCGGGGTCTGTCGACGGGAACATCTCCTTTGGATTGAGCCCGTATTTGCCTGCGGCCTGTTCCGCTCCCTTTCGGTCGAATTCAACAGCTTTCCGTTCGATCTCAATTGGCTGTCCCGTAGCAAGCCAGACATGGTGGCTACGAGCGTCGTCATGACCGATCATGCAGGGCAATCTTCCCCCTCGGGATTCTTCCCCCTCCGTGCGGTCGATGTCGCCGACCATCGTGGAAGGAGGTTCCAAGCCCAATTGTCGGTGCGCATCAGCCACTAACTGGGCGACCTTCCCATAGGCGATCCCTACAGCGTCTAAGAGCTCGTACTCTGGCAAGCTGTTTTCTACCCAACGCCTTTGAATACGTAGGATGCCATCTTTGAATACATGCTTTCGCAATGCTTCGGTGGGAATGCTGCTGATCAGTTCAACTGGACTCTGGAAGAGCTCGGCTGGGACCTCCATCCGTGGCCCTTCCTCGTAGTACGACGCCATGACCTCGGCTCGAACAAAGCTATGAGCTTCCAGATCGCCTTGCTTCTCGATTTTGTTGCGTGCATCCACCATCCAACGCATCAAGGAGTCAGCACGCAACCTGTTTTGCCACGACTCATACCAAGGATCGAAGTTGGTGAAGAGCCGCTTATTACTTTGCACAATGAAAGTGACGGTGCGCAGTGTCTGAATCGCGGTCTGAATCGAGACTCTAAAACTTTCGGGGTCAAAGTATCCACGTTCAGCCTCGTGCCATTGCCGGTGGACGTCCGCGAGCCGTCGGTCCACCGCGCTCAACGGACAGCGATTTTCATGCGCTGCTTCGGCCATCTCAATACCCCGCACAGAAACGCCTCGAATATCATCCGAGACCAAGAACTTAGCCTCGATTGAGCTACGCTTTGACATCCGTCCCGATTGTCAACGAATGGTACGCTGTTGTCGAATGTCTCATGTTGGCCGGCTAGCGACCTGCGCCGACCGGACCGTACCTTGGCCGCCACTTCCCGACGCCGCGTCTACTTTGGTAACCTCCACTCGCCCGCCCAGAGGTCGAAATACGCAAAGGCCGAGATGCGGCCGAGCACGATTTGCTCTCCAATGTCATCGACGACTTTGGATGGGACCGAAATCCCGGAATTGCCCTCCGGCAATGGAAAGATCTCGGCGAATGGCGCCGCATTGCCCAATTTCTCAACCACCTCCGCATGGCTCCCGGCCACAACCACGATTTGGATGCCCATCAGCGCTTGAACTCCACTGTGGCCACATCGCAGAGTTGCGCTCGGACTAGATCGATTGTCAGTTCACTCACCGTTTGCCCCCGCACATCGTAGACAAGTCGACATTTCCAAGACTCTGAAGGCAGGTGCGACCGACCATGCAGGATGCGTGCTCGGTTGTACTCGACGCTTAGCCGAGCGGCCTCCGTCGATTCCAAGCTGTGGTTGGCGACCAAAACGAATTCGCCCAACTCGTTGCTTACAAACTCCGGTGTGAACATCTGAGTCCTCTCCGCGACAAGGATACGATCCCACAGGTTTCGCCGAGTTTTAGCGGCGGCTTCTGGGCTGGTAAGCTTGCCCTTGTTCCACTGCGCACGGTGGACAACGACGACATTCTCGGATTCCATGACAATCTCCTCACAGGCGAAGGCGAGATTTAGTGTGCGCCTCTTCCGGCGGGCGCTATCCGGCCCTGAGCAGCCCTTGACAGTGAATGGCCGTTTAACGATGTGCTTATTCTCGCGCCCGCGAGTATGCTAAGAATCATAGCGGGCCAAAACGGCACCCGCCATCGCGCCCTCTAGCTTCCTGTGGGACCAAAAGCTACCCCACGACCGCGCCATCAGCGCCGTAAACTTCGCACTCTTCGCCTTGCACCTTTGCGCCGAGCCTCTGAGCTAACTGCCACATCTTTCCGAGGATCATGCTGTCCGGATTCTTGACTACCACATTGCCATTCCGAAAATCGAACCACGCCATATTTCCGTTCACGCCATTTCCTGCGTAAGCGATCCAGACAGCCAGCCCTTCGCTGTCTACCCTCAGGACACTGCCGTCACCCACGACCACGCTCGCATACCCGTCGAGACGCATGTCCGAGTCGGACTGAGCGATCGCCTTCCACTCGTCGATACCGATCTTGGGTCCGCTTTCATCGAACCAGTTTGACGTGCGTGTGATGTGAACGTCGTATCCCATAGTTGTCCTTCGAACTCTCAATTGGAAGCGTGTGACATTGAAATTTTCTCAGATCCAGACGTCGTTGTCGGCCGCCCGCTCCTGACGAACTTGGCCTCATGCAATCAGTATCATGGCGGAAGCCTAGCGCAGTGACGGAGGAACACGCCAACTCTACTTTCCTGCGCCTTTCACCCCATCGGCAGCTAACGAAATCCATAGGTCAATTTTGCGCTGTGTCTCCTCCGGGACTCTCGTGCGCAGGGCAGGCCAGAGCTGCCCCATGCCCTCGATCGCCTTTGCGATGAAAGGCATGCAGTACTGGAGTGGCAGTGACATGAGATAACTGCATTATCACGTTGAGGTAATAATCGTGAGTGATCCCGCTCACCTGATTGCGATCGCTCTGGATGCGGATGTACGCGGGCGCTTCGTTGACAGTAATTTTCTGTTGGACCTTTCTTGAAAGATTTCGGTAGAACGGATGAGCCATCGCCGCGTCATGTAGCCTTTTCGCGTCGTCCCGGCTTTGCTCAACATCCGGGCCTTCCGTTCCGATACATCTAACATAGTCAGCCGATGTCCCTTATCGTGAAGCTCCCATAACAGGATTCGCATTTCTCGTTCGGGATCAGTCACAGTTGCAAAGCGATATATCCCAGTAGCGCGGCGTTTTCGCGGCCTAGGCGTGGGAACACGGGTCGTCTTCGATTCGCTTTGGAAATATCCCGACCCGTGGCAGATATGGCACGTCAGGCAAAATTTGGGAGCAGCTGCGTTCTGGGCAAAGGTTATCCCAGTTATCTCCGCGGGTCAGTACGTCGTTCACTCTCTGCAGATTAAAGACTGCAATGCGACGCTGTACCGGTTCGACCGGTGAAAAAACGTTCGTCCGGGTGCGGCCAACATCGGTCGATCGACGTGTGGCGTAGGATTGCCAGGGATCGCGCTGCTTATACGCAAGCTACGGGGGCTCGTCATGATCGAACTGCTTGAGCCCTTCTCTCGCCAAATGGCGGGAGACCTTCTCTCAGTGTCTTTCCGAACTGGAGGGGCCATATTTCTATTGTTGCCAGCGCTGGAGAGAACTTCTTCAACGTTCGAGTGCCGTCGCTCGCAGGATCAAGAGGTGGCCCCTTGGAGGTTTCTTCTTTATACAACGATGAGGTGACGGTTTTCTACGCGACAACCCATCGGCATTTTTTCTCCGTGCTGGGCAAAGCTGACGAGGCCTGTGGTGCAGTCGACTTCATCCGGAAGATACTCGCCGAACAACTTGCCGTGGTCTCATACATTTGCACCGGCGACTCAACCATACAAGATGGGGTTTTTTCAAGCGTCGCGGTTCCGGCGGACAACATTCCACGCGCAAACTATGAGTATTACTACACTACGTCGATGCGCGTGCGCTCTTGGAAGGGCACTTACGACGCCGACTTCGCCGCTCCGTACGTCAGAGACAAGCCAACGGGCAAGGATGGGCGAGCGTCAAGATAATTCTGAATTGCTTCGGGTCGGGCTGCGGCCTCCCGGTGCGCCGAGCGTCGAAGCGGCGATGTCGGTCCGGGTGCGGCCATGAGCGGCCCTTCGACAAAGCCACCTAGTTCACTGACAATCCCCTCTTCCTGCATCCCGTTTTGCCATGGAGGCCGCTGATGGTGGGGGTGATAAGAAAAATCGCCGTCGTGGTCTTTTGCCTGATTGGTGTTTTCACTGTGGCATCGGGGGCCTTCCATTTTCGATCGCAGCGCACGTCGGGCGAAAAGCCCGAAGCTATCAAATCGCTCCGATCGCCGAATGGGTCCTATCAGGCGATACTGCTGACCTGGGCAGGAGGCGGTGGTTTGGCGCCATTTTGTCGCCAAGCGCTATATGTTGTTCCTAGCTCGATTGACGCCACCTTGAGCCATCTAGACAAACTTTATGAGGTGTACTCTGGGGTATGCGACGACTTTGCGGACCACAGCGCATCTCCCAAGGTTGTCTGGCGGTCTAATGAAGATTTAGATGTGTCATTCTCGATCAATCGTACCGCAGCGTTTCCCGGTACAGTGACCCTGAAAAAGATTGACGTGTCGGGGAACGTGAAGGTTCGTTTTAACGTGGAATAGTAGGCACATCGTGATTGATCCTTTCCCAAGTAGCTGAGTCGGCACGCGAGCGGCTGCTATCGGGAGAGACGGCCGTCCGCAACGGGGTCGTTTGCTGTCCTTGCGCAGGGGCAAAGCCGTCACTCGAAGAAGCCGCTGGTCCGACGACGGCAAAGCAACATATAACGGTTGTTAGCTGCCGCTCGGCCCGACGACCCTAAACGCCAAGAAGAGGACAGCTAGCTCCGATTTCCCGAATTGACCCACAGTTCGAACCACACCGCACCCCTGATGTTGCGTGGCCCCCTGGGCGAACAAAAATGCAAAGAAACCCAGTCAAAGCTCACATAGTGGGTAAAGCCCAAAGGTACCAGACATTGAAATCTAGTCGGCGAGCTATGCTCGATGCTAGCGGTTCGTAGTAAGCGTGTCGTGAGCGCCGTCTTGACGACAGCCCGGTGATGTTCAGGCGTGGTTACGAAGTTGCTCAGCCACAACCCACGGCATGAGTTGATCGACACGGTTGATCGCGTGATCAGCGATGCGAGCAAGTACGAAGCGCAGATATGCCTCGGGATCGATGTCGTTGAGCTTTGCTGTCCCGATGAGGCTGTAGATTGCCGTCGCGCGCTCGCCGCCAGAGTCAGCGCCGGCGAACAGGTAATTCCGCCTTCCGATGGCCACTCCGCGCAACGCGCGCTCAACCGGCAGATTATCGATCTCGAGTCGACCGTCGTCGCAATAGCGCGTGAGCGCAGCCCAACGGTTGAGCGCGTAGAGAATCGCGCGGCTGGTATCGGATTTGCGCGAGAGCGTGTCGAGCACTTCCCCCAGCCAAGTATGGAGCTGATCGAGTAACGGCTTCGCGTGCGCCTGGCGATAGGCTCGGCGCTCATCGGGAGGCTTGCCGCGGATGGCCTCTTCGATTTTGTAGAGTGCTCCGATTCGCTCGAGTGCTTCGGTATTGAAGGCATTCGGCCGAGCGGCGTGCAACTCATAGATCTGTCGCCTCGCGTGAGCCCAACACGCCGCTTCGACTACGCGTCCGGTTTCGTAAATGGCTTGATAGCCACCGTACGCATCGGCCTGTAGCGTGCCGGCAAACGATGCGAGATGTTGCTGCGGACGAATGCCCTTGCGGTCAGGCGTGTAGGTGAACCATACGGCAGCCGGCGTTGCATCGCCTGACGGTCGATCGTCGCGTACGTAAACCCAAAGTCGCCCGGTCTTGGTTGTGCCGTTGCCAGGTGCGAGCACGGGCACAGGGGTGTCGTCAGCGTGCAGTTTCGATGCCGCCATCACGTGGCGACGAATGGCTTCGACGAGTGGTTGCAACAGTGCCGCGCTATGACCGACCCACTTCGCCAGCGTCGCACGCTCGAGCTCAACACCTTCGCGTGCATAGATGACCGATTGTCGGTAAAGCGGCACATGGTCAGCGAACTTGGAGACGAGCACGTGTGCGAGCAATCCGGGGCCGGCGAGGCCGCGTTCGATGGGGCGGCTCGGTGCGCTCGCTTGCGCAATGTGATCGCAGCACGTGCATGCGAACTTCGGTCGTACATGCCGGATCACCCTGAAGCTCGCCGGTACGTACTCGAGCTGCTCCGAAACGTCTTCGCCGAGTCGCTTCATCGTGGCGCCGCATTGCATGCAACGCTCGGCCGATTCCGGCAGATATGTGCGCGTGTCGCGCGGCAGATGATCGGGTAACGGTTTGCGGTGCGGTGCTTCCGGCGCGGTGCGCGCCGTCTTCGGGATCTCGACGGGAGCAGCCCCCTCGTCGGCCTGCAGGTCCTCCAGACGTAGCTCGAGCTGCTCGATCTGGCGATCCAACTTCTCCGATTTGCGGCCGAACTGCATGCGGCGCAACTTGGCAATGAGCAGCTTCAGGTGTTCGACCTCGGCCGCCCGCGAAGCCAGTGCCGCTTCTTGCGACTCCACTCTTTCTTGTAATTTGGCGACCTGGACGTCACGTTCGCGAAGCGCCGCTGCCTGCTCGAGCAGCATGGCCTTGAGCGTTTCAACGTCGTCGGGAAGTGGGCTCGCGCGCGTCATGGGCGCAGTTTACGCGCCTGTACTGACGTTTACAACGCTGAAGTCGGTCGCGCAGTTCTCGTCGGTTGTCGCCAGTCGATGCCTTCAAGCAACATCGACAGTTGCGCCGGGCTAAGGCAAATGACGCCGCTGTCCGCCTGAGGCCAAATGAAGCGTCCCTTCTCGAGCCGCTTCATCAGCAAACACATACCGTCGCCACTCCACCACAGCACCTTGAGCAGGTCACCGCGTTTGCCGCGAAACACGAACACGTGACCAGAGAATGGATCGCGCTCCAGCACGGTTTGCACTTTAGCGGCAAGGCTGTTGAAGCCGGCTCGCATGTCGGTCGCGCCGGCGGCCAGCCATACGCGCGTCCCTGCGGGCAGACCAATCACGAAGCCGACCGCAACGTTGTCAGCACCGTCCTGAGCACGCCCAGGTCAAGTGGTCCATCGAAGCGCACCCGTACGGCGCCACATTCGACGACGAGACTGGACGTCACTTGCGCCGACACCGGCAACTGCACAGGAATGAACGTTTCGGACGGCCGCGCATGCGTGGCCGAATGGTTGCGCTCATGCAGGCGCCGCCAGCGCGCGATCATGTTGGCATTCAGGCCATGCTCATTCGCCACATCCGCAATGGAACGAGAAGGATCGTTAGCTTGCGCCACGACCATTGCCCGGAATTCCTTCGGGTAGTTCTTGGACCCAAGCCGTCGACCCCGTGCCTTCGTTTCCATCGTTCTGATTCCCACTTGATCTGGTGGGAATTAGGTTGCCGACTTCATGCCCTCATGAACAGACGGTGATGAGGCAACGCTTACGGTTCGTATAAAGTTCTCGTCAGCGGTGAGGAGGACATATGACAGCTAGAAATCGATTGATCGTTGGGAAATATTATTGGGTCATTCCGGCGCCAGCGCCGTCAGCAAATAGCGCGTGGGAAGACGGACCGCAGCCCGCCCGCTTCGTTGGTCGAGACTCAAATGGCGCGCCTCTTTGGAGCTGCGTCGGAATAGAACGCCCCACGAATTGGCCAATGCGCTGGATCGGGAATCGGATCCACGAGCCAACCAGAGCAATCGAACTGCTGGCGGAATTGCGGTAGACGGCATGCCGAGTTCTACACGCGCCCACCTCATTAGCCCGCAGCTTAACGTCCGCTTCCCGCTGCGTTGATGTAGGTCAGAACGGCCCAAGCTCGGTTCACTGATGCTGTCGGCCCCCCGGTGCGACCATGACAGCAGGAACGCCGTCGCCAACTGATCAAGGCTCAATATCCGAGACGCCGTCTCGCATTTTTCGGCCACGACCTTCGGTGGCAATTTCCTCGGAAATCCGGTCTGGCTGGTCCGCCAAATAGAACAGGCGCATCTGCTCCAGGTTATCAGTGCCAAGGGCTTCAGTAACGGCTCACGACGTGGCTCCTGATTGGCAAAGCAGGAGGTTACCTGATGCGCGGCGATTGGGGCTGAATCGCGGATCTCGCTCGAGCACGCGGCAACCGTTGCGCCAGCCCTAACCCCAAATCCTTAGCGCCGTAAAAACAAGCATCCCAACAACGATCGTGCCGAGCATGCTACGCCGCCAGAGAAACCAGGCGAGCCCGGCAAGCGTGCCATAGAGCGCATGATTGCCGAGCGCGACGGATAACCCCTGAGGCGTTTCGAGCACGTCAGGCACGATCACGGCGACGAGCGCGGCCGCCGGCGCATAGCGCAGCGCGCGCTGCACGCGCTCGGGCAGCGTGGCGCGCTCACCGCCGAGTAGAAAGAACGCGCGCGTCACCGCAGTGACGACCGTCATACCCGCAATGGTGAGCCAGATCTGCATCGCGCTCACGGCGCCTTCTCCTCGCGCACGCCAGGACCGGCCTCAGTGCCCATGCGGCGCCCGGCCGCCCGGTCAGCGAGCAGATCGGCGACACTTCCCGCGCCGAGCGCCGCGAAGACCGCGAGCGGCAGCCCGAGCCGGAACGGCAGATCGATCGCGACGATCGCGATGACGGCAGCCACGGCGACAGCCGCGAGCGTCGACCGGTTGGCAATCGCCGCCACGACGAGCGGCACGAGCGCAAGCGTGCCGGCGAGTTCGAGCCCCCAGTTGTCGGGAAAAATGCTCCCAAGCACGATGCCGGCAATCGACGACACCTGCCAGCTCGTCCAGCTGACGGCCGCCATCCCCCAGAAATAGGCTTCCTTGCCGGGTACGCGCCCCGTCGGGAACGACTTTTTCAGGAAGAGCAGATAGACGATGTCGCCGTTGAAGTAGCCGAGCGCGACGCGCCGCCAGAACGACAGATAGGAGAAGTGCGGCACGAGGCCGGCGCTGAAGATGACGAACCGGAGATTGACCATCGCCGCCGTCAGCAGAATGGTCCAGATCGGCAGTTTCGCGGCAAGGAGCGGCAGGATGGCAAGCTGCGACGAGCCGGCGTAAACCAGCACCGACATCACGAGCGCCTGCGGCATCGTCAGCACCGATTTGCTCATCGCGATCCCCGTCACGAGGCCCCACGAGATCAACGCCATCACCGTCGGGGAGTACGTGCGCGCGCCGTCGAGAAAAGCGGCACGGTCAGTCGGGCTTAGGCGGGAGAGCATGGGACAAAGAACGGCGGAACCGGCAAGCGCCCGATTATATCGCCCCTTTGCGCGCTCCATGTCCGGAATGAGTGCAAAAGACGCTAAAATGGCGCATTTACCGGACGGGGCCCACCCGCTAGGAGATTACGAATGTCAATGGCCGACCGCGACGGCAAGATCTGGATGGACGGCAAGCTGATCGAGTGGCGCGATGCCACGATCCACGTCCTCACCCATACGCTGCACTACGGCATGGGCGTCTTCGAGGGCGTGCGCGCCTACAAGACGGCCGACGGCAGCACGGCGATCTTCCGCCTCAAAGAGCATACGAAACGGCTCTTCAATTCGGCGAAGATCTTCCAGATGGATATTCCGTTCGATCGCGAAACGCTGATCGCCGCCCAAGCCGAGGTCGTGCGCGCGAACGGGCTCGAGTCGGCTTATATCCGGCCGATCGCCTGGGTCGGCTCGGAAAAGCTCGGCGTGTCGGCACGCGGCAACACCATTCACGTCGCGATCGCGGCCTGGCCCTGGGGGGCCTACCTCGGCGAGGAAGGCATCACGAAAGGTATTCGCGTGAAAACGTCGTCGTTCACGCGCCACCACGTCAACGTCTCGATGGTGCGCGCGAAGGCATCAGGCTGGTACGTCAACTCGATCCTCGCGAACCAGGAAGCGACGGCCGACGGCTACGACGAAGCGCTTTTGCTCGACGTCGACGGCTACGTTTCCGAAGGCTCGGGCGAAAACTTCTTCCTCGTGAACAACGGAAAGATCTACACGCCTGACCTCTCGTCGTGCCTCGACGGCATCACCCGCGACACCATCATCACGCTTGCGCGGGAAGCCGGCATCGAAGTCATCGAAAAGCGGATCACGCGCGACGAAGTCTATACGGCCGACGAAGCGTTCTTCACCGGCACGGCCGCCGAAGTGACGCCGATTCGCGAACTCGACAATCGGACGATCGGCAACGGCGTGCGCGGCCCGATCACCGAGAAGCTGCAATCGGCCTTCTTCGATATCGTCTCGGGCAAGAACGCCAAGTACGCCCATTGGCTCACGAAGGTGTGACGCGCGGCCCGCGCCGCGACGCCGGCAATGGTCCGGCGTCGTTTGCCGCGCCCGCATCGCCGCAGCATATCGCATACAACGAGAACTGGTCCTCATGAGCACCATCAAAGAAATGCCGCTGATCGAGCTGTCAGCGAAAGATCTGCCCGCTTATTGCCCCAACCCCTCGATGCCGCGCTGGAGCGCGCATCCGCGTGTATTCATCGACGTCTCGCACGGCGAAGCCCGCTGCCCCTACTGCGGCACGCGCTATAAGCTGCGCGACGGAGAAGTCGTCAAGGGCCATCATTGACGGCACACTCGACGCCGCATTGAATCATTGAAGCCGCAGCGCCCCGCTCGGACCGAACGGGCGGCGCGTGGCTTCGCTCGATTTCACTGCCTCCTGCGGCCCCATGAACGGCCGCGTTTGACCTGGACCTCGGATACTCACACTGATGCGTCGCGCGTTGGTTATCGCACCGAACTGGATCGGTGACGCATTGATGGCGCAGCCGCTTTTCGCGCTGCTGAGGCAGCTGCATCCGCGCATCGTCATCGATGCGCTCGCGCCCGCCTGGGTCGCGCCCGTCCTCGAGCGCATGCCCGAAATCCACGAGGTCCACGCCACCGACCTCGCTCACGGCAAGCTGCAGCTCATGCGGCGCTGGCAACTCGCCGCCGATTTGCGCGACGTAGGCTACGACGCGGCCTATGTGTTGCCGAATTCGCTGAAGTCGGCGTTCATTCCGTGGCTCGCCGGCATCCGTCTGCGGATCGGCTATACGGGTGAGCGGCGCTATGGGCTGCTCAACGTCCGCCACGCGAACCCAAGCAAGGACGCGCGCGGGCCGATGGCCGCGCATTACGCCGCGCTGGCCTATGCGCCGGGCGCCAACCTGTCCGACCTGTCGGCGCGCCTGCCGACGCCCCGTCTCGAGACCGACCTGAACGAGTCGATGCGCGTATCGACGCGCTTCAATCTCGACACGCGCGTGCCGCTCGTCGTCTTTTGTCCGGGCGCCGAGTACGGCAACGCCAAGCGCTGGCCTGCCGAGCATTTCGCGTCCCTCGCGCAGATGATCGGGCAATCGTTCCCTTATACGCAGATCGTCGCACTGGGCTCCGGCAAGGACGCGCCGCTCGCGCAGGCCATCGCCGAGCGAGCGCCGGCGCTGCGCAACCTCTGCGGCCAAACTTCGCTCGGGGAAGCCTGCGCGCTCATCGCGCGCGCGAGCGCCGTCGTCAGCAACGACTCCGGGCTCATGCACGTCGCCGCGGCGCTGCGGCGCCCGCTCGTCGCCGTTTTCGGCTCGAGCGATCCGCGCCACACACCGCCGTTATCGGACCTTGCGAAGGTACAATGGCTCCACCTCGAATGCAGCCCCTGCTTTGCGCGCGAATGCCCGCTCGGTCACTTGCGGTGCCTGCGTGAGCTCACCGCCGAGCAAGTGTTCGGCGATTTGCGCGGGATGCTGCTCGGCGAGCGCTGACGCACGGACGCCGCACCCGCCTTCGTGCGTTCATAGAGCGAGGGCGCGACACGGCGGGCGGAAGAACTGGGCTTGGCCGGCGGCGAACGCACATCGTTGCAGCGTGCGCATACGCCGACCAAGCCAGCCGAACCAAGCGCCTTGGTGCGCGAGAAAAAACCTGGACGAGCTATCCGATGCCACGCTTTGCCCGACTCTTCGAAGCCGCAGCCGACACACTGAACGCCTACTACCAGACCGTCGCTGAAAACGATATCGACGGCCTGATGGCCCTGTGGATCGACGAGGACTTCGCGAGCTTCATCGACGCGAGCGGGTCACATTGGCATGGCATCGACAGCATTCGTGCGGGGCTTGCGCAATTGGCGGCCGGGCAGGCGCTGCCGGCCGCGGTCGAGCCGCTCGACGTCCGTGTCTACGACAGCCTCGGAACCGTCGTCTATGCCGTCGCGGAAGCGCACCGGCTGCGTGACCCGCTCGCGCCACCGCGCATGGTCTACACGACCTACGTGATGGTTCACGAGCGCGGCGAATGGCGCATCGCGCACGTTCATGCGAGCACGATGCCGAACGAGACGGCCAACGAGTTCGTCGCGAAAATGCGGCAAGGACAGGGCGCATTGCACTAAGCGGGACGGCTTGCCGCCGCCCGCCGCGTTTTGGTGTTGGGGAAAGCAATGAGCACGGCAAACGGGAAGTCAACTTCGGTTCCGGCAGCGAGCCGGGTAGCCGCCGAGACGCTCATCGATCTGCTCTACTGCCCACCGCGATGGCTGCCGACGAACCACGCGCAGACGATCATCCCGGCGCTCTTCGCACGCCTGCCCGCCATCGATTACCGGCGGGAGCGGTGGACGACCCCCGATGGCGACTTCATCGAGCTCGACTGGATCGCCTACCCCGAGGGCAGCGCGGCGGCGCCCCCGCCCGACGCGCCGCTTTTCGTGTTGTTCCACGGTCTCGAGGGCAGCTCCGATTCGCACTATGCGCGCGTGCTGATGGCTACGGCGCGCGGTTTCGGCTGGCACGGCGTGGTGCCGCACTTTCGCAGTTGCAGCGGCCCGCTCAATCTCGCGCCGCGCTTTTATCACCTCGCCGACAGCGACGAGGTGGACTGGGTGCTGCGCCGCCTACGAGACGGACATCGCGGGCCCATCGTCGTCGCAGGCGTTTCGCTCGGCGGCAACGTGCTTTTGCACTGGCTCGGCGAGCGCGGCACGGACGCGGCATTCGTCGCCGCCGCGGCGGCCATCTCGACGCCGCTCGATGTTCACGCCGGCGGGCGGGCGCTTTCGCAGGGCTTCGCGCTCGTCTACACATTGAGCTTCCTGAAAACGCTCAAGAAGAAGGCGCTGCAAAAGCTCGAGCAATATCCGGGGCTCTTCGACCGCGACGCGATGCTTGCGAGCCGCACGATGTACGATTACGACAACGTTGTGACGGCGCCGCTGCACGGATTCCGCAATACGGACGATTACTGGACGCGTGCGACGACCAGGCCGCTTTTGCCAGACGTAGTCGTGCCGACGCTCGTCCTCAACGCGCGCAACGACCCGTTTCTTCCGAGCACGGCGTTGCCGACGCGCGCCGAGGTCTCGCCGGCCATCGAGCTCGATCAGCCCGAAGCCGGCGGGCACGTCGGTTTCATGACCGGGCCGTTTCCCGGGCGCATGGACTGGCTGCCGCGGCGCGTTTTCTCGTTTCTAGAGCCACACACGAAAAATGGATGACATCGTCAAGGCCGCGCTCGCGAAGTGGCCGAACGTGCCGCACTGCACAGGCTGGCTACTGCTCGACAGACGCGGCGCCTGGCGCATGCGCGACGAACGCGCCCAAGCGCTCGGCGAACTCGGCGCGCCTGTCAGGCATGTCGCGCTCTTAGGCTTCATCAACCGCAACTACGAATGCGACGAGCGCGGCATGTGGTTCTTCCAGAATGGGCCGCAACGCGTCTATGTCGAGCTTGCCTATACGCCATGGGTCGTGCGCCTCGCGCTCACCGATCGAGATGGAAAGCGCACGCTGACGCTCACCGATCAGACCGGCGGCGCATTCGAGCCTCGCTCGGCGCTGATCGACGAAGACGGCGCCGTTCTGTTGGTCGATGCGGCAACGCGGCCGCGCGTGGCGTTGCTGCACGATCACGATCTCGACCTTTTCAGCGACTTTGCCTCGCTCGACGACGCTGGGGGTGTGGGCCGCTTCCATTGGCGCGACGGACAAGACCTGCCGATCGAGACCATTGCCCGAGCCGATGTCGCCAGTCGCTTCGGCTTCGTCGCGAGCCCCGCCTCCGTGGGTGTCGGCGCGACACATTCGTCAGGCGATTGACGCCAAGTCGAGCGGCCTGCCGAGGTGCAATCGTTGCAACGAGCGCCTACACTCCATTAAAGGCGCGTCTCCTATAGATATACAAATGACTAGTTGACCAACGGGCTGTTCTTCGAAGGAGAAGGGGCGCGCCGGATATCGAGGGACGGAAGATGTCGATCGACACTCGCTTGCCGCGCTATCAACGGCTTCGCGACGAACTCGCCGGGCAGATCGCCGAACACCGTTGGGCGCCTGGCCAAGCGATCCCGACCGAGCACGAACTCGCCAACACTTATGGCCTCGCGATCGGCACCGTTCGCAAGGCCATCGATCGGCTCGTCGCCGACGGCTTGCTCGAACGTTTTCAGGGCCGCGGCACGTTCGTGCGCCGGCCGAACTTCGACGGCTCGCTTCTGCGCTTTTTTCGCTTGCACGACGAACGGCACGATCGATCCGTTCGTACGAGCCGGATTTTGATGCGGGAGGTGACGGAGGCGCCTTCGGAAGTCTGCGCCACGTTGCGAATCGAGCGATCCGCGCGAGTGATTCACATGTCGCGGCTGCGGCTTGTCGGCGACGCGCCGATCCTGGCCGAGGAAATCTGGTTGCCTTACAAGCCTTTCGCGGCATTCGCCATGCTCGATACGAGCGAGATCGGCGATCTTCTTTATCCGGTCTATGAAATGTATTGCCACCAGGTGATCGCCTCAGCGAGGGAGACACTGACGATCGAGATCGTCGACATGATGCACGCGCGGCTCTTGCGCATCGATCCGGGCACGCCCGTGGTCGTCGTCGAGCGGCTCGCCTATGGCTATGACCGTCGCCCACTGGAATGGCGCCGCTCGCGCGGACCGGCGAGCGAATTCGCTTATCAGGTCGAGATCCGCTGACCGATGCTGGGTGGCGCGGATCCGCGCATACTAGGTTCGACTGATCCAGCCGCCCGCACCTCGACCAGCTCGGCTAGCGCCGAGCGCGCGGGCGGCTGCTAACATAGGCGCCCTCTTAAGGAGCCCACGTGATGGCGGAACTGACACATTTCGATGCGGCCGGTCAGGCGCACATGGTGGACGTCGGCGGGAAGGATGAAACGAAACGCATTGCGGTCGCGCGCGGCTCGATCCGCATGCTGCCGGAGACGCTCGCGCTGATTCGCGGCGGCACCGCGAAGAAAGGCGATGTGCTCGGCGTCGCACGCATCGCCGCGATTCAGGGTGCCAAGCGGACGGCGGATCTGATCCCGCTCTGTCATCCGCTTGCGTTGACGCGCGTGGCGGTTGATTTCGCGCTCGACGATGCCCTGCCCGGCGTGCATTGCACGGCGCAAGTGGAAACGCTCGGACGCACCGGCGTGGAGATGGAAGCGCTGACGGCCGTGCAGATCGGCCTGCTGACGATCTACGACATGTGCAAGGCGGTGGATCGGGGGATGACGATTACCGACGTCGGCGTGCGCGAAAAGCACGGCGGGAAGTCGGGGGACTGGACGGCGCGGGGCTAAGAACCTGGTTCCGTCAGTCGAAGTGAAGCCGAAGCGAATACACTCCCGAGACTCAATGAATGTGGACGCTGCGCCCGCCAACGACGGGCTGGCGGCACTCGATAGATGTTTGAACGGCAAGATCGTCCGCATGATGACGACATGCGACGATGCACGATGGAACAACCAGGATGCGGACCCTCGCGCCGCCCAAACCCCATCTGGGGTATAATTTCCCTCCAAACGGAGATCGTCATGCTAACGACCGTCAAATCATCGCATCGCAGAAAAGCCTTGGAACCCGAGGCGACGAGCTCGTTGGTCGAGGAGTTCTATCTCCATGGCGATAAGCCGAAGAGAGGCCACGTCGTGCCTTCGACGAATCTGATCGCCGCGGTCTACGCGATCGAGCCGCAGACGCGCATTCATATCATTAAGAAAGGTGTCAGCCCGAAGATCTTTCTGATCTTGGCAAAATCGATGGCCTACAGCAAAGAAGAACTGGCGGAGACGCTGGGTTTATCCACGACGACCATCGACCGCAAGGCCAAATCGGGCGAGAGCCTATCTCCAGACCAAAGCGAACGAATCGTGGCAATGGCCAAGTTGATTGGCCAAGTACAAGCAATAGTCGAACAATCGGGCGACGCAACGGATTTCGACGCGGCCAAGTGGGTAGCTCGCTGGCTCGAGGAACCGCTGCCGGCGCTTGGCGGGCAACGACCGGCCGAACTTATGGATACAGCGGAAGGCCGGGAGGTAGTTTCGAACCTGCTCGCCATGAGCCAGTCGGGGGCCTACGCTTGAGGACGACAACTGCTGCACCTATCAATATTTGGCGAATTGCCACTGATACCACCGAATACGTCGCAGACGACCGAACCGGCGCCGGCGCAAAAGCAACGGGCGGCCGTTGGAATACAAAGGGCACGCCGATGCTTTACTGTTCCGAGAACATCGCGCTAGCCTGCCTGGAAACGCTCGTTCATATCAAGGCTGGGTCGCTTCCGTTGAACCGATACGTTGTACGAATTGAAGTGCCGCACGACTTGTGGAGCGGCGCGTTGGAACTGGATGCGCACGGCCACCCCGGCTGGGACGCCATTCCGTTCGGAATGGTTAGCCAGCGGGCCGGCCAGAAATGGGTTGCCAGTAGTGCAAGCGCGCTCTATAAGGTGCCATCTGTCATCGTGCCACAGGAACGGAACGTTCTCATCAACCCTCGGCATCCCGATGCCGCCAAGCTGCGCTTCCACAAATCGCGCAACCGGTGGACGTACGATAGTCGCCTGAGATAGCGGGTCGCGGCTGCTCGATGCAGGACGCCATTCAGTACCGAGAAGCGCTACGCGCAGACCGTGCGGCTCCCGAGCAACGCCGCGAACTTCTCGGCGTCCTGCGGCCGCCCGAGCAAAAAGCCCTGCACTTCGTCACACTTGAGCGCTTTCAGCCGCTCCAGTTGTGACGCCGTTTCGACTCCCTCCGCGACCACGTCCATCTGCAGCGAATGCGCCAGTGCGATGATGGCCTGCACGATCGCGCCGCCTTCATAGCCGTCCGCGTCGAGCCCGCTCGTGAAGAAGCGGTCGATCTTCAGTTGCTTCGCGCGGAATCGCTGCAGGTAGGCGAGGCTCGAGTAGCCGGTACCGAAATCGTCGATCGCGATCTCGAAACCGCTCTCCTGAAACGCCCGGATCATCTCGGTCGTGCGCGGTGCATCCTGCATCGCAACGGTCTCCGTGATCTCGAACATCAAATGTTCGGGCGCGACCTGCTCCGCACGCACGATGTCGAGGATCGACGCGATGAGATCCGGTTGCGCCAACTGCCGCGGTGAAAGGTTGATGGCAATGCGAACCGTCGGAAGCCCCTCCGCTCGCCAGCGCCGCATCTGCCGGCATGTCTCCCGCACGACCCAATAGCCGATCTGCACGATCTGGCCCGAGCGTTCCGCAATGGGAATGAACTCTTGCGGCGCGAGTACGCCCAGTTCCGGATGCGAGAGTCTCAGCAAAGCCTCCGCGCCCGCGAGATCGGCATTGGCGCCGCGGAATTTCGGCTGAAAATGCAGCGCGAAGTGACCTGATCGAAGCGCATCGTGCAACGCGCGCTGAATCTCCAGGGTGCGCGTGGCTGCCTCATTCATCGCCGTCTCGAAGAATCGGTACATGCTGCGTCCACCGCGCTTCGCTTCGTACATCGCCGCATCGGCGTTCTTCAGCAACGCTTCGGCGGTATCGCCGTCTTGCGGATACAGCGCTATGCCGATGCTGGGCGTCACCTGCAACCGTTGGCCGACGACGCGAAGCCCTTTGCGCATGCGCTGGAGCAAACTCTCCGCCATCCGGCGAGCATCGTCGCGCGCGGTGATGTCTTCAAGCAGCACGACGAATTCGTCTCCCCCGAGCCGAGCAACGGTGTCCGTTCCGCGAACGCAGTTTCGCAGCCGCCACGCAAAGGCTTTCAGCACCTCGTCGCCCATCGAGTGGCCCAACGAGTCGTTGATGGTCTTGAAACCGTCGAGATCCATGAACAGGATTGCGAACCGCGTATCGGCCGCGCTCGCCCTCGCGATCGCCCGTTCCAACCGCTCGTTCAGCGTCCGGCGGTTCGGCAAGTCCGTGAGGCTATCGAAGGTGGCCATCCGCACGATCTGCCCGTTCAGTTGTGAGACGGAGCTCGAGAGGAACGCAGTCCGCGCATCGAAGCGCGACAGGATGAGCGTGACGATCAGAATCGCGAACGTGAACAGCGTGACTGTCGTCGCGAGCCAATACATGTCGATACCGCTGGCCGCGCCGCATACCGAACCGGGCAGGAATGTGGCCGCGACGGTGCCGGTGTAGTGCATTCCGGTGATCGCGAGCCCCATCACACACGCGGCTGCCAGACGCTTGCGGCTCAAGTGACGCTGCGCCGCGTCGCTGAGCGTACGCGCGATCCATAGCGCGGCGCCCGAGGCAACGATTGCAATGACGACCGACAAGGCGAGCAGCGTCGGGTCGTATATGATCCCAGGCCGCATCAGCATCGCCGCGTCACCGGTATAGTGCATCCCGGCAATACCGAAGCCCATCAGGACGCTGCCGGCGGCAAGGCGCCGCCACGTCAGCCGCGCGCCGGTGATCACATAGAGCGCAAATCCCGAGACGAGTATCGCAATCAGCAGCGAGACGCCCGTGAGCGTGAGGTCGTAACCGATGGGAATCGGCAGCGAGAACGACAGTACACCGATGAAGTGCATCGACCAAATGCCGATGCCCATCGCGGTAGCGCCGCCGCCAAGCCAGGCGAGACGCAATCGCGTGTTCCCGAGCAGCACGATGCGGCCCGACAAGTCCAGCGCCGTGTACGACGCGAGCGTCGCGACAACGAGCGACAGCGCGACGAGCGGCAGATTGTAGGTGCCGTGCATGCCAATTCTCTTACCAGAACCCCGGTGAACCCCTTGTTACTTGATATCGGCACGGCGGGGCGCTTGCTTGAGAACAGTTAACCCCTACTCGTCATCGCCCTCGTCATCGTGTCCCGTTTCCGGCGGATTGCCGTATCGTTTTGCGAGTTCGGCCTTGAATCCAGCCAGCTTCGGTTCGTCGTCGCAAAGCTCGTAAAGCCCCGAAAGCTGGGCCGGCCAGTCGTGCAGTACGGTGGCAAAGATCTTCAGTCGTTCGACGGTATCGAGCGCGTCGGCCTGCCGGCCATCGAGCGCTTGCAACACCGCGTAGCGCCTCAGCACTGTCTCGCCCGGGAGCAGTGCGATCGCCCGTTTGTGCATCGCGAGCTTCGTCTGGAGATCGTTGCTATCGATCGGGAGCAGCGTCGCCATCCCGTATTCACCCCACGCGCCGAACAGGAACGACGGTGCCGCGCGATATTGCTCCCCCGGCCGGGCGCCGTAATAGAGCACCTCGGCGCGCGCATAGTCCCGATGGATCGGCTCGAGCGCCGCGAGCCCGGCGATAACGATGAGCGTATGCAGCGCCAAAGACGCGCGCGGCGGCACGAAGCTGAGCGGTTTCGTCTCCAGGATGCCGAGTACGAACATCGCGGGCAGCAGGAAGAACATGTACTGCTGCGGGTACTCGACGAGCGCATGCATGAGGAGCACGCCGATGAGCGAGAGGCCGAATACACGCGAACGCGTGTGCCGCACGCGCAGCACACGCACGAGCCAGGCGAGGAGGCCGATCAGCACCACGCCAAGGCCGATCACACCCGTCTTCGCAAGCAGATCTATGAAAACGTCGTGCGAGTTGTTGGCGATCTCCACGTCGCCGAGCGTCTTCACGAGCTCGAACTGATAACGCGGAAACTCGCCCCAGCCGACGCCGAGCCACGGATGCTGCTCGAACATCGTCCACCCGTATTTCCACATGGCGAGCCGCGGCGCGATTTGACCTATGTCATGGAAGCGGTGCGCCGCGGACACGTCGAGGTTAAGGTGATAGCGAACGTTCGCCCAGCGGACCGCGACGTTCACGATGACGAAAAGCGCCACGAGCACGACAGGGATCAGCCACGGGCGCCCGCCCGCACGCCAATGTTCGCGCCGTGCCGTGACAGCCGCCATCCAGAACCCGGCCACGACGACGACCCCCGTCTGCAGCCACGGCCCGCGTGAGACCGTCAGCGCCTGGCCGAGGACGTAAATCGATGAAAGGACCGCCCAAAGCAGGCCGTCTAGCCGACGCGTCTGCACCAGATACATCGCCGCGGCGAGCGCGAACGCGATGACGGTCGCCAAGTGGTTGGCTTGCGCCATATTGCCGAACGGCCGGCGGTCGACGGTCACGTTGTAGGCCACCACGAATGGCGCAAAGCGCGCCTCGGCATGAAAAAGCTGAACGAGCTGGCAAAACACGGCGAAGAGCCCGCCGACGACGAGCGCCCATGCCACCCACTGCAGCGCCTCTCTGCTGAGATTCGCACGCGCAAACCCATATCCCGCATGCGCCGCCATGAATGCCGCGAGCAAGAACCCGGCGCCGAGCCAGTTCATCGACGGCTGCTCGAGGCGCAGGACGAACGTCTGCGCGATCAGGACGAGCCCGAAGAGAAGCGGCACGAGCGCGACCGTGGGCGTCCCGAATGAGGGGGACGGCCGCGCGGTCGTCGCAAGCCATGCAACCGAAGCGCCGACCAGCAGGTAGAGTGCGAGAGCGGTGAATTCGGAATAAAACGTCGGGATCGGGTAGGTATGGTTGGTCACCGCGTACGGAAGCAACATCGCGAGGGCCAACAGCACAAACGACAGATAGCGCGCAAACGGTGAAGTCATGAAGGGAACGGACGGTCGGCAATCGGCGCACTATACAAAAAAAACGTTACGCTGTGCGACGCCCGTCATGACCTTTCGAGCCGCCCGTTCCCGTGGCGCCACGTCGACCGGCCCTTTGTCATGCTCGACATTCGGGCGGCGCGACGTTCGCGGGTAGCGTCGCGGCCTCGGCCGGCATCGGTCCCGAGCCCGGCGCCGGCAGCGACGAGGCGCTCTTGCCGCTGGCAAAGCATTCCCAGTTGACCGCGCCGGCCGGCATGGCGCCGCGCGTAAGCGCGACGCGCCCCGTCGGCGTAAAGGCGTCGTCAGGCACCGATGGGACGAGCACCAGCGTCTCGCTTCCCTGTGGCGCCACGCGCGCGGTATAGCGGATCGAGATTTCGCCGCTGTCGTCGTCGATCGCAATCGATTCGACGTTGCGCGTGGGCGGCGGCGACGCGTAGCCGCTGCCGAGCGCATTACCGCTCGCGGCGTTTTCGGCGACGGCGAGCCGCGCGGCCGCGGCAAGCGACAACCCCTCGCCCACGCGACTGCGCGCAAGATAGTCCTGATAAGCGGGAATCGCATATGCCGCGACCACGCCGACGATCGCGAGCACGATCATCAGCTCGACGAGCGTAAAACCCGAACCGCAACCATATGTGCGGCGAACGCGCGCCATCGATGCCAGCGCGGATACGAAAACGACGACGGACATTGCCAAACTCCTCGAACCGGATTGGCCCGAACGTCCAAAACGGAGCGACGCGAGACGAAACCCGCATCGGCCCCCGACGGACGCCTCGGATGGAAAAGCGCCCCTTTGAGCAGGGGCAGTGGTTCGGAGAGTAGCCGGCGGATGCCGGCGGGGGCAGTCAGCCGAACGGCCAATCCGCGGGCGGGATGCCGATCGATCAAAAGAACGCCGAGCGGCGGCGTCCGGAAGGATGCGAAAGAGCGCTCAGTCGCAGCCGGACGAGCGAGGCGTGCCGCTGTGCTAGGACGCGTCCCGCGCAGCCTCGCGCCGACGCATTCGGCGTTTGATCGCGTAGCCCGCGGCAACGACGAACACCGCACCGGCAATGCGGGCCCCATACTCAGCGGCGGGCGTATCGAGTAGCGGCCAGCGATCGCCGGCTGGGTCGTTGACGATGAGACCGCCCGCGATCCAGCCGAGCAACGCCGCGCCAAGTGTGACGATGATCGGAAAGCGATCGAGCAGCCTCAGCACCAGCGTGCTACCCCAGACGATGAGCGGAATGCTGACGACGAGGCCGAACACGACGAGCGCGACACGATGGTGCGGTTCGGCGGCCTCGGCCGCGCCGGCGATCGCGATGACGTTGTCGAGACTCATGACGGCGTCCGCGATGATGATCGTCTTGATTGCTGCGATGAGCTTGTCCGCCGGCTTGATGTTCTCGTGCGCGTCATGCGCCGGCGCGAGCAGCCTCACCCCGATCCAGAGCAATAAAAGCCCGCCCGCGAACTTGAGCAGCGGCACATCGAGCAGAGCGACGGCGAACGCAATGAGAACGACGCGAAGCAGGATAGCGCCGGCCGTTCCCCAGATCACGCCTTGCATCCGTTGGCTGCTCGGCAGCTTGCGACAGGCAAGCGCGATCACGACGGCGTTATCGCCGCCGAGCAGGATGTCGATGACGATGATCTGAAAAACCGCGCCCCAATGGAGCGTCGTAAAGAAGTCGAGCATGGAATCGAGCATAGAAGAGGCGCAATAGACGTTCCCGGACGGCAGCGACGATGAAAGCGAAGTGTCGAAGCGGCGCCGATAACGAGCGGCAATCGGCGAAGACGAAAAAAAAACGAGGAAGCCGTTCGTGCTTCCTCGCTTTGCGTCGGCTATCGGTTACCTTACGAAACGGTTTCGCAAGGATACCAAAACGCCGCGGTCTGATGCGCTTTGCTTCGCGATCCTGCCCGCGGTGCGGGAGGGGCTGCGAACGAGCCTCAGATAATCGACTTCAAAAGGCGGCCCATCTCCGACGGGTTCTTCGTGACCTTGATCCCGCAGGCTTCCATGATTTCGAGCTTTGCTTCGGCCGTGTCGGCTCCGCCCGAGATTAGCGCGCCCGCATGACCCATGCGCTTGCCCGGAGGCGCCGTGACGCCGGCGATGAAGCCGACGACGGGCTTCTTCATGTTGTCCTTGATCCAGTAGGCCGCGTTCGCTTCATCGGGGCCGCCGATCTCGCCGATCATGATGACGGCGTCCGTATCGGGATCGTCGTTGAACATCTTCATGACGTCGATGTGCTTGAGCCCGTTGATCGGATCGCCGCCGATACCGACCGCCGACGATTGGCCAAGGCCGAGCGCCGTCAGTTGAGCCACGGCTTCATAGGTCAGCGTGCCGGAGCGCGAAACGACGCCGATGCGGCCTTTCCGGTGAATATGACCGGGCATGATGCCGATCTTGAGCTCGTCCGGCGTGATCGTGCCGGGGCAGTTCGGCCCGAGCAGCAGCGTCTTGCGGTTTTCGCGACGCATGCGGTCCCGGACTTCGATCATGTCGCGCACCGGAATGCCTTCGGTGATGCAGATGGCGAGATCGAGATCGGCCTCGACGGCCTCCCAGATCGCCGCGGCGGCGCCTGCCGGCGGCACGTAAATGACCGAGACGGTCGCGCCTGTCTGGGCCTTCGCTTCCTTTACGCTCGCAAAGATCGGGATGCCCTCGAAATCCTCGCCGGCCTTCTTCGGATTCACGCCCGCGACGAACGCCTCGCGGCCGTTCGCGTACTCGCGGCATGCGCGCGTATGGAACTGACCCGTCTTGCCGGTGATGCCCTGCGTGATGACCTTCGTGTCTTTGTTGATCAGAATCGACATGTATTGACCTCTAACCGTATCCTGTTTCGCACGGGCGCGTTACGCCGCCTTGCCTTCAGCCGCCGCGACGACCTTCCGCGCGGCCTCTTCCATGCTGTCCGCCGAGATGATCGGCAGGCCCGATTCGGCGAGCATCTTCTTGCCGAGATCCTCGTTCGTGCCCTTCATGCGCACGACGAGCGGCACTTGCAGGTGCACGGCCTTCGAGGCGGCGATGACGCCTTCGGCGATCACGTCGCAACGCATGATCCCGCCGAAGATGTTCACGAGAATGGCCTTGAGGCCGGGATTCTTCAGCATCAGCTTGAACGCTTCGGTGACCTTCTCCGTCGTGGCGCCACCGCCGACGTCGAGGAAGTTCGCCGGCTCGCCGCCGAACAGCTTGATCGTATCCATCGTCGCCATCGCGAGGCCCGCGCCGTTGACGAGGCAGCCGATGTTACCGTCGAGCGAGATATAAGCGAGGTCAAACTTCGACGCTTCGATCTCGGCCGGATCTTCTTCATCGAGGTCGCGGTAGGCCACGATCTCCGGGTGACGGAAGAGCGCGTTCGAATCGAAGTTGAACTTGGCGTCGAGCGCGATCACCTTGCCGTCGCCCGTGAGGATCAACGGGTTGATTTCGGCCAGCGATG
Organism: Trinickia symbiotica; assembly: GCF_002934455.1. GTDB lineage: Bacteria > Pseudomonadota > Gammaproteobacteria > Burkholderiales > Burkholderiaceae > Trinickia > Trinickia symbiotica. The sequence continues at coordinate 256,689 of NZ_PTIR01000007.1, read as the reverse complement.
CGTCGGTTTCCCAAAATGCTTTGTAAAGCCCTTGGAGCACCGCGCGCGCTTGCGGCACGGAAGCGTCGGGCACGCCGATCTTCTTGGCGAGCGAATCGGCATCGGCGTCTGCCAGCCCCGCGGCCGGATCGACGAACACCTTGTGGATCGCCTCGGGATTCTTGGCGGCGACCTCTTCGATTTCCATACCGCCTTCGCTCGAGCCCATGACGACGACCTTTTGCGTCACGCGATCGATCACGAGGCCGACATAGAGCTCCTTCTTGATGTCCGCGCCTTCTTCGACGAGCAGACGGTTGACCTTCTGGCCTTCCGGACTCGTCTGGTGCGTGACGAGCTGCATGCCGAGGATCTGGCTCGCGTACTCGCGAACCTGCTCGATCGACTTCGCCACCTTGACGCCGCCGCCCTTGCCGCGGCCGCCCGCGTGAATCTGGGCCTTCACGACCCAGACCGGACCGCCGAGCTCCTCAGCGGCCTTGACCGCGTCATCCACCGAAAACACGGGCTTGCCGCGCGGCACCGCGACGCCGAATTTCCGCAGGATTTCCTTACCCTGGTACTCGTGAATCTTCATGCGTGATTCCCTTCAGTCTGAGAGTTGGATTGAACTTCGTGATGGGCTGATTCGTTCACGCCTGCCGCGTCGGGCAAGCGGGGATGGCGCGCCTATGCGGCGCCGCAATGTCCCATGGGCCATCGTCGCGCTCGAACGCTTGCGCCCGGATAGCACGCCGATGGTGCAAAGGCGGGACGCGGGCGGAAGGAGCGGCATGCTAGGAGAGACGGCTGGAGAAGAAACCGGGGAATTTTAACATAGTGGAAAGCCCGGGTTCCGCCAGGAAAGCGGGGAAGGAAGCGGAAGCAAGCTGGACGAAACGGCGCTTACTCGTCGCCGAGGCCGTCGTCGCCTTTCAGGGTCTGGACGATCGTCGCGCGCGAGAATCCGCGCCCGGCCAGAAAGCGCGCTTGCTTCGCACGCTCTGCCGGCGTTTGCGGCAATTGTCCGTACTTCTTGCGCCAAACCGCTTGTGCACGCGAGAGTTCCGTTTCTCGCAATTGGGCGCCGACCGATTCGATCAACGCATCGTCGACGTCATGGCGGCGCAACTCGCCGACGATCCGGTTCGCGCCCATCCGAGACGCACGGCGATGAACGACGCTTTCCGCGAACCGCGCGTCCGATAGCCACCCTTCCTGCTCGAGCGAATCGATCAATGCGTCGATCGATTCGTGCTCTTCGGCGAACGGCGCCAGCTTGCGAGCGAGTTCGCCACGGCTATATTCGCGCCTCGAAAGGTATCCTAGCGCTCGGGCTTTGAGCGAGCGCCCCGGTCGAGCAGGCCGCTCGCGAACCGTTGCGCCCGCCGCATCGCGGTCCTTGCCCGCCACCGACGCTTACTCCTCTTCGTCGGCTACTTCTGCGCCAGCGCCCGCCGCGGTTGGCATTGTATTGACGCCGAGCGATTCGCGAATGCGATTTTCGATTTCACGGGCGATATCAGGGTTCTCGCGCAGGAATTCGCGCGCATTGTCCTTGCCCTGGCCGATTCGTTCGCCGTTGTAGCTGTACCAGGCACCTGCTTTGTCGACGATCTTCGCCTGCACGCCGAGATCGATGATTTCCCCTTGGCGCGAGATGCCTTCGCCATAGAGGATATCGAAGATCGCTTCGCGGAACGGCGGCGACACCTTGTTCTTGACGACCTTCACGCGCGTTTCGTTGCCGATCACTTCGTCGTTCTTCTTGATCGAGCCGATGCGGCGAATATCGAGCCGCACCGACGCGTAGAACTTCAGCGCGTTGCCGCCCGTCGTCGTTTCCGGATTGCCGAACATCACGCCGATCTTCATGCGGATCTGGTTGATGAAGATGACGAGGCAGTTCGTCCGCTTGATCGTGCCGGTGAGCTTGCGCAGCGCCTGCGACATCAGGCGTGCCTGCAGCCCGGGGAGCGCATCGCCCATTTCTCCTTCGATTTCGGCTTTCGGCACGAGCGCCGCCACCGAGTCGATCACGATCATGTCGATCGAGCCCGAGCGCACGAGCGCATCGGCGATCTCGAGCGCCTGCTCGCCCGTATCGGGCTGCGAGACGAGCAGATCGGAAACGTTCACGCCGAGCTTGGCCGCATATTGAATATCGAGCGCATGCTCGGCATCGATGAATGCCGCCGTGCCGCCGAGCTTCTGCATTTCCGCAATGACTTGCAGCGTCAACGTGGTCTTACCCGACGATTCCGGACCGTAGATCTCCACCACACGCCCGCGCGGCAGGCCACCCACGCCGAGTGCGATATCGAGGCCGAGCGAGCCCGTCGAAACCACCTGAATATCCTCGGCCACTTCGCCATCGCCGAGCCGCATGACCGACCCCTTGCCGAACTGCTTCTCGATCTGCGCAAGCGCGGCGGCGAGCGCCTTGCTCTTTTCCGCAGTCAGTCCAGCCGAGCCTTTCTTGCTTTCTTCCATGAATCGTCCTTTGCTATGATGAGCAGCGTCTCTCGGCGGGCGGCCGACGCCGAGGAAAGGGTCGCGCGGTAGCCCTGGGAAACGCAGACACTGTATAAAAAAACAGGGTTCTTTGCAAGCCCGACGCGTTGCGGATTTGCGTTGCGACAACGAGCGCAGCACGGCGAGACGGGGAAAGCCGCCGGGACGCGGAGCACCGGATTGGAGACAACGGCGCATCGGGCCTTCCCGCCCGCGCCTCTCGCGCACCATGCGAATACTCATTGCCGAAGACGACAGCATACTCGCGGACGGCCTCGTCCGATCACTCCGCCAATCGGGCTATGCCGTCGATCATGTGAAGGGCGGCAGCGAAGCCGACGCGGCGCTCTCGATGCAGACGTTCGATCTCCTGATCCTCGATCTCGGCCTGCCACGCATGTCGGGTCTCGAGGTCCTGCGCCGGCTGCGCGCGCGCAATTCGAACCTGCCCGTGCTGATTCTCACGGCCGCCGACAGCGTCGACGAGCGCGTGAAAGGGCTCGACCTCGGCGCCGACGACTACATGGCCAAGCCGTTTCACCTGAACGAGCTCGAGGCCCGCGTCCGGGCGCTGACGCGGCGCGGCATGGGCGGCGGGCCGACCGTCGTGCGGCACGGCTCGCTCGCGTTCGATCAGGTCGGCCGCGTCGCTTATGTCAACGATCAGGTGGTCGAGCTTTCCGCGCGCGAGCTCGGCGTGCTGGAAGTGCTGCTCCAGCGAATCGGTCGGCTGGTGTCAAAAGAGCAGCTCGTCGACCATCTTTGCGAATGGGGCGAGGAAGTCAGCAACAACGCGATCGAAGTCTACGTGCATCGGCTGCGCAAGAAAATCGAGCCGAGCGGCGTGCGTATCATTACTGTGCGCGGGCTCGGCTACTGCCTCGAAAAGCCCGCGGCCGCCGGCCCGGGGCCGGGGCCTGGGCCGAGTTCGACGGCCGATGTCAGCGCTGCGGCGATCGCGCCCCCGCCCGCGAAGTAGGCAAACCGTGGCCTCGCCCGTTTCCTCGGAGGACGGCGGCACGCCGCGGCCGGTGGGGCCGTCCGACCCGATACGCAAAGCTGCGCCCGCTATCGCGTCGTCTCCCACGCCGTCTTCCTCGACCGCCCCCGCCCGCGCTGCAACGAGCCACGGCGGCCGAGACGATCCGTTCCTGCCGGCCGACGAAGCCGATGCCCCGGAGCCGGGGCGCCCGCGCTCGCTCTTCGGCGAAATTCTCGACTGGATGCTCGCGCCGCTGCTGCTTCTGTGGCCGATGAGCATCGCGGTGACCTATCTCGTCGCCAAGACACTCGCGAACGGCCCGTTCGACCGTGCGCTCGAAACCGACGTCTATGTGCTCGCGCGTCAGATCCATCCCGTGAATGGCGTGGCCGAGCTGTCGCTGCCCGATGCCGCGCGTGACTTTCTCTCAGGCGATAACCCGGACAAGGTGTTCTATCAAGTGCTGGGCGCGCGCGGCGAGCTGGTCGCCGGCGTGCCCGACATGCCGGCGCCGGCCGATGACGACCGTCCGCACCCGGGTATCGTCGAGTTTCGCGATGCGCAACTCCATGGCGATGACATTCGTGTTGCCTATACGACCGTCGAACTTCCCGCCGCGCCGGGCGGGCAAAGCGTGCTCGTCCAGGTTGGCGAGACGCTCGACAAGCGCAGCGCGCTCGCCAACGACATCATCAAAGGCGTGATCCTGCCGCAGTTCGTGATCCTGCCGCTTGCAATCGTGCTCGTCTGGTTCGGCCTTTCGCGAGGGCTGGCCCCGCTGACGGCGCTACAGGCCAATTTGCGCGCGCGCCGGCCTGACGACCTCTCGCCGCTCGAGGCTCGCCGCGCGCCGCCCGAGATCGAGCCGCTCGTCACGTCGTTCAACGAGCTGCTGACGCGCCTCGAACAGAACATCGACCTGCAGAAACGGTTCATTGCAGACGCCGCGCATCAGATGAAAACCCCGCTCGCGGGCCTGCATACGCAGGCCGAGCTCGCGCTGCGGCAGGAAGTCTCGCCCGAAGTGCGGCTCTCGCTCGAGCAGATCGCCGCGAGCGCCGATCAGGCGGCGCGTCTCGTCACGCAGCTGCTCGCGCTCGCGCGCGCGGAGAACCGGATGACAGGGCAGATCTTCACGTCGCTCGAGATCGCGCATCTCGCCCGACTCGCCGTGCGCGACTGGGTACAAGCGGCGCTCGCCAAGGAAATGGACCTCGGCTACGAAGGCCCCGAGGAACCGGTGATCGTGACAGGCAACGCGGTGATGCTGCGCGAAATGCTCTCGAACGTCATCGACAATGCCATCCGCTATACGCCGGCGGGCGGGCGCATTACCGTGCGCGTCGCGCCCGATCGTGCCAAGGGGTTGGTCCTGCTCGAAGTCGAGGACACAGGGCCCGGCATCGCACCGGCCGAACGTCCGAAAGTCGTCGAGCGGTTCTATCGAATACTCGGCCGCGAAGGTGACGGCAGCGGGCTCGGTCTCGCGATCGTCCGTGAAATCGCGACGATGCATGGTGGGACCGTGACGATCGACGATCATGTCTACCAGACGTCGCCGCGCCTCGCCGGCACGCTCGTCCGCGTCAGTTTGCCGCTGCTTGCGGCGGCTCGGGATTTACCCTGAGCGTGGCTCGCCGATTGACTCGAGTTCAATCAGAGGAAGCGGAGATAGAGAAATTTGAGCGTGGATTGATAGCTTTTACCGCAAAAAAGAGCGAAGAAATAAAAAAAGGGGGTCGATCGCAGCCCTCGCCTGCAAAGCGCCCGCGCGTCAGTCCGCAGTAAGTTTGTCTTCCAATAATCGCTGACAAGCGCTGCCGCGCGCGACGGCGGCGCTGTCCCATATCTAAATTGAGGAGACAACACATGGCAACGGTTGGCGGGCATTTGGCGCACGCGCCGATGACAGCCGACGAGAAGCGGGTCATCTTCGCTTCGTCGCTCGGCACGGTTTTCGAGTGGTACGACTTTTACCTCGCCGGCTCGCTGGCGGCGTACATCAGCAAGACCTTCTTCGCGGGAGTCAATCCGACGGCGGCCTTCATTTTCACGCTGCTCGGCTTCGCGGCGGGCTTCGCCGTGCGGCCGTTCGGCGCGCTGGTGTTCGGGCGGCTCGGCGATCTCGTCGGCCGCAAGTACACGTTCCTCATCACGATCACGATCATGGGTATTTCGACGTTCGTCGTCGGCCTACTGCCCGGATATGCGTCGATCGGATTCGCGTCGCCCGTCATCTTCATCGCGATGCGGCTGCTGCAGGGCCTCGCGCTCGGCGGCGAGTACGGCGGCGCGGCGACCTACGTCGCCGAGCATGCGCCCGCCAACCGGCGCGGCTATTACACGTCGTGGATTCAGACGACGGCCACGCTCGGCCTGTTCCTTTCGCTGCTCGTCATCCTCGGCGTGCGGACCTGGGTGGGCGAGGAATCGTTCGGCGCGTGGGCCTGGCGCATTCCGTTCCTGGCATCGCTGATCCTGCTCGGCATTTCCGTCTGGATCCGGCTCCAGCTCAACGAATCGCCGGCGTTCCTGCGGATCAAGAACGAGGGCAAGACGTCGAAGGCGCCGCTCACCGAATCATTCGGCCAGTGGAAGAACCTCAAGATCGTGATTCTCGCGCTCGTGGGGCTGACGGCAGGCCAAGCCGTCGTCTGGTACGCCGGCCAGTTCTACGCCCTCTTCTTCCTGACGCAGACGCTGAAAGTCGACGGCGCCAGCGCGAACATCCTGATTGCGCTCGCGCTGCTCATCGGCACGCCGTTCTTTGTGTTCTTCGGATCGCTGTCCGATCGCATCGGCCGCAAGCCGATCATCATGGCCGGCTGCCTCATCGCCGCGCTGACTTACTTCCCGTTGTTCAAGGCGCTCACGCACTTCGCGAACCCCGCGCTCGAGGCGGCGACGCAGAAATCGCCAATCGTCGTCATCGCGAACCCCGACGAGTGCTCCTTCCAGTTCAACCCTGTCGGCACCGCGAGCTTCACGAGCTCGTGCGACGTCGTCAAGAGCGCGCTGGCGAAAGCAGGTCTGAACTACTCGAATGTGGCCGCACCGGCCGGCACGATCGCGCAGGTGAAGGTCGGGGATACGGTCATCGATTCGTATGACGGCAAAACGCCCGGGGCAAAGGAGAAGGGCGCGGCGTTCACGAAGACGCTCGGCGCGACGCTGAAGAGCGCCGGCTATCCGGCGAAGGCGGATCCGTCGCAGCTCAATTGGCCCATGACGGTCGTGATTCTCGCGTTGCTCGTCATCTACGTGACGATGGTCTATGGGCCGATCGCGGCGATGCTCGTCGAGCTCTTCCCGACGCGGATCCGGTACACGTCGATGTCGCTGCCCTACCACATCGGCAACGGCTGGTTCGGCGGCTTCCTGCCGGCGACGGCGTTCGCGATCGTCGCGGCGAGCGGCAACATCTACTCCGGCCTCTGGTATCCGGTGATCGTCGCGCTGATCACGTTTGTGATCGGCATGCTGTTCGTGCGCGAGACCAAGGACTCGAACATCTATTCGCAGGACTGACACGGGGGCGGCGGCGAGCGGTGCCTGGCGGGCGGCGCGAACTCAGCGCCGTCCGGCCTGGGGGCCCGCCACGAGCGAAGCCCTGTCACGAGCGAAGCCCTTGACAGCATCGGCCGGCGCGGCCATAATTCGCCTTCTTTCGGCGAATTAGCTCAGTCGGTTAGAGCGACGGAATCATAATCCGCAGGTCCGGGGTTCGAGTCCCTGATTCGCCACCAAATCCACGGAAGCCCTTGACCTAACGGTCAAGGGCTTTTGTTTTGGTGGCCCCTATGGCAGGTAGCACAAACCTGCAGCACCTGCCGCTGCGCGGTCGCCGTCGGCGACCACGACGGCGCTGATGCACGTCGCAGGGATGTCCGTAAGCGAGAAGGCGGGCAACACCGACATGGCAAACCTCCCCTCTGCCTCGGCCGCGCGCGGCTTCTACCGCGCGCCGCATTGCGCCTTCTGCGATCGCGATGAGCAGCGTCGACGTCATTAGATCGGATGTCGTTGGCGATTGTCGTTTCGCCACGGCAACGCGCGGCAGCACCTTTATTGATAAATGGGGTCAATAGGTAAAAGCAACCGATGGAAGTCGTCGACCAAGCTCATGGCATTCGGCAATATCGTGTTCGGCGGCGCAGTTGGCGTTGTTGTCGACACGTCTTCAGGCGCTGCCTATGACTATCCGAATCTGATCCTGGTGCGCATGGGCACCAACCCCGTTGTCAGCATTCCTGGCGCAGGGGGAACGGGACACGCGCAGGCGTCCTTGCCGGCCGCGACGTCAGTCAAGGATCCGCCGGCCACCCGGCACTTACAGCCCAGACGCGAAGGGAAGTACCGGGCGGGGGTAGCGACCGTCTGTAGGAATAAGGTACCTCTTGCTTCTTCGCCCGCCACCCATAATAATTATGGGTATGCCGTCCCAAGTTCTACCGTTCAAGCTCAATGACGCAAACCTGCGGCGACTGATCCACGAAGTGGCACGCGATACCGCTCGCGTGTTCTTCGTCCCGCATGCAAAGAAGCGAATGCGGGAACGAAAGATCACGCCAACGCAGGTCTACGATTGCCTGAGAAACGGGCAGGTATCGGAACGCGCGCACGTCAATCTGCATGGCAGCTGGCAGTCACGCTCACCCGACGACATGCCGGCGACGAGGTCACAGTCGTAGCCGCGCTGGAGCGCGATGACCACGATGACTGGGTAGTCGTCATTACCGTTTATTAAGGAAGCCATGTACCACTACACAGAAACAGGGTTGCAGAACGTGTGGCTGGCCAACGGCTATCACGTTCGGAAAACGGCGTATGGCAAAGCCGTCTCCATTGAAGACGCGGACGGCCTTCATCGCGCCATCGGCCGAGCGCTTGCGCGCAAGAGCTATCTCACAGGCGCCGAATTCCGCTTCCTGCGTAAGGAGCTCGATCTCTCGCAACATCGCGCGGCCGACCTGCTAGGCACTTCGGAGCAAACCGTAGCGCTTTGGGAGAAACGAGGCAAGATTCCCAAAACCGCCGACAGGATGTTCCGCGCCATCTACCTGGAGACAGTCGATGGCAACGTGAAGCTGCAGGAATTGATCGAGCGTATCTCGAACCTCGATCGACATGTCGACGAAAAAATGATCTTTCAGGACACGGAGGAAGGCTGGCTGGCGCAAGCCGCTTAAGCGCTCGGCCGTCGTGCCGCCGTCATCAACCGAGCGGCGTCCATGGCCATCCGGTTTTTCCGAGCGGTGAACGCTCCTGCACAGGCGCTGGAGTCGATGGCCCCACTGTTTTCGTATCCGACGTAGAGGTATCGGGAAGCTCCACCCCGAACCAAACGACCTTTTGCCGCATATAGCCGACATACGCGTCCCAACCGTCCGCGCCGCGATCGAACAGTTCGCGCCGGACAGGCAAAGCCAGCGCCGCATGATCGAGCTCGGCGTCGAGCAGCGCCCGCGGCCAATGCCCATATGCGCTCGCCACGCGTTGCGGAAAATCCTTGGCAAGCACGGTAGTCGCCACGTTGCGCAAGAACGGAAAGGCCTGCAACGAGGAGTCGCTCAAAGCGACTCGCGAAACGGGTTCGTCGGGTCGGTCAATCTTCGCGACACCGCTCGCTGCTTCGAGCACATCGCCAAGGTGTAGAAGAAGTTCTCGCCGGTCGAATCGATCATCCACGGTAAGCCTCACTGGTGCATGGCTGGTAGCGCAGGATTCGACAAATCCAAGATCGTGAGCGCCATATCGCGCCGACATCGCTACCAGCTCGATCAGGAGGTGAAAGTTTACCGGCTATCGGCCGACCGAGCGACCAAGCGCGCATCCAAGACGAATCGCGCACGAGGCGCTAACTGCTGCTGCGCTACGGAGCCGCCGAGAACCACGAGCGATAAGATTCACGCAAGTTGTGCAAGATAGGTCCACGGATAAATGCCGCGCGCGTGGCCATCGCTGAATGCGATTTGCACGCCGTAGCCCATCGATCGCAAATCGGTCACCGTGACACCAGGTGCCGCGCGCACCACATCGCCGCCAAGGCGGAGCCGGCGGCATTCGGCGCAAGGACATGCCTCGCGAAGCTGTGCATGGCCGATCGTTCGTTCGTCGCCGTCCGGCCAGCGCAGCGTGAGCACGCCTGCGCCATGGTTTACTCGGACTTCGGACGGCCACTTCATCAGCCGGCACTTTCGATCTGTTGAATCGCGATCCGCGCCGCTTTGCGCACATCGGGATCCGAGTCGTCGAGCGCGTCGTGCAATGCAGCCAGGGCTGTGCGATCCCGCAATTCGCCGAGCGCGAGGGCCGCTTCTTTACGCAGATTGCTGATCGTATGAATCAGCAATGCCTGCAAAGGCCGGACCGCCATGGCATCGCGAAGTTGGCCCAGCGCACGCGCCGCACGCACACGGACCTGCCAATACGCGTCGTCGAGTGCCGCAATGAGCGCGTCGCGCGCAATCGGAGCACGCAATTTGCCGAGCGTGGTCGCCGCTTCCTCGCGCACTTGCCATGCGTCGTCGAGGAGCGCATCGAGAAGCGCCGCAACGACGAAACCGTCCGCGGGCGTCGCAAAGCCAAGCGCGCCGACCGCGGCGCGGCGTACGCCGGCGTCCGCATCGCCGGTGGCCTTCTCAGCCAGCGTCGACAACGCTCGCGCATCCTTGAGCCATCCCAGCACAGCGACGGCCTCGAGCCTGACCGTTGCGGCCTCGTCGGCAAGCGCACGCAGCGCCAGCGCGAAGCTGTCCGCGAAACGCAATTCACGGAGACCACGCAATACAGCCGCCCGTACGAACGGTTCCGGCCGGTCCGCCCATCCGACGAGGACATGCGCGGACGCCGGATCTTTGAGCTCGGAAAGGCTTTGCGCCGCCGCCTCGCGAACGTCGGCATCGGCATCGAGCAACGCCTCGCATAGTGCGGCGATCACGTCGCCCTCCTCCCACGACGCCAGCACGCGCGCCGCCTCGCTGCGCACTTCGGCGGCGTCGTCGTTGCGCAATACGCTGACGAGCGCAGGCAGTAGATCTGCGTCCTCGAGATCGGCAATATCGAGGACCGCAATGCGACGCACGGTGGCGTCCGCATCGGTAAGACGCGCAATCAGCGCCGTCGCTCGAGCGGGCAACGCATCCGCATTCGCGGCAGTAAAAAGTGGAGCAGTCATAATGGATCGGCGAACAAGGTCGAAAGCACGCGCGTGCGATGGGTGAATAGCGGCCGATCGTCAATCCGACTCGCGCAGCAGCGCCAGGCAACGGCGCTTGATGTCGACAAACGCCGCTTCCGTCGTCGACTCGTCGCAGCGCGGGCGCGGCAGCGGCACGGCAATATCGGCGACGATCCGCGCGGGGCGTTGCGACAGCATGACGATGCGATCGCCGAGAAACAGCGCCTCGTCGATGTCGTGCGTGACGAAGACTACGGTCGTCCCGACTTTGGACCAGATGTCGAGCAGCAGTGTCTGCATCCGGCGGCGCGTCTGCGCATCGAGCGCGGCGAACGGTTCGTCCATCAGCAAGATGCGTGGTCGATTGATCAACACGCGCGCGATCTCGACGCGTTGTTGCATGCCGCCCGACAACTGTGCCGGGTAATGCGATTCGAAGCCGGCGAGCCCGACGAGAGCGAGCAATTCGGCTGCCTCGCGCCGCCGCTCGTGCTTGGGCAAACCCTTCATCTTCAGGCCGAAGGCGACGTTGTCGATGACGCGCTTCCATGGAAAAAGCGTGTGCTGCTGAAAGACGAGGCCGCGCTCGGGATGCGGACTGTCGACCCGCACACCGTCGATCGCGATTTCCCCTCCGGTAGCGGCGATGTGACCGGCGATCGCGCCAAGCAACGTCGATTTCCCGCAACCCGACGGTCCGAGCACGCAGACGAATTGTCCGGGCTCGACGTCGAGGTCGAGAGCATCGAGCGCGGCGACTCGCGCGTGCGGCGGCCCGACTTCGATCGTGAGCGCCCGAACGTCGACACGGCCTGGCCCATAGTGAGCGAGAGATTCCGCACTCACTGGCGCGCTCCTCCCAAGCGGTACCACGGCGTCAGCGCTCGTCCGATCCGCTTCACGAGCAGGCTGCTGCTCATGCCGAGTATGCCGATCAGCGCCATGCCGACCACGATATCCGCGTAGTTCTGCAGCGTGTAGGACTCCCACGTGAAATAGCCGATCCCGTACTGGCCGGCAATCATCTCCGCCGTCACGAGGCAGAACCATGCTGTTCCCATGCCGATCGAGAGCCCCGTGAAAATCGCCGGCGCGGCGCCCGGCAGCACGACTTCGGTATAGAGAGCGAGCCGCCGCGTGCCCAGGCTGCGCGCGGTTGCAACCAGGCGGGCATCGATCGCCTCGACTCCATGAACGGTATTGAGCAAAATCGGAAAGAGCGCACCTATGAACGTGATGAACATCATGCTGAGCTCGGACGACGGAAACATCAGCACCGCAAGCGGTATCCACGCAACGGCGGGAATTGGCCGCAGAACTTCGAGCGGCGGCAACAGTGCGTCTTCGAGCACGCGATGACGCCCGATTGCAAGACCGAGTCCGACGCCGACGATGGCGGCGGCACCGAAGCCGGCCAGTACGCGCGTCAGACTGGCCGCCAGGTGCATCGGCAGCTTCGGCGAATGCAGCAGGGCCCACAATGCGGGTATCACGTCGGTCGGCGCCGGCACGCTCCGCATGCTCACGACACCAAGTGAGAGTTCGTAGTGAGCGGCAAGTTGCCATAGGCCAATCGCGAGCGCGAGCGATACGAAACGCACGGCGTTTCGCCGCGTGGCTAGCGCGGGTTTCCGCGGCGCGGCCGCACTTGCGGCGTCCTGTTTCACCGGCGGCATTGGGTCCGGTGAGCGGCGGTCTACATATTCGAGTGTGGCAGCCATGCAGTGTCCGTATCGGTGAAGCGTATGAATCGCGGAATGCCCGTGCGGCGGTATGCGGCCGGTTCAGCGTACCGCGACGGCCTGTGAGCCGCTCCTCGCGGCTGCGTAATCGACTACCGAACCGGATACGCGCCGTGCGTATGCATCGGCCGCGCCCTTGAGCAGGAACGCAGTGACAGTTCCCGTGGCATCCTTCACATACCAGGCTTGATCGGCAAAGAGCTTCAGACCGGTACCGTGGTCCTGCACGTACACCGCGCGGACCTTGGCGCCCGAGCCGAGCTTGCCGAGCGCATCGAACGCCTGCGCGGGTGTCGCGTAGTCGCGCACTTTATCTTCGCCGACGAGCCAGATCTGCGCGACATCGTTGAGATCGCGTATCGGCTTGCCCGTCGCGGCGTCGTTCGCGATGAGCGGCTCTTTCGCATAGTTCTTCAATGCCGCCTCGTAGTCGATGCCCGATTCCTTGAACGCTTCGCGGATATAGCGATCGTCGATGAACGTGTTCACGTCGAGATGGCTGTCCGTCTTCTTCAGCAGCCTCAATGTCTCGATCGCGGTTGCAACCGCTTGCCGGTATTCGGGTTTCCACGTGAGGTCGCGCGTCTGGACGCCGAGCGGACCGTGATAGAGGTAGTCGACAGGTGCCTCGATGCCGGTAACATTCTCGATGAGCAGGCTGTATTTCTCCGGATCCTGCGCGAGCAGGCGATTCGCTTCGAGGGCCGCCCTCAAGTAGGCGACGACGACTTCCGGATACTTTTGCGCGTATGCCGCATCGACGAGCGAGCCGTGGAACGTCGGTGCATGGCTCTGCGCGCCGTCGTAGATCTTCCGCGCGATTCCACGATAGGGAAAGAGGTCGGCGAACGGCACGAAATCGGCATGCGCATCGATCTTCCCGGCTTTCAACGCGCTTCCGGCTACTTCCGGCGCTTGCGTGATGATGTTGACGTCGGTGTCGGGATTCCATCCCTGCGCCTTGATCGCGCGCAGCAGCATGCCGTGCGACGTCGACGCGAACGGCACCGAGATCGTCTTGCCTTTGAGATCGGCGATCGAATGCAGCGGCGAATCGACAGGCACGACGATGCCATTGCCGCTGCCGTCGATGCTGCCTTCGAGCACGGTGATGAAGACGCTCTTCCGGCCGCCCTTCTCGAACGCCGCACCGTTGAGCGTACCCGGAAAGTCGGCCATGACGCCGAAATCGAGCTTGCCGGCGATCATTTCGTTCGTGATCGGCGCGCCCGATGTGAAGTCCTTCCACTGCACGTCGTACCGAGCATCCTTGTATTTCCCGGTATGCGGCAGGTATTTGTCGAGCAGATGCAATTCGCGAATCAGCAGGCCGCCGGCCGCGCAGTTGATCGTCGTATCCTGCGTGCCGATGGCTACACGAATCGTTTCGGCGCGGGCGACGCCTGTCAGCGTCAACAGCAGCAGCGTCGCGAGGATGCGCGATATTCGCTTTCGAATTCTCATCATGGTCAGGGCGTGTCGAATAGGGTTGGGAAGAGCGATGGCGTTTGCGGGCCAATTGCCGTCGCTAGCGCAACAGATACGGAATCTCGACTTTCACGGCACCGGTCGGGCAGTCGCGCTCGCACGGCATGCAGTACCAGCATTCGTCGAACTGCATATAGGCCTTGCCCTTCGTCATGTCGATCGCAAGCAGATCGAGCGGGCATACGTCGACGCAGACGGTGCAGCCCTTGTCGGCAATGCAAAGGTCCTCGTCTATCGTCACCGGAGCGCTCGTGCGCTGAAAGATTTCGTGCGGGGTGTGGGGCATATGAGGCTCCTCAATGGGCCGCGGCTTCGGCAAGGCCGGCCGGTTCGCGAATCCGCAACATCTCATACGCGCTTCGCTCTTCGTTTGCGAGCGGGACGATGTACGGCTCGATTTCGCGCTTCTTGCTCGCCATCCGGCCGTCCGCATCCTTGTAGAGATGCGTATGGCAAAACCACTCGGCGTCGTTTCGATGCGGGTAGTCGACGCGATGGTGGTATAGCCCCCACCGGCTTTCGGTCCGAAACAGCGAAGCGCGGGCGGCCATTTCCGCGCAGTCGCGAATCGCGCGCACTTCGGCCGCCCGCATGAGCTCGTGCGGGTTGTTCGCCTTGATCGACTCGATGTCCTCGGCGATCTCGTCGAATCGCTGCAGCGCGATTTCCATCTTGCGTGTCACCTTCGGCGGCTGGAGATAGTCGTTCACCATCCGGCGCAACTTGTACTCGACCTGCATCGGCGCAAGACCGCTCTCACGCTCGAGAGGGCCATAGATACGCGCGCGTTCCGCCGCAACCTGCGCTTCGTCGATCGGCGTATGCGCGCGGCCTTCGACATCACGAGCAGCGTTTTCCCCCGCGAACCATCCGTAAGTGAACGCACCGAGCATGTAGTTGTGCGGGACCGCCGCCATGTCGCCGGCCGCGTACAGCCCAGACACCGTCGTCTCCGCTCGCGCGTTGACGTAGACGCCCGACGCGCTGTGTCCGCTGCAAAAGCCGATCTCGGAGATATGCATCTCGACCATCTGATGCCGGTAATCGGTTCCGCGACGCGCATGAAAGCGCCCCCTGCTCGGCCGCTCGTTCGTGTGCAGGATCTGCTCGATCGTCTGAATCGTCTCCTCGGCGAGATGATCGAGCTTCAGGAACACGGGGCCGTTGCCGCCTTGCAGCTCCTGATAGAACTCCCACATCATCTGTCCGCTCCAGTAATCGCATTCGATGAAGCGCTCGCCCTTGCCGTTGGCCGTGAAACCGCCGAGCGGGCCGGTCACGTAGGCGCAGGCCGGGCCGTTGTAGTCCTTGATGAGCGGGTTGATCTGAAAGCATTCCAGATTGGCGAGCGCGGCGCCCGCGTGATAGGCCATCGCATAGCCGTCGCCCGCGTTCGTCGGATTCTCGTAGGTGCCCATCAGATAGCCCGAGGCCGGCAAGCCGAGCCGGCCGGCCGCGCCGCAGCAGAGAATGACGGCCTTTGCGCGCACCACATAGAACTGCGCGGTTCGGCAATCGAAACCGAGCACGCCGTTCACCCGGCCTTCGCTATCCGTCATAAGCCGGGTCGCGACGATGCGATTGGTGATCTCGACGCGCGCACGCTTCAGTTGCCGATAGAGAATGCGTTTGATGTCGTGCCCCTCCGGCATCGGCAGCACGTACGACCCCATGTGATGAACCTTCTTGACCGCGTAGTCGCCGGTGCCGTCCTTTTCGAATTTCACGCCCCAGCGGTCGAGCTGCTCGATCGTCGTAAAGCTGTGCTTCGCATAGGCGTAGACGGCCTCCTGGTCGACGATGCCGTCGTTCGCGATCGTGATCTCGCGCGTGTATTGCTCAGGGGTTGCGTGGCCGGGAATGACCGCGTTGTTGAGCCCGTCCATGCCCATCGAGATCGCGCCGCTGCGCTTGACGTTGGCCTTTTCGAGCAACAGCACTCTCAAGTTTTTGTCGTGTTCCTTGGCCTTGACGGCCGCCATCGGTCCGGCCGTGCCGCCGCCCACCACCACGACGTCGTATTCGAGTACTTCGGTGTTCATCGCGCTTTCCTTGCGGGGTTGCGGCCTCTGTCCTTGTCGCGGTCGATGCGCAATCGATACTGGAATGCGTCGCCGCGGAAATAGAGGTATTCGTAATCGATCGGTTTTCCGCTTGCGTCGTGCGTCAGGCGCTCGATGCGCAACACGGGGCTGCCCTCCTCGACGCGAAGGGCATCGACGATGTCCTCGTCCGCGAGGATCGCGTCGATCGATACGTCCGCGTGGCCGAGCGACACGCCGCAGTCGTTTTCGAGGATGAGGAAGATGTCTCGCGTCGCAAGATCCGCGTTGGCGAGCCGCTTGCCGAGCGCCTCGGGCACCCATGTCAGCTCGAGCGAGACAGGCTCGCGGTTCAGCAGCCGCACGCGGTGGATTTGCGCAACCGGTGCGCCCTCCGGCAATGCGAGCCGCGCTGCGATATGGCGATCGGCCTTCACGATGCTGAAGCTGCGAAGCTGGTTGACGATTTCATAGCCCATCGACGACATGGCCTCCGCGAACCCTTGCAGCGACCGAATGTTCTGGAACGCCTTCGGCTTAGAGACGAACGTGCCCTTGCCATGCAGCCGAAAAACGAGGCCCTCCTTCTGCAAGTCGCCGAGCGCCTGCCGCACGGTGATGCGGCTCACGCCGTACATCGCGCACAGTTCGTGCTCCGACGACATTCGACTATGGGGGGGATACGTGCCGTCGAGGATGCGCGCGCGCAGCGCATCCTTGATCTGGACATATAGCGGCTGCGGCACCAGCGGCACGAGGTTGCTTCCGGTCATGTTCCACTTGTAATGACAAGATGAGACCGGAGTGTAGACAGGGCCGCGCGTGCGGCAAACGAAGCATTTCTGCTATCGATTTTCCACTTTTGAGGGAAACCCCACGGTTGCGGTACGAGGACTCGCGCCGGATATCATAGGGCTCCGAGCCGAATTTCGCGGCCGCCCGGCTCCCGTGCGACTCGACGGCAACCAGCGACTTCCACCGAGACTCCCATGAACTCCAGCGCAGACAGCTCTTCGCGCCACGCAATACGTCATCTCACGCAACTCGAGGCGCGCGTGGCAGGTGTCCTCTTCGAGAAGCAGTACACGGTGCCCGACACGTATCCGCTATCGCTCAACGCCTTGGTCTCCGGCTGCAATCAGAAAACGGCTCGCGTGCCGGTGATGAATGTCAGCGAGGCGGAGGTGCTGACCGCGATCGACGGCTTGAAGCGCCTGAGTCTGGTGCTGGAAGGCAGTAGCAGCCGCGTGCCGCGCTTCGAGCACAACATCAACCGCGTGCTCGGCATCCAAAGCCAAAGCGCCGCGTTGCTTGCGACGCTGGTGCTGCGCGGCCCGCAGACTGCCGCGGAATTGCGGCTCAACAGCGCGCGTCTGCACAACTTCGCCGATATTTCATCGGTCGAGGCATTTCTCGACGAACTCGCCAATCGCGAACCCCCGCTTACCGTCAAGCTGCCGCGCGCACCAGGTGAACGGGAGAGTCGCTGGATGCATCTGCTATGTGGTGAAGTCAGTGCAAGTGAAGCGCCTGAGCACGGCGGCAGCGAGGAAACCATCTCGCCAGCGGCGATCGAAGCACTGAGGGCCGAGCAAAAGGAGTTGATCGAGAAGGTGAACCGGCTGCAGGCGTTCGTCGAACGGATGGCCACGGAACTCGGAATCAATATCGACGACCTGATGCGTCGATCGTGAGCGCGGCGCGATGACGACCGCGCCCGCGCCCGCGCGGGCGACGAGCCCTATCGCCGCCGAACGCCCCTGCTTTCGAGCGCGCTGAGCAGGACGTTGGTCTGATCGAGCAACGTCGTATGGTAGACGCCCGGCAGTTCCATGTCGTCGGTGCGCGCCATCGCATCCTCGACGCCGCGCCGGAACGACCGGTCGATGTCGGCGCACTGCACAGCGGTCAATTGCGGCAGGACCGCATCGACGAATTTGCAGAGCACGACCATGCGCGCGCCGATGCGCGACACCGCCTCGCCGTACCCTTCGACCATCTCGGCCCACGACCCCACCATCTCACCCATGTTTTGCGCTGCCGACGTATACGTCAATAGGGCCGCCACCGCTTGCTTGTCGATGTCGCTCATGAAATCGTTCACTCGTCAGAAGGTCTGCCAGTCGGCACCAGCCGATTCGACGGCGGCCGGCGCCGAGACCGCCGGCGCGGCGTCTGCCGACTCGGCCGCTGCCGGCTTCACCGGCTTCAGCGCCGGCCGCTTGAGCGGTGCCGACGGCCTCGCGGGCGCACGTGCCGCGGGGCGAGCGGAAACCTTGGCCGATGTGAAGGCCGTCGCGCTCGTCGCGATCCGGAAGGCGGAAACGGCGCGTCCGAGCTCGCTGCCCTGGTCTTCGAGCGACTGAGCGGCGGCGGCGGCTTCCTCGACGAGCGCGGCATTCTGCTGAGTCACCTGGTCCATCTGCGTGATGGCCTGATTGACCTGCTCGATGCCGCGGCTCTGCTCGTCCGACGCGGCGGCGATCTCGCCCATGATGTCCGTCACACGGCTGATGGCCTGCGTCACTTCCGACATCGTCCGCCCGGCCTCCTCGACCTCCGTCATGCCGCCGCGAATCTTGTCGATCGAGGCGCCGATGAGTTCCTTGATTTCCTTGGCCGCGGCCGACGAGCGCTGCGCGAGGCTGCGCACCTCGCTCGCGACGACGGCGAAGCCCCGACCTTGCTCGCCGGCGCGCGCCGCTTCCACGGCCGCGTTCAACGCGAGAATGTTGGTCTGGAACGCGATGCCTTCGATGATGCCCGTGATGTCGCCGATCTTGCTCGAACTCTCGTTGATGTCGCTCATCGTGGCCACCACACGGCCCACCGCATCGTTCCCCTTGTCCGCGACTTCCGACGCATTGGCGGCGAGCCCGCTCGCCTGACGCGCATTGTCCGCGTTCTGCTTCACCGTCGCCGTCAGCTCTTCCATGCTGGATGCCGTCTCCTCGAGGGAGGCGGCCTGCTGCTCGGTGCGCGACGACAGGTCGGCGTTGCCGGCGCGCACTTCGCCTGCCGCGACGTTGATCGAGTCGGTCGAAGTCTTGATGGAGGAAACGACCGAGACGAGTTTGTCCTGCATGCCGGCGAACGCACGCATCAACGAGCCGACTTCATCGGTGGTCCGCGAGACGATCGTGCGTGTGAGGTCGCCGCCCGCAATCGCCTCGGCAAGCGCCACCGCCTCGCGCAGCGGCACCGCGATGAGCCGCGCGATCCACGTCGCAAAAACAAGCGCGAGCGCAATTGCCGCCAAGGTACCGGCGATCAGCACAATCTGCGTTTTCGTCTGCAGCGACTTGACCTCGGCCTCGCGCACGGAAAGCAGCGCAGACTCGTTGCCTGCCACTTCCGATAACGTCGCGCGCATCGCGTCCATTTGCGCCTTGCCCGTGTTTCCCTTGAACGACGCGATGAACTGGTCCATCGTCGTGCTGCCCGAGATCACGGTCTTGCGCTTGGCAAGCAGGTCGTCCGCAAAGCTCGACGCCCATTGTGTCTCCTGATTCTCGAGCTTGCGCAGCCGCTCTTGTTGCTGCGCGTTGTCGCTCGTGAGATTCCGGATCGTCGCCAAGTGCTGCTTGAACGATTCGCTGCCATTGCGGTACGGCTCGAGCATCGCATCGTCGCCGACGATCGCATAGCCGCGCAGACCCGTTTCCATATTGATGAGACTTTCGGTCAACGCGCGCGTCTCGTCGATTACCTGATAGGTGTGGACGTTCCATCGGTTCGCCTCCATCACCGACGAAAAGAATGAATAGAACGTAATGCCCAATATCACCAATATGGCAATGACGATGCCGAATGTAGCGTAAAGCTTCCGGGCAATGGAAAGGTTAGCGATGCTCATGCAATCTCCGAAACACAAGTGGCTGTCAAGCGGGCCATGCTCGATGCGAATCGCGCAATGACGGAGCGGTATTACGACCTGCATTCGTATTACTTTACGGTTGCTTTCGACGCTTTCCAGCGTCCTTACCTGAGATTCAGGATATCCCTACAACCACTCGCGGATGAATCAGCCGAGAATCGTTGGTTCTCGATTTCTTACCGATTCTTTTCACGCGAACTGGAATAGGACGCCTATCGATATTTGATGTCGCCCTGAAGGGATCCGGATTGGCGGTGAAACATCGGTCCCCAACCCCGACGCATCTAAGCGCCTTCGATGCGCCTCTCGTCTTGCAGGCGTTCGATCGCCGCCATCTTCAAAGCGGCTCGATCGATTTTGTTCGTCGCGGCGAGCGGAAATCCGTCGACGAACCAGACGCGGCGTGGGTGTTGATAGGCGGGAGCCTGCTCGAGCGCAAATCGTTTGACGTCGTCGGCGCTCAGTGCGGCGCCAGGCTTCACCTTCACGAACACGACCGGTTTTGTGCCCTTGATCTCGTCGACGACGGGCACGACACACGCCTGCTCGATAAGCGGATGGCGTTCCAACATTCGCTCGACGTCGCCGGGATAGATGTTCTCGCCGCCCGAGACGAACATGTCGTCGCGCCGGCCGATAAAGGTGTAGAAACCGTTCGCGTCGCGCTGAAACACATCCCCGGTTCGGTAATAGCCATCGGACGTGAACGGCAGCGGCAGGCCGGGCCGATTGTGATAGCCATTCATGAGGCCCGGGCTGCGCAGCTGCAACTCGCCCTCGTCGGCTTCGGCACCTGTCTCGTCGACGAGACGAAGATCGACGAGCGGATGCGCGGCGCCGACCGAGAGCGTCGGGGTCGGCAATCCCCGCGGGTGCGGGCCGAACACGACAGGACCGCCCTCGGTCGTGCCGTATGCGTTGATGATGCGTGCGTTGGGGAGCAGCTCATGAATCTGATCGAGCAACGCAGCGCTGACAGGCGCGGAGCCCATGCGAATGAAGCGCAACGACGACAAGTCGCTTTGCGTGAGCAATGCGCGCTCTTGCATCATCATCGCGATCATCGGCGGCACGGCCGTGAGCCATGTGCAACGCCATGCATCGATCGCGCGAATGTAGTTGGCCGCGTTGAATTGCGGCAGCATCACCATCGTCGAACACGCCGCGAGCGCGAGAAACGCAAGCGCCAGGGCATTCATATGAAAGAGCGGCGCCGCGATCAGCAGCCGCTCGCCGGCGAGCGGCTGCGATTGGAGGCGCGTGCGAACCACCCACCTATGACTCTCGTGCGAAAGCACCACGCCCTTGGGCCGGCCCGTCGAGCCCGACGTATAGAGGATCAGCGCCGCCTCGCGCGGCTCGGGTTCGATCGCTTCGAAACGTGCGCCGTGTGCGTCGGTATCATTGCAAGGGCTCGCGCCGGCAACGAACGCCGAAAAGGTCACGACGTTGGCGGGCGGCGGTTCGGACAACATGGCCGTGCCGCGTGCATCGAACACGACGCCCGGCAGCGTCGCGGGCACATGGTCGATTCGCGCGGCGTCGCAAAAGACGAGCCGGGCACCGCTATCCTCGATCACATCCTCGATGAGCGCCCGCGGAAAGCGGAAATTGATCGGCACGGCGACAAGGCCCGCACGCATGATGCCGAGCACGGCAGCGACGAAATGCGCCGAATTCGCGGCTAGGATCGCAATGCGATCCCCCCGATCGTATCGGCCGGCCAAGGTCGCAGCCACGCCGTCGGCGATCGCGTCGAGCGCACCGAAGGTATATCGAACGGGGTCCATCGCATCGTCAAGTTCGATCAGCGCCACGGCATCGGCATGCGCGCCGTTCTCGCGGTCGATCAACATGCCTAGGTTGTCCGATGGGGTCACGGGATGAACTCCAGCAACATGTCGAAGCGCGGCAGCGCAACGACGCTGCGCATGCCGTCGATTTCGACGGGCTGTCCTGCCGTGATCGCGCGCGTACCCGTCTCGTGCCATTGCGGCGTGCGGATCGTGATGGCGGCAAAGCGCGGCGATCGATCCTCGATCCGCGCGGCCGCGGCGCCGAAACGCGCAACGAAGTCCGCGCGCGTCCAGAAGGCCAACGAAAAATCTGACGTCGGTTCGCCAAGGCGCTCATAAGCTTCGCGGTCCGCGCCGATCAGATGGAGCTGCGCGAGCGCATAGGCCCCGTTTGCATGACTCCTCCACTGCTCGCGGAACACGAGTTCGGGCGTCAAATGCTGGCAGAAGTAGACCCGGCCGCCCGGCAACTGCCCCGGTGCGAGACGCACCGTCGTAAAGCGCGCATCGCCGAACGGCTCAACCGGGCGGGAGAAGGTTTGCGGTGAACCCGCATCGAAGCCCACGCGGCCTAGCCACTCGAAGGTCCGACGAGCGTCGTCGCTGCGAAACACCAGACCTTCGGGCCCGATCGGGCTCCCAACGATCTCCTCGCGAATCGTCTTGCCATCCGCCGGCAGACCGACCAGCTCGAGATAGTGGTCGTCGAACACGATCGTATGGTTGACGGACCCGAGCGTGTGGTAGCCGCGCGGCGTCACCGTAAAGCCGAGCTGGGCGAAAAGCGTCGCGGCCGCGTCGATATCGAAGCGCGCGTTGACGACGAGATGATCGAGCGTCACGCCTTGCTTGCCGCGGGCGGCGCCGAAGGTGTCGCGCTCGCGTATGTCCCGCGGCCGCTCGCGACGAGCTTACCGTCCGCATCGTAGACATAGGCCTCGGCTGTCGAGACTTGTCCGCCGAAGCGAACGACCTTGCCGGTCACGCGCAAATCGCCCGGGAAGGCGGCGCGATGGTAATCGACACGCAAATCGATCGTCGGTACGCCACGCCCGGTCTTCGAGACGAGCGCCCAGTCCGCGGCGAGATCGACGAGCGCGGCAAGAATGCCGCCGTGCGTATAACGCTTCTCGGGGTTCACGACCCACTCGTCGCGCCATGTGGCCGCGAGCTCGATCTCGCCCTCGCCCACGGATAGCACCTTGAGCCCCAGCCAGTCGTGAAACGGGGCGCGCCGCAGACGCGCCTCGATCTCGCGCGCATCGGGCAGCGCTTTCGCATCCGCGTTTTCGGTCATCTTCGCTTCCTCGAATTGAATGGGAATGCGTCCGGTTGGATCGGAATGGTTCGATGTGCGATTCAGGGATTGACGACGACCTTGCCGAGGACCTCGCGGTCGCGAATCAGACGCAAGCCTTCGGCGGCCTCGCCGAGCGACAGCACGCGGTCTATCGACGGCTTCAGTTCGCCTCGCGCAATCTGCTCGACGAGCGCGCGCAAGTTGTCGTCGTAGAAGCTGTTCGAGCCGATCACTTTGAGCTCGAAGCTCCAGATGTAGCGCAGGTCTTCCTTCGGATCGTGGCCGGCCGTCGCGCCGCAGACGAGCAGCGTGCCGCCGCGCTTGAGGCACTTGAGCGACGGCACCCATGTTTCGCCGCCCGTGAAGTTCACGACGACATCGACGCCGCCCTCATAGTTGCGCCGCTGCGGCTTGCCATAGTGCTCGATCGCCCATTTCGAAAAATCGGTCGTCCGATAGTTGACGACATGGTCGGCGCCGAGCGCCTTCAGCTGCGCTGCCTTCTCGTCGCTGCCGGCGCAGGCGATCACCTCGGCGCCGAGCTGCTTCGCAAGCAACAGCGACGCCGTGCCGACGCCGCCACTCGCGCCGAGGATCAGCACACGATCGCCGGCCTTGACGGTGCCGTGCGTGACGAGCATGCGGTGAGCGGTGCCATAAGCCACCGGCAACGCCGCCGCTTCGTTGAAGCCGACCGCGTCGGGTAGCGCGATGAGCTGTGCCGCGGAGACGGCACAATACTCGGCCATGCCGCCGTCGAGCATCTCGCCCATCAATCCCTTCTCACGATTGAGCGGGTTCACGAGCACGCGATCGCCCGTCTTCCAGCCGTCGACACTATCACCGACCTGGACGATCTCGCCCGCCATATCGAGCCCGATCACCACCGGCAGCGGTACTTTGATGCCAGGCATGCCCTTCACCGTGAAGACGTCGTGATAGTTGAACGATGACGCGCGCACGCGGATGACGACGCCATCGGACGCGGCGCGCGGCACAGGCTTGTCGCTCACGACCGCGAGCTGATCGAGCTCGCCGTGCGCAAGCAGGACGAGCGCTTTCATCGTCGACGGAAGGGAGGATGCCATATAGGACTCCTAATGGTTATCGAATGAACTCATCTAACGCGGGCCGAGCCTGGTCTCCGGTCGAATGCTGGCGCGTGGATCAGGCGTCGATCACCGCCGCAGCTCCGCAACCGAGAAGACCGGCAGCGATGCTCCGGCGCTCGACAGGCTGGCATAAACCTTTTCCATCGTCATGTCGCGAAAGGTCTCGATATGACGGCGTGCGATTGTTTCGGCCCGGCGCTCGTCGCCCGCCTCGAACGCCTCGATCATCGCGTTGTGGTCATGCTTGATCTCAGGCTTCGTGCCCTGCACGCCGAAGCCAAGCGCGACGAGTCGCGTCATCTCATCGAGCAGATTCGCGAGTGCGCGATGCAAACGTTCGTTGCCGCTTGCCCGCGCAATCGTCAGATGGAACTCGCGGTTCGCATCGAGGAAGACGCCGATCTGATCCGACAGCTCTCGCTCGGGGTGAGGGACACGGCAGGCGGCCTCGAGCCTTCTCAGGAGCGGTACGTCCACGCGGCCGCACGCGAGCCGCGCGGCGAGCGGCTCGAGCTGCACGCGTAGCGCGAACACCTCCTCCACGTCGCGCAGCGTGATCGGCGCGACGCGATAGCCCTGACGCGGCATCGAGCGGACGAAACCTTCGTGCACGAGCCGCACGAGCGCGATGCGACAGCTGTTCTTGCCGATCTGATAGGCGCTCATCAACTGGCTTTCGGTCAGCGTCGAGCCGGGCATGAAGCGGCACGAGAGGATGTCCCGGCGGATTCGCTCGTACGCGTCGTCCCCGCGCGATACCGCTGCCGCGGAAACGACCGCTTCGGATACCTCGTCGCACAATGCCGGCTCGGCGGTTTCGGATTCTTGGGTCATCGGTGGATCGAGTCGTCGTGAGCTGCTCACGACAGTGTTGTGGGAGAACCAAGCACACATCGTAGGATGATGCGCCGGTTTAGACAAAGAAAAATTTTTGCGAAAGGCTCGTCAGGTTCTTGCAATCGTGAGCCGCTCAGCGATGTTTCCCGCCCGCGGCGGGCGGTGCTTTGTGAGTTCTGAAACCGATTATTTCGGCTGCGGACGCGGGCGCTCGTCGGCGTGCTACGTCAGCGCGATCCGCGTGCCACGTCTTGTTACACACCCACACATCGGTAATACGGTCGCTCCCTAAACTGAGCGCACCACTCACCCACGGGGACTTTCATGAAGCGGATCATCGGCTGGATGCTGGCGGCGGCATTTCTCGCAGGCGCGCTGAGCGGTTGCATCATCGTGCCGGACGACGGTTACCACCACCACCATCATCATGACTGGGACGATCGCTATTGATGATCGATCAGTTCGTCTGCTCGACGGGCGTCAGCCGCAGCACGAGTTTGTGCGTCAACCTCAAGACGGTCATCTCGACCACGCGGTCGATCCGCGATGCATCGAGTGTGCGCTGCAAGGCGTCGATGCCGTCGACCGGGATGCCGTCGATCGCGACGATCGTATCGTCGACACGCACGCCGCCTTCGGCCGCGGGGCTACCTTTGATGACTTCCATCACGCGCACGCCCGTCGTACCCGGCAATTCGAAGTAGCGCTGCACCTTGCGCGGGATCGGCACAGTCGTGCCGGCCACGCCGATATGCGCCCGCCGCACGCGCCCGTAGGCGAAGAGCTGCATGATCACCCACTTTGCCGTATCGATCGCCGTTGCGAAGCAGATGGCCTGTGCGCCGGGGATGATCGCGGTGTTGACGCCGACCACCTGGCCCGCCGAGTTGACGAGCGGTCCGCCCGAATTGCCGGGATTGAGCGCGGCATCGGTCTGGATCACGTCGTAGATCATGCGGCCCGATATCGATCGCAGCGAACGGCCGAGCGCGGAAACGACGCCCGTCGTCACCGTTTGCGCGAGGCCCAGCGGGTTGCCGACCGCGATGGCGATCTGCCCGACGCGCAGCTTCGACGATTCGCCGAGCTCCGCATGCGGCAGCGGCTCCGCCGAGCCGATACGCAAGACGGCGAGATCCGTGCTCGGATCGTCGCCCACGATGCTGGCTTCGTGCGTGGAACCATCCGCGAGCGTCACGCGAACGGACGTGGCGCCGTGAACGACGTGGCTATTCGTCAAAAGATAGCCGTCCGGAGTGAACAGAAATCCCGATCCGCTTCCCCCGCGTGCACCGCGCCGCCCGGTCTCTCCGGGTGCGCTGCGGTCTACAGAGATGAACACGACGGCCTGCTGCACGTGCTCGAGCGCGCCGATGACGGTGCGCGAGTAGGCGTCGAGCAGCGCATCGTCGTCTTGGCCTGACAGGTTGCTCGCGGTGCCCGCTATGTCGTCGCCGGATGTACCGCGCGCAAGGTCGTCGATAAAGGCTGGACGGCTTCCCATGATCAGCGATCCTGAAAAGAAACAGTGGCTGCCAGATGCGGGGGAAGCGATGCGATTTCAAGGGGTGCACCCGGCGTCGCACGAAAACACAAGCCCGCGCAAAAACGCGCGGGCTTGTCGATCGGATTGGCGGTGCAGCCGCGGCTGATTGGCCGTCCGGCACATTGCACCGCCTCACGCTGAGCTTACATGCCGAAATAGATCGACTTCGCGCCGGCGTTGTTCGTGGACACGCTCGAGTGAGCGACAGCGCCCGTCACGCCACCGACGTCTTGTGCCGGCGTTTGCACGTTGCCATTGGCAGCCGCGATGCGCGCTTGCGCGGCTTGAAGATCGGCGGGGTAGTACGGGTCCGTCCCGGCGTTGGGACGATAGCCGGCCGCCTCGAGTTGCTGCAGCTCCGCCTTGACTTGCGCGCGAGTAACGGGTTGAGCGTCCTGGGCAAACGAAGCGACGGGAGCCGCAACTGCGACAGCAACGATAACAGCCTTGATGAGCGAGTTCATGATCGATTCCTCCGAAACTTGGTTTTCCTGAATGCCGCTGAGATCGTCATCAGCAGCGGGTGATTGAAGTCTACGGAGGTGAAGACTCGCGATAAATACGCGATTCGCAACAACACTTTCGCAAAAAACGATAACAATCGGCGCGCTTGTGTCGCTCTATCGGCCCCTTCGTTTGCTCAGGCGAACGTCACGTTGGGCAGCAAACGCATTCCCGAACCGATCACCGATCTCACACGCGCCGCGCGTCGTCATGCAAGTAGGCGCGAATCACATCGGCGAAGGTGCGGTCGCCGCGCAAGCCGAGCGATTCCGCGCGCGACGCATCGCATCGGCCGGGCCAGCTCGCGACGATCCGTTCAATGCGCTCGTCACGCCGCCATATGATCCGCGAGACGATGGCGTCGCCCGCGACTTCGCGCAACGCGTCGACCATCTCCTCCACGCTGACCGAAAGACCGGGCAGATTCAGGACCGGGCGATCGCCAAAAGCGCGCTGCTCGAGTTCATATACCCCTATCAGCGCGTCGATCGCGGCGCGCGGCGAGAGCAGCCACAAGCGCGTCCTGGGCTCGACGGGGCAGATGGTCTCGACGCCCGCAAGCGGCTCGCGAACGATGCCGCTCGCGAACGACGACGCCGCCGCGTTGGGCCGGCCCGGTCTAACACTGATCGTCGGAAGTCGCACGGCGCGACCTTCGATAAAGCCGCGCCGCGCATAATCGCAAACCATCAGCTCCGTCATCGCCTTTTGCGTACCGTAGGACGACTGCGGATTGAGCGCCGTGTCGTCGCCCACGACGTCCGGCAGCGTGCCACCGTAGACGGCCACCGAGCTCGCGAAGACGACCCGCGGACGATGCCCTCGTGCTCGACATATATCGAGCAGCAGCCGCGAAGCGTCGAAGTTGATGCGCATGCCGAGCTCGAAATCGGCTTCGGCCTGGCCGCTCACGATGGCGGCGAGATGAAAAATCGCGTAGGTGTCCGAATCGATGGCGGCTTCGAGGACATCGCGTTGCGAGATGTCGCCGGTGTGGACGCACACGCGGGCGTCGCCCATGTCGGGCGCGGCGGCAACGTCGAGCAGCACGAGCTGCGAGATCGGCTGTGGCTTACCGTCCGGACCGGCGAGAATGCCGCGTTCGAGCAGCTTGCGCGCAAGACGTTGGCCGAGAAAACCCGCGCCTCCCGTGATCAATACTTTCATTGAGCGTCCTCTTGGTTATGCGTGTCCGCGATACGGCGCGAACCATCTGAGCCCTTCGGACGTGCCCGCGCGCGGCCGATATTCGCAACCGATCCATCCGTCGTAGCCGAGAGCGTCGATGCATTCGAATACATAGGGATAGTTGATCTCGCCGGTATCGGGTTCGTGCCGCTCCGGCACCCCGGCAATCTGGATGTGGCCGATGCCGCCGATATCGCGCTTGAGCTTCACGGCGAGATCGCCCTCCATGATCTGGCAGTGATAGCAGTCGAACTGGACGAGCAGATTCGTCGCGTCGAGCTCGCGGCGGATCGCCTGGCCTTCGTCCTGGCGGTTGAGAAAATATCCCGGCATGTCGCGCGTATTGATGGGCTCGATCAGAATCGTGATGCCAGCCGAACGCGCCGCTTTTGTCGCATGCTCGAGATTACGCAGGTAGACGTCTCGATGACGGACGCGATCGTCGTTGGCACTGACGAGCCCCGCCATCACATGCAGCTTTTTGTTGCCGATGACGGCCGCATACTCGAGCGCCGTCTCGATACCGCGCTCGAACTCGTCTTCGCGCCCCGGCAGCGCGGCGATACCGCGCTCGCCGCTGGCCCAGTCTCCGGGCGGGGCGTTGAAAAGCGCCTGCACGAGCCCATGCGCGTCGAGCCGCGCCTTGATTTCGGGCGCGGCAAAATCATACGGAAAAAGGTACTCGACCGCCTTGAAGCCGTCCTTCGCCGCCGCGGCGAAGCGTTCGAGAAACGGAACCTCGTTGTACATCAAGCTCAGATTCGCAGCAAAGCGCGGCATGGTGCGGTTCCTCGGATAGCTATTCGATGATGCCGGGAAAGATCTTGATGACGGCCGAATCGTCCTCGCCCCCGTGCCCCGCGCTCGAAGCCATCATGAACATCTGGTGCGCGGCCGCCGAGAGCGGCAGCGGAAACTTGCTGCGTCGCGCGGTATCGAGAACGAGGCCGAGATCCTTCACGAAGATATCGACCGCGGAAAGCGGCGTGAAATCGCCGGCAAGAATATGCGGCACGCGATTCTCGAACATCCACGAGTTGCCGGCGCTGTTCGTAATCACCTCGTAAAGCGCTTGCGGGTCGACGCCTTCGCGGATGCCGAGCGCCATGGCCTCGGCCGCGGCCGCGATATGCACGCCGGCCAAAAGCTGATTGACGATCTTGACCTTGGAGCCGATGCCGTGCTCGGCGCCGAGCCGGTAGACCTTCGTCGCGATCGCGCTCAGCACATCCTCGCATTTCTCGTAGGCGGCGGCCGGACCCGAGGTCATCATCGTCATCTGGCCCGACGCCGCCCGCGCGGCGCCGCCCGAAACCGGCGCATCGAGCATCTGAAGGCCCGCCGCTTCGACGCGCTTGCCGAGCGCAGCCGCGAACTCCGGACCCACGGTCGCGCTCGCGATCACGACACCGCCGCGCGCCATCGCGGGCACCGCGCCTTGTTCGCCGAAGAGCACTGTTTCCGTCTGTGCCGCATTGACGACGAGCGTCAGCACCACTTCGCAACGCTGCCCCAGTTCCGCCGGCGTCGCGCAGGCTACGCCGCCTTGCGCCGCGAACGCATCGAGCGCGTCGCGACGCAGGTCGCACGCGTGGGCCGCGAAGCCCGCGCGCAGCAGCGACTGTGCAACGCCCGCGCCCATGGCGCCAAGTCCGATGACACCGATATTTCTCGACATGTTGTACCTCTATCGACGTTGAGAACTGCTACCCAAGACCCGCCGCCGCGACCCGGCGAGCCGCCGCGATATTTTATCTGGAGTGCTTCACCTGGAGTCGCCCAACCCGGACATACCCTTAGACAATCGGGGCCGTGACGGGCGACCCATCAACGGGTTCGCCGCAATCGATCGAAATGGGCACCATACACCGCTCGTTTCGAGGAATTGATCCAACGGACCCGCGACTACACTTCTTCTCATGGGGTGCGGCATCGACCCCATCCGCGCGCTCCCCTCGCGTGGGCAGTTCAGCAGTGCCGGAAATCAAGGCCATGCCAACAGCAGTAGCAGTTCGAAAAGCAGTTCAGTAGTGGCAGCAGCGCGCAGCCGCGACAGGTTGTCGATTCACGCGGGCGCGATCGGCAGTACACGGGTTGCAGTTCGTAGTTGGCAGTACTGACCATGTCGATTCAGCAGTTGATGTAAAGCATTCGCGTCCAGAATGGCGGCCGCGGCGCCGAAGGTCGGCGCCGCCTGGCTGTCAGGCGCAACGGGGTATCAGAGCAGCGAAGAGACCAACGGGGGTATCGAATACGTAGTCAACGAGTAGTCCCGACTCAGTCGTTCGAGCCGCTTGCACCGGAAACGGTGGAAGCGGCTCTTTGTTTTCGATCGTGCGATCGGCCAACACGGTGCCCGGACGGCGCGCCCGCCCCTCTCTTCGCGCGCTACTTCCATCCTTCGAGCCTGAGCGTCGAGCGTACGAGACGCTGCTCTTCCTGCTCGATCTCTCTCAGGCAGAGCGCCACAGTTCGGATATGGTCGCTTGCCGCGCGCCGAGCCTGCTCGGGCATCTTGCCCACGACGGCGTTGTAAAGCCGGGCATGTTGCCGGTCGATCGTGTGCTTTTCGGCTTCGCGGTGATACAGGTTGTTGACCGATGCGAAGACCGAACTGAGGAGCAAGTCCGTCAGCGAACGAAGCGTATGCACGAGGATAGGGTTATGTGACGCCTCGCAGATCGCAAGGTGAAACGCGTGGTCGAGACGCGCATGCGTCTCGGCGTCGCGCTCGCCCGCACTCGTGTCGATCATTTCCTCGTACCGGCGCTTGATGAGCACGTAGTCGGCGGAGGTGCCGCGCAGCGCGGCAAGCCGCGCCGATTCGCCCTCGAGCAGCCCGCGCACCTCGAAGAGGTCGTAGAGCGTGCGCGGCTGCGAAGCAAGCAAATGCATCATCGGCGTCGTATGTTCGCGCGAGGCGAGGCGCGCGACGAACGAGCCGCGCCCCTGCTCCGTCTCGATGATGCCGCGCGCGCGCAGCAGCTTGAGCCCCTCGCGCAATGCGGTACGCGAAACGCCGAGCTTCTCCGTCAAGCGCCGCTCGGACGGCAATGCCTGCCCTTCTTTCAAAACGCCGTCGACGATCAAGGTTTCGATCCGCTCAGCGACGACGTCAGCGACCCGCCTGGCCGCCCTCTCTTCGAGTCTCTGTTCCACTGGTATGACCACCTGCGCTCAATCTGGGCGACGCGTTTGCATCGCGCTCCCATGCCGCTAATGATAAGCGCCGTCTGACCATCCTCGCAAAGAGGTCATCCAAAAACTGGTATGACCACCAGACTTCCCCATGGACAGATGGGGCAACCCCGTACAACAATCATTCGCACCACAAGGGAACATCATCGAATGAGCTTCACCTATGACGAAAGAATCGACGGCGCCTTGCCGCCGGTCGATCGCGAGGCGCTGATCGCCGCGCTGCATCGCCTTTCACCGACCATGGAAGTCCTGCACGAGCCGGAACGGCTGCGCCCTTACGAGTGCGATGGGCTCTCGGCCTACCGCACGGTGCCGCTTTGCGTCGTGCTGCCCGAGACGGTCGACGAGGTCTGCGCCGTGCTCGAGCTCGCCGCGAAGCGGGGCGTGCCTGTCGTTGCGCGCGGCGCCGGCACCGGTCTCTCGGGCGGGGCGCTGCCCCTCGAAAAAGGCATCCTGCTCGCCATGTCGAAGTTCAACCGCATTCTCGAGATCGATGCATCGGCCGGTATCGCGCGGGTTCAGCCCGGCGTGCGCAATCTCGCGATCTCGCAGGCGGCCGCGCCGTACGGCCTTTATTACGCGCCCGATCCTTCGTCGCAAATCGCCTGCTCGATCGGCGGCAACGTCGCCGAGAACGCTGGCGGCGTGCATTGCCTCAAGTACGGGCTCACCGTGCACAACATTCTCGCGGTCGACATCGTCACCATCGACGGCGAACGCATGACGCTCGGCGCCGCATCGCTCGATAGTCCCGGCTTCGACCTGCTCGCGCTCTTCACGGGCTCGGAGGGCATGCTCGGCGTCGTCGTCGAAGTGACGGTCAAGCTGCTGCCCAAGCCGCAATGCCAAAAGATGCTGATGGCGAGCTTCGACGACGTCGAGACGGCCGGCAACGCCGTTGCCCGGATCATCGGCGCCGGCATCATTCCGGGCGGGCTCGAGATGATGGACAACCTCGCCATCCGGGCCGCCGAGGACTTCATCCATGCGGGCTACCCCGTCGACGCCGCGGCGATTCTGCTTTGCGAGCTCGACGGCGCGGCGAGCGACGTCGACGAAGATCTGGCGCACGTGAGCGAGCTGCTGGCAAGCGCCGGCGCGGTCGAAATCCGGATCGCGCGCGATGAAGCGGAACGCCTGCGACTTTGGGCGGGCCGCAAAAACGCGTTTCCCGCGGTCGGCCGGCTAGCGCCCGATTACTACTGCATCGACGGCACGATTCCACGCCGCGAGTTGCCCGGCGTGCTGAAAGGGATCGCGGCCCTTTCGGACGAATACGGCTTGCGCGTCGCCAATGTCTTTCATGCCGGCGACGGCAACCTTCACCCGTTGATCCTGTTCGACGCGAATCGACCTGGCGAGCTCGAGCGCACCGAAGCGCTGGCCGGCAAAATCCTCGAACTCTGCGTGGCCGTGGGCGGCAGCATCACCGGTGAACATGGGGTGGGCCGCGAGAAGATCAACCACATGTGCGTGCAGTTTTCGAGCGACGAAATCGAGTTCTTCCACGCCGTCAAGGCCGCATTCGATCCGTCTCGCCTTTTGAACCCGGGCAAGAACATCCCGACGCTGCATCGCTGCGCCGAGTTCGGCGGCATGCACGTGCACCACGGCAACGTGCCGTTCCGCGAGCTGGAGCGCTTCTGATGCGACGAGAGTTCAACTCGACCGACGGCAGCGAAGCGCTCGTCGAAGCCGTGCGCGCCGCCATCGACAAGCGCACGCCGCTCGCGATCCGCGGCGGCGGCACGAAGGCTTTCCTCGGCCGACCGGTCGATGGGCACGACGGCCGCGCGGTGCCGATCGATACGACCGCTCACGCCGGCATCGTCAGCTACGATCCGACCGAGCTCGTCATCACGGCTCGCGCGGGCACACGGCTCGCCGATCTCGAGGCCGCGCTCGACGAAGCCGGGCAGATGCTGGCCTGCGAGCCTCCCACGTTCGACGGCCGCGCAACGGTCGGCGGCATGGTCGCCGCGGGCCTGTCCGGGCCGCGCCGCCCATGGGCCGGCGCCGTGCGCGATTACGTGCTCGGGTGCCGCGTCGTGACGGGTCACGGCAAGCACCTGCGCTTCGGCGGCCAGGTCATGAAGAACGTCGCCGGCTACGATGTTTCGCGCCTTCTCGCGGGCAGCTTCGGCTGCCTCGGAATCATCACCGAAGTCTCGCTGAAAGTCGTGCCGAAGCCGCGCGCCACGGCCGATCTCGCGCTCGACATGCCGCCCGAGGCCGCCCTGCCCAAGCTGGCAGGCTGGCTGCGAGAAGGCGTGCCGATCGCAGGCGCCTGCTTTGACGACGGCATGCTCCGGCTGCGGCTCGAAGGCGGCGCGGGTTCGGTGCGCGACGCGCGGGCGCGCTTGGGCGGCGTCGTGTCGGATGGTGCGTTCTGGGCCGCGCTGCGCGCGTTCGCCTTGCCGTTTTTCGCGCGTCCCGAGCCGCTTTGGCGGCTCTCCGTGCCTGCCTCGGCCCCGCTCGTCGAACTGCCGGGCAAGCCATTGCTCGACTGGGGCGGCATGCAGCGCTGGCTCAAAACCGACGCGCCGCCCCGCGTCGTGCGCGATGCGGTGCGTGCGCTCGGCGGACATGCCACCTGCTTCACGCCCGAGCTCGTGGATGAACCGTTCGAGCCGCTTTCCCCCGCGCTCCTGCGCATTCATCGACAGTTGAAGGCGCAACTCGATCCCCACGGGATCTTCAACCCCGGCCGCCTCTACGCCGGACTCTGAACGCCCGGCGCTGAACGCACCGCGGCTGAAAAGACGACCACGCGAACACCCGAATCCGATTACCCAAATCGATGCAAACCACTCTGAGTGAAGAAGCCCGGTCGATCGCCCGGGCCGACGAAGCCGAAGCGATCTTGCGAGCCTGCGTCCATTGCGGCTTCTGCAACGCGACTTGCCCCACCTATCAAGTGCTCGGCAACGAGCTCGACGGTCCGCGCGGCCGCATCTATCTGATCAAGCAGCTGCTCGAGGGCAAGCCGGTCGGCGCCACGACGCAAACCCATCTCGACCGCTGCCTCACCTGCCGCAACTGCGAGACGACCTGTCCGTCGGGCGTCCGCTATCACACGCTGCTCGACATCGGCCGCGCCGAAGTCGAACGGCGCAGCGAGCGTCCCGTGAAAGAGCGGCTGCTTCGCGCCGGCTTGCGCCGCGTCGTGCCGAACTCGTCGCTCTTCGCCAAGCTTTTGACGGCGGGCCGCGCGGTGCGCCCGCTCTTGCCCGGCTCGCTGCGCCGGAAGATTCCCGCGTCGGCCGCTCGCGCGTTGCCGCGGCCGCCGGTACGGCATGCACGGCGCGTCCTGCTGCTCGAGGGCTGCGTCCAGCCGTCGCTCTCGCCCAACACGAACGCGGCGGCCGCGCGCGTGCTCGACAGGCTCGGCATCAGCGTGAAGCCCGCCCGCGAGGCCGGCTGCTGCGGCGCGGCCGAATATCATCTCAACGCGCAGGACGCCGGGCTACAGCGCGCGCGGCGCAACATCGACGCCTGGTGGCCGGCGATCGAGGCCGGCGCCGAAGCGATCGTGCTGACGGCGAGCGGCTGCGGCGCCTTCGTCAAGGAGTACGGCGATCTGTTGCGCGACGACGCGGCCTATTCGGCGAAAGCGCGACGCGTGAGCGAGCTTGCGCGCGACCTCGTCGAAGTCCTCGCGGTCGAGCCCGTCGAGGCGCTGCAGCCGCCCGGCTCGACCGGGAAGGATCGCGCCCACCGCGCGGGCCGTATCGCCGTGCATTGCCCGTGCACGCTGCAGCACGCGCAAAAGCTCGGCGGCAGCGTCGAAGCGCTGCTGCGGCGCCTCGGCTTCGATCTCACCGAAACGGCCGACGGACACCTGTGCTGCGGCTCGGCCGGCACCTATTCGATCACTGAGCCCCAACTGGCCCGCACGTTGCGCGACAATAAGCTCGACGCGCTCGAAGCCGGCGGTCCCGACACGATCGTGACGGCCAATATCGGCTGCCAGACGCATCTGAACGGTGCTGGCCGCACGCCCGTGCGGCACTGGATCGAACTCGTCGACGCATCGCTGGCGTCCTCCTGAATCGAGATTCGTCGATCGACATCGGCAAGCACGGACGCCCGCGCCAGATCAGTCAGTAGTCCGAAGAGAAAAGAGAGAATCGAGATGAATACGAAATCCGTACTCGGCGTCGCCGAGGTCAACGACATCCTCACCGCGGCGCGCGCCGAAGCCGAACGGCACGGCTGGGCGGTGGCGATCGCGGTCGTCGACGACGGCGGCCATCCGCTCGGCCTGCTGCGCCTCGACGGCGCCCCGCCGAGCAGCGCTTATATGTCGACGGAGAAGGCACGTACCTCGGCCCTCGGCCGGCGAGAATCGAAAGCTTATGAGGATATGATCAATGGCGGACGCTACGCCTTCCTCAGCGCGCCGCTCGCCGGTACGCTCGAAGGCGCGGTGCCCATCGTCGTCGATGGGCAGTGCGTCGGCGCGGTCGGCGTATCGGGCGTGAAGTCGGACCAGGATGCGCAAATCGCCAAGGCCGGCGCCGCAAGCGTCACGCAGCGTGCCGCCTGAGGCCCCCTTCAACAACAACCCCATACGCATGACCATCATGAGCAATCTGACCGACCTTCACGGCTTGCGCGTCGACGACGCGCTCGTCCGCTTCATCGAAGACGAAGCGCTGCCCGGCACCGGCGTCGATCGCGACGCATTCTGGCAAGGGTTCTCGGCGATCGTCCACGATCTCGCGCCGAAAAACCGCGCGCTGCTCGCGGAGCGCGACCGTCTGCAGACGGCTCTCGACGAGTGGCACCGCGCGCATCCCGGCCCCGTGACCGATCCGCATGCCTATCGCGCCTTCCTCGAGCAGATCGGCTACCTCGCACCCGCGCCTCAGCGGGTGCAGGTGACGACCTCGAACGTCGACGTCGAGATCGCCGAGCAAGCCGGCCCACAACTCGTCGTGCCGCTCTCGAACGCCCGGTATGCGCTCAACGCGGCGAACGCGCGCTGGGGCAGCCTCTATGACGCGCTTTACGGCACCGACGCATTGCCCGAGGACAATGGCGCGGCGCGGGGTGGCGCTTACAACCCGATTCGCGGGACACAGGTGATTCAATACGCGCGCGCGTTCCTCGATCGCGCCGCGCCGCTCGAGAACGGCTCGCATCGTGACGCGACGCGCTATGCGGTAGTCGATGGCGTGCTCACCGTCAGCACGGCGAAGGGCGCGACGAAGCTCGCCACGCCGGCCCAGTTCGTGGGCTTTCTCGGCGAGCCCGATGCGCCGACGGCCGTCCTGCTGAAGCACAACGGGTTGCACATCGAGATTCAGATCGACGAGGAGACGCCGATCGGCCGCACGGATCCCGCGCATGTGAAAGACGTGCTGCTCGAGGCCGCCGTGACGACGATCATCGATTGCGAGGACTCGGTGGCCGCCGTCGACGCGGACGACAAAGTCGCCCTCTATCGCAACTGGCTGGGCCTTATGCAGGGCACGCTCACCGAGGAGGTCACGAAGGGCGGCAAGACGTTCGTGCGCCGCTTGAACGCGGACCGCAGCTATCGCACGCCGGACGGCAAGACGCTGACCTTGCATGGACGCTCGTTGCTTTTCGTGCGCAACGTCGGCCATTTGATGACGAACGGCGCCGTGCTCGATCGCGATGGCAACGAAATTCCCGAAGGCATTCTCGATGCGGTGGTGACGACGCTTTGCGCGCTCCACGATCGCGCGAGCAAGCTCAACTCGCGCACGGGCTCGATCTACATCGTGAAGCCCAAGATGCACGGCCCGGCCGAAGTCGCGTTTGCCGGGGAGCTGTTCGATCGCGTCGAGGATCTCTACGGTCTGCCGCGTAACACGTTGAAGATGGGCATCATGGACGAGGAGCGCCGCACGAGCGTGAACCTCGCCGCCTGTATCGCAGCGGCCAGCGCGCGCGTCGCGTTCATCAACACGGGCTTCCTCGATCGCACCGGCGACGAGATGCATTCGGCGATGGAAGCCGGCCCGATGTTCAGGAAAGGCGACATGAAGACGTCGACGTGGATCTCGGCCTACGAGCGCCACAACGTGCTCGTCGGCCTCGCCTGCGGGCTGCGCGGCCGCGCGCAGATCGGCAAGGGGATGTGGGCGATGCCCGACCTGATGCATGCGATGCTCGAGCAAAAGGCCGCGCAACTGCGCGCGGGCGCCAACACGGCCTGGGTCCCGTCGCCGACGGCCGCCACGCTGCACGCGCTCCACTATCACGATGTCGACGTCCAGGCAGTGCAAAAAGAGCTCGAGAACATCGACTATGCGAGCGAGCGCAGCGCACTCATCGACGGCCTCTTGACCGTGCCCGTCGTCGAGCGCGCCCAGTGGTCGCAAGAGGATATCCGTCGTGAAGTCGAGAACAACGCGCAGGGCATTCTCGGTTACGTGGTGCGCTGGATCGATCAGGGTGTCGGCTGCTCGAAGGTGCCCGACATTCATAACGTCGGCCTCATGGAAGACCGCGCGACGCTGCGCATTTCGAGCCAGCACATCGCGAACTGGCTGCGCCACGGGATCGTCGACGAAGCGTTCGTGAAGGAAGTCTTCGAGCGCATGGCCACCGTCGTCGACAAGCAGAACGCCGGCGATCCGAACTACCGGCCGATGGCGCCCGACTATGCGGCTTCCGTCGCATTCAAGGCGGCCTGTGCGCTGGCGCTGCAAGGCCGTGCGCAGCCGAGCGGCTATACCGAGCCTTTGCTGCATCGGTTCAGGCTCGAGATCAAGAAATCCGCGCGGCACTGAAAGTCACGCCATATTCCTCTCGGGAAGCCGCATTTGCGCTTCATACCGTGCCTGCCGCCCTTGCTCAAAGGGCGGTTTTTTTTGAGCCCGCTTGTTATAATCCGATCACGTCATCGATACAAATATAACGCTCCGCGCGCTACGCGCCGGGCGGCTGCGCTACCGATTCCTATGCTCAAGACCGAACGCCTGCGCTCGCTCGTCGATGCGCTCGCCAAGCACAACGTCATGCATCTGCGCGACGCGGCCACGCTGCTCGGCGTGTCCGAGATGACGGTGCGGCGCGACATCGCCGCGCATCCAGACCGCTTTACCTATCTGGGCGGCTACATCGTCAGCGCCGTCGATGTGCCGAACGCGGCGGGCTACTCGCTCGAGCAGGAAAAAGACCATTTCGCACAGGCGAAGGCGCAGGCCTCGGCGCACGCGGCGCGGCTCATCGCCGATCACGAAACGATCTTCATCGACTGCGGCACGACGCTGACCGCGCTCGCCCGCCTCATTCCGGCCAGCATGCAGCTGACAGTCGTCTGCTATTCGCTGAATATCGCCGAGATCGTGCGGCGCATGTCGAACGTGCGGATGATCATGCTCGGCGGCGTCTACGTACCGTCGTCCGATTCGTTCGCGGGCGACGAAAGCCTCGAGACGCTACGCCGGATGGGAATCAACAAGGCGTTCATTTCGGCGGGCGGCATCGATGCCGCGCGCGGCGTCACCTGCTGGAACTTTCACGAGGTCGCGATCAAGCAGGCGGCGATGGCCAACGCCGTGGAACGGCATCTCGTCGCGGATTCGAGCAAGTTCGGCATCGTCAAGGCCGTGCGCTTCTCGCAGATCGAAGACTTCGATTCGATCATCACCGAGAAGGGGCAGGAGCGGCAAACGCGCAAGACGTGACGCGACGGCCCGCGCCGCCGCGGGCAACGAAGCACCGCTTGGCGATCAGCCGCGCCGGCGCAACGCGAAGAGCGTACCCGCGACCAGGATGAACGCGCCGATGATGACCTTTTGCCAGGTGCTCGGCACACCGACGAGAATCAGCACGCTGTTGATGAGCGTGACGAGCACGACGCCGAGCAGCGTGCCCACCACCGTGCCGGTCCCGCCCGTAATGCGCGCGCCTCCGAGAATGACGGCCGCGATCACGTCGAGCTCGGAGCCGACGAGATCGAATGGATTCGCGATCCGCCCGTTCGACACGTGGATGATGCCCGCGATGCCGGCCAGCAGGCCCGTATAGCCGAACACGAAGAGATGGACGGCGCGCAGGTTGTACCCGAGCCGCTCGGCGATCGCGAGACTGCCGCCCATCGCATAGACGGCGCGCCCCATCATTGTCCGGTTCAGCAGCCACCAAGTGAGGACCGCCGCGACGAGGAGCGCGATCACGGAAACGGGCAGGACCGCGTGGAGTCCGTCGGCAGTCTGATAGGCAAAGAGCGGAATTCGGCCGAAGCGATCCATGCTGTGCGGGATGTTCATGAAGAACGTCGTCCCGACGAACGTCAGCAAAATGCCGCGATAGAGATATTGCGTGCCGATCGTCACGATCAGCGAAGGCGCCTTGAGCCGATGCACGAGCAAGCCGTTGACGACGCCGAGCAGTACGCCGCCTAATGCGCCCGTGCAAAGAATCAGCGCGAACGGCGCATCGGGCCACCAGACGAGCACGGCCTTCGTGATCGAATACATCGTCAGCGCGCCGATCGCGGTGAAGGACACATCGATGCCGCCCGATGCCAGCACGACGAGCGTGCCGAGCGCGAAAAGCGATGTCGTCGTGGCCGAATGCAGCATGTCGAAGAGCGTCGCCCACTGCAGAAAGCGCGGATTGAGTACCGCGACGACGATCGACGTCAGCACGATCAGCGCGACCGTGAACCATTCCGGATTGCGTGCGAGCTTCGCGCGCCAGGCGGGCGGCCGACCTTCTCGCGCGATATCCATGGCTTTGGGGGTGCTCATCGTCGATTGATTCATCATGCTGGTTCCGAGAGAGGTGCGTCCGAGAGGAGAGCACGGTACAACGCGGCCTCCGTGAGCCCTTCGGCGCCATACTCGCCGACGACGCGGCCTTTCTTCATCATCAGAATCCGATCGCAGTTCTGCAAAAGCTCGGGCAGGTCGTCGCTGATCAGCAAGATGCCGATCCCTTGCTGCGAGAGCCGCTGCACGATGCGATAAATGATGTCTTTCGATCCCACGTCGACGCCGACGGTCGGCCCGTGCAGGATCAGCACATGCGGATCGATCGCGAGCCAGCGCCCGATCAGCACGCGCTGCTGGTTGCCGCCCGAGAGCGACTGCACGGCGCGATCGACGTCGGGCGTCGCGATCTGCAGCTCCTTCACCGTCCGCTCGGCGAGCGCGCGCGAGCGCTTGCGATCGATCTGGCCGAAGCGGTCACGCAGGCTCGAAATCATCGCCGTGATGACGTTCTCGCGAATCGATTTATCGAGAAAAAGGCCTTCGCTCAAGCGATCCTCGGGCACGTAGCCGATCCGGTGCCGCTTCGCGTCGGCGGGCGTCGCCAGCGTCACGGGCTTTCCCTCGAGCGTAATGCGCCCCGCATCGGCAGGCGCCACGCCCGCCAGTGCGCGGGCGAGCTCGTTGCGGCCGGAGTCGAGCAGACCCGTCACGCCGAGAATCTCACCGCGATGCAAGGCGAACGAGATGTCGCGGAATTGCCCGCGGCGCGCAAGGTCGCGCACATCGAGGACGACCTCGCTTTGCGAAGCCGCTTCGCGATAGCGCTCCTGTGATAGCTGCCGCCCCGTCATCAGCTCGGAAAGCTGCGCTTTCGTGTAGTCGGTAATCGGCCCCTGCGCGACCTTCTGACCGTCGCGCAACACCACGACCTCGCCGCCGATCGCATAGCACTCGTCGAGCTTGTGGCTGACGAACAGCACCGTCACGCCCTGCGCGCGCAGCGCGCCGAGCACCTCGATCAGATTCGCGACTTCCTTTTGCGTGAGCGACGTCGTCGGCTCATCCATGATGACGAACTTCGCCTCGCTCGCGATCGCACGCGCGATGGCGACGAGCTGGCGCGTGGCAAGCGGCAGCTGCTCGATCAGCGTCGCCTGGAAGTCGGCATCGCTCGGCAGTCCTACCGATTCGAGCGCCTTCGCGGCGGTCGCCGCGAGGACGCGGCGATCGAGCGTCCGCGCGAGGCGTCCGCCATGCTCGGCGAGCTCGGGCGTGAGCGCGACGTTTTCGGTCACGCTCATGTTCCATAGCAGCGAAAGATCCTGATAGACGGTCTCGATACCGGCATCCAACGCCTGCAGCGGCGTCAGCCGCGCATAATGCCTGCCCTCGATCACGAGCTCGCCTTCATCGGGCGGCTGCGCACCCGAAATGATCTTGATCAGCGTGCTCTTGCCGCAGCCGTTTTCGCCGAGCAGGTGATAGATCTGGCCTCGCTCGAACGCGAGCGTGACGCCGCGCAGCGCATGCACGCCCGTGAAGCGCTTGTGGATGCCGACCACCTGCAGCAGCGGCTCAGAAGCCTTGTCCCCGTTCATCGTCGAGTTACCGTCCACCGTTTGCGTCAAACCTTTACAGAACTCGGGCGCGCGCTCGACGTCCGAGCGCGCGCCGTGCTTCTCGCCGATCCGATCAGAAGTTGTACTGCTTGTAGTTCGACTTGTCGACGCTGACCCAGCCCTTGCCGCGTACGATGATGCCCTTGCCGGGTCCCTTGCTGACGGTCACGCTCTCGTAGCCAGGCAGTCCGAGATTGTCGCCGTTCTTGACGGTCTTGCCGTCGATCAGCATCTGCGCGATCTTGTTCATCGCGAGGCCCGCAAGCTTCGGATCCCAGAACGCGATGCCGTTGATCGCACCGCTCTCGAGATACTTGGCCGCTTCGGTCGGCAGGCCCGTGCCATAGACGCAGACCTTGCCTTGCAAGCCGGCTTCCTCGACGGCGCGGCCGATGCCGAGCACATCGAGCGATGACGAGCCCTGGAAACCCTTGATGTCCGGGTGCTTGCGCAGCACCTCCTTGGCGACGACATAGGCGTGCTCGCCGTCGTTGTTCGTCTCGAGATTCTTCTCGACGAGCTCCATCTTCGGGTACTTTTTCTTCGCGTTGTCGATGCCGCCGTCCGCCCATTGCACCTGCGAGCGGCTGCCGAGCGAGCCGACGAGCGTCGCCCACTTGCCTTCGCTCTTCATGCAGCTGGCGAGCCGATCGTTCAGCGCGGCACCGTATGCGGAGTTATCGAAGGCCTCGAGGTCGACCATCGTGTTCTTTTCGTTGTCGGCCTCGTGCGTGACGACCTTGATGCCTTTGTCCATCGCCTTCTTGAGGACGGGCTCGAGCGTTGGCGGATCGTACGGGACGACGGCAAGCGCGGTCACCTTCTTCGCGATCAAATCCTGGATGATCTGCGACTGCTGCGCGGCATCGGCCGTGCCCGGCCCGGTCTGGTAAGCGTTGACGCCCTGCGCTTTCGCGAATTCCTTGACGCCTTCGTCCATCCGGTTGAACCAGCTGATACCGGTCACCTTGACCACCGTGACGATCGTTTCGTTCGTCGCCGCCTGCGCGGCCACGACGATGCCCGCGCTCAATGCACACGCCGCGAGCGCAAGGCTCAATCGATTCAATTTCATGCCGTGTCTCCTTCTTTTTTCGCTTGACGCCCCTTGTTACGCGACGCGGCGCCCGAGGCTTGGCGCTCGTCGATTACCGAATGCTGTTCGGCGCTAACCGCCGCCTTCGCGCTTGCCCGCGGCAGCAGGCGGCTTCACGCCGCCGACGCCGAAGATCGCGCGCACACGCTCGCCGCCCGCGAACGCGAGCGACAGCAGGAGCAGGAACCCCCATGTGCAATCGCGAAAGAACTGCGAGAGATTCATGAGGTTGAAAAGGCTCGACAGAAACTGCAGAACGGTCGCGGCGAAGACAACGCAGATCACGCGTCCGTACCCGCCCGCCGGGTTGACGCCGCCCATGACGGCGATCAGGATCGCGATCAGCAGATACGAGTTACCGTAGTCCCACTTCGCGCTCATCGTATGGGTCGAGCTGATGAGCCCGGCGACCGACGCGAGGACGCCGCAGATCGTGTAGGTGATGACAAGCATCCGCGCATTGGGCACGCCCGCATAGAAGGCCGCGCGCTGATTCGTGCCCATCAGATAGAGCCGCAAGCCGAACGGCGTGCGCGCGAGCAGCCAGCCCAGCAGCAGCGCCACGGCAACGTAGATGACGAACGAAATCGGCACCTGGAGGAACGTGCCGTTGCCGATGTCGGAAAGCGGCTCGATGTAGTCGATGTGAACGGACGCGCCATTACTGAGCGCGACCGCGAAGCCCGTAAAGACGAGCTGGGTGCCGAGCGTGCAGAGAATCGGCGTGAGGCGCAGCCGCGCGATGACCATGCCGTTCAGAAAGCCGCCTGCGAGCCCCATACAGACGACGATCACGCAAAAAAGCGACGTATAGAGCACCGGCGAGTCGTCGCCGTTGACGAAGCGCGGCACGACGAGCGCGGCGACCATCCCCGACAGGTTCGCGAGCCCGACGCCCGACAAATCGATGCCGCCGTTGCCCGACAGCATCGACAGCATGATGCCGAATGCCAGCAGGCCGACTTCGGGCAGCTGAGAGCCCATCGACTGCAGGTTGTCGATGCCGACGAACTGCCCTTGCGAAAACCAGACAGCGACGAGCACCACGACCAGGTTGACGGTCAAGAGGAAGTTCAATTGCCGATCGGCGAACCATCGGCGAAGCGTCAATGAGGACCACATGGCGACAA
Source organism: Trinickia symbiotica (assembly GCF_002934455.1). GTDB lineage: Bacteria > Pseudomonadota > Gammaproteobacteria > Burkholderiales > Burkholderiaceae > Trinickia > Trinickia symbiotica. The sequence goes on along the minus strand of NZ_PTIR01000007.1, from coordinate 212,857 downwards.
TGGGCTCCTAATCGCAATCTCGGTAGTTACGCGCTTTCACGCATCGGCGCGGCGTTGCCGAGCAACGCTTGCACTTCGGCCAAACGCGGCATGGAAGGCGCGGTGCCCGCGCGCGTCACTGAGATGCCGGCGAGCGCGCAGCCGAAGCGCACCGCTTCGAGGGATTCCGCACCGCGCGCAAGCGCCGCCGCGAAGCCGCCCGTGAACCCGTCCCCGGCCCCTGCCGTTTCGACGACCGTACCGCACCGGAACGCCGGCACGAGCACCGATTGCGAACGTGAATGCAGTAGCGCGCCGGCCTCCCCGAGCGTGACGATCGCCGCGCCCGCGCCTTTCGCCAGCAGGACGTCGGCCGCGCGCCGTGCATCGTCTGCATCGCGGATTTCGATGCCCGTCAGCGCGGCGGCCTCGGTTTCGTTCGGCGTGATGTAGTCGCAAAGCGGAAAGAGGTCGTCGGGAAGCGGCAGCGCGGGCGCCGGGTTCAGCACCGTGGCGACACCATGGCGGCGCGCGATCTCGAGACCTCGCCGTGCGGCCGCGACCGGCTGCTCGAGCTGCGTCACGAAGACCTGGGCGGCCGAGATGTCGGCTTCGATCGCGTCGGCGTCGCTCGCGTCCATCGTCGCGGCCGCGCCAGCCGCAACAATGATCGCGTTGCGGCCGGTTCCTTCCTCGACAAAGATGTGCGCGGCGCCCGTCGCCACACCGTCGAGGACCTTCGCGCGCGCCACGATGCCTTCGGCTTGCCAGGTCGAGCGGGCGATTTCGCCGAACGCGTCGTTGCCGAGCCGCGTGCAGAACACGACCTCGGCACCGGCGCGCGCCGCCGCCACGGCCTGATTGGAGCCCTTGCCGCCCGGGCCGAGCGCGAAAGCCGAACCGGCGATCGTCTCGCCGATGAGCGGCATGCGATTCGCGCGAAACGCGAGATCCGTGACGTAAATGCCGAGGATGACGACGCGCCCGCTCATTGTCCCCGCTCCGTTGCGCCGCCGCTCGGCGCATCGGGCGCGAGAATCACGCCCTTCGCGAAGATGAAGCAGCCATAGCCGCGCTGCTCGCCGGTAGCGATCACGCAATAGGCCTTGCGCGCACGGGCATAGAACGCGTGGCGCTCGATCGGCGCGAACGGCACGGCGCGCCCCTCCGCGGCATCCACTTCGGCCTGGGCCTCGCGCTGAACGATGGGCAGCGCGTTCGGGTCGCCCACCACTTCCATGCGCATCGCGGGCGCTTCGACGAACGTGTCGAGCGGCAGCAGCGAAAGAACGGCGCGCACGGCACGCGCGGAGTCGGCGCCGTCCATGCGCAGGAGCCGCCCGAGCGTCGTCGCGCGCGCGACCGAATCGGCCGGGAAGTTCGCGTCGCAGATGACGAGTTCGTCGCCATGTCCCATCGCGCTCAACGCATAGAGGATGTCGGGATTCAACAGCGGGTCGAGTTGTTTGAGCATATGTCTCCTCCATTTCGATGTTGTGCCGCTTTGCGCCGCGGGCGGCCCCGGTCAGGCGCGTCGCCCTATCGAACTCTGTCTCGATCCGGCGAACGAAAGCGGTCAATCGCCGTACGGTATCCAAATGTTCTTGATTTGGGTAGCCTGACGTAAAAACGGCAGGCCCTCGCTCGAGCGGTCGAACCAGTCGATTTGCCGTCCGTAGTCGACAAAAGTCCGCTTCAAATTGCCGACGGACTCGCGCTCGACGAGCGTCGACTCGTCGGCACGCCCGAAGCTCCATACCGCGTCGACGTCGTCGTGCTTCACGAGCGCGGGCAACAAAGCGCTCCGCGAGCCGGTGACGATATTGAGCGCCCCAGCCGGCACATCCGACGTTTCAACGACTTGATAAAAGTCGGTCGCCATCAGCGGGCAAGCCTCGCTCGGCAACACCACGACACGATTGCCTAGCGCAAGCGCGGGCGCAACGAGCGAGACGAAAGCGAGAAGCGGCGCTTCGTCGGGACAGGCGATGCCGATCACGCCGACGGGCTCGTGCATCGCCAAAGCGACGCCGCGCAGCGGCGGGGCGTGCACCGCGCCGTCGAACTTGTCGGCCCACGCCGCGTAGCTGAAAAGCCGCCCGATCGCCGCATCGACTTCGCGTTGCGCGTCGAGGGCGACCACGCCCGCGCGGCGCGCGAGCTGCCGAGTGAATTCATCGGCGCGCGCGGCAAGGTTCTCGGCGAGGTAGTAGAGTACCTGCGCGCGACCATGCGCGCTCGCCTGCGACCACTTGCCCGCCGCGCGCGCGGCGGCCACGGCATCGCGCACATCCTTGCGGTTGCCGTCGCCGACTTCGCCGACGAGCTCGCCGCCCGGCGTAAGGACGGCCCGCGAGTAGCCGCTGTCGGGCCGGACCTGCTTGCCGCCGATGAAAAGCTTGGCAGTCCTGTCGATTCTCTCGATGCGCGAACCGTCGTCGACATGACCGGCTTCATCGGCCCGCCTCGGCGTACGCAGCGGCAGCTTGCTCCATGCCTGCGGCTTCAGGTATTCGTAGACGCCCTCACGCCCGCCCTCGCGCCCGTAGCCCGATTCGCGATAGCCGCCGAACCCGACCGCCGCATCGAAAAGATTCGTCGCGTTGACCCAGACCACGCCGCAGGCGAGCCGGGGGGCAATGTCGAGCGCGCGGCCGATCGTCTCGCTCCAGATGCTGGCCGCGAGCCCATAGCGCGTATTGTTCGCGAGCGCGACCGCCTCCTCGGGCGTGCGAAAGCTCATCGCCGCGAGCACCGGTCCGAAGATTTCCTCTTGTGCGAGCGTCGAGGCCGGCGCCACATCCGTGACGAGCGTGGGCGGATAGAACGAGCCGCGCTCGGGCAGCGCGACTTCGCGCGGTTGCCAGATCGTGCAGCCTTCAGCCCGCCCCGTCTCGACGAGCGATTCGATGCGCGCGAGCTGCACCGGGTCGACGATCGCCGCCATGTCGATGCCCTTGTCGAGCGAATGACCGACGCGCAGCGTCGCCATGCGGCGCTTCAGCTTCTCGATGAATTGCGCTTCGACGCCTTCCTGCACGAGCAGCCGCGAGCCCGCGCAACAGACTTGCCCCTGGTTGAACCAGATCGCGTCGACGACGCCCTCGACGGCCGAATCGAGATCCGCATCGTCGAAGACGATGAAAGGGGACTTACCGCCGAGCTCGAGCGTGAGCGACTTGCCCGATCCCGCCGTCGCCGCGCGGATCTGCCGGCCGACTTCCGTCGAGCCCGTGAACGCGATCTTGTCGACGCCCCGGTGATCGACGAGTGCCGCGCCGGTCCGGCCGTCGCCGGTCAAGATGTTGAGCACGCCATCGGGCAACCCCGCGCGCTGCGCGAGCTCGGCGAAGAGCAGCGCGGTAAGCGGCGTGTACTCGGCGGGCTTCAGTACGACGCAATTGCCGAGCGCGATGGCCGGTGCGATCTTCCACGCCAGCATCAGCAGCGGGAAGTTCCACGGCACGATCTGCCCGATCACGCCGAGCGGCGCCCATTCGGAAAATTCGCTCTCCTGCAGCTGAGCCCACCCGGCGTGGTGAAGAAAGTGACGCGCGACGAGCGGCACGTCGATATCGCGCGTCTCGCGGATCGGCTTGCCATTGTCGAGTGCCTCGAGCACCGCGAAGAGGCGGCTGTGCCGCTGAACCATCCGCGCTAGCGCGTAAAGATGCCGCGCACGCCCGGGGCCGCCAAGCGCATGCCACGCTGGCTGCGCCGCGCGCGCCGCCGCGACAGCCGCCTCGACGTCGGCGGCATCGCCCTGCGCGACGCGCGCGAGCGTTTCGCCCGTGGCCGGCGCGATGACGTCGAAGAACGTCCCGGCGGCCGGCGCGCGCCAGGCGCCGCCGATGAAATGGCCGAATCCCTCGCCGTGACGCGCGAGCCACTCGCGCACAGGCTGGTCGGCCTCAGGGGCGGGACCGTACTCCATCGAAGAAAAATACTCGGCTACGCTCATCGGAAATCGGCTCGGTCAGGCTGCGGGGTGTCGGTGGAAAGCGGAGTAACGACCGCTCACGTGATGCTCGAGTTGCCGTTCGATATCGGCCAAAAGGCTCGAGGCGCCGATGCGAAAGAGCGCCGGCTCGAGCCACGGACGGCCGAGCTCTTCTTTCATCAGGATCTGGTAGGCAAGCGCGGCCTTCGCCGTGGAGACGCCGCCGGCCGGCTTGAAGCCGACCATCGCGCCCGTGCGCTCGCGATACTCGCGAATCGCGCGCACCATGACGAGCGACACGTCGAGCGTCGCGTTCACGCCTTCTTTGCCCGTCGAGGTTTTGATGAAGTCGGCGCCGGCCATCATGCAGATCATCGAAGCTCTTGCCACGTTCGAAAGGGTGCGAATGTCGCCCGTGGCGAGGATCGCTTTCACGTGCGCCGGGCCGCAAGCCGCGCGAAAATCGCGCACCTCGTCGTAAAGCGCGCGCCAGTTGCCGGTCAGGATGTGCTCGCGCGTGACGACGATATCGATCTCCGCGGCGCCGTCCGCCACCGATGCTTCGATTTCCTTCAGCTTCAGGGGATGCGGCGTCAGGCCGGCCGGGAAACCGGTCGAGACGGCCGCCACGGGAATGCCGCTGCCCGCGAGCGCATCGACCGCCGCGGCGACGAACCGGTGATAGACGCAGACCGCACCCGTTGCTATCGGCGCGCCGGCCATGCCTAGCGCCTCGAGAATGTCTTCGCGAACGGGCCGGCGCGCCTTCGCGCACAAGCGGCGCACGCGGCCTTCCGTATCGTCGCCGTTCAGCGTCGTGAGATCGATGCAGGTGACGGCCTTCAGCAGCCAGGCCGCTTGCGCATCCTTCTTGACCGAGCGGCGCGTGCCGAGGGTGGCGGTGCGCCGCTCGACGGCCGAATGGTTGACGCGCAACGTATCGAACCATCCGGCGTCGAATGGAACGCCCGCGTTTCGCGCCGCGTGCACGAGCGGCGCCTGACGCAGCGCGACGACGGAGTTCGAGGGAGCTTCGGACATAGGAATGGGGGCCTCGATCAGCGAAAAGCGCTCGCCGCTTTCGCAATGCGAGGGAAAGCCGAGCGCTAACTGGCACCCATCCTAGCGCAGCCGATATGATCGTGACAATAGGTTGTTACGATCATCTCTACCGATCGGTCTTGTCGGCGTCATCGGTACGCAATCGATGCATCGAGGCCTGCAACGCGGGATAGAGCCCCTTGTAGACCTCGAACTGCCGCGCGTAGATCGCACGGCGGGCAGGGTCGGGGCGCGCATGCTCGCGCAGCGTCACCCAGCCGCGGGTGGCCGCCACCTCGTCGGCGAGCCCTGAGCCGATCGCCGCCAACAGTGCCGCCCCCATCGCCGCCTCGACTTCCTGCTCGATCGTAAAGACCGGGTATCCCGTCACGTCGGCGATGATTTGCATCCAAAGATCCGAGTGGGCCGCGCCGCCGACGACGATGAGCCGTTCGTCGAGGGCGCCCGCGCCGCGCCGGCCTGCCTCGATATTGTGCTGCAGCGCGAAGGCGACGCCCTCCAGCACGGCGCGATAGAGATGCGCGCGTGTATGGACGAGATTGAGACCGACGAACGCGCCGCTCGCCTGCGCATCCCAGATCGGGCTGCGCTCGCCCATCAAGTACGGCAGAAACACCACGCCGCCGCAGCCCGCCGGCACCTCGGCGGCGGCTCGCTCCAGCAGCACATGAGCGTCGCCGGGCGCGAGGCTGCCGGCCTCCTTGGCGGCCTTGGCCGCTTCGACTTCGGCCTGGCAAAACTGATCGCGGTACCAGGCCACGCAGGCACCCGCGCAGCTCGCGCCACCAAACACGTAGAGATCGCGGCGCCCGTTGACGACGTACGGCATGCTGACGAGCCCGTGCCGCGCGTCGACGCTTTGGTTGATATAGCCCCAACACATGCTTGTGCCGATCATCGCAACGTGTTGACCGGCGCGGGAGACGCCGGCGGCGAGCGTCGCGATGGCCGCGTCGACGCCACCCGCGACGATCGGCATGCCTGCTTCGAGGCCGAGCTCGTCCGCCCATTGCGGAAGCAGCCCGGCGACGACCTCAGACGACTCGACGAGCCGCTGCGGCAGCATGGCGGCTGGAATGCCGAGCATCGCGAGGGCTTCGTCGGACCAGCGGCGCGCGGCCACGTCATAGATGCCGCCGATGTTGCCCGCTGAACTGTGGTCGACGGCTACCTCGCCGGTCAGCCGATAGGCGACGTAAGCGTTCGGCGGCAGGAAATAGCGCGTCTTGGCCCAGACGTCGGGCTCGTGCTCGCGCAGCCAGAGCATCTTGGTGAAGCCATAGTAGCTATCGACGCCATTGCCTGTGATCGCGAGAAGCCGCTCCATGTCGACGTTGCGGCGCACCCATTCGACTTCGGCTGTCGCGCGCCGATCCATCCAGATGAGGCACGGGTGAAGCGGACGCATTTCGTCGTCGACGGGAATGCCGGAGCCGCCGTAGAGACTGCTGATCGCGAGCGCCTTGATGTCGCGGGCCTCGACGTCCTTGGCGCGCGCGTCGCGCGTGCAGGACGCGATGCAGTTCACGACGGCATCGAACCATACGCTCGGCCATTGCTCGGCCCACAATGGCCGCGGCGTATCGGGCCGGTAGCTTTGCGCATGCTGCGCAATGATCGTTCCGTTCTCATCGGCGAGTATCGCCTTCGTGCTTTGCGTGCCGATATCGATGCCGATGACGTAGTTCATCACGTTGTCTCCGAGTGGTTGTATTTCGAGGCCGGCGACCGCTTCGCCGCGCGGACGGACTAGTGCGTTTATAGGACGATGGCTTCGCGCGTGCAACCGCGGCGCGCGACTGCCTCGACCGATGCCGATCGGATAGCGCTCGGAGAAGACGTCGCCGCTCGGGCAAGTGGCGGCATCGGGGATGTCCAGCGTCGAGCGGCGGGACTCACACGGCGGTCGCGCCGGTCGAGGCTTGTTCGCCGTGCGCGGGTTTCATGACGCGTGTAACCGCGGCGAGAAAATGCTCTAGGTCAGGAGTGACGATCGAGGCGTCCTTCGCGGCGTCGTCCCATTGCCGCAGACGTACGGCGTCGGACGCATACGGCTTGCGAGAAAAAGCCTCGGCGTCCTCTCGGCTGAACACGCCGCCCTGTAGTTCCAGGCTGCGCTTGGAGTCAGCAGAGAGCCGCTCGTAATAGCCGTCGTCGACAGCGCAGAGATAGCGCTTTGCATCGACATGGAGGCGGATCGGCTCGAGCACGCTGTCAGGCAACACGGGGCGCAGAAACGGCAGCGCGAAGTATTGGTGCATGTCGTCGATGCCGTGCGCGGTGGGCGTGTCGCCCTGCAGGTTCAGCAGATGACCGAGATCGTGCAGCAAAGCGGCCGCGACGAGCGCGTCGCCTGCGTTCTCGCGCTCGGCGCACGTGGCGCACTGAAGCGCATGCTGAAGCTGCGTGACGGGTTCGCCGCTGTATGAAATGTCGCCGTGCTGTTGGAACAAGGCGCGAATATCGTCGAGGCTTAAAGCCACACGTCACCCCAATTGCTCACAGTCGAACCCCCTCGTTGGCGATATTGCGCAGCAACGCGGGATTGGAATACTGCTCCGGGTGCTCCCATTCATCGAGCCAGACAGGGAGTGGCGAAATGTTGACGCCGGTTTCGAGCAAGACGTCGAAAGCGATATCCGCCATAGCCAACGCCGTCCCCAGATAACGTTGGTGTTCGCCTCGAAGCAGAACCGCGACGTCTGCATCACTGTCGCGATGATGAGTCCCGCGTGCGCGGCTGCCGTACAAGAACGCGCCGGCCGTATCGTATCGGTCGGCGATCAGCTCGAGAAAGCGCCGAACGGCATCTTCCGTTTCATGATCAATGTGGTTCATCGCGGCATCCAACTGTCTTGCGGAGTCTAGCTGGATGCAATCATAGCAACGGCGCGGGGGCGGCAGCCAGCCCGTCAAAGATTCACCGTGCCCGCGTGCACGGCCGAGCCTGCGGGCCAACGCCGCCCTGGTTGTCGCTTTAGTCGCCCTACCGCTCGTGCTTCTTCGGAATCTTCGCGCCGTGCTTGCGCGCCTGATTGAGGGCGATCGCAACGGACTGCTTTTGCGACTTGCCGTGTTTCATTTCGGTCTTGACGTTCTTCGAGACGTCCTCACGAGATGTACCTTTTCGCAGTGGCATGGTCCTCTCCTGTGGTAGTTGCGGATTCGTTCACCGTTAGTTCGGTGTACTGATGAATCGAGCAACCGTCATTCCAGGAGCCGCCCTGCCCGGCTCGACCCACTGCCTCACGCCTCGATGCGCCGCCTTGTCATGCCGAGCAGCCCGGCCATCGCCGCGCGCGCCGCCTCCACGTTGCGCGCGCGGATCGCATCGAAAACGGCCGTGTGCTCGCCGAGCGCCGCGTTGAAGACGTCGGCGCGCTTCGCGTTGAGCCGCAACTGCGCCTCGAGGGTGCGCTCGATGACCGAGCCTAGCGGCATCAGAAGCTCGTTGCGGCTGGCGGCCAGGATCCCGAGGTGAAAGCGCAGATCCGCCCGCACCCACTCGTCGATACTGCGCGCCGCCGCCATCGCCGCGTGCGCGTCGGCGAGCGCGCCCATCGCCTCGTCCGTTTGCGCACGCGCCGCAAGCGCGGCAGCGTAAGGTTCCACCATCTCGCGCATCTCCTGCAGCTTGAGCGCAAATTCGAGCGGCGGCGCCACCTGCGAGTACCACTCGAGCAAGTCCGCGTCGAGCAGGTTCCAGGCGTGGCGCGGCCGCACGCGCGTGCCGACCTTCGGCCGCGACTCGACAAGCCCCTTCGATGTCAGCGTGCGCAGCGCCTCGCGCAACACCGTGCGGCTGACGCCGAATGTCTCCATCAACTCGGCTTCGCGCGGCAGCGTCGATGCCGGTGCGTAGTCGCCGCGCAGAATGCCGGTCGCAAGCAGGTAGGCGACGCGCCCATGCAGATCGCGCTGAATGATCGTTCTCCCCAAATGTGTGGTCTCGTGGATGCCGACGCTTTCCTTTCAATCCGCGCCGACGACGGGGATTATCGCGACATGCAGGAAAAGCGCAACCCCGCGTCAGATAAGGATTAGTAGTACTATTAATAGTACTTCATAACGATTTCGTGTACGATTCGTCTCCAACCGCAGTCGCCTCTGAGCAATCGCAAAGTCGGCACCGGGGATACCGCCAATCGTCATAGCAATCGTTGGAGACAGGAGAACGCTCCCCCATGAAGATCACCAAGCTCGAAACTTTCGTCGTCCCGCCGCGCTGGCTGTTCCTCAAGATCGAGACCGACGAGGGCATCGTCGGCTGGGGCGAGCCCGTCGTCGAGGGCCGCGCGCATACGGTCGAAACCGCCGTCCAAGAGCTCGCCGACTATCTGATCGGCAAAGATCCGCTCGCCATCGAAGATCACTGGCAGGTGATGTACCGGGCCGGCTTCTATCGCGGCGGTCCGATCTCGATGAGCGCGATCGCCGGCATCGACCAGGCGCTATGGGATATCAAGGGCAAGCACCACGGCGTACCGGTGCACGCGCTGCTCGGCGGGCAGGTTCGCGATCGGATCAAGGTCTATTCATGGATCGGCGGTGACCGCCCGAGCGACGTCGCGAACAACGCGCGCGCGGTCGTCGAGCGCGGCTTCAAGGCGCTCAAGATGAACGGCTCCGAGGAAGTCCAGATCGTCGATACCTACGACAAAGTCGAGCGCGTCATCGCGAACGTCGCCGCCGTGCGCGAGGCCGTTGGCCCGCACGTCGGCATCGGCGTGGATTTCCACGGCCGCATTCACAAGCCGATGGCGAAAGTGCTCGCGAAAGAGCTCGATCCGTACAAGCTGCTCTTCATCGAAGAGCCGGTGCTTTCCGAGAACGCGGAAGCGTTGCGCGACATCGTCAACCAGACCAACACGCCGATCGCGCTCGGCGAGCGGCTCTACTCGCGCTGGGACTTCAAGAACATCCTCGCGGGCGGTTACGTCGACATCCTTCAGCCCGACGCCTCGCATGCCGGCGGCATCAGCGAATGCCGCAAGATCGCGACCATGGCCGAAGCCTATGACGTGGCCATCGCACTGCACTGCCCGCTCGGACCGATCGCGCTCGCGGCTTGCCTGCAGATCGACGCGGTCAGCTACAACGCGTTCATCCAGGAACAAAGCCTCGGCATTCACTACAACCAGGGCAACGACCTCCTCGACTACATCCGCAACCCGGAGGTCTTCAAATACGAAGACGGCTTTGTATCGATCCCGCAAGGGCCGGGGCTCGGCATCGAAGTCGACGAAGCGAAGGTGCGCGAAATGGCGAAGGTCGGTCATCGCTGGCGCAATCCGGTCTGGCGCCACGAGGACGGCAGCGTCGCCGAGTGGTAATCGAAAAGCCGTCACCGTGCGGCCGTAACACGTAACGCGAAGGACGTAACGCCGCGGGCAATCCTGGTCGAACCGGTCGCCCGCCGAGCGTTGCGCGAATCGCGCGTCTTCCCGCAACGCCTCGCCCCATCAGGCAGCGCGCCTTCGAGCGCACCCCTCGGCATCCGCGGTACCCGACCTGGCCTGCGTTTTGCAAAGTGTCACCGCAAAACGACCAATCAGGGAGAGGCCGCCATGGCGGAGTATCTGCCGGACTATTTAATCCGGGAACAAATGGCGGTGGGCGCGCTCGTGATCTTCGGCGTGCTGCGCGTGCTGGCCGCGGCGTTTGCTTTACGCCGCGGCTGGCATGTCGCTTTGGTCGACAAGGCTGGCATCGCCGCGGCCGTTCTTTATTGCGCCCCGCAGATCGTCGATCTGCTCTCGCATGCGTACCTCGTATCCGCAGCAACCGCCGAGCTCGAAGGCAAAGTCATCGGCTGCGCGATCGCGCTGTTTTGCGCGCCGATCGTGAGCCACAAGCTGGGTTACGAATAGGCGCCAAGCACGGCGCGAACGCAACGTCCGGCAGGCGCCGCGCCGCCATCGTGGACGACCGCCGCCGCAGCCGGGTTCGGCTTCACGCAGGCGGCGTAAGCGCAAGCACCGCCGCCGCGATGAACACGCCCAGTATCACGAACGCCTCGAGATGCAGCACATTGTTGAACGTGTGCGCATCAGCCGTCGAGGCCGAGCGGCGCAAGCGCGGCAACACCGATATCCGGTTGAGCCCGCCGAGCACGATGGCGAACAACACGAGTGCGGCCTTGAGCGCCAACACATGGCCCCAGGTGCTCGTGCGCAGCGCGGTGAGCGTGCCGCCGAGGCCGCGCTCCGCGCTGACGAGGCCCGTCGCCGCAACGACGACGAGCGCGACGACTGAAGTCGTCGACACAAAACCGGCCACGCGGATCATGGCGCCGCGCGTCGTCGACGCGTCGAGCGCGGGCAGCACCACGAAGCCACCGGCCAACACGAGCCCGCCCCACACCGCCGTCGACAGCACGTGCAAAACTTGCGTCGCCGCCGCGAACGAGAGCACGCCCGCATCGGCTGCATGGCCGAGTAGCGCGGCACCGGATGCGCAAGCCAGCGCCGCGAGCCCCATCGCGAATCGGCCGAAGGGCCCGCCACGATACATGCAAGCCGCGATAACGAGCACGGCCGCCCCGCCGAACGCCACGCACCAGGCGTGGCCGACGTGCGTCTTCACGAGTACGTCTGGCAGGTAGGCCACGCCGTCGACCAACCCCGCGCCGCTCATCGAGGCAGCCTCGTAGACCAGCCAGCCGCCGTCGGCGAGCACGAGGACGAACGCGGCGGCGACGATGGACGAGCGTGCCCGATGCCAGGCCGAATGCGATGACGCATTGCGCACCCCGGCGCCATCCCCCGCCAGCCACCGCTCGAAAAGCACCGAGCCGACGACGAACGCAAAAGCGATATTCATCAATGCGGCCAGCGTGGCCTGCCCGATCAGCAATCCGTCGAGATTCATCGGTCGGCGTACCCCGCGAAGACCGGCGATACGGGAACGGCGTCTGGATGCGACAGCATGCCGCAGGGCACGCGGGAGGACTGACGAACAAGCTTCATGAGCGGCCAATGGAAAGAAAAACGACAGGAAGACGAAAAGCGCGGAGGCGTCGCGCATGCCGCGACACTCGCCTCGCGCGCCAGGCGAGAGTGTACGCTGTCGGCAGACCTCGGCCGACGACGTGAGTTCACGGACGATCCATTGCGAATGAAGCACGCATCGGCTTTGATACCAACACGATCCGCAGGCAGCCCTCAACCCATCCCGCATGAGCCCTGCGCACGGCTCCGACGCGGCAAATTGTCGCGGGAACGCGTCATGCGGTATCGCGGCCATGCGCAACGAATAGCTCGTGACCGGCATCGATGTTAGAATGCTGCGTCGCAACGCCGCAGCACGCCGGCCGGAAGGTGTCCCGCACCGTAGGCACCGAGCCCACATCCGGCAGTCACGAGCCAATCACAGAGCACCACCGGGCCGATCGAAGTCCGGCAGGTCCCACGAATAACGATGGAGTTACGCGTGTCTTCAAGACGCATTTTCCGCCCGCTACTCGCCCTTCTGCTGATTGGCGGTATCGGTCTCTCGATCAGTGCGCAAGCGCAGACGCAGCCCCAAGCCCCCGATACGATGGAACAGCGCGTGCAGGGTTGCACGGCGTGCCACGGCAGTCACGGGCAGGGCACCGATAATGACTACTTCCCGCGTCTGGCGGGCAAACCGGCCGAGTACCTGTTCAACCAGCTCCAGAATTTCCGCGAGGGCCGGCGCAAGTATCCGCCGATGAACTACCTCGTCACGTACCTTTCGGACGACTACCTGCACCAGATTGCGGATTATTTCTCCAAGCAGCGTCCGCCCTACCCGGATCCGTCGAAGCCGACCGTCTCGGCCGATACGCTCGCGCGCGGCAAGCAGATCGTCTTGAACGGCGATCCGTCGAAAAACGTCCCTGCCTGCGCGGCCTGCCACGGCAAGGGGCTGACGGGCATGGAGCCGGCCATCCCGGGTCTCGTCGGTCTGCATCAGGACTACATCAGCGCGCAACTGGGCGCCTGGCGTTCGGGCACGCGTCACGCGAAAGCGCCCGACTGCATGCATGAAATCGCGACGCGCCTGACCGACGACGACGTCAACGCCGTCGCGGCCTGGCTCGCGACGCAGCGCGCTCCCCAAAACCCCGTTCCGGCTCCGGCCCGCTCGATGAAGACTCCGCTTGCCTGCGGCAGCGAACCGCAATAAGCGCGAGGAGAGACATAAACATGAAACGCAAGTCCCTGTTCGCCCTCACGGCCGTCGTCGTCGCGGCCGCGGCGCTCGGCTCCGTCCTCTGGTCGGGCGGCGATAACCTGCACAACGGCGCGGCTGTCGCGGCCACGCCGGCCGATCAGGCCGCGCTCGTCAAGCGCGGCGAATACCTCGCCCGCGCCGGCGACTGTATCGCTTGTCACACCGTGCGCGGCGGCCAGCAATTCGCCGGCGGCCTGCCGATGGCGACACCGTTCGGCACGCTCTACACACCCAACATCACCCCGGACGATCAATACGGTATCGGCAAGTGGTCGGCCGACGATTTCTATCGCGCCCTGCACACGGGCCGCTCGAAGGACGGCAGCCTGCTCTATCCGGCGTTCCCGTTCGCGAGCTACACGAAGGTGACGCGCGCCGATTCCGACGCGATCTACGCGTACCTGCGCACGGTTCCGCCGGCGGAAGTGCCGAGCCGCCCGCATGAGCTGCGCTTCCCGTTCAACAACCGCAATCTGCTGATCGGCTGGCGCACGCTCTTCTTCCGTGAAGGCGAGTACAAGGACGATCCGACCAAATCGGTCGAATGGAACCGCGGCGCTTACCTCGTCGAGGGTCTCGGGCACTGCACGATGTGCCATACGTCGATCAACATGATGGGCGGCCCGGTCAACTCGGCGGCATTCGCGGGCGGGCTGATCCCGCTGCAGAACTGGTATGCGCCGTCGCTCACGTCGAACAAGGAAGCGGGTCTCGGCGATTGGGACATCAAGGACATCGCCAGCCTGCTCAAGACCGGTGTCTCCGAGCGCGGCGCCGTGTTCGGGCCAATGGCCGAGGTCGTCCACAACAGCCTGCAGTATCTGTCGGACGACGATGTCCGCGCGATGGCGACGTACCTGAAGACGATCCCGCAGAAGAGCGAAGCGCCCGAGACGATGCAGTACGAAACGTCTCAGAAGTTCGGCAGCGAGCTGCTCGACCAGGGCCAGAAGATCTACAAGGACAACTGCGCGAAGTGCCACGCCGACAACGGCCTCGGCAAGCCGCCGGCATACCCGCCGCTCGCGAACAACCAGTCGATCCAGATGCCTTCGGCCGTGAACCCGATCCGCATGGTGCTGAACGGCGGCTATCCGCCGAGCACGGGTGGCAATCCGAAGCCGTACGGCATGCCGCCGTTCGCTCAGGCTCTGTCGAACCAGGAAGTCGCGGCTGTGGTCACGTATATCCGTATGTCGTGGGGCAACCACGGCACGCCGGTCTCGCCGCAACAAGTGAGCGACCTGCGCTCCGCACCGCTCGATTGAGCCCATGATGCGCGAGGGCGCGGCCACGCGGGCAACCGCGGCCGCGCCCTCGCCTTTTTGGCGATGACGCGTGAGTCACGCGTCGCGCCTCTCGTAAAGATAACGCTATGTCATTCGATTCCCTCGGCCTGTCCGAACCAGTGGTACGGGCCGTCCAAGAGCTCGGCTACACTTCGCCGACGCCAATACAAAAGCAGGCGATTCCCGCCGTTCTCGAAGGCGGCGATCTGCTCGCCGGCGCGCAGACCGGCACGGGCAAAACGGCCGGCTTCACGCTGCCGATCCTCGAGCGTCTCTCCCGCTCGTCCACCGGTCACGAGAGCGGCGCGCGAGCGGCCCGTCCGGTGCGCGCACTGATCCTGACGCCGACGCGCGAACTGGCCGCGCAAGTCGAAGCCAGCGTGCGCGCCTATGGCAAATACCTGAAGCTCAAGTCGACGGTGCTCTTCGGCGGCGTGGGCATCAACCCGCAGATCGAGGCACTCAAGCGCGGCGTCGATCTCGTCGTCGCGACGCCCGGCCGGCTGCTCGATCACATGCAGCAAAAGACGATCGACGTGTCGCGGCTCGAAATCCTCGTGCTCGACGAGGCCGACCGCATGCTCGACATGGGCTTCATTCACGACATCAAGCGCGTGCTCGCTCAGTTGCCGAAGAAGCGCCAGAACCTGCTGTTCTCGGCCACGTTCTCCGACGAGATCAAGGCGCTGGCCGACAGTCTGCTCCAAGCGCCCGCGCTGATCGAGGTGGCCCGCCGTAATACGACGGCCGAGCTCGTCACGCAAACGATCTACCCCGTCGATCGCGAACGCAAGCGGGAGCTGCTCACGCATCTGATCAAAACGCGCAATTGGTTTCAGGTCCTCGTGTTTACGCGCACGAAGCACGGCGCGAACCGACTCGCCGAGCAGTTGACGAAGGATGGCGTGAGCGCGCTCGCCATTCACGGCAACAAGAGCCAGTCCGCGCGCACCCGTGCGCTTGCCGAATTCAAGGATGGCACGCTGCAAGTGCTCGTCGCCACGGATATCGCCGCGCGCGGCATCGATATCGATCAACTTCCCCACGTCGTCAACTTCGATCTGCCGAACGTGCCCGAGGACTATGTGCACCGGATCGGCCGCACGGGCCGCGCAGGCGCCACGGGCGAGGCGGTTTCACTCGTGTGCGTCGACGAGCGGCAATTGCTGAAGGACATCGAAAAGCTGATCAAGCGCGCGGTGCCCCAGGAAGTGATCCCGGGCTTCGAACCCGATCCGACCGCCAAACCGGAGCCGATCCAGCCGCGTCGCAACCAAGGCGGCACGAATCGTCAGCCGCGCTCGGACCAAAGCCGGCCGCAACCGGCGCGAGCGAAAGAGCCAGCAAGCGGTCGTGCCGCGCCGCGCGCCGAAACTCGCGGCGGGCAGACGAGCGATGCCAACCGTGTCGATACCAAGCGGGTCGATGCAAAGCGGGGCGACACCAAGCGCTCGGACCCGAAGCGTGCTGACGCGAGGCGCCCCGATTCGACGCGCCCGGACGCCAAGCGCGCGGACCCGAAGCGTGCTGACGCGAAGCGCCCCGATTCGACGCGCCCGGACGCCAAGCGGCCGGATGCAAAGCGCGGCGCCGAAAGCGACAAGCATGGTCGCGGCCCCGCTCGCAGCGGGAACCCGAATGCAGCGCCGGGCACCGATACGCGCAAACCCGACGGCCGCAATAAGAGGCAGGAGATGGAACCACGCGGACGAGACCAGCGTGCAAGCAATCCTGGCGCACTGCTCGGCGGCCGGTCGCGGCCTTCAGCCGCCAGCGGCGACTAACCGCAACCGCCATCAATCGCCGCTCGCTCCCCGCGCGGCTCGTCGGTTTTGCGCCGCGAGCCGCAGGCGATCGACCTGGCTCCGCCAACGGTCGAGCACGGCATCGCGGCTTTCGTCGGCGAGCTCGAAAGCGATTCCGCCCGTGAGCCGCGCATAGGCGACGCGCTGCAGCTCCCCCGTATCGATCGAGGCTTGGAAGGAAGCCAGCTCGCCGTCGTCGGGCAGGATATCGACGTTCAATTGCACCTGATAAAACGCCGCATCGTGAACGAACGTCAGCGCGGCGCGAGCAGAGCCCTTTGCCGCCTGCGCGGTCAGCGCGCGTGCGGCGCGCGCACCCGGCCATAGCGAAAATGAAAGCGTCCGCGCATCCGGCGCATAGAGTTCGCCGAGGCTCAGGAGCGAGGTGCGCAGGTGCCCGTTGGCATCGACCGTCACGAGCGATGCCGTAAAGCCGGTCTCACGGGCGAGCGCCGTCCCGTCGAACAACGCGCGCAACTCGGACGGCCATTCGTCGAAGACTTGCGACTCGAGTGCACGCGCTCGAGAGGAAGGATCGCTCATCTGCGTGCTCCGGACACCCTATCGAAAAAACACATGCTGCGTGATTTTCGCAAGCGGGTAGTGGACGCCGGGCTGAATGCGCGCGGGAAGGTCGAGCGGCTTCAGCAGCATCTTCACGCACATTTCAGCCGACAGATTGCGACGCACGAGCGCGTTGATGCGCGCCGCGCGCTCGCGGTTGTAAGCCGTATCGTGCACGCGCTCGGGGTAGCGGATCGCAAAAACGTGCCGCAATGCGATCTCGGAATCCTCGCTCTTGATCTCCATCACACGGCGCATCAACGCGCCAAGGACGGCCAGCCGGCCGTTGCCTTCGACCTTGTTGTACTTCTTGAAGTATTTGAAGAAGTGCTTGTAATGGCGGACTTCGTCGGTCCGGATGTTGTCGGTGATCTCCTTCAGCACAGGCTCATCCGAGCACTCGTTGATCGCGCGGTAAAGCGTGGCCGTGCCCGTCTCGACGACGCAGCGCGCCACCATCTCGAGCGCGCGCGTCTTCTCGAACTCTTCGACCGAGCAGGTCCGCGAGTATTCGTCGAAGAAGTTGCGAAAGGCGGTGTCCCAGTCGAATTCGGGCCAAACGTACGCGATGTAGGCCTTCAAGGCGCGTCCGTGCTGCAACTCCTCGGGCTCCCACTGATGGTTGAGCCAGGCCGAGACTTCGGGATCGTCGTCGAAGTAGGACGTGAGGTTGCTCGTGTACAGATCGGAACCGCTTTCAATGAACGAAGCCGCGCACAAAAGCAGCAGCAAGTCTTCGTTCGCGGCCGCGCGTTGGCGGTCGATCCGGGTCAAATCGATGTCCTCGATGCGCCAGGGCATCACATGCGTGGAGTCCGTGTACGTCATTGCATTGAGCTCCCAAAGCCGCGTCCCATGGGGTCGGCCGCGCGCCGGTCAACTCGCGCGAATACCCAATCGAGAGATTTCCCAAGACGTATTTCAGGCAAGCCTCGGGCCCGCCTATGCGTGCAGGAAATCCAATGCGGCGCTTCAGTTAATTAAACCTTATGCCGGCATGTTAGCCGGAGTTGGACGAAAGTGCTTCGGCACACTCCAATGACCGCCGAAGCGTATCGCCGGTTCCGGCCCTGATCACCTCGATCGGCCGGCGATGGGTGCATACGTCTTTCGGCGTATTACGAAAGAGAGCGCGCAACGTCGCCCCGCGCGCTCGCCCTTTGACGCTCGCCCTTTGACGCTCGCCCTTTGACGCTCGCCCTTTGACGCTCGCCCTTTGACGCTCGCCCTGGAACGCGCTCGTCCAAGAACGCGCTCGTCTTACAATACGCACCTCAATTTGCCCAATGCGAACGCCGCCCACCATGACCCGAGACCCCCGCCTGAGCCTCAATGCGCGCCAACAGGAACTGCTCGAATGGGTCCAGCGCGACGGCTTCGTCACCGTGGAGGATCTAGCCTCGCATTTCGATGTGACGCCGCAGACAATTCGCCGCGACGTCAACTGGCTCGCGGACATGAATCTCTTGCGCCGCTACCACGGCGGTGCAAGCCTGCCGACGAGCTCGGAAAACGTCTCCTACACGGCCCGTCAGCGAATGTTCCATGACGAAAAGCGCCGCATCGCAGCGCTCGTCGCCACCCATATCCCCGATCAGGCATCGCTTTTCATCAACCTCGGCACGACCACCGAGGAAGTCGCGCGCGCACTGAACCGTCACCGCGGATTGCGCGTCATCACGAACAACCTCAACGTCGCCAACATGATGAGCGGCTACCCGGAATGCGAGGTGCTCGTCACCGGAGGCATCGTGAGACCCTGGGACAAGGGGATCGTCGGCGAGCTCGCCATCGATTTCATTCGCCAGTTCAAGGTCGACTTCGCGATCATCGGCACCTCGAGCATCGAGACCGATGGGACGCTGCGCGATTTCGACACGCGCGAGGTTCGCGTGGCCGAGGCCATCATCGAACACGCGCGCACGGTATTCCTGGCCGCCGACCACTCGAAATTCGGCCGCCCCGCGCTCGTCCGGCAGGGTCACCTGAACCAGGTCGACGCACTTTTCACCGATGGGCCGGTCCCGCCGGAAATGGACGAGGCGATCAAAGCCGCCGGCACCCAGGTGTATATCGCCGAGCCGCAGTGAGCGGCGCGTGCCGCCGCCATATCATGCTGCGGCGCACGCGAAACTTGAAGTACTTTCGCGAAATTGCCACGGACGGCAAACCGCTTTGGCCCCGATCAATTGTCAAACGGAAAATTATCAGGGGACGATTTGGATAAGGCACTCCCCTTGACTACACTGCAGTTCCCCGGCGCATGACCGCGTTCAAGCGCCGCGATGTCTCCCTCTTCCGCCAAGGTGGAGTTCGACGGCAACCGCAAACGCGGCCGCCGCGGCAATTCGATTGCCCATGCATGGAGAGAACGAAATGCTGAGTCCGCATGAATTCGCTACGTTGCTACTCGTGAAGGATGCCCCGAACCAAGTCGATATGGACCGAGAAGAACTCGATGCACTCCTCGAGCATCAACTCGTGCGTCTCGAGAGCCTCGCCTCGGGCCACCGCGAATTGCGCCTGACCGAATCGGGCGATTCTGCGGTCAAAGCAATCAAACGCCTGTCGTAGGTTCCACCGGTTTCACCCGCTTTCGAAGCCTTGCGGCGCACCGCGCCGAAAGGCGGGCTTACGTGCGGCGCCATCGTAGGCCCGATCCCGTGGTCTGCTCAGGCCGGTAGCGCGCTCGCCGCGATGCGGCGCGCTCGGATTTGGGTGGAACCGCTCCCCTGCGCCCTTCAGTTCACCCCTAGCCTCCGCGCAGCGACGGATCCACGGCCGCGCGCCAATTGATCGCCTTCACGCGCGCCTCGTTGAAAAATTCCGCCCAGGCCGGCCGGGCATCCGAACCGCCCGCGACCAGCGCCGCATGCCGCTCGGCAATGGAGTTTTGAAACGCGCAAAAGTCGGCCTGTGTCACGCGGCGGTGCCGATAGCCGACATAGGCGTCGAGCAGCGCGGAATAGACGGCCGGCGCATCCGCACCGTAGTCCGCCTGCACGCCGCATTGCGCCTGCAGCGCCGAGAGCGGCGGCGCGCCGAATCCGGCCACGCCCGCCGCGCATCCCGTAGCGAGCACGACCGCCAGCGCCACACCGCACCATCCGAATCCTCGCATCGTCCACCTCTTCGCAGTTTTCGTCATAGTAGCGCCGCACACACCCTCGCGCGCTGACGGCATGCGCGCCGCTCAAACCCGCGGCGCACGAGTCATTCCCTT
Organism: Trinickia symbiotica; assembly: GCF_002934455.1. Taxonomy (GTDB): domain Bacteria; phylum Pseudomonadota; class Gammaproteobacteria; order Burkholderiales; family Burkholderiaceae; genus Trinickia; species Trinickia symbiotica. The sequence continues at coordinate 192,796 of NZ_PTIR01000007.1, read as the reverse complement.
TACTTTTTCGAAAATGTTCGATAGATTTCGAAAACGAACATGACGCGTTCGCTACGCTTTCCCATACCGGCGAATCGCGGCCATGCAGATGGCCAGGCAAAGAGGTGAGCGAGTGACAGAACTGAGGGAAGGGGCGCGATACGATCTGCTCGTCGTCGGCGGCGGCATCAACGGAGCAGGAATCGCGCGAGACGCCGCGGGGCGCGGGCTCGCCGTGCTGCTCGTCGAACAGGACGATCTCGCCGGGCATACGTCGTCGTCGAGCACGAAGCTCATTCACGGCGGGCTGCGCTACCTCGAATACAAGGAGTTTTCGCTCGTTCGGAAAGCGTTGAAGGAGCGCGAGACACTATTGCGCGCCGCACCGCACATCATCCGCCCGTTGCGCTTCGTGATGCCGCATATGCCGAATCTGCGTCCGGCGTGGCTGATTCGCGCCGGGCTTTTCCTCTACGACCACCTCGCGCGGCGCGAGCTGCTGCCGGGCTCGCGCGGCATCGTCATGCGCCGTCATCCGGCCGGAGCGCCGCTCGTCGATTCGATCGACCGCGGGTTCGTCTACTCCGACGGCTGGGTCGACGACGCGCGGCTCGTCGTGCTGAACGCGCTCGATGCGAGCGAACGCGGGGCCGCGATTGAAACCCGCACGAAGCTGGTCAGAGCCGTCCGTGCCGGAGGCGAATGGCAAGCCGAGCTCGAGCGCGCCGACGGCACGCGGCTGGCCGTCCGTGCCCGCGCACTCGCGAACGCGGCGGGGCCGTGGGTCGGCCAGGTCCTGCACGAGGCGCTAGGGCGCGGCGCACAGCATACCGTGCGACTGGTCAAGGGCAGTCATATCGTGACGCGGCGCCTCTTCGAGCACGATCACGCGTACATATTTCAAAACCCCGACAAGCGGATCATCTTCGCGATCCCCTACGAGCGTGAGTTCACACTGATCGGCACGACGGACGTCGAGTATCACGACGATCCAGCCCGAGTCGCGATCGACGACGCGGAGATACGCTACCTCTGCGAATCGATCAATCGCTACTTCAAGCGCAAGATCGCACCGGCCGACGTCTGCTGGAGCTACTCGGGCGTGCGGCCGCTCCTCGAGGAGGAAGGCGCCGCCGACCCGTCGGCCGTCACGCGCGACTACCGGCTCGAGATCGATACCGGCACGAACGCGAGCGGACCAGACGCCCCTCTGTTGTCAGTCTTCGGGGGCAAGATCACGACGTTTCGCAAGCTCGCCGAAGAGGCCGTGGACCTCCTCGGCGAGGCGCTCGACCACCGCGCGCCCGGATGGACGGCGGGTGCGGCGCTGCCGGGCGGCGACATCGCGAACGGGCAATTCGATCGGTTTGCAGCACGCTTCGCGAGCGGGCATCCTTGGCTTCCGGCGGAGCTTGCGCACCGCTATGCGCGAGCTTACGGCACCCGGGCCGAGCGCATGATCGGCGAGGCGCGCTCGCTCTCCGATCTCGGGGCCGAGCTGGCGCCCGGGCTGTACGAGCGCGAACTGGCCTATCTGAGCGGCACGGAGTGGGCGCGCTGCGCCGACGACGTGCTCTGGCGCCGTTCGAAGCTCGGTCTTCATCTCGCGCCGGGCACGCTCGACGCGGTGCGATCGCGGATCGACACGTGGTTCACCCGATCCCGGTCGCGTGACAGCGCTTCGCGGGATTCCGTTTTTTCGCAGTAACCGGCGGCGCGCAAAGCGCGGCCGGAGCAAACACACGCCGCACGCGGGCCGCGGCGAATGACGACAATCACATGGAGGGCAGACAATGCAGGACCAATACATTCTTGCGCTCGATCAAGGCACGACCAGTTCGCGCGCGATGGTCTTCGACCGAATGGGCAATATCGTCTCCGTCGCCCAAAAGGAGTTCACGCAGATTTACCCCCGGCCCGGCTGGGTCGAGCACGATCCGCAGGAGATTTGGTCGACGCAGGCCGGCGTCGCGGCCGAAGCCGTCACGCGCGCAGGCTTGAACGGCGGCTCGATCGCCGCGATCGGCATCACGAATCAGCGCGAGACGACGATCGTCTGGGATCGCGAGACGGGCCAGCCCATCCACAACGCGATCGTCTGGCAGGACCGCCGCACGGCCGAGCTCTGCGACACACTCAAAGCACAAGGGCTGGAGGCCAAGGTCCGCGCGAAGACTGGGTTGCCGATCGACGCCTACTTCTCGGCAACGAAAATCCGCTGGATTCTCGATAACGTCGAGGGCGCGCGCGAAAAAGCCAAGCAAGGCAAGCTCGCATTCGGCACCGTGGACAGCTGGCTCGTCTGGAACTTCACGAAGCACGCGCTGCACGTCACCGACGTGACGAACGCCTCCCGCACGATGCTATTCAACATCCATACGCTGCAATGGGATGGCGACCTGCTCGAAGCGCTCGATATCCCCAGCAGCATGCTGCCCGAAGTGCGGTCCTCGTCCGAGGTCTACGGGCCGACGGTGACGACCGTCTTTGCCTCGAAGATTCCGCTCGCGGGCATCGCGGGCGATCAGCACGCCGCCCTCTTCGGGCAAATGTGCACGAAGTCGGGCATGGTGAAGAACACTTACGGCACCGGCTGCTTTCTCGTCATGAACACGGGCGCGAAGCCGATCGAATCGAAGAACAACCTTGTTACCACGCTCGCCTGGAAGATCGGCGATCGTGTCGACTACGCACTCGAAGGCAGCATCTTCATCGCGGGGGCCGTGGTTCAGTGGCTGCGCGACGGTCTCGGCATCATCAAGTCGGCGAGCGAAGTGGAAGCGCTCGCCGCGAGCGTGCCGCATTGCGACGGCGTGTACCTGGTGCCGGCCTTCGCCGGCCTCGGCGCGCCTCATTGGAACCCGCGAGCGCGCGGCACCGTGTTCGGCGTAACGCGCGGCACGACGAGCGCACACCTCGCGCGCGCGGCGCTCGATTCGATCGCCTACCAGTCAGTCGACGTGCTGACGGCCATGCAAGCCGATTCGGGTATCCGCGTGGGCGAATTGCGTGTCGACGGCGGCGCCTGCGCGAACGATCTGCTCATGCAGTTTCAGGCCGACTTGCTCGGCGTGGCGGCCGTGCGCCCGCGCGTCAGCGAGACGACGGCGCTCGGCGCCGCCTATCTCGCCGGGCTGGCAGTCGGGTACTGGAAAGACATCGGCGAGCTCGAGAGCCAGTGGCAGCTCGACAAGCGTTTCTCGCCGGCGATGGAGCGAGGAGCGGCGCGCGAGTGCCTGGCCGGCTGGCAACGCGCGGTCGCGGCCGCGAAAGCCTGGGCGGACGCCACCTGACTCGCGCCGGCGGACGGCCGAGCCCCGCTCACCGATCGCATGGGCCGTGCGACCGAAGAGCAGCCGATCCGAACGACAAAAAAGCAAGCGCGGGCGGCATCGCCCCAACCCGCGACTCGATACCAACGAATGCCATTCCGGAGACAACCATGTCACCTCTCATTGCTGAATTCGTCGGCACGGCGCTGCTCGTGCTGCTCGGCAACGGCGCCGTTGCCAATGTGTTGCTCGCGCGCACGAAGGGCAAGGGCGCCGATCTCATCGTCATCGTCTGGGGCTGGGCAATGGTCGTGTTCGTTGCCGTATACGTCACGGCTTCGTTCAGCGGCGCTCACCTGAACCCGGTCGTCACCGTGAGTCTCGCGCTCGCCGGCAAATTCGCCTGGAGCAAGGTGCCCGGCTACGTGGCGGCGCAGATGCTCGGCGGGATGGCGGGTGCCTTCCTGGTCTGGCTCGCCTACCGGCAACACTTTTCGAAGACCGACGATCCCGACGTCAAGCTCGCCTGCTTCTGCACTGCGCCGGCGATCCGCAGCGTGCCGCACAATGTCGTGACCGAAATGATCTGCACGTTCGTGCTGATTCTCGGCGTGCTCTATCTGGCCTCACCGCAGGTGGGCCTCGGCGCACTCGACGCACTGCCCGTCGGCCTGCTCGTGCTCGGCATCGGCATCTCGCTGGGCGGGCCGACCGGCTACGCGATGAGTCCGGCGCGCGATCTGGCGCCGCGCCTCATGCATGCGCTGCTGCCGATTCCGGGCAAACGCGGGAGCGACTGGCGCTATGCGTGGATCCCTGTATGCGGGCCGCTCGCGGGCGGAGCGATGGCATCGTGGGTCTATATGCACATGCATTGACGCCGCGAACAACGAGCCCCGACCCGCTCGACGAAAGGTAGAGCAGGACCGCGCAATCTACGTGTCATGGGGCCTCATCAAACAAAAAAGCATCCCGCGAGGTCGGCCGCCTCCAGGGATGCGCCCCATGCTCATCTACGACTCACTCTTTTGCGATTGCGATGGCGCCGAGGTGCCGGACGCACGCTCCCCGAGCCGAGGACGGCAACCTAAAGGGCTATAATCAAGGGCTATGCGGAGCGTGGCGTGGCGTGCCGGTCCGGCCGGCCGAGATCGCGCCCTTATTTTTCGAATTTCACCGCCCCCAGGTCAACCACTGCGATCGGCGACTTCATGACCAAAAAAGTGTATGTAAAGACCTTCGGCTGCCAGATGAACGAGTACGACTCCGACAAGATGATCGACGTGCTCGGGCAGGCGGAAGGCCTCGTCAAGACGGATACGCCCGAAGAGGCCGACGTCATCCTCTTCAATACGTGCTCGGTGCGTGAAAAAGCGCAGGAAAAGGTCTTCTCGGATCTGGGCCGCGTGCGCGAGCTCAAGGAAGCGAACCCCGATCTGCTGATCGGCGTCGGCGGCTGCGTCGCCAGCCAGGAAGGCGCGGCCATCGTTGCGCGCGCGCCTTATGTCGATCTGGTCTTTGGGCCGCAGACGCTGCATCGCCTGCCGCAGATGATCGGCGCGCGCCGCGCGACGGGGCGGGCGCAAGTCGACATTTCGTTTCCCGAGATCGAGAAGTTCGACAATCTGCCGCCCGCGCGCGTCGAAGGTCCGAGCGCGTTCGTCTCCATCATGGAAGGCTGCAGCAAGTACTGCAGCTACTGCGTCGTGCCATACACGCGCGGCGAGGAAGTGTCGCGCCCGCTCGACGACGTGCTGACTGAAATCGCCGGCCTCGCCGACCAGGGCGTGCGTGAAGTGACGCTGCTCGGCCAGAACGTCAACGCGTACCGCGGACCGCTCACGGCGGGCTGCCCGGAGATCGCCGACTTCGCCACGCTGATCGAATATGTCGCCGACATGCCCGGCATCGAGCGGATTCGCTACACGACCTCGCACCCCAAAGAGTTCACGCAGCGCCTCATCGACACCTACGCGAAGGTCGACAAGCTCGTTTCGCACCTGCACTTGCCGGTGCAGCACGGCTCCGACCGCATCCTCATGGCGATGAAGCGCGGCTACACGGTGCTCGAGTACAAATCGGTGATCCGCCGGCTGCGCGCGATCCGCCCCGACCTGTCGCTCTCGACCGACATCATCGTCGGCTTTCCAGGCGAGACTGAAGCCGATTTCGCCAAGACGATGGCGCTCGTCGACGAGATGAATTACGACACGAGCTTTTCGTTCATCTACAGCCCGCGCCCCGGCACGCCGGCCGCGAACCTGCACGACGATACGCCGCGGGAAGTGAAGCTGAAGCGCCTGCAACACCTGCAGGCGACGATCGATGGCAACGCCGCGCGGATCAGCCAGTCGATGGTGGGTGGCATCGAGCGCATTCTCGTCGAGGGACCGTCGCGCAAGGATCCGACCGAGCTCGCCGGACGCACGGCAAACAATCGCGTCGTGAACTTTCCGGCGCCGCCCGCGGCGCACGCGCGCCTCATCGGGCAAATGATCGACGTGCGCATCGGTCATGCTTATCCGCACTCGCTGCGCGGCGAGCTCCTGCTCGCCGATGCCGATCTCGCGGCGCATTGAGAATCCTCTTTCAGGACTACCGTTCGGGACAACCGTTTGACCTTGAAAACAGCCCAGCCCCTGGAATTCAACGCACCGCGCGACGACAATGCGCGCCTTGCCAACCTTTGCGGACCGCTCGACGAGAATCTGCGGCAGATCGAGCAGGCACTCGATGTGACGCTGCAGCGCCGCGGGCACCGGATCGCGATCCGCGGGCGCGGCGCCAAGGTTGCGCTCGGCGCGCTCGAGAACTTCTACAATCGCGCGCGCGAGCCGCTATCGGTCGACGACATTCAACTCGCCCTCGTCGAGGCACGCCATCCCGGCAACCGTGGCGCGGGCATGGCCGACGAACCGCTCGAGGCGGCGGGCGTCCGCTATGACCCCGATCACCCGTTCGACGAGCCGGCGGGGCTCGACGACGAGGATCTGGAAGAGCTCGGGCCCAAGCTCTATACGCGCCGGGCCGATCTGCGCGGGCGTACGCCGCACCAGCGCGAATACCTCAAACAGATTGTTTCGCACGACGTGACGTTCGGCGTCGGGCCGGCCGGCACGGGCAAGACCTATCTCGCCGTGGCCTGCGCGGTCGACGCGCTCGAGCGCGATCAGGTGAAGCGCATCGTGCTCACGCGGCCGGCCGTCGAAGCGGGCGAGCGCCTCGGCTTCCTGCCGGGCGACCTCGCGCAGAAGGTCGATCCGTATCTGCGCCCGCTTTATGACGCGCTATACGATCTGCTCGGCTTCGACAAGACGGCCAAGATGTTCGAGCGGCAGATGATCGAGATCGCCCCGCTCGCCTACATGCGCGGCCGTACGCTCAATCATGCGTTCATCATTCTCGACGAAGCGCAGAACACGACGCCCGAGCAGATGAAGATGTTCCTCACGCGCATCGGCTTCGGCTCGAAAGCGGTGGTCACCGGCGACACGACGCAGGTCGACCTGCCGCGCGGGGCAAAAAGCGGGCTCATCGAAGCGCAGCAGGTGCTCGCGAACGTGCGCGGCATCGCGCTCACGCGGTTCACGAGTGTCGATGTCGTGCGTCATCCGCTCGTTGCCCGCATCGTCGAGGCTTATGACAAACATGCGAAAAACGACGACCAGGAAAAGCCCGGGCGCGACGATCGTTAGCGCCCATATGCCGCGGCGCCGGCGCGGGCAATGGCGTTGCGCGCCATTTCGAAGCGACGACGACAGAGGCGGCTTGCCCACATGAGCGCGACCCACACGCCCAAGCTGACGCTCGCGCTGCAATTCCCGGCAGCGTCGGCTTATCCCCGCCACAAGGCGCTGCTGACGCGCGCGCGCGTCGCGAAGTGGATCAAGTCGGCTCTCTTCGCCGACGGCGAGCTGACGCTGCGCTTCGTCGATGCCGACGAAGGCCGTCTGCTCAATCGCACCTATCGCGGCAAGGACTATGCGACGAACGTACTGACGTTCGCTTACGCGGAAAGCGCCGACGAGCCGGTCACGGGCGACATCGTCGTCTGCTGCCCCGTCATCGAAAGAGAAGCGGCCGAGCAAGGCAAAGCGCTCGAGGCGCACTACGCGCATATGATCGTGCACGGCACGCTGCACGCGCAGGGGTACGACCACGAGCAGGAGGACGAAGCGCGCGAGATGGAGGCGCTCGAAACCGATATTCTTGGAGGACTCGGTTTCGCCGATCCGTACGCCGAGCACGAACGTTGACGGCGCCCGACGAATTTCGACATGGCGCGATTTCCCGATTCCCCCAACCTTCCCCTCGATGACGGCGCCGCTGCCGCCGGCGATTGCGCCTATCCGCCCGCGTTGGCCGAAGGCCGGCTGCTGTCCGACGAGGAGCTCGCCGCGTCGCTCGCCCGTGCGTTGAAAGACTGGGACGGCAAGTGCGATCTCTGGCTCTTCGGCTATGGATCCCTCATCTGGAACCCGGGCATGCCCGTGGCGGAAAGCGTGCGTGCGCGCGTGAACGGCTACCACCGCGGGCTTTACCTTTGGTCGCGCGTCAACCGCGGCACCCCCGAGCAGCCGGGGCTCGTGCTCGCGCTCGATCGCGGCGGCTCCTGCACGGGCGTGGCCTTCCGGCTCACCGGTGAAACGGCGATGCCGCATCTGCAAGCGCTATGGCAACGCGAAATGCCGATGGGCTCGTATCGGCCGCAGTGGCTGCCCTGCCGGCTCGTCGACGGGCGGTGCGTCCCGGCGCTCGCGTTTGTCATGCGGCGCGATGTCCCCACCTATACCGGAAAGCTGCCCGATGCCGTCGTCAAGGCGGTGTTCGGCTGCGCGCGCGGGCGCTACGGCACGACGCTCGATTATGTGAGCCGCACCGTGCAGGCATTGCGCGAAAGCGGCATGCCCGATCGCGCGCTCGAGGCCTTGCTCGCGCGCTGCCGCGCGGACGATTGAGCTTTCCGAGGGCCCCGCTTCGCTGACTCACAATCCCGCCGCGGCCGCCACGCCGACGAGCACGCCGACGCCGGCCACACCCAACGCCCCGACGAGCAGCCATCGGCGTCGCGTCAACAGCGTGATCGCCGCCAGCGAAATCGCGATCTGCGTAAGCGTCGTGGCCTGCGCCCAGCGATGATGCCTATGGAGCTGCTCTTCGCTTTCGGCGTCGGCTTCGCGCACGCCCTTCTCGAGCGCTTCGGCATGCTGGCGGATCGCCGCCTTCTGCTGCTCGTACTTGGCGACGTCGGCCTGGAACTTCGCGCTCGCCGCCGTATCCTTGCTCGTCAAGGCCGCACCGAGCTCGGCGAGGTTCTGCTTTTCGCCCTTCGCCTGATAGTAGCTCCACTGATCGGCCGCCTCGGTCTTGCGGATCGCCGCTTCGTTCTTGTAAAACAGCGCGAGGCCTTCCGTCGAGCCGCCCTGATACGAGAAAATCGCGCCCAACGTCGCGAATACGGCCGTCATGACCGCGACCCGACCCGCGAACGGATCGGGCGGCGCATGATGACCGCCATGTCCCGCATGTTCGAGGGCTTCGTCATGAGGACCGTGCACTTCAAAATCGTCCGACATATTTGTTTCGCGCGAGAAGGGTAAAAGAGCACCGTGCATGAGGTATGCGCGCATTCGTCGACGCGCGTTGCGCGACTTTATCAGGATGGCGCGCGCGCTTGGAGAGTCTTGCGCCTGGTGTATCCTTAACTTTCCGCTTACCACGCGTCCGGCCGTCTCGGACGCTTCGCCATGAACGACTCCTATCCCAGTCGACGACACACCGACAAACCGCATGAAAAGCGTTCGCTGCTCGAACGCCTGACCGATTTCATCTCGCCCGAGCCCGAAACGCGCAGCGAGCTGCTCGAAATCCTGCAGGACGCGCATACGCGCAATCTCATCGATGCGGATTCGCTCTCGATGATCGAAGGCGTATTCCAGGTCTCCGACCTATCCGCGCGCGACATCATGATCCCGCGCGCGCAGATGGACGCGATCAACATCGCCGAGCCCCCCGAGCAGTTCATTCCGTACGTCCTCGAGAAGGCCCACTCGCGCTATCCCGTCTATGAAGGCAACCGCGACAACGTGATCGGCGTCCTGCTCGCGAAGGACCTGTTGCGCTACTACGCGGAAGAGGATTTCGACGTGCGCGGCATGTTGCGGCCCGCCGTATTCATTCCCGAGTCGAAGCGGCTCAACGTGCTGCTGCATGATTTCCGCGTGAACCGCAATCACATTGCGATCGTCGTCGACGAATACGGCGGCGTTGCCGGCCTCATCACGATCGAAGACGTGCTGGAGCAGATCGTCGGTGACATCGAGGACGAGTACGACTTCGACGAAGAAAGCGGGAACATCATCGCGTCGCCCGACGGCCGCTACCGCGTGCGCGCGCTGACCGAAATCGAGCAGTTCAACGAAACCTTCGGCACGCAGTTCTCCGACGAGGAAGTCGACACGATCGGCGGCCTCGTCACGCATCGCTTCGGCCGCGTGCCGCACCGCGGCGAGCGCATGCGCATCGACGACCTGATCTTCGAGGTGCTGCGCACCGACGCCCGCCAAATCCACATGCTGCTCGTACGGCGCGATCCGCTCGCCGGCCAGCGCGAGCGCGAACAGCAGCACGTGGAGAGCTGAGTGGCCGAACCGATTTTGCCCCGCGCGCGCCAACGCGCAGCCACCTCGGTCGATGCGGCGAACGCCGCCGGCGCCAGCCTCCGTTCCGGTAGCGCCGGACGCTACGATCGCCCAGGCCGCCCGTTCGACCGACCGATCTCGGCACCGCGAGCGCTGCCCCGCTGGCATTACCTTGCCGCGCTCGCGGCCGGCGCGGCCAACACGCTGTCGTTTGCGCCGACGCCGCATGGCGGCTGGCTCGCGCTCGCGCTGTTCGCTTTTCTCTACGCCTGGCTCACGCGCACGACCGGCTGGAAAAGCGCGGCGCTGACGGGTGGGGCGTTCGGCCTCGGCAACTTCGTCACGGGCGTCTGGTGGCTTTACGTCAGCATGCACGACTATGGCGGGATGGCGGCGCCGCTCGCGGGCGCGGCGGTCATGCTGTTTTCGCTCTATCTCGCGCTCTACCCCGCCCTATCCGCGGGCCTATGGTCGTTTTGCGCCGGCCATGCCGAAAACGTCAGTCGACGCGGTGAATTGCCGTTCTACCCGACGTGGCACGGCACGTTCGCGTTCGCGAGCGCATGGGCGATCGGAGAATGGCTGCGCGGCACGATGCTGACCGGCTTTCCGTGGCTCGCGAGCGGGTACGCGCAGGTGGACGGCCCGCTGGCGGGCTTCGCGCCGATTGCGGGCGTTTATGGAGTCGGGTGGATCGGAGCGCTCGTCGCGGCGCTCATCGTTCAGGCGGTCCACGCGGGCATCGCGCGCCGCGGCCGCGGCCGCGAGCGGTGGGTAGCCGCCGCGATATGCCCGGGGCTGCTCGCGCTGGCGCTCATCGCGAGCGGCATGCTGCTCACGCGCGTCGCGTGGACCCTGCCGGCGAACGCGCCGCTCAACGCACGCGTTCTGCAAGGCAACGTCAAACAGGAAATGAAGTTCGACGAAGCGGGCGTGAGGGACGCTATCGCGCTCTATCAAAGGATGATCACGGAGAAGCCGGCCGATCTGATCGTCACGCCTGAAACGGCCGTGCCGCTGCTGCCGCAGCAGTTTCCGCCGCCGTTCGCGCAGGCTGTGCGCAAGTTTGCCGACAGCACCGGCTCATCCATCCTCGTTGGCGCGTTCGGCGCGACGATCACGCCCGATGGCCAGATGATCGATCCGACGAACAGCCTCTTCGGTATCACGCCGAACTCCAATGAGCTCTACCGCTACGACAAACGCCATCTCGTCCCGTTCGGCGAGTTCGTGCCGTTGGGCTTTCATTGGTTCGTGCAGCTCATGAATATCCCGCTCGGCGATCTCGCACGCGGCCAGCCGGTGCAGCGGCCGTTCATGGTCCACAACCAGCCGGTCGACGTCGATATCTGCTACGAAGACATCTTCGGCGAAGAGATCGCGCGCTCGCTGCGCGAAACGGCGACGCCGGCCGGCGTGCTCGTCAACGTGTCGAATCTCGCATGGTTCGGCGACACGATCGCGCTCGATCAGCATTTGCAGATGGCGCGCATGCGCACGCTCGAGACGGGCCGCCCGATGCTCGCGGCGACGAATACGGGAACGACGGCCGCGATCGACGCGCACGGCCGCGTCGTGGCGAAGCTGCCTGCGATGACGGTCGGCTCGCTCGACGTGACGGTTCAGGGCACGTCAGGCCGCACTCCCTATATCGCGGCGGGCAACAACATCGTGCTCGCCGTGTCGCTGATCCTGCTAGCCTTCGGCTTCGCGTTCGGGCCGGCCAGGCAAAAGCGGCGCAACGACTGAAGCGGGGACACAGAAGAGACGGAGCAATCAACGGCCTGGCGGGCTGCAACGCGCATCGAATAAGGGAGAAACGCAGCCCCCGCCTCACAATGCCGGCAGCAACTCCGGCGGATGATGCTTGAGCGTATGCCGCGCTTCGCGGAACTCGGGAAAGATTGACTCGACGGTTTGCCAAAAGCGCGGGCTATGGTTCATCTCGCGCAGATGCGCGAGTTCGTGCGCGACGACGTAATCGATGATCGAGAGCGGGAAGTGGATGAGGCGCCAGTTGAGCCGGATGCGCCCGTCGCTCGAGCAGCTGCCCCAGCGCGTCGCGGCCGATGACAACGCATACCCTTTGAAGCCGACGCCGAGCTTTTGCGCGTAGACGTCAAGCCGCTCGCCGAAAAGCCGCTTCGCCTCCCCTTGCAGCCAACCTTGCACGCGGTCCTTGATCTGCTGCGCGTCGGCGGATCCCGGCAGCGCGAGCGCGAGCAAGGCCGCGTCCACGTCGAAGGTCAACCTCCCGTGCGCCGACGCGAGCGCGATACGCACCGGCTTGCCCAGGTAGGGAATCTGCGCACCGTCCTGCCAGTCGATCCGCGGCAGCGCGCGCTGCTCGGCGCGCGTCTGCCATTCGGCCAGCTTGGCGAAGATCCAGCGTTCCTTGCCGACGATGGCCGCCTCGATGTCGGCAAGCGTGACCCAGCGCGGCGCCGTGATCGTGAGGCCGGTGCCATCGATCGCGAAACCGATCGTGCGCCGGGCCGATCGTTTCAAGGTGTACTCGAGCGTGCGGCCGTTCAGTGTCAGGCGGCGCAGCTTGGTGGCGGGGGCAAAGGGGGAAGCCGGCGTCTGCGTCGGCGACGAAGGGGACGACGGCGGCAAAGCGGCATCGACGTGCGGCTCGACGAAGAGCGGCAAGTCGAGCTGCCGGCTATCGAGTGCTTTGGCTGAACGGGGCGTTACGGGCTTCGGCATCGGCTTCCCTGTTCGAATAGGCGCCTGGGTCGATGCGGCGCATCTCGGCTTCGATCCATGTCTCGACGCGCGTATTGAGCTCGTCGGGGGTCAATCCTTTCGGATCGATCGGCTTGCCGATCGAAACGGTGACGACGCCCGGGTACTTGATGAACGAGTTGCGCGGCCAGACATGTCCTGCATTGTGCGCGATCGGGACGACGAGCGCTCCGGTATCGAGCGCGAAGCGCGCACCGCCGGTCTTGTACTTGCCCTGCTTGCCGACGGGCGTGCGCGTGCCTTCGGGAAACATGATGACCCAGGCGCCTTCGTCGAGGCGCCGGCGCCCCTGCTTGACGACCGAAGCAAAGGCGTACTTTCCTTCCTTGCGATTGATATGGATCATCTTCAGCATGCCGAGCGCCCAGCCGAAGAACGGCACGTAGAGCAGCTCACGCTTGAAGACGAAGCAAAGCGGGTGCGGCATCGTTGCCGGCAGCGCGAGCGTTTCCCAGGCCGATTGATGCTTCGAGAGCAGCACGGCGGGGCCGTCGGGCAAATTTTCGAGCCCCTCGACACGATGGCGGATCCCATTCAGGTGCCGCAGCACCGCGAGGGTCGAGCGGCACCAGCCGACGGCCATCCAGTACCGCTTGTCGGCACGCAGGAACGGAAAGGCGATGAAACAGGCGATCGCGTACGGAATCGTATAGGCGACGAGGTAGAGGAAAAGCAGAAGGGAGCGAAGGAAGCGCATCGGTGTCGTCGATCGATTGGCGTCACTCGTCCTGATCGGCGAGGTAAGTGAGCGCGAACGCCTTCAGATTTTCGTGCACGCGCGTGCCTTCGGGCAAGCCGCCCGCGACCAGCGTTTCGCCGCCTTTGCCCGTCAGCACGAGATGCGTTGGAAAGCCGAGCGCGGCGCCCGCCTGCAAGTCGCGCAGCGAATCGCCGACAACGGGCGTCACGGCCGGCTCGATCTCGAAGCGCTCGACGATCATCTTGAGGAGGCCCGGCTTCGGCTTTCTACACTCGCATTGGTCGTCCGCCGTGTGCGGGCAGAAAAACACGGCATCGATGCGCCCGCCGACGGCCGCTGCCGCGCGTTGCATCTTCGCGTGCATCGCGTTGAGCGCGGCCATGTCGAAGAGCCCGCGCCCGATGCCCGACTGATTCGAGGCGACGACGACGCGATAGCCGGCCTGATTGAGCCGCGCGATGGCCTCGAGACTACCCGGAATCGCGACCCATTCGTCCGGCGACTTGATGAACGCATCCGAATCGACGTTGATGACTCCGTCGCGATCGAGGATGACGAGTTTCTTGGTCATGGGCTAAGCCGCAAGCTTCGAAATATCGGCGACGCAATTCATTTGCGCGTGCAGCGCGGCGAGCAGCGCGAGCCGGTTCTTGCGCAGCGCCTCGTCGTCGGCATTGACCATGACGTCGTTGAAGAAGGTATCGACGGGGTCGCGCAGCGTCGCGAGCGCCGACAATGCGCGCGTGTAGTCGCGCTGCGCGAGCTGTAACTGGACCGCCGGCGCGACCTTGCCGAGCTCGTCGTTGAGCGCCTTTTCAGCGGCTTCGATGAGCAGCTTCGGCTCCACGCCAGGCCGGATGTCGGCAACCAACGGGGACACGGTCGCCGGCGCGGGCTTTGCCTCGGCATCCGACTTCTTGAGGATATTGGCGATCCGCTTATTGGCCGCGGCCAGCGCCTCGGCTTCAGGCAACGCCGCGAACTCGCGCACCGCGTCGAGTCGCTCGACGATATCGTCGAGCCGCCTCGGCTCGAGGCTCAGCACGGCCTCGACCTCGCCCGCCGTATAGCCGCGCTCGCGCAGCAAGCCGCGCAAGCGGTCCATGAAGAAGGCATAGAGCGCCTGAGTCGCTTCCGCAACATACGGCTCGCTCGCAAAGCAGGCATAGGCCGCGTGCAGCAGATCGACGAGATCGATCGGCAGCTGCTTCTCGATCAATAGGCGCAGCACGCCGAGCGCATGGCGGCGCAGCGCGAACGGATCCTTTTCGCCGGTCGGCACGAGGCCGATCCCCCAGATGCCGACGAGCGTCTCGAGCTTGTCGGCAAGCGCGACCGCGGTGCCCACGCCCGTCGAGGGCAGCGCGTCCCCCGAAAAGCGCGGCTGATAGTGCTCGCTGCAGGCGAGCGCCACATCCTCGGCTTCGCCGTCGTGCCGCGCGTAGTAAGTGCCCATCGTGCCCTGCAACTCGGGGAATTCGCCGACCATGTCGGTCAGCAGGTCCGCCTTCGCCAGATAAGCAGCGCGCCGCGCGAGTTCGACATCGGAATGAATGAACGGAGCGATCGTCCCCGTCAGCGCGACGAGTCGCTCGACGCGCTTCAGTTGGGACCCGAGCTTGTTGTGGTACACCACATTGGCGAGGAGGGGCACGCGCTCGGCCAGCGGCTTTTTCTTGTCCTGCTCGAAAAAGAACTTGGCGTCGGCCAATCGGGGGCGCACCACGCGCTCGTTACCTTCGACGATCTCGCCGGGCGTTTTGGTCTCGATATTCGAGACGATCAGAAACCTCGAGCGCAGCTTGCCGGCCGCGTCGGTCACCGCGAAGTACTTCTGGTTGGTCTGCATGGTGAGGATCAGGCATTCCTGCGGGACCTGCAGAAACTCGTCCTCGAAGCGGCACTCGTAGACCGCCGGCCACTCGACGAGCGCCGTCACTTCATCGAGCAAGGCATCCGGCATCAGCACCTTGTCGGCCTGCGCGTGCGCGAGCAGTTGCGTGGCGATCGTCTCGCGGCGCTCGGTGAAGCTCGCGACGACGCGCCCCTTCGTGCGCAACGTCGATGCGTATTCATCGGCATGGAGAATCGCCACGAGGCCTTCGGACATAAAGCGGTGGCCGAGCGTCGCGTCGCCGGCATCGATGCCGAAAGCCGTGACCGGGACGACCGCCTGGCCATGCAGGACGGTGAGCCGCTGGACCGGGCGCACGAATTGAACGCTCGTGCCGTCGGGACGCTGGTAGGTCATCACCTTCGGGATCGGCAGCTTCCCGAGCGCTTCGTCGAGCGCAGCCTGCAGGCCGTCCGCAAGCGTCGCGCCGGGCGCCGAGTAGCGGAGGAAAAACGCTTCCGCCTTGCCGTCGGACGCCCGTTCGAGCTCGTCGAGCCGAGTGTCGGGAAAGCCGAGCGCGGCGAGCTTTTTCGCGAGCGGCGCGGTGGGCTGGCCGTTCGCGTCCAGCGCGACCGAAACGGGCAGCACTTTTTCGCGCACATGCTTCTCGGGCGCGACGGCGCGCACGCGTTTGACGAGCACGGCGAGGCGGCGCGGTGTCGCGAAGCGCTCGAAAGACGGCTCGCCGTCTATCAGATCGCGCGCCGCGAGCCGCTCGACGAGCCCTTGCGCGAAGGCATCGGAGAGCCGCGCCAGTGCTTTCGGCGGCAGCTCCTCCGTCAGCAGTTCGACGAGCAGGGAGGCGGTGGAGTCTTGATTCATGTTGTCGGATCTTTGTCGGGTCTCGTCACTTCTCGTCGACCGTTCGCTCCGCTCTGAGCGGCGGCGTCCAGGCCGGCATCGCGGCGTCCTGCTCATCGGTCGTGAGGCCTCTCACGCCATGCACCGGGTTGCCGAGCATCGGGAAGCCGAGCTTCTCGCGCGAATCGTAGTAGGCCTGCGCAACCAGCCGCGAAAGTGCTCGGATCCGGCCGATATAAGCCGCGCGCTCCGTGACCGAAATCGCGCCGCGCGCATCCAGCAGGTTGAACGTGTGCGCAGCTTTCAGCACCAGCTCGTAGGCCGGCAGCGCGAGCTGCGCTTCGATCATCCGCTTCGACTCGGACTCGTAGCTGTTGAAAAGCGTGAAAAGAAGATCGACGTTCGCGAACTCGAAGTTGTAGGTCGATTGCTCGACTTCATTCTGGTGATAAACGTCGCCATAGCTGAGGCGCCGCAACTCCGGACCGTTCGGGCCCGCCTCTTCCCATTCGGTCCACACGAGGTCGTAGACGTTCTCGACCTTTTGCAGATACATTGCGAGGCGCTCGAGGCCGTAGGTGATTTCGCCGAGCACCGGCTTGCAATCGAGGCCGCCGACCTGCTGGAAATAAGTGAACTGCGTCACTTCCATGCCGTTCAGCCAGACTTCCCAGCCGAGCCCCCAGGCCCCGAGCGTCGGGTTCTCCCAGTCGTCTTCGACGAAGCGCACGTCGTTTTGCTTCAAGTCGAAGCCAAGCGCCTCGAGCGACCCTAGATAGAGATCGAGAATGTTTTCGGGCGCGGGCTTCAGCACGACCTGGTACTGGTAGTAGTGCTGCAGGCGGTTCGGGTTGTCGCCGTAGCGCCCGTCCTTCGGGCGGCGCGACGGCTGCACATAGGCGGCACGCCAGGGCTCGGGGCCGACGGCGCGCAGGAACGTGTGCACGTGCGACGTGCCGGCGCCGACTTCCATGTCGATCGGCTGAAGCAGCGCGCAGCCCTGTTGATCCCAATAGGACTGCAGCGTCAGGATGATTTGCTGGAACGTGAGCATGTCGTGCCTTTTGCGGCGGGCGGCGCATGAGGCCGCCGAGTTGCGCCGACGTGTCGAAAGGCCGGCCGGACTGGATTTCCGAATGCACGGCCGGGCGCGGGACGCGATCATTCATGCGACCCGCGCTGCGAAACGATGAATTTTACCGGATTGGTGCGGCGTTGAGGCTTTTGGCGGGTCGCGCTCGAGCGCGAGGGCGGTGGCGCAAGGCCGATCGGACAGTTCCATCGAGGGCAAAGCCACGCGGGCAATGGCGCGCGCGGCGCGGTTAGGTCAACGCTTCCTCTGAATGAACTCGATTTTGTAGCCATCCGGATCGGTGACGAATGCGATCACCGTCGTGCCGTGCTTCATCGGGCCCGCCTCGCGCACGACAGTGCCGCCTTGCGCCTTGATCTGTTCGCAGGCCGCGTACGCGTCGTCGACCTCGACGGCCAGATGACCGAATCCCGTGCCGAGGTCGTACGATGGCGTGTCCCAGTTGTGCGTGAGCTCGATGACGGTGCCGTCGCTTTCGTCCGTATAGCCCACGAATGCGAGCGTGAAGCGGCCCTCCGGATAGTCCTGCCGGCGCAACACCTTCATGCCGAGCAGGTTCGTATAAAACGCGATCGAGCGATCGAGATCGCCGACTCGCAGCATCGTATGAAGCAGGCGCATGCTGTCCTCCCTTCGGTCGAAAAACGGAACGCGACAAACCTTGAATCTATCAAGAAAGCCGAAACGCCGCTGCGAGCCCGGCGCGACTCGAGCGCCGAAACGGCCGCCGCACGGCTCGCTCACTCCGAAGGCACTCGCCCCGGCGCAAGCGCCTGCGCCACACGTACGTATTCGTCGACGGACACTTCTTCGGCTCGACGGGAGAGATCGAATCCGAGCGCATCGAAATCGACCTGCTCCCGGTAGGCGGACAACGTATTGCGCAGCATCTTGCGCCGCTGCGAAAACGCGGCCAGGACGAGATCGGCGAACGCCCGCTCGTCGACGGGCGCGAGCTCGTCCGGAGCAAACGGGATCATCCGCACGATCGCCGAATCGACTTTCGGCGGCGGCTGGAACGATTCCGGCGGCACGTCGAGCAGCTTGTCCATCACGTAGCGGTATTGCAGCATGACCGACAGGCGCCCGAACGCCTTCGAGCCCGGCTCGGCGACCATCCGCTCGACTACCTCGTTCTGCAACATGAAATGCTGGTCGACGACGATCGGCGCGAACGACATCAGGTGAAAGAGCAGCGGGCTGGAAATGTTGTACGGCAGATTGCCGACGATGCGCAGCGTCGGCCTGTCGCGCGTCTCGACGAGCGAGCTGAAATCGAACGCGAGCGCATCGCCGGCGTGCAGCGCGAGCCGTTCCCCGAATTTCTTCTCCAACCGCGCGATGAGGTCTCGATCGAGCTCGACCGCATGCAGCGGCGAGTCGGGCGTCGCGATCCGCTCGATGAGCGGCTCCGTCAGCGCGCCGAGCCCAGGGCCGATCTCGACCATGCGCTGGCCTCGCTCGGGACGGATCACGTCGACGATCGAATCGATGATGCCCATGTCGACGAGAAAGTTCTGCCCGAACCGTTTGCGCGCCAGGTGGCCTTCATGCTGGCGGCTTTGATGCTGTCTGCTCGTGGACATCGGGTCGTGGAAAGCGCGGAAAAGATGGAATTGAAGTGATGGATAATCGAGCGGCGCGGCGAATCGGCTCGAGCGCTCGCTCAAGCGCCGCGCCGGTTCCGCGCCATCGCCACCGCCGTGTCGATCGCGGCGATGAGGCTGCCCGCATCGGCCTGCCCGGTGCCGGCCAGATCGAGCGCCGTGCCGTGATCGACCGACGTGCGGATGATTGGCAGCCCAAGCGTCACGTTCACGCCTTCCCCAAACGTCGCGTACTTCAGCACCGGCAGCCCCTGATCATGGAACATCGCGAGCACGCAATCGGCTTGCTCGAGGTAGCGCGGTTGAAACAGCGTATCGGCGGGATACGGGCCGCGCGCGTCGATCCCGCGCTGCTCCGCGAGCGTCAGCGCCGGCGAGATCACATCGATCTCCTCGCGCCCGAGATAGCCGTTTTCGCCCGCGTGCGGATTCAGGCCCGTGACGAGAATTCTCGGCACGGGCAGCCCGAAATCGCGCCGCAAATCGTGATCGATAATCGCGAGCGTTTCGACGAGCCCATCGACCTTCAGCGCCGCCGGCACATCTTTCAGCGGCAGATGCGTCGTTGCGAGCGCGACGCGCAGCGGGCGCGCGCCCGTGCCCGCGAGCATCATCACGACGCGCGCGGTTCCCGTGCGCTGGGCAAGATACTCGGTGTGGCCCGTGAAAGGCACGCCCGCGTCGTTGATCGTGCTCTTTTGGAGCGGAGCCGTCACGATCGCATCGAAGGTGCCGGCGAGCGCGCCGTCGATGGCGCCGTCGAGCAGGCCGAGCACGTAACGACCGTTGGCCGCATCGAGCCGGCCGGCCTGAGCGGCGGTAGCAAGCGGACGATGCTCGACGTGCACGCGGACGTCGCTCGGCGGGCGCCCGCTGGTTGCGGCCATGCCGGTCGCAGCGGAGCCACCGACGAGCGCAGTCCAGTCGACGCCGACGGCGCGCGAGCGCGCCTCGAGCAAAGCCTCGTCGCCGAATACGGTGAAGTGGGCATCGGGCCAATGAGCCGCGGCGCCCGCGAGGGCCATCGCCGTCAGCTCCGGGCCGACGCCAGCCGGCTCGCCCGTCGTAATCGCGATCCGCAGGGGGGAACGCTTTTCGTTCGTCGTCGCGTTCGTCATCTCTCGTCGCTCATTGCGCCGCTGCACGCCTCAATCGCAGCGGCCGGCGCCTCGCTCCCGCACGGCGCCGCTTCTCTCGTGGCCTTACTGCTGCGCGAGCGAGCTGCCGAGCTTGTACTCGACGTAGGCCGAATCGCGCAGCTGCCGCAGCCAATCGGCGTACGCCTGCTCGGCCTTGCGCTGGCCGATCGCCTGCCGCGCCATATCCATCTGCTGCTGGATCGAGCCAGGCGCTTCGCGCCGGCCGAGCACCTGGATCAAGTGATAGCCGTACTCGCTGCGCACGGGCTCGCTGACCTCGCCGTCCTTCAGGTTGTTCATGGCCCGCTCGAACTCGGGCACCGTCTCGCCGGGGCTGATCCAGCCGAGGTCACCGCCTTGCGAGGCGGAGCCGTCCTGCGAGTACGATTGCGCGAACTTGGCGAAATCGCCGCCCTGTTCGATCTGCTGGCGGATTTCGAGCTCCTTCCTGCGCGCCTCTTGCTCCGAGAGGCCGGTCGGGCTCACGCGCAGCAGGATATGGCGCACATGCGTCTGCATGAGCTTTGCCGCCTCGCTCGTCGAGCCGCCGACGCCCGTGCGCCGATCGACGAGACGCATGATCTCGAAGCCTTCACTCGTGCGGATCAGATTGGGGCTGACCTGGCCGGGGCGCAACTGCGAAGACGCTTCGACGAACTCACTCGGCAACTGCGACGGCGGCTGAAAGCCGAGGTCCCCGCCCTTTTTTGCGTCGGCCGCCTGCGATTCATCCTTGGCGAGCGACTCGAAGTTCGCACCGTCCTTCTTGGCGCGATCGAGAATCGCCTGAGCCTTCTGCTGGGCCGCGGCGAGGACGTCTTGCGTCGCGCCGTCGGGCACCTTCACGAGGATATGCTCGATCCGCAAGTCCTGTTCCGCCTTCGAGCCGGGACCGCGTTGGCTCGCGATGTAGTTGACGACTTCCGCATCGGATACGCTGATCCGGCTGTCGACCTCGCGCTCGCGCAGCTTCGAAAGCGTGAGCTCGGTGCGCGCGTCGCGCGTGAAGACGGACCACGGCACGCCTTCCGCTTCGAGCCGCGCGCGGTAGACTTCGAGCGTCATGTTGTTGGCTTGGGCGAGGCGCTGCAACGTCGACTGCACGGCTGCATCGTCGATGTTGATGCCGTCTTCCTTCGCCTTTTGCAGCTGGATCCGCTCGAGCACCATTTGATCGAGCACTTGCTGCTTCAACTGCTCGGCGGGAGGCACCGGCGCATTTTGCTGCTGCAGACGACGCGCGACCAGATCGACACGCAGCTGCAGCTCGCGCTCGGTGATGACGTCGTCGTTGACGACGGCCGCGACGGAATCGACGGGCTGCGCCGCCTGTGACGATCCGGCCGTCGACGCGGGCGCGCCTTGCAATGCCTGCGCCGCCGCCGGCGTTGCCGGAACGACGAGAAAAACGACAAATAGGCCGCAAGCGGCGGCAATATGGGCCGCAAGCGTTGCCATGCGAAGCTTATTCGTGATTGCCACAGCTACTCCATTGTTGTCGGGCCGTCGAAAAACGAGGCCCTTCCCCGTCGTCTTGCAAAATGCTCCTCGCGCCCGCGGCGCGCCGGAAAATGCTGACCGCCGCCTCGTCCTCACTCGTAATCGGAGAACCGTGACAGCGGCGGCGCCGGCGGCGGGGGCGGCTGATACCCTTCCACGCCGGCCCTGAACGCCGCCGTGAGCCCGTTGTCCACGTGCGAAAGGCCCTTCAGCGTCAGTTGCGCGAGCACGCGCGTGCCGGAACTCGGCACGCCCGAGGCCGTGATCCCGTTCACATAGCGTTGCAGACCGATGCCGAAGCCCCAGCAGTCGGCATCGTACTGGAAGCCGACCAGTCCGTCGACAACACGCTTGTCGGCCAAATCGTACTCGATCCGCCCGACCGCGAAGATGCGCCGGGTGATCGGCCATTCGCCCGAGATCAGCAACTGGTTGATCGGCTCGTTGTTGTTGAGTGCCAGATCGGCCCGCGTGTATTGATACGACATGTTGATCACTTTGCGATCGGCGGGGCTGAAGCCGAAGCCGGTGATGGCCTGGACGAACTGACTCTGCTCGGCATTATATTGGACGGCCGCCTGCGTCGAAAAACCGGCGCCGATCTTGAGCGACCCGCCCGCGATGACGTTCGAGCCTTTCGTCCCGGGTTGCACGTTGGTCGTGCTGACCAGCACGCGCTGGTTGACGAAGTTGTATTGCTGGGCGATGACGAAGCGCGCGCGCTCGTCGCCCGTGGCGGCGTCGATGAAACGCGTCGTCAGCGCAGTCGTGACGCGGTTCGCGTCGGCCACGCGGTCGTTGCCGACGAACGTATTGGGCATGAACATCTCCGCAAGCCCGAAGTCGATCGGAGCTGTATCGAAGAGCGGCGCGCGATTCTGATTGCGGTACGGCGAATAGACATAGTAGAGCCTCGGCTCCAGCGTCTGGATGTAATCGCCGCCGAAAAGCCGCACCGATCGTTCGAAGATGAGGCCGCTGTCGAAACTGTACGTCGGGACAGCCTCGGTGAAGTTCTTGGGCTCGCCCGCCGGCACGTCCGTGCCGATATTTGTGAGGTTGTACGCGGCAACGTGGGCCTGCACTTTCGGCACGATGAAGTAGCCGGGCGCATAGATGCCGTAAGACACGTACGGATTGAAAGCAAACCGATCGCCTTGCGTGGAATTGGAGACCGGTATCGTGAAACGCGTCGCGTCGGCCTCCGCGCCGAAGTCGAAGCCGCCGACGTTGTACCGCGTGTACTTGACGTTCAATTGCGGCTCGCGCCCGTAAGGCGTCGCGCCGGGATCGAACGACAGCCAGTGCTGCTCGCGCAACAGCACCGACCAAGGGCCGCTGTTGTAGGTGAAGCCGGCTTCCTGCGCATAGACGAGCTGCGCGCCGACCGTGTACTGGTTGCCCGCCGAGCCGAGCTGGTACGGATAGTTGATATCCGAGACCTTGTTGTAATTGACGTAAAAGCCGAACCCGTTGCCGAGATTCTGATTGTGCTGCCAGAAGATCGCGTAGCGGTTTCGGTGGGCGGCGGCGTCGTTCGGCAGGTAATCGGTATAGAACGTGCCCGAGTAACTCGGCGAAAGATAGCGGAACTGCTGCTGCAACTGCACGCCGCGCCTTTCGATATAGCGCCCCGTCACCGTCAGATCGCGGTTCGGCGCGATATTGAAATAGTACGGCTGCGAGAAATCGAACCCATTCGTCGAGCCGAATGAGAAGGTCGGCGGCAACAGGCCGCTCTTGCGCTCGTTGCTGAGCGGAAACGAAAGCCACGGGCTCGCGAAGATCGGCACGCCCTGGAAAAACAGCACGCCGTTGCGCGCGACGCCCTCGTCCTGGCCCGTGTCGAATTCGAACTTGCTGCCGCGAATGTACCAGGCCGGGCGCGTTTCGCACTGGCACGCCGTGTAGGTCGCATCGGTGAATACGGAACGCTCGCTATCGAGCAGCTTGACCTCTTTTGCGCTTCCCGAGCCGCCGCGCGTGGTGAAGTGATACTTCGGCACCGGCATGAAGCCCTGACTCGATTCGACCTGCATATGGGCCTCGGGCCCGTAGAACACCGCACCGTTGGTGCTAATCCGCACATGCCCGTAAGCATCGGCCATGTCGGTGTCCTGATCGTAGTGAAGCGCATCGCCTTTCACGACCGACACGCCGCGCCGCACTTCGGCGGCACCCTTCGCGGCCATGTCGCGGTCCGCCGTGCCGCTCGCCTGGTCGCCGAGCACGAACGTCGAGGGAGCGCTGCCTGGGGCAAGCGGATGCTCCTCGATCTGCGGCGCGAGCCGCAGCCCCCAAGGCACGTCGATCTGCTGCGGCTCGGCTGCGGCGCCGGATAGCTGCGCATTCGAGATCGACGGCATGAGACCCGGCACGGCAATCAATGCCGCGGCGAGCCGTTTCATGCGCGGGGCGCGATCGCAGATGCGGAAGCCGAAGGGATGCGTTCGAAGGTGTCTGGGCGGCATGTATCGATATTCGAATCGGCCGGCGGGCCGGCAACGGGCCGGTCGCTGCCTGCGTGCACCGCCGCGGGACGTGGCGGTCTCATCGAGCGCCCGCTTGCCAGGGCGCGCGATGAAAGGCGGTCCAACGGGACCGTGCGAGGGCCAACACGGGGCGCATCAAAAAAAGTCGTCGGGTATTATATGGCAAGACGTTTTGCCTCCCGCCTTTCATGACGACGACCTCCCCCGCCGACGCCCGCCTCGATTCGCTGAGCGAGTGGCTTGGCACGCACGCGGCGCGCTATGCGCTCGACCTTGCCACGCTCGCACCCGCTTCCGCCGATGCAAGCTTCCGCCGCTATTTCCGGTTGGCATCGGCTGGCGATCACGGCGCGACGCTCATCGCCGTCGACGCCCCGCCGCCCGAGAAATGCCGCGAATTCGCCGAGATCGCGGGCCTGCTCGCGCAAGCGGGCGTGCACGTGCCGCGAGTGCTCGAATGCGATCTCGAGCGCGGCTTCATGTTGGTGAGCGATCTCGGCACGCGGTCCTACATAGCAGCACTCGACGCGAACGATCCACAAAGCGCGCGGCCGCTCATGCGGGACGCGCTCGACGCGCTGATCCGCTGGCAGCTCGCGTCACGCGAAGGGGTGTTGCCTGTGTTCGACGAAGCGTTCATGCGCCGCGAGATGGAGCTCATGCCCGAGTGGTACATTGGCCGCCACCTGAACCGTGCCGTCGACGAGAAAACGCGCGCCGTGCTCGACCGCACCTACGCGCTCGTCATCGCGAGCGCACGCGCGCAGCCGCAGGTCTACATGCTGCGCGATTTCATGCCCCGCAATCTCATGATCTGCGAGCCGAACCCGGGCGTGCTCGACTTCCAGGATGCGGTGATGGGGCCGATTACTTACGATGTCGCTTCGCTCATGCGCGATGCCTTTCTGACGTGGGACGAGGAGTTCGAGCTCGATTGCTTCGTCTACTATTGGGAGCGCGCCAAAAAGGCGGGGCTTCCCGTGGACCCCGACTTTGGCGAGTTCTACAGGCAGATCGAATGGATGGGCCTGCAGCGCCACATCAAGATCCTCGGACTCTTTGCGCGACTCAATCACCGCGACGGCAAAGCGCGCTATCTCGCCGATCTGCCACGCTTCATCGGCTACGCTCGCAAGGTCAGCGAACGGTACCGGCCGCTCGCGCCGTTCGCGCAACTGCTCGACGAACTCGACGGCCGCGCCGCCGAAATTGGCTATACATTCTGAGCCTTTCGACGTTTCCAAAAACTGGATAAACAGAACGACATGACGGCCAAGCCGATCAACGCGATACAACGAGCGGCGGCAGGAGCTGCGAACGCGGCGCCGATCAACAAGGCGATGATTTTCGCGGCGGGCCGCGGCGAAAGAATGCGGCCGCTTACCGATACCTGCCCGAAGCCGTTGCTCGAGGTGGGCGGCAAGCCGCTCATCGTCTGGCAGATCGAGCGCCTCGCTCGCGCGGGTTTCACGACGATCGTCGTCAATCATGCCTGGCTCGGCGAGCGGATCGAAGCGGCGCTTGGCGACGGCTCGCGCTGGGGCGTGCGCCTCGCCTACTCGGCGGAAACCGTCGCACTGGAAACGGCGGGTGGCATCGCTCAGGCGCTGCCGCTTCTCGAGGATGACGGCCGGCCTCAGATCTTCGTCGCGGTGAGCGGGGACATCTACTGCGATTTCGATTACGCCCGCTTACACGAGCCCGCCGGGCGACTCGCGCAATCGGCGCAACCGGGCATGCACCTCGTCATGGTCCCGAACCCGCCGTTTCATCCGACGGGCGACTTCGCGCTGATCGACGGTCAGCTTGCACTCGACGGCGCCCCGCGCTATACGTTCGGCAACATCGGACTCTACGACACACGGATGTTCCGCGGCCTCGGCCGCGGCGAGCGCTGCGCGTTGAAGCCGTACTACCGGGAAACCATCGGAGCCGGCCGCGCAAGCGGCGAGTTCTATGACGGGCGCTGGGAAAACGTCGGGACGCCGCAGCAATTGCGCGAGCTCGACTCGACACTCAGCGTGCGGACCCGTTGACGATCGCCGGGTCGGCGAGCGGCGCCTCGCGCGCCGCCTGCTGCTGTTGCAGTGCCCACATCTGCGCAAAATGACCGCCCGCGCGCACGAGCTCGGCGTGCGTGCCGCGCTCGACGATGCGGCCGTGGTCCATCACGATGATCTGATGCGCGTGGACGACCGTCGAGAGTCGGTGTGCGATGACGAGCGTCGTGCGTCCGCGCGCGATCTGATCGAGCTCCGCCTGAATCGCGCGCTCCGAGCGGGAATCGAGCGCCGATGTGGCTTCGTCGAAAACGAGGATCGGCGGGTCCTTGAGGAGCGTGCGCGCGATCGCCACGCGTTGCTTCTCGCCGCCCGACAGCTTGAGACCGCGCTCGCCGACAGGCGTGTCATAGCCCTTCGGCAATCCCTCGATGAAGTCGTGAATATGTGCGGCGCGCGCGGCCGCGACGACTTCCTCGCGCGTGGCGCTCGGCCTGCCGTAAGCGATGTTGTAGTAGATCGTATCGTTGAACAGCACCGTGTCCTGCGGCACGATGCCGATCGCCGCTCGCAACGTCTCCTGCTTCACGTCACGGATGTCCTGCCCGTCGATGCGGATCGCACCGCCCGCCGTCCGGTCGAGATCGTAAAAGCGAAAAAGGAGCCTTGCCAGCGTGGACTTGCCGGCACCGCTCGCGCCGACGACGGCTGTCGTCGTGCCGGCGGCGATCGTGAAGCTCACGTCGTGGAGGATCTGCCGTGACGGCTCGTAGGCGAACGAGACGCGCTCGAGCGAGAGCTCCGCCCCGCGTACGGCAAGCGACGCGGCGCCGGGCGCATCGGGTATCTCGCGGGCGGCGCCCAGCAGCGTGAACATCCGGTCCATATCGGTGAGCGCCTGCTTCAGCTCGCGATAGACCACGCCGAGGAAGTTCAGCGGGATATAAAGCTGGAGCATGAACGTATTGATGAGCACGAGGTCGCCGAGCGTGAGGCGTCCCGCCATCACGCCCGAGGTCGCGCGCCAGAGAATGAAGACGAGACCGGTGCCGATGATCGTCTGCTGCCCGAAGTTCAGCAATGAAAGCGAGTTCTGCGATTTGATCGCCGCCGCGCGGTAGCGCTTGAGGTTTTCGTCGTAGCGCTTTGCTTCCCATTCCTCGTTCCCGAAGTACTTGACGGTCTCGTAATTGAGCAGCGAATCGATGGCCCGCGAGTTCGCGCGCGAATCGAGTTCGTTCATCGTCCGGCGAAAGTGCGTTCGCCATTCCGTGACCTTCACCGTGAATGCGATGTAGACGACGAGCGCAATCAACGCGACCACGGCGTAGTAGGCCTCGTACTTGACGATGAAAAAACCGAGCACGAGACCGACTTCGACGAGAGTCGGCAAGATGCTGTAGAGCGAATAAGAAATCAGTTGCTGAATGCCTCGCGTGCCGCGTTCGATGTCGCGCGACATCCCGCCCGTCTGCCGCTCGAGATGAAAGCGCAACGAAAGCGAATGGAGGTGCCGGAAGACTTTCAGCGCGAGCTCGCGCACGGCGCTTTCCGTGACTTTCGAGAACAGAATCTCGCGCAGCTCGGTGAACGCCGACGTCGAAAGCCGCACGACCGCATAGGCGACGACGAGCAGCGCGATGCCGCCCGCGAGCACGATCGCCGGTTCGTGCTCGGCCCGGCCGAGCGCCGTCAGATGCTGCATCGATGCGAGACCATCGACGATGCGCTTCATGACGATCGGCACGCCAAGGTTCGCGACTTTCGCGCCGACCAGGCAGGTCAGCGCAAGCGCGACGCGCCCCTTGTAGGTGGCGAGGTAAGGCAGCAGCGAGCGAATCGTCTGCCAATCGCGGCGCGGCGCGTCGGACGGCGGAGCGAGCTCCGTGGAAGCGGAAAAACGTCGCATGAAATCATCGGCAACAGCCGCGGCAACAACTCTGCAAAATGTGGGGACCCGGGCTCGGCGTTGCCCGTACAATTCCAACGCCGTCACACCGCCCGTGCCGGTATTGTCGCAGAACCCGATCGGCGGCGTTTGCGCCCTTGCGGCGCGGATCGTTTTTACTTTTTCACGGTGCACCCATGACCTTTTCGCCCATGCTTCCGCAAAAATCCTGCGCCTTGCGCGTCATGCCACAACCGTCGGACGCCAACGTCCACGGCGACGTATTCGGCGGCTGGATCATGGCGCAGGTCGACATTGCGGGATCGATCCCCGCGAGCCGCCGCGCCAACGGCCGCGTCGCGACGGTGGCCGTGAACTCGTTCGTCTTCAAGCAGCCGGTATTCGTCGGCGACCTGCTCAGCTTTTACGCCGAGATCGTCAAGACGGGCAACACCTCGATCACGGTGGACGTCGAGGTGTTCGCGCAGCGCATGAGCCTCTCCGAGGAAGTCGTGAAGGTGACGGAAGCCACGCTCACCTATGTCGCCACCGATCGCGATCGCCGTCCGCGCAAGCTGCCGGAACTCGGCTGAAGCACCGCCAGCGCCGCGCCTATGCGCCTAGGCGCCCAGGCGCCTATGCGTCGGCGTGTTCGGTCTTGCGCCCTCGGTCGCGCTCCAGAAGCTGGGGAATCGCATCCTGCGGCATCGGCCGCGCGAAGTAGTAGCCCTGCATTTCATGGCAGGCGCGCGCTTTCAGAAAGTCGAGTTGCGCGGCCGTCTCGACACCTTCCGCAATGACCTGCAGATCGAGCGAATGCGCGAGCGCGATGATGGCCGAGGTAATCGTCTCGTCATCGCTGGAGTCGCCGATGTCCGAGACGAACGAGCGATCGATCTTGAGCCGGTCGACCGGAAAACGCTTCAGATAGCTGAGGCTCGAATAGCCGGTCCCGAAATCGTCGATCGCGAGGCCGATACCGAGCGCGTGAAGCTCGTTGAGCATGATGACCGCTTCCTCGGCGTTGCGCATGATCGTGCTCTCGGTCAGCTCGAGCTCGAGGTAGCGCGGCTCGAGCCCGGTCTCCTCGAGGATCGACATGACGAGCTTGGCGATGTCGCGCTGCTGAAACTGGCGGGCCGACAGATTCACCGAGACGCGCGCGGGCGGCAGCCCTTCGTCCTGCCAGGCTTTGTTCTGGCGGCAGGCCTCGCGCAGCACCCACTCCGATAACGGGCCGATGAGGCCGCTTTCTTCCGCGACGGGAATGAACGCCGAGGGCGGCACGAGCCCCACTTCCGGGTCGTGCCAGCGCACGAGCGCCTCCATGCCGACGATGCGCCCGGTCCCGATGTCGACCTGCGGCTGATAGTGAAGCAGGAATTCGCCGTCGCGAAGCGCGCGGCGCAGGCGCCGCTCCAGACTCAGGCGAGCACCGACGCTCGTGTTCATCTCTGGCTGAAAGAGCTGGAACGTGTTGCGCCCCATGTCCTTCGCGCGATACATGGCGAGGTCGGCCTTTTTCAGCAATGTTTCGACGTCCTCACCATCTTGCGGAAAGAGGCTCGCGCCCATGCTGCAGCCGACATAGAGTTCGGTGCCGTCGAGCATGACCGGCTCCGAGATCACCGCGCGAACGCGCTCCATCCACTTCACGAGCGCACCGTCGCCGACGAGCTCCGTCAGTACGATCACGAACTCGTCGCCGCCATGACGCGCGACGGTATCGCCGGCCTGAGCCGTGCGCGCGAGCCGCTCGGCAACGACGCCGAGCAGGCGGTCGCCGACGCTATGGCCGAGACTGTCGTTGACGTTCTTGAAGCCGTCGAGATCGACGAACACGACCGCGAGCTCGATGCCGCGCGCCATTGATTGCTGCAGCCGCTCGCGCAGGAGGATGCGATTGGGCAGCCTCGTGAGACTGTCGTAGTTCGCCTGATATTCGAGTTGTTCCTGATAGCGGATCAGCTCGGTGACGTCGTTGATGACGCCGATATGGTGCGTGATTCGGCCGTCCGTATCGGGCACGGGCGCGACGTAGAGCTGATTCCAGAACAGCGCGCCATCCTTGCGGTAGTTGCGCAAAACCGCGCTGACCTCACGGTTCGCCGCGAGCCCTTCGCGAATGGCGACGAGCCCGTCCTGCTCGCGATCGTCGCGCTGCAGGAACCGGGAGTCGTGGCCGATGACCTCGGCCGGCTCGTATCCCGTGATGCGCTTGAAGGCGGGATTCGCGTACTCGATGACATGGCCGCCCTCGGCCGGCCCCGTGATGACGATCGCATTGACGCTCGCATCGAGCGCGCGGCTTTGCAGGCGCAGCGCCAGATCGGACCGCTTGCGGTCCGTCGTGTCCGTGTAGGAGCCGAGCACGCCGATCACCGTGCCGTCGCCGTTCGTAAGCGGAATCTTGCTCGTGATGCCGGCGCGCAAGACGCCTTCCACCACGAGTTCGAACTCGAGGTTCATCTTCGGCACGCCGGTCACGACGATTTCGCGATCGGCTCGCTGCAGCGAGTCAGCCATGCTTTTCCACGGCATGTCGTAGTCGGTCTTGCCGATCACTTGCTCGGGATAGGCGAGCCCCGCGTCGCGCGCGAACGCCATATTGCAGCCGAGATAGCGCGATTCGCGGTCTTTCCAGAAAATGCGCTGCGGGATGTTGTCGATGACAGTCTCGAGCATCTGGTTCGAGCGCTGGGCCTCGGCTTCGGCCTTGATCTGATCGGTCACGTCGTCGGCCAGCACAAACATTGCCGGACGGCCCATGAAGCTCAGCACGTGGTTCGAGATATCGGCCGAGAGCAGCGAGCCGTCGCGACGCCGATGGCGCCAAACCCCGGCCATGACACGGCCGCGGCGCGGCGTCGCACTGGTGCGGCCCAGATACGAATCGAGCCGCGCGAGCTCGTCGGGCGGGTGAATCTCGCGGATCGTCATCGAAAGCAACTCGCTTTCGCTGTAACCGTACTGCTCGACGGCGGCGTCGTTCGCCGCGAGAAAGCTCAGCGTTTCGCGGTCATAGATCCACATCGGCACGGGATGGGCATCGAAAAGCTCGCGAAAGCGCTCGTCGCTGCGACGCATGACGCGCGCGACACGCAGCTTCGCGCGCGCGGCGCCCTCGCGCGCGCCAAAGGTGTAGATCAGCACGCCGCAGCCCGCGATCATCGTCACGAGCAGAAGCAGCATGGCAAAGCGCGTCGAACGCATCGAAGCGGCGAGCGCGGCCGCGACGACGACGAAGTTGATCAGCAACCGCTTCGAAAAGAAAGATCTCATTTATCGAACGCCGTTCGCACCGGGGACGACGCACCCATCCTGCGGGGCAGGCACCCCATTATTGATGGAATACGAAGGAATGCGGGTTTTTTGACACGCCAACTCGTGGATAACGGCAGGGCTGCGCAAAAGTTGAGCGCGTCCGTGCAAAAACGCGAAACGACACCTTCAATATTCGTATGACGAAACCGCGCGGAAGCGAACCGCTACTCAATCGCTCCGCGCAATTCTCAACGATTGTTAAATTCAAGCCGCCAGCCCGAATTCCTTCATGGCCGGTATGAAGTCGTGATTGCCTTCCGGCTTGCGCGACAGCTTCGCCAGCACATAGCGCTTGAATGGCGCGAGCTGTGCCCAGCGGTCATTCGAGGGGAGAGGAATCCCGGCGATGCCGCACTGATGGGTAACGCCTTCGGGCACGGTGTCGACCTTGCGCCATGCGGGGTCGGCGTCCGGCGTGAACCATTCGGGCTCGACATTCGCATGCGTGCGCATCATCTCGAAGAGCGCATGGTCGAAATTCGGCTCGATCGCCGTATCGTCGTCGACGGGAAAGCGCGCGAGCAGCACGCGGTCCGGATAGGGCAGCATCTGCCACTGCGCGAGCGAGATACGCAGCCCGAAGCGATCGAGGTTGAAGCGCACCGACATCGGCATGAATTTGAAGTCTTCTGACGACACCACTTCGAAATCGAACAAGAACGGCGCTTCGAGCAGTCCCATGACGATGTCCTCTAGGTCAAGGAAGCCTTGTTTCGGCAGGCAGATATGGTCTGGTTCGGGTATTTTAGAACTTCTATCGGCGCGTCAATGCGGCCAGCAAGGAGCGATCTTGAACGAACCATTGGATTACGCCGAGCAATCGGGCGTGGTTGAGCAGCAAGTGCGCCGGCATCGCGGGGGCGCCGTCGAGACCGCCGCCGACCGGATCGGCCAGGAGTGGCCGGTCGCGCTCATTTTCAACGGCATCTCGCATGCCGTCATGATGTGTACGCCACGCGATCTCGAGGCGTTCGCGGTCGGCTTCGCGATTTCCGAAGGGATCGTCGAGCGCGGCAGCGACATCCATGACATCGAAGTGACGATGCACGGCGAAGAATTGCCGTTTCCACACGCTCAGGTCGAACTGACCGTCGTCCAGCAGGCGTTCGTCGCACTCAAGGAAAAGCGGCGTGCGCTCACCGGCCGCACCGGATGCGGGGTATGCGGTATCGAGAGCATCGATTTGCTCGATCTCGCGCCCGAGCGCGTCTCCGATACGGGATTCCTGTCACGCCTCGCATCCGACGCTATCGCACACGCGGCGCGCGCGCTGCCCGAGCATCAGGCGCTCACGAAGCTCACGGGCGGCCTGCATGCCGCCGCATGGTGCGCGGCCGACGGGTCGATTGGGCGCGCCTTCGAGGACGTCGGCCGACACAATGCGCTCGATAAGCTGATCGGCCAGCTCGTCCTCGATCGCACGGATACGACCGACGGCTTCGTCTTCCTTTCGAGCCGTGCGAGTTACGAGCTGGTACGTAAGGCGGCGCGCGTCGGCATCCCGATGGTCGCGACGATATCGGCGCCGTCGTCGCTGGCTGTCACGATCGCGCGTCAGGCAGGCATCCGGCTGTTGAGCTTTTGCCGCGAGGCCGGGTATGTCGACTACGAAACGGCATAGGGAGCGCCGTCCCGCCACCGGAACGTCGCACCCCTGGATCGACGCAGTCGGCTAATCGAACTGGCGAAAGTCCGGCTTGCGCTTCTGAAGAAATGCCGTCATCGCCTCGCGAGCTTCGGGCGCGAGCAGCATCTTGCCGAAGTGCACGACTTCCTCCTTGATCCGCTGCGCGACTTCCTGGTCTCCCGCCTGCTTCATCAAGCGCTTCGTCACGCGCAGCGACGACGCCGGCAACGTCGCCAGCTTGGCTGCCTGCGCGAGAGCAAACGCATCGACTTCGCCCGCAGGCAGCAGGCGGTTCACGATTCCCATCCGATGCGCCTCGCGTGCGTCGAACGCCTCACCCAGCAGCAACTTTTCCGCGGCGAGCTGATAACCGGCCAGGCGCGGCAGCAACATGCTCGAAGCCGCCTCCGGGCACAGCCCGAGCTGCGTGAACGGCAACGAGAACGTCGCCGAATCGGCCGCATAGACGAGATCGCAATGAAGCAGCAGCGTCGTGCCGATCCCGACCGCGACGCCCGCTACCGATGCCACGACCGGCTTTGGCGCGGTGCTGATGCTGCGCAGAAACCGCAGCACCGGCGCGTCATCGCCCATCGGCGGCGACTTCACGAAATCCTCGAGATCGTTGCCCGCGCTGAATGCGCCTCCGGCGCCGCGAATCACGATCGCACGCACGGCCGCGTCGTCGCGGGCATCCTCGAGCGCTTCGGTCATCGCGGCATACATCACCGACGTGATCGCATTCTTTTTATTTGGACGATTGAGGGTAATCGCCATCACGCCATCGGCGCGCTCCACCAGAATTTCGTCCGTCATCTGTCGACTCCAGAAAAAGCGATGGCTCGCGAAGCTGTCCGATCGTCGGCGAACGATCATCGAGCCCGCGAACCGTCACCGCTATCTGCCGCGTCAGGCCGATCAAAGGCGCTCGATAATGCCGGCGGCACCCATGCCGGTACCGACGCACATCGTCACCATCCCGTACTTAAGATTGCGCCGACGCAGGCCATGCACGACCGTGGCCGCGCGAATCGCGCCGGTCGCGCCGAGCGGATGCCCCAGCGCGATGGCTCCGCCGATCGGATTGACCTTTGCGGGATCGAGCCCGAGCTCGCGAATGACGGCGAGCGACTGCGCCGCGAACGCTTCGTTGAGCTCTATCCAGTCCAGATCGTCCTGCTTGAGGCCGGCGGCCTTCAGCGCAACGGGAATGGCCTCTTTCGGCCCAATGCCCATCACTTCGGGAGGCACGCCACGCACGGCGAAGCTCACGAAACGCGCCAGCGGCGTCAGGTTGAATTGCTTCAGGATCTTTTCCGAAACGACGATGAGGGCGCCCGCACCGTCCGATGTCTGCGAGCTGTTGCCGGCCGTCACCGACCCCTTGCTCATGAACACAGGCTTGAGCTTCGCGAGTCCTTCGATCGATGTGTCGGGCCGAGGGCCCTCGTCGAGCGCGAGCTCGCGCGTGCTGACTTTGACCTCGCCCGAGGCGAGATCCGGAAATCGCTCGACGAGCGCATAAGGCGCGATCTCATCCTTGAATTCGCCAGCCCTTTGCGCGGCGATCGCCTTTTCGTGTGAACTCAGCGAAAAGCGATCCTGGTCCTCGCGGCTCACCTTCCAGCGCTCGGCGACGCGCTCGGCCGTCAGCCCCATGCCATAGGCGATGCCATAGTCTTCGTCGCGATCGAAGATATGCGGCGACATCGACGGCGTGTTGCCCATCATCGGCACCATGCTCATCGATTCGCACCCTCCCGCGATCATCGCGTCCGACTCGCCGACCCGGATCCGGTCGGCCGCCATCGCGAGCGCAGTCAGGCCCGATGCGCAGAAACGATTGACCGTCACGCCGCCGACCGACCTCGGCAGGCCCGCGAGCAGCGCGCCCATGCGGGCGACGTTGAGCCCTTGCTCGGCCTCGGGAATCGCGCAGCCGACGATCGCGTCTTCGATGACGTTCGTATCGAGCGCCGGCACCTGCGCGACGGCCGATTTGATCGCATGGACGAGCAGCTCGTCCGGGCGCGTGTTCTTGAACGCCCCGCGCGGCGCCTTGCCGATCGGCGTGCGGCTTGCCGCGACGATGTATGCGTCTTGCAGCTGTTTGCTCATTTGCAGCTCCTCATTGCCACCGCTTTAGTTGCGCACCGGCTTGCCGGTCTGCAGCATGCCCATGATCCGCTCCTGCGTCTTTTGCGTGCCGAGCAGCTCGACGAACGCGCGGCGCTCGAGCGTGAGGAGCCACTCCTCGTCGACGAGGCTCCCCGCCTCCACGTCGCCGCCGCATATGACCTCGGCGATGCGCGAGGCGATCAGGAAGTCGTGCGCGCTGATGAAGTTGCCGTCGCGCATGTTGACGAGCTGCGCCTTGATCGTCGCAATCGCCGAGCGGCCCGCGACAGGAATCTGCGAAGCCCGCAGCGGCGGCCGATAGCCGGCGGCCGCCAGTGCGCGCGCTTCCTTCTTCGCCGTATCGAGCAACTCGAAAACGTTGAAGACAATCGTGTCCGACGGCTTCAGATAGCCCATTGCGCGCGCTTCGAGCGCGGAGCCCGAGACCTTCGCCATCGCCGCGTTCTCGAACGACTTGCTGACGAACTTGAGCAGCTCGCCCTGCGGCGCGCCGACCGCGGCAGCCGTTTCCGCCGCGCGCAACACCGCCTCCTTGAGACCGCCGCCGGCCGGCAACAGCCCGACACCGACTTCCACGAGCCCAACGTAGCTCTCGAAATGCGCCACGCGCTTCGCGCTGTGGAGCATCAGCTCGCAACCGCCGCCGAGTGCGATGCCCGACACCGCCGTCACGACGGGCACGTTCGCGTATTTGACGCGCAGCATGCCCTGCTGGAACTTCTTCACGAACGGCTCGATGCCCTTCGCGCCGCCCATCATGAACGCGGGCATCGCCTCCTCGAGGTTCGCACCGGCCGAGAACGGTCCGCCGGGCGTGCCAAGCGTCAACGAGGTGGGCTGCCAAATGACGACGGCGCGGTAGTCCTTCTCGGCGAGATCGATCGCCTGCACGAGCCCGTCGATGACGCTCGGCCCCATCGTGTTCATCTTGCTCTTGAACGAAACGATGACGACGTCTTCTTCGCCGGCGCGATCGTCGACCCACGCGCGCAGCGTCTCGCTTTCGAAGAGCGTCTTGCCCTGCTTTCTCGGATCGCGGCCCGTCTCGCCGACGAGCGGCGCGCGGAACATCTGCTTGTCATAGACGCCGAGCGTGGAACGCGGCACGAACGACTTCGCGGCCGGCGACCACGATCCCTCGTTCGTATGGACGCCGCCTTTCTCGGCGACGGGGCCGTCGAAGACCCACGCGGGCAGCGGCGCCTTCGCGAGCGCCTTGCCCGCGGCGATATCGTCCCGCACCCATTCGGCCACTTGCTTCCAGCCGGCGGCCTGCCATCCTTCGAACGGCCCGTCGCTCCAGCCGAAGCCCCATCGAATCGCGAGATCGACGTCACGCGCGTTGTCCGCGATCGATTCGAGATGAACGGCGATGTAGTGGAAAACATCGCGGAAAATGGCCCAAAGAAATTGGGCCTGCGGGTGCTCCGATTCGCGCAGCAGCTTCAGCCGCTCGGCCGGCGCACGCTTCAGCATGCGACCGACGAGCTCGTCCGCCTTGGCACCGCTCTCGAAGTACTCGCCCGTCTTCGGATCGAGCACCTTGATCGCCTTGCCTTCCTTCCGATAGAACCCGCTGCCGCTCTTCTGTCCGAGCACGCCCTTCTGGACGAGCGATGCCAGCACGGCAGGCGTCTCGTAGACGGGGAAGAACGGATCTTCGGGAAGATTGTCCTGCATCGTCTTGATGACGTGCACCAAGGTATCGAGGCCGACGACGTCGGCTGTGCGGAACGTTGCCGACTTTGCGCGCCCGAGACGCGCACCCGTCAGGTCGTCGACCTCGTCGAAGCGCAGCCCATATTTCGCGGCTTCCGCCATGACGGCGAGGATGGAAAAGACGCCGACGCGGTTCGCAATGAAGTTCGGCGTGTCTTTCGCACGGACGACGCCCTTGCCGACGACGCTCGTGAGGAACGACTCGAGATCGTCGAGGATCTGCGCGCGCGTCGTCGCCGTCGGGATCAGCTCGACCAGATGCATATAGCGCGGCGGATTGAAGAAATGCACACCGCAAAAGCGCGACTTCAGCTCGTCCGAAAATCCTTCGGACAACTGAGTGATCGAGAGGCCCGACGTATTCGTCGCGAAAATCGCATGGGGCGCGAGATGGGGCGAGACCTTCTGGTAGAGATCGTGCTTCCAGTCCATGCGCTCGGCGATCGCTTCGATCACGAGGTCGCATTCGGCGAGCCGGGCAATATCGTCCTCGTAGTTCGCCGGTTCGATGTAGCGCGCATCGTCCTTGACGCCGAGCGGGGCCGGCGAGAGCTTCTTCAGATTGTCGATCGCCTTGAGGGCGATCGCGTTCTTCGGACCTTCCTTGGCCGGAAGGTCGAACAGCAGCACCGGCACCTTGGCGTTGATGAGGTGCGCGGCGATCTGCGCGCCCATTACGCCGGCGCCGAGCACGGCCACCTTGCGAATGATCAGGTTGCTCACGTGTCTCTCCAGTTAAAACAGCGCCTCGTCGATCTCCATCAGCGGCTTCGCACCCGCGCGCGCCATGCGGATCGTCGCGGCCGTCTCGGGCAGAAGCCTCGCGAAGTAAAAGCGTGCGGTGGCGAGCTTCGACTTGTAGAACGGGTCGCCCGACGCCTCTTTGTCGAGCGCGATGCGTGCCATGCGGGCCCAGAAGTACGAGAAGACCAGATGACCGACGGTGCGCAGATACGGTACGGCGGCAGCGCCCACTTCGTCGGGGTTCTGCATCGCCTTCATGCCGATCTCCATCGTGAGCTTCTGCACCTTTTCCCCGATATCGGCGAGCGGGTTGACGAACTCCTGCATCTCGGGCTTCACGCCCTCCGCTTCGACGAACTCGGTAACGAGCTTGCCGAACTTCTTCAGCTTCGCGCCCATGTCGGCGAGCACCTTGCGTCCGAGCAGGTCGAGCGCCTGCACGGCATTCGTGCCTTCGTAGATCATGTTGATGCGTGCGTCGCGAACATACTGCTCCATGCCCCATTCGGCGATATACCCATGCCCGCCGAAGACCTGCAGCGCGTGATTGGTGCACTCGAACGCGTTGTCGCTGAGGAATGCCTTCAGCACCGGCGTGAGCAGCGCGACGAGATCGCTCGCGTCCTTGCGCACGGCCTCGTCGGCATGCGAGAGCTCGCGATCGATCTGCACCGCGGCCCAGTACGAAAACGCGCGCGCGCCTTCCGCGTAGGCCTTTTGCGTGAGCAGCATGCGGCGCACGTCGGGATGGACGATGATGGGATCGGCCGGCTTGTCCGGCGCCTTCGGGCCGGAGAGCGAGCGCATCTGCAAGCGCTCCTTCGCATAGGCGAGCGAGTTCTGGTAAGCCACTTCCGTGAGGCCGAGCCCCTGCATCGCGACGCCGAGCCGCGCCGCGTTCATCATGACGAACATCGCCTGCAGGCCTCGGTTCGGCTCGCCGACGAGCCAGCCCTTCGCGTTGTCGAGGTTCATCACGCAGGTGGCGTTGCCATGAATACCCATCTTGTGCTCGATCGATCCGCACTTGATGGCATTGCGCTGACCTGGCTCACCGTCCGGCGCCGGAATGAACTTCGGCACGATGAAAAGCGAGATTCCCTTCGTCCCCGGCGGCGCGTCGGGCAGCCGCGCGAGAACGAGGTGCACGATGTTCTCCGCGAGGTCGTGCTCGCCGCTCGAGATGAAGATTTTCGTGCCCGACAGCGAGTAGGAGCCGTCTCCGTACGACTCGGCCTTCGTGCGCAGCATGCCGAGGTCCGTGCCGCAATGCGGCTCGGTCAGGCACATCGTGCCCGTCCAGGTGCCGGCGACGAGCTTCGGCAGATAGACCTTCTGCTGCTCCGGCGTGCCGTGCGCGGTGAGGCACTCATAGGCGCCGTGCGAGAGCCCCGGATACATCGTCCAGGCCTGGTTCGCCGAATTCATCATCTCGAACAACGCATTGTTGACGAATTTCGGCAGCCCCTGCCCCCCATATTCGGGTTCGCAGGAGAGCGCGGGCCATCCCGCTTCGACGTACTGCCGGTAGGCCTCCTTGAAACCCGTGGGCGTTTTGACGACGCCGTCGCCCTCGTAGACACACCCTTCCTGGTCGCCGCTCTGATTGAGCGGGAACAGCACCTCTTCGCAGAACTTGCCGGCCTCTCCGAGCACCTGATTGATCGTATCGGCGTCGAGTTCGGCATGCCTCGGCATGCCCTTCAGTTCGGCTTCGACGTCGAGCAGCTCGTTCAGAACGAACTGCATGTCGCGCAGCGGCGCGGCGTATTGGCCCATGACTACCCTCCAAAGATTGCGGCGACAAGGCTCGGCCGTCGATCGAGGCGGGCACTCGAATGCGCCCGCTAACGGCTCTGGTAAGAAACGATCGTCTTTTCCAACGCGGCCCACGTGAGGCGCGCGGCATCGGGCAGATGCAGAAACCGCGCGTCGTGATGCAGACCGAGCGTGAAGCTATACAGTTCGAACAGCATCAGGTTCGGATCGGTATCCGCCCGCAGATGCCCCTCTTCCACCGCCTGCGAAATCGCGCGCAAAAGCGCCGCGCGCCAGGTCGAAACGCTTGCGACGAGCTGCTCGCGCACCGGGTTGTCGCCGCGATCGTCGTACTCGACGGCGCCGCTGATATAGATGCATCCCGTCATCACTTCCTGGACGCGCTTATCCATCCAGCGCGACAGCATCGCCTTCAAGCGCGGCAGACCGCGCGGCTCGCGCAGGCTCGGGTAAAACACCTCTTCCTCGAACCGGCGGTGGTACTCGCGCACCACTTCCACCTGCAGATCCTCGCGCGAGCCGAAATGCGCAAACACGCCGCTTTTGCTCATCTGCATGCGCTCGGCCAGAAGACCGATCGTCAGACCTTCGAGCCCGTCACGGCTCGCCAGGTCCAGCGCTGCATCGAGGATCGCGGCGCGCGTCTGTTCACCTTTTCGCATGGCCTCGTACCGTTCTTTTCGTG
Source organism: Trinickia symbiotica (assembly GCF_002934455.1). Classification (GTDB taxonomy): domain Bacteria; phylum Pseudomonadota; class Gammaproteobacteria; order Burkholderiales; family Burkholderiaceae; genus Trinickia; species Trinickia symbiotica. The sequence goes on along the minus strand of NZ_PTIR01000007.1, from coordinate 153,025 downwards.
ATCGAACCAAAAAATAGAACGGCCGTACTATTATTGAGTGCGGCCGTCGTCGAAACAAGGACTTTATTAGAACGCCGTATCTAACCGGGGGCCTTATTCTTGCCTCATTTGCCGAGGGCGGGAAAGAGGGCTTTCGCGAATTGCGATCGCGAGCGCCGCCGTTGCCCTCCACTACCGCGCCGGTACGGCCCCGTTACCTTATGCCCCTCGATCCCATCAATCGTATCCGCCGACGGTGATGAGTTTCATGACGGCCCGGTACGCGACGTAGGCGACGCCGTTGATCGCTCGCTCGAAAAAGGGCCGCGCGGCGTACCGAGCGGCATCGATCGGCCGCGCCTCGTCGAAGGCGGCGAGCATCGCCTCGCGCAGCAGCGCGATTTCCGGATGCTCGACGAGCACGACGTTGGCCTCGTTGTTGAGCACGAGACTGAGCGCATCGAGATTGGACGAGCCGACCGTCGCCCAGTTGGAGTCGACCACGGCCACCTTGCCATGGAGCATCGTCTTTTCATACTCGGCTATCCGTACGCCGGCTTTCAGCAGCGTCCGGTAGAGGTAGCGGACCGCGTAGTCGAGCAGCACGAACTCTTTGCGCCCGACGACGAGCCGCACGTCGACGCCGCGGCGCGCCGCGCTCGCGAGGGCCCGGCGGATCTTGCGTGCAGGCATGAAGTAGGGATTCGCGACGAGGATTTCGCGTCGCGCCCGGCCGATGGCAACGAGATAAGCCTTCTCGATCGCCCGCCGGTTCACGAGGTTGTCGCGTGCGACGAAGGCCACGGCCGACTCGCCGAGCGGAATCGAAGCGCCTCGCCGGCCGCGCGCCCAGGCCGGCAGCCAGGCGCCTGCTCGCAGCGCTTCCAGCGGATGCGGGCGATGCCCGCTCTCGATGCGCCGCCATTGGATGTCGAACGCCGCGCTCACCTGTGCGACGACAGGTCCCTCCAGCTCGACGGCGAAGTCCCAGCGCGGAAACGGCAGGCTCACGCCGTTCGAGTCGTAGTCGTCGACGATGTTGATGCCGCCGCAAAAGGCAAAACGCTCGTCGACGACGGCGATCTTGCGGTGGGTGCGCGAAAAGCCGAAACGGCCGAAGAGATGCGGATTGTAGACGCGATGCGCGACGCCGGCGGCGAGCCATTCATCGAAAAACGGCAGGCGCCCCGTGCCGAGACCGTCGGTGATGATACGCACCCGCACGCCGCGCTTTGCCGCGCGGATCAGCGCGGTCGAGACGGGCTGCCCGGCCGCGTCGTCGCAGAAGATATAGGTTTCGAGCACCACGCTCACCTGCGCCGCATCAATGCGAGCGATCAGCGCCGCGAAGTAGTCGGCGCCCGTGCTCAGGAGACGAACGCCGTTGCCCGCGGTGAACGCAAGCCGCACGAGGCCTCGGCGCGAGAGCAGGCCCGCGCCGAATCGCGCCAGCCGGCGCGTGCGGCGCCGGCTCATTCGTCCCGTGCACGCGCGCGGCGCGGCAGTTCGAGGATCGCGTCGCGGTTCGACGAGGAGAAGCAGCGTGCCGCCGCTTCGGCATAGGGCAGCCACAAATACGCGGTGTGCTCGCGCGGCGCCAGTGTCACCGCCTTCCGGTAGGGCACCTCGAGCCCGAACCAATGCTCGACGTTGCGGGTGATGCCCTCGGCGTATCGATGCCGCCAGACGGGATAGATTTCGTACTCGATCTGGTGATGCCAGTCGATCAGTGCATCGGCCGGCACTTGGTCACCGCCGATCTCGATCCCCGTCTCCTCCGCTACTTCGCGCACGGCTGTCTGTATGAGCGGTTCATCGAGATGGTCTTTCGAGCCGGTCACCGATTGCCAGAACCCCGGGCGATCGGCGCGCTCCATGATCAGCACGTCGAGCTCGGGCGTGTAGATGACGACGAGGACGGACTCCGGAATCTTTGGCGGCTTTTGCATAGTTTTTCCATCCTAGCCCGCGAGAAGAAAAAAGGCGCCGACGCGCCTTTTTCTTCCAACAAAACAGCGAAGCCCTCTCAGACCTTCGATTGTTCCGGTTGACGCAAGCGGATATGCAGCTCGCGCAACTGGCGCTCATCGACAGCGCTCGGCGCCTGCGTCAGCAGATCCTGCGCGCGCTGCGTCTTCGGGAAGGCGATGACGTCGCGTATCGAATCGGCGCCGGCCATCATCGTCACGATGCGATCGAGACCGAACGCAATGCCGCCGTGCGGCGGCGCGCCGTACTGCAACGCGTCAAGCAGGAAGCCGAACTTCGCCCGCGCCTCCTCCGGCCCGATCTTCAGTGCACGGAACACCTTGCTTTGAACGTCCTCTCGGTAGATCCGCACCGAGCCGCCGCCGATTTCCCATCCGTTCAGCACCATATCATAGGCCTTGGCCAGGCATCGGCCAGGGTCACTCTCGAGATACTCGAGATGCTCGTCCTTCGGGCTCGTGAACGGGTGATGCGCGGCGACGTAGCGTGCTTCTTCTTCGTCGTACTCGAACATCGGAAAATCGATGACCCAAAGCGGCTTCCAACCGTGCTCGACGAGGCCGTTCGCCTTGCCGAACTCCGAGTGGCCAATCTTCAGACGCAGCGCGCCGAGGCTGTCGTTGACGACCTTCGCGCGGTCCGCTGCGAAGAAGACGATGTCGCCATCCCGTGCACCCGTGCGTTCGAGGATCGCGGCGATCGCGGCATCGTGCAGGTTCTTGACGATCGGGCTTTGCAAACCGTCGCGCCCCTTTGCCGCATCGTTGACCTTGATCCAGGCGAGGCCCTTCGCGCCGTAGATGCGCACGAACTCGGTATAACCGTCGATGTCGCCGCGCGTGAGCTCACCGCCCTTCGGCACGCGCAATGCGGCGACTCGCCCATCCTTGCTGTTGGCCGGCGTGCTGAATACCTTGAACTCGACGTCCTTCATCGCATCCGTGAGCTCGGTGAACTCGAGCTTCACGCGCAGATCGGGCTTGTCCGAGCCGAAGCGCGCCATCGCCTCGGCGTATTGCATGACGGGGAACGGATCGTCGAGCGCCACGTCGATCGTTTCCTTGAACACGTGGCGAATCATCTTCTCGAAGAGGTCGCGGATGTCCTGCTCGGAAAGGAACGAGGTCTCGCAGTCGATCTGCGTGAACTCGGGCTGGCGGTCGGCGCGCAAGTCCTCGTCACGGAAGCACTTCACGATCTGATAGTAGCGATCGAAGTTCGCGACCATCAGAAGCTGCTTGAAGAGCTGCGGCGATTGCGGCAGCGCGAAGAACTGCCCCGCGTTGACGCGCGACGGCACGAGATAGTCGCGCGCGCCTTCAGGCGTGCTCTTCGTGAGCATCGGCGTTTCGATGTCGATGAAGCCTTGCGCGTCGAGGTACTTGCGCACCTCCATGGCCACCCGGTAGCGCAGACGCAGGTTCTCCTGCATCTGCGGGCGGCGCAGATCGAGCACGCGGTGGGTCAGGCGCGTCGTTTCGGAAAGATTGTCGTCGTCGAGCTGGAACGGCGGCGTGACCGATGCGTTCAACACCGTCAGCTCATGGCAAAGCACCTCGATCTTGCCGCTCTTCAAGCCCGTGTTGACCGTGCCCTCGGGGCGGTTGCGCACGACCCCGACGATGCGCACGCAAAACTCGTTGCGCACGCCCTCGGCCGCCTTGAACATCTCGGGGCGATCCGGGTCGCAGACGACCTGAACGAGCCCCTCGCGATCGCGCAGGTCGATGAAAATGACGCCGCCATGGTCGCGCCGGCGATGCACCCATCCGCACAGCGCGACGGATTGGCCCAGCAGGTGTTCGGTCACCAGACCGCAGTATTCAGATCTCATCGACATGGTGTTCGTCTTTCGTTTGCATGAATGAGCGGGACGCGCCACGCGGCGCGCTTCGCATTAAAGGGGCGGCTCGACCGGACGTCGTATCGGCGCAACCGGCGTCGGCGCGGCCGGGGCGACGACGCCCATCGAGACGATGTACTTCAGGGCCGCATCGACGCTCATGTCGAGCTCGACGACCTCGCTTCTCGGCACCATCAGGAAAAAGCCCGACGTCGGATTCGGCGTGGTCGGGACATAAACGCTCACATGCTCTTCCTGCAAATGATTGACGACGTCGCCGCCGGGCGCGCCGGTCAGGAAGGCAATCGTGTATGAGCCGCGCCGCGGATACTCGATCAGGAGCGCCTTTCGAAACGCGTTGCCGCTGCTCGAAAGCAGCGTGTCGGAAACCTGCTTCACGCTCGTGTAAAGGGGCCCGACGACCGGGATGTGGCGGACGATCGCATCCCACCAGGTGACGAGTTTCTGACCGACCAAGTTCTGCGTGAAGAGACCGACGACGAAGATGAATGCGATCGTCAGCAGCGCACCGATGCCCGGCAGATGGAAGCCGAAAAGCTTCTCCGGTTGCCACGAGGATGGCAGGAGTAGCAGCGTCTGGTCCATCGTGCCGATGATGAGCCCGAGCACCCACAGCGTGACGGCCAAGGGCACGATAACGAGCAGACCGGTAAGGAACACGGATTTGAGCGTCGTCTTCTTCATGAGTACCGCCAGAAATTTTTAGAGCCCCCGCGCTCACTTCGTTCCGTGCCCCCGAGGGACTTCGGCTGCCTTGGCGCGAAACCGGCGCCACGAACGTTCCCCGGGGGGCAAGCCCCCTCCGGGAGGGTAGTCGTGCGCCACGGAAAAGAGTCGGCGCAGGGTGCGAGCCGCTTACTGCAGGTCGAGCGGCAGCGACTGGCGACGGCACCCGGACGGTGCGCTCGCCGGCGTTCCGGCCACGCCTTCCGCCCGAACCGTGTCACGCGTCCGACGTACTCGATGCAGCGGCCGTCGAGCTCGCCGTACTCGTGGGCGCGCCCGTCGCCGCACCGGCATTCGCCGCGCCGGCATTCGTCGCGCCGGCATTCGACTCGCCGGAATTCGACCCGCCGGCTTCCTTCGTGCCGCTGTCGGCGCCCTTGGCGCCGTTCGCGCCCTTTCCGCCGCTCGAGCCACCGCGGAAATCGGTGACATACCAACCGGAGCCCTTCAATTGAAAGCCGGCCGCCGTCAACTGCTTGCGGAATGTTTCACTGTGGCATTCGGGACACTGCGTGAGCGGCGCATCGCTGATCTTCTGCAGGACGTCTTTCTCGAAGCCGCACGATTCGCAACGATAAGCGTAGATCGGCATGATTCTCTTCCCGTCAATTCCGACGAAAACGGTTCAAAGCTTGCAAAACGTTGAATTATAGCCGTAATCGGCTGACGCCCCGATGTCGGGCCGCGGCCGAAAGGCGCTAGTGAGATGGGGGCGGCGATTCGGAACTTCAAGCCCCATATGCCACCACGAGCCAGAAGCGCGCGACGACGGCCCCGACGCCGACCGCCACGCCGAACAGCAGCAGCGCCTGCAGCAGCCGATTCGTGCGCCGGTGCTCGACGAGCAGCATCTCCATGACGGCGTCGTTCGGCGAACGCGAGCCCTCGCGCACGTCGGCGAGCACGTTGTGCACAAGCCGCGGCAGCTGCGGCAGCGTCTTGCTCCATTGCGGCGCCTCGATCTTGAGCCGCTCGTACCAGCCGCGTAAGCCGACTTGCTCGTTCATCCAGCGCTCGAGATACGGCTTCGCGGTCTTCCAGAGATCCAGCTCCGGGTCGAGCGAGCGGCCGAGACCTTCGACGTTGAGCATGGTCTTCTGCAGCAGGACGAGTTGCGGCTGGATTTCGACATTGAACCGCCGCGAGGTCGAGAAAAGCCGCATCAGCACCTGGCCGAGCGAGATGTCCTTCAGCGCCCGGTCGAAGTAGGGTTCGCAAACGGCACGAATCGCGCTTTCGAGTTCCTCGACGCGCGTCGTGGGCGGCACCCAGCCCGACTCGAGGTGAAGCGTCGCGACGCGGTGGTAATCGCGCTTGAAAAATGCGAGAAAGTTCTGCGCGAGGTAATTTTTGTCGAAGTCCGAAAGCGCGCCGATGATGCCGAAATCGAGCGCGATATAGCGGCCGAAATGCGCGGGATCAAGGCTCACCTGGATGTTGCCCGGGTGCATATCGGCATGAAAAAAGCCGTCGCGGAAAACCTGCGTGAAAAAAATCTCGACCCCTTCGCGCGCGAGCTTCGGTATGTCGACCCCCGCCTCCCGCAGCGTCTCGACCTGGCTGATGGGCACACCGACCATACGCTCCATGACGAGCACGCTCGGCGTGCAGAACTCCCAGTACATCTCGGGAACGAGCAGCAGATCGAGTCCGGCGAAGTTGCGGCGCAGCTGGCTGCCGTTGGCCGCCTCGCGCATGAGATCGAGCTCGTCGTGCAGATACTTGTCGAATTCGGCGACGACTTCGCGCGGCTTCAAGCGCTTGCCGTCGGCCCAAAGGCGCTCGGCCCAGACGGCGAGATCGCGCAAGAGCGCGAGGTCCGAATCGATGACGGGCAGCATGTTTGGCCGCAGCACCTTCACGGCCACGGGCTTGCCGGCGTGTTGCCCCGATTTCACTCTGGCGAAATGCACCTGGGCGATGGAAGCGCTCGCCACGGGAATTCGCTCGAAATCGTCGAAGAGCACGTCGACGCTCGCGCCGAGCGATTTTTCGATGATCCCGATCGCCACGTTGGAATCGAATGGGGGCACCTGATCCTGGAGCTTCGCGAGCTCCACGGCAACTTCGGTCGAAAGCAGGTCGCGCCGCGTCGAAAGCACCTGGCCGAACTTGACGAAGATCGGGCCGAGGCTTTCCAGGGCAAGCCGCAGCCGCACGGCCGGCGGCGACTTGAAGCGGCGGCCGATCGTGCCGATGCGAAGCAGCAATCGCACGCGGCGATCCTTGATGCGCGCGAGCATCATCTCGTCGAGGCCGAAACGGATGACGGTGAAGACGATCTTGATAAAGCGCAGAAGACGCATGGAGGAAAAATCCCGGGGCCGACGTCTAGCGCACGCCGCGCAAGGGTACGCTGACCGCTCGCCCGCCGCGCTCGATGCGTTCGACGCGCTTTTCGAGCCGCGCGAGCGCGTCGCGTGCGCGTGCAAGCTCCGCATTGAAAAGATCGAGCGATGCACGCCGCACGAGCTGCGGATTTTCATCGAGCAGATACTCCGCAACCGAATCGCGCAAATTGCGCCCGGCACGTGTCGCCTGCTCGCCGGCCATTCGCACGAGCGTGGCGACTCGATACGCCGGTGCATCGCCGATCACCTTGGCGAGGTCTTCTTCAGGCTCCCAGCGCAAATGCTCGGCCAGCTTGCCGAGGAGCGTCGCGAACTCGGCGTCGCCCTCGATCTTCACATGCTTCATAACCGCGGCCTGGCCGCCTTGCACGAAGGCGGGCAAGGCATCAGCCGGGACGGCGATCGCCACGTCGACCTGCGGCGCCTCCGTCTCGTCGATACCATTTAGATAGCCGTCGGGTTGGACGACGAACGTCACGGCGACGGACGAGAAGGCGAGCCGGGCCGTCTTGCCCGCATAGGGCGCCAGGCGCTCGCGCGCCCAGGCTTCGCGAGCGAGCAGGTGATTGACAGCGGCGGCAATCGGTTTGGCGGCGAGGATCATCGGGCTCGAAAATGAAAAGCCCGCGCGAGCGAGGTGGCCTACGCGGGCCTCTATTGTAGCGTCCGATCGACCGCCGGCCGCCGGCGACATGCTCCGGCGGTCGACGCCCCGACGGTGACGACACGACGCCGCGCCTGTCACCGGCGCGCGGCGCGACAGGCAGCACCGATCAGCAACGGGCGCGCTTACTGAGACGCACTCGTGGTCAACGGGTTGACCGACCACGAAGCCGGCGCAGCCGGCAATGGCGGACCGCCTAGTTTGATTAGGATGTTCCCATGCATGTCGGAATCTTGATTGAGGCAATTGGCTCGCTCCCAACTCGCCTTGTCGGAACTTTCACAGATCGCCGACTTGAAAAGCGTGCCGTCGGTGCAGAGATCGGACGCTCCCGGCGCGACCGGGTCTACGGGTTCTACTTCGACTTTCGTTCGAAACCAACGAATTTCTGCATCAAACCGATTGGTCAAACGCATGCGGCATTGCCACCGGAAGTTGTCCTCTTGCCGGGACGCTGTTACGAGCCAGCGTAACTCCTTGGTTTCGTAGAAACAGTTGTCTTCCGAAAGAAGTTCATAGTACCTGTATTTTTCGCCCCACCCTCGTTCCAACGCAAAGTTTCCCTTCCCCGCGACGGTTTTCGCGCAGGCGGCAAACTCTTGCGTCATTTCAAATCGAGGATTGTTTGCACCATAATTGTCGACGTCAATTGTATTGAGACGCCGCATCGGATCAGCATTGGCATGTGGCGAGACGCTTGTTGCAGAAATCGCCATCGCAATCAGGATGAATATCCTCATAAAAGCAAGTGTGGCTGGGCCGACCGCTTCCCGCTCCCAGCTCGCGATTGCGGGCGATTGCAAGAACCATTGGCCGGCTGGATTTTGTCGTCTTTGCCACGTTCACACTCGTTCACGCGGCACCCAACCTTCAAACTGAATTGGCCCGCTCTAATGAAGCGCGGACTGTTGGATTCCGGCAAGCAACCAGCCCTCGCCTGCGCGCGCCGACTTCGACAGATTCCATACCTCCGAAAACGGCTCGGCCGGCGCGCCAGCCGATTCGCGAATGAGCCCGCTGAAGCGAACACTCGCGAGATACTCGGAGCCGCGGTCTTCGATGCCTAGCAGTTCGCCGTTCAACTGGACGACGTCGGTCCGGTTCGGCTCGCGGCCGCGCGCGTCGATGTCACGTTTGAGCTCGGTGAACATTTCGGGCGTCGTGAGATCGCGGATCTCGGCGAGATTGCCCGCGTCCCACGCCGCCTGCAAGCGCGCGAAGTTGAGTTTGGCGTGATGCAGGAACGTTGCCGCATCGAAACCGGCGGGCAGCGTCGCCGCCATGCCCGCGGACTGTCCCGGGCCCGACCACACGGCGCCGCCCGCCGGGCGGCCGAACGCCTCATCGTCGCCCGCCTGCATGCGGCTCTCTGCGAATGGCCGCGAACCGAGCGGCGGTGCACCCGTCGCCGCGCCGGCCGTGCCGTAGGCGGGCGACGGCGCGCGTCGGCCACGCGACATGAGCTTGCGCACGAGCCAGATGCCGATCATCGCAAGCAGCGCAATGACGATGATGTTCGCCATCGCCCCGGCGAACGCGGAGCCGAGGCCGAAATGCGACAAGAGCGCCGCGATGCCGAGACCCGCCGCGAGCCCGGCGATCGGCCCGAGCCAGCGCGAACGCGGCGAAGCGGCGGGCGCGGGTTGCGGCGATGGGGACTGTTGCGCGCGCTGCGCCTGAGACGGTTGTGCCGATTGCTGCATCGGCTGTTGCTGGGCCGGGTTCCGGGGCGACGACGGCGCATTGTGCGACGGCTGCACCATCTGCGTCTGGCGCCCGACGCTGCGACCGCCACCAAGCCGCTTGGCGTGCGCATCGAGCGACGCGATCGTGCCGACCGCGATCGCCGCGACGACCGTCGCCGTTCCGATTCGCTTCGCCAGAGTCTTTGAAAGATTTTTGAAAGCACAGCCAAACGAATCGGTCATCTCAAAATCCTCCGTTAAAACAATGAGCTAGCGACGCTAATACTTCGTCGCGACATGCAAGGCTACCACGCCAGCTGACAAATTGTAATATTTGACGGCGTCGAGTCCTGCTTGTTCCATCATTGTTTTCAACGTGTCCTGGTCCGGATGCATGCGAATCGATTCGGCGAGATAGCGGTAGCTTTCGGCATCCTTCGCGAACTTGCTGCCGAGCCAGGGGAGCACCTTGAACGAGTAGATGTCGTAGGCGCGGCGCAACGGCTCCCAGACTTTCGAGAATTCGAGCACGAGCAGGCGTCCGCCCGGCTTAAGCACGCGCCGCATCTCGGCCAGCGCGATTTCCTTGTGCGTCATGTTGCGCAGGCCGAAAGCGACCGTGACCACGTCGAAGTAGTTGCCCGGAAACGGAATCTTCTCGGCGTCGCAGAGCAGCGCAGGGGTGATCACGCCGTCGTCGAGCAGCCGGTCGCGGCCCACGCGCAGCATCGACTCGTTGATGTCGGTCAGCCAGACTTCGCCGGTCTGTCCCGCCTGCTTCGCGAACGTCTTGGCGAGATCGCCGGTGCCGCCCGCGATGTCGAGTACCTTGAACCCGGGCCGCACGTTCGCCTGCGCGATCGTGAACTGTTTCCAGATCCTATGCATCCCGCCCGACATCAGATCGTTCATCAGGTCGTAGCTCGGGGCGACCGAATGGAAGACACCCGCCACCTTCTTCGCCTTTTCTTGTTCGTCGACCGTCTCGTAGCCGAAATGAGTCTTGGTCATGGCGCACATCCTCCCTTCTTTTGCATGGTTGCGCGCGAGCGCGGCGGCAGCCGCGGCGGTGCGCGATCTACTACGATCCCTTGCCCGTCGCCGAGAGCTGCCGCCGCGGCCCCTGGCACGGACTCCCTCAGTGGCAGTGGCCGTGCCCGCCCGGTGTGTCCGGCGCGCTCATCGGCGCGTCGCGATCGACGCGCGCCGCGGCGAGCTTGTCGAGGTATTGCCGCCACAGCGCGTCCTTCTGTGTCGCGAGCTCGTAAAGCAAATCCCACGAATAGATGCCCGTCGAATGCCCGTCGGAAAACGTCGGCTGCAGCGCGTAATTGCCGACGGGCTCCATCGCCACGATCGTCACGTCGCGCTTGCCCGTTTGCAGCGTCTCCTGCCCCGGCCCGTGCCCACGCACTTCAGCCGACGGCGAATAGACGCGCAACAGCTCGAACGGCACGCGATAGCTTCGGCCGTCGGCGTATTGCAACTCGAGCACGCGCGAGACGGCGTGAATGACGACGCTCGTCGGTACGGGCGTATCGGATGTGAGTCCGCTCATGGCTTTCTCGATAGGAATTCAGGGCGTTCGGGTTCGGGCCGTTCAGGCCTTCATGCCAACGCCCCGGCAATTTCGCGACGAACCGCGTCGCCGAGGAGCGTGGCCTGCGCGCGCCGCGACGATAGCAACGCCTCCGAGACGCCGCGCTGGCGCGGCGCCCAGACGGGCAGCGGGAAATGCGCGTCGTTCGAAAAGCGCGGGATCACGTGCCAGTGCACGTGCGGCACCTGGTTGCCAAGGCTCGCGAGGTTGACTTTGACCGGCTGCAGCACTTGCCGCTGCGCCCGCTCGACGGCATAGACGACGCGCATGAGACGGTCGCGCTCGGCGGCCACGAGATCGGAGAATTCGGAGACATGCCGGTTCCAGATCACCCGGCAAAAACCCGGGTAATCGTGCTCGTCCGCGAGGACGACGCGCATGGCGTCGTCCTGCCAGAGCACTACCCCGCCTTCGTCACGGCAGAATGCACAGTCCATCGTCGTCCTTTCGCGTCTTTTGCATTATCGCGGCCTCGATGAAACGCCCGATTCTCTCGCGCCTCGGCTCCTGTCACCCCTATTAGACCAGCACGCGCTCGATCCCGCCATCGTTGGCCTTGCGGACGTAGTCGATCATCCAGTCCTCGCCGAGCACTTTGCGCGCCATTTCTACGACGATATAGTCGGCTTCGATGTCCGCATCCTCGTTGTAGCGCGAAAGCCCTTGCAGGCAGGACGGACAGCTCGTCAGGATCTTGATGTCGGGCTGGCCGTGGGCACCGCTCGCCGCGCCGTCGGATGCGGCGCCGTTGGCAGCCGCGCCGTTGCCGGCCGCTCCCGCGTCGACGATCGGCAGCGCGCGCAGCTTGGCCGCGCCCTTCCTGATCTCTTCTTCCTTGCGAAAGCGAACCTGTGTCGAGATATCGGGCCGCGTGACCGCGAACGTGCCCGACTCGCCGCAGCAGCGGTCGTTCTTCTCGATCTTGTAGCCGTCGTTGCCGGCCCCCATCAGCTCGTTGACGAGCTTGACCGGGTCCATCGTCTTGATCGGCGTATGGCACGGGTCGTGGTACATGTACCGCACGCCCTTCACGCCGTCGAGCTTCATCCCCTTCTCGAGCAGGAACTCGTGGATGTCGATGATGCGGCAGCCTGGGAAGATCTTGTCGAATTCGTAGCCCGCGAGCTGGTCGTAGCAGGTGCCGCACGAGACGACGACCGTCTTGATGTCGAGATAGTTGAGCGTGTTCGCCACGCGATGGAACAGCACGCGGTTATCGGTGACGGTCTTCTCGGCCTTGTCGTACTGCCCCGCGCCGCGCTGCGGATAGCCGCAGCAGAGGTAGCCCGGCGGCAGCACGGTCTGCACGCCCGCTTCCCAGAGCATCGCTTGCGTGGCGAGCCCGACCTGCGAGAAGAGGCGCTCGGAACCGCAGCCGGGGAAGTAGAACACCGCCTCCGAATCGACCGTCGTCGTCTTCGGGTTGCGGATGATCGGCACGATCTTGTTGTCCTCGATGTCGAGCAGTGCGCGCGCCGTCTTCTTCGGCAGATTGCCGGGCATCTTCTTGTTGACGAAGTGAATCACCTGCTCGACCACGGGCGGCTTGCCGGTCGTCGCGGGCGGATGGGCCGTCTGCTTCTTCGCGAACTGCTTGACCACCTCGTTGCCGAAGCGCTGGACCTTGTAGCCGACCCCCATCATCGCCGTGCGCGCGACATTGATCGTGCGCGGGTTCGTCGCGTTGAGGAAGAACATGCCCGCGGCGGAACCCGGGTTGAACTTCTTCTTGCCCATCTTGCGCAACAGGTTGCGCATGTTCATCGACACGTCGCCGAAGTCGATTTTCACCGGGCACGGCGTCACGCATTTGTGGCAGACCGTGCAGTGATCGGCGACGTCGTTGAACTCGTCCCAATGCTTGATCGACACGCCGCGGCGCGTCTGCTCCTCGTAGAGGAACGCCTCGATCAGGAGCGAGGTCGCGAGGATCTTGTTGCGCGGGCTGTAGAGAAGGTTCGCGCGCGGCACGTGCGTCGCGCAAACGGGCTTGCACTTGCCGCACCGCAGGCAGTCTTTGACCGAATCGGCGATCGCGCCGATATCGGACTGCTGCATGATCAGCGACTCGTAGCCCATGAGCCCGAAGCTCGGCGTATAGGCGTTGCGCAGGTCGGCGCCCGCGAAAAGCTTGCCCTTGTTGAAGCGCCCTTGAGGATCGATGCGCTCTTTGTAGGCGCGGAATTCGGCGATCTCGTCGTCGGTCAGGAATTCGAGCTTCGTGATGCCGATGCCGTGCTCGCCCGAGATGACGCCGTCGAGCGAGCGTGCGAGCTTCATGATCCGCTCGACCGCCGCATGGGCGACTTGCAGCATCGCGTAGTTGTCCGAGTTGACGGGGATGTTCGTATGAACGTTGCCGTCGCCCGCATGCATGTGCAGCGCGACGAAGACGCGCCCGCGCAGCACCTGTTTGTGGATAGCCTGCGCCTGCTCGAGGATCGGCTTGAACTCACCGCCGTTGAAGATCTGCCGCAGCTCCGCCCGGATCTCCTGCTTCCACGAGACGCGCACGGTGCGATCCTGCGTCACGTGGAAAACAGTCGCGTCGGATTGGGCGTCGACGCGGTCCGCGAACTTCTCGGCAAGCGCTTCGTAGCCGAGCTGCACGAGCGTATGCTGAGCCTCGCGCAACGGCATGTCGAGGTTGTCCCGCAGGAACGTCCAGCGCTCGCGCACGCGCCCGAGCAGCTCGAGCGCATGCTGAACGCGGTCTTCGAGCAGTTCCGCGCTTGGAATTTCGTTGGCGTCGTCGGTCTTGCCGAGCGGCAGGTTGCCCGCCTTGAAGGAGGCCTCCAACGCGTCGACGAGCTCCAGCTTGTTCTTGATCGAGAGCTCGATGTTGATGCGCTCGATGCCGTCCGTGTACTCGCCCATCCGGTCGAGCGGGATGACGACGTCCTCGTTGATCTTGAACGCGTTCGTATGCTTGGAGATGGCGGCCGTGCGGCTGCGATCGAGCCAGAAGCGCTTGCGCGCCTCGGCGCTGACGGCGACAAAGCCCTCGCCGCTCCTGCCGTTCGCCATGCGTACGACTTCGGAAGTCGCGGCGGCGACGGCGTCGGCATCGTCACCGACGATGTCGCCGATCAGCACCATCTTCGGAAATGCACTGCGCTTCGACTTCGTCGCATAGCCGACCGCGCGCAGATAGCGCTCGTCGAGATGCTCCAGGCCGGCGAGAATCGCGCCGCCGCGCCTGGCGGTCTCGAAGAGGTAGTCCCGGATCTCGACGATGCTCGGGATCGCCTCGCGCGCCTGGCCGAAGAACTCGAGACAGACCGTGCGCGTATGTGCCGGCATCTTGTGGAGCACCCAGCGCGCCGACGTAATAAGGCCGTCGCAGCCTTCCTTCTGTACGCCCGGCAGGCCGGCGAGGAACTTGTCGGTCACGTCCTTGCCGAGCCCCTCCTTGCGGAAGCGCCGGCCTCCGATCGAGAGCGTCTCGGTGCGCAGGAGCTTCTCGCCTGGCGCATGCTCGCCGTCGAACCATTTGAGCTCGAAACGTGCTGTCTCGATATCGTGGATCTTGCCGAGGTTGTGTTCGAGGCGCGTGATTTCGAGCCAGTTGCCGTCCGGATCGACCATGCGCCACCAGGCGAGATTGTCCAGCGCCGTTCCCCAGAGCACCGCCTTCTTGCCGCCCGCATTCATCGCGATGTTGCCGCCGATGCAGGACGCGTCGAGCGAGGTCGGATCGACGGCGAAGACATAACCGGCCGCCTCCGCCGCCTCGGTCACGCGCCGCGTGACGACGCCCGCGCCCGAGAAAATCGTCGGCACCTTGCGCGCGACGCCGGGCAGCTCGGTCTGCTCGACCGCGCCGAGCAGTTCGAGCTTTTCCGTGTTGATGACGGCCGAAAACGGCGTGAGCGGCACCGCTCCGCCGGTATAGCCCGTGCCGCCGCCGCGCGGAATGACCGTGAGGCCGAGCTCGAAGCAGGCTTTGACGAGGCGGGCGATTTCCTCTTCCGTATCGGGCGTCAGCACGACGAACGGATACTCGACGCGCCAGTCTGTTGCATCCGTGACGTGCGAGACCCGGGAGAGTCCGTCGAAGCGAATGTTGTCCTTCTGCGTGCAGCGGCCCAGCACTTTCAGTGCGCGCCGGCGCAGTTCCGCCGTCTCGGCGAACTCCGCCGCAAACGCCTCGACCGCACGACGCGCGGCGGCGACGAGCGTCTCGACGCGCGCGGCGCGCTCCTGACCGGCCACGTCGTCATGCGAGACGAGATCGGCTCGGCGGCGCTTCTCGATTTCGGTCAGCCGGTGATGAAGCGCTTCGATGAGCAGCTTGCGGCGCTTCGGATTGTCGAGCAGGTCGTCTTGCAGATAAGGGTTGCGGCGCACGACCCAGATGTCGCCGAGCACTTCATAGAGCATACGGGCCGAGCGGCCCGTGCGGCGCTCGGCCCGCAACTCGTCGAGAACCTGCCACGCTTCTTCGCCCAGCAATCGGATGACGATTTCGCGGTCGGAGAAGGACGTGTAGTTGTAGGGAATCTCGCGCAAGCGCGGTTCGGGATCGGCAGCCAGCGCGGCGGCGGCGCCGTTCGGATCGAAGACTTGAGGTGCGTTCATGGTCGGACGGATCGATGGGCCGGCCGCGCGCTCGTCGATCGAGTCGATCTAGTCGACTTAGCGACCGCGCGGCGAGCATTGCGCATCAGGCGCGCTATTTTCTGGAAAGTTTGGCTTCGTCAGGCGAACGGCCATCGCACGGCGGGCGCCGGCGAGCCCTCGCAAGCAGCGTCTCACACCGGCCACGATCGTCCGTGACGGACGTGCCGCTCCGCCGCGGGGCGCGCTTCTCGCGGTGCGGGGATCAAGTGGGCGGTCCGAGGTTGCCAGCGCATTTTCCGGTCCAGGGTGTATCGAAATGCGATTCTACCGCAGGATGGGGGTGGGCGTGGGAGGGGGCTACCGTCGTTGCAAGACGATAGTGGAGGACCTTGCTCCATCTCAATGGCGGCGTGGCTCACGCCGCGAGGCGTCCTCGGCCGCTCCATACTTATGACGGAATCGTGCTCGGCGGAATAAACTTCGACACTCCCATGGCAACGCCCACCAACCCGGCATCCGCCGGGGTCGATGTTTCAATGCTTCAACGGAACAAGAGATTCTTGAGGACCACATACACGATGAAGCTCATCCCAACGCACCCTCATCTCGACTGCGCGTCCTTCATTCGACGCAATCTCCTCTTAAATTCGTGAATCGGCAGCAGCGGATAACTTGACACATCACAGCCTTGCCGCTTGGCCATGACCAGATTCCACCTCGCCTTCTTGTGATTTTCATTGAATGATGCAGCGTAAGGCGAAGGCGCATTTTGCTTAATCAGATACAATTGAACCATTGCTCCTGTTGTGTCCCCACTTGTGGAGTAAGCGCGGTCGAAGTTGTCGCTGGCCCATTCGTTCAGTCCACGCGCCAATTCCAGGCGTTGCTCGTCAGACGTCGCCCCACCGGAGATCCACCGCGCTCCCGAGTCAATGGGTGTTTCACCAATCAACGTGGCCGGTGCACCTGATTCATGCTCGTCGTTGACCGTCACGCCCATGCCGCGCATCTGCTCCTCGATCTCTTCCCGCGTGTACTTGCCTGCACTCCTCTCGGCCAAGTGCGTCGCGACGCGCTTTTCCCCTTCAGGAAGCTGCCGATTAAACAACCCCTCCGTGCCCGCCGCGTTCGCGGCTGTCACCGGATCGCCCATCACGCCTGCTACACCCGCGACAAACGACGTGACCAGATTTGTCTGCGCCTCCTTCTCCTGCGCGCTGAGCCCCGTCGTCGGCCCGAGCAGCGAGCCCAGCACCGAACTGGCCGCCGCCCCCACGGCTGCGTTGCATATTTCTTAGCGCCTGGACGTCCGGCTCTTCAACGGAACAAGAGATTCTTGAGTAGCACGTACACGATGAAGGTCATCATCGCGGTGAAGCAACTCCACCAGACGATTTTTTGTGCTCGCGTTTCAGGTACCTGACCTGGGAAACTCAGCATAATTACCACTCCATTCCAGTTTTTCCTTTATCAACCGTGTACCCCATACCGGTCGATGCAGGGTTTTTAGCTTTGCCAAGGTTTGCACCGGCTCCAACCCCGAGAACCGTTGCTGTCCCATTTCCGGGTGAATACACCACTCCGCCTCCAACAGCAGAGAATGCGACGGTACCACTCCCAGCGTAGCCGGCCAAAAACTTATTCGTTTCGCCGGGAATGACCGACGATCTGTTGAGCCAACCAAATTGTGCGCTCGCTGATGCGTTGACGGAGTTCGGTAGCGCTTTGTTCACGCCGTAGCCAAAGTAGGAATTGCCGTCACGCGAGAAGCTTCCCCACGCGCTGCCCACGAAATAATCGACCTGGAAGTTCACAAAATCCGGCAGTCTGAACAGCCCCGGATTCGAGCCGATGATCGTCGCCTCATACGTCATGCCGTTTGCCGTCTTGCCATTCGTGTTGTTCGCGATGAACGCCTGCAAGTCGGGATCCCCTCGTTGCACGTTCTGCACCCACACCGACTCGCCCTCTACGTTCTGCCCGTAGTAGTTCCAGTCCGTCCCGTCCTGTGGCTTGCTGCCCGTCGCGACTTGGTTGTCGCCATAGTACGTCTTTCCGTCGATGGCGAGGTTCATCAGCGCCTGCTGGTTCTTGATATCGGCTTCGGTATAAGTCAGGCCCCGTTCCTTAGCCAGTGCGGAAAGCCGCTTCGCCTGCTCCCGCTCCTCGTCATTCAACTGCCGGTTATATAACCCCTCCGTGCCCGCCGCGTTCGCGGCTGTCACCGGATCGCCCATCACGCCTGCTACACCCGCGACAAACGACGTGACCAGATTTGTCTGCACCTCCTTCTCCTGCGCGCTGAGCCCCGTCGTCGGCCCAAGCAGCGAGCCCAGCACCGAACTGGCCGCCGCCCCCATCGCGCCCGCGTTGCACGTCTGAGTGCTCGCAGCCGCTCCGGCGCATCCCACGATCGCGTGCAACGCCGCGCGCGCCGCTTCGGCCTCCGGCGTCCCTTCCCCGAGCCGGTTGGCCAACTCCTTCGCCTCGCTCACCGCCAAGCCTTGGAGATAGCTCACCGCCGCATCCCGCGTGAACGCTTCGGCTCCGCCCGTCACATTTCCGCCCGCGGCCGCCGTCAGCGCCGTCAGCACCCGTCGGTAACTGCCACCCGGCCCCCAAGCCGCCGTTAAGTCATCCGCCTTTTGCTGCGCCAGTACCCGCTCCTCCGGCGTCAGCTTCGGGTCGTTCGCCGCTGCCTGCGCCGCATCGACTTCCTTGGCTCGATTAGCGAGAAACGCCCCCGTCTCCCGCTGCCACGCGCCGACGATCTCGAAACCTGCCTGGATCTCCCGCTCATCGAATATCGGCTTCAGCGTATTTGCTCCATCGCGCTCCGTCGTCACGGCGCGATTGACGCTTGCAATCGTCTCCTCCGCGCTTTTTCCGGTCAGCGCCTGCTGCTTCGCCTCGTCGGTGATGCGAATCGCCCCGCCGCTGATACCGCTGACCGTCGTGCTGCTACCGTCGCCCGACGCCCCCATGACCACGGGCGGCACAGCACTCCAGTTGCCCGAGCGCGGCAAATCGCTGCCCGGCACTTTGTCGCCACCGGTCGTCGCCTGACCCTGCTGATTCGTGCCGACACCGCCAGCGGTCAAATTGCCCTTGCCACCTCGTGGCGACATGCCGCCACCATCGGAGCTATAGCCGCCTCCTAGCGCGAAACCGCTCGCGCTGTACTCCGCACGGTTCTCGATATCGCTCGTCGAAAGCGTCGCCGTGGTCAAGCTGTTCAAGCCATCCGCAATCGCCTGCTCAGAACTCGTGATCACGCCGCCGTTCAGGTGAGTGTCGCCCTTGACGTCGATCTGGAAGCCGCCGTCACCCGCCTTGATACCCGACTGCTCCGCCACGCTCGCGAAGTCGCTGTCCATCTTCTGCTGACCATAGTTCGCGCTGCCCGAAAACCCATAGCCCACCGTGACGCTGCCGCTGACGGATTCGTGCTTGCTGTGGTACGTGCTCGTATCCTGCAGACTCTCGATCGTCAAGTTGCCGCCTACATTGGCCACCACTTGCCTGCCGCCAACCACCGCTCCGCGCAACGCCCAACTCCCGCACCAGTTGCTTAGCAATCGCGAATCACCGTCTCGGTATCCCATCGCAAATATCGACGCAGCAGTCCTTAGATGAGCCACTTCAGTTCTTCACCGAAAATCTCCCGTTGCCGCCCGTTTTCATCTTGAGGCGCAAGTCTGCCCGAGTGGTCATCGCGGATGTCGCGATTCCCTCATTTCTCGGACAAACGGAAGGAGTTGCATCGGTCCGTTATCGGTCCTCATAAGACGAACATCGCTACGCGGCTGGCCGCAATGCGTAAGCAGAAGCGGCTGATTGCACGCCAACGTCATCCGCCTCCATATCATGCAGATCAAGACCTTTTACGCCGGCACTCGCGCCATCCTATGGATCGCGATCAAAACATCGCTAGCACGTTGTGCCGATTCTTTAATCGTTGTCGTTTTCCGCCCGAGACGGGCTGGCGCTAAAGCAGCAGGAGATCATCAAGCAACTGCTCGAGGGCACGATGCCGGTGTCCTTACTCCTCGTCCATCGCCTTGTCTGCCGCCCTCCGCCCTGGCTTCGACGCTCGCAAATCCTTCGCGAACTGATAGGTAATCGCTGCAACAAACGTTAAGTAAATCGGTGCGCCTGTCAACATAGGCTCCCACCCCGCACGCTGCGCCAAACAGAACACTAGTGCGACCAGGACCATGCCAAGAACGCCGAGATAGCCGATAGCTAGGCGCCGAATCAACGCTTTGCGCGCCAACTCATGATTCATTGCTCTTCGCTCCAGCCCTTTTTTGAACCTTCGATCGCGGCTTGCATTGGCCCGGGAACAATTTCGAAAAGGTAACGCAGAGTCTTGCCAATTGGCCCCGGCACAGCGTTTTGAGCAAAACTGCCAGCAGCAGCAGTCCCCGCGCCTAGCCCGGCCGACAAATCTGGGCTACCCGAGCCCGTAACCGCCGCTGCGCCAAATGCCGCTGTCCCTGCTACCGTGCTGTTGTATCCGCCTACCACAGCCTTTACTGCAGTGCTACCGCCCAACGTCTTTAGCGGCAAATAGAAGGGAGACGCGGCGCCGGCAATGCCCCCTACTACCAATGACTTCCCGATACTCGGACCATCCGTCGACCAACCTTTCCACCGACTGATTACATCTCCCGCATAATCATAGATAGTCCCCACAGTCCACGCTGTTGCCGCCGTCGGCGCTACAGCACCCAGCGCCAACAAACCTACGCCGGCCCCGACTGCCTTGCCGATTTCGGGATGCGCCTCGTGCCCATGTAACGCCAATTGCTCCTGCTTCAGCGGCCCGGGATTTGCACGCTCGGCCGCCGTCGCCTTGAACAATTCGCCGGAGTTCTCCGAGATATACTGCGCTGCCGCCATATCGTAACCGGGGCCCGCCTTCGCCTTGTCGTCCACCATCATGTAGCCCGTGCCCAGCAACAGCTTTTCCGCTCGTTCGAGCGTGATTGCCTGACCCGTTTTCTCTTCATAGGCGGCGGCAAACCACTTCGCATGTTCCTTCGTCCACTGCCGTTCTTGATCAGGAAGCTGCCGGTTGAACAATCCCTCCGTGCCCGCCGCGTTCGCGGCTGTCACCGGATCGCCGATCACGCCTGCGACACCCGCGACAAAGGACGTCACCAGATTGATCTGCGCCTCCTTCTCCTGCGCGCTGAGCCCCGTCGTCGGCCCGAGCAGCGAGCCCAACACCGAACTGGCCGCGGCCCCCATCGCGCCCGTGTTGCACGTCTGAGCGCTCGCAGCCGCTCCGGCACATCCCACGACCGCGTGCAACGCCGCACGCGCCGCTTCGGCCTCCGGCGTACCTCCCCCGAGCCGGTTTCACCTCGCTCACCGCCAAGCCTTGTAAATAGCTCACCGCCGCATTCCGCACGAATGCTTCGACACCGCCCGTCACGTTCCCGCCGGCGGCCGCTCATGCTGCTACTAGAGCGATGCATCTCGACGGCATTCTTCGCCGCCAGCAGGGCAATGCCATTTCCGACGAGTTCACATTGACGTCGTTTTCGCCCGTCGCCGCTTCACGAGGGCGGTTTGCTCGCGACTGTTTTCGGCCTAACGGCCGGAGACTTTCTTTTCGTAAAGCCATATCACCGTGCCAATAAAGAAGCTAAAGAGCGCGACGAATACGGCCATTCGTACCTCTCGGGTCCACGGTGGTAATTGGTATGGAATGTCATACAACAACCATTGCAGCGCAGGACCAACAGCAATCTCGCCGACGATAACAATCACAGTCATGCCGACTAGCCAGAGCAACACAAAGTGGGCCCAGCGGAACAATTCAAAGCTTGTCTTCGGCTTCATGGCTCTACCTTGGTTTGAACCGCACTATCGGTGATTCCTTGTATCACACCATTGCCGGCACCTCCGAACCAGGATGGGATCGTGCTTTTCGGTACGTAGGTTGATATGCCCATCCCAACATATCGCCACTCTTGCCGATACCAAGGATTTATCACATTACCGAGGCCGCTCTCAACTTTCGCACCAACGGGATAACCGATAACCGTTCCGGCTGTAGCTCCGGCCATCGCGCCATTCGGGTTCTCGCCGCGCAGAGCCGAGCTCGTAAGCGCTCCACCTACGTTAGTAAGCAGAACAGGAGCAAACCGCATCCCCGTCGACAAAGCCCCTGTGATGCCCGCAGTACCGAAGCTCGTGCAGTCAAACGGCTTATCACTAATAAGCTGGAGGCCTCCGTTTACGCCCAGCCCGACTGTTGTACCGATACCCATCATTCCCATAGTTGCCAATGGGCCGCCCGTCGCAAGTCCTAGACCCATCATGCCAACACCGGCGAGAGTCGAACCCACTGGATCCTTCTGAATGTTCGACGTCACCAGTTCGTTATACGTCTGGCCACGGCCAAGCTGCTGCTGACCCAGCTCATACGAAGACCGATTTGGCTCGACGTATTCACTGTTATAAGCGTGGTCCCCATAGTTCGGGTCGCTCTTGTAGCCGTCGCAGTTCAGATTCTGGCAACCGATAATCCTGCGGATTTCGTAGTCGTGCTTACCGTCCGTCGCTTCCGCCGTCCGCTTATCCGAATTGCTCAGCATTTCCGCAATGATCCGGCCTTCCGCTTCCTGCTCGCTGATGCCAAGTTCCTTCGCAACGGTTTTCGCATGCCGCCTTGCATCATCGTATTCATGCTGGTGGAGCTGCCGGTTGTACAACCCCTCCGTGCCCGCCGCGTTCGCGGCTGTCACCGGATCGCCCATCCCGCCTGCCACGCCCGCGACAAACGACGTGACGAGATTGGTCTGCGCCTCTTTCTCCTGCGCGCTGAGCCCCGTCGTTGGCCCGAGCAGCGAGCCCAGCACCGAACTGGCCGCCGCCCCCATCGCGCCTGCGTTGCATGTCTGAGCGCTCGCAGCCGCTCCCGCACATCCCACGATCCCGTGCAACGCCGCACGCGCCGCTTCCGCCTCGGGCGTGCCTTCCCCGAGCCGGTTGGCCAACTCCTTCACCTCACTCACCGCCAAGCCTTGGAGATAGCTCACCGCCGCATCCCGCGTGAACGCTTCGGCTCCGCCCGTCACATTTCCGCCCGCGGCCGCCGTCAGCGCCGTCAGCACCCGTCGGTAACTGCCACCCGGCCCCCAAGCCGCCGTTAAGTCATCCGCCTTTTGCTGCGCCAGTACCCGCTCCTCCGGCGTCAGCTTCGGGTCGTTCGCCGCTGCCTGCGCCGCATCCACTTCCTTGGCCCGATTGGCAAGAAAGCGCCCCGTCTCGCGCTGCAATGCGCCGACGATCTCGAATCCCGCCTGGATCTCCCGCTCATCGAATATCGGCTTCAGCGCATTCGTTCCATCGCGCTCCGTCGTCACCGCGCGATTGACGCTTGCAATCGTCTCCTCCGCGCTTGTTCCGGTCAGCGCTTGCTGCTTCGCCTGGTCGGTGATGTGAATCGCCCCGCCACTGATACCGCTGACCGTCGTGCTGCTGCCGTCACCCGACGCACCCATGACCACGGGCGGCGCCGCACTCCAATTGCCCGAGCGCGGCAAGTCGCTGCCCGGCACCTTGTCACCACCCGTCGTCGCCTGACCCTGCTGATTCGTGCCGACGCCGCCAGCGGTCGAATTGCCCTTGCCACCTCGTGGCGACATGCCGCCACCATCGGAGCTATAGCCGCCTCCCAGCGCGAAGCCGCTCGCGCTGTATTCCGCACGGTTCTGGATATCACTCGTCGACAGCGTTGCCGTCGTCAAGCTGTTCAGGCCATCGGCAATCGCCTGCTCAGAACTCGTGATCACGCCGCCGTTCAGGTGAGTGTCGCCCTTGACGTCGATCTGGAAGCCGCCGTCACCCGCCTTGATGCCCGACTGCTCGGCCACGCTCGCGAAGTCGCTGCTTATCTTCTGCTGGCCATAGTTCGCGCTGCCCGAAATCCCATAGCCCACCGTGACGCTGCCGCTGACGGATTCGTGCTTGCTGTGGTACGTGCTCGTATCCTGCAGACTCTCGATCGTCAAGTTGCCGCCTACGTCGGCCATCACTTGCCTGCCGCCAACCACCGCTCCGCGCAACGTTGTGTCTCCACCCGACTTCAGTGTGAACTTCTTGCCCGCCGACACATGCGTGTTCGTCCACATCACGTCGGTGCCGTCGCCCTTGCCGCGTGAACCACTCGCATTGGCCGTCACGCCGAAGGACGCACCATTCGAATTTGCGCTCACCGCCACACCCACACCGCCACTCATGCTGCTGCTGGAGTGATGCATCTCCACGGCATTCTTCGCCGCCAGCAGGGCAATCGCACCGTCGGCCTGCAGGTCTACATCGCCGCCGCCCTCGATGTCACTGCCCTGCACGGTCAACGTCGAATCCTTTCCAGCGCCCGTAGCGCGAATGCGCACGCCGCCGCCCGCGGTGACCTTGGAGCCCGCCACCCGCACGCTGTCTTCCGTCGTCTTGCTTTGGCTCTTCGAGCCGCCCACCGTGATCGAGGCGCTCGCGCCGCCGCCCGACTTCGGATCAGCCTTTGCGGCATCGGCCGCGTTTTTGCCCGCCAGCCCCATCGCCCCCCCGGCGAGCAGCTTGAGGCGCATGTCCGATGTCTCGCCGGCCGCATGCTTCATCTGCCCGGCAGTCTGTATCGCCGCGATCACCGGAGCCGTCACCGCCACGGTGAGACCCGATTGCTTGAACTGCGTCTCCTGCGTACCGTGGCTGATCTCCTCGGCTGCGAGGATATCCACCTTCTTCGCCTGAATATCGATGTCGCCCTGCGACGCCAAGAGATGGCTGCCAACCTGCCTGTAATGATTGCCCGCGGCAATAGCGACGTTGCCGTTCGTCGAGCCGACAATCGACGCGGACGCACTAGTTCGAGTATTCCGGTTGTCCTGGCTATGTTGCTCGGTCCCGATCGTGAATCCGATGCCGCCCGTGCCAAAAAGGCCCGTCTTTCTCTCGTCGCGGTAGTGCCGCTCGGTCGCCGAATTGATCGCCGCTTCGATATTCACATCGTGCAACGCGATCAACGACGTGCCGTGCGTCGATACGACGTTGCTTCCCTTCACATTGATATCGTGGCCTGCCTGCAGATGGACCGTGTCGCCCGAGAACGTCGTGCCTCGATTCATCGCTTCAGACAAGGTATTGCGCGTCGAAATAGTCTTTGACGAGAACCAGCTGCTCTTGCCTTTATGCTGATGCGCCTCGTCGACGTTGCGTGTCGTTTTCGACGACGTCAGATTGATGTCGTTTTCGGCTGTCGTGATCAGCGCGCCTTGCTCGCTCGTCACCGAGGCGCCGCGCGCATTCAAATCGCGGCCAGCCGACAGGCGCAGGTCGCCGACTGTTTGGATCGACGCCCCCAGCTCCCGGTGCGTACTGTCCTTGCGCCAATTGTTGGCATCCCATTTCAGCGACTGGCTGCTCGACCTATCGATCGTGGCGAGGTTTAGATCGCGCCCCGCCGCAATCACTGTCTGCCCGTCCGCGCCTGCATTGCCGATCTGCGAACCTGCAAGCGTGAGATCCCGCCCCGCCGCGGCAACCAGCGTCCCTCCCGACGGGTCTGTCACATAGAGCCCCGCCACACGGCTTACGTTGGTTATCGTGCCCTGGCCGTTCGCATTGCTGTTCGTCGTACTGACGCTCTTCAAATCGCGCCCCGCGATGGCCGAGAGACTGTTGGCCGCATCGATGGTGCCGCCCAGATTGAGAAGATCGGTCTTCGCCTTAACCGCAACATGACTACCTGAGATGCGCCCACCAAGGTTTTTGACGTTCTCGGCCGTGAGCGAGACAACATCGCGGCCCGCAATCGTCCCTTGGTTCACGAGATCATTCGATAGTTTGAGGTCGACCGTTTGCCCCGAGATCAACGCTCCCGATCCGTCGACATCACCTGGCTTCACAAGCACATAGACCTGCGGCACGAGTGCCTTCGTGGTCTGCCCATCCGGCAACGTCACCTCGCTTTCGACGAGCCAGACAATATCGCTCGTCAATCGCGCCATCTGGGCCGCGGTCAGCGCAATGCCGGGCCGCAAATCCCATTCCTTCGCGTAGGTCAAGCCGTTGTTGATCAGCGCCCGATATTCGGCCTCCTCGCTCGCGTAACCTTTAAGGAACCTGCGACCCGTCAGTTGTGCAATTTGCTCACGAATCAGCTTCTGCTCGTAAAAGCCGTCGCCCAGGCGCTTGTGCGTGAGCGCCGGATCGATCCGCAGTTGTTCCAACATATAGTCCGATGACAACCACTCCCGATAGTTGACGAAGCGTCGATCCGTTTCGATCAGATAGTTGCCCGTCGGATCGGGGTTCACGGAAAAGAGGCTCGTGTTCGGCACCGTGGTGTTGACGGCGGCGCTACGAATGACGAACGAGTGGCCGCTTGCGGCCGCGTTGACGGCTTCGACCTCGGTGATGGGGTTTATCGCCCTGCCGGCACGGACCGTCACACCGGCTGGGCCTGCGCCAACTGCGCCTCGTACGAGAGGAGCGGTACTGACGCCCGCGATTTCGGTGCCGCTCCCGCCCGGCGCGGTATGACCTCGGTAGACCGTCGGCGTCAGTCGAATGTCGCTGATCGTCGCCGGTGGCGTATATGCTGTGGAGCGGCTACCTGTATCATCGCGACCCTTCCTGTGATTGCGCCAATACGATGTGACTGTGCCGATATCCGTCACTATCTGTTGGCCAGCCACCTCGGTGTTCTGGAGCTTCGCTATATTTGTTCCATCGAGCGCACCTCCCGCGATGATTTGGCTTTTGTCGTTGAGTACGTTGTTCGCCTTGATGCGCATGGCACCGCCCGATGTGATCCTCCCCGGATCGGATTCTGCAATGACAGTGGCCGCCGTCGTGCGATCGTATTCGTACTTGCTCCAGCTCTCGTAGTTGCGTTCCGGAGTACGCAAGTGGTCGGACTCGTCGCTGTAGACGCGAACGTCGGATTCGCCGCTCGCATAGCGATTCGGTGATCCGTCGCCCTGGTACTCGACGATATGCGCCGGCTCACCTTGCCGCTGAACCGTGGTGGCGAAGTGCTCATTTGTGTTGTTGACGTCGACGGCGGTCAGCTTGAGCTCACCAAGCGCTTCGATCGACGCGCTGTTGTTATTGACGACACCCGCCGAACCCGTAGCGGTGCGGCTACCGTCGATGGCGCCGCCGATAAACATATCACCCGCGCTGAAGATCAATGAATGCTCACGGTTCGTGATGGTCTGCGCGCCGATATCGAGGCGACTGCGCGCGGCAATGGTCGCCGCCCTATCGTTCTCGGCGTCATTATTGACCGTGCCGGCCGATATCGCAGAATGGTCGCCGTAGATGCGGCCAGTTCCCACGTTATTGAGGACTCCGGATGAAACGGTCGTATCCTGCCCGTCGATCAACCCTCGATTGGTGATCGTCCCTCCGGCGCTGATCTGCGAGGTTGCCGCGCTGAACTCGCCGCGTGCCTCGTTTTCGATGTCGCGGGCATTCACTGTTAGGGTCTTGCCAGCCAGCATCACCGCCTGGTTCGTAAGCTTCCCGGCAGTCTCAATTTCGACGTTGCCGTTGCCTTCAAAATTGCCCGCATTGACGAAGTCGCCCGCGAGGCTGACATTGAGGTCGCCTTGCGAAAGCACACTTCCGTCACCGGATAGTCCGGCGCTGTTCACACCGAGCGATTTAGCCGCGATCAACGTGCCGCCTTTGTTGATCACTCGCTGAGTCTTTTGCGTCAGATCGCGGTCGCGCACCTGCACGGATTGCGCGGACGAGATCAGACCTCCGGTGTTGTCGATCGTGCCCGAGCCTGTCAGTGATAAGGACGTGTCGGCTCGCACAGCACCGGACCGGTTGTCGATCGCATCGGCAGTCACGCTGATGCTCTGCGCTTCGACGCCTCGGTCGTTGCCATGCGTGCCGCGATTGACGAGGCTGCCAGCACCTATCGTCAATGCGGCACCCGAGCGCATCAAACTTGCGCTGTTGTCAACGGTACCGCTCCCTACATCGATCGCCAGGTTGCCGAGCGCTTGAACATTGCCACCGCGGTTATCAACGCCAGTGCCGGTCAGTGTTATGGCGTCCTTTCCAGTTATTTGCCCGCCCCGCGCATTGGTGATCTGCGCTGTTGTCGCGTTGATGTCGCCCGTGGCACCGATAAAGCCCGCCGAGTTATCGAGCTTGCCCGTTCTCAGTGTGATGGCGCTCTGGGCGAGAATGCCGCCTGCCGGACCGGAATGCGTGTTCGACAGCGTCTGGCCGTGGGTGTCAACGGTCACAGTCCCGCTGGCCTGCAAGCTGCCCGCATTGTTGGTCAACCGTCCGCTCTGGACTTCGAGCAATCCGCCTGCGGCGACCGTGCCGCGCGTGTTGTCGAGCGGCCGCCCACTGCTATTCAGTCGCACGTCGGTGCGACCGGACACCACGCCATCCGTATTGGTGAGTCCATTGGCCGCGATCGCGACGGTCCGCGCCGCCTCGATACGGCCAGACGTGTTGTCGATGGCCCCCGCGGACGCCGTCACCATCAATCCCCTGTGAGCCGACCCGATCTGACCGCTCGCGTTATCGATCGAGCTTCCGACAATGGATACGTTCTCGTTCGCGGCAAGCAAGCCACCCGCATTGGCCACAGCACCAGCCGTGAGCACATCGAGTGCGCCGCCCGCGGTGAGTCCGCCGCTCGCGTTCGACAACGTCACCGCATTGATGCTGGCGTCACCGCCCGCGGCAATCTTGCCTTTCGCACTGTTGTTCAATGCGCCCGACATCTTCATCGTCAGCGGCGATGCGCCTGCGGCCTGAATCGTGCCGCCCTGATTCAGCAAGTCTCTGCCAGTCACCGTCACCGCGCCATTGGCGGCAATCGTGCCGCCGCTATTGTCGAGCGAGGCGCGAGCGGCAATCGATGCGTTGCCGGTACCGGTTTGAATGATATGTCCGCTACGATTCGACAGCGCGTGCGTGTCGAAGCTAAGCTTGTTCGCCGCCACGTTACCGCCATCGAGCGTGATCGTCTGTGACGTCATCGACAGCGTACCGTTCGTGCCAATCGCGCTGCGCGCTCCATCTACAGTGGTGGCACCCAACGACAGCGTCCCGGTACCAGCATGCTCGATGCGCCCATTGGTATTGGTCAGCGTCTGCGCACCGATCGATAGATTGCCTCCGTTCGCAGCAATCCGCCCGTTGGTGTTATCGAACTGTCCGGAAAGTCGAATCGCCAAATCGGTGGTGCCCGTCTGAACAAGGTTGCCCTGGCTGTTGGAAATATCGCGCGCCGCGAGCGACAACCGATCGGCCGATACCGTGGCGCTATTGGTACTGAGCGTACCGGCTGCACTGGCCGTCAATGTCTGTGTCGCCGAAACGCTCGCCCCGCTCAGCTCGATGCCACCGCCGCTCGCCGTCAACGTGACGTCCTTCGCGGCCGTTTGGCTGCCGGCCAGACTGATTTCCGCGCCGCTTGCCGTCGCATCCGCACTTGCGAGGTTCTGCCCGTGCGCGCCGATCTGGCCCGTCGCGGCCAGTTGCAGCGTACCGCTCCCGCCGAGCGTGCCGTCGCTGCGTACGCCGGCTCCAAGCAATGAGTTCGATTGGCTGTCGATCGCGCTGGCCGTTCCCGCCGCTTCGACTGACGTGTTGCCCTGCGCCGCGATCGTGTGCGTATTGACTACATTGCCGCGCGTCGTCACTTGTGTATCGCCAAGTGCGTAAACAATGCCCGCATTCGAGATACCGCCGTTCGTGTCGACACGCACCAACCCACTCGCCGTGATGCGTCCGCTGTTCTCGAGCCGGCCGTCGGCCGTCACCAAAACCTCGCCCGCCGATGCACCAATCTGCCCGGCGTTGCGCACGCCCACGCCCGACCCAGTGCCGACGAGCGTGATCTTGCCGGCATACATGCCACCGAGGTTCGCGACATCGAGCCCGTAGGCGGGGGCGCTGCCGCTCGCCGTGATCGCCGCCATCTGCGTATGGTCGGCACTAACCTCGTTCGGCCCCGTGGTCACCTTCAATGAGTTCGCCCAGATGCCGGCGTTCACCTGCACGGAGCGCGCAATGATATCGGTATAGTCTGTGCGGCTCGCGTCCAGTCCGGCTCCCGTGATGCCGATCATGCCGTTCTGAACGCGATAGCTGTCGAGATTCCCATTGTTGAAGATGGGTGTACCCGTGGTCAGCGTCGCCCGATTGGCGTTGATGAATCCGCAACCGTCGCAGGTGATGCCCGCCGGGTTTGCGATGACAACCTGCGCGCGATCTCCCGCTACCTCGAGATAGCCGCGCAGGAGGCTCGGATTGCTCGAATTGACTTCATTGAGAATCACGCGTGCGGTACCCGCCGCCAGCCACGGGTTGCCCTGCACCCAGCCGCCTAACTGCGTTTGCGCCGACTTGCGCGCGTTGTTGAGAATGGCGCCTTGCGAATTGACATCGAACTGGCTGTAGGTGTTGCGCGAAACGCCTGCGGCGCTCGGCGTCTGGATGTTGATCAGCGGCACGCCGTTGCCCGCGTTCAGGACGGTCGGCTGCTGATTGCCAGGCGCGCGGGGGTCCGCCACGATCTGGGCCTTTGCAGCAAGGCTCACGAGCCCCAATGCCAGCAAAATCGAATACTGCAATGGTCGGAAGGCTGCAACAACGGTCGCTGCGGCCTCTGTCGTGGCGCCCGGCACAAGCGAGGTGCCCGGCGCCTTGCCGTTGGTCACCGCGGTTTCGGCGACAGCCATCAGCAGGCCCCGGACCTTGTTGAAGACGATGCGATAGAGGTACTTGTTCATTTGCTTCGGTCCTTCGAATGCGGTAGTGCACACGCGATGGGATGATCAAAGAACCAGGCTCGCGCCTCCTCCTTCGTCACAGCGATCCCGTTGAACTCCATGACACGTAGTCCCCGCTCATCGCCGCGGTGATAGAGCGAACGCAAACAGCGATCGGCAAAGAGCCGCGCCACGACGTGACGCAAGGTTCGGGTGTGGCCGAACGGCGCCACCCAGTCCAGGATCCATATCCGGTCCCCACTCGCCCAGTCCGCGTCGGGCATGAGTTCGGGCCGATGACTCAGGTAGCGCGCTTCCGCTGCTTCGCACAAGCTTGCCCAGGCGAGATAGAAGACGGGTTTGCCGGCTTCCGCGGCGAGCACGAATTGCTTGTGCTTGATGGCCGGCAACAACGCGGATGCAAGGGCATGCAGCGGGGCGTCGCGATGCGCGGCCGAATGCATCCAGAGCCAAACGGCGCTGCCCAGCGCTTCTGCCTCGTTGCACGGCGTATTCAACAGGCCGGGGGCCATAATCTCGAGCGATTCATTCCTCATGCATCGCGCCTCAATACGTCCAGCTGATGTTGAATCCCGCGGTGGTGCTGGCGGTTTGAAATCCATCGGGCTTGCTGATGGGGCGGCCGGCGAACGCATCCCAGTAAAGCCGTTTGTACGCTCCGCGCAGACCGATCACCGCGCCGGCGAGATGTGTGCCGACGAGCTCTTGCGTCGATGGCCCGCGGACCTGACTATAGTCAACGCCGAGGTAAAGCTCCTGCCCTGTGTTGCCAAAAGTCCAGCCGAGCTCGTTGCGCACGAGCCAGCCGCGCTCGCCGAGCAGCGTGGTTTCGCCGTCGAAGCCGCGCACCGTGTACCGTCCGCCGATCTGGAAGCGATCCTGCGGCACCAGTGATGTACGGTTCCACTGCGCGCGCCATGCAACGAGATATCGGAACCGCTGCTTCGACACCGCGATGGGGATGTTCAACTGCCCTTGCGCGGTAATCACCGCCGAGCGCGACGTACCTTCGCCGAACGCTTCTTCCGGCGCGGCACGTGCCGACAACATCCCCGTTCCGCGCCGGTACGCGACGTCGGCATCGAGCGTTGCAGCGCCGATGAATTCGCGATGCGCGAGACCAACCGCCCAACCGGCCATGCGGCGGCGCTGCACTTCGATTTCCGTATCGTCGATGTAGTTACGCGAATTGCGCGACCAGGCGGCGACGTACGCACTCGCCTTTCGCACAGCATCGCGATAGAAGAGGCGCGACAAGCGCAGCTCGCTGTTTTCGCTGCTGCCGCTGAAGACGTAGGTCCAATTCCCACCCGCTACCGACTGGCGGTAGTTGTAGCCGCTGATCGTGAAGCCAAGCAACCAGTAGTCGTACGGCACCTCATAGTGGACCGTGTATCCGCGCGTCCCCTTGCCATCGCCATAGCCTCGGCCAAGATCGTGATTGAGGTTGACGTAAAAGAGGTCGTTGAGCGTCCACCAGTTGTCGTAGGAGAGCGTTACGCTGCCTTGGCATTTGCCCGTGTATTTGCTGCCAGCGTCGTCCGCCGACAACGTGATCCGAAATGGGAAGTCCTGCTTCCATTTAATGACAAGGTCGCTATCTCCAGGCTTGGCGTCGGGACCTTCCGCGGGCGTGATCTGAATATCCGCATCGACAGTGGGTACGCGCTGAAAATTCTCGAGTGCCTGCTCGATGTCGCGCACATTGAGGATATCGCCGGGGCGCGCGGGAACAGCATTCCATTTCGTCCCGCGGCGGCCACGGCCCTCCGAGAAGCGAATTCGGCGAACGCGGCCGGGGATGACCGCGAGCGTCAACGTGCCTTGCGTGAGATCTTGTGACGGGGCGAGGACCCGCGTCGTGACATACCCGCGCGCGACGATTGCGTTTTGCACGCGTTTCATCGTCAGGCTGATGCCTTCACTGCCGAGGCACCGGCCCGTTGCACGATCGTTCGCCGGATTGGCCGCCTTTACCGCCCACTGGAACCGTTCAGCAGCATCGCCTTCAAGCAGGATGCGGTCAATGCGAAAACAGGGCGACTCGTGCTCCGGCAGCCGTTCATCGCCCGCCTGAACCGGTCGTTGGAGCCGCACGTTGGGAGCGGCCTCCTGCTGTGACCTTAACGCGCGCTCACGCTCCCGTTGACGCAGCTCTTGCTGCGAGCCATCCACCATTGACGCAGGCTGCGCCATCGCAGGCGTCACCGCCAGCGCCAAAACGCAGAGTGCGACACGACATTGGCCGCGCCTGTGGATGAACCTTCCTAGCCTCATGCTTGCCGCCCGTGTTCGTTCGTCGTTTGGAACGGAAAAGCAGCGGCTGCCCGACCATCAGGCTGGATCGGTCTGTCTCGCGCACGCCCAATTCCGTCTTGCGATCAAGATGGGCGGAACTCTGCCTGCACTACTGGCAAGAATCGAAAGGTTCACGTAAAAATCAGACGGATTAACGGGGGAGCGTAGAACGAGGGAGAAGCCGCGCCAGCTGCGTAGGCCGGACCGATGAAAACCCGACGCGAAGCCCCGGGCGACGAGCACCGGCTAATTTCGACTTACTGAAACAGGCCGATCAACTAAACGGTGGATCACCGCCCGCGGCGCGAACGAGGCGGCTTTCGCCGCGAAAGTGCGGCAAGCGGCTGGCTCCCACTTCGTGACCGAGGCGCCGTTGGCGCTATCATTGTCCTTTTCAGCCTCTGGCGGTCCGTCGAAGCGCATTGCCGCGTCATCACATGTCCACGTCTTCCCACGATTACCTCAAGAAAATCCTGACAGCGCGCGTCTACGACGTGGCTCACGAAACGGAGCTCGAGCCGGCCCGCAACCTGTCGGCGCGCCTCGCGAACCGCGTCTACCTCAAGCGGGAAGACAATCAGCCCGTCTTCTCGTTCAAGCTGCGCGGCGCCTACAACAAGATGGTGCACCTTTCCGCCGACGCGATGGCGCGCGGCGTCATCACCGCCTCGGCCGGCAATCACGCGCAGGGCGTCGCTTATTCGGCCGCGCGCCTCGGCGTGAAAGCCGTCATCGTCGTACCCGTGACGACGCCGCAAGTGAAGGTCGACGCCGTGCGCGCGCATGGCGGCCCGACCGTCGACGTCGTCCAGGCCGGCGAATCGTATAGCGACGCCTACGCGCACGCGCTCGAGCTTCAGCAGGCACGCGGCCTCTCGTTCGTCCATCCGTTCGACGACCCGTACGTGATCGCCGGCCAGGGCACGATCGCGATGGAGATCCTCAGTCAGCACCAAGCCCCGATCCACGCGATTTTCGTGCCGATCGGCGGCGGCGGGCTCGCGGCCGGCGTGGCTGCCTACGTGAAGGCCGTGCGCCCCGAGATCAAGGTCATCGGCGTGCAGACGGAAGACTCGTGCGCGATGGCGACGTCACTGAAAGCCGGCGAGCGGGTGACGCTCGACGAGGTCGGGCTCTTTTCGGACGGCACGGCGGTCAAGCTCGTCGGCGAGGAGACGTTCCGCCTTTGCAGCGAGTATCTCGACGACGTGCTGACCGTCAACACGGACGAGATCTGCGCCGCGATCAAGGACGTCTTTCAGGACACGCGAAGCCTGCTCGAACCGGCCGGCGCGCTCTCCGTCGCGGGCGCGAAGCAATATGCCGAGCGCACGGGCGTCGAGAACGAGACGCTCGTCGCCATCACGTCCGGCGCGAACATGAACTTCGATCGGATGCGCTTCGTTGCCGAGCGCGCCGAGGTGGGCGAGGCCCGTGAGGCCGTTTTCGCCGTGACGATTCCTGAAGAGCGCGGCAGCTTCAAGCGGTTTTGCGAGCTCGTCGGCGAGCGCAGCGTCACCGAGTTCAACTACCGGATCGCCGACGCGAGCGCCGCGCACATTTTCGTCGGCGTGCAGATCAAGAGCCGCGACGAGTCGGCCGACATCGCGCGAACGTTCGAGGCGCACGGCTTTCCGACCGTCGACCTCACGAACGACGAGCTCTCGAAGCAGCACATCCGCTACATGGTGGGCGGGCGCTCGCCGCTCGCGCAAGACGAGCGGCTCTTTCGCTTCGAGTTTCCGGAACGGCCCGGCGCGCTGATGAAGTTCCTCTCGTCGATGGCGCCCGACTGGAACATCAGCCTGTTCCATTACCGGAATCAAGGCGCCGACTACAGTTCGATCCTCGTCGGCATTCAGGTGCCCGTCGCCGACGATGACGCATTCGCGCGCTTCCTCTCGACGCTCGGCTACCCGCATTGGGATGAAAGCCGCAATCCGGTCTACCGGCTCTTTCTCGCCTGAGGCCGCATCAACGGACAGATTCAAGAAGTTTTGCCATGACCCCCGACCAATCGCCGCTCGGCAAGCCGTCCTCATACACCGAGCAGTACGATCCGACACTGCTCTTTCCGATCGCGCGCAGCCTTGCGCGCGAAGCAATCGGCATCGATGCGCAGGTGCCGTTTTTCGGCACCGACATCTGGAACGCTTACGAGCTTTCGTGGCTCAACGCGCGCGGCAAGCCGCAGATCGCGATCGCCACGTTCTATGTGCCGGCCGAGTCGCCGAACATCGTCGAATCGAAGTCGTTCAAGCTCTATCTCGGCTCGTTCGCCCAAACGCGCATCGAATCGATCGACGCATTGCGCGAGATGCTCAAACGCGACGTGTCGGCCGCCTGCGGCGCGACCGTCTCGGTGCGGCTCGCATCACCGTCGGAGTTCGGCAAGCTCGAACTCGATGAACTCGACGGACTCTCGCTAGACCGCCTCGACCTCGAGACCGACGTCTATCATCCGGAATCGTCGCTGCTGAAGGCTGCGCTCGACGAGGCGCCTGTCGAAGAGACGTTGTTCTCCAATCTGCTCAAGTCGAACTGCCCCGTCACGGGCCAGCCGGATTGGGGCAGCGTACAAATCCACTATGTCGGCCCGCAGATCGATCAGGCCGGGCTGTTGCGCTACATCATCTCGTATCGCAATCACACCGGGTTCCACGAGCAATGCGTCGAGCGGATGTTCGTCGACATCCTGCGCGAATGCCGGCCCGTGAAGCTCGCGATCTATGCGCGCTACACGCGGCGCGGTGGGCTCGACATCAACCCTTTCCGCACGAACTTCAACCTGCCGATGCCTGACAACGCACGCACGGCGCGGCAGTAAAGCGCGCGTTTCGCGCGCAGCCGGCATCGACGATTCGAAAGCTCGCCGGCTCGGCGCGATCACTGCTCGCGCCAGGTCGCCCCGCGGGCGACGAACCGGCCCGCCCGCTCGCCCGTCGCCTCCCCGTTACGACACGACAGCACGCCGTTGACCCAGACGGCGTCGATGCCGTCGGCGGCCTGCCGAGGGTTTTCGAAGGTCGCGGCGTCACGGATACGCGCCGGGTCGAACAGCACGAGGTCGGCCTGGAAGCCCACGCGTACCTCGCCGCGAGGCCCGAGCCCGAAACGCTGCGCGGACAGGCTCGTCATCTTCCGCACCGCCTCCTCGAGCGGGATGAGCTTCGCATCGCGAGCATAGTGGCCGAGCACGCGCGGAAACGCGCCCCATAGGCGCGGATGCGGCAGCGGATCGTTCGGCAAGCCGTCGGAGCCGATCATCGTCGCCGGGTGCGAGAGGATTCGGCGAACGTCGTCCTCGGACATGTTGTGATAGACCGCGCCCGCCGGCTGCAGACGTTCGGCCGCCTCGCGCTCATTGACGCCCCACTCGGCCGCGATTGCTGAAATGCGCTTGCCGGCCTGCTCGGGATGCGGCGTCGACCACGTGATCGTGATTTCGATGTCGCCCGTGACTTGCTTCAGATCGAGCGTCGACGAGCTGCGATCGTACGGATAGCAGTCGCAGCCGATCGGTTGGATCCGCCGCGCCGCTTCGAGCGAGGCGAGCACCTCTTTGCTTCGGCCCCA
This sequence comes from Trinickia symbiotica, assembly GCF_002934455.1. Taxonomy (GTDB): domain Bacteria; phylum Pseudomonadota; class Gammaproteobacteria; order Burkholderiales; family Burkholderiaceae; genus Trinickia; species Trinickia symbiotica. The sequence continues at coordinate 116,935 of NZ_PTIR01000007.1, read as the reverse complement.
GTTGCTCGGCCCTGCGCATTTCAGGTGTGAGACGACGACGGGCACACGCGCATGGCGGCCGATCCGGCACGCTTCGTCGAACGCCTCGAGGATGGCGTCGAACTCGCTTCGCATGTGTGTCGTATAGACGGCCCCCGCGGCGGCGAGCGGCTCCGCCAGCGCCATCACCTCCTCGGTCGGCGCGGCGTTGGCCGAGGCGTAGGCGAGCCCGGAGCTCAAGCCGAGCGCGCCATGCGCAAGCGCCTCCTCGAGTTCGGCGCGCATCGCGGCCAGCTCGCGTTCGGTCGCGGCACGATCGAGGCGATCCATGTGGTTGTTGCGCAGCGCCGTGTGGCCGATGAGCGCCGCGACGTTGACGGCGGGGCGCGCCGCTTCGATCGCATCGACGTAGGCCGCGAATGTGGGATAGCGAAACGCGTCGCGCTCGCCGAGCAGGTTCATCGGGTCGGGCGGATCGCCTTTCAGCGTCACGGGCGACGCGCTGATGCCGCAGTTGCCGACGATGACCGTGGTTACGCCTTGCGTGATCTTCGGTAGACATTGAGGCGAGCGGATGACGTGCGTATCGTCGTGCGTATGAACGTCGATGAAACCCGGTGCAAGCGCCCGGCCTTCCGCCTCGACGACTTCCTCGGCGAGCCAGTTCGAGAGATTGCCGATGGCGGCAATGCGCCCGTCGCGCACGGCAACATCGCGCACGACGGGCGGCTCGCCCGTGCCGTCGTATAGCTGCGCCCCGACGATCAGCGTATCGGCGGCTTCGGGGTGAGAATGCATGCGTAGTCTCCTGTCAGTGGGCGTCCCCACGGGGATTTCCTTCGGTCACTGCGCCGCCCCAAGCCACTGACGGCCCCCTCGCGCCCCGAAGGGAGCACCGTTTCGGGGCTCCCTGAGGAAGTCCCCTTGCGGGAGCGGGCAGCGAACGCAGAGAGCGTGGGGGCGACCCATTAGAGGCGGGGTCATCGCTTCGATCCTACCTGCAGGTTCGGTACCATGCACGGAAAGCGGATGTTTCCACCGGCACGCTGATCTGCGCTTTCATACGATCGATATAGTGCCGGATCCATCATATGCAGTCGAGCAGCGCTCGACAACCGACGACGACCGACAAGGACAGTTAGCACGCCTATGAAGATCACTTATCAAAACGCGACGATCGATCCCCGCAGCAAGGGCCTCGGCACGGTGCCGAGCGCGAGCGTGCCGCTCGAATCGGCGGCCAACCTCGAATGGAATCTGCTCGCCGAGGACGTCAGCCTGCCGGCCGCCGTGCTCTATGCGGACCGGATCGAGCACAACCTTCAGTGGATGCAGGCTTTCGTCGCGGAGTACGGCGTCAAGCTCGCGCCGCACGGCAAGACGACGATGGCGCCGCAACTCTTTCGCCGACAACTCGAAACGGGCGCCTGGGGCATCACGCTCGCCACCGCCCATCAGACGCGGGCCGCGTATCTCGGCGGCGTCCAGCGCGTGCTGATGGCGAACCAGCTCGTGGGGCGGCACAACATGGCGATGATCGCGGAGCTCCTCACGGACCCGGAGTTCGAGTTTTTCTGTCTCGTCGATTCCGTCGACGGCGTCGAGCAGCTCGGCGCATTCTTCGAGTCGGTACGCAAGCCGCTGCAGCTTCTCATTGAACTCGGCGTACCGGGCGGGCGCACGGGCGTGCGGGACGATGCACAGCGCGACGCGGTGCTCGCGGCCATCGCGCGGTATCCCGATACACTGCGGCTGGCGGGCATCGAGATTTACGAGGGCGTCCTCGCTGACGAAGCGGCCGTGCGGACCTTCTTGCGCCGCGCCGTCGAAACGACGCGCGCCCTCGCGGCGCAAGGCCGCTTCGCACGCACGCCGGCGATCCTGTCCGGCGCCGGCTCCGCCTGGTACGACGTGGTCGCCGAGGAGTTCGCGCAGGAATCGAAGTCGGGCGCCGTCGAGGTCATACTGCGGCCAGGCTGCTATGTCACCCACGACGTGGGCATCTATAAGAAGGCCCAGGCCGCCATTCTCGCGCGCAATCCCGTCGCGAAGAAGATGGGCGAGGCCCTGCTGCCGGCGCTGCAGCTTTGGGCCTATGTTCAATCGATCCCGGAAGCCGATCGTGCGATCGTCGCCTTAGGCAAGCGCGACGCCGCTTTCGACTCCGGTCTGCCGGTTCCGGCACGGCATTACAGGCCGGGTACGCCCGCTCCGCGCGAAATCGCCGCCGACGAAGGCTGGGAAGTGACGGGACTCATGGATCAGCACGCCTACATGCGCATCGCGCCGGGCGCCGACCTGAAGGTGGGCGACATGCTCGCGTTCGACATTTCGCATCCGTGCCTGACGTTCGACAAGTGGCGGCAGGTGCTGATCGTGGATGAACAGTACCGAGTCACCGAAGTCGTCGAAACGTACTTCTGAACGACCAGGGCCTGCTCATAGTGACTTACCGATCGCAGGCCCATCCGACTCAGACTGTCTCCGCTTGCGCTACCTCGGCGATGCGCGTCTCGAACTTGGCGAGCGCGGCCGAAAGCGCCCGCAGCGCATCGTCGGGCAACGCACCCATCGTTTCGCGCAGGAATGCGTTGCGCCGCGGCAGCGCTTCGGCGACGACGGCCGCGCCTTCGCTCGTCAGTTCCACGTTCGTTACGCGGTTGTCGCGCGCGTCGACGCTGCGGGCCACCCAGCCCAGCGCCTCGAGCGCCTTCAATTGCCGCGTCAGCGCGCCCGGGTCGATCCGCAGGCGCTCGACAAGGCGCTTTTGCGACCATTCCCCGAGCTGATCGGAAAGCGCGAAAAGGATGCGCCAGCGCGGCATGGGGTGGCCGACGTGCGCCTCGAATGCCGACATGAAAGCGCGATAGGTGCTGCCGAACTGGCGGACGACCGCGACGTATTCATGTTCTTCCATTGCCTGCTCCAGGTCCGGTTCGGTTCATTCGCTCGCGACGGCAGGCTCGGGCGCGCGTGTGATCTTGACCCGCGGCACGCGCCGGCATTGCCAGGCGGCGAAGAGCGCGACGGCCATCGCGACGGCAATGCCGGCATGAATCGACGCGACGAGCGCCTCGCGTGCCGTCTCGAGCAGCGCGGCACCGTCATGGCCGGCGTGCGCGAGCTGCGCGATGAGCGATTGCTGGGCCTCACGGTTCACGAGGATTTGCGGATCGCGCATCTGATCGAGCCATGGCGTGGCATTCGCCGCTTGCAGCGCGCCCCCGACGCGATGCCGGTACATCAGTGAAACGAGCGTGCCCGTCAACGCCGTGCCGAACATTCCGCCGATCATCCGCAGGGACTGCAGCAGCGCGGTGGCGATGCCCAGGTGCTCGCGGCCCGCCGTCTGCTGCGCGAAAACCGTGAGGTTCGGCAGCACGAAGCCAAGGCCGAGCCCGCCCGCCACCATGAAGGTCATCAGCAGTGCGTGCGGCATGTTGCGCGTCGCGGCGACGGTGCCGAGACATGCGACGGCGACGAGCAGGAACCCGATCCAAAGCATCGAATTCGGATTGCGGATGCGCGTGACGATGCGGCCATTCGTGATACTGCCGATCGTGATGAATACGACGAGCGGCGTGATGACGAATCCTGCATCGCGCGGCGAAAGCCCGAAGCCGCCCTGCAGCAGCAGCGGCGCGTAAAAGAGCAGAGAAAACATCGTGAACCCGCCGAGCACCGACAACGCGAAAAGCGCCGCGAGGCTTGCATTGCGGAACATGTCGAGCGGCAGGATCGGTTGTGCGCTCGCGCGCTCCCATTTCAGCAGGGCAAAAGCGCTGGCGACACTGAGCATGACGAGTGCGGCGACGACCGGCGTGAAGCCGTCGTGCGCGACCCATTCGACGAAGAGTTGCAGACTGGAGAGCGAGATCGCGATCAACAGCGCGCCGGGCCAATCGAGCCGTATGCGGCCCTTGTGCTCGACGTGCCGCATATGCGGCAGATAGCGCCAGACGAAGACGAGCGAGAGCAGGCCGACCGGCAGATTGACGTAGAACGCCGAGCGCCAGCCGTAGTACTGCGTGAGAAAGCCCCCGAGTGACGGCCCGATCGCGTTGGCAATGCCGAAAGCCGAGCTCATCAGCACCTGCCAGCGCAGCCGCACGACCGAATCGGGGAAGAGATCCGCGATACAGGCGAACGCGGTGCCGACGAGCATGCCGCCGCCGATGCCCTGCAAGCCGCGCGCAAAGACGAGAAAAACCATGCTGTTCGCGGCGCCGCAAAGCGCCGACGCCCCGGTGAAAAGGGCGATCGACGCAATCACGAACGGCTTTCGGCCATAGTAATCGCCAAGCCGCCCGAAGATCGGTACCGTGATGACGGATGTGAGCAGATAGGAGGTCGCGACCCATGCATAAAGGTCGAAGCCCTTCAGCTCGGCGACGATCGTGGGCAAAGCCGTGCCCACCACCGTTTGGTCGAGCGCGACGAGCATCGTCACGAACGACACGCCGAGCATCGCCAGCAGCGACTCGCGAAAAGGGAGGACCTGCCCCTTCGAGTGGTGAGGGGCCGTATGAACAGCCATCGTTTGATGAAACAATCGTTGTGTCGTCAAAGAACTGAAATGATAGCATGGTGGCGCAGTCGCCGCCTCGCGCTCGCGCCGTCCTTCGCGCCCGTGCCGCCGGCGGGCGCTCTGCCTCACCGTCAAGGGAAATGCTGTGATGGAAAACTCGACCCCGGCCATTGCCGGCCCGCTCACGGCCGACGATCTCGCGGCGCTCGCGCGTGCGAAGCGCGCGCTCGAGCGTGCGCCGCTCGCGATGAAGCTGGCCGGCGCCGCGGGCGCGCCGGTGGAACGGCTGATGGCGCGTCTGCCGGCGGCGGCGCACGAGACCATCGCCGAAGCGACGCGGCGCGCGCTGGACAAGTGTCTGCAGGCCGCGCTGGCGAGCCTCGGCGTGCGCGGCGAGGCCGAGGGCCTCCTACCGGGCGGCTCGGCCGCGTCCGCCAAGGCCCGCGACATCTGGCACAAGCTCGCGGTTGCGACCACCGGCGCGGCCGGCGGTGCCTTCGGGCTGCTGGCGTTGCCGGCGGAACTGCCGGTTACGACGACCCTGATGTTCCGTTCCATCTGCGATATCGCCCGCAGCGAAGGCGAGGACTTGCGGACGATCGAGACGCAGCTGCAATGTCTGTCCGTATTCGGCCTCGGCGGCGGCACCCGGTCGAAGCGCGAGCAGGCCAACGAAGACGCGGAGTTCGGCTACTTCATCGCGCGCGGCGCGCTCGCGCAGGCCATATCGAAGGCTTCGTCGGACCTCGCGTCGAAAAGCCTCGCCTCCCACGGCACCGCCGCGCTACTGAGACTCATGAACGCGATCGCGGCGCGCTTTTCCGTGCAAGTCAGCGAGCAGGTCGCGGCCAAGTCGATTCCCGCGATCGGGGCGGTGCTCGGTGCCGTCGTCAACACGGCCTTCATCGACCATTTCCAGCAGACGGCGCACGGCCATTTCACGATCCGTCGGCTCGAGCGGCGATATGGCACAGAGGTTGTGGAAACCGCCTATAGAGCAATCGACCTCTCGCCGCTGCGCTGACGATAGCGTTCGCTGGCATGCCAGCGCGCGAACGCAGCCGCCCGATCGAGGGCGCGGCGCGCCTCGGGAATGAACGGGGCGAATAGTTGCCAGACATGCGGCATCTTCGCCCAGACCTCGAACTCGACGACACACCCGGCCGCCCGCGCGCGCTCGGCGACACGCCGCGCATCGTCGAGCAGCACCTCCGTGCTGCCGGCCTGAATCATCAGCGGCGGCAGGCCCGTGAAATTTCCGTAGAGCGGCGACGCATACGGGTGCCTGGGATCCGCGCCGGCCAGATAGAGACGCGTCGCGCGCTCGATGGCCGCACCGCGAAACATCGGATCGGCTCCGTCGTTCGTGACGAGCGTCTTGCCCGTCGCCGCAAGGTCGGTCCAAGGGGAGAACAGCAGCGCCGCGGCAGGCAACGCGTCTTTCGCGTCGCGCAACGCGAGAAGAAGCGCGAGCGCGAGGCCACCGCCCGCCGAGTCCCCCGCTACCACGATCGAATCGGGCGGTATCCCGTCGGCGAGCAGGCAACGATAGGCGGCGAGCGCGTCGTCGACGGCGGCGGGGAATGGATGCTCGGGCGCAAGGCGGTAATCGAGCGAAAACGCGCGGGCGCCCGCACGCACCGCCAGCGGAAAAACGAGCGAGCGATGCGATCTTGGCGAGCAGAAGTAGTAACCGCCGCCGTGCAAATAGAGTAGCGTGCGCATCGGCGCGCCAGCGTCGGGCACGGCCGCACTATCGAGAGGCGCCGTCGCGGCGGGATGGGCAGGGGCGCCGAGTTTGCCAGCCGGCTGGAGCCATTCGCCGCGTAACGGCGCGTCGTCGACGCCGTAGTGCTCGGTGAGCCGCCAGCCGGCCGGCACCTTTGGCGACCAGACGCGCTCGGCCGTGCGCGTACGGGCACGCTCGACGCTCACATGAGGCTTCTCCGTCTCCGGACGAAACTGCTTCTTGAGAACCCAGCTGACGACGGCGCTTTGCCAACTCATCGCGGCCCACTCCCTGAACGCGGCAAACGATCATGGTACTTGCGACGAACGTGCCATGTACGAGCGGTTCTCGAATATCCGATCTAGACCGGATGGACAGAAGTTAGTGCGGCACAGGGGGCGACGGCAACAACTGGCCACGTATTTCGCCGCTCTTGTATTGCTCCGTATAAATATTGAAGTACCACTTGCCCGTCTCGAGGTCGTTGATCTGCGCGTCCGTCAACGTGGCTTGGCCTTCGATGTCGCCGCGCAGCGCCTTCGCGAGCGGGGCGTCGATCTGCACGGCGGCGTTTTGGCCGACCGATGCCGGTCCCTGAAACCGCGCCATCGTGGCGGGGCCGGAGAGCCCCTGAAACGAGCCGGCCCACTTGAGGAGCTTCGTCGAGGTGTCGAACATCGCTTTCAGCTCACCGCTTCCCCTGCTCGTCGTCGGCGGCACCTCGCTCGACGGCTGCAGGCTTGCCTTGTAGACGACTTCGTCGGCGAGCGCCGCGCCGATCGTCAAAACCGACAGCAGCGCAGCAACTCCGAGCTTGCGCGTCATACGCATATTGTCCTCGCGATCGAGACGTCTCCGCCGGCACAGCGCGTCGCTGTGCATGCGGGTCGGCAGCAATGGTAGACCAAAGCATCAGGCCGTATGGGGTTCCCGCGTACACGGTCGCTCAGCACACTTTCCGAAACATCAGGTCGACGACGGTGCCGGGCCCAATGGGCGTCCAAGCCGCATCCTTGGGTTGGGCCTTGCCTGCCGGCTCGCCCTCGGCCGTCATATAGTTGGTATCGATCGCGCGCCACGCTTTATGGTCGCAGTCGATTTGATAGCGGGTGATGGAGACGGCAACAGGCTTCGTCGCCCCGGAAAGCATCGCGGGGACTTTCCACAGTGTCTTCCCAACGTACTCCAGATAGCCATCGGGACCGCTTTTGACGCTATCCATGTCGACCTCGTAAGAGAGATCGCGTTCGCTCGCCAGATGGACCCATTGCGCCGCATCGGATTGGGAGCTTGCCGCAAGCGCCACGAAACAAATCAGCAATCGACGGAGCAATTTCATTATCTTTCCTATGATCGAAATTGGCCCACGACGTCGATTCGAATTTGTTCCGGACTTTTTAGTATCGCCCTTCTTGCCGGCGTCTTCGACGTTACTGGATTCTAGCAGAGCGATCATTCACCGCGCGCAGCGATATGGAAAATTCGACATGCCCGAACGACTCGAGCCCCGAGCGCGTGGCGCGCGTAGCGAAAGGGCATTGCTGACTGCTCGAGGCACGGGAAGCGGGGTTCGGGAAACGGATGCAGCGAGCGCTAGCGCGCACCGCTCGCGTCGAATGCGATGTCAGGCGCGCTTGCCCCGACGCCCGCCTCGAAATCATGGACGCGCAGGCTCACTTTGCGGGCATAGGCCGACGATCCGCCGTAGCTCTTGAGCGCCGCGGCCACGTCGCCCTGGGCCGACTCTATATAGCCATGAAGGATCGCGGACCCGGCTTCGATATTGGCGGCGGGCTCCGTCAGATCGATATGGCTCACCAGGCGGCGGTGTGCGGCGGGCACGACCTGCATGAGTCCGGTCGCGCCGTGCAGGCCATGCGCCTTCTCGCGAAACCGCGACTCGATCGAGATGATTGCAAGCACGAGCGCCGGCGGCAGCGAGTACTTCGATGCCGAGGAGACTACCGCGTTGGTGATCTCTTCCGCCTTCGCACGGGCGAGGCCGAATTTTTCCACGAGCATGCTCGAGATGCGATGCGTCTGCGCAGTCGCGGCTTCGCTCACGGATGCGTGGGCGGGTGCCGAGGCGCCGCTTGCTTGCGCTAACGACGATGTGTCGATTCCACTCGTTGCGGGTGCGGGTACGGCTGTCGATTCAGAGCCCTCGGCATAGGCATGCGTCAGGATTCCGAACGAAATCAGCAGTGCGCAGAGGACTCGGCTCATGGGTCGATGCGGAACGAATGGTCCCGCATTATAACGGCGCCCACTAATCAGCAGACGAGAAGACTCGGATATCGATGGAGCGCTCTACGAAGCCCGAAGCACGTGGATCGTCGACGGCAGCCACCAGATCACAATGGAATGACAATGGAAGTGACGACTCACTTGCAGCCGCGGGCACAGCCGGACGCGAAGCGGTTTGTCAGCTCGCGGGCTCGAGCACACGCTGAAGCACGGCGTCCTCGATCGCGGCGAACGCGGCCGTGCCACGCGCTCGCGGCCGCGCGAGCTCGATCTGCCGATCGAGCGCGATGCGCCCGCGCTCGATGAGCAGAATTCGGCTCGCGAGCGCCACGGCTTCCTGCACATCGTGCGTCACGAGCAGCGCGGTGAACCGGTGCTCGCGCCAAAGCCGCTCGATGAGCTCGTGCATTTCAATGCGCGTGAGCGCGTCGAGCGCGCCGAGCGGCTCGTCGAGCAGCAACAGATCGGGGCGATGCACGAGCGCACGCGCAAGCGCCACACGCTGCCGCTGGCCCCCTGACAACTGCGCGGGCCAGTCGTGCTCGCGGGCCGAGAGCCCCACCTCGTCCAGTGCCGCGCGCGCTTCATCGCGCGCCGCGCGCGGCAGGCCGAGCATGACGTTAGCGAGCACGCTCTTCCACGGCAATAGTCGGGCATCCTGAAACATGATGCGTGTGCGGGGCGCTCCACGCGGCTCGCGACGGCCGCCTTCGCCCCTTTCGCCCCTGACGAGCTCGCCGTCGTCGGGCGTCTCCAGACCGGCCACGAGGCGCAGCAGCGTCGACTTTCCGCAGCCGCTGCGCCCGATGATCGCAACGAAGCTTCCCTTGGCGACGGTCAGGTCGAGACGATCGAGCACAACGCGCTCGGCATAACGCTTCGAAATCGACTTCAGGACGATCGCCGCCTCGGTGCCCGTTTCGAGCGTGGCAGCGTTTGCCAGGCCGATCCCGTCCGCCATTGTCGAGGCACTCACGCCTTCACTCCTCGCCACCCGTGCGGCCGCTTGACCGCCCTCGTCCACCTCGCGCCGAGGCGCGTGCGCGCCGCGCGCGGACGCACGGCACTGCCCGCATAGGCCGGATGCCAAGGCAGCAGACTTCGTTCGAGCCCGCGCGCGAGCATGTCGGCCAACTTGCCGAGCAATGCGTAAAGCAGAATGCCGACCACCACGACGTCCGTTTGCATGAATTCGCGCGCATTCATCGTCATGTAGCCGATGCCCGACTGCGCGGAAATCGTCTCGGCGACGATCAGCATGACCCACATCAACCCGAGCGCGAAGCGCACGCCGACGAGAATCGAGGGCAACGCGCCCGGCAAAATCACATGGCGGTAGAGCGCCAATCCCCGCACGCCATAGCTCCTCGCCATTTCGACGAGGTTGCCGTCCACCGAGCGGATTCCGTGAAAGGTGTTCACGTAGATGGGAAAGAACACGCCCAGCGCGACGAGAAAGAGCTTGGCCTGCTCCTCGATGCCGAACCAGAGGATGACGAGCGGGATCATCGCGAGCGCGGGGATGTTCCGAATCATTTGGACGGTCGAATCCAGCGCCGCTTCGATCGACTTGAAAAGCCCCGTCGCGAGCCCGAGCGCAAAACCGATGCCGCCGCCGATCGCGAAACCAACCAATGCGCGCCACGCGCTCACCTCGACATCGGTCCACATTTCGCCGCTGAGCATGAGCCCCCATGCCGCTCGCGCAACCGCAAGCGGTTCCGGCAAGACGCGCGCGGAGAGCCAACCGATGCGTGCGCTCACCTCCCACGCGAAGAGGATGAGGGCCGGGACGATCCACGGCACGATGCGTCTCGTCAGCACCTGCATTTTCACGTGCTTCCCCTTTCGATAATTTCGTAGTGCGAACGATTACGTCACCCGCGTCCGAGCAGGTTCCACTCAGCCGTGCGCTGCTTTCGGCAAGTGCGTCACGCCGACGATTTCGCCGAAAGGCCCTGGCAGCGCCGACCCCAGGTTCTCGCGCACCCGCTGCGGTAGTCTTGGAAAGACGAGTTCGGCGAAGCGATAGGCTTCTTCGAGGTGCGGATAGCCGGAGAGAATGAACGTGTCGATGCCGAGCTCGGCATACTCGGTCATGCGCGCCACGACCTGCTCCGGAGTGCCCACGAGCGCGGTGCCGGCCCCCGTCCGCACGAGTCCGATGCCGGCCCAGAGGTTCGGATAGATCTCGAGCTCAGCCCGTGTGCGGCCCTTGCCGCCATGCAATGCAGCCATGCGGCGCTGCCCTTCCGAATCCATCTTGGCGAAGTCGGCTTGCGCTTTCGCGGCGGTTTCGTCGTCGACGCGGCTGATGAGCCGGTCCGCCTCGGCCCATGCTTCGTCCTCGCTTTCACGCACGATGACATGGAGCCGGATCCCGAACTTGACCTTGCGCCCCTTGCGCTCGGCCTTCGCGCGCACGCTGGCGATCTTCTTGGCCACCGCGTCCGGCGGCTCGCCCCAAGTCAAATACGTATCGATATGATCGGCCACGATCGCCTGGGCAGCTTCCGACGATCCGCCAAACCACAATGGCGGATGCGGCCGCTGGAACGACGGGTAGAGCAGCTTGCCGCCTCGCGAGCTCAGATGGCGCCCCTCGAAGTCGACCGACCCGCCGTCATGGGCTGTCCTGAAGTGGTCGCGCCAAATCGACAGAAACTCGTCGGTGATTTCATAGCGAACGTCGTGATCGGCGAAGAAGCCATCGCCTTCCAGCTCCACGGGGCTGCCGCCCGTCACGACGTTGATGAGAAGCCGGCCCTTCGAAAGCCGGTCGAACGTCGCCGCCATCCGGGCCGAGAGGCCGGGTGAGCTGAGCCCCGGCCGAATGGCGACGAGAAACTTGAGTCGACGCGTTGCCGCGATGAGGCTCGATGCGACGACCCATGCGTCCTCGCAGGAACGGCCCGTCGGTAGCAGCACGCCTTCGTAGCCGAGCGTGTCGGCTGCCACGGCAATCTGCTGGAAATAGTCATAGGTGGCGGCGCGCGCGCCTTCGGACGTGCCGAGATAGCGCGAATCGCCGTGCAGCGGGATGAACCAGAAAACCTTCATGCGCTTCTCTCCGCTCTCTCAGGCAAGCCACTGCGCGTCTTTGACGGCGATTTGTTTCGGAATGAGCCTGAGCTCGCTGAACGTATCGGCGATCGTTTGCTGTGATGCCAGCACGTTTGCCGAGACCGGACGGGCGCCATACGACGAGCGGCGCGCCGCGACTTCGACGATGGCCGGCTCGAGGCCGACGAGCGGCGCGAGCTGGGCGGCAACCGCGGCCGGGTTCGCCTTTGCCCAGGCGTCCGCGCTCGCCAGCTCCTCGAGCGTCGCGCGCACGAGCTGCGGCGCGCTCGATGCGAAGCGCTTCGACGCCAGATAGAACTGCGTGTTGTCGACGAGACCGGTGCCGTCGGCGAGAATGCGCGCGCCGGTTTGCTTCTCGATCGCGGCGAAGTAGGGATCCCAGATTACCCATGCGTCGACGCTGCCTTGCGTGAACGCGGCGCGCGCGTCGGCCGGCGCGAGGTAAGCAGGCTGAATGTCGGCGTACTGAAGGCCGGCGTGTCTCAACGCCCGCACCAGAAGGTAGTGGACATTCGATCCCCTATTGAGCGCAACCTTCTTGCCGCGCAGATCCGCGACGGACTTGATCGGCGAGTCGTGCGGCACGACGATCGCTTCCGCGGCAGGCGACGGCGGCTCATTCGCGACATAAACGAAATCGACGCCGGCGGCCTGCGCGAAGATGGGAGGCGTTTCCCCGACCGTGCCGAAATCGACGGCTCCTGCGTTCAGTCCTTCGAGCAGTTGCGGGCCCGCGGGAAACTCGAGCCACGAAACCGTGACACCTTGGCTCGCGAGACGCTTCTCGAGCGTGCCGCGTGCCTTCACGAGCACGAGCGAGCCGTACTTCTGATAGCCGATACGCAAGGTCTTGGCAGCCGCGCCTTGTGCCAGCGCCCACTGCGGGTATCCGGCGCCGAGCGCGCCGCCCGCCAGCGCGGCGCCGCTCGCGGCGGCTACCTTGAGCCAGCGACGGCGTGCGGGTTGATGAAGCTCGTTGTTCTTCCAAGACATGACTTCTCCACGACGCTGGTTGAGCGCCTTTGGCACAAAACTGTTCGGTTTCAAGAGAAAGGGGATCGAGCGGCGCTACCGCTACGGGAACCGACAGTCTAGGAAAGGCGCGATGCGATGAGAACGATTGTTTTCAGCTTTGCTCTTGCCGGATCGTCATATGGCGAAATCGTGCAGACGATTTGACGTCCACGCAGATCTCGGATGCCTGGCGCGCCGGCACGCGAGTTGCGGCGCAAGAGAAATACGATGGCGATCGGGAGAAAACGATGGGGACGCGACCGCAGACGGACTTGCCGCAATTCGACCGGCCGTTCCGACTATTCGCAACCGGAACGCGCGTGCTCGCGCAAAACGCGGCGGGTAAATTGATCGACCTTGGTGCGATCGACTGCAGCGAAGGAGGCGCGTGCACGATCCGCCTCGACGTGGACGGCATCGACAGCGGCCCGCAGGCTGGAGCCGAGGCCGCGCTTCGAGCCCTGGTGCCGATGTTGAGCTTCGACTACCTCGATGGCCTCTTTACGAGCGAGGCCGACGCGCAGTTCGATGGGTTGCTCGACGATTTACCACATGTCGCCTTTACACTGCCCGAGTCGGCTCCGCGCGAATTCGTCGATCGCAGACCACCTGAACTCTTCTAGGTCTAAGGCGGCACTGGCGCGGCGCCCCTCGCGCCCGTCGACGCTTCGAACGCGAACGCAGCCTTCACCAGAGGCATGACTTGGGCGCCTGAAAATGGGCGAACGCGGCACGCACCCATGCGGCGTACCTACTGCTGCTCCAAGTTGCCCCACCGCGCCACCGCCGGCTCGGCATCGGCCCACTTCCATCGCGTCCCTTGCTGACAAGCGCTTGCCGTATACCAATCCTCGTGTGCGTCCGGACCGTCGCCATGCGCGACGGAGAACACGAAGTCCTTGCAAAGGGCGAGCGGGGTCGCGAATGCGCGCGTCACGCGCACGCGTCCGCGCCCGTTCTCGATCGGTAGCCAATGCTTGACACGCCACGCCCCGCTTTCATCGACGGGCAGCGCGCCGACGACGGCCGCGATCGCATCCTGCTGATCCTGGTGCAGATGGCGCGTCGTACGCCTGACCGCTTCATCCGTTGCCGCCTCCACCGCAATGCCAACACCGATTCCGATCGCAGGGTTCGTCGTCGCGGCCCCGGTCGCCACGCCGGCCGCGGCGCCACTTGCGGCGCCAATCGACTGGCAACCTGTTCCGACGATCATCCAAAACACGCCAGCGATCGCGGCGACCCCGGCGAGATAGCGTGCGTTCATTGCATCGGACCCCATCGGCTCGTCGCGGGCTCGGCGGACGCCCATTTCCACTTGGCGCCGTCGCGGCATATCGATGCGACATAGAACTCGTTTTGGGCCGGCGACTCACTGACTTTTACCGCACTGGCGGCGCTTGCAGCATTTGCAGCACCGGCCGAGCGCTTGTCGACCGGCCGATCGACCGAAAAAACGATCTCCTTGCAGTCGAGAGCACCCGTGCTGATGACGCGGCTGACGGTCACGCGTCCATGTTGGTTGGGCTCGATTGGAATCTTGTGCGAAACCGACCAGGAGGCCACTGCGCCGACGTCGAGCGGCCCTGCTGCTTCAGCGATGCGATCTTGTGTTGCGTTGTGCGCGACGCGCTGCGTATACGCGACTCCTGCGCGAGCCGCGGCCACCGCGCCGAGACCGATGCCCGTCGCGACCGCGGCGTTGCGCGTTACCTTCGATGCCGCGGCGGCCCCGGCGATACCCGCACCCGCATTGGCGCTCTCGGTATAGATGGAATTGCAACCGCCGAGGGCTAACGCGCTCGCGCACGCAACGATCGCGAGCGCGATCGAGGCGCCTGTCCCGCGCCACGTTGCCAGAAACGACCCAGGTTCTCCGATCGCATCCGCCATCGCTATCTCCTTGCCTTGCATCCCGCTATCTGCAATCGGCGTGCCGAAGAAAGGGCTCCATAGGCGTGAGAGTAAGATCGCGTTGATGTCGACTGACTTTTCCGGGCTCTTCAAATGGACCTAATCACTTTCACTCGCGGCCCTGTCCGGCTCATTTGCCCGGCGCTGTTGCTTGCGCTGACATTAAGCGCCGCCGAAGCCGGGCAAAACGCCAGTGTTCGCTCACCTGCTTCCGGCGTCCTCTGTGATCGATATATGTGCGCGAACGACAAGGGCGTCTCTCGCGAGTTGACGTCTCGGTATCTGGGAAAGAAGGCTGCGGCAAGGCTTTTTTCACAAGGCGAATTCAGCCAGACGGAATTCACCTTCGCCAACGGGATCTTCTGCGACGTCAAGGAACGTCTTTGCCGCGAAAATCGCTTCTACGGTGCGGATGGCAAGCACAGTGGGGCGATATCGGAAAAATACACGGCGCAGCTTTTCGGCAAGTAACGGGCGCGGTGTGCGTTCGGGGAGCACACCTGAAAACGTTCGTCGAGATAGGCTGAAAGCGTCGGATCCGTCTGCACCGAATCAGCGACTACCCAATCGCGCACTGTCGGCGTTGTAGATAAGACAACATTCGTTGTCCATTCAACAACACCCTGGATGCCGTTGCTCGATGACTGGCTGTGAGCACGCGAAGATTTACCCGCTAGGGACTTCTAATCACTGGAATTCTGGTACCTCGCCCGCCCGCTCGAAAGAAACCTCAGCACAACACAAGCGGCCCCGAGAATCTCACCGAATCGTCGATTCGAATGAGAAACTCGGGGCCGCGCTGACACCAGTGGATGAAGCTACCTCTAGAAGGGAATATCGTCATCCATCTCGTCGAGCCCGCCACCGGCCGGCGCGCTGGGCCGGCCACCGCCCGCGCTGCCGCTGCCGCCGCCGCTGCGCGCCGCGCCACCGCCCGCTGGCCTACCCCCTCGTTCGGCCGGCTCACGGCCATATCCACCGCCTTCATCACCCATGCCGCCACCGCCGCCCGAACCGCCACGGCCGCCGAGCATCTGCATCTGATCCGCGACGATTTCAGTCGAATAGCGGTCCTGACCGTCCTGGCCCTGCCACTTGCGCGTGCGAATGCGCCCTTCGATATAAACCGACGAGCCCTTCTTCAGATACTCGTTGACGATCTCGGCAAGCCGCCCGAAAAACGCGACGCGATGCCACTCGGTGGCTTCCTTCATTTCACCGGTCGTCTTGTCCTTGTAGCGGTCGGTCGTCGCGAGACGAATGTTCGCAATGGCGTCCCCGCTCGGCAGGTAACGCACTTCAGGATCGGCACCGAGGTTACCGACGAGAATGACCTTGTTGACGGATGCCATATGTTTCTCCAGTTGATTCCGTGTTGCCCGAGAGAGTCGCGCAAGCAGCGACTCCGGCCCCATGCATAGCGCTATTGTGCGGCGACGCCGTTCGTGTGGACAGGAACAGGAATCAGCGCGAAAAGCAGCCGCCCCGATCCCGCGCCGGTTGTGTCCTGAAGGCCATCTTGCCTCGAACCACCCTCACCGGCTGCCGGCTCCCGTTCACGCCTTGCGCGGCGGCGGCTTCATATTCGCGGCGATTATAAGCCACCCGAAAACGAGCCCCGAGCACGCGAAAAACACCGCATTCTGCCCGACCGATTTCAGCAGCCAGCCGCCGATCACACCGCCCAACGCGAGCCCGACGGACTGCGTCGTGTTATAGACGCCGGCCGCCGCGCCCTTTCTCGTGCCGGGCGCAAGTTTCGAAACGAGCGAAGGCTGCGACGCTTCCAGGATATTGAAACCGAGGAAGTAGACGAACAGAATCGCCGCCACGGACAAGATGGTATGCGGTGCCGCGCCGAGCAACAATTGGCCGATCAGGATAAGCACAATGGCACCGAGCAGCACCGGCTTCATCTTGCCGCGCTTTTCCGCGGCAATGATCGCGGGCACCATCATCACGAACGAAAGCCCCATCACGGGCAGGTACACCATCCAGTGCGAGGCGACGGGCAAGCCGCCTGCCTCGAGAATCCGCGGCACGACGAGAAAGAGCGCCGTTTGCGTCGCGTGAAGCACGAGCACACCGAAGTTCAGGCGCAAGAGCTCCACGTTGTGAAGCACCTCGGCAAAGGGCGCCGGCACGTGCACCGGCTTTGGCGCGTTGGGCACGATCCAGAGCACGACGCCGACGGCGACGAGCGACAGCACGCCGACGAGCGCGAACAGCCCGTTCATGCCGATCCAATGGAAGACGATAGGCGCGCCGACGATGGCCACCGCGAAGGAAATGCCGACGCTGCCGCCGATCATCGCCATCGCCTTCGTCCGGTGCTCCTCGGCCGTCAGATCCGCGATGAACGCGATGACGGCCGATGAAACGGCGCCCATCCCTTGAATTACGCGCCCGGCGATGATCCAGGCCATCGAGTGCCCAATGGCCGCAACGAAGCTTCCCAGCGCAAAAACCGCGAGCCCCACGGCGATCACAGGCTTGCGGCCCAGCTTGTCCGATGCCCACCCGTAAAAGATGTAGAGCATCGACTGGGTGACGCCGTATGCGCCGAGCGCAATGCCGACCAGCAGCACGTTGTCGCCGCCGGGAATCGTCTTCGCGTAGATGGAGAACACCGGCATGATCATGAACAGACCGAGCATGCGCAGCGCGAAGATGCCCGCGAGCGACACGGTCGCGCGCAACTCGGGCGCGCTCATGCGTGAGGAAGTGACGGAAGCGTTCGACATCAGGGGAGCGGATCGGTAGCGGTGGCGACGCCGTTCGACGTCTGGTTCACGCCGCGTCCCGTCCGCCGAGGGGACCTTCCCTCAACGGGATTTCCTCGGGGCGCCAGGCCGTCCCAGCGGAGGCGCTGTAAGGACGCCGTAACGGCTGTCTGCAAAAGTCGTTATAGTAGCAGGTTTGGTCCGCCTCCTCCTCGCTCAGGTATGGAACAGATTCGCATCCGTGGGGCTCGCACCCACAACCTGAAAAACGTCAATCTCGACCTGCCGCGTCACAAGCTCATCGTCATCACCGGGCTCTCCGGATCGGGCAAATCGTCGCTCGCCTTCGATACGCTCTACGCCGAGGGGCAGCGCCGCTATGTCGAGAGCCTCTCCGCGTACGCGCGCCAATTCCTGCAGCTGATGGAGAAACCCGATGTCGACCTGATCGAGGGGCTCTCGCCCGCCATCTCGATCGAGCAGAAGGCGACCTCGCACAACCCGCGCTCGACGGTCGGCACCGTCACCGAAATTCACGACTACCTGCGCCTGCTCTACGCCCGCGTCGGCACGCCCTACTGCCCGGATCACGGCATTGCGCTCGAAGCGCAAAGCGTCTCGCAGATGGTCGACACCGTCCTCGCGCTGCCCGAGGACACGAAGCTGATGATCCTCGCGCCCGTCGTCGCCAATCGCAAGGGCGAGCATGCGGAGCTCTTCGAGCAGATGCAGGCGCAGGGCTTCATCCGCTTTCGCATCCGCTCGGGCGGCGGCACCGCCAACGAGGGTGAAGCGCAGATCTACGATGTCGATTCGCTGCCGAAGCTCAAGAAGAACGACAAGCATACGATCGATGTCGTCGTCGATCGCCTGAAGGTGCGCCCCGACATCAAGCAGCGTCTCGCCGAATCGTTCGAGACGGCGCTGCGGCTCGCCGACGGCCGGGCGGTCGCGCTCGAGATGGATGCCGGCCAAGAGCATGTATTCAGCTCGAAATTCGCCTGCCCGATCTGCGCCTATTCGCTGCCGGAGCTCGAGCCGCGCCTTTTCTCGTTCAATAACCCGATGGGCGCGTGCCCCGATTGCGACGGGCTCGGACAGATCACGTTCTTCGATCCGAAGCGCGTCGTCGCCTATCCGTCGATTTCGCTCGCGGCAGGCGTGGTCAAGGGATGGGACCGGCGCAACCAGTTCTATTTCCAGATGCTGCAAAGCCTCGCGGCCTACTACGAGTTCGACATCGATACGCCGTTCGAGGACCTTCCCGAAAAAATCAAGAAGCTGATTCTCTTCGGGTCGGGCAAGGAGACGATCCCGTTTTCCTATATCAACGAGCGCGGCCGCGCGACGGTGCGCGAGCACGTGTTCGAGGGCATCGTCCCGAATCTCGAGCGGCGCTATCGCGAGACCGATTCGGCCGCCGTGCGCGAGGAGCTCGCGAAGTACCAGAACAATCAGCCCTGCCCGTCGTGCGACGGCTCACGGTTGCGCCGCGAGGCGCGCTTCGTGCGGCTCGGCGCGAATGGCGACGCGCGCGCCATCTATGAGGTGAGCGGCTGGCCGCTGCGCGACACGCTGGGCTACTTCCAGACGCTCAAGCTCGACGGCGCAAAGCGCGAAATCGGCGAGAAGGTCGTGAAGGAAATCGTCGCGCGGCTCATGTTCCTCAACAACGTCGGGCTCGATTATCTTTCGCTCGAGCGCAGCGCAGACACGCTCTCGGGAGGTGAAGCCCAGCGCATCCGCCTCGCCTCGCAGATCGGCTCGGGGCTCACGGGCGTCATGTACGTGCTCGACGAGCCGTCGATCGGCCTCCATCAGCGCGACAACGATCGCCTCATCGCGACGCTCAAGCACCTGCGCGACCTCGGCAACTCGGTCGTCGTCGTCGAGCACGACGAGGACATGATCCGCATGGCCGACTATATCGTCGACATGGGCCCGGGCGCCGGCGAGCATGGCGGCATGATCATCGCGCAGGGCACGCCGGTGCAGGTCGAGGGCGATCCGGCGTCGATGACGGGTCAATACCTCTCGGGCACACGCCGGATCGAGTTTCCGGACGAGCGCAAAGACCCCGACGAGCGCCACCTGCGCATCGTCGAAGCGCACGGCAACAATCTGAAGCGCGTCACGCTCGATCTGCCGGTGGGCCTTCTGACCTGCGTGACGGGCGTCTCGGGCTCGGGCAAGTCGACGCTCATCAACGACACGCTCTATAACGCGGTCGCGCAACATCTGTACGGATCGTCGACTGAACCCGCGCCTTACGAATCGATCGAGGGTCTCGAGCACTTCGATAAGGTCATCAACGTCGATCAATCGCCGATCGGCCGCACGCCGCGCTCGAATCCGGCCACCTACACGGGTGTGTTCACGCCGATCCGCGAGCTTTTCGCCGGCGTGCCGGCCGCCAAGGAGCGCGGCTACGATCCGGGGCGCTTCTCGTTCAACGTCAAAGGCGGCCGCTGCGAAGCCTGCCAGGGCGACGGCGTGCTGAAAGTGGAGATGCACTTTCTGCCCGATGTCTATGTGCCTTGCGACGTCTGCCACGGCAAGCGTTACAACCGCGAGACGCTCGAGGTTCACTACAAAGGCAAGAACATCAGCGAGGTGCTCGACATGACGGTCGAGCAGGCGCACGAGTTCTTTGGCGCCGTGCCCGTCATCGCGCGCAAGCTGAAGACGCTGCTCGACGTCGGCCTCGGCTACATCCGGCTCGGGCAATCGGCCACGACGCTCTCGGGCGGCGAGGCCCAGCGCGTCAAGCTTTCGCTCGAACTATCGAAGCGCGATACGGGCCGAACGCTCTATATCCTCGATGAGCCCACGACCGGCCTGCACTTCCACGACATCGCCCTTCTGCTCGAGGTGATCCACCGGCTTCGCGATCACGGCAATACAGTCGTCATCATCGAGCATAATCTCGATGTAATCAAAACCGCCGACTGGGTGATCGACCTGGGCCCCGAAGGCGGCGCGGGTGGCGGGCAGATCATCGCCCAAGGCACGCCCGAGCAGATCGCGAGATCGAGGGCGAGCTTCACAGGGAAATATCTCGCACCGCTGCTCGAGCGGCGTTAAGGCCGCGAGCGAGGCGCATGCCGCACCGCGCAAGCGCGTTGCCTCGCAAATACGGGTGGAGACACAAGGCGTCATGGGTAATCGCAACGAAGCACCGAAGGAACTTGCCACACGGGACAAGGCTGCGCGTCCCGTGCGGCTCACGAGCGACATGAGCCTGCCCAAGCTATCCGTCGTCGAAGCCTGCAGCTACGTCGCCGCCTTGGCCGGCATGTGGGCCGTCATGCACCTGAAGCTGCTCGCCGCGCTGCTGGCCGGCATGCTCGTGCATCAGCTCGTCCATATGATCGCGCCGGTGATCGAGCGGCATATGTCGAGCCACCTGGCACGCCTCGTCGCGGTCGTCATCCTCGCAACAGTCGTCGTCGGCGGATTGACGAGTCTCGCGATCGCCATGATCGAGCACTTCGAGCAAACCGTGCCGAACATCCAAAATCTGCTCGGGCAGGTCATGCAGATGATCGAGCAGGCGCGCTTGCGCACGCCCGACTGGATTTCGACGATGCTTCCCGTCGACGCCGAGCAGATGAAAGCGAAGGCCGGCATGCTCGTCCATTCTCACATGGACCAGCTGCAGCAAGGCGGCAAAAACGTCGCGCGCGCGTTCGGACACGTGCTCATTGGCATGATCCTCGGCGCCTTGATCGCGATCACGGCCGATCGGCACGCGCAGCGACTGCCGCTCGGTCGGGCACTGGCGACGCGAGTCGGGCGTTTTTCCGATGCGTTCAGACGTATCGTCTTCGCTCAGATCAAGATCTCGGCGATCAATGCGGTATTCACCGCGCTCTATCTGCTCGTCGCCCTGCCCATTTTCCACGAGCGGCTGCCGCTCTCGAAGACGCTCGTCCTCATTACTTTCATCGCGGGGCTCCTGCCCGTCATCGGCAACCTCGTCTCGAATACGCTCATCGTCGCGATATCGCTATCGGTCAACCTGCCGACGGCCGTTGCCTCGCTCGGCTTTCTCATCGCGATTCACAAACTCGAATACTTTCTGAATGCGCGTATCGTCGGCGGCCAGATCGAGGCGCGCGTGTGGGAGCTGCTGCTCGCCATGCTCATCATGGAAGCGGCATTCGGCGTCGCCGGCATCATTGCCGCGCCTGTCTTTTACGCTTATATCAAGCGCGAGCTCATCTACCTGCGGCTCGTTTGAATGCCCGCGGCAGGCCGAACGTGCCGCGGGAGATTTCCTGGCGTCGCTTATCGGAAAACGACGGTCTTCGTCCCGTTGAGCACGATCCGATGCTCGGTATGCCACTTGACGGCGCGCGCGAGCGTCACGCATTCGACGTCGCGCCCGATCGCCGTCAGCTGCTCCGGCGTCATGCTGTGATCGACGCGCTCGACCTCCTGCTCGATGATCGGACCTTCGTCCAGATCGGTCGTGACGTAGTGCGCCGTGGCGCCGATCAGCTTCACGCCGCGATCGAAGGCCTGGTAGTAAGGCTTCGCGCCCTTGAAGCTCGGCAGGAACGAATGGTGAATGTTGATCGCGCGCCCCGCCAGCCGCTCGCAAAGCGTCGGCGAAAGAATCTGCATGTAGCGCGCGAGCACGACGAGATCGGCCTGGCTTTGCTCGATGACCTCGTAGACGCGCGCCTCCTGCGCAGCCTTCGCATCGGCCGTCCCTTCCGTCAGCGGAAAATGATGGAACGGAATATCGTAGCTCGCGGCGAGCTGATAGAAATCCTTGTGGTTCGAGATGATCGCCGGAATCTCGATCGGCAGCTGACCCGTGCGATAGCGGAACAGCAAATCGTTCAGGCAGTGGCCGATCTTCGAGACGAGAATGACGACGCGCGGCTTCACCAAGGCGTCATACGCCTCCCAGCTCATCGAAAAACGCTCGGCGAGCGGCGTAAATGCCGCGCGCAGCGCGTCGAGCCCCGGGTCGCCGCCGACTTGCTGAAAATGTACGCGCATGAAGAACTCGCCGGTGCGGCTGTCGCCGAATTGGGCCGAGTCGAGAATGTTGCCGCCACGCTCGTAAAGAAAGCCCGAGACGGCGTGCACGATGCCGGGCCGGTCTGGGCACGACAGTTTCAGGATGAAGCTGTGTTCGGTCGACATGACCAGCGAAAACTCCTTTCGTTTTTTAGCGATTCCTGTCGGCGAGCCGCGCCGCCTTCATATCGACGGCGGCATGCCCGGCGCGGGCGGCGCGAAGAGCGCCTCGATGCCGGCGCACGCCTCTTCGTCGATCCATCGATGCCGCAGCATGCAATCGAGCGTCGCGAGGCTCGCGTCGACCGTCAACGCGCCTTCCTCGATCCAACGCGCCACCTCGTCGATGCGCGCGAGCCGGTGCTCGCCGACTTCGCCGTCCTGGTTGTGAGGCGTGAAATCGTCAGGCAGCGGAAGATCGTAGACAAATATCTGCTCAGCTTGCGTCCCTTCGGGAATCGACTGCAGCACATAAACGGTCCGGCCGCGTGCGGCGCGCTCGGCCAGATGCACACCGATGCCCGCCTCTTCCCAGCATTCCTTCGCGATCGTCGCCTCGATCCCGAGACCCCAGGCGATGCCGCCCGCGACGACGTTGTCGAGCATGCCGGGATCGGTCGCCTTCGTCTCGCTGCGCCGCGCAATCCATAGCTGCGGCGCGCGATCCGCGTATTTTACGATGCCGTTCAAGTGAACCGCATACGTCATCGTGCCGAAAAAGCGCGCCGCCGCGCGTTCGATGTAGGCGAGCGGCTCATCGTCGAACGCATTGCGGATCGCGTAGATTTCGTCGCGCCAGCCGACGATGCTGCCGGCGGCGGCCAGCGCGCCGATCACGGCGCCGAGCGCGGAGGACCGGCTGTCGGGGGTTCCGTCAAAGCGCGAGGCGAGCACGACGCGGGCCGGCTCGATATCGAAGACGTCGGGCCAGCGCTCGAGCTGCGCCAGATCGCTCTCGCGGATCCAGCCGACCTGGCGTCCGGCGAGCCAGAACGAACGGTGGGCGCGGGAATCGAACCGGCGCGCCGCGACGATGCAAGGCAGAGTCATCTCCGCCCTCCCGCGCGAGCGGGCAAGGGACGAAGTGAGCGTGGACTTCGCGCCATCTTCAGTGCCCGCCGAACTCGGTGACCGTAAAAAGCGGCAGCCCGTTCTCGCGCAGCAGCTTGGAGCCGCCGAGATCGGGCAGATCGATGATCGCCGCGCCTTCGACGACGACAGCGCCAAGCCGCTCGAGGAGCTTCTTGCCGGCCATCATCGTGCCGCCCGTCGCGATCAGATCGTCGAGGATGACGACTCGATCGCCGGCGCCGCATGCGTCCTCGTGGATTTCGACCGTCGCCGTGCCGTACTCCAGCGCATACGATTCGGACACGGTCTTGTACGGCAGCTTGCCGATCTTGCGGATCGGAATGAAGCCGATATTGAGCTCGTAGGCGACGATCGGCGCGATGATGAAACCACGCGCATCGAGGCCCGCCACATAATCGAGTTTCGCTTCGACATAGCGCTCGATGAAAAGGTCGATGAGGACCCGCAGCGTCTTCGGCCGCTGCAAGAGCGGTGTGATGTCGCGAAACTGCACGCCGGCCATCGGCCAGTCGGGAATCGTGCGAACCTGGCTCTTGATGAACGCGGCGGCGTCCTGCGGCGTGTCCGCGGGCGCGTAGGGCATGGACTTCTCCGAACAAAGGCGGTCCGCCCTCGGTTTGGCGGACCTGATCGATCAAAAACGGTGAGTGGGCGACGGGCTCGAGCACATGGCGAGCCCGGCGACGTCCGGCGCCGCTCAAACGGCCGTGGCACCCGCGCGGCGGCTCCTCGTCAAGCGTTCCTCGGCCTGCGCGAGCGCTTCGGGCTGGCCGCGCAGCACGACGATGTCGGCGGCGCGCAGCTTCGTCTCGGGCCCCGGCTCGACACCGCGAATGCCGTGGCGTCTGATCGCGGTGACCTCGACCCCGAGTCCGGCGAGCCCGAGTTCCTCGAGCGTGCGTCCGACGGCTTCGGCATTGTCGTCGACAGGCACCGATTGTAGCCGCACCTGCTCGTGCCCGTCGTCGTCGCCGAGATCATCGGCGCCGCGGAAATACCCGCGCAACAGGCTGTAGCGCTCATCGCGCATCTCCTCGACGCGGCGCACGACGCGCCGCATCGGCACGCCCATCACCACGAGCGTATGCGACGCGAGCATCAGGCTGCCTTCGACGATCTCGGGGATCACTTCCGTCGCGCCGGCGGCGAGCAATCTTTCGAGGTCGGCGTCGTCGACCGTGCGCACGATGACGGGCAGCGCGGGCTCGAGCTCATGCACGTTGTGCAGCACGCGCAGCGCGGACGGCGTATTGGCATAGGTGATCGCAAGCGCCGCGGCGCGATGAATGCCCGCGGCGACGAGCGATTCACGCCGGGCCGCATCGCCGAACACCACCGATTCGCCCGCTGCCGCAGCGGCCGAGACGCGATCGGGATCGAGGTCGAGCGCGACATAAGGAAGTCCCTCGTGCTCGAGCATGCGCGCGAGGTTCTGGCCCGCGCGACCATAGCCGCAAATGATCACGTGAGCCTGCTGACGCAGGCTCTGCGTCGCGATCCGCGTCATTTGCAGCGACTGCTGCAGCCATTCCGTCGACGACAGCCGCAGCACGATCCGATCGGCGTTCTGAATGATGAGCGGCGCCGCGAGCATCGAGAGCAGCATCGAGGCGAGAATCGCCTGCAGCAGCGTGGCATCGACGAGATGCTTGTCCTCGATCAGGTTCAAGAGCACGAAGCCGAACTCGCCGGCTTGCGCGAGCCCGAGTCCCGTGCGCATCGCGACGCCGGGCATCGCGCCGAAAAGCCGCGCGAGGCTCGTGATCATGACGACCTTGAGCAGAACCGGCCCGATCAGGAACGCCAACACCATCAACGGATGCGCGAGCAGCACGCGCGGGTCGAGCAGCATGCCGGTGGTGATGAAGAAAAGGCCGAGCAGCACGTCGCGAAACGGCTTGATGTCTTCTTCGACCTGATGCCGATACGGCGTCTCGGCGATGAGCATGCCCGCGATGAACGCGCCGAGCGCGAGCGAAAGGCCGAACTTGTCCGTGATGAAGGCGGCGCCGAGCGTGACGAGCAGCACGTTCAGCACGAAAAGCTCCTGCGAGCGCCGCCGCGCGACGACGTTGAACCAGCGCGTCATGAAGCGCTGCCCGACGAACAGCAGGAGCGAGAGCGCGACGACGATTTTCAGCGCCGCCACGGAAAGCGTCGCCGGCAGATCGTGCGTGTCGCCGCCCAACGCGGCGATGACGATGAGCAGGGGCACGACCGCGAGATCCTGGAACAACAGCACGCCGAAGATGTTGCGGCCGTGCTCGGTCTCGATCTCGAGGCGCTCGGCGAGCATCTTGCTGACGATGGCTGTCGACGACATCGCCAGCGCGCCGCCGAGCGCGACCGATCCCTGCCAGGTCACATGCACCCATCGCTCGAAGATCGCGCCCGTGAGCACCGCGACCCCGACCGTGCCGATCACCTGCAGCAGGCCCAGGCCGAACACGAGCTTTCTCATTGCGCGCAGCTTGGCGAGCGAGAATTCGAGGCCGATGGAAAACATCAGGAACACGACGCCGAACTCGGCGAGATGCTGCGCGCGCTGGGTATCCGGCGCGATGCCGAGCGCGTGGGGCCCGACGATGATGCCGACCGACAGGTAGCCGAGCATCGGCGGCAGGTTGAGAATCCGAAACAGCACGACGCCTGCCACCGACGCGAGCAGCAGCAGCAGGGTCATCTCGAGCGGGGATATCACGTGCGAAGCGTCCTCGTTCGTCTCATCTGCGACAGCCGCGCCGCGCGTTGGAAGGAAAGCGCCGCCCCGGCCCGCCGTGCGCCTAGCTCGGCCCCGGCGGCGTCCGGCGCGGCAAACGCCTTTGTTATACTCGCCGAATGATAGCGAAAATCAATGGCGACCGGGCGGTGGCGCTCGCCCGGAACGTGCTCGACATCGAGGCCGATGCGGTACGCGCCCTCGCCGAGCGCATCGACGGCGGCTTCGTCGCCGCCGTCGGTCTATTGCTAGGCTGCAGAGGGCGCGTCGTCGTCTCGGGCATCGGCAAGTCGGGCCACGTCGCGCGCAAGCTCGCCGCGACGTTTGCAAGCACCGGCACTCCGGCCTTCTTCGTCCACCCGGCTGAAGCCAGTCACGGCGATCTCGGCATGGTCACGGCCGACGACGTCTTCGTTGCCGTCTCGAATTCCGGCGAATCGGAAGAGCTCATCGAGATCCTGCCGCTCGTCAAGCGCATCGGCGCCAAGCTGATCGCGATGACGGGCCGCCCCGAATCGACGCTCGCGAAGCTCGCGGACGTCCATCTGGACTCGGGCGTCGAGAAAGAGGCATGTCCGATGAATCTTGCGCCGACGGCCAGCACGACGGCGGCGCTCGCGCTCGGCGATGCGCTCGCCGTCGCGGTGCTCGACGCGCGCGGCTTCGGCCCCGACGATTTCGCACGCTCGCACCCGGGCGGCGCGTTGGGGCGGCGGCTGCTCACCTACGTGCGCGACGTGATGCGCACGGGCGATCAGCTCCCGAAGGTGCCGACCACGGCAACCGTCAGCGACGCCCTCTTCCAATTGACGGCGAAGCGCATGGGAATGACGGCGATCGTCGACGACGGCGATCGCGTGACGGGCATCTTCACCGACGGCGACCTGCGCCGTGTGCTCGAGCGCACGGGCGATTTTCGCGAACTGCCGATCATCGAGGTGATGACGCGCGGGCCGCGCACGATCGTGGCCGATCACCTCGCCGTGGAGGCCGTCGAGTTGATGGAGCGCTACCGTATCAATCAGTTGCTCGTCGTCGACGACGCGGGCAAGCTGATTGGCGCGCTCAACATGCACGATCTGTTTTCGAAGAAGGTGATCTGATGGCCGCTGCGCCGCTCACGGCCGCCGAACGCGCGAGCCGCGTCAAGCTGATGATTTTCGACGTCGATGGAGTGCTGACCGACGGCAGCCTCATGTTCACGGCCGAAGGCGATTACATGAAACCGTTCAATTCCATGGACGGCTACGGCCTGAACCTGTTGCGCAAGGCCGGCATCGAAACGGCGATCATCACGGGCCGACACTCCGAGATCGTCGTGCGGCGCGCGCAGGAGCTGAAAATCTCGCATGTCCACCAAGGCGCCGCGAACAAGGCCGTCGTCTTCGCGGAACTGCTGCGCGCCACGGGCCACACGCCCGACGTATGCGGCTACATGGGCGACGACTGGCCCGACCTCGGGGTCATGGTGCAATGCGGCTTCGCGGCCGCGCCGGCCAATTCGCATCCCGAAGTCATCGCGCGCGCGCACTGGGTGTCGCAAGCACGCGGCGGCCACGGCGCCGCCCGTGAAGTCTGCGAAGTGCTCCTGCGGGCCCAGCACCGCTACGACGAAATGCTCGCCCTTGCATTGGGAGCGCCCGGCGCATGAACGCTACGCGGCTCACTTCGCTGATCTCGTTAATCGCGATGACCGCCCTCGCGGGCGGGACCTACTGGTTGCTCCAGGCCACGCGGCCGCCCGCGAGCGAGGGCGCCGAGCGGGCGAAGACGCATTCGCCCGACTATTTCGCCGAAAGCTTCTCGGTTTCGGAGCTCGATCAATCGGGCGCGACACAGTACCGGCTCACGGCGACGAAGATGATCCATTACGAGGACGACGACAACAGCGACCTCACGCACCCGGCCATCCGCGCATTCCAGCCCGGCAAGCCGATCGTGACGGCCACGGGCGAGCGCGGCACCGTGAATGCCGACGCGTCGATCGTCGATCTCTACGACCACGCGCGCATCCTGCGCGCGCCGGGCTACGGCGATCCCGAAATGCAGGCCGATTCCTCGCACTTTCGCGTGCTCGTCAACGACGACGTCATCGAGACCGAAAAGCCGGTTAAACTGCGGCGCGGCCTGTCGATCACGACGGCCAACGCAATGAATTACAACAATGTCACCCGGGTCATGCAGCTATTCGGGAACGTCCGCGGAAACATTGCCGCATCGGACGCTTCCGGGGCCAAGGCGAAGTGACCCCGTCCTTACGTATGGACCGCATGAACGAAACGTCCTTTTTCCACGGGCCACATCGCACGCGCGCGTTTCTCGCGGCGATGCTCGCCGCGCTCGCATGCGCGACGCTCTCGCCGCGCGCGCACGCCGAACGCGCGGACCGCGACAAGCCGCTCAACATCGAAGCGGACAACATGACGTACGACGACCTGAAGCAGCTCACGATCTTTACGGGTCACGTCGTCGCGACGAAGGGCACGATCGTCATCAGAGCCGATCGCGTCGCGGTCCACCAGGATCCCGAGGGGTATCAATACGCGACGGGCACGATGAACAAGGGCAGTACCGATCTCGCCTATTTCCGGCAAAAACGCGACGGCGTCGACGAGTACATCGACGGCACCGCCGAGAAGATCGACTATGACGGCAAGCAGGACTTGACGACGCTCACGACGAATGCGACCGTGCGTCGATTGCAGGGCCTCTCGACGGTGATGGACACGGTCCACGGCAGCGTCATCACCTACGACGGGCAAACCGACTTCTATACGGCCAAGGCCGGCAAGGACGTGGCGAGCCCCGGCAACCCGACCGGCCGCGTGCGCGCCATGCTCGCGCCGCGCAACGGCGCGCCGCCCCCGCTTGGCGGCGCTTCGGCGACGCTCGCGCCGGCCGCCGGCATTCAAGGAACACCGCAGCAGTGAACACGCTCTCCAGCACCGCCGCACAGGCTGTCGCCACTCCTCGGAGCGAGCCTGCCAAGGCGACGAGCTCGCTCGTCGTGCGCAATCTGAGGAAACGCTATGGCTCGCGCACCGTCGTCAAGGACGTGTCGCTCGACGTGAAGAGCGGCGAAGTCGTCGGCCTGCTCGGGCCGAACGGCGCCGGCAAGACGACGTCGTTCTACATGATCGTCGGGCTCGTGCCGCTCGACGCCGGCGAAATCGTGCTCGACGGCAATTCGATCAGCCTCATGCCGATTCACAAGCGCGCGGCGCTCGGACTCTCCTACCTTCCCCAGGAGGCCTCGGTGTTCCGCAAACTGACGGTCGAGCAGAACATCCGTGCCGTGCTCGAGCTGCAAACCGATGAAAACGGCAAGCGGCTCTCGAAGTCTGCCATCGAGGCTCGCACGGAAGCGCTGCTCGACGAGCTGCAAATCGCGCATCTGCGCGAGAATCCGGCGCTTTCGCTGTCGGGCGGCGAGCGGCGCCGCGTCGAAATCGCGCGCGCGCTGGCGACGAATCCGAGTTTCATTCTGCTCGACGAGCCGTTCGCGGGTGTCGATCCCATCGCCGTGCTCGAAATCCAGAAAATCGTCAAATTCCTCAAGCAGCGCAATATCGGGGTGCTCATCACCGACCACAACGTGCGCGAAACGCTTGGCATCTGCGATCACGCCTACATCATCAGCGACGGCAGCGTACTCGCAGCGGGGGCCCCGCGCGAGATCATCGAGAACGAGAGCGTCCGGCGCGTCTACCTCGGCGAGCACTTCCGGATGTAACGGGACGCGTGGGGCCGACGCGAGGCGGCGCGGCCCTGACCCGACCTCCCCCCGCGCCGCGCCGCGCCGCGCCGCGCCGCCGGCCGAGCCGCGCCAGCCTGCGGACCCGGGGTTTTCGGGGCCACATGGAGCCCGGCACTCCCCCTTCCGGGATAGTCGAGCACTGCGTCATCGAGGTTTCGCGCCGATGGCAAAGTCTCTACAATGAAAGCCAACCGCCATGAAAGCCAGCCTCCAACTCCGCCTATCGCAGCATCTTGCGCTCACGCCGCAGCTGCAGCAGTCCATCCGGCTGCTCCAGTTGTCGACGCTCGAACTCCAGCAGGAGGTCGCGACGGCGTGCGCGCAAAATCCGCTGCTCGAGACCGAGGACGAATGGATTGCGAGCCCGCTGCGGGTCGCCGCGGACGGCTCGGTCATCGCCCAGACCCCCGCGCCCGCCGCGGCTGAGCCGATGAGCGGCTCGGCGCCCGCGACCGAATCGGATCGCGCCGACGGCGCTGAGCCGGCAGCGACCGACGAATACAACGGACTGTCGTCATCCGACAACGCCGATGCGTCGCAGTGGAATCTCGACGATTACGGCCGCTCGGCCCCCTCGTCCGACGACGACGACTTGCCGCCGCTACAGATCCACGAATCGACGACGACGCTGCGCGACCATCTCATGGCGCAACTGCGCGTTACCCAGGCGGGTCCCCGCGATCGGGCACTCGTCACCTTCCTCATCGAATCGCTCGACGACGACGGCTACCTGACGTCGTCGCTCGATGAAGTGCTCGCCGACATACCGGAAGAGCTGGAGGTCGATCTCGACGAGCTGTCCGCGGCGCTCGCGCTGCTGCAAAGCTTCGATCCGGCCGGCGTGGGCGCGCGCTCGGCCTCTGAATGCTTGAAGTTGCAGCTCTTGCGCCTGCCCGATAGCGCCACGCGCAAGCTTGCGCTCGAAATCGCCGCGCATCATCTCGAGCTGCTGGCCGCACGCGACTTCACGCGCCTGAAAAAGCAGCTGAAGGCAAGCGACGATGCCTTGCGCGACGCGCACGCGCTGATCCGCTCGCTCGAGCCGTTCCCAGGGGCGGCCTATGGCAAGGCGGAAGCCGATTACGTGGTGCCCGACATCATCGTCAGAAGGACGACGCAGGGCTGGCAAGCCGAGTTGAATCCCGAGGTGGTGCCGCGCCTTCGAATCAACCATCTCTATGCGAACATCCTGCGCAACAACCGCGGCGATCCAGGCAGCGGCTCGTTGCGTCAGCAGTTGCAGGAGGCGCGCTGGCTCATCAAAAACATTCAACAGCGTTTCGAGACGATCCTGCGCGTCGCGCAGGCGATTGTCGAGCGCCAGAAGAACTTTTTCGCGCACGGCGAAATCGCCATGCGCCCCTTGGTTTTGCGGGAAATAGCTGATACGCTGGGCCTGCACGAGTCGACCGTCTCACGTGTCACGACGGGGAAGTACATGCTTACCCCGTTCGGAACGCTCGAGTTCAAGTTCTTCTTTGGTTCGCACGTGTCGACCGATACGGGGGGCGCGGCCTCGTCGACGGCCATTCGCGCGCTCATCAAGCAACTGATAGGAGCAGAAGACTCGAAGACGCCTCTTTCAGACAGCCGCATAGCCGAACTGCTGGCGGAACAGGGCTTCGTGGTGGCACGCCGGACAGTGGCGAAATACCGCGAAGCGCTCAAGATCCCGGCAGTGAATCTGCGTAAGTCTCTTTGAGCTCGCCGCACCGGATGTTCCGGGCGGATCGAGCGTTTCCGGCCGCGATGCTGTTGGCGCAAATGGCCGGCCGATACGACCCGCCGCTCGTCGATCACACGGGGTGATGATTCGAGCGGGCCGCTCCCGACCGGTTTTGCCGCACCAAAGGTGTCAGGCGGCCATTCGTTTGGAGAGCACTATGAATCTGAAGATCAGTGGACGCCATCTCGAAGTCACGCCCGCGCTGCGGGAATACGTGATCACCAAGCTCGACAAGGTGCTACGACACTTCGATCAGGTGATCGATGGCAATGTGGTCCTCTCGGTCGACAATCAGAAAGAAAAGGATAAGCGGCAAAAGGTTGAAATCAACCTCCACCTGAAGGGCAAGGACATCTTCATCGAAAGTGCCAACGGCGATCTCTACGCCGCCATCGATCTCATGGTCGATCGTCTCGATCGGCAGGTCGTCCGCCACAAGGGGCGCATTCAAGAGCACCAGCACGCGCCGATCAAGCATCAGGAGCTATCGGTCGGCGAGCAACCGCAGCAATAAGCCGGACGCGGCACGAGGCGCCCGCGTCGGCGCCCGCCGCTCTCCCGCGCAAAGCGCGGGTTTCCCGCGAAAACCGCCCGGATTCGGGCGGTTTTTTCGTTCCGGCCGCTGGAGCGGGCCGCCCCCGTGGCGGCCTCCCACCGATGCGCCGGCAGGGCCGATGCGCGCGGCATTGCGCGAAAAGCGCGCCACCCAGCATAATGCATGCAACATTGCGGTTGCCGCGATGCAACATTGAATGGGCCTGATCTATAATGTGACGGTAATTTTGATGGGGCAGCCGGCCGAGTTGCCATTCGCGAAGTCAGGGCCATGCGTCCATGATCCGCCGGGCAAGGCCGAAAATGGACAACCAGTCAGTTGCCGCGAGGAGCGCACAGGCGACGCGTCAAGCCTGCCAACATGAATCGTTTAGCCAAATTCCTTCCCCTCGATAACGTCGTTATCGGACTTTCCGTCACCAGCAAGAAACGCGTCTTCGAGCAAGCAGGGCTTATCTTCGAAAACCAGAACGGCATCGCGCGCAGCGCGGTCACGGACAATCTGTTCGCGCGCGAGCGGCTCGGCTCGACAGGGCTCGGCGAAGGCGTCGCGATCCCGCACGGCCGGATCAAGGGGCTCAAGCATCCGCTCGCGGCCTTCGTGCGCCTCGAGCAGCCGATCCCGTTCGAATCGCCCGACGGACAACCGGTTTCGTTGCTGATTTTTCTGCTCGTGCCCGAACAGGCCACGCAGCAGCATCTCGAAATTCTTTCGGAAATCGCGCAACTGCTGTCCGATCGCGAAACACGCGAGCGGCTGCATAACGAAGCGAGCCGCGAGGAGTTGCATCGGCTGATCACTGAGTGGCACCCTTGACACTGTCACGGCCCGCGCGCCACGCACGCGGTGCAGGAGGCGCTTGCAGCCGGTGACTCGGCAAGGGCCCAGCCGCGCGCGTCCAGCGTGAGGCGGTCTCATGCGGCCCAACCAGGAGCCAGCGATACATGGATACATCCAGCATCAACGCCCAGAGCATCTTCGACGACAACGCCACCTCACTCAAGCTGAGCTGGCTGACGGGGCATGAGGGCTGGGAACGCGGTTTTTCGGCGGAGACGGTCGCGAATGCGACTTCGAGCGCCGACCTCGTCGGCCACCTGAACCTCATCCACCCAAACCGGATCCAGGTGCTCGGCGAAGCCGAAATCTACTACTACCAACGTCAGACCGACGAAGACCGCTCGCGCCACATGGCCGAGCTGATCGCGCTCGAGCCGCCGTTTCTCGTCGTGGCCGGGGGCGTGCCGGCACCGCCTGAGCTCGTGCTGCGATGTACGCGTTCGTCGACGCCGCTCTTCACGACGCCGATGTCAGCGGCGGCCGTCATCGACAATCTGCGGCTTTACATGTCGCGCATTCTCGCGCCGCGCGCGACGCTGCACGGCGTGTTCCTCGACATCCTGGGCATGGGCGTGCTGCTGACCGGCGATTCGGGCCTCGGCAAGAGCGAGCTCGGCCTCGAGCTGATCAGCCGCGGGCACGGGCTCGTCGCGGACGATGCCGTCGACTTCGTGCGCCTCGGCCCGGACTTCGTCGAGGGGCGCTGCCCGCCGCTTTTGCAAAACCTGCTGGAAGTTCGCGGCCTCGGCCTGCTCGACATCAAGACGATCTTCGGTGAGACCGCTGTGCGGCGGAAGATGAAGTTGAAGCTCATCGTCCAGCTCGTGCGTCGGCCCGATGGCGAGTTTCAGCGGCTGCCGCTCGAGAGCCAGACCGTCGACGTGCTCGGCCTGCCGATCAGCAAGGTCACGATCCAGGTGGCGGCGGGTCGCAACCTTGCCGTGCTCGTCGAGGCAGCCGTGCGCAACACGATTCTGCAGCTTCGCGGCATCGATACGCTGCGCGATTTCATGGACCGTCAGCGTCTCGCCATGCAGGATCCGGACAGTCAACTTCCCGGCAAGCTGATGTGACGCGCGCGAAGCGGCGGCTCGCGATAGAGCCGGAACCAGGTGCTATGATGAAACGAACGGGTCATCCTCCATGCGCATTGTTCTGATCACCGGCATCTCCGGCTCCGGCAAATCCGTCGCATTGAACGCGCTCGCGGACGCGGGCTACTATTGCGTCGACAATCTGCCGCCGCGCTTTTTGCCCGAGCTCGCGCAATTCCTCGCGAACGGCGAGGAATGTCACGAACGGCTCGCCGTCGCCATCGACGCGCGCTCGAGCGCCTCACTCGACGAAATGCCCGGCATCATTCGCGATCTCGCGAGCGAGCACCATGTGCGCGTGCTGTTTCTCAACGCGAGCACTCAAGCACTGATTCAACGCTTCTCCGAAACGCGGCGGCGCCATCCTCTATCGGGACCTCCCGCGCGCGACGCCGACATCGGGCTCATGGCGTCGCTCGAGGAGGCGATCGAGCGTGAGCGCGAGCTCGTCGCGCCGCTTGCCGAGTTCGGCCACCAGATCGACACGAGCAACCTGCGCGCGAACGTGTTGCGCGCCTGGGTCAAGAGCTTCATCGAAGACGAGCGTGAAGGGCTGCTGCTGATGTTCGAATCGTTCGGCTTCAAGCGCGGCCTGCCGCTCGATGCCGATTTCGTCTTCGACGTGCGCGCGTTGCCGAATCCCTATTACGACCACCGGTTGCGTCCACTGACGGGGCGCGACGAGGCCGTCATCGAGTATCTGGATGCGTTGCCGATCGTGCATGAAATGATCGACGACATCCGTTCGTTCGTCCTGAAATGGCTGCCGAGGTTTCGCGACGACAACCGCAGCTACCTGACGATCGCGATCGGTTGCACGGGGGGGCAGCACCGATCGGTATTCATCGCGGAGACGCTCGCCGCACGTCTCGCTCGCGAAGCAACGGTTATCGTGCGGCACCGTGACGCGCCGATGGAAGTCGGCGAATCGTCGAGATCAGTGGCCTCTGGCCACATGGCCTAACTTGCCGCGCACGCGCGGCCCCTCTGAAGCTCGCGCCATGTCCTCGAACCCAGCCGTCTGCGCCGATCTACCGCTCTTTCCGCTTCACTCCGTGCTCTTTCCCGATGGCCTCTTGCCGCTCAAGATTTTCGAGGCACGGTACCTCGACATGACCCGGACCTGCCTGCGCGAAAGCAGCCCATTCGGCGTGTGCCTCATCAAGAGCGGCTCCGAGGTCGCGAATGCCGACGAGCCCTGCGTTCCCGAGCCAGTCGGATGCCTCGCCTCGATCGAGGAATGCGACGTCGACACGTTCGGCATGCTGCACGTGTGCGCGCGCGGAGGCAAGCGCTTTCGGCTGCGCTCGCATCGAGTGGAGCCGAGCGGCCTTCTCGTCGGCTCGGCCGAGCTGCTGCCCGACGACATTCCGCTCGAAGGCAGCGACGCGCTCGCCAAGTTCGGCGCCTGCGCCGAAGTGCTCGAGCGCATCATCGAGACGATCCGCGAGCGCGACGCCGACAGCCTGCCGTTCGCCGAGCCGTTCCGCTTCGACGATCCCGCCTGGGTGTCGAATCGGCTCGCGGAAGTGCTTCCGATTCCCCTGCGCACACGCCAGAAGCTCATGGAGATGACCGACGCGGGTGCGCGCATCGATTGCGTTCATCACTACATGCAGCACCGCCAGCTGCTTTGACGCCTCCGCCGTCTATCGAGCCCGCTAAAACCTGCGAAAGCCGGCTAAAGCAAGCTGCCCTGCAAGGCATCGAGCAGCTTACGAACGGGGGCCGGCACGCCGTAAGCCTCGATGTCGGCGAGCGGCACCCAGGCGCTGTCGTCGTCGCGCGCATCGAGACTGGCCCGCGTCGCGGCGACGTCGAGCCGGCCCACGCGCGGCTCGATATCGAGCCTGAAGTGCGTGAACGTATGCGTGAGCGGCGCGAGCGTATCTAGCGAGGCCGTCGCCCCCAGCGTGCGCGCGCGCTCGGCGAGCGACGATTCGTCGGCCGCTTCCGGCAAGCTCCAGAGCCCGCCCCAGATGCCCGCGGGCGGCCGCCGTTCGAGCAGCACGGAGCCGCCGTCGCGCAACACGAGCATCCATGTCCGGCGCGTCGGCACGGCTTTCTTCGGACGCGCCGCCGGCAATTCGCGCTGGCGGCCCGTCGCGTTGGCGACGCAGTCCTCGGCGAACGGGCAGCGCGCGCAATCGGGCTTGCCGCGCACGCAGAGCGTTGCCCCGAGATCCATCAAGCCTTGCGTGTAGGCCGAGAGATCGGCGTCGCTCGCATCGGCGGCCGGCATCAGGGATTCCGCCAATGCCCACAGGGCGTTTTCAACGCGCTTTTCTCCCGGAAAGCCGTCGACGCCGAACACGCGCGCGAGCACACGCTTGACGTTGCCATCGAGAATCGTTGCACGCGCACCGAATGCGAACGACGCGATGGCGGCAGCCGTCGAGCGGCCAATGCCGGGCAATTGCGCCAACGCATCGGGAGTCGCGGGAAAGGCGCCGCCAAACTGCTCGACGACGACCTGCGCGCAGCGATGCAGATTGCGGGCTCGCGAGTAGTAGCCGAGCCCAGCCCATGAGGCCATGACATCGTCGATCGGTGCCGCGGCAAGCGCGGCGACGTCGGGAAAGCGCGCAAGAAACTTCG
This sequence comes from Trinickia symbiotica, assembly GCF_002934455.1. Lineage (GTDB taxonomy): Bacteria > Pseudomonadota > Gammaproteobacteria > Burkholderiales > Burkholderiaceae > Trinickia > Trinickia symbiotica. The sequence goes on along the minus strand of NZ_PTIR01000007.1, from coordinate 80,301 downwards.
CGTAATAGGGGATGACCGTCGCAACCTGCGTCTGCTGGAGCATGATTTCCGAAAGCCAGATCCGGTATGGATCGCGCGTGTTCTGCCAGGGCAAGTCGTGGCGGCCGTGACGGCGCTGCCAGGCGATCAGGCGCTCGGCGAAAGCGAATTGCAGGGCGAAAGTGGGTGAAATCGAAGCGATCGCGGGTTCGGACATGGAAAGGTAAGGTATCGGCTTGAAGCCGCGGCCGGCTCAGCGCTGGCAGCGAGGGCAATGATAGGTCGACCGCTGCCCCTGCACGAGGTGGCGAATCGGTGTCCCGCATACGCGGCAGGGCTGTCCTGCTCGATCGTAGACGAAGCAGTCGAGTTGAAAGTAACCGCTCTCGCCGTCGCTGCCGACGAAGTCTTTCAATGTGCTGCCGCCACGCGCGATCGCGTCCGCTAGCGTCGCGCGGATCGCGTCGGCAAGCCTGTCGCAGCGCGCCGCCGAGAGGCGCCCCGCCGCCGTGGTCGGCCGCACCCCCGCGCGAAAGAGGCTTTCGGAGGCGTAGATGTTGCCGACGCCCACGACGATTTCGCCGCCGAGCAGCGCCTGCTTGATCGACATCGTGCGTCCGCGCGTTCGCTCGTGGATGAGCCGGCCCGAGAACTCGGTCCCGAACGGCTCGACCCCGAGCCCGGCGAGCAACGGGTGCGTGTTCACGTCGCCCGCCGCGCGCGGGTGCCAGAGGACGGCACCGAAACGGCGCGGGTCGCGGTAGCGCAGCACGAATTCGTCGAAGATCCAGTCGATATGATCGTGCTTGGCGGGCGCGGGCAGGCCGGCATGCGGCAGCACGCGCAGCGTGCCCGTCATGCCGAGGTGAACGATGAACCACCCCTCGTCGACTTCGAAGAGCAGATACTTGCCGCGCCGCCCCACGCCGATGATCTTGCGGCGCGAGAGCGTCGCGCCGAGCTCGGGAGGCACGGGCCACCGCAAAGCGCCGGAGCGCACGTCGACGCGCTCGACGAGGCGGCCGCGGACGTACGGCTCGATGCCGCGCCGCGTCACCTCCACTTCTGGCAGTTCAGGCATGTGGGCGCGCCTCCCCGGGCAGCGAACGCGGTGAGCGTACGGGCGGTCTCATAAATGGCGGTTAATAGCGAGGAATGGGTGTGTAACTTGCATCGTCGAATCTGCGTGTATTGTAGCGAGCGCGTTACAATCGTCCGAAACCCTCGAACGGATCTCCATGATTTTGTCCCTGAAGCCGCAATCGCCGCGCGCAGGCAGCGTGCGCTCCGCCCGGCGCGCCGCGCCGCTCGGCCGCATCGCCGCCGTCGTCTGTGCCTGGACGCTCGCCCTCGCCGCACCGGCGTTTGCGCAAGATCCCTCTCCTTCTGACGATTCGGCGTCGGCCGCGCCGGCGGACGCCTTCGCGCCGTCGCTCCCCGCCGAGACGCAGGACCTGCCGAACGTCGAGTTGTCGAGCCAAATCGTATTTCAGGTCCTCGCGGCCGAGATCGCATTGCAGCGCAACGAACCGGCCCCGGCGTACCAAACCTATCTTTCACTCGCGCGCGACACGCACGATCCGCGCATGGCTCAGCGCGCGGCCGAAATCGCTATTGCGGCGCAGAGCCCCGCTGACGCATTGACCGCCGCTCAGCTTTGGCGCCAGTACGCGCCCGATTCCGAGCGCGCCGCCCAACTCGACGCGTCGCTGCTCGTCCTGTCAGGCAAGCCCGAAGATGCCGAGCCGCTGCTCGCGGCCGAGCTCGCCAAGGTCCCGGAACAGGACCGGGGCAACGCGATCGTCGCGCTGCAGGTGCTGCTCGCGCGCGGACCGAATCACGTGGGTGGGCTGCAGGTTCTGAAAGATCTCGCTAAGAACGATCTCGGCCGGCCCGAGGCGCAGCTCGCGGTCGGCCGCCAGCAGCTGCTCGCCGACGACCAGCCGGGCGCGCGCTCGTCGTTCGAGCGCGCGCTGAAGCTGAAGCCCGATTACCTGCCTGCCGCGCTCTCGCTCGCGCAGATGGGTCCCGATGCGCGCAACGAGGCCATCTCGACGTTCGAGTCATACGTCAAGCAGAACCCGAAGTCGCACGACGCCAGGCTCGCGCTCGCGCAGCTCTACCTGTCGAGCGACCGCATCGACGATGCGCAAAAGCAGTTCGAGGCGATGCACAGCCTGGATTCGCACGATCCGACGCCGTTGATGGCGCTTGGCCTCATCAAGGTTCAGCAAAAGCAGTACGACAGCGCGCAGAAATACCTGCAGCAATATGCCGAGCTGACCGAGAAGACGCCGGGCGCGGACCCGGGGCAGGCTTACATCTTCCTCGCGCAGATCGCGCTCGAGCAGAAGAACGAGGGTGAGGCCGCGAAGTGGCTCGACAAGGTCTCGCCGGACAGCCCGCGCTATACCGCGGCGCGCGTGACGCGCGCGCAGTTGCTCGCGAAGGCGGGCAAGATCGACGAGGCGCGCAAGATGCTGGCCGATCTGCAGAGCCCGGACCCGCATGCGCAGGCGCTCATCGCGCGCACCGACGCCGCGATCCTCTTCGATGCCAAGCGCTACCCCGAGGCGGAGAGCCGGCTCGCGGCCGCCGACGACGCGATGCCCAACGATCCCGAGATCATCTACGACTACGCAATGGCCGCGGAAAAGAACGGCCATTTCGATCTGATGGAGTCGAAGCTGCGCCAGCTCATCAAGGTTCAGCCCGACAATCCGCAGGGCTATAACGCGCTCGGCTACTCGCTCGCCGATCGCAACAAGAATCTCGACGAAGCCGAGAAGCTCATCGAGAAGGCCTCGGCCCTGGCGCCGAACGACGCTTTCATCATGGACAGTCTCGGCTGGGTCAAATACCGGCTCGGCGATACGACGGACGCGGCCAAGCTCTTGCGCCGCGCCTTCGATCTTCAGCCGAACGCCGAGATCGGTGCCCATCTCGGCGAAGTGCTCTGGAAGAGCGGAGACCAGGCCAAGGCGCTTGCCGCATGGCGCGACGCGCGCAAGCTCGAGCCCGACAACGATACGCTCGTGAAGACGCTCAAGCGCTTCCAGGTGAACAGCAACGATCTTTGATGCACGTGAACGTCAGCGATTTTCTGGCGCGCGTTGCGCGCTACTTCCGTTTTGCGCGTCCGATGCATGCCGGGCGGCTCATGGCTCTCGCGCCGCGCCGCACGCGTGGCATCGCTTTGCCGCTCGCGTCGGCGTCGGCAACGGCGATGGCCATCGCATTGCTCGCGGGCTGCTCGTCCGCGCCAACGCGCGGACCGTCGACGTCGAATGCCGCGACGGCGCTTTCGACACAAACGAGTCGCGCTTATCATGGCCGGTTCTCGGTGAGCTACACCGACCGCTACGGCCGGCCGCAAAACGCCTACGGCAATTTCGACTGGCAGGAACAAGGCGATACCGTCACGCTGCAGCTCTTGAACCCGTTCGGCCAGACACTGGCAATCGTCACGTCGTCGCCGTCCGCCGCGACGCTCGAGCTGCCCAATCGTCAACCGCTCACGGCCGACAATGTCGGCACGCTGATGCGTAATGCCCTCGGATTTGCATTGCCCGTCGAAGGCCTGCGGTACTGGCTGCAGCCGTCGCCGGCTCCGACCTCGCAAGCGAAAACGATCGTCGACCCGCAAGCCGGAACACGGCTCAAGGAGATCGATCAGGATGGCTGGACGATCCAGTATCTCGCCTACACGGATGCACCCGAGGTCGGCGTCAAGCGCGTCGATTTGACGCGCCGCGATCCGCCGCTCGCGATCAAGCTCGTGCTGGATCGCTGATCGCCGTGCCGGCTGACGAGAGGGCCGCGAACCAACCGGGCGGCGCACTGCCCGCCGCCACTGCTTTTCACGAAACGAAAGCATGATCGAAACGAAAGACTCGCTGCGGGATTGCCCGGCGCCGGCCAAGCTCAATCTCTTTTTGCACATCACGGGCCGCAGACCGGACGGCTATCACTCGCTGCAGACCGTATTTCAGCTGCTCGATTGGGGCGACAGGCTTCACTTCACGCTGCGCGCCGACGGAGAGATCCGCAGGCAGACCGAGGTGCCGGGCGTGCCCGAATCGGCGGATCTGGTCGTGCGCGCCGCATCGCTATTGAAAGCGCACACGGGCACGCGCTTCGGGATCGACATCGAAATCGAGAAACGGGTGCCGATGGGCGGCGGCCTCGGCGGCGGGAGTTCCGACGCGGCAACGACGCTGCTCGCGCTCAATCGGCTCTGGAAGCTCGGATTGCCGCGGGACACCCTGCAAGCGCTCGGCCTCGAGCTCGGCGCCGACGTACCGTTTTTCGTGTACGGGAAAAATGCGTTCGCGCAGGGCGTCGGCGAGGCGTTGGCGGCCGTGTCGCTGCCGAGCCGCTGCTTTCTCGTCGTGACACCGAACGTGCACGTGCCGACCGCTGCGATTTTTTCCGACGAGTCGTTGACACGCGACTCGAAAGTCGTCACAATTACGGACTTTCTCGCACAGCAAAGTTGCGATGCAAGATGGCCAGACAGCTTCGGCCGGAATGACATGCAACCCGTTGTCGTGGGAAAATACGCGGAAGTCGCGCAGGTGCTCGAATGGTTTGACGATACGTTCGGAGATACGGCACCCGCGCGGATGACTGGTTCAGGGTCGAGCGTGTTCGCTGCCTTTTCCAGCGTCGCCGAAGCGGAACAAGCGCAAGCCAAGCTGCTTGCGAGTGGTCGAGCGGATTGGAGGAGCGCTCTCGCGCCGAGTCTCGATACGCATCCGCTCTTCGCCTTCGCGGGGTGAAAGTTTCGCCTCGTCGGACTGCCTACAGGTCCGGCGAAGCGCTGAGTCAGTGTAGGGGAGTCGCCAAGTTGGTCAAGGCACCGGATTTTGATTCCGGCATGCGAGGGTTCGAGTCCTTCCTCCCCTGCCAAACATTCTCGTAGTTCCCGCCTCGAGCAGCAGGTGCATGATGAGCAGCCATGACGGCCTGATGGTGTTTACTGGCAACGCGAATCCAGCGCTTGCACAAGAAGTCGTCAAAATCCTCGGCATTCCCCTCGGCAAAGCGATGGTGAGCCGTTTCTCCGACGGCGAGATCCAGGTTGAGATTCAGGAAAACGTGCGCGGCAAGGACGTCTTCGTCCTGCAATCGACTTGCGCGCCGACGAACGACAACCTGATGGAGCTCATGATCATGGTCGATGCGCTGAAGCGCGCGTCGGCAGGGCGGATCACGGCGGCCATCCCCTACTTCGGCTACGCGCGTCAGGATCGCCGTCCGCGCTCGGCGCGCGTCGCGATTTCGGCGAAGGTCGTGGCGAACATGCTGGAGATTGCCGGCGTCGAGCGGATCATCACGATGGATCTGCACGCCGATCAAATCCAGGGCTTCTTCGATATCCCCGTGGATAACATCTACGCGACGCCCGTTTTGCTCGGCGATCTGCGCAAGCAGAACTACGAGGATCTGCTCGTCGTGTCGCCCGATGTCGGCGGCGTCGTGCGGGCGCGCGCGCTTGCCAAGCAGCTCAACTGCGATCTCGCGATCATCGACAAGCGCCGTCCGAAGGCGAACGTCGCCGAAGTGATGAACATCATCGGAGAAGTCGAGGGGCGCACCTGTGTGATCATGGACGATATGGTCGACACGGCGGGTACGCTCTGCAAGGCCGCGCAAGTGCTGAAGGAGCGCGCGGCGAAGCAGGTCGTCGCTTATGCCACGCACCCGGTGTTGTCGGGCGGCGCGGCCGAGCGCCTCGCGAACTCGGCGCTCGATGAGCTCGTCGTGACTGATACGATTCCGCTCAGCGACGAAGCGCGCGGATCGTCGAAGGTCCGGACGCTCTCGTGCGCGGGGCTGCTTGCCGAGACGTTCTCGCGGATTCGTCGCGGCGATTCGGTGATGTCGCTGTTCGCCGAGAGCTGAGCAAGCGGCAACAATGATAGTGCTTGCGGAGAAGGCGTTGCATGAAGCGGCGCCTTTTCCGTGTAATGGGCGCGGTGAGCCTCTGGTTGGTTGGGCAAGCGCGCCGTTTTCGCAGGGCGGTCATTTGGCGCCGTGTGCGATCGTTCGCATGCGAGCCGAAGCGCCCTTATTCACTGCCTGGTCGCGGGCAGTTCATGGAGATTGAACATGAAAGTCGTCGCTTTCGAGCGCAACCTGCAAGGTACGGGTGCGAGCCGCCGCCTGCGCAACTCCGGCAAGACGCCGGGGATCGTGTATGGCGCAGCAGATCAACCGCAACTGATCGAGCTCGATCACAACGCCCTCTGGCACGCGCTGAAGAAGGAAGCCTTCCACTCGTCGATCCTCGACCTCGAAGTGGCCGGCAAGTCGCAGCAAGTGCTGCTGCGCGACGTGCAGTACCATCCGTTCCGTCAGCTCGTGCTGCACGTGGACTTTCAGCGCGTCGATGCGAAGAAGAAGCTGCACACGAAAGTGCCCGTGCACTTCATGAATCAGGAAACGAATCCGGCCGTGAAGCTTGGCGGCGCCGTGATCTCGCACGTCGTGACCGAGGTCGAAGTTGAGTGCCTGCCCGGTGATTTGCCCGAGTTCGTCGAGCTTGATCTCTCGAAGATCGAAGCCGGCCAATCGCTGCACGCCAAGGACATCACGCTGCCGAAGGGCGTTTCGCTCGCGGCTCGCGTCGAAGCGGAAAATCCCGTCGTCGCGGCCGCCGCCGTGCCGGCCGCCGCGGTTTCGAGCGAGGCTGCCGAGGGCGAAGCCGGCGAGACGCCTGCCGCCTAAGGATTTCGTCGATCGATATCCTCTCGATCCGTTTCGCTGAAACGGACGACGTGACCCGCCGCGGCTCGCCCCGGCGGGTTTTTTTTCGAGGGTAGCAAGAACGTCATGATCAAACTGATCGTCGGGCTCGGCAATCCGGGCGCCGAATATACGGCCACACGGCATAACGCGGGCTTCTGGTTCGTCGATCAGCTCGCGCGCGAGGCCGGCGTCGCCTTGCGCGACGAGCGGCGCTTTCACGGCCTATACGCGAAGGCCAGGCTTTTCGGCGATGAAGTCCATCTGCTCGAGCCGCAGACGTTCATGAACCGATCGGGGCAATCGGTCGTCGCGCTCGCGCATTTCTTCAAGATCCTGCCGGATCAGATTCTCGTCGCACATGACGAATTGGACCTGCCGCCCGGCGCCGTCAAGCTCAAGCTCGGTGGCGGAAGCGGCGGCCATAATGGACTCAAGGATATTTCGGCGCATCTTTCGTCGCAGCAGTACTGGCGGTTGCGCATCGGCATCGGACATCCGCGAGATCTCATTCCCGAAGCCGCTCGTGCGGGTGCGAAGCCTGACGTCGCCAACTTCGTGCTGAAGCCGCCGCGCAAGGAAGAGCAAGAAGTGATCGACGCGGCTATCGAGCGGGCGCTCGCCGTCATGCCGCACTTCGTCAAAGGGGAAACCGAGCGCGCAGTGATGCAGCTGCATCGCGGCGCGTAGTGACAAGCGGCTCGCGGTCGTGGGTCGCGGTTGCGAGACGCGATGGCGCGCTCGGAATGGGGCCGCAGCCACCCAATTACAACGACAGCGATCGCCGCTGATGCTCCAGCCTTCAGCCAAGCATCACCGGCTAGGCGTCCTCTCCCTTTTTAGCCTGCTGCAGCGAGCCATACTTCGCGAGTAGCTGCTCCCGCGTTTCGACATGCTCGGGGTTGATCGGGATGCAGTCGACCGGGCACACCTGCCGGCATTGCGGCTCATCGAAGTGACCGACGCACTCGGTGCACTTCGAAGGGTCGATCACGTAGATATCCTGCCCCATCGAGATCGCGTCGTTCGGGCACTCGGGCTCGCAGACGTCGCAGTTGATGCACTCGTCGGTAATCATCAGGGCCATGCTTTTCACCGGAAAACTTCAACGGGAAGAGCTGCTGACAGGCCGCCGAGGGGCGTCCGCGTAGCCGGGCCGCCTGGGTGGCTGAACGCCATCGCTCTTCCGAACGCACTATTTTACCCCTAACACGGGAGGCACCTTCGAACCTGCCGTCATTCCATCGTCGGGTCCGAACGGCCGTTCCCAATGAAGGATGAATTTCAATTTTTTGGAAGGATCGGCGATTTATAGAAGGGGCTGCGGCGTCGCTCGCCTATCCTGCTTTGAACTTGGTGCCTTTTCAAAGGAGGTGGGACGGCAATGAGCGAAATCGACGAAATCGCACAAGAAGATGAAGCCGCATTTATCGCGCAATATGCGGCACTAATCGAGAAACACGGCAATCTGGCTGATCTACTCGGTATCGCCGACCACGAGATGGAAGACTGCTATCAAGAAGCGCTAACGAGCTACTACGACGGCGATTATCTTTTCGCGTCTCGCTGTTTTTCCGCTTTGACATTTGTAAACCCGCTGGATGGCGAGCTACATTTGGCGACGGGCAACGCAATGCAGCAACTGGGAGAGCATAGCGCGGCGTTGCAGTACTTTTCGGCCGCGGCGAGGCAATTGCCAGCCGACCCCGGCGCATGGTTCCGCGTGGGCGAATGTCAGGTGGCGTTATCGCAGTATGACGAGGCGCGCGACACCTTGCGTCATTGTTTGAGCCTTTGCGCGACAAGCAATGCGCGCCCCGGCCTATACCCGCACGCCAAGGCGCTGATGGATCAACTGCTCTGATTTCGGCGGGCAGCCCGCCCGCTCCGTTCCCGCCTTACCAAGGCCCGAGGGCGGCTCGGCGCCGCACCCAATTGCAACCGACTTTAGGACATGGAAATGACCATTCGATCGCTGTCATTCACCCAGTTTCAGTTCGACACCACCGCTCCCATCACGCGAGAGCCCCCTTCAACCCCGCGGCCGACGGCGAATGCCGATACCGTTGCGCCACCAGACAAGATCACCCTTTATCTCAGTAAAGACACCGCTCACAAGAATCCGCTGACGCTGCAAAAAACCGAGGTTGACGTTGCGACGTTCAAAGATAAGCACGGTAAGGAATATAAGTACGGCACAATAAACGATAGCCCGAACGTATTTACAGATCGGAAAGGTAGAAACGTTTATGTGCTGGATTCTCCGGAGCACCGCAGGGCGCTTATCGACCTCCAAGAGAAGGCGGACAGACAGGGCGAGCACCTCGCGGACGTACCTTTACCCAAATATGTCAAATACGCGACGGCAGCGGGCGCGATCTTAGGCGCGGAAGTAGGGTCGGCCGTTGCTCCTGTCGTGGGCGTCGTGCCGGGTGCCGTCATTGGCGCGGCGCTCCTCGGCGGGTCCGCGGCAGGCGTTGCCAACCTGGTTCGTCACAAAGACCAATTCACGCTCAGGCAGAAAATCGCCGTACTGCAAGACACCGGAGTCGAGCGCCGAGCAGAGACGTTGAGGGCCGCTGTCTCCCATAGCAGCGGAATGCCGGTGGCGCTCGCTGAGTGCTTGCTTAGCACAGCCGGCGATGTACATGAGATCGCAGAGAATGAACTGACGCGCAGGATGGAAGTATCCGCAGTTCGGGCCGGCAACGATAACCGGTCAGCGCCCATCGGCGAAAAAGCCGTATCGTCTTAGCGAAGGGCGTGCCGAAGGGACGACACGAGAGCCGTATGGCTGCTGCGGACTGCCGGCACCCAAAGTCTCACGGGACGCATCGCCTTCACGGCTGCGTCCCCGCCCCGTGCCCCATCGCGGCGACTTTGTCCGTAAGCCACTTCTCGACCGACGGGAACACGAACTTGCTGACGTCGCCGCCGAGCTGGGCGATTTCGCGCACGATCGTGCCCGAAATGAATTGATACTGATCCGACGGCGTCATGAACATCGTCTCGACATCCGGCAGCAGATAGCGGTTCATGCCGGCCATCTGAAACTCGTACTCGAAGTCCGATACCGCCCTCAAGCCCCGCACGATCACGCGGGCGCTATGCGCACGCACGAAATCCTTCAGCAGCCCCTGAAAGCTCATCACATGCACGTTCGAGTAGTGGCCGAGCACTTCCTGGGCGATGTCGAGGCGTTCCTGCAACGTGAAGAACGGCTTCTTGGCGCGACTGTCGGCCACGCCGACCACGAGGGTGTCGAATATGCTCGCCGCACGGCGCACGAGGTCCTCGTGACCGCGCGTGAGCGGGTCGAATGTACCCGGGTACACGGCGACTACCATCGGCATCTCCTCTGATCGTTTATTCCCCGGCGGTCCGAAATGACGAGCGGTCACCCGCCTTGCCAACCGCTACGCACGTCGCGGCACCGGGCGGCGCTTTCGGAACGCGCATTATTCACCATTTTCGCGCTGCAGCAAATGGTAGTGGACCGCGCCCGCCCTATCGTGGCGGACGATGGTCCAGCCGGCCAAAAGCGGAGCCTCCTCATCGAGCGGATCACCCGACTCGACATAGAGAAACCCTTCGACGCCGACCAGCGGCATCGCCAGCTCGAGCGCGCGCTCGAGCATTCCGCTTTCGAACGGCGGGTCGAGAAAAACGACGTCGAACGAGCCGGGCGCAAGGCCTGCCGCGAGCCGCAGGCCGTCAGCCTCGACGACCTCGATCATGCGAGCGGAAAGCCGCGCTTGATTGTCGCGCAGTTGCCTTGCGGCGCGCGCGTTGCGCTCGACCATGACGACGCGTGCCGCGCCGCGCGAAGCGGCCTCGAAGCCGAGCGCCCCGCTCCCCGCGAAGAGATCGAGGCACCGTTGACCGTCGAGCCGTTGCCCAAGCCAGTTGAAGAGCGTCTCGCGCACGCGGTCGGGCGTGGGCCGCAGGCCCTCGAGGTCGAGCACCGGCAGCGGCGTGCGCTTCCAGTCGCCGCCGATGATGCGCACGGAGTGCTGCTTGCCGCTGCGGTCCGGCGTTGCCGCCTTGCCCCGCGTTGCCGAGGAACGCCTTGCCTCGGAAGAAGACGGAGAAGGCGAAGAGGAAAAGGTAGACGAAGACGGGCGCATGCGAAAAGTCGAAAAATCTTCAAGGGAAGCCGGTGCCTCACGCTCCAGCCATTCGACACGGCGTTGAAGCGCAAAACCGACGGCCAACGTTACCACAGCGCACTGGCCCGCGCCTGTCGGCGGCGCCCCGCCTAAAGAGTCGCCCCTGATAAAATACCCCCCTTCCCGCGCATCGTGGAACGCTTGCCGCCGCTCGATGCCGCGGCATCCGGCCCTTGCGCGCCGGCGCGAAGCCGCGCGGGGCCCACGAAGGCCTCTGCGGCGCCGCGGCGCGACGTCCATCGACTATACCCATGTTCAGTTTTTTCAAACGCTTCAAGGGCTCGAAAACGCCCGAAAACGGCCAAGAGAGCAACGAGCAACCGGCCGAGCCCGCGGCCCCGGCGCCATCGTCGCCGGCTGCGGCGACGCCCGCGTCGAGCGCTCCTGCCCCATCCGCGGCCCGTTCGGCTCAGGTCCCGTCCGCGCCCCCATCGACGCCGACACCGTCGCCGCCGGCATCTCCGCGCAACGGTGCGGACAAGCCGGGCGGCTCATCGGCAGGCCCGGCCGCGGACACGGCCACCGAAACGATCGAAATCGTGCCCCCGCCGCCCATCGAGCCGGCCGCCCGGCAGTCCTGGCTTGCCAAGCTCAGATCGGGGCTCGCCAAAACGAGCGCCGGCCTCACGGGCATCTTCGTCGGCACGAAGATCGACGACGTGCTTTACGAAGAACTGGAAACGGCGCTGCTGATGTCCGATGCGGGCGTCGAAGCGACCCATTACCTGCTCGACGCATTGCACGAAAAGGTCCGAGCCGAACGATTGACCGATCCGCTGCAAGTGAAGGCGGCCGTGCGCACGCTGCTCGTCGACCTCCTGAAGCCGCTCGAAAAGTCTCTGGTCCTCGGCCGCGCGGAGCCGCTCGTCATGATGATCGCGGGCGTGAACGGCGCCGGCAAGACGACGACGATCGGCAAGCTCGCCAAGCATCTGCAGCGTTTCGAGCAGTCGGTGCTGCTCGCGGCCGGCGACACATTCCGCGCCGCGGCGCGCGAGCAGCTCGCGATCTGGGGTCAGCGCAACAACGTGACCGTCGTCTCGCAGGAAAGTGGGGACCCAGCCGCCGTCATCTTCGACGCCGTGAGCGCCGCGCGTGCGCGCGGAATCGACGTCGTGATGGCCGATACGGCCGGCCGCCTGCCCACCCAGCTGCATCTGATGGAAGAGTTGCGCAAAGTGAAGCGCGTGATCGGCAAGGCGTACGAGGGCGCGCCGCATGAGGTGCTGCTCGTCATCGATGCGAACACGGGCCAGAACGCGCTCGCGCAGGTGAAGGCGTTCGACGATGCGCTCTCGTTGACGGGGCTCATCGTCACGAAGCTGGACGGCACGGCGAAGGGCGGCATTCTCGCCGCGATCGCACGCCAGCGGCCCGTGCCCGTCTATTTCATCGGCGTCGGCGAGAAAGTCGAAGACCTGCAGCCGTTCAGCGCCGAAGAGTTCACGGACGCGCTGCTCGGTTGATCGGGTCTCGTCGATTCGGCCGTCATTCGGCGTCGGGTTGCGCGCCCGGCGCCGCGCGCGCAAATGCATCGAGGCCGCACGCATAGTCGTAGATGCGCTGGATCGTCGGATAGCGGGCGGTATCCACCTTGAAGCGTTGGGCGTTGAAGACCTGCGGCACGAGGCAAAGATCGGCAACCGTGGGCTCGTCGCCGAACGCGAGTTTGCCCACGCGGCGCTCGGTCGACAATCGCGATTCCAGCGTTTCGAATCCCGCCTCGATCCAATGCCGGTACCAGCCGTTTTTCGCCTCGTCCGAAAGGCCGAGCTCGTGGACGAGATATCTCAGCACGCGCAGGTTGTCGAGCGGATGAATCTCGCAGGCGATCTGCTGCGCCACGGCTCTCACGTAGGCGCGATCGACAGGATCGCGCGGCAGTAGCGGCGGCTCCGGGCGCGTTTCCTCGAGATACTCGACGATCGCGAGCGACTGCTGCAGCGTGACATCGCCGTCGACGAGCGTCGGCACGAGCCCGTCGGGATTGAGCTTGCGGTATTGCGCCGTCAACTGCTCGCCGCCCGAGCGCAGCAGATGCACGGGGACGTACTCGTAAGGCAGGCCCTTCAGGTTCAGCGCGATACGGACGCGGTACGACGCCGAGCTGCGGAAATAGCTGTAGAGCTTCATGCGGACCCTCCCTCGTCTCTCTTCGTCCCGTGTCGCCTCATGCGGGTGTTCAGACCACCCGCACGCTGAATTCGCCGAGTCCGTCGACGCCGCCCTTCATCAGATCGCCCTTCACCACCGCTCCCACGCCCTCGGGCGTGCCCGTGAAGATGAGATCGCCGGGCTGCAATTCGAAGAGCTTCGAGAGATGCGCAACGGTTTCGGGAATCGACCAGATCAGTTGCGAAACATCCGAGCGTTGCTTCTCCACGCCGTTGACGCTGAGCCAGATCGCGCCGCGATCGATATGGCCGATCGCGGCAACAGGATGGATCGGCCCGAGCGGCGCCGAATGGTCGAACCCTTTGGCGGGCTCCCAGGGCCGGCCGAGCTTCTTCGCTTCGGCCTGCAAATCGCGGCGTGTCATGTCGAGCCCGAGCGCATAGCCGTAGACATGATCGAGCGCGTGCTCGACCGCGATGTCCCGCCCCCCTTTGCCGATCGCGACGACGAGCTCCATCTCGAAATGGACGTTGCTCGACAGCGTGGGATACGGAAATTCGCCCGTCGCTCCCGGTGCCACGTAGAGCACCGCGTCGGCCGGCTTCGAGAAAAAGAACGGCGGTTCCCGGTCCGGGTCGTGCCCCATCTCGCGCGCATGCGCTTCGTAGTTGCGCCCCACGCAATAGATGCGGCGCACCGGAAAATGCCGGCGGGCGCCGGCGGATCCTGCGGTCTCGACGATCGGCACAGCAACCGCGGGCGCGGGGGCAAACGCGTAATCCATTCGATTCTCCATGTTGTTGGAACGCATCAGCGACGAGCGCCGCCGCGTTCGGCGAAGAATTCGAGTTTAGCGCGGTGGCTTAGGACGTGCCTCGAACCGGCAACGGCGCTCGCTACAGCCCACTACAGCCCCTGGTCCGCTTGCCGGATGCCGTCGCATGCGATACTGAGCATCGTTACACGCGTCCCAAAGGAAAGGCTCGCCCGCCGCTGCTTCGATGACAGAATCCGCTGCTACCGTCCCTGCCGCATCGTTTTCGTGCGCCCGCTTCATCAAGGAGATCGGGCGCGGTCCGAACGGCGCGCGAGCGCTGTCGCCCGAAGATACGCAGGCGCTATACAGCGCCATGCTCGACGGTCGCGTCTCCGACGTCGAGCTCGGCGCCGTGCTGCTCGCCTATCGGCTGAAGGGCGAGACAGCGCCCGAGCTGGCAGCCATGCTCGCGGCTGCCCAGGCTTCGTTCGAGCCCATCCGGGTTGCCGCCGATGCCTACCGGCCCGTCTCGATTCCAAGCTACAACGGAGCTCGCAAGCAGCCCAATCTCGTGCCGCTGCTCGCGCTGCTGCTCGCCCGCGAAGGCGTGCCGACGCTCGTGCACGGGGTGACGTCCGATCCGGGCCGCGTGACGAGCGCCGAAATCTTCGTCGCACTGGGGATCGAGCCGTGCGAATCGCATGCGTCGATCGGAGCGGCCCTCGCCGAGCGGCGTCTCGCGTTCGCCCCGATCGACGTACTCGCTCCAAAGCTCGCGCGGCTGCTGGCGCTGCGTCGAATCATGGGCGTGCGCAACTCCACGCACACGCTCGTCAAGATTTTGCAGCCGTTCGCGCCGGCCGGCCTGCGGCTCGTCAACTACACACATCCTGACTATCGCGAGAGCCTCGCCGAGCTTTTTCTCTCTCACCCCGACGCCGCCGCGGGCGGAGTGCTACTCGCGCGCGGGACCGAAGGCGAAGCCGTCGCCGATACGCGCCGGCAAGTCCGCATCGAGTGGCTTCACGACGGCGCCGCCGACATACTCGTCGAAGCCGAGCGCTCCTCTCCGGAAACAGAACCCGTGGAGTTGCCCGAGTCGCGCGACGCGGCGGACACCGCGACCTGGATCAGGTCGGTGCTCGCCGGCGATACGCCTGTTCCGCCCACACTCGCGCGCCAGGTCGAATCGATCGTCCGGCTCGTAAGCGTGGCGTGAATCGATCGAGGGCCGGCCGCGCGACCGTCTTCGTGCACGAGGCCCCTCGACGCGCATCCGTGCTGTTGACATGGCCCCGATCACTGTCATAAAGTGCATGCCATGCGTTCCTTTCCGAACACCCTCCGAATTACTTCCGGCCGTCTAGCGCGGTCCCTATCGCTACGACTAGCGTAAGCAAGTCGTAGCGCCGCGAGCCGTTTGCGCGGTCCTCCAGCAGTTCGCAGCACTCCGTTTCACCCCAAACCGCAGTTCCTTTTACAACCCGTAGTCGTCAGCATTCGGCCGAATACCGTTCGGACGATTCGCGAAAGCCTCGGCCACCGTTGGACGTCGCAACGATCGGCACGACGACGAGCTGGCAGCTTATGCGTAGCTTTCGCAGACGACCGAACGAACGAGGTTCACCATGCTCCGCAACCCTGCCGAGAAATACCGATCATTCGAGCCCGTGCGTCTTGCCGCCCGCAAATGGCCGAGCCGGACGATCGAGCGCGCGCCGATCTGGATGAGCACCGATCTCCGAGACGGCAATCAATCGCTGATCGAACCGATGACCATTGCGCAAAAACTGGAGTTCTTCGAGACGCTCGTCGCGATCGGCTTCAAGGAAATCGAGGTCGGTTTCCCCTCCGCCTCCCAGACCGATTTCGATTTCGTGCGCAAGCTCATCGTGGAAGGCAGGATTCCCGAAGACGTGACGATCGAGGTGCTCGTGCAGTCGCGTGCCGATCTCATCGCACGAACGTTCGAAGCGCTCGAAGGGGTCCCGCGCGCCATCGTGCATCTTTACAACGCGATCTGCCCGTCGTTCAGGCGGATCGTATTCAATGCATCGAAGGCCGACGTAAAGGCGCTGGCCGTCGAAGGGACGCGACTCATCAAGGAAGAGGCCGAGCGCAGGCCCGGCACGCATTGGACCTACCAGTACTCGCCCGAGACGTTCAGCATGACCGAGCTCGCGTTCTCGCGCGAAGTGTGCGACGCGGTCGCGCAAGTCTGGCGCCCAACGCGCGATCACAAGATGATCGTGAATCTGCCGGCGACCGTCGAAGCCGCCACGCCGAATGTGTTCGCCGATCAGATCGAATGGATCGACCGCAATCTCGCCTATCGCGACAGCATCGTGCTGTCGGTGCATCCGCACAACGATCGCGGCACGGCCGTCGCCGCAGCCGAGTTGGCGCTGCTCGCGGGCGCGGACCGTATTGAGGGCTGCCTTTTCGGCAACGGTGAGCGCACCGGCAACGTCGACCTCGTCACGCTCGCACTCAATCTCTACACGCAAGGCATCGACCCGAAGCTCGACTTCTCCGATATCGATGCGGTACGGCGCGTGGTGGAGCGCTGCAACGCGATTCCCGTACATCCGCGCCATCCTTACGCCGGCGACCTCGTCTTCACGGCGTTCTCGGGATCACATCAGGACGCCATTCGGAAAGGATTCGCGCGGCAGCAGAGCGACGCGCCGTGGGAAGTGCCCTATTTGCCGATCGATCCTAAAGACTTAGGCCGCAGCTACGACGCGGTAATTCGCGTCAACAGCCAGTCCGGCAAAGGCGGCGCGACCTATCTCATCGAACGCGGACTCGGTTTCGCGCCGCCGCGCAGGCTGCAAATCGAGTTCAGTCACGCGGTGCAGAAGATCGCCGACGAATCGGGAGCCGAGGTGACAGGTGAAGCCGTTTGCGAGCGCTTCAAGCAGGAATACGTTGGTGTAGAGGGGCCTTGCTCGCGCAAGGACTCGACGGTGCGTTGGCACCGGCGCGAGGTGGCACGGATCGCGCAAGGTGAAAACGATGTCCAAGCCACCATCGAAGCGCTTGCGCGGGCGCTTGGGAGCGCGGCGCCACGCGAGGTCGAGCTTTGCTCGTTCGAGGCGATGCCGACAGCCGGCGGCGGCTGGGCCGCGTTTGTCGGCTGCAGGGTCGCGGGCGAGCCGTTGCGCCACGGCGTGGGCATCCACGCCGATGCGGCAACGGCCGCGGCCGACGCGCTCGTCAGCGCCCTCAATCGATTCGATTGGGATAGCGACAAGCGACAGGCAGCGGCATAAGGCTGACGCGCGACGCGCTCAGGCAAGTGAGCCGGCAGCGAACATCAAGAGGGAGACCGGGGACGATAGCGTAGGCGAGCCCGCCGGTCTCACTCGAGCGCGCAGCGTGTCGCGTGCCATGCGACAAGACGCCACTGGCCGCCTTCCTGAGTCTGGATGGCCGTATAGGCGATCGGATAGAGCAGCGCCCCGCTGTTCGCCTCCATCTCGAAGAGCGCGCGCCCCGTGACGACACAGGTCTCGCTGCCGACTGGCAGGACCTCCTGCGATTGAACTTCGATCTGCCGATAGCGGCGATGGCCGGCTGAGATTGCATCGATGAACTGCTGCTTCGTCTCGCGCTTGCCGTTCGTATGGACGAAGCTCGCGTTATCCGAGAGCAACTCGTTCAGCAACGGAACATCGCCGTCGACCATCGCGCGAAAGCGGTCGCGCTCCAGCACGCGAATCGCCTCGATTACCTTTGCCGCCATCGCTCAGCCCCCATGCGCACGGACGCCCGCGGGGAGCATCCTTGTCGGGGCTCCGGGAGGAAGCCCTTTTGGAGGCGCCGCATGGGTATCCGCGTCAGAAGTTGTACTGCAAATATAGCTGGCTGAAATTTATACCAGGATTCGGCTCTTTGATACCGGCATTCGAGATATGTTGAAAACGCAGCCCGGCCTGGTATTGCTGATGGCTGCCGAACTGCGCGCCCACGCCGACGATCTCGGTGAACTGAAAGGCCGTCCCGAGTCGATAGTCGTCGTTGACGGTGGGATGCGTGAGCCCACGCACGCCCGCGCCCGCTTCGATGTATGGCCGGATGGCGCCCGAGTCCTTGATGAAGCGCACGAGCGGATTGACGCCCAGTTCATAGACGTCGTTGCGTGAAGTGCCTTCGCCCGAGTGCCAATAGGCGACGTGAGCTTCGCCGATCAGAGCGAAATGCCAACCGCCGATGTACGACCAGTTGATGCCCGGATCCCAGACCAACCCGAGATCCACCTTGTCGACTTTGTGCTCCCCCAGTCCACCGGCTACCTGCACGCCGAACGAATCGGCTCGGGCTGCCGCCGAGCAAAGGAAGAGGACCGCTGCCGCGCCGGCCAGCAGTGCGTGGGGGCGCGAGTACCGGTTCTTGTTGTCGAGCATGTGTCAGTCTCCGAAAGACTCCGTTTAAGGTCGCGGCGCCCCGGAAAACGATACGGGGACGAATCGTCATGCCGCGAAATATTACGGTACTTGAGATTTCGCAATCATTCAGCGCCACGCAAAACAGCATCTCGCTAAACGACGGTTGCCACCCGGCGCCGCAATGCGATTGCGCCCTTTTTCCGTCCTTTTGCGCACTGCAGGGCCCCGAGGAGAAGAGTATCATCACTATTGAAACCGACGATTCGATAGCTACAAGGGAACTTACGCCGAATGAGCTACTCCAATACTTAGCAGTCGGCTCCCTGGAGTGCTAATATCCCCGAGGAGTCGCATTCGTGACTGAGCAGTCCGCAGTCTGATTTCAAGGAGTTTGCTACGTGAGCAATGCACTGACCCTTCCGAGCCCGCTCGCCCAGGCGTCCGCCAAGGCCGCTTCGGCAGGTGCTCTGACGCTCGCGCCTGCTTCGATGCTGCCCGGCCAGCTTGGCAACATCGACGCCTACATTCAGGCGGTCAATCGGATTCCGATGCTGACGGCAGCGGAAGAGCGGCAGTACGCCAACGAGTACCGCGAGCACAACAACCTCGAGGCGGCGCGCCGCCTCGTGCTCTCGCACTTGCGTCTCGTCGTATCGATTGCGCGCAACTACCTCGGCTATGGTCTTCCGCATGCGGACCTGATCCAGGAAGGGAACATCGGCCTCATGAAGGCCGTGAAGCGCTTCGACCCTGAGCAAAACGTACGCCTGGTGTCGTATGCGATCCATTGGATCAAGGCCGAAATCCACGAGTACATCCTGCGCAACTGGCGCATGGTGAAGGTGGCCACGACCAAGGCGCAGCGCAAGCTCTTCTTCAACCTGCGCAGCCACAAGCAGGATCTGCACGCGTTCACGCCCGAGGAGATCGACGGCCTCGCCAAAGAGTTGAACGTGAAGCGCGAAGAGGTCAGCGAGATGGAAACGCGCCTCTCGGGCGGCGACGTCGCGCTCGAAAGCCAGGTCGAGGATGGCGAAGAAACGTATGCGCCGATCGCCTACCTGACGGATCCGCACAGTGAGCCGACGGCCGTCTTGGCCGCGCGCCAGCGCGACAAACTGCAGACGGACGGGATCGCGCAGGCGCTCGATTCGCTCGACGCGCGCAGCCGCCGCATCATCGAAGCGCGCTGGCTCAACGTCGAGGACGATGGGTCCGGCGGCTCGACGCTGCACGAACTCGCAGACGAGTTCGGCGTCTCGGCCGAGCGCATTCGCCAGATCGAGGCGAGCGCAATGAAGAAGATGCGCAACGCGCTGACTTCCTACAAGTAATCGCGCGGATGCCGATCTCGATCGATCGGCATCGCGTTGCGGAGTGCATCCCGCCGCCTTTCAGAGCGGCGGGATTTTTTTAGGCGGGCTGCGGCGCCGGTCCGCCCGGTGCAGCCAGGCGCGTCGACAACACCGAAGCGTAGCGTTGGGCCGCCGGCCCGCAAACGAGATGGAACGTGTCGCCCGAGACCCACGCAACGTCGAGCAAGCCTAGCCGCTGGCGGTCGACGGCGGATGCGTCGCGCACGACGACACGCAGCCGCGTTTGAGCGATGGCGTCGAGCGAAACGACGTTCGTCGCACCGCCGAATACGGCCAGCCAGCGCATCGGATCGGGATCGAGCGGACCCGCTGCGCCCGCCGCGGAGGCCGTAGCGGCTGCCGCCGCCGGCGCTTCCGCCGTCGCGACTGCACCGGCGGCCGAATCGCTGCCGAGCGCGGCCCGGATTTCGTCGGCGATGAGATCGGCTTCCGGTCCGATCACGACCTGCACGTTGTGCGCATCGCGCTTCAGCACACCGCGCACGCCGATCTGCTTCAGCTGAGACTCGGAAATCTTTTCAGTGTCGACGACCGAAAGGCGCAGACGTGTCGTGCAGGCATCGACGAGCGTCAGGTTCGACGAACCGCCGAGCGCCGCGATATAACGGGCCGCGCGCGGTGCGCTTGCACCGGCCGTCGGTGCGACGAAGCCGCCCGACGCATATGAGTCGACTTGCGCGTCCACGGTAGCCGGCTCTCGGCCCGGCGTCGCCATGTTGAACTTGCGGATGAAGAAACGGAAGAGCCCGTAGTAGACGACACCGTACGCCAGGCCGATCGGGATCGCGAGCCAGCCTTTCGTCGACAGTCCGTAGTTGAGCACGTAGTCGATCGCGCCGGCCGAGAAGGTGAAGCCGAGATGAACGCCGAGCGCTTGGCAGATCGCAAGCGAGAGACCCGTCAGCACCGCGTGGATCACATAAAGCACGGGCGCGAGGAACATGAAGCTGAATTCGACCGGTTCTGTGACGCCGGTCAGGAACGATGTGAGCGCCATCGAAAACAGCAGCCCGCCGACCATCGCGCGGCGCTCCTTCGGCGCTTCGTGAAACATCGCGAGACATGCGGCCGGCAGCCCGAACATCATGACCGGGAAGAAGCCCGTCATGAAGCCGCCCGCCGTCGGGTCCCCGGCGAAGAAGCGATGCAGATCGCCGGTGACGGGCGCGCCGCCGCCCGCAGGCGTGAACGTGCCGAACACGAACCATGCCAGCGAGTTGATGATGTGGTGCAGCCCCGTCACGAGCAGGAGCCGGTTCAACGTACCGTAGACGAACACGCCGATCGCGCCGGCCGTCGTGAGCCAGTGACCCGTCGCATCGATGGCCGCCTGGACCGGTTGCCAGACGTAGCCGAAGACGACGCCGAGCACCACACAGGCAAGCCCCGTGACGATCGGCACGAACCGCTTGCCGCCGAAGAACGCCAGGTAATCGGGCAGCTTGATGTCCTTGTAGCGGTTATAGAGCATCCCCGCGACGATGCCGGCGATGATCCCCGACAACACGCCCATGTTGAGCTTGTCGTTGATGTCCTTCATCACCGCGATTTCGATCAGGTAGCCAATGCCGCCGGCGAGCGCGGCCACGCCGTTGTTGTCCTTCGCGAAACCCACGGCCACGCCGATGGCGAAAAGGAGCGGCAGGTTGTCGAAGATCGTGCCGCCCGCGTCGGCAATGAGCTTGATGTTGAGCACGTCGGCCTGACCGAGCCGAAGCAGGATGCCGGCCACCGGCAGCACCGCGATCGGCAGCATCAGCGCCCGCCCTAGGCGCTGTATTTTCAAGAATGGATTCCCGTCCATATGATCCTCCTGGTGGTTTCTCGTCGTCGTGCTTGTGTCAATGTCGAGGGAAGCGACCTCCGGTCCCGCGGCGAGTCGGCAGCGGAGCGGCACCTGCGAGCCGCTCCGGCGACGTCACTCGAGCGGCCAGATTTCGCGGCTTGCTGCTCTTACCGCCTGCGCCGATTCGAGCGCCAACAGATCCCCGGCGCGCTGGCGGCACAGTTGATAATCGAGGCGGCGCACACGCGCCTTGATGCCCGGCACGGCCACCGGGTCCACGGAAAGCTCAGTCACGCCGAGGCCGACGAGCAACGGCACGGCGAGCGGATCGCCCGCCAGCGCGCCGCATACGCCCACCCACTTGCCGTATTTCGCCGCGCCGCGCGTCGTCGCTTCGATGAGCCGCAGCACGGCCGGATGGAGGCCGTCGGCCTGCGCCGCGAGGTCGGGCTGGCAGCGGTCCATCGCGAGCGTGTATTGCGTGAGATCGTTCGTGCCGATCGAGAGGAAATCGGCGTGGCGCGCGAGTTGATCGGCCAGCAACGCCGCCGAAGGCACTTCGATCATCACGCCTACCTCGATCGGGTCGCTTCGGCCCATCGCGTGCGCGAGGTCGTCGATTCGCTCGCGCAGCCGCGCGAGTTCGTTGGCGTCGGTCACCATCGGCAACAGAATGCGCACCGCGCCGTGCGGCGTCACGCCGATGAGACCGCGTAATTGATCGTCGAGCAGATCGGGGCGCACTTGCGCGAGCCGCACGCCGCGCAGACCGAGCGCCGGGTTCGCTTCGGGGGGCAGCGTCAGATAAGGCACTTCCTTGTCCGCGCCGACGTCGAGCGTCCGGATGATCGCCGTGCGGCCTTCGAGCGCGTCGACGATCGACTGGTAGCTCGCGCGATGCTCGTCCGTGCTGGGCGCCGTCGCACGATGAATGAAAAGCAGCTCGGTGCGCAGCAGACCGACCGCATCGGCACCGTTCTCGACGGCCGTGCGCGCGTCGTCGAGCGTCGCGATGTTCGCGGCGACTTCGATCGCGCGGCCATCCGTCGTCACGGCCGCCTCCTGCGACAAGCGGCGGTTTGCCTCGCGCACGCCCGCGAGGCGCTGGCGCTCGACGCGCGCACGCTCGACGTCGAGCGCCGTCGGCGCGTACTCGAGGCGGCCCGCGCTCGCGTCGACGACGACTTGCGTGCCCTCCGGGATCGCATGGAGCGCATCGCCGACGGCAACGAGCGCCGGAATGCCGAGCTGACGCGCGATGATCGCCGCATGCGACGTTGCGCCGCCGCCGGCCATCACGAGCGCCGCCACGCGTGTCCGGTCGAGCGACGACAAGTCCGAAGGCGTGAATTCGGCCGCGGCCAGCACGGCGTCGGCGGGCAGCGCGCGAGCCGTCTGCCGCACGTAGCCGAGCTCACGCAGCACACGCTTTTCGATATCGCGCAAATCGGCGGCGCGCTCGGCGAGCAGCATGTCTCCGAGGTTGTCGAGAACCGCTATCTGCGCGCGGATCGCCTCGCGCCATGCGAAACCCGGGCTCTTGCCGAGGCTGATGAGATCGCGCGCCGTATCGATGAGCGTCGGGTCCTCGAGCAGCACGCGATGCACCGCGAAGATTCCCGCCTCGCCGACGGCTCCCCGCTGCGACGCGTCGCGCACCGTAGAATCGAGCTCCGCATCGACGGCCGCGAGCGCACGATCGAGCTTGCGGCTTTCGGCGGCCGACGGCCCGCTCGCGGCCTCGGGCAGCTCGAGCTCCGCATCGTCCCAGCGCACGAGCGGGCCGACGGCGATACCGGGCGCGGCGCATACGCCCGCGAGCGTGTTCGGATCGAGCGGCGTGGCGGACGCGCGCGGCGCCTGCCGTGGCGCGGGCGAAGCAAAGCGCGCGGGTGTTTCATCGAGCTCGCCATGCACTTCGCGCAGCAGCTCGTGTGCGACAGCTTCGACCGCCTTCGATGCATCGGGCCCGACGCCATGGATTTCGACCGTGGCGCCCTCTCCGGCCCCGAGGCCCATCAGCGCGACCACGCTCTCGACGTTCGCGACGCGCGCCTCGTGCCTCACTTCGACGCGCGCCTCGAGACCGCGCACCGCTTCGCGCGCACGCGCCGCCGGCCGCGCGTGCAGACCGCCCGCCACCGAGAGCGTAATGACGCGTGACGCGTGGAAGCTGGCGCTCGCGGTCTGCCCGCCGGCAGAGGCAGAGGCAGAGGCAGAGGCAGCGGCAGCGGCAGCGGCCGTTGCGCCCTTGCGCCGCAAGACGAGCAGCTTGTCGCCGCTCTTCACCATCGAATGCCCCGCGCCGCCCGCGCGCTCGACGATCTCGAATGCATCCGAGTTCGCGACGGCAACGACGGACACAAGGCTCGGCGCCTTCGTCGCAATCGAATCCTGATCGAACTCGATCAGCAGATCTCCCGCTTTCACGTGTGCGCCTTGCTGCACCTTTGCCGTAAAGCCCTGCCCGTTCAGCTCGACCGTGTCGATGCCGATGTGAAGCAAAATCTCGGCGCCTTGCGGTGTTTGCAGCGTGAGAGCATGACCCGTGCGCGCGAGATGCGTGACGACACCGTCGCATGGTGCGACGAGCCGCCCCTCGAGCGGGTCGATGCCGATGCCGTCGCCGAACATGCCGCCCGCGAAGACCGGGTCGGGCACGTCGGCAAGCGGCACGACGGGACCGGTCAGGGGTGCGAGCAAGATGATTCGTTCCTCTATCTGGCTCATTAATCGGGACTCCTCAGCTCGTTCCATCGGGATTTCTCGCTCAGTGTGTTTCGGTGATCTTGTTCAGGTAGCGCGGCTGATCGGGATCGCGCCCGCGCGCGGAAGCCAGCTCGGCGGCCATGACGTAGAACGACTGGATCGCGGCGATCGGATCGAGTGCCGCGTGCTTCGTCGGCTCGAGCCGCAATTCGGCGCCGCTCACGTCGTAAGGCGCCGCAAGCAGAACCCGCGCGCCGCGCGCTCGCATATCGGCCGCGAGGCGCACGAGCCCTGCCTGCTCGGGTCCGCGCGGCGCAAAGACGATGAGCGGGTAGTCGCGATCGATGAGCTCCATCGGACCGTGCCGGACCTCCGCGCTCGAAAACGCTTCGGCCTGGATGCCGGACGTCTCCTTCAATTTCAGCGCCGCTTCCTGCGCGATCGCGAGGCCAAGGCCTCGACCGATGACGAACATCCGCTCGACGCCGACGAGCGCCTCGACGGCCGGCGCCCAATCGAGCCGCGCCGCCGCGCCCAGCGCTTCCGGCAGCGCGCGCAACGCTTCGAGCAGCGGCTCGTCGTTCTGCCAGAACGCGACGAGATGCGCCGAGAGCGAGAGCATCGCGATGTAGCTCTTCGTGGCCGCGACGGAGCGCTCGGGGCCCGCCTGCAACGGCAGCTCCCATTCGCAGGCACTTCCGAGCGGAGAATCCGGCGCATTGACGGCAGCGACAGTCAGCGCGCCGGCCTCGCGCAGGTTCGTCATGGTGTCGATGAGATCGGGACTCCTGCCCGACTGGGAAAACGCAATCGCCAGCTCGCCGACCACGCGCAAAGGTGCGGCCTGCAGTGTCGCGATCGACATCGGCAGGGAGGCGACGGGCACGCCGATGCGGCTCATCGCGAGGCTCGCGAAAAAGCTCGCCGCATGGTCGGAGCTGCCGCGCGCGACGGTCAGCGCCACATGGCAAGGTCTCGCGGCGAGCGCGGCCGCGAGCGCCTCGACGCGCGAGGTGTCGGCGCATTGCGCCGCGACGGCGGCACCCGCGGCGAGCGCCTCGTCAAGCATATTCGACAATCTCTTCTCCTTCGACGTAGGTCGCCGCAAGCGTGAGGTCGCGCTCGAACACGACGATGTCGGCCCAGGCGCCGCGCGCGAGCCTGCCTCTGTCCTCGATCCCGAGATAGTCGGCCGCATAGCGCGACATGCGGTTCGACACGTCCGCAAGCGGCAGACCCAGCGAAACCAGGTTGCGCAGCGCTTCGTCCATCGTCAGCGTGCTGCCGGCCAGCGTGCCGTCGGCAAGACGCACTCCGCCGAGACACTTCGTGACTTGCTGGCTGCCGAGGCGATACTCGCCATCGGGCATGCCCGTCGCGGACGTGCTGTCCGTGACGACGTAAAGGCGCGGAATCGCGCGCAGCGCGGCACGGATCGCACCCGGGTGGACGTGCAGCAGGTCCGGGATGATCTCGGCGAACTCGGCATGCGCGAAGGCGGCGCCGACCAGGCCAGGATTGCGGTGATGCATCGGCGACATCGCATTGAACAAATGCGTGAAACCGCAAGCGCCATGTTTGAGCGCGGCGACCGCATCGTCGTACGTGGCGAGCGAATGCCCGAGCTGCACACGCACGCCCCGCGCGGCCATCTCCGAAATGATGTCCATATGGCCGGCAATTTCCGGCGCGAGCGTGACGACGCGAATCGGCGCGATCGACAGATACTTGAGCACCTCGTCGAGCGCGGCCGAGACTGCCGCGTCGGGCTGGGCGCCGAGCTTGCCGGGGTTGATGTAGGGTCCTTCGAGATGCACGCCGAGCACGCGCGACGCGCCAGTCGGACGGCGGCGCGACGCATCGCCGAGACCGGCGACGACGGCCATCAGCTCGTCGCGCGGCGCGGTCATCGTCGTCGCGAGCAGGCTCGTCGTGCCGTGGCTCGCATGCGTGCGGGCGATCGTCTCGATCGCCGCGCCGCCCTCCATCACGTCGGCTCCACCGCCGCCGTGCACATGCAGATCGATGAAGCCCGGAAGGATGTAGGGGCTCTCGTTCGTCGAGGGGTCCGCGGGCGTTCCCTCGATCGAAGCGATACGTCCGTTTTCGAATTCGAGCGTGCCGTGGATCCAACCATCGGGCGTCAGGATGTTTCCGTTGAGCATGAGTGTTCAGTCTCGGGTGATGCGGGGTGCCGCGGTCTTGCTGCGAGGAGCGTGCGAGTGGGCGAGCCGCCGGCCCTCATGCGGCCGGCGATGCATCGGCCTCGTCGTGAGCCGGGCTGCAAATTGGAGCCCATTATATAACCAGCTTAGTACCAGTCAATCGCTGATCAAAAATAGGCGAATGCGCCGGAAATCCTTGCTGGATAAGGCTTCTATCGTAAATCGGGCGGACCGACCGGTATTGAAGTGGAGTCAGTGATTACCCGTAGCGCATGGGAAGGCGGCTCACGTTTCGTCAGCGGAAAACCCGCACTTGCCATCCGTCATTCCCTTGACCGCGCGAGCATATCGGCTTGAATGGGCGACGAATATGACGTGCCCACCGATAAAAAAAACGCGCCGCGGCAACATCGCCGCAGCGCGCTTTTTTATCAGCTCGAATTGAGCTGAGAACGATGGTCCGATTAGAACGACGGAACGACGGCGCCCTTGAATTGCGTGTCGATGAAGTGCCGCACGTCTTCCGATTGATAGGCGGCGATGAGCTTCTTGACCCAGGGCTTGTCTTTGTCCTGCGCGCGCACGGCGATCAGGTTCGCATAAGGGCTATGCACGTCTTCGCGCGCGATCGCGTCCTTCGACGGTTGGAGCCCCGCTGCCAGCGCGTAGTTGGTATTGATCGCGGCGGCGTCGACGTCGCCCAGCGCGCGCGGCAGTTGAGCGGCGTCGAGCTCGACGAGCTTGACCTTCTTCGGATTCGATTCGATGTCGAGCGGCGTCGCGTTGTTGCCGTTCGTACCTGCGCCGGCCTTCAGTTTGATCACGCCTTGTGCCTGCAGCAGGAGCAGCGCTCGGTTCTCGTTCGATGGATCGTTGGGCAGCGCGACCTTCGCGCCCTGAGGCAGCTCGTTCAGCGCCTTGAGCTTCTTCGAATAGATGCCGAGCGGCGAAATGTAAGTGAGCCCGACACTGACGATCTTATAGCCGCGCTGCTTGATTTGACTGTCGAGATACGGCTTGTGCTGGAAGCTGTTGGCGTCGAGATCGCCGGCGTCGAGCGCCGCGTTCGGCTGAACATAGTCGTTGAATTCGACGACCTTCACATCGAGGCCTTCGCGCTTCGCAACCTTCGTGACGACGCTCCAGATTTGCGCATCGGGACCGGATATGACGCCCACCTTGATCGCTTTGTCGTCGGCGTGCGCGCCGGTGCTCATGACGAGTGCGGTCGTCGCGGCGGCTGCGAAGAGGATTTTGGAAACAGCTTGGGGAAGCGTTTTGAACAGCATGAATACTCGCTTTCTCATTGGAGATGACTTTGGAAAGACGGCCATCGTCTCACAAGCGCGATCCGAGGGGAAATACCGTGATCGCATATCCATATGAGCATCGATCCCGGCCGCGATGAAGGCGCGGCACAGCGGCTCGTGCTTCGAATAGCGCGCGATGAGCGATGCCGGACGCGTCAGCTCAGCAGCAGCTTCAGATCATGCACCCACGACTGCGCGCCCTGTCCATCGCGCGCGAAGAGCCGTAGCTTGCCCGACGGATCGAACACATAGCTCGCCGCCGTGTGGTCCATCGTGTAGCTATCGGGCGATTTGCCGGGCACCTTCGCGTAGTAGACGCGAAAATCCTTCGCAACTTTGGCGAGCTCGGCGTCGTCCGGGCGCAGGCCGATGAAGGTTGGATTGAATGCCGACACATACTGCGAGAGCACGTTCGGGGTATCGCGAGCAGGATCGATCGTGACGAAGAGCACCTGCACGCGCGCCGCATTGGTCCCGAGCTGCTGCAGCGCCTGCGACAGCTCTGCCATCGTCGTCGGGCACACATCGGGGCAATGCGTGTAGCCGAAGAAGAGCACGACTGCCTTGCCCTTGAAATCGGCGAGCGTGCGCATCTTGCCGCTCGTATCGGGCAAGGCGAAGTTCGAGCCGAACTGCGTGTTGCCGGTGATGTCGAGATTCTGGAAAGCGGGAGCGTCGTTGCCGCAGCCCGCCAGCAGCAGCGCGCCGCCGACGACGCAGGCGGCGAGCAGCGCGCACACGCGCCGCGTGACCGAGGAGATGCGCACGCCGTTCATCACGCGCCGATCAGCCCGCGCGCATAGTGATCGACGAGCAGCGCGCCGAAGAGCAGCGAGAGATAGACGATCGAGTAACGGAAAGTCTTGCGCGCGAGCGCGTCGGAATATTCGCGGTGGATCTTCCAGGCGTAAGCGAGAAAAACCGCGCCGAGCAGAACGGCCGATACGAGGTAGACGATGCCGCTCATCCGCGAAATGAACGGCATCAGCGACACCGCGAAAAGAATGATCGTGTAGAGCAGAATGTGGAGCCGCGTGTACTGCTCGCCGTGCGTGTTCGGCAGCATGGGCAGGCCGGCATTCTCATAATCCTGACGCCGATAAAGCGCGAGCGCCCAAAAATGCGGCGGCGTCCAGACGAAGATGATGAGCACGAGAATCCAGGCATCGCCGGGCACATGACCCGTCACGGCCGCCCAGCCCAGTGCCGGCGGCATGGCGCCCGAGGCGCCGCCGATGACGATGTTCTGCGGCGTGGCCGGCTTCAGCAGCAGCGTATAGACGACGGCATAGCCGACGAACGTCGCGAGCGTGAGCCACATCGTCAGCGCATTCGTGAACATGTAGAGCGTCCACATGCCGAGCCCGCCGAGCACGGCCGAGAACGCCAGAATTTGCGCCGTCGTGATTTCCCCGCGCGCGGACGGCCGCCATGCCGTGCGACGCATCATCGCGTCGACCTTTTGCTCGACGAGGCAGTTGATCGCGAACGCTGCGCCGGCGAGCAGCCAGATGCCGACCGTTCCACCGACGAGGACCGTCCACGGCACCATCCCCGGCGTCGACAGGAACATGCCGATCACGGAGCAAAAGACGGCAAGCTGCGTGACGCGCGGCTTCGTCAGCGCGAAGTACTGCGAGAACCGGGAGCCGAAGCTGTGGGGAAGTGTCGTGCTGTTGGTCATGTCAGTCACGCTCAGTCATGCGGGAGCGGCGTCGCGCGTCGGGACGGCGGCGCGGCCGGGACGGCTGGAGGCGGTCCGAAAGTTTAGCATAACGACCAAAAGCAGCAGGACCGCGGCGCCGCCGTTGTGCGCGACCGCGATCGGCAACGGCCATTGCAGCACGATGTTCGAAAGGCCGGTGGCAAATTGAATCGCCAGCACGAGAAGCACGCTGTTCGCCGGCCGCCGCAGCGACTCGTATCCGCGCAACCGCAGTGCCAGCGCGACGAGGTACGCGATGACCGCGAACGCGAACGTGCGATGCGTCCAGTGGATGGCGACGAGCGCATCCTGCGTGATGACGTCGCCGTCGGCCGTCATGCCGAGCGCGCGCCAAAGATGAAAGCCGTGTGCGAAGTCCATCGGCGGAATCCACTGCCCGTTGCAGGTCGGAAAGTCGGTGCAGGCCAGTACAGCATAATTCGTGCTGACCCACCCGCCGAGCGCGATCTGGACGATCAGCAGCGCGAGGCCCACGGCCGCGGCGAAACGGTAACGCGATATCTGGGGCTCGTAGACGGGAATCGGCGTCAGGCGGGCCGCGAGCCAGCCGAGCGTGCCGAGCAGCGCCAGGCCCAGCAAGAGGTGCGTCGTGACGATGATCGGCTGCAGCTTCATCGTCACCGTCCAGGCGCCGAATGCGCCTTGCACGCCGATCAGCATCAGCAGCGCCGTCGGCCACCACGGCGAAACGTGAAGCGGCAGGCGCTTGAAGCGAGCCCGCCAGGCAATCGCGGTTTGGGCGACGATGAGCACGCCGATCGCCATCGCGAAGTAGCGGTGGATCATTTCGATCCATGCCTTCGTCATGCTGACCGGTCCGCTCGGCAGCGCCGCGTGCGCGGCTGCGATCTGCGCATGAGCGACGAACGGCGACGCCGTGCCATAACAGCCAGGCCAGTCGGGGCAGCCGAGCCCCGAATCGGTGAGGCGCGTGAAGCCGCCGAACATGACCAGGTCGAGGGTCAGGAACGTCGTCATCCAGACGAGCTTGCGAAATTTGTCGTCGCTCGCTTTCACCCAGACGTAGCTGAGCGGCAACAAGGCAACGCAAAGCCCGATCAGCCCCAGTTCCAACACGAACATGTCATCTCTCTCAAGAAAGCGCCGGGCCGCTGCAAAACGTAGCCAAACGCTGCAACGACCGATACCACGCGGATTAACCGATGCTCGACCACTTCAACAGCTTCGTCACGTCGCCCTTGATCTTGCTCGGATTCGGATCCTTCGGAAAACGCATCATCAAATTCCCGTTGGGATCGACGAGATAGATGTGATCGGTATCGCGCGAGCCCGGCTCGGCGGGCAGCCACGCGGCGATGGCGGCCGGATCCGCGACGAGCATCCGCGTGTCCGGATAAGCGCCCTTGATCACGTCGGGCACCGCGCCCGCATCAGTGAGCAGCCAGACCATCGCGATCCGCTCGCGCTCATCCGCCTGCGTCGCGCGCACCTGCCTCATGAAGTAGAGCTTCGTCGCGCAGGCTTTGTCGCAGGCGCTCGCGTCGACGGCAATCATCAACCAGCGCCCGCGCAGCGCGGCAAGCTTCATCGGCTTGCCAGTCTCATCAGTGACGACGAGCGTGTCGGGAATCGGCCGCTGCGGCTCGATCAACGCCCCATAATTCGTCGCACCGCCGCTCGGCTTGAACACGTAGTAGGCGAGATACGACGCGACCACGGGCGCCGCAGCCACTAGCGCGAGCAGGACCAGGACCCAGCGGCCACGCCGCCCGGGGCGGCGTGTGGAAGCTGAAGCTGGAGACGACGCGCCCGCTGCGCCGTGCCCGCCGGCAGGCGGCCGGGTACGGCCCGGACGATTGGAATCGGAAGATGGCATCAAAAAAAGTTCAACCTCATGAAACGGTCTTTTTCGCGGCGCGGCGAGCCGCGTAAAGACCGAATGCGAGCGCCGCCGCGGCCATCGCCCACCATTGGACCATGTAGCCGTAATTGCGCTCGACGCCGGTCGTCGGCGCCGGCCAGTCGCGCACGAGTCCGTCGTCGAGATCGCTCGTTTGCTGAATCACGAACGGCTGCAACGGCAAGCCCGTCTCTGCCGCATAAGCCGGGACATCGACGTTTTGCCGAATCGCCTGATGTGGCGCCGATCCACCGTGACCCAGCTCGAACGCGCGCGATGCATCGGCGCGCGCAATGCCCTCTATCGTGACGTCGCCGGACGGCGTCTTATAAGGCGCGATGGCCGTCCGCACGTCCGCGTTGCGCGGCAGCCAACCGCGGTTGACGAGCACGTAGCCGCCGTCGGCGAGCTGGAGCGGCATCACGACGTAAAAACCTGGCTGGTCGCGATACGGGCGATTGTCGAGATAAACGACGTAGCGCGGCAAAAAGCGCCCCTTCGCCCGCATCCGATGGAACTCTACCGCCTTCAGAGAGACCGGTGCGGAACTCACCGTGGCGGGCGGTGCATGCTCATAGCGCGCGATCCGTGCCGCGAGTGCTTCGCGCTGGTGGGCGCGATCGAGCTGCCAGAACCCGAGCCGGATCGTGATGGCCATCACCACGAGGACGGCCAGCGCGGGAATCAGACGAATCTTCACGCAGCCGTCCTTGGATACCTTGCGCCGCCGCATAGACGGCCGCGCGCCCGAAACGCCACGGGTGCGATAATTGCGGCTATCGTTTTGCCTTTTCGATCATTCGTTGATTCCATGCACATCATTGTCGCTATCGCATTCGTCATCATCATCGGCAGCATGGCATCGGCACTCTACTTCATGATGCACGACCGGGGCAGAACGAAGCGGATGGTCTGGTCGCTCGCCACGCGCGTCGGCTTCTCCATTTCGCTCTTTCTCTTCCTCCTCGTCGCACATTGGCTCGGCTGGATTCACTACAGCCAGGTGCCGATCGGCCGCTGAGCAACGCGGTTCTCGCCAACACCGACGGTTCGCGTAGCGCGGGCCGCCCACCTCGCTTCGGCCTGCGTCGTTTTGCCACAGTCCACCACGCATAAAGCGCAAACGCCGCCTCGACGAAATCGAAGGCGGCGCGTGGCCGATGCATTTTGCGTTCGAGCGCGCGCTCTTTCTGGAAGAGGCGCGCGGCCCGCCCGGCGACCGTATTCAGCAATCGCGGCCGCCGTACCGCTCGCTCGATCGTTACAGCCAGTAGACGACGACGTAGAGGCCGAGCCACACGACGTCGACAAAGTGCCAGTACCACGCGGCGCCTTCGAACGCGAAGTGATGATCAGGGTTGAAGTGGCCGCGAATCAGGCGGACGAGGACGACCGACAGCATCGTGCCGCCGAGGAACACGTGGAAACCGTGGAAGCCCGTCAGCAGGAAGAACGTCGAACCGTAAATGCCCGAAGCGAGCGTCAGGTTCAGTTCGTTGTAGGCGTGGATGTATTCGAACGCCTGCATGCAGAGGAACGCGAACCCGAGCACGACCGTCGCCGCAAGCCAGGCAATCGCCTTGTTGCGGTGATCGTCGCGCAGCGCGTGGTGCGCGACCGTCAGCGTCGCACCGGAGCTCAGGAGCAATGCCGTGTTGATCGTCGGCACCGGGAACGGCACCATCGCCTTGAAGTGACCGGCCAGCGCCGCGGGCCCTTCGTTCGGCCAGACCGCCGAGAAATCCGGCCAGATCAGCTTATAGTCGAGGCTGCCGAGTTGGTGCATCGCGATCTCGCGTGCATAGAACAACGCGCCGAAGAAAGCGCCGAAGAACATCACTTCGGAGAAGATGAACCAGCTCATGCTCCAGCGGAACGAGAGATCGACGCGCTTGCCGTACATCCCGCCTTCCGATTCGGAGATCGCATCGCCGAACCAGTGCCAGAGCACGAAGAGCAGCCAGAGCAGCCCGGCGAACATCGTATAGGGTGCCCACGGCGTATCGTTGAGCCAGAGCCCGAAGGACCCGAGCATGATCAGGAGCCCGATGGACGCAGTGACCGGATGCCGGGACGGATTCGGCACGAAGTAATACGGGCTATCGTTTTGGCCACTCATCGTTGATTCTCCACTTCAGTCCAGTTTGTTTATTTGCCCACCACGAGGTGCACGATCGCGATCAAGACCGCAATGAAAAGCGCGGCCGCGATCACGGCGGCGATGATCACGTGCAGCGGGTTCAGCTGCGAGGCATCGGCCGCATGATCGCGCCCCTTGCGCACGCCGAAGAACGACCAGAGCACGGCCTTCATCGTCCGAGCGAAGCTCCCCTTGCCGTCGGCCATACCGCCTCCCCGCCTTTTCTCGCCTGCCCGTCGAACTCAGCGGAACAACCACTGATTGAGGACGGCACCCAAAA
Organism: Trinickia symbiotica; assembly: GCF_002934455.1. Taxonomy (GTDB): domain Bacteria; phylum Pseudomonadota; class Gammaproteobacteria; order Burkholderiales; family Burkholderiaceae; genus Trinickia; species Trinickia symbiotica. The sequence goes on along the minus strand of NZ_PTIR01000007.1, from coordinate 46,787 downwards.
AGAAGGCGGCGACGATCGACAGCAATATCAAGCCTAGTCGCAAATTGCCGGCACGGATCTGCGCCGGGGTTCGTCTTTTTTCTGGATCCCGCGTCATGCTCAACATCTCTTTATAGCGAGGCGGCAACCATGCCGCCTCTTCGCATCTCGTCCGGGCCGGCTCCGCGAAAAGCTGGCGATCGCCACCAGCACGAACGCACAGCCCGGCTCGACTCTTTACTCGACCGTCGGCGGGGTCTCGAACGTATGGAACGGAGCCGGGCTCGGCACCGTCCACTCGAGGCCCGTCGCGCCGTCCCAGGGCTTGTCGCTGGCCTTCTGCTGCTCACCGCCGCCGCGATAGGCGGGCAGCACGACGGCGAACAGGAAGTAGACCTGCGCCAGGCCGAAGCCGAACGCACCGATCGTCGCGACCTGGTTCCAGTCCGTGAACTGGGCCGGGTAGTCCGCATAGCGGCGCGGCATGCCGGCGAGGCCGAGGAAGTGCATCGGGAAGAACGTCAGATTGAAGAAGATCTGCGACGCCCAAAAGTGAATCTTCCCGCGCGTTTCGTTGTACATCCAGCCCGTCCACTTCGGCGACCAGTAGTACCAGCCCGCGAAGAGCGCGAACAGCGACCCGGCGACGAGCACATAGTGGAAGTGAGCGACGACGAAGTACGTGCCGTGGTACTGGATGTCGAGCGGCGCCATCGCTAGCATCAACCCGCTGAGGCCGCCGAACGTGAAGACGAGGAGGAATCCGATCGCGAACAGCATCGGCGTCTCGAACGACATCGAGCCGCGCCACATCGTCGCGACCCAGTTGAACACCTTTACGCCCGTCGGCACGGCGATCAGCATCGTCGCGTACATGAAGAAGAGCTGGCCCGTCACGGGCATGCCCGTCGCGAACATGTGGTGCGCCCAGACCATGAACGAAAGGATCGCGATCGAGGCCGTCGCATACACCATCGAGCTGTAGCCGAAGAGCGGCTTGCGCGCGAACGCCGGAATCACCTGCGAGACAATGCCGAACGCCGGCAGAATCATGATGTAGACCTCGGGGTGCCCGAAGAACCAGAAGATGTGCTGGTACATCACCGGGTCGCCGCCGCCGGCCGCGTTGAAGAACGACGTGCCGAAGTGGCGATCGAACAGCACCATCGTGATGGCACCCGCGAGCACCGGCATCACCGCGATCAGCAGGTAAGCCGTGATGAGCCACGTCCAGACGAACATCGGCATCTTCATCAGCGTCATGCCCGGCGCGCGCATGTTGAGGATCGTCACGATGATGTTGATGCTGCCCATGATCGACGACGCGCCCATGATGTGCAGCGCGAAGATCGCGAAGTCCATCCCCGGGCCCATCTGCGTGGAGAGCGGCGTATAGAGCGTCCAGCCCGCGGCCGTCGCGCCGCCCGGCGCGAAGAACGAGCCGACGAGCAGCACGGCCGCCGCCGGCAGCAGCCAGAACGAGAGGTTGTTCATCCGCGCGAAGGCCATGTCGGCCGCGCCGATCTGCAGCGGAATCATCCAGTTCGCGAAGCCGACGAAGGCCGGCATGATGGCGCCGAACACCATCGTGAGCCCGTGCATCGTCGTGAGCTGATTGAAGAACTCGGGGCGCATGATCTGCAGGCCCGGCTCGAACAGCTCGCTGCGAAGCATCAGCGCTTCGACGCCGCCCACGAGGAACATGGTGAACGAGAACACCAGGTACATCGTTCCGATGTCCTTGTGGTTCGTGGCGAAGAGCCAACGGCGCCAGCCGTGCGGCGTCGCATGCGCATGATCATCGTGGCCGTGACCCGCGACTACATCGTGTCCGATGCTAGACATGAGAATCTCCTAAAGCGAATGGTGCAGCACCGACTGTGACGAACATGCGCACGTCAAGCGGCCGAACCGGTACGAGCGTGCGCGGCTTGGACTCGCGCGCGGCCCGTGCCCGGCTCCGACTGGTTCTTTTGATCGGCATCAGCCGTCCGGACCGTTGCCGGCGCGGCGATCGACGCTTGCGGCCCGCTCGCGGCCCCGCTCGCACCGCCGGCGGGCTCGCCGCCTCCTGCCGGAGCACCCGTCAGATGATCTCCGCCCTCGGGAAGCTTCCCGTTGCGGGCATCGGCCACCTGGCGCGGCTGCAGAATGTCGCCCGTATGGTTGCCCCACGAGTTGCGCTCGAACGTGATCACCGAAGCGATCTCGACATCGTTGAGCGTCTTGCCCCAGGTCGGCATCGCATTCTTGCCGTTCAGCACGATACTGACGTGCTGCGCGATCGGGCCGTTCGCGATCTTGCTGCCGTCGAGCGCCGGGAAGGCGCCCGCACCCTTGCCGGTCGGCTGATGGCAGACCGCGCAGTTCGACGAGTAGACCTGCTGCCCGCGCTGCATCAGCTCGGCCATCGTATAGGTCTTGTTCGGGTCGTCGTTCGCGGACGACATTTTCTTCTTCTCGTCGTCGACCCACTTCGCGTAGTCGTCGTCGGACAGTACCTTCACGACGACGGGCATGTACGCGTGCTCCTTGCCGCAGAGCTCGGTACAGAAGCCGCGATAGATGCCGACTTTCTCTGCCTTGAACCAGGTGTCGCGCACGAAGCCGGGAATCGCATCCTGCTTCACGCCGAACGCGGGCACGTACCACGAATGAACGACGTCGGCGGCCGTCGTGATGATGCGGATCTTCTTGCCGACGGGCACGACGAGCGGATTGTCGACTTCCTGCAGATACGTATCGGTGATCGGCGCCTGCCCGTTCACTTCCGTGCGCGGCGTGCTCAGCGTCGAAAAGTAACTGATGCCTTCGCCGGGACCCTTGACGTAGTCGTAGCCCCACTTCCACTGGTAGCCCGTGACCTTGACCGTCACGTCCGCGTTGCTCGTGTCTTTCATCGCCACGACCGTACGCGTGGCCGGCAGCGCCATCAACACGACGATGATGAACGGCACGATCGTCCAGATGATTTCGACGGTCGTGCTTTCGTGGAAGTTGGCGGCCTTGTGGCCTTTGGACTTGCGGTGCGCGAAGACCGAATAGAACATGACCCCGAACACGCCGACGAAGATCACCGTGCAAAGGATGAGCATCATCGTGTGGAGGTGATAGAGCTCCTCGGCGAGAGCGGTGACGGGCGGCTGGAGGTTGATCTCGTTCACGGCCGGACCGCCGGGGCTGTCGCCGACCGCCCATGCGGCCGAGGCGCCGGCAAGCGCACTCGCCGCCAGCACGCCCGTGAGGGCTCGCTTGATTGTTTTCATAGCTTCCTTACCCAAAATTTCCATTCAAACCTCGCCCCCTTTTGCCGTCGCCCTTTGCTTTCGCCGCCGCCCGCATCCGACGGGCGCATCGCTCAGCCGCATCGCCGCAGCGACACACGCAGCTCGTTGGCGAACTGCGCGCGCCGGTAGTGCGCGAGATGATGCCCGAGCGCAACCGTCTGGCCGCGCGATACGAGCTTGATCGGCTCGCGGGGCGTTGCCCCCGGCTCCACCCGCACCCAGCGCGGATTGAACTCGAACCGCACCACCCGCTCCGCGCTCACCTGCTCGACGACGAGCCGGTTCGGATAGAGCCGGATGCGCTCGTAATCGACCGCGTGGCGCGCGTACATCACGAACGCGACGCCGACCACCAGAAGCTCGACGCCGGTGAACGGCGCGATCGGCCAGGCGCCCCGTGCGGTCAGCAGCACTGCAATCGCCGACGAGCACAACGCCAGCGACAGAAAGAACAATACGAACTGCCGCGGCGACACGGAGCAGTTTCGCTTCATCAGCCAGTCCTCGAGCACCGGCTCCGCATCGGTCAGCAGGGTTGCCGTGTCCATCGCCACCTCCCGCGCATGCCGTCGCACACCGCGCCGCACTGCGCATTCGGCGCCGCGCCGCCTTGTATCGTGGGGTTCCCAAGGCGACAAACTGACGCATTATAGTCGTCACACCGCAAGCAGCCAATCGCCCGATGCAGCCCGCCGCGTCATGTCGGACGCCGCCGTCCGATGTCCTCGAGGCGGACGACGCCATACCCTTCGGCCGTTTTGCGCGGGACTGCCTTCCATGCGTGTCCGTAGATGACTTCGAACGTGAGGGCAATCGTGCCGTCCTCGCGTCGACGCGCCTCGAGCGCCGCGATCAGTGCCGCATGCAGCCGTCTCGCGAGCGCACCCGCGAGACCGCCGGCGCCTGCGGCTCGCGAGCCGCCGGCTGGCCCGGCCAGCGTCCGCGCAAACGGATACGCGCCCCAGCGGCGCACGTCGGCGAGGAGCGATTCGGGCGATTGATAAGTGATCGTCAACGTTTCCTGATCCATTACCGGGATCTCGAATCCGCTCTCGACGAGCATGTCGCCGAGGTCGTGCATATCGACGAAATCGATCACGTGCGGACGGCTTGCGACGCCATGCGCCGCCTCGACTTCCGCATAAGCGCCGCGCAGCTCGCGCAGCGTGTCGGGCCCGAGGGTGCTGAACATCAGCAGCCCGCCGACCTTCAGCGCGCGTTGCCACTCGGGAAAGACGAGGTCGGGACGCGGATGCCATTGCAGCGCGAGATTCGACCAGATGAAATCGAATGCGCCCGCCGCGAACGGCAGCGCCGCGAAATCGGCTTGCGCGAGCCGCGGGCCGTGCGCGCCGAGCGCGCGCTGCAGCGCCGCCGGCAAGAGGCGCCGCCAGCTCGCGTCGCCGCCCGCTCGGGCAGTCGCGCGCGCCAGCATCGCGTGAGAAAGGTCCGTGCCGAAGACCGGCGCCTCGGGAAAGCGCTCGCGCAGCGCGGAAAAATCGTCGCCGGCGCCGCAACCCGCATCCAGAATACGGGCGGGCTCGACCTTGATGAAGTCGAGCCGCTCGCGCATGCGCTGAGCAATCTCACGCGGAAGAAACGAGACTTCGCCGAATGCCGCCGCGCGGCGATCGAAGATTCGCCTCAAGAACCCGGCATCATAGGCCGGACGGCCGGATTTCACGGAATTGGAGGACATGACGGTCGAACGGGCGAGGAGCCCGAAGTATACTCGCTCGCTCCGTTCCGTTCACTAAACGAAGCTCATGGAACCGCATCGCAACGCGCTTTCCACGATGTCCGCGAAATGGCGTGCGCGTGCGCTCGGCCGCGGCGACGCGAGCCGCGTTCAAGCCCTCGCTGTCCGGGCGCTGACGCGGATCGGCCGCCTGGCGCTCTCGCAGACCTGCGTGTTGTGCGGAGCATCATGTGGCGCGCGCGACCAGACGAATGCCGCTGCGTGCGTCAATATGTCGCAACGCCCGCTCTGCCCGGGGTGCGACGCCGCCTATTGGAACGAGCCGCGTTTGCGCTGCGTCCTCTGCGCATTGCCGCTTTCGTTGCGAAGCGGCGGGCCGCGCGGCGAGGCGCGCTATCTGTGCGGCACCTGCCGCGGCGCTCGGCCGCCGTTCGACAGGACGCTCGCGCTCGCCGATTATCGCGCCCCGCTCGAGCGCCTTGCCCTCGGCCTCAAGTTTCGCGCGCGGCTCGTCGTTGCGCGAGAATTCGCGCAGGGGCTCGCGCGCCTCGCCAGCGATAGCCTCCCCGCCGACGATTGGCCCGACGTCGTCGCGCCCGTGCCGCTCGCGCATGCTCGCCTCGTCGAGCGCGGTTTCAATCAGGCTTGGGAGATCGCGAGACCGTTCGCCCGGGCGATCGGCGTACCGGCCGATGCAACGCTCGTCACGCGCCTCGTGCATACGTCGCCGCAGTCGCGCCTCGATCTCGATACGAGACGGCGAAACGTCGGAGCCGCGTTCAGCGTCTCACGGCGCGTCGCCGGCTTGCATGTCGCGCTCGTCGACGACGTGATGACCTCGGGCGCGACGCTCGAAGCAATCGCGCGCGTGCTGAAGGCCGCGGGCGCGCGCAAAGTCACCAACTTCGTCGCGCTGCGCACGGCGAAAGATTGACCCAGGCTCAACTCACCATGTTCAACGTCGTCCTCGTCGAACCCGAAATTCCGCCGAATACCGGCAACATCATCCGGCTTTGCGCCAACACAGGCGCGAGGCTCCACCTCATCGAGCCGCTCGGGTTTCCGCTCGACGACGCGAAGATGCGCCGCGCGGGTCTCGACTATCACGAGTATGCGCAAATGCGCGTGCATCGCGATTGGGATGCATTCATCGCCAGTGAAACGCCCGATCGCTCACGCATGTTCGCGTTCACGACGCGTGGCTCGAGCCGCTTTCACTCGCACGCCTTCGCCCCCGGCGATTGGTTCGTGTTCGGCGCCGAAACGCGCGGCCTGCCCGATGCGCTGCTCGCGCAGTTTTCGAACGAGCGCCGTGTGCGTCTGCCGATGCGCCCCGGCAACCGCAGCCTCAATCTCTCGAATACCGTGGCCGTCGTCGTATTCGAAGCGTGGCGTCAAGCCGGCTTCGAAGGTGGCGATTGAGATGGCGGGCAAAGCGGACAGACGTCTGATCGACGCCCGATGAGCGTCGCGGCCGCGAAGACCGCGAACCGCCAATCGAACCGTCAATGCTTGGACTCGGCGCGCGCATCGCGGCGCAGCAGCGCGCTCACCGCGTCGCGCGGCGCGACGCCTTCGAAGAGCACGGCACAGACCGCCTGCGTGATCGGCATGTCGACGCCATACGCATGCGCAATCGCGAGCACGGCCTGGGCGCAGCGCACGCCTTCGGCCACATGCCCGAGCGCGGCGAGGATATCGTCGAGCGTGCGCCCCTCAGCCAGTCGAAGGCCGACGGTACGATTGCGGGAAAGGTCGCCCGTGGCCGTCAGAATGAGATCGCCGAGGCCCGTCAGTCCGGTAAATGTCCCGGGTTGTCCGCCGAGCGCCACGCCCAGGCGCGACATTTCGGCGAGCCCGCGCGTGATGAGCGCGGCGCGTGCGTTGAGCCCCAGCGCGAGGCCATCCGCGATGCCGGTCGCGATGGCGAGCACGTTTTTCACGGCGCCGCCGACTTCGACGCCAACGACGTCATCGCCGGTATAGATCCGCATCGCGCCATGGTGAAACGCGCCGAGCGTCCGCTCGCGGCATACGGAGGACGCACTCGCGACAGTCAAGGCGACCGGCAGGCCGAGCGCCACCTCGCGCGCGAAGCTCGGCCCGGACAGCACGCCGTTGCTCGCATGGCCGGCCAGCTCCGCCGCGACGACCTGATGCGGCAGCAACTGCGTATCGGCCTCGAACCCTTTGCAGACCCAGACGATATGCGCGGGCACCCGCCGGGCATCGCGCATCGCCCGGAAAAGCGCGCGCAAACCCGCGACGGGTGTCGCCACCACGCAAAGCGCGTCGTCTTCGGCGCAGTGCGCGAGCGCGGCCGCGAGATCGGCTTCGCAGCGAAGCTCGGCCGGCAGCGTGACACCGCCGAGGTAGCGCTGGTTCTCGCGCGTCGCGCGCAGCTCGTCGACGAGCGAGCCGTCGCGCGCCCACAGCAGCGCGTCGTGACGCCTTGCCAGATGCGCGGCGAGCGCCGTGCCCCAGGCACCGGCGCCAAGAACGGCGACCTTCATCGTCGGCACCTCGATGCGCGTCTAAAGCCGCTCGGATTCAATGCTGCGTCGGGGTTGACGACGCGTCGTTCTGCGCATTGAGTTGGGCGAGGCGCTGCTCGTAGAGCGCCTGGAAGTTGATCTCGGCGAGGTGAATCGGCGGAAAGCCCGCGCGCGTGATCGCATCGGCGATGTTCGAGCGCAGGTACGGGAAGATGATCGTCGGACACGCGATGCCGACGAGCGGATCCACCTGCTCGGCGGGAATATTGCGAATGTCGAAGATACCGGCCTGCTTCGCCTCGATGAGAAAGGCGACTTTTTCCGAGATCTTCGCCGTGACGGTACCGGTGACGATCACTTCGAAGATACCCTCGGCGAGACGCTCCGCCTTCACGTCGACTTCCACTTCCACCGAAGGCATTTCCTGCTCGAGGAAGATCGCCGGCGAATTGGGCTGCTCGAGCGAGAGGTCCTTCAGATAAATGCGCTGAATGTTGAAGAACGGCTGGTTGTTCTGGTCCGACATGATGACTCCGGTGGATGGATTCTTGTGGGCGGGTTCGACGGTGCGCGCGTCGAACCCGCCGCCGATATGCGTTTCAGGCGCGGGCGCGGGGGCGCCAAGGCACCCGCGTCGCAAGCGCGCGGCCCTGGCTGCGCCGCGCGCGAAGAACTGACGGATCGGGCATCAGACCGCCGTCGCGGCGTCAGGCCGCCTCGAGCAACGGCGTGAGACCGCCCGCGCGATCGAGCGCGGAAAGGTCGTCGTAGCCGCCCACGTGCGTCTCGCCGATGAAAACCTGCGGCACCGTGCGACGCCCCGTTCGGCTCATCATTTCCTGGCGACGCGACGGGTCTCTGTCGATCAGGATTTTCTCGATATGCTGCACGCCGCGCGACTTCAACAGGCGTTCGGCCATCTGGCAGTACGGGCAAACCTGCGTGCTGTACATGACGACGGTATTCACGCTTGCGACTCCTCTACTTGACGACCGGCATGCCGGCCTGCTGCCAGGCGTTCAGGCCGCCTTGCAGAATATGGACTTCGGTGTAGCCGGCCTCCCTGACGATACGCGAAGCCTTGTTCGACTGCAGACCGTTCTGACAGACGAGCAACACCGGGCTAGCCTTATTCTTCGCGATCTGGCCGATTTTTGCTTGGAGCTCCGAAAAGTCGAGGTGGCGTGCCGACGGCAGATGGCCGTTCGTGTAGTCGGCCGCGGGGCGCAGATCGACGACGACGGCGTTGCGCCGGTTGATGAGCTGCGTCGCCTCGGCCGCGGAAAGGCCGCCGCGCCCGCCGCCGGTCAACATCGGCCAGAGCAGAAACCCGCCCGAAACGAGGAGCGCGACGAGGAGCACGAGGTTCGTGTAATCGGTAAAGAACGTCACGGAAGATCCGCCAAGAAGGAAGAAAACCAAAAGGGCAATCCCGCCATTATAAAATAACCGTTCGACGCGATGGCGACGCCCCCTTTCTCGCGCGTCCCGCAGCCGGCGGCCGCGGACGGAACGCAGGCGGAACGCGGGCGCCGACGTCCGAGGCTTCCTTACTACCGACCGACACACCATGCACAAGCTCGTCCTCATCCGCCACGGCGAATCGACGTGGAACAAGGAAAACCGATTCACCGGCTGGGTCGACGTCGACCTCACCGAGCAAGGCATCCGTGAAGCCGAGCAGGCGGGACGCCTGCTCAAGGACGCCGGCTACACTTTCGACATCGCCTACACCTCGGTCTTGAAGCGCGCGATCCGCACGCTTTGGCTCGTGCAGGACCAGATGGACCTCATGTACATCCCCGTCGTCCACTCCTGGCGGCTCAACGAGCGCCACTACGGCGCGCTCGCGGGCCTCGACAAGGGCGAGACGGCGGCCAAGTACGGCGACGAGCAGGTGCTGATCTGGCGCCGCAGCTACGATACGCCGCCGCCCGCGCTCGAGCCGTCCGATCCGCGCGCATCCTACGAAGATCCTCGCTACGCGAAGGTACCGCGCGAGCAGCTGCCGCTCACCGAATGCCTGAAGGACACCGTCGCGCGAGTATTGCCGATCTGGAACGAATCGATCGGTCCGGCCATCAAAGCCGGTAAAAAAGTACTCATCGCCGCGCACGGGAATTCGATGCGCGCGCTCGTGAAGTATCTCGATCACATCTCGGATGCCGATATCGTCGGCCTCAATATTCCGAATGGGGTACCGCTCGTGTACGAGCTCGACGAGGACTTGAAGCCGATTCGTCACTACTACCTCGGCGATCAGGAGGCGATCGCCAAGGCGCAGGCCGCCGTCGCCAACCAGGGCAAGGCGCGTTGACCGGCATGGCGCCGCTCTTGGGGCGGGCGCCATGTGACAACCATCCCGCACCATCAAGGTCGAACAGTTATACTTGACCGTCCTCCGCTTTTCGGCGCTCCCGCCGTTTCCAGACCGCACCAGACTCTATGCGCACGAAACTCAAGAACATCGGCCTGATCGCCGCGGGCCTCGCAACCGGCGTGTTCGCGACGCTGCAGTTTTCCGCCGCGGCGCAGCAACAGGTTGCCACTGCGCCATTGCCGCTCGATCAGCTCAGGCTTTTCGCCGAGGTGTTCGGCCAGATCAAGCACGACTATGTCGTGCCGGTCGACGACAAGAAGCTCCTGACCGAAGCGATCAAGGGCATGGTTTCGAGCCTCGATCCGCACTCGTCGTACCTCGACAAGACCGACTACGAAGAGCTGCAGGAACAGACGAAGGGGCGGTTCGCGGGTCTCGGCATCGAGATCTCGCAGGAGGACGGCCTGATCAAGGTCATCTCCCCGATCGAGGATACGCCTGCCTTCCGCGCGGGCATCCGGCCCGGAGACCTCATCACGCGCATCAACGACAAGCCCGTGCGTGGCATGACGCTCGACCAGGCCGTCAAGCAGATGCGCGGCGACCCGGGCACGAAGGTCACGCTGACGCTCTTCCGCAAGAGCGAGGACCGCACGTTCCCCGTCACGGTCACGCGCGCGATCATCCGCGTGCAGAGCGTGAAGACGAAGGTGCTGTCGCCCGGCTATGCCTACGTGCGGGTCACGAGCTTCCAGGAGCGCACGGTGCCGGATCTCGCGGCCAAGCTTGCCGACATCGCGCGCGAACAGCCGAACCTGAAGGGGCTCGTGCTCGATTTGCGCAACAACGGCGGCGGCCTGCTGCAAAGCGCGGTCGGCGTGGCCGGCGCGTTCCTGCCGCCGGACTCGGTCGTCGTGTCGACGAACGGCCAGATCCCCGATTCGAAACAGGTTTATCGCGATACCTATTCGAACTACCGGCTCCCGTCGTTCGATTCGGACCCGCTCAAGAGCCTGCCGGCCATCTATCGAACGGTGCCGATGGTCGTGCTGACGAACGCTTATTCGGCGTCGGCATCGGAGATCGTGGCCGGTGCGCTGCAAGACCAGCACCGCGCGCTGATTCTCGGCAAGACGACCTTCGGCAAGGGCTCGGTGCAGACAGTGCGGCCGCTCACGGCCGATACGGCGCTGCGGTTGACGACGGCCTACTACTACACGCCGAGCGGCCGCTCGATTCAGAACAAGGGCATTCGGCCGGACATCCCGGTCGATCAATACGCCGACGGCGATCCTGACGATGCCTTCGTGACGCGCGAGGTCGATTACACGAACCACCTCGCAAACACGCAGGATCCGAACGAGAAGAAAGAGCAGGAGCAGCGCGAGCAGGACCGCCTGCAGCAGCTGCAGCAGCTCGAGCAGCAAGAAGACAAGATGACGCCCGAGCAAAAGGCCAAGGAGCGCGATCGCAAGCCGGTCGATTTCGGCTCGCCCGACGACTTCATGCTGCAGCAGGCGGTGAACAAGCTCGAAGGCAAGCCTGTGCTGGAATCGAAGTCGGTAGCCGAGCGCAAGCTTGCGCAGCGCAAGGTCGAGCAGTCCGCTTCCGCGCCTGTCGCCGTCAAGCCGCAGTCGTCGACACCGCTGCCTGCCTCGAGCCCCGCGCCGAGCAAGTAATCTGGCGTAATCCTTGAACGACGATCAGCTTCTTCGCTACTCGCGGCACATCCTCGTCGACGAGCTCGGCATCGAGGCGCAGCAGCGGTTCCTCGATGCCCATGCGATCGTCGTCGGCGCGGGCGGGCTCGGCTCGCCCGCCGCCATGTATCTGGCCGCCGCGGGGATCGGCAAGCTGACGCTCGTCGACGCCGACACCGTCGATCTCACGAATCTTCAGCGGCAGATCCTGCACGTCACGGCCTCGATTGGCCGTAAGAAGGTCGAGTCGGGGCGCGATGCCATCGCCCGCTTGAATCCTGAGGTGATCGTCGAAGCCGTCGACGAGCGCGTGAGCGACGCGTGGCTCGAGGCCGCCGTGCCGCACGCGAGCGTCGTCCTCGATTGCACGGACAACTTTGCTACCCGGCATGCGATCAACCGCGCGTGCGTGGCGCACGGTGTGCCGCTCGTCTCCGGCGCGGCGTTGCGTTTCGACGGCCAGATCAGCACGTTCGATTTCCGCAATCCTGCTTCGCCCTGCTACGCATGCATCTTTCCCGAGGATCAACCGTTCGAGGAAGTGGCGTGTTCGCAGATGGGGGTGTTCGCGCCGACGGTCGGGATCATCGGCGCCATGCAGGCCGCCGAAGCCCTGCGCATTATCGCGGGCATCGGGGAATCCCTGACGGGGCGGCTCATGATGCTCGATTCGCTGCGGATGGAATGGACGACGATGAGCATCGCGCGCCAGCCCGACTGCCCAGTGTGCTGCGGCAGAGGTTAGCGCTTCAGCGCTTACCTATGCCCATGCAAAGCTCTGCGGCAGGGGTTAGCGCTTTAGCGCCCTAAGCCTCCGCGACACACTTGAGCGCCGCCTGCACCTCCTCGGGCTCGAATGCCGCGAGCACGTCCGCGACAGGCTTCTCGAGCTTTCTGAGATCAGCGCGCAAGATTTCCTGCTTCACCACGAGGAGCTGGCTCGGATGCATCGAAAACTCGGTCAGCCCCATGCCGAGCAAAAGGCGCGTGAGCTGCGGATCGCCAGCCATTTCCCCACAGACCGAAACGGGCATGCCGGCGCGCTTTGCTTCGCGCAGCGTAAAGGCTATCAAATGCAGGACGGCCGGATGAAGCGGGTCGTACAGATGCGCGACTGAGTTGTCGGCGCGATCGATCGCGAGCGTGTACTGGATCAAGTCGTTCGTGCCGATCGAAAGGAAATCGACGCGCTTCAAAAACAGCGGTAAGGCGATGGCCGCCGCCGGAATTTCGATCATCGCGCCGACCTGCACGCCAGGATCGTAAGCAAGGCCGGCGTCGTCCAACTGCCGTTTCGCTTCGCGGATGAGATCGAGCGTCTGATCGATCTCCTGCGCATGCGCGAGCATCGGAACCAGGATCTTCACCTTGCCGAACGCCGATGCGCGCAGGATCGCACGCAGCTGCGTCAGGAACATCTGCGGCTCGGACAGGCTCCAGCGAATCGCTCGCAAGCCCAACGCCGGATTCTGCGCCGACTCGAAACCGTCGCCGCCCGCCAGCGTCTCGAGCGGCTTGTCGGCTCCCACATCGATCGTGCGGATCGTCACCGGCAACCCGCCCATCAGCTCGACCGCGCGCCGGTAGGCTTCGAATTGATCCTCTTCCTCCGGAAGGCGATCCTTGTGGTTCATGAAGAGGAACTCGGTGCGAAAGAGCCCCACCCCGACGGCGCCTGCCTCGATCGCCGCGCGGGCATCGTCCGGCAGCTCGATGTTGGCGCAAAGCGAAATCTTGTTGCCGCATAGCGTTTGCGTCGGCGAAAACTTGAGTCGCTGCAGCTTCTTCTGCTCGAGCGCTTTCTCGGTTTGCCGATACGTGTACTCCTCGAGCACGATCGGCGCCGGATCGACGATCACGATACCGTGATCGCCGTCGACGATGATGAGATCGTCCTGTCGGATCAGCGCGCTCGCATGCTGCACGCCGACCGCGGCGGGGATGCCGAGGCTGCGCGCGACGATCGCCGTATGCGAAGTGCGTCCGCCGAGATCGGTGACGAAGCCTTGGAACGTTTGCGTCTTGAACTGCAGCATGTCCGCGGGGGAGATATCGTGCGCCACCACGATCATTTCCGCGCGCGAATCGCCGTTCGCTCCGTCCACGAGGGCCGCGGCCGAAGGCGCGCCCGCCAGCGCCTTCAAGATACGCTCGACCACTTGCTGGATGTCGGCCTTGCGCTCGCGCAGATACTCGTCTTCGATGTCGTCGAAATGGCGTGAAAGGCGCTCGAGTTGCTCAGTCAACGCCCACTCGACGTTGTATTTGCGCGTGCGGATCAAATCGATCGTTTCCTGAACGAGCATCGCATCGTTCAGGATCATCGTATGGACGTGAATGAAGGCGCCGACTTCGCTCGGCGCGTCGGCCGCCAGATCCTCCGAGAGGCGCTCGAGTTCGTTCTGCACGGTTTTCAGCGCTGCGCGGAAGCGCTCGATCTCGCCCTCGATCCGCGGCGCATCGACCAGATAGTGGTCGACGTCGAGCGCAGCCGGCGCGATCAGGTAAGCCCGCCCGATCGCGATGCCGCGTGACACTGGGATTCCATGCAGCGAAAACGACACGCGCACCTCCTCGAGTTATGTGATGCCGCGGGAGTAATACCGCTGCAATGGGCGTTTGACCCTGATCGGCAATTATAGATTCCGTCGACGATGGCTGACAGCGTGCGGCGCAGCAATGCATGCTTCGACACGAGACGTCGCGGGGCAGCGCTCGCGTCGCCATTGCCATTGCGATTGCCCGACGGCCTTGAGCGGCCGCACGGCTTGCGTTTTAGCGCACATAGAAAAAGCCGCGAAAAATCGCGGCTTTTGTCATTACCCGATGCGCCGGCCGGCGCCGCTCCTGACGTTCATTGTCCTTCACCGAATTTATCGGCGATGAGCTTCAAGAGTGCGTCCATTGCCTCCTTTTCATCGGGCCCCTCCGTCTCGATCGTGACGGTGCTTCCGATTCCGGCCGCGAGCATCATCACGCCCATTATGCTTTTCGCGTTGATGCGGCGCCCGTTTCGCGTCATCCAGATTTCCGCCTGGAAGTTGCCGGCCAGTTGGGTCAGCTTGGCCGATGCGCGCGCATGCAAGCCCAGTTTATTGACGATCGTCGTTTCTTGTTGGAGCATCGGTTGTCCTGGTGGGGCAAAGGATTGGAGAAAAGCGGAGCCGGTTACGACTGGGCCGGGCCTTCGTCCGCGCGAGGCGACGCGCCGACCACGGAGGCGGCGGCGGGCATGGCGCCACCGGCCGCCGAAGCGTTGGACGGCAGACAAGTGGTGGCGTTGGCTGACTCGCACGGCGACATTTGCGGCCCCACCGCATGGACTCCCTTCGCGGCCCCCATCAACGCTTTTTCGACGAGCTGATCGAGTGGCGCGGCCCGGTAGCAGACGGCACGCACGAGCATCGGCAAATTGACTCCCGCGAGCACGCGCACGTCCGACGAACCGGCGAGCCGGCACGCGATGTTCGCCGGTGTCGCACCGTACATATCCGTCAGAACGAGCGCGCCGTTTTCTTCTCGCAGCCGATCGATTTCCGCTTCAGCATCGCGAATGACCTGGGCCGGATCGCAGTCGGGAAGGACATCGATTCCGCCGATGCGTGCCGGAAGCCCGCCGTAGATATGCGCGATGCACTCTTTGAGAGCAGTGGCGAGCGGCGCATGCGCGATGATCAGGATGCCTGCCATATCTGTCTTGCCAACCAAAAACGGCGCGGTGCGCGCGATAACGAGCGGCCGGCCGCGCCCTGTCCAGGCCCGCCACCGATGGTGGCGGACGCCGCCATGCCGTCCCGCACCCGCGAGACCGGCATTGTAGCAGGGTCATTTTCGCGCGATTCCTCGCGCCGCGCTGTCGGCCTGCGAACGATTCGACTGTCGGCGCAAACCGGCGGCGCGACCCTTTCGAGCGGTGCGCGTCTAGGCGGCCGCGCGCTCCAATGCGTCAATGAACATCGCCGCCACATCGAACCCCGTCTGGTCCATGATTTCGCGAAAGCATGTCGGGCTCGTGACGTTGACTTCCGTCAGCCAGTCCCCGATTACGTCGAGCCCGACGAGCAGCAGCCCGCGCGATGCGAGCACAGGTCCGAGCGTCTCCGCGATCTCGCGGTCGCGCGCCGAGAGCGGCTGCGCGACGCCAAGCCCACCCGCGGCCAGATTGCCGCGCACCTCGTTGCCCTGCGGAATGCGCGCAAGCGAATAGGGCACCGGCTCGCCGCCGATCAACAGAATGCGCTTGTCGCCCGCCGTGATTTCCGGGATGAACTTCTGCGCCATGACGGAACGCACGCCGTCGTGGCTCAGCATTTCGATGATCGAGCCGAGATTCATGCCGTCGCTCTTCACGCGAAAGACGCCCATGCCTCCCATTCCGTCGAGCGGCTTGAAGATGGCATCGCCGTGCTCGGCATGAAACGCCCGCAGCCGTGCGGCATCCCGCGTGACGATCGTCGGCGCGACGAACTGCGGAAATTCGCCGATCGCGAGCTTCTCGGAATGATCGCGGATCGCCTGCGGTTTATTGAAGACATGCGCGCCGGCGCGCTCGGCGAGCTCGAGCAGCCAGGTCGAAGTCACGTACTCCATATCGAACGGCGGGTCCTTGCGCATCAGCACCGCGCCGAACGACGCAAGCGACCGACTCTCATGCGGAGCGCTCTCGTGCCACGGTTGGCGATGCGGATCGGACTCGTCGCCGACGAGCGTCACGCGCCGCACAGTCGCTTCGACGTCACCGGACGCCCACGCGAGATGCTTCGGCTCGCAGGCGAAGAGCGCATGTCCGCGCCGGGCCGCTTCGGCCATCATCGTGTAGGTCGAGTCCTTGTAGATCTTGAACTTGGCGAGCGGGTCGGCGATGAAAAGGATGTCCATGAAGGTCCTGCCCCGGGGCGGGCTTTGTCGTTGGTGGGATGCCGCGAAAGGATTGAAGACGCCGCGCCGCGGCCACGGGCCGCGCCCAGGCGCCGGCGTTCAAACCTGGATGGCCTCCGGGTCGGTTTTCTCGAGCTCGACCGAGGCCGCGAGCAGCCCGAGCCGCGCAACGACGCCGTACATATAGAACCGGTTCGGCGGCGCGGCGCCGGGCTTGGCATGCGCATCGGGCAACGCCGTATGCTCGAAGCCGAGCGGCACATAGTGCATTCCCGGCGCGTGCAGGTTCTGATCGCGCTCGCGGCTGCCGTGCACGCGGTAAAAGCCGCCGACGACATACCGGTCGATCATGTAGACGACGGGCTCGGCCACTTCGTCGCCAATGCGCTCGAATGTATAGACGCCTTCCTGCACGATCACGTCGTGCACTTGCAAGCCGCTCTTCGTCGTCGACATGCGCGCGCGCTCGCCCTTGGTCAGGCTCGTCACCTCGCTCGCGTCGTGCACCGTCATGACGCCGCGGCCGTCGGTTCCCGCATCGGACTTGATCACGACGTAAGGCTTTTCGCTGATGCCGTACTCGCGGTACTTGCGCGCGATTTTCTTGATGACCGCGTCGATGGCGCCGGCGAGCGCTTCGTCGCCCGCGCGCGCTTCGAAATCGACGCCTTCGACATGCGCGAAGTACGG
This sequence comes from Trinickia symbiotica, assembly GCF_002934455.1. Taxonomy (GTDB): domain Bacteria; phylum Pseudomonadota; class Gammaproteobacteria; order Burkholderiales; family Burkholderiaceae; genus Trinickia; species Trinickia symbiotica. The sequence continues at coordinate 29,739 of NZ_PTIR01000007.1, read as the reverse complement.
ATTCACCATCCACGGATCGATGTCGACGATCTTCGCGAACTTCTTCGCCACGTCGTCGTAGCAGGAGAAGTGCGTCGATTTACGCCGCACGGCCCAGCCTGCATGGATCGGCGGCAGCACGTACTGTTCGTGCAGATTCTCCAGCACGGGCGGCACACCGGCCGAGAGGTCGTTGTTGAGCAGGATCGAGCAGGGGTCGAAGTTCTTCAAGCCGAGTCGGCGCGGTGTGCGCTCGAGCGGCTCGAGGACGATCTTCTGCCCGTCGGCGAGGGAGATCGTGACCGGTCCCGCGATGGATTCGTCGAGCGTGCCGAAACGCACGTTGAGGCCCGCCTGCCGCATGATCGTCGCAAGTCGCGCCACGTTCTCGAGATAAAACGCGTTGCGCGTCTCGCGCTCGGGAATGATCAGAAGATTCTTCGCGTCCGGGCAAATCTTTTCGATGGACGCCATGGCGGCCTGGACGGCGAGCGGCAGCACTTCATTGGGTAGATTGTTGAAGGCGCCCGGAAAAAGGTTCGTGTCGACGGGCGCAAGCTTGAAGCCCGCGTTGCGCAGGTCGACCGAGCAGTAAAACGCCGGCGTGTGTTCCTGCCACTCGAGGCGGAACCACCGCTCGATCGCCGGCGTGGCATCGAGGATCTTCCGCTCGAGATCGAGCAGCGGACCGTTTAACGCCGTAACTAGGTGCGGAACCATTGAGCACTCGCGGAACAGGGGAGAAAAAGATTGTAGAGCATGTGGAGCAATTGCCCTGCCGATTTGGGGGCAGCGCGTTCATTCGCAAGGGCTCGGGCGCAATCGCTTTTTCTATTGACCCGATAGACGGTGGGGTGAAAGGGGAGCCATCCGAAAGCAGCATATGAAGGACGCCGCATCCGGGCGCAGCGCTTCGGAAAAGCCAACGGCCACCTCGAAGTGGCCGTTGTAGGCGGGACTCTCTATCTGCCTTGCGACAAAACTCCCACTCCTGGTGGGACCCGGTGACCCGGGCGGCACTACGCTTTCTACACCCGCTCGCACGTAGCCTTGAACAACAATCGTACCAATTTGGTCGCCCCTGGTCAACTTGCGAGAGGCTTGCGCGCGGACTGACTAATCGATCTGCTGCTTGAAGCGTCGAGCCGAGATCGAGTGAAAAAAGCCCGCCATAAAGGCGGGCTGAATCGCTGTAGTACGAGCGGTTTCTGGAGAGAGGAGTTGCTTCTTATTCGACGTGCTCGCCGTGCAGCACGACGTCGAGACCTTCACGCTCTTCTTCTTCGGCCACGCGCAGGCCGATGACGAGGTCGATTAGCTTCAGCAGGACGAAGCTGATGACACCACTGTAGACGACCGTGGTCAGCACGCCCTTGAGCTGCAGGATCACGCTGCCGTCGGCGCCGCCGATGTCCTTGACCGCGAAGACGCCGGTCAGAATCGCGCCGACGATCCCGCCGACACCATGCACACCGAAGCAGTCGAGCGAATCGTCATAGCCGAGCTTGGACTTGAGCCACGTAGCCGACCAGAAGCAGATCACGCCCGCCGCGATGCCGATGACGAACGCGCCGGTTACCCCGACGTAGCCGGAAGCCGGCGTGATCGCCACGAGACCCGCCACGGCGCCCGATGCGATGCCGAGCGCGGACGGCTTGCCCTTGGCCACCCATTCGGCAAACATCCACGCGAGCGCCGCCAGGGCCGTCGCGACTTGCGTCGTCAGCATCGCAAAGCCCGCGCGGCCGTCAGCCGCCACCGCCGAGCCCGCATTGAAGCCGAACCAGCCCACCCACAGCATCGCCGCGCCCATCAGCGTCAGCACGAGGTTGTGCGGCGCCATCGCTTCGCGGCCATAGCCCACGCGCTTGCCCAGCACGAGGGCGCACACGAGACCCGCGATACCAGCGTTGATGTGCACGACCGTGCCGCCCGCGAAGTCGAGGATGCCCGCCGCCGAAAGCCAGCCGGTCGGCTCCCACACCATGTGCGCGATCGGCGAGTAGACGATGATCGACCAGAGGCTCATGAACACGATCATCGCCGAGAACTTCATGCGGTCCGCGAACGCGCCCGTGATCAGCGCCGGCGTGATGATCGCGAACGTCATCTGATAGACGAAGTAGACCGTTTCCGGAATCGTCGTCGCGAGATGGCTCACCGTCAGCGTCGTCGCCTTGTCGCCCTTGATGTAGTTCATGCCGGCAAGGAAGAAGCGCGACAAGCCGCCGATGAACGCGTTGCCGGGCGTGAACGCGAGGCTGTAGCCGATGACGGTCCAGAGGACGGTCACGATGCAGGTGATCGCAAAGCTCTGCATGACCGTCGCGAGCACGTTCTTCTTGCGGACCATGCCGCCGTAAAAGAGCGCGAGGCCCGGAATCGTCATGAACAGAACGAGTGCCGTCGAGGTCAACATCCAGGCCGTGTCGCCCGAATTGATCTTCGACGAATCGACCGAGATCGGAGCGGTCGGCGCGGCGGGGGCGGCGTCGGAGGCCGCGGCGGCCGACGCGGGCGCCGCGGCGGAAGCAGCCGCCGCACCCGACGCATCGGCGCTCGGTGCGGAGGCGGTCGCGGCGGGTGCCGACGCGGCGGCGGCACTTGCCGCATCGTCCGCCAAGGCGGCGCTGACGCCGCCCGCAAGCAGCGTGGCGGCCATCGCCACGGACATCAGGAATTTGCGCATCTTTCGGTTTCCTCTTATCGCTAACTTTTTCGACTTATAGGGCGTCCGCGCCCGTTTCCCCAGTACGGATCCGAATCACCTGCTCGATCGGCGTCACGAAGATCTTTCCGTCGCCGATCTTGCCCGTGCGGGCAGCCCGTTCGATGGCTTCGATTGCCTGGTCGACGATGTCGTCGGACACGGCCGCCTCGATCTTCACCTTGGGCAGGAAGTCGACGACGTATTCGGCGCCGCGATAAAGCTCGGTGTGCCCCTTCTGACGCCCGAACCCCTTCACTTCCGTCACGGTGATGCCCGAGACGCCGATCGCCGACAACGCTTCGCGCGCCTCATCCAGCTTGAACGGCTTGATGATTGCGGTAATGAGCTTCATGAAATCCTCTTTTCGTTGCGTGAACCCCGTTGCCATGCGGCGGAAAGTCTCGCAGGCGACGCCGTACGCCCGCCGACATCCGCGCGCCGCCGGTGCGGGCCGGATAGAGCAACTAGCGTGCCATCGGGCGCTACGGGCGACGGGACGCAGGTCTCGACGAGGCGGCCGCGGCGTCGGCCAAACGGCCAACGCCGGGCCGCCGCGCTGGCGCCGCCCATCGATCATTGCTAGAGTGTTCACACGGCCCGCGACATGAATCGCGCACCAGCAGCGCTCATGTTCGCGAAGACGGCGCGGCGCGCGCACCAAATTCGATCATCGGTGCGTTGGATCGCGCCCTTTGACGACTAAATGCACGTTTTTTGTGCAATCAAGAGGAACCATCATGAAGCAACCGAACGATTTCTTTCAGGACTTTCAGGCGCGCATGAGCGATCTGCTCAAGAATTCGCCCGCGAAAGACGTCGAGCGCAACGTGAAGGCGATGCTGTCGCAGGGTTTCTCGAAGCTCGATCTCGTCACGCGCGAGGAATTCGACACGCAGACTCAGGTGCTGTTGCGCACGCGCACGCGCCTCGAAGAACTCGAGCGGCGCGTCGCCGAGCTCGAGCAGAAGCTCGCCACGGCGGAGGAATCTTGAGGCTCGTCGAACCGGCATCTTTGCGAAGCGAACCCTAAAGCAGGTAAAGCCAGACCCGCGCTCGGCAAGCGAGCCATACAGTCAGTTCCGCCAGGGCCATCCCGGCCCTCGTCATCGAAAAGGGCGGCGCGTTCCGCTGCCGCCCTCCCCCAGGAGAATCCATGTCGCTTGCCGTGGTGCGTTCGCGCGCGCCGGCTGCCGGCCGTGCGCCTGAAGTGACCGTCGAAGTTCATCTCGCCAACGGGCTGCCGTCGTTTTCGATCGTCGGCTTGCCCGACCTCGAAGTGCGCGAAAGCCGCGAGCGCGTGCGAGCCGCGCTGCAGAACTGCGGCTTCGATTTCCCCGTGCGGCGCATCACCGTGAACCTGGCGCCGGCCGATCTCCCCAAGGAATCGGGGCGGTTCGACTTGCCGATCGCGCTCGGCATTCTTGCCGCGAGCGGGCAGATCCCCGAGTCGTCGCTCGGCGAGCGCGAGTTCGCGGGCGAGCTGTCGCTGACGGGTGCGCTGCGCCCGATGCGCGGCGCGTTCGCGATGGCTTGCGGAACGGCGCGCCGCCATGGCTCAGAGCAAGTGTGGAGCGGTACGCGCGAGCGCGGCCATGACGGCGACGCCCAGCCCGACGAGCCGCCAGGCGATCATGCGCCGGAGCTCTACCTGCCGCTCGAGAGCGCCTACGAGGCCGCGCTGGTTCCCGGTGTCGACGTCTACGGCGCGGCCGATCTGCCGTCGCTTTGCGGGCACCTCGCGGGCTCATCCGATGGCAGGCTGGAACCGCTCGCCGTCCCGAAGATCGATCGATCGGCGATGGCCGTCGCACCGGACATGGCCGACGTCATCGGCCAGCCTGGCGCGCGACGGGCGCTGGAAGTGGCCGCTGCCGGCGGGCATCACATGCTGATGGTCGGTCCGCCCGGAGCCGGCAAATCGATGTTGGCGGCGCGTCTGCCGAGCTTATTGCCGCCGATGAGCGACGAAGAGGCGTTGACTTCCGCGGCGCTGCTCTCAGCCAGCGTGCTCGGCTTTTCGCCCGCCCAATGGCGGCAACGGCCGTTTCGCGCGCCGCATCACTCGACGAGCGCGGCGGCGCTCGTCGGCGGCCGAAATCCGCCGCAACCGGGCGAGATCACGCTCGCGCATCTCGGCGTGCTCTTTCTCGACGAACTGCCGGAATTCGACCGTCACGTGCTCGAAACGCTGCGCGAGCCGCTCGAAGCGGGTCGCATCACCATCTCGCGCGCGGCATTGCAGGCGGACTTTCCGGCGGCCTGTCAGCTCGTCGCCGCGATGAACCCGTGTCCGTGCGGCTGGCGCGGCGACCCTGCCGGCCGATGCCGCTGCACGCCCGAAATCGCCGCCCGCTATCTGCGTAAGCTCTCCGGTCCACTGCTAGATCGGATCGACATACAGATCGAGCTACCCGCCCTGACGGCAACGGAGCTGTCGTCGCGCGCGACCGCGCAAGGCGAACCGAGCGCGACGGTAGCGCGCCGCGTCGCGGCCGCGCGCAAGCGGCAGCAGGCGCGGCAAGGAAAGATGAACCGCGAGTTGAGCGGTCGCGAAGTCGATGAAGTCTGCCGCCCCGACGCCTCGGGCGAGTTGTTGCTGCGCGAAGCGAGCGAGCGGTTCGGCTGGTCGGCCCGCGCCTACTATCGCGTCCTCAAAGTGGCGCGATCGATCGCGGATCTGGCCGGCGACGAAGCGCCGAACGCGGCACACGTCGCCGAGGCGATCCAGTACCGGAGGGTGTTTGGCACGCCTTGATTAAAAAGCGCGCGGGAAGACTTATGCACAGCTCCGCGCTTGCGAATACCGGACAGTCGTTTGAAGACGTCGCGTTATCCGTCATGCTGCCCGGGGACGTCTGTGATAACTCGTACATTGCTCGACGCACGCACATAAGGTCTGCAAATGACATCCGGCGGCGATGTTGCGCGCAAAGTGGCTCGGATTCCAAATGCGCTTGACAGCATCAGCCATGCGGCAGCGGTTGCCGCGCTGGTTGGCCCATGAGTGATCACGGCGCAATCCAGCTGTGGATCCAAAGATCGCCTTGACGTACATAGCGCGCCCGTTGCGGCCGATCCCAGGTAGAAAGATCTAGCCAATCCAAGCGCGCGGGGCGAACCTCGACGACGCAGAAATGCTTGAGACCTTCGGCCGGATCCAAAACGTCCCGCGTTTCGTCAAATTCATCGCCCGCGTGGCTCATCGGTGTTCCCGGCGCAAGGCGCGTGCGATAAACGATCAGGTCGTGGTCGGGACTGCAGCGCCATGCATCAAGTCGTGCTTTCCCATCCCGAAGGATTCGAGTTTCCCCGAACACACGGATTTGCACGTTACGAACGGAATCGACGCCGACGAGGGCGATGCGCGGATCATGGCTCAGTTCGGCGATCTTCGGCGAACGCACGTCGGTATGAAAAGTGAGCAGGTTCTCTCGCTCGCTCACGCCCCGAAGCAGGACCGTGCGCACGTTCGGGGAACCGTCAAGGCCGATCGTCGCCGCCTGCATCACCTTGAACGGCAGCTTTTCTTCCCGCACAGCAGCAGCCAAGCAATCCCAAATTCGGGCATAGACCTGCTCGAGGTTCATCGGGCCCGCTCCTCTACGCCGCCACGACAAGCGCCTCGCCTGCCGAAATGCGAATGACGCCTGCTTCCAATGTTTGACCGTCGCGATCCGCAAACGTCGATAGCAAGACCACGCCTGCTGGCGAAAGCACGGCGGCATTTTCGCTACCCATGTTCAGCGCGATGAAAAGCCGTTGATCGCGGTAGCACCGTTCATACGTCAGCACATCGCCGTGCGCCGCGACGTTCTCGATCGTGCCCGCCAAGAGCGCGGCATTGCCGCGCCGCAACGCCAACAGCCGACGATAGAGCGACAGCATGCTGGATGCGTCACGCTCCTGTTCCCTCACGCTCGTGGTCGTGCCAATAGGTAACCAGGGCCGGCCAGTGGTAAAACCGCCATTGGGCAATGAGCTGTCCCATCGCATCGGAGTGCGTTCCGGATCACGCCCCTGGCCGAGGCCGGGTTGTCGAAGCTCCGCCGGGTCCCGAATCTCATCGGACGCGATATCCCCGTCTGTCATGCCGATTTCATCCCCGTAATACAGCGTCGGCGTACCGCGCAATGTCAGCAGCAGAACCGCGGCCACTCGCGCCTGCACCGTGCCGACGCGCGAAGCGACGCGCCGATTGTCGTGATTTCCCAGTACCCAGTTGGGCCACGCGTACTCCGGTAAGGCGCGATCGTAATCCTTGATCACGCGAGCGATCTCGCTCGCCTTCCACGGCGTATTGAGCAGCTGAAAATTGAACGGCATGTCCGCGCCATCGCCGTTGGTGCCGTAGTACTTCACGAGTTGCGGGACGGGCAGGTAGATTTCGCCGATCAGCACGCGCTCGCCATACTCGCTAAGCGTGGCGCGCATCGAGCGTACGATGTCATGCACTTCCGGCTGATCCTCGGTGTAAGTCTGCAATTGCCGGTGATGCTGCGGCTCCCCGGGCCGATAGGCTGGGTTCGGCGGATTGTCGCGAAACTGCGCGTCTTTGATCAGCAACCAGAGCACATCCACGCGAAAACCGTCGACACCGCGATCAAGCCAGAAACGCAGCACGTCATCCATTGCGCGGCGCACTTCCTGATTGCGCCAGTTCAGGTCCGGTTGTTCCCGTAAAAACGCATGGTAGTAGTACTGCCCCGTGAGCTTGTCCCGCTCCCACGCTGAGCCCCCCATCCTGCTCAGCCAGTTGTTTGGCGGCCCGCCATCGGGCGCCGGATCGCGCCACAGGTACCAGTCGCGCTTCGGATTGTCACGCGACGACCGGCTTTCCTCGAACCAAGGATGCCGATCCGATGTGTGATTCGGCACAAAGTCCAGCAGCACCTTGAGCCCGAGCCGGTGGGCGTGGCCCACCAATTGCTCGAACTCGGCAAGCGTGCCGAACACCGGATCAATGTCACAGTAATTCGCGACGTCGTAACCAAAGTCGGCCATCGGCGATGGATAGATGGGTGCAATCCAGACCGCAGTGACGCCCAGGGCGGCGACATATTCCAGGCGTGCGAGGATCCCCGTCAGGTCGCCGACGCCGTCGCCGTTGCTATCCTGAAACGAGCGAGGATAAATCTCATAGATGACGGCACTTTTCCACCAAGCTCGCTCAGACATCGTTATTCCTCTCCGCGCTTGATCGTTTGGCACCCATGCTCAATGACCTTTGGTACAAGAACGCCATCATCTATTGCCTTTCGGTAGGTACGTTCCTGGACGCCAACGGCGACGGCGTCGGCGATTTCCAGGGGCTAATGCGCCGGCTCGACTACCTGCAGGGCCTGGGCGTGACGACGATCTGGCTGATGCCCTTCCAGCCATCGCCCGGGCGCGATAACGGCTACGACATTTCGGACTATTACAACGTCGATCCGAAATACGGCACGCTCGGCGACTTCGCGGAATTCACGCACGCGTGCGGCGAGCGCGGCTTGCGCGTGATCATCGATCTTGTGGTGAATCACACTTCCGACGAGCATCCATGGTTCAAGTCAGCACGTAGCGATCCCGGTTCGAAATACCGCGACTGGTACGTCTGGTCTGACAGGAAGCCGTCAAAAGTGGATGACGGCGTGGTGTTTCCGGGTGTGCAGAAGTCGACCTGGACTTTCGACAAGCACGCAAGGCGCTGGTACTTCCATCGCTTCTACGAGTTCCAACCGGACTTGGATACGGCCAATCCCTACGTTCATGCCGAGTTGCTGAAGATCATGGGCTTCTGGATCCAGCTGGGCGTATCGGGGTTCCGCATGGATGCAGTGCCTTTCGTGATTGCGGCGAAGGGTGCGAAGGTGCGCGGGCATGTCGAGCAGTACACGATGCTGCGCGCGTTTCGCGAGTTTTTGCAATGGCGCGAGGGCAATGTGATCGTCCTCGGGGAAGCGAATGTGCTCCCCGATACAGACTTCGAATACTTCGGCGACGCAGGCGAGCGGTTGCCGATGATGTTCAACTTCCAGCTCAATCAGAATACGTTTTACACACTAGCAACGGGCGACACCAAGCCGCTGAAGAAAGCGCTGCTGGCGACGAAGCCAAGGCCGGCAACGGCCCAATGGGGCGTGTTTCTGCGCAATCACGACGAGCTCGATCTAGGCCGCCTGACACCCGAAGCGCGCGAGGCAGTATTCGCCGCGTTCGCCCCGGAGCCGGACATGCAGCTATACGGGCGCGGCATTCGCCGCAGACTCGCGCCGATGCTGTCGGGCGACAGGCGCCGGCTCGAACTCGCCTACAGCCTAATGCTGACCTTGCCGGGCACGCCCGTCATCCGTTACGGCGATGAGATCGGCATGGGCGATGATCTTCGCCGCCCCGAGCGCGAAAGCACGCGCACGCCGATGCAGTGGTCGGCGGAGCCCCACGGCGGGTTCACCAAACATCCTAAGCCGCCCGTCCCCGCGATCTCCGGCGGTGCCTATGGTTTCCAGCGCGTCAACGTGGCTAACCAGCGGCGCGATCCGGATTCGTTTCTCAACTGGACGGAACGGGTCATCCGCATGCGGCGCGAAATGCCGGAAATCAGTTGGGGCGATTTCGAAGCGCTGCGCACATCGCGAAACGATGTGCTTGCACTGCGTTACGACTGGCGTAACAGCTCGGTTCTGTGCGTGCATAACTTTGGCGCCAAGACGTGCACAGTCAAATTCCACTCCGGCTGCAATGGGCCGGGCGACGAGCGGCTGATCAACGTTTTGTCGGACGACCACAGTCAGGCTGGCGGTGACGGCCGGCATACGGTCGTGCTCGAGCCTTACGGATACAGGTGGTACCGAGTCGGCGGTCTCGATTATCTGCTGAGGCGCGCTGAGATTTAGATCGCGGATCTGGCCGGCGACGTAGCGCCGAACGCGGCACACGTCGCCGAGGCGATCCAGTACCGGAGGGTGTTTGGCACGCCTTGATTAAAAAGCGCGCGGGAAGACTTATGCACAGCTCCGCGCTTACGAATACCGGACAGTCGTTTGAAGACGTCGCCTTAGAAAGACACAGCAAGCCACTGAATTTAGAGATATTTCCATGCCGACAGCGAAACCGCCGATGGAGCGCTAGCCAGGTTGGGGGCCACCATCTGAGAAGATCCCCGATCTTTTCAACAAAGTTATCCACATCATCTGTGGATAGGCATGAAAAGCGCCAAAGAATCGCCGCGTTAGCGTTCCTTGTTACGAAGGAACTTTGAATTGGCAAACTGTCTTCGCCGTTCGCCCTCCACCGCTGAGCATGGCCCGCATGCTTCGCGCGAGCCGCGCGAACCGCCGCTCAGAATACCTTGAACGATCCGAAAAACTGGTCCGACTGTTCTGGCGGCGGCGCCCTGTCGGCCGCAATGACAGCCTGATAGACGTGCCTGCCGCGCGCCACGAGCCACGCGTGCAGCATCTTGTGTTCATGCTCGTCGCCGGCCGTGCCGCTCAAAGCGATTTCGAGCGCCGGCACCTGCCCACCCGCGGCCAGCGGCACGCCAATGGCACGCGAGTTGGGCGCCGCGCCGAGATTGCGCGCAAGCCCAGTGCGAAGGTAGTCGAGCACCGTGCGCTGCAGCTGCGGATCGTCGCTCGGCAAGACGATCGTGCCCACGGCGAACACGGCACCCTTCAAGTGCGCCGCTCGCATATGCATCGGCAGCGATTGGCCCGCGATATCGACTGAGCGTTCATCTTCCGTCGGCTTAGCCGGAAGATCGATAGCGTAGCCGTCCGAGTTGTCGGTGATCGTCCGCCAATCGTATGTGGGGGAGCAGCCCGCCAGCACGGCGGCAGTCAGCGCCGCGCCGGCGGCTAGACGCCACCATGGCAAGCCCGGCCCGCGCGCCGCGCTCGAGGATCGGGCGGATCCGTTGGATTCCAGTCGGAGCTGAATCGTTCGGCGCGGCGAGCGGGGCGCCGATCGGGGGGCGAAGCGCATGCGGAACATCGAAGCCAGAAGAAGAAGAAGAAGAAGCGGAGGGCGAGCCGGCGACGGATACCTATAGCCGTGCCGGATAAACTTCGATTATCCGCCATCGCGAGGCGCGGCCGCGCGGAACAGCCGATCCACGAAGCGGTGCGCGGAACACCGGACGAAAAACCCAAAGTCCTCGCATCGACCGCGGATCCGCGCGGCACCGGACATAACGGCATGATTCACGCCGGGCGCAGCGCTCGCCCCCGCTCCACCGATTCCCGAATGGCGCTAAAATTGCAGCGCTATTTTCGCACCGTCTGCCTTCGAGGTCGCCCATGAGCCAGACCCCTGCTTCTCCCGCGCGCCGCGGGAGCCCGCTCCGCTCTCTCGCGCTGGCGCTTGGCGCATGCGCAATCGCCGTGGCCGGCTATTTCACGTTCGGTACGTCGCAGCACGTGCCCGACGCCACGTTCACGTTGTTGTCGGGCCAGAAGGTCTCGACGGCCGATCTGAAGGGCAAGGTCTACCTCGTCAACTTCTGGGCGACGAGCTGCACCACGTGCATGCACGAAATGCCGCAGATGGTCGAGACCTACAATCGATTCAAGGATAAAGGGCTGGAGTTCGTCGCGGTCGCGATGAACTACGATGCGCCGATGTACGTAGCGAACTACGCGCAGACGCGCCAGTTGCCATTCAAAGTCGCCATGGACGACGGCAGCGCGGCGAAGGAATTCGGCAATGTGCAGTTGACGCCCACGACGTTCGTCATCGACAAGAACGGCACGATCCTCAAGCGCTATGTCGGCGAGCCGCAGTTCGCCGAGCTTGACAAACTGTTGCAAAAGGCGCTCGGCGCCTGAACTGGCGCGGCGCGCGACGCGCCAGCCGCGGAAATTCGGCGACGCCGCGCCGCCTCGCGCTTTCGCTGCGCGGCCGCGCTTGCCGGCGCTCCCCCGTTTGCCGGCCACCGCGCCGATCGAAGCCGCTTTATTCAGGTCTCCTTTCCGCCGCCGTCGCTGCGCTCGGCCAAGCCGTATCGCTTGATTTTCTCGTAAAGCGTCGCCTTGCCGATTTGCAGCCGGTCCGCGGCGATCGCCACGGCACCGCTCGTCTGCTCGAGCGCATCCGCAATCGCCGCGCGCTCGAATCGCTCGACGCGCTCTTTCAGGGAGAGCGCCGCTCCCGCGTCTTCTTCTACGAGACTCCCACCGATCGGCGCTTGCGGATCGGCAATGCCGAGCACGAATCGCTCGGCCGCATTACGCAGCTCCCGCACGTTGCCCGGCCAGTCGCGCTCCATGAGGCGTTGCCGCTGGCGTTCCGTCAGGACGGGCGCGGGCCTTTCATAGCGCACGGCGGCATCGAGTACGAAATGCTCGAAGAGCGGCACGATATCCTCTCGCCGTTCCGAGATCGGCGGCAGCGCGATCGTCACCACGTTGAGCCGATAGAGCAGGTCGCGCCGGAAAGTGCCGGCGGCGACATGCTCGGCCATATCGCCCTTCGCGGCGGCTACGACGCGGCAGTCGACGCGGATCGGCTGATTCGAGCCGAGCCGTTCGAGCACGCCGTCCTGCAGCACACGCAGCAGCTTCACTTGAAGCGAGAGCGGCATGCTCTCGATTTCGTCGAGAAACAGCGTGCCGCCCGATGCGTACTCGAGCTTGCCGATGCGGCGTTTCGCCGCACCCGTGAATGCGCCCGGCTCGTAGCCGAACATTTCCGATTCGAACATCGGCTCGGGCAGCGCCGCGCAATTGACGGCGACGAACGGTTTCGCGCGGCGCGGCGAAAGCTCGTGCAGGCTGCGCGCGATCAACTCCTTCCCTGCCCCCGTATCGCCGTTGATGAGCACCGATGCGTCGGTCGGCGCCACTTTGGCGATGAGCCCGCGGACCTGCTCGATCGCGGCGCTGCGGCCGATGATGCGCGGCACGAGCGCATCGCGCTCGGCAAGCTCTCGCCGCAACGCGACGTTTTCGAGCACGAGGCGCCGCCGCTCGAGTGCGCGGCGCACCGTCTCGATGAGCCGCTCCGAGGCAAACGGTTTTTCGACGAAGTCGTACGCGCCGTCGCGCATCGCCTGAACGGCCATCGAAATGTCGCCGTGTCCCGTCACGAGAATGACCGGCACATCGGGCACGCGCTCGCGGCAAAATTCGAGCAGCTCGAGGCCGCTCGCCCCGGGCAGCCGGATGTCGCTGACGATCACGCCAGGCGGCGTCGCCGCCGCGTCGAGCACCGGTCGAGCCGCCTCGACGGACGCGTAGCCCGCCACGTCGAAACCGGCAAGCTGCAGACTCTGGACGCTCGCGCGCCGAACGAGTTCGTCGTCCTCGATGAAGATCACTTGAAGGCTGTCGGTCGCCGTTGCTGAGGCTTTCATGGCTGCTTCCGCGTCGGGAAATGAGGGATATCGAATCGTCGAACGTGGCATGCGCTACTGCGACGAAGTCTCCGACGGCGCGCTCGCCACGATGGCGCGCCGCAACGTGAGCACGAACGCCGCGCCGCCTTCGGGCATATTGCGCGCGACGAGCGAGCCGCCGCAGTCGCGGGCAATCGACGATGCGATCGCCAGCCCCAGACCCAGGCCCTGCCCCATGCCCTTCGTCGTGAAGAAGGGCTCGAAGAGCCGCGGCAGGACATCGTCCGGAATGCCCGGCCCATTGTCGCGCACCGTAATCGAGAACGTCGCGAGCGTTGCGTCGACGTCGATCCCGATGCGCGGGTCGGCCGCGCCCGCCACCGCGTCGAGCGCATTGCCGATCAGGTTGATGAGCGCCTGCTCGAGACGCAGATCGTCGCAATAGGCGACGAGCGCGGGATAGTCGGCATCGAGTTCCAGCCGCTTGCGCGGCGCGTCGGCCGAGCCATCGGTCTCACGCAGGGTGAGATCGAGCGCCACGCCCTGAAATCGCTTTTGCAGCAGGTTCAGCGCATTGCGAACCGCGCGCGCCACGGGCGCTTTCGCCGTGCGCGGCTGCGCGCGTCCGATGAAAAGCTTGAGCTGGTTCGTGATCTTGCCCATGCGCTCGGTAAGCGCCGAGATCGCCTCGAGGTTTTCGCGCGCCGCCGTCTGGTCGCCGCGCTCGAGCAGCACGCGCGTGTTGTCCGAGAACGCCCGCAACGCGGCGAGCGGCTGATTGAGCTCGTGTGTGATGCCGGCCGCCATCTGACCGAGCGCGGCAAGCTTGCTCGTCTGCACGAGCTCGTCGTGCGCCGCGCGCAGGTCGTTTTCGGCGCGCGTGCGCTCGCTGACTTCCGTTTGCAGACGCGCATTGGCCGCCGAAAGGTCGGCGGTCCGCTCGGCCACGCGCTCGTTCAGCTCGGCATAGGCGGCCTGCAGCATGGCGCGGCTGCGCATCATTTCGCGCACGCGCGCACGCCGCGTCCGCCAGTAAAACGCGAGCAGGCAGAGCGAGACGAATCCGAAGCCGGCGGCGGCCGTCGCATTGCGTGCGTCGTCGAGAACAGGTGTGACCGAGGAAAGCGTGATCAGCTGCCAGTCCGGCGTGCCGAGCGTGCGCCGCGTCACCAGGTAGTGCGGCCCGAACCGCTCGTCGCCGATGCGGACGATCTGGGCGTCGTCGACCCGCCGCACGGTCGAGAACGGCAACTGGGTCATCGGCTGGCTCGCATACTGGCGCGTTTTCTCGATCGCCGCCGCAAGTGAAGCCGGCAGCGGCGCGAGGGCGCGATATTTCCAAGCCGGCACCGACGACAGGAAAACCACGCCGTGGTTATCGGCGACGATGAGCGGCTCGCTCGCGTCGGTACCTGGAAACCATTCGAGGTTCAACTTGATGACAGCCGCGCCGACTATCCGCCCATCGCGGTGCACCGGCTCGGACAGGTAGTAGCCCGGCTCGCGTGAAACGGTGCCGATGCCGAAGAAACGGCCGACCTCGCCTTTCATCGCATCGACGAAATACGGCCGGAACTGGTAGTTGGAGCCGACGAAGCTATCGCCCTGGTCCCAGTTGCTGGCGGCGACGCACAGACCGTCGGCGCGGATCACATAAGTGACGTTGGCCTGCGCGTGACGGTTGGCATCCTGGAGATAGCGGTTGGCGCGCGTGGCATTGTCGGGCGTCGAGTGCTCGAGCGCGTCCTTCACGAGCGGATGATTCGCGAGCAGATAGGCCAGCGATTCGTAGCGATCGAGCGTGTCCTTGAGCGCGCTCGCCGTGCGGTCCGCGCGCACGGCCGCTTGCTGTCGCAGCGCGTCGACGCCGCGCTCCCAGGCGATGCGCCAGGTCAGCGCGCAAACCGCCGAAAGCGCCACGGCGAGCAGGAAGACGACGGTGAAGCGACGCGCCACGGTGGCCGATTCCAGCAATGACAAAGGCTCATTGTGGCATAGCGGCGCGATGGCGCCGCCGTCCACGCCTGCCGAGGCTTGCCCGGCGTCCCGCTGGTTCGATGCGGGCTTGGCGCCGCTGCCGCGAACGATCCGTGAAGGCAAGCGCCCCGGCAGCGACTCGGCAGCCAACGTCAGACGCGTGCCGCTTCCGTTTCCGCGACCGCCGCCTCGCCACGCAGCGTGCGCGTGAGCTTGGCGCGATCGAGCTCCTTCTCCCACGCCGAGACGACCACGGCGGCGACGCCATTGCCGACGATGTTCGTGAGGGCGCGGCATTCGCTCATGAAGCGGTCGATACCCAGGATGAGGACCATGCCGGCGAGCGGGATCGTCGGCACGACGGCGAGCGTGGCGGCAAGCGTGATGAAACCCGCGCCCGTCACGCCGCTGGCACCCTTCGAGGTCAGCATCGCCACGGCGATCAGTGTCAGCTGCTGCGTGAGCGTGAGATCCGTGTTCGTCGCTTGCGCGATGAAGAGCACGGCCATCGTCATGTAGATGTTGGTGCCGTCGAGGTTGAACGAGTAGCCGGTCGGCACGACGAGGCCGACGACCGAGCGCGAACAGCCGAGCTTCTCGAGCTTTTCCATGAGTTGCGGCAAGGCGGCCTCGGACGAGCTCGTCCCGAGCACAATCAACATCTCTTCCTTGATGTAGCCGACGAAGCGCACGATGTTGAAGCCGACGAGGCGGGCAATCGTGCCGAGCACGACCAGCACGAACACGATCGACGTCAGATAGAACGTGCCGACCAGCTTCAGCAGCGGCAGGAGCGAGCCGATGCCGTACTTGCCGATCGTGAACGCCATCGCGCCGAAGGCGCCGATCGGGGCGAGCTTCGTGACGATGCGCACGATGCCGAAGAGGACATGCGAGAGGCTCTCGATGAAGTTCGTCACGGGCTTGCCGCGCTCGCCGATCGTCGCGAGCACGCTGCCGAAGAGCAACGCGATGACGAGGATCTGCAGGATCTCGCCTTGGGCGAACGCGTCGACGAACGTCTTCGGTATCAGGTGCATGAAGAAGTCGACGACGCTTTGGCCGTGCGCCTTCTCCGCGTACGAGGCGACGGCTTTGCCGTCGAGCGACGCGACATCGACGTTGAAACCTGCGCCCGGCTTCAGCAAGTGCGTGGCGATGAGGCCAAGCAAGAGCGCGAACGTCGATACGATTTCGAAGTAAAGCAGCGCCTTGCCGCCCACCCGCCCTACCTTCTTCATGTCCTCCATGCCTGCGATGCCGGTGACCACGGTACAGAAGATGATCGGGCCGATCACCAGCTTGACGAGGTTGATGAACGCGTCGCCGAGCGGCTTCATGTCGATCGCGAGATTCTTCGCGTAGTGACCGAGCACGACGCCGGCGATGATCGCGGCGATCACCTGCACATAAAGGATTCGATAGAACGGTTTCTTGAGGCGGGGCATTGGATGTCTCCTTGCTCTTGACTAATGGTCCGAGCGGAAGGGGAGCCGCTCGGCTGTGGGGTCGTCAATTGCAAGGTCGATGCCAAGGCGAGGCACGCTTCAAGCTGCTGATTATTAAGGAAAAGAAATCGCGGGCACAAGCGCGCCATCCGGTTTCCTGGATTTCACCGCAAAACAGAATCCGGCAATCCGGAAACCCTCGAGCCCACGAGCGCTATCAGACAACGCCTGCTTCGTGCGCCTGCACATCGGCGTGGTAGCTCGAACGCACCATCGCGCCGACGGCCGCGTGCGTGAAGCCCATCTTGTACGCTTCCGCCTCGTACATCTTGAACGTATTGGGGTGGACGTAGGCCCGCACCGGCAGGTGATGCTCGGACGGTTGCAGGTACTGGCCGATCGTTAGCATGTCGACATCGTGCGCGCGCAGATCGCGCATCACCTGCAAGATCTCTTCTTCGGTTTCGCCGAGGCCCACCATCAGCCCCGATTTCGTCGCCACCTCCGGATGCAGCGCCTTGAAGTCCTTCAAGAGCTTCAGCGAATGAGCGTAGTCCGAACCCGGCCGCGCTTCCTTGTAAAGGCGCGGCACGGTTTCGAGGTTGTGGTTCATCACGTCGGGCGGTGCGCTCGTCAAAATCGACAGCGCGCGATCGAGCCGGCCGCGGAAGTCGGGCGTCAGGATTTCGATGCGCGTTGCGGGAGAAAGCTCGCGCACCTTGCGAATGCATTCGACGAAGTGCGCGGCGCCACCGTCGCGCAGATCGTCTCGATCGACGCTCGTGATCACCACGTACTTGAGCTTGAGCGCGGCAATCGTTCGCGCGAGGTTCAGCGGCTCTTCCTGATCGAGCGGATCGGGACGGCCGTGGCCCACGTCGCAAAACGGGCAGCGCCGGGTGCACTTGTCGCCCATGATCATGAACGTCGCGGTGCCCTTGCCGAAGCACTCGCCGATGTTCGGACAACTCGCCTCTTCGCAGACGGTATGCAGGTTGTGCTCGCGCAGAATCTGCTTGATTTCGGAGAAGCGCGAGCTGCCCGTCGCCGCCTTCACGCGAATCCACTCGGGCTTCTTGAGCTTTTCGATCGGCACGATCTTGATCGGAATCCGCGCCGTCTTGGCCTGTGACTTCTGCTTGGCCGTCGCGTCGTAGGCGGTCTGGGGCGCGTCGGCGCTCGAAGCGGCCGGCCCGTTCGGGTGGGCGGTAACGTCAGTCATTCGGTAGGTCCATTCTTTGGGCGATGCGCGACGGCGCTATCGAGGTTCGCGGCAAGACGCGCCGCCAGGGTTCGGGCCGCATCGTCCCAGCCGGCAGCGGCGCCGAGCGTCGCCATATCGACTGTTTCGAGCCCTGCGTAGCCGCATGGATTGATCGCGAGAAACGGCTGGAGATCCATCTTCACGTTCAGACTCACGCCGTGGTAGCTGCATCCGTTGCGAATCTTGAGGCCGAGCGCCGCGATCTTCGCGCCCGCGTGCGCACTGGCCGTGGGCCCGGGCGCGACATAGATGCCGGGAGCGCCATCACGGCGCTCGCCGGCGAGATTATACGCCGCCAACGTCTCGATCACGGCCTCCTCGATCAGCGTGACGAGTTGGCGCACGAGCAGACCGCGCCGCCGCAGGCTCACGAGCAAATAGGCGACGACCTGACCGGGACCGTGATAGGTGATCTGGCCGCCCCGATCGACTTTGACGAGCGGAATCGCGGAATCGGCCGCGAGCAGATGCGCGGGGTTGCCGGCCTGGCCGAGCGTGAAAACGGGCGGATGCTCGACGAGCCAGATCTCGTCCACGGAATCCGCGGTGCGCGCCTCGGTGAATTCGCGCATCGCGGCGAAGCTCACTTCATACAATTCGACGCCGCGCCAGACCAGTTCGAGGTCCGGCGCGAGCCGCTCGCGTAAAGGGAGGCCGCAAAGCGGCGCGCAAAGCGCTGAGACGGGCGCCGCCGCGTCGGACGATGTCACTGGCGTGGCGAGCGGTTCGGAGAGCGGAACGGCAGACATGGTGCCGGCAGTTTACCGGAATCAGACGCGCGGCGCCGATGCCGGGCGGGGCCGGCCCGCCGCTCCACTGCGCCGACTACCGACGGCAACACTCACTACCACCCGCCGCAACCCTCGAACGACGGGCGTGCCGAGCGTCGGTTAAACCGTCCGCCAGCCGCCGCGCCAGCGCATGCCGAACAGCTCCCCCAGCGCGGCAAGCGCGCCTCGCAGGCGCTCGCCAGCCAGAAGCGGGCCGTGGAACGCAACACGCGCCGGCCCGTCACCGTCGACGCTCAGCCAGAGCCGCTCGCCGCGCCGCAAGGTCAGCGACGACCCCGGCAGTACCCAATAATCCTCGACATCATTGCTGCGCGAGACCCAGACTGATGCGCCTTCGACATTGAGGCGCGTGCTGTGCGCAATCATCACAGGTATCGTCTCACCCCGTTCGATCTCGAACGTGACGCTTGAAGAAATCTCTCTCATGACCGCCTCCACCCAAAGTGTCTTCCATGGCTAGAATCCTAGGCGTGGTAACGTTCGGCGTAAAACGATCAATTCTCACGCGTATGTGAGGCAAATTCACAATGGATCTGAGGAAGCTGCCCGCGCTCAACGCGCTGCGCACGTTCGAGGCCGCCGCCCGGCACGAGAGTTTTTCGCGCGCGGCCGACGAGCTCTTCGTCACGCACGGCGCGGTCAGTCATCAAATGCGCGCGCTCGAGGAGGAGCTCGGCGTCGCGCTTTTCGTGCGTACTGGTAAGCGCGTCCGGCTGACGGACGCCGGCAACCGTTATGCGAAGTCGGTCCGCGCCGCGCTGATGACGCTCGCGGACGCGACGCGCGACGTCCGAAGCGGCGAGCGCACGCGGCGTCTCGTCGTCTCCTCGTCGCCGTCATTTTCGGCCCGCTGGATCACGCCCCGCATCGGCAGCTTCATGGACCGCCATCCCGAGGTCGATCTCGATTTGCTCTCGACGAACGCGCTCGCCGATTTTTCGCGCGACGACGTCGACGTGGCGATCCGCTATGGCCGCGGCAACTATCCGGACCTGCATGTCGAGCTGTTGCTCGATGAAGTAGCGTTCCCGGTCTGCTCACCGAGGTTCAACGGCGGGCAACTGCCGAAGACGCCCGCGGACCTCCTGCACGTCCCGCTTTTGCGCTCGGACACGGATCTCTGGCGCCCCTGGTTCGAAGCCGCCGGCTTGCCCGATGCCACCGAACCGCGGCGCGGCGTGCTCTTCGACGATTCGTCGAATCTTTTGCTTGCGGCAGGAGATGGCCAAGGCGTCGCGCTCGCGCGTAGCTCGATCGTCATGCAGGAACTCGTGGCGGGACGCCTCGTGCGCCTGTTCGATGTCGAAGCGGCGTCCCCGTGGAGCTATTACTTCGTCTGCCCGCCCCCGCTCTTGACGAGCGCACGCGTGCAGGCCTTCCGCGCGTGGATCTTCGAAGAGGTGAAGCGCTTTCGCGCCGTCTACGAGCAAACGTGCGGCGGCGTAAGAAGCGGCGTGAACGAAAGCGGTCCGCTCGCGCCAGCTGCCGTCAAAGGACGACCTTCACCATCGGATGTCCGGTGAGCGCCCGATAGATGTCGTCGAGCTGCTCGCGACTGATGGCGCGCACGGTCACCGTCAGGCCGACATAGTTGCCGCCGCTCGACGGCCGCGTCTCGACCCGCGTCGCGTCGAAGCTCGCGTCGAACTGACGCACGACGGACGCGACCGTGTCGGCGAAATCCGGGTGCGCCTTGCCCATCACCTTGATCGGAAAGTCGCACGGAAATTCGAACAGCGATTCGTTGACCGGGCTCATCGGCTTCACTCCCACACTTGCACCATCACTTCTTCTTGCTGAACATCAGCATCAGCGAGTCCCAGATCCGTCCGCCGATGCCGGCTTGCGGCACCGGCTGCAGCGCGACGATCGGAACCTGCGCAAGCGTCTTCCCATCCGCCGCGATCTGTACCGCCCCCACTTGCTGACCATCGGCGATCGGCGCGATCAGCGGCGAATTCAGGGTGACTTGTGGCTTCACTTTGTCGCCCATGCCGCGCGGCACGGTAACGTACTGGTCGCTCTTCACGCCGACGGGCACGCTGTCGGCCACGCCCTTGTAGACACGCGGAGTCTGCACCGGCTGATTCGCCTTGAAGAGGCGCACCGTGTCGTAGGCGCTGTAGCCGTAATTCAACAGCTTCATGCTGTCCTGTACGCGCTCGTGCTCTTTCTGCTCGCCCATGACCACGGCGACGATGCGGCGCGATGCATCGGCCACGCCCGGCAGCGGGCGCTTCGCCGTCGCGATCAGGCAGTAGCCGGCCGCCTCGGTATGCCCCGTCTTCAGGCCGTCGACGGTCGGATCGAGCCAGAGCAGGCGGTTGCGGTTCGGCTGCTTGATCTTGTTATAGGTGAATTCCTTGACCGAGAAGATGCTGTAGTACTCGGGGAAGTCGCGAATGAGGCGAGCCGAAAGCGTGGCGAGATCGCCCGCCGTCGTGTAGTGCTGCGCATCGGGCATGCCGTTCACGTCGGCATAGTGCGTCCCTTTCATGCCGAGCTTCTGGGCTTCGGCATTCATCATCTCGACGAAATGCGATTCACTGCCGCCCACGAGCTCCGCGAGCGCGATTGCCGCGTCGTTGCCCGACTGCACGATCATGCCGTAGACGAGATCGTGCACGGTCACGGGCTTCTCGGCCTCGATGAACATCCGCGATTCGTCGTTGCGCACGCGCCGCACGGCCAGGCTCGGCGTCACGACCTGATCCATCGAGATCTTCTTGGTCTGCAGCGCCTCGAAGACGAGATAGGCCGTCATCAGCTTCGTCAGCGAGGCCGGCTCGACGCGTTCGTCGGCATTGCCGGAAGCCAGCACCTGATTGGCCGTAGCGTCGATCAGCACCCACGAGCGCGCCGTTACGGCCGGCGGGGGCACCTGGGCCGACGCGCGCGGCGCATAAGCCGCGGCACCGGCCGCGAGCGTCGCGGCGACGAGAAGGCTCACGGGCGCGCCGCGCGCAATCGATTGCGGGATGAACGACGAAGCGAACGACGAGATCGACGGAATCGAAGGCGCCGACGAAGGGCCGAAGAAGGAAGAGCGCATAGGGTCAGTTCGTGCGAAAGAGAGCATGCGCGCATGGCGCGCGGCGGAAAGAGGCGGCCGCGCCAACGCGAGCGGCGCCGCGACTCGCGGAAAACGATCGGAATGCGGTGGCGGCGAAGCAGCGATTGGACACAGGCGAATGCGACTGGTTCGCGCAAGCGGCCTCGATGGGACGACGCTCGCGCAAAAAAATTGCGCCCATTATACGCGGCGCGCTGCTTCGAAATCGCGTTTTATGAGGACCTGTATGCGCAAATCGATGCATCCTCGCGAGGCGAGCCGCCGCGATCGCGCGCTTTTTTCGCGCGCCGCGCCGCCACTCACCTCCAGGCGTCGACGACGATGCGCTTCAGCAGATGCAGCTTGCGATGCAGAAAGTGTTCGGCGCCCGGGATGACGACGACGGGCAACTCCTGCGGCCGCGCCCACTCGAGTGCCGCCGCGAGCGGGACCGTGTCGTCGATTTCGCCATGAATGACGAGCGTATTGTCGGGCACGGGCGCCACGTCCCAGCGGCTCGCCGCCGTGCCCACGAAGACCATGCGCTCGATTTCCTCGCCCGCCTCGCACAATGCCGCCGCGACGTGCGACAGCACGACGGTGCCGAACGAAAAGCCGGCGAGCACGAGCGGAGCATCGCTTTGACCCGGCTGCGCGCGCATGTGAGCGATCACGGCGCGCAAGTCGTCGCGCTCGCCGATGCCGTTGTCGTGTTCGCCTTCGGTCTGCCCCACGCCGCGGAAGTTCGAGCGATACGTGACGTAGCCGAGCTGCACGAGCGTACGCGCGAGCGTGACCGCGACCTTGTTGTCCATCGTGCCGCCAAAGAGCGGATGCGGATGCGCGACGAGGGCGATGCCGCGCGGCGCGCCATCGGGCCGATCGAGCGCGACCTCGATCTTGCCGACGGGCCCGTCGATCAGGAATCGTTGCGTTTGGGCATTCATGTGGGCCGTTTTCTCTCGATGCTCGCGGCCGATCAGCGATCGATCAGCAGACGCTCGACGATCTTGCCGTTGGCAAGGTGCGAATCGACGATTTCGTCGATGTCCGATTCGTCGATGTACGTGTACCACGTGCCTTCGGGATAGACGACGACGGTCGGGCCCTGCTCGCAGCGATCGAGGCAGCCGGACTTGTTGATGCGAACCTTGCCGGGACCGGCGAGGCCGAGCTGCTTCACGCGTTTTTTCGCGTATTCCTGCATCGCCTCGGCGTTGCAGTTCGCGCAACTCGGACGATCGGCGCCGGGGGCGCGTTTGTTCAGGCAGAAAAAGACGTGGTATTTGAAGAAGGGATCCATGATCTCGTGGCAATGAAAGGGGCGCCGATGAGCCGGCCGATTATAGCGAGCGGCAGGCACTGGCGCTCGCGAGCCGCACAGGGCGCCCCGCCGTCGAAAAGCTCGTTGAAGCGATGGACGCAACGCGCGCGCCCGCGTTCGGCCGCCACCGTCAGCCGTCAGCGGGACGCCACCGGCGCCTGCATGCCGAGCCAGGCGACGAGCTGTGCGACGAAGTCGTCACTCGCCGCCGAGAGCGCGCCTACACCGGCCGCCGCGTTCGGCATCATGGCCGGCGCGCGCGCAATGAACGTGTGCTGGGCGAGGACTTGTCCATCGCGCATCAGCGTCGCGCGAGCCGTAATCGCACCGTGGCTCTCGCCCTCCGAATCGAATACCTGCTCGAACTGCTCGAGGTCGACCGTCAAAAGCGGCGCGGCGATATCGCCGCCCGCGAGCACGACGCCTTGCGCCGATAGCGCGGCACGAACACGCTGCGTCAGCAAAAGCGCCGGCGGCATCGTCCAGTGGCTGTGCGCGTAGACAGCCGTGCGGTGCGGATCGGCATAGCTCAACCGGTAGAGGATGTCGTCGCTCTCGAGCGAGCGCGGCGCCCGCACGTCGAAGACCCTCACCGCCGGCAACGGCTGACTTTGGGTGGAAGCGCTCGGCGCCGGCCCGAGGTCGTAACGGAGGTCCGATACGGCGGCGGGCGTAGCGAGCGAGCAGCCGCTCACGATGAGCATCGCAACGAATCCGGGCAGCAGCGCTCGCGCGGCCGGCGAAAAAAGACGGTCGATCGAATATGGCATTTGTCGATTTCCCCTGCTTGGCTTGATCGTTCAGTTCATCCGGGCCCTCGGCCCGCGTCGTTCAGCGTGCGGCGGGCGGCGCCGCGGGCCATCGGAATCCGGCCTCGCCCGGGCCGGGCTCCGCGGGTGCGACGCCGAACAGCACGCTTCTCGGGCTCGAGCCGAACACGGCGGCGGCGTGGTCGATCGAGCGCGCCGCGCCGCCGACGTCGGCGGCCAACTCGTTCACGCGCGGCAGCGTGTCGTACTGGACACGCGTCGACATGTTCTCCAGCGAAGCGTCCATCTGCGTGATCGCGGCACTCGCGCGATCGGCCGCGGAGCCGAGCCTCTCGAGGTTCGAGTAGAGCGGCCCGCGCGGCGCGTTGAGATTCGTGACGAGCGCGTTGGCCGAAGCGAGCGTGCGCTGCAGTTGCGTCAGCGTGGCCGGCAGTTGCGTCGCCGCGGGGCCGGCCGCGTGCGCGAGTTCGGTCACGGCGTCGGCCGCGTGCTGAATGCTTGCCGCGCTCGCGAGAAGCTGCGTCTGCACCTCGGGCGAAAGCATGGCATCGGCGTGCGTCGCGACGCTCTCGAGTTCGTGCAGCAATACATCGCCGCGTTCCTGCAATTGCTCGAGCAGGCCGGCGTGCATCGGCAGCTGCGCGACATGCTTCGGCGAAGAAGCAATCGGCCTCGGGTCGGCCCCGGTATCGTCGAGCTGCACGAACGCGAGGCCGGTCACGCCTTGCAATGCCAGCGTGCCGAACGTGGAGTGCGTCATCGGCGCGTGCTTGTCGACGAGAATGCGAATGATGATCTGCCCCGGATGCGCCGGATCGAAGCGCAGCGACTGCACCTTGCCGACGTCGAGCCCGCGATAGCGGACCGCGGCATCGGTCGTGAGGCCGGTCACGGCCGAGCGCGAGACGAGGTCGTATGGCACACGCACCGTCCGATCGAGATTGAACCAGAAAACGGCGAGCCCGATCGCGACCGACAAGCCGATCGCGAAGAGCCCGGCCCAGAATGCATGCGACTTGTTTTCCATGCGCGGATTCCCCTGCTCTCCTGTCTGTCGTTACAGCGACACTTCCGCCGATGCGGATGCCAGCGCGGCCGGCGGCAGCTTCGCGCGACGCTCGGGCGGCAACGCCTGCAGGGCGCGCCTTCCGCGCCGCCCGAGAAAGAATTCGCGGATGAACGGATGCTCGACGCCGCAGGCCTCCTCGATCGGCGCCGCGACGAGCACTTTGCGATCGGCGATGACCGCCACGCGCGTCGAGAGCGACGTCATGGTATCGAGATCGTGCGTCACCATGACGACGGTGAGGCCGAGCGCGCGATGCAGCGTCGCGACGAGCTCGACGAATTCTTCGGACGATTGCGGATCGAGCCCGGCCGTCGGCTCGTCGAGAAAGAGCAACTCGGGCTCGAGCGCGAGCGCGCGCGCGATGCCGACGCGCTTCACCATGCCGCCCGAGAGCGCGGCCGGCATCTTCGACGCATGCTTGCAAGGCAGGCCGACCATTTCGAGCTTGAGCATGACGATGTCGTGAAGCAGCGCGCGCGGCACGCGGCCGAGCTCGCGCAGCGGCTGCGCGATGTTGTCGAAGACGGACAGCGACGAAAAGAGCGCGCCCTGCTGGAACAGCATGCCGACACGGCTACGCATGAGACGCGCGGCATGCGGATCGATCGTCGACATGTTCTCGCCGAAAAGCGAGATATCGCCCGAGGTCGGCTGCTCGAGGCCGAGGATCTGCCGCACGAGCGTCGTCTTGCCCGAGCCCGAGCCGCCGACGATCGAGACGATCTCGCCGCGCCGCACGTCGAAATCGAGATGCTCGTGCACGACATTGCCGCCGTAGCGCTTCGTGAGGTCGCGCACCTCGATCACCTTTTCGGCGATGGCGGGCGGCGGACGGTCGCGTACGGCGGCGGAAAGCGGTGCAGTCATTCGATCCTCAGAATCCGACGTTCTGGAACATGATGGCAAAAACTGCGTCGGCCAGAATGACGACCGTGATCGAGGTCACCACCGACGAAGTCGTACCCGTACCCAGGCTTTGCGAGTTCGGCTTGATCCTGAAGCCGAAGTGGCAGGCGACGAGCGCGATGAGGATGCCGAACGCGGCCCCCTTTCCTAGCCCGATATAAAGGTTCGCGATCGGCACGACCGCGGGCAGCGCTCGCGCGAAATAGGCCACATCGATGCCGAGCACGAGCTGGGCGGCGAGCGCGCCGCCCACGAGCGCGACGATGTCGGTCCACATCACGAGAAGCGGCATGGCGACGGCGAGCGCGACCACGCGCGGCAAGATGATGCGCAGCCCGTGCGGAATCCCCATCACGCGCATCGCATCGAGCTCCTCCGTCACGCGCATCACGCCGATCTGCGCCGTGATCGCCGAACCCGAGCGTCCCGCGACGAGAATTGCCGCCAGCACGGGCCCGAGCTCGCGGATGACCGCGAGTCCGAGAATGTTGACGATGAACTGATTCGCCCCGAAGAGCCGCAGCTGCTGAGCCGACAGGTAGCTGAGCACTATGCCGATCAGGAACGCGACGAGCGCGGTGATGGGCAGCGCCTTCGTGCCGGCACTGTAGACGTTGGCCGAGATTTCCGTCCACGGCGCGCTGGCCGGCCGGCGGACGATGGTGAGCGCGTCGAGCACCACGCGCCCGAACATGGCGACGCCGCCGTAGACGTGATCGGCGAAGCCGAAGATCGCATAGCCGAGCCTCGTCACCGGACTGGTCCGCTCGACGGGCTCGGGGTCTTCGCGATGCGTCTCCAGCAACGCGATGCGGGCGAAGATGTCGCGCTGCGTCTCGGTGAGCGTGATCCGCTCGGGCATTTGGCGTCCCCAGACACGCCAAAGCGCCTGGCCGCCGACATGGTCCATGCGCTCGACCGCGGAGAGATCCCACTGCGCGGCCGTGTTCCCGATCAGCGACGAGAGCCGCATCGTCGCGCCGGCGCGAGCGCGGTCGCGCGCGAGCGCGAGCGCCGTCCACTGCCCCGACAGCCGGACGAGCGGGCCCGGGCTGCCGGCGCCGATCTGCAGGCCGGGTGGCGTATCGAAGTCCAAGGGAGCGGTGCTCATCCGTTGTGAACAGCGGCCATTGTAGCCAGCGAAGCGTCGATCGTATGCGTCGTTGGCGGCACGTGTCGCCGACATCGCGTCCGAACCGGCGGCGGGGGCACCCGCAGCGCCACTACAATAGCGCCTATGACCGACACCACCCATCCCGCGCGGCCCGTCGCGCCGGCACCTGTCGCGCGCGGCGCGCTCGCGCCCGCCTGCGACGACTGGCGCATCGACCCGGCGCGCGTGCTCTCGGCCACTCGGGCTGTCTTTCCCGCCGAGCGGCTCGAAATCGTCGACGAAACGGGCTCGACGAATACCGACCTCATGCAGCGCATGAGAAATCTGCCGCGCGATGCGGCCGAGCCGGGCATGCAAGCCGTTCGCGTCGCCTACCGGCAAACGGCGGGGCGAGGACGCCAGGGGCGCAGTTGGCACGCCGAACGCGGCCGCGCTTTGACGTTCTCGCTCGCCTGCGTGCTGCCGCGCCCGCTGGCGGGCCTGGCCGGTTTGAGCCTCGCGGTCGGCACGATGCTCGTCGAAGCATTGCGCGCCCTGCCGGCGCTCGCCCCCGGCGACGCCGCCCGCATCAGGCTGAAGTGGCCCAACGACATCCTGCTCGACGACGACAAGCTCGCCGGCATCCTCGTCGAGACGGCGTGGAGCACGCCACTCGCAACGGCCGCCGTCATCGGCGTCGGCATCAACGTGCGCGACGACGTCACGCTCTCGGCCGAACAGGCTACCGCCGCCGAAATGGAGCCGCAGCGAGCCGCACTCACACGCCCGATGACGCCCGCGGCGCTCTCTCGCGTGTATCCGAACGCTAACCTGACCGAAACGCTCGCGGCCGCGCTCGACGCACTCCTCGGTACGATCGATCGCTTCGCGGCCGAAGGTTTCGCGCCGTTCCGGCCGCGCTGGAACGCCTTCCACGCCTATGCAGGCCGCGACGTCGCGCTGATTGAGCAAGGCGTGGAGGTGATGCGCGGCACGGCCATCGACGTCGACGAGTCGGGGCAGCTGCTCGTCGCCACCCCACAGGGGGTCATGCCGATCGCAACGGGCGACGTGTCTTTGCGCCCCGTGCCCGTCCTGGGACAGTCCAACCATCTATGAAGCGCGCGGCCTCTCCGCCCTTTTTGCTGATCGACGCGGGCAACAGCCGTATCAAGTGGGCGCTCGCCGAAACGCCCGGTCTGTTCTTGAGCCAAGGTGTCTTCTCGCACGAGAACGGAAACGGAAACGGGAACGACAGCGTGCCGCCACCGGACGCTGCGACGAGCCTGACCGCCGAGCCCGACTGGTCGTCGTTGCCGCCTCCGGGCGGCGCATGGATCTCGAACGTTGCGGGCGCCGAAGCGGCCGCTCGGATCGACGCGCTGATCGAGCGCCATTGGCCGGCGCTGCCGCGCACGACGATTCGCGCGCGCGATCGTCAATGCGGCGTGACGAACGGCTACGCGGAACCCGCGCGCCTCGGCAGCGATCGCTGGGCCGGGCTCGTCGGCGCGCATGCGGCGTTTCCGGGCGAAGATCTGCTCATCGCGACGCTCGGCACCGCGACGACGCTCGAAGCGCTCCACGCCAACGGCACGTTCGAAGGCGGGCTCATCGCACCCGGCTGGACGCTGATGATGCGCTCGCTCGGCGAGCATACGGCACAATTGCCGACACTCGCCGCCGATTCGGCGCGCGAGCTGGCCGGCGACGCGCTCGCGCGCCGCTGGCTCGCGACGGACACGCGGCAGGCCATTTCGGCGGGCTCACTGCTGGCACAAGTCGGGCTCATCGAACAGGCGTGGCGCGAGTTTTCGCGGGCGCGCCAGGCGCCCATGCGGCTTGTGCTGGGAGGCGGGGCCGCCGACGCGGTAGCGCGCGCCCTAAGCGTGCCTTGCACGCGTCACGACGGGCTCGTGATCTCGGGGCTTGCGCTCATCGCGGCCGACGACGCTCGATTGCTTTGAATCAAAGAGGGGGAAGTCAACGATGTTGCGCTGGCTGATCGCCATTCTCGTGCTCGCCAACCTGGTCGCCTTCGGGCTCGCGAGCGGCATGTTGGGGCCGCTGCCCGCATCGGGGCCGCGGGAGCCGAATCATTTGAATCGCCAGGTTCATCCGGAATGGCTGAAGACGCGCCCGATCTCGGCGGCGGACGCCAACGATCAGGCGATCGTCGGCAAGGCTGCGCCCGAGCCGGCCGTGAAGGCTTCGGCGCTCACGCAGTAGCATCGGGGACCCGTACGGGTGCGCGAGAAGTCGCTCACGCGCCGTGCGCGCGCACCTTCTTCAAGAGCGCCGTGGTCGACCGTTCGTGCTCGAACGGAATCGCAAGCGCGCGCCCACCCCAGCCGCGCACGAGCGACGATTCCGGCAAGGCGTCCATATCGTAGT
Source organism: Trinickia symbiotica (assembly GCF_002934455.1). Lineage (GTDB taxonomy): Bacteria > Pseudomonadota > Gammaproteobacteria > Burkholderiales > Burkholderiaceae > Trinickia > Trinickia symbiotica. The sequence goes on along the minus strand of NZ_PTIR01000007.1, from coordinate 647 downwards.
CGCCGCCCTTCACGAGGATGTCCGGCCGCAGCGCGGCGATGAGATCGATGGGCGTCTTCTCCTCGAAGCGGACGACCCAATCGACGCTTTCGAGGGCCGCAAGCAGCGCCATCCGGTCCTCTTCGCGGTTGATCGGGCGATCGTCGCCCTTACCGAGCATGCGCACCGATGTGTCGCTGTTGACGCCTACGATGAGGCACGCGCCGAGCGCGCGCGCCTCGGCAAGGTAACTGACATGCCCGCGGTGGAGAATGTCGAAGACACCGTTCGTGAAAACGACGGGCGCGGGCAGTTCGGCACGGCGCACAGCGAGGGCTTCGCGCGTGACGATCTTGCGTTCGAAGGGGCTCGGCACAGGCTTGTCTGATTCGAAGCGAATGCGTCAGGCAGGTTGATGCTGAGAATCGGACGGGCCCTGCGACTGCAGCCGCGTCGTGACTTCCTTCCGGTAGCGGTTGAGCTCCTGCGCCGTCGTGAAGGTCCGCTCGAAGAGCACCGACAGGTTGTGCAGGATGCGCTCGACGACCTTCTTCTCCCAGCCGTCGTCAAAACGGATCTGCTCGTCGAGCCAGCGCTCGAGCCATTCGGGATCGGGCAGGCGCGATTGCACCGTGTCGCGCGGGAACAGCGCCTGGTTCACGTGCAGG
>NZ_PTIR01000006.1 GCF_002934455.1 Trinickia symbiotica | reverse complement strand
GATGACCGGAGGGGGCACCCTTTAGGGCCCCCGGAGGAAATCCCCGTGGGATGACCGGAGGGGGCACCCTTTAGGGCCCCCGGAGGAAATCCCCGTGGGATGACCGGAGGGGGCACCCTTTGGGGCCCCCGGAGGAAATCCCCGTGGGATCGATCGCCGAATGCTTCGGAGTCCTCATAATCCGCGGCAGGCGAGCGATGTCGGCGCTACCTCACCTCGACTGTCACGCGATCGTATCGCCCTTTCTGGTCGAATGCGGTAATCGCGTAAGCACCGGGTCGGGTGAACTCGAATGTCCACCCGCGCCCAGCCGCGGCGCGTCCCACCATCGCTCCGTTCATCAGCCAGCCGATATCGCCTTGCGCTCCGGTGACGGAGAGATGCAATAGCGGCGGCGCTCCGCCATAGACGCGCCGGACCACCTCGCCCGAGCTTGCGCCCGCAATCGCGAGCCGCCCCTCGCCGCGCCCGGGCGGCGCGCAGCCTGTCTCCCAAGGGGGCGCGTCGAAGCGCCGGCTGCGCTCGTCGAGCCACGGTCCGAGCAACGTCGGCCATAGCGGACTCTCGGCATCGCGCAGCGTATGGGTCGTGCAATCGGCCGTCGCGCGTCGCCCGGTCACGCTGTCGATCGTGTATCGAAGCACCGGCTCGCCGCCGCGAACCGGGTCGGGAAAGGTCGGCGGCGCCACACCGTCGAGTAGCCATGCACGTCGCTGTACCGCGCAAAGGTCTGCCGGTTGCGCATCGGCTGCAAGCCCCATCGGCCAACATACTTGAGCCTGCGTCACGCCGGGAGGCGGTGTGCGCCGTGGCGTTTGAACGGCGTCGAGCAATGCCGAGAAGATGCTCATCATCAACGGCGTCGCTGCGTTGGCGCCGACGTATCCTGGGTTCGGCGTGCCGTCCGGCCTGCCGATCCACACCCCGACCGTATAGCGGTCTGTCACGCCGACGGACCACGCGTCGCGAAACCCGAAGCTGGTGCCGGTCTTCCAGGCGATGCCGCGATTCGCGCCGCGTTCCTCGACGGCACGTCCGAGCGGCCCACCCGTTTCGAGGATGTCCCGGACGATGAACGCCGCTCCCGCACTCATCATTCGATGTTCTTCGATCGGCGCGTCGCTCGTCAGCCGTGGCACGCCCGCCAGGCCGCCGCGCGCAAAAGCGGCGTAGGCGCCTACCAAATTCTCGAGCGTCGTATCGGCACCGCCCAGGATGACCGACAGATTTGGCTCAGCGCCGCGCGGGAAGCGAAGCTTCAAGCCGCCTTGGCGCAGCTTGCCGACAAAGCGCTGCGGCCCGTATTGGTCGAGCACTTGCACGGCAGGCACGTTCAGAGAGCGCGTGAGCGCCTCGGATACGCTGACCGCACCATGGAACGATTGCTCGAAGTTTCCGGGCTGGTAGCCGCCGAACGATTGCGGCACGTCGGACAAGAGCGATTCGGAGTCGATGAGCCCCGCATCGAGTGCAAAGCCATAGAGGAAAGGTTTCAGCGTCGAGCCGGGCGAGCGCCATGCGCGCACCATGTCCACGTAGCTCGCGCGTTCGAGATCGCTGAAATCGGCCGAGCCCACATACGCGCGAACTTCGAGCGTCGCGTTGTCGAGCACGAGCGCCGCGCACGATACGTGCCGAGGCAACGTGCGCACGCGGTCGAGTAACACGGATTCGACAGTCGACTGCAAATCCGCGTCGACGGTGCTCGTCACTCGGAGCTTCCCACGTGCGCTCCGCTTCAGTCGCTCGGCGAGCAGCGGGGCCAGCATCGGCTCGCGAATCGCCTGTGCATAGACGGGCTCGGTCAATGCATCATGGATGACGGCGGCAGGCCAGCGATCGGCCATCCGCCGGAGCACCTTGTCTCGCGCATCTTGCGCTCGCCGCGCAAAGCGATCGGGCCGCAGCAGCGAGGGCGCCTGCGGCAACACCGCGAGCATCGCGGCCTCGGCGTAGCTGAGGTTGCGGGCCGGCTTGCCCAGATAGGCGCGACTCGCCGCATCGACACCTTCGAGCACGCCGCCCATCGGCGAGTAATTGAGGTAGAGCGTCAGGATTTCGCGCTTCGAGAAGTGCGCTTCGAGCTGGAGCGCGCGCAAAATCTGGTGAAGCTTGCCCACTAATGTGCGCGGCGTCGGATCGATGATTCGCGCGACTTGCATCGAGATCGTCGAGCCGCCGGAGACAATGCGGCCGTGAATGAGCCATTGACCCGCCGCGCGCAGCAGCGAGAATGGATTGACCCCCGGATGCCACCAGAAAGCACGATCTTCGTAGCCGATCAGCGCCTCGACATAACGCGGCGAGACGTCTTCGAGCGTCACCGGGTTGCGCCAGATATAGAGCTTGTCTGGAAAGGCGCGCAAAGGCGTGCCGTCTCTCGCCGTGACGACAAGCGCGAAAGGCGCCGACCGACCGGGGGCTGGCAACGGATAAAGGTGGTCCGCGACGATGGCGACGCCAATGAGCAAGAAGGCCAGGCCCGCGACCACCTGTGCGCTCCGCCGTCCCAGCGCCCGCGCGAGCGCGCTTTGCGGCCATCGGCACGCCTGCTCGCGCCGATTGGCCCCTGCAGTGCGCGATGCCGGCAACGGGGCGCCGCCGTCTTCTTGCACGGCCGCGCTCTCGTCAGTGCGCCGCGGCGGCCGATGCCGGCGCCGGCGATGCTGCTGTCGATGGCTTCATGGCCGCCGCTCGCGCCGATGCGCCGGTATCGACTGGCGCCGTTCGCGGCGCATTTGCATCGACGATCGTCATCGTGCTCTGCGCATCCAGCACGCCGAAGTATTGCGGCCGGTACATGTCTTCGACGATCGCGGGCGGCACGGCATAGCGTCCCGGCGTGACGACCCTTGCACGGTAGAAGAGGTCGAGGCCGCCCCAGCCGAGCTTTACGGCGGCGACGAAGCGGTCGTCGCGGAATTCGACATGCTGAATCTTCTCGCTCTGCATCGCTTCGTTGACGTCGACATCGCCGACCTTGATCCCTTCCCCGTCTTCGCCCTTTACGAGGTTCTGGTTCTCGATCTCGAGCCCCGCGGGAATACGATCGACGACGAGCGCCGAACCCGTCACCGTGTTCACCGAGTTCGCACGCAGGTGAACGAGAACCGTGTCGCCGACCTTCAGCGGTGCGCCGCCGAGCGCCGAGCCGTCCGCCTGCAGGTACTCGCGCGTCACTGTGAGGCTTCCAAGGTGACGGACATCGGGACTCGGCGTCTGAATCGGATTGCCCGCGAGCGATAGCTGCACGAAGAGGCGTTGATCGGAGCTGTTCGTGATGGTCATGCCGTGCGCGAACTGCGTGGCGGTCACGTCCGCGAACGGCGTCACGGCGCTGTCGACGGTACGCGTTTCTCCGTCACTCGCGATCGTGGCGCGCCATGCCTTCTGCTCGCCGCTCGAGAGCGTCTGACCGAGCCGGAAGAGAGCAAGCCGCTCCTGCGTGCTGTAGTAGGCCGCACCAGTCGCGGCCGTCGCGTTTTGCACACGCCCGAGCAAGAGGCTCTCGGCGTCGGGCGCGTGGATTTTGTCGCGCGCAAGCAGTACGTAGGAGAGGGCGGCATCGCGCACTTCGCTGCCATAGTCCCACCACCAATAGCCGGATAAGCGTTCCATTTTGGCGCCTTGTGCGATCGCCTGCTGGCCGCGCGTCTCGTCGCCCATCAGACTGAGCGCGATGCCGAGTTCGACGAGCGATAGGCCGGAATCCGCGTAAGCGCGCTGCTCGAACAGCAGCCGCAACGTAGATAGCGGCGCCTTGCGCTCGCGCGCGAGCACATAGGAAGCCTGTACGAGCCCCTCGAAGTTGCGGTTGTTGCGGCTGACGTCGTCGATAAGTCGGCGCAGATCGTCCGGCGAGATATGCGTCGGCAGCGGTGTGATTTGCGCGCTTCCTTCCTGCAACCCGCGCAGCAGGTAGTTCATCGTCTTGTTGTAGAGCGTGTCGGGCACGCTGAAGCCCTGCGCCCGCGCATCCTGGAGGAATCCGGCGACATAGCCCGAGAGCCAGAAGTCCTCGCGACCGTTGCCCCAGAGACTGAATCCGCCGCTTGCCGATTGGTATCCGCCGAGCTTCCCCATCGCAAAGTCGATTCGCTGCGCACGTTCGTCGCGTGTATAAGCTTTCGAGCCGTAGCGGCGCGCGGCCGCTTCATCGACGTAAAGCCAAGGATAGGCGCTACTCGTCGTTTGTTCCGTGCACCCATACGGGTATTCGAGCAGCCATTGCACGGCAGCCTTCACATCGATCGGAGGTTTATTCGAGAGCAGCAAATGAGCCGTCAGCGAACCGGGGTAGAAGCCAGCCAGTGCGGGGTCGCGGATCTGCAGCGTGGCGCCGGGTTCGATCGTGTAGCGCTGAACGACTTGTGTCGACGGCGTCGGCGCCTCGACTTGCACGGCGTAATGGCGCTTCAAGGAGACACCGGGGCCTTCCACGGTTAGGTCGACTGCGTGCAGCCCCGCCAATTGGCCGGTCTCCACCGCATAACGCAACGTGACTTTCTGCTGTGGCCGCAAGGCGACGTTGCCGGTGCCACCGTGAATCGAAAGGCCGTTGTCGCTTGTCACGTCAACCTTGAATTGCCCCGCGCTGCCGGTCAGGTTCTGCAGATCGAGCGCGAACGTCGCCCGATCGCCGAAGTTCAGATAGCGAGGCGTCGACAGCTCGGCGATGACTGGCGCCGCGACGATCATCTCCGCGCTCTGGCTGCCATAGCGGTCCGCGGTCGCTACGACGGCACTCAAGCGCAGTGTCCCGTTGAAGTCGGGCAGCGAAACAGGAACCTCGGCCTCGCCGTTGGCGTCGAGCGTCACGGGGTCGCTGAAGATGTCGACGAGCTTCACCTTCTTTGGCAGATTCTGCGTCGCCTTCGGCGTGGCGTCGCCGCCCCATTTAAGCTTGCCCTTCTTGCCGGCCATCTTTTCGATCAGCCGCCCGTAGATGTCGTGCAGATCCGCACCGTAACGGAGCTTGCCGAAGAAGAACTGATAGGGATCGGGCACGGCGAACTGCGTAATGTTGAGAATGCCGACATCGACGGCCGAAAGCGTGAGCAATGCGTTCTGCCCCTTCGCGGCCGGCACTTTCACCTTGATCTTCGCGACGGTTTCCGACTTGATGCGCGTTGGCGCCTCGATCATCACGTCGAACTTGCGGTCGATGCGCGCGAGCGGCAACGCCGTGAGCCCCAGCGCGCGAGCTGGCGTCACGAGGTCGCCCTCGTTGCCCGGGCGCAACGCCATGACGGAAATGTAAAGGTCGTGGCGCTGCCATGACGGATCGACCGGAATATCGACCGTGGTGCTCGCGCCATCGACCTTGACGCGTTTCGTCCAAAGCGTTCGATCGCCGTCCACCGTGATGAGCGCCGTGCCCGGGTGCGGCGGCATGATCGTTAGACGCGCGGTGTCGCCGCCTCGGTATGCGTCCCGGTCGAGCTTGAGCATCACGCGGTCCGGGCGCTGGCCGGCCGTTTCATTGCTTTGCGCGTTCCAGCCCGCGTAGAAGCGGTAGCGCAACGTCTGGCCTGTGGCCGTGTCGAGGATCTCGAGCCGGTATCGTCCGTATTTGAGCGGTACTCGCAGGTGGCCGCGGCCGCCGGCCGGGACGTCCACGGTGGTCGTAAAGACGAGCTCGTCGCTGTCGGTATAGCCCGAATTCCACCCGCGCTGGTCGTCGAAGCGCCAGTAGTAGTTGCGGTTCTCGCGGAAGAGCCGCACAGGCAGGCCTTTTTCGGGCTTCAGGTTGCCAGCCGCATCGGTGCGAATCACCTCGAAGTCGGCGGGCGAATCTTCCGGCGCATAGTCACCGCTGTAGAGCGGCCGCACGGCAGTGAGCGCTGGTGCCGGCCAGATCGTCCGCTCGATGTTGCGCACCACCGGCCGGCCGCCCGTCTCGAGCAGGCTCAGCGTCGCGCGCACCGTCATCGGCGAATGCGCGTTGGCCACTTCGTCGGTCGGTAATTCCAGGCCGATGCGGCCGTCGTCGTCGAGGTGCTGGTCGTCGAGTGGCTGGCGCACGTGCGTCGCTTCGTCGTTGGCGTCGCCGAACGTGAAACCCGGGTACCGCGCCGCAAGCGGATTGTTGCTGCGGAAAAATTCGACGACGCCGACGAGCCGATTGCCAGCCGCCGGTGCGCCGTACAGATAGGCGCCTTTTACGTCCACATGGAAGGATTGATTCGGCGTCAGCGCGGACGCCGGGCTGCTCAAATCGAGCTTCATCCGCTCGGGCAGGAACTCTTCGACGCCGAAGCGCACGGTCGTGTTCGGCAGCTTATCCGCGGGATCGTTGCGCAGCTCGAGCGTCCAGGTGCCCGTTGGCGCATCGGCGGGCAACGCGATCGGGTGCAGGTAATAGCCTGGGCGTCCGGTCATCGGTTGCCACGTCGCGACGAACTGCGTTTTACCGTCGGCGCGGCGCAGCGTCGCTTGAATCGGCTGCGGCGGCACGGGCCGCCCATCGGCATCGCGAGCAAGCACCGACAGGGGGAAGGTCTCGCCGGGCCGGTAAAGGTCGCGTCCGCTCCAGGCGAAGAGCCGCACCGGCTTGTAGGGCAGCCCGGTGACGTCGTATTCGGACAGATCGAGCGCCGCCTCGCGCACCGCCAGCATCGACATCTGCTGGCCTTTTTGCGCCAGGACGATCGCCGCGCCCGCGGGCGCCTGCGCGAAGGCCGCGTGGCCATCGCCGTCGGTTTGGCCGCGTGCGAGGACTTTCCCCTGTTTGTCGAGCCAGGTCAGATCCACGCCGGAAACGGCGCTGCCATCGGTCAGCGAGCTGACGAACGCGTCGGCCGCATGCTCGAAGAGCCGAAGGTGCAGGCCGAGGTCGCTCACGTAGTAATAGGTCGTCTGGTATTCGGAGCGAAAACGCCCCGGTTGCGACATGACCGCGACATAGATGCCCGGGTCTTGCAGCGCCTTGATGCCTTCGACGGGCAGATAGGTCACGCTGCGCTTGTCGGTCTGCTGCTCGGTCAGAAAGCGTCCCTCGTACACGCTGTCGGCCATCTTGTGGAGTTCATCGAGCGACCAGATCGACACGGCGCCATGCAGATCGTCGGGCAAGCTTGCGTTGTCCGTGTCGTTGCTGTTATCGCTCGCGTCGCCATCGTCATTGGCGTCCGATTGCTTGGCCGGCTGGCGGCGCGCGAGCATCGAGTCGAGAAAGCGCGGCAATTGATCGGGGCGCACGCGCATGAACTGGACGTCGACTTCAGGTACGTTCACCGTGACCACCGGCAAGCCGCCGTTTTGCTTCGCGGGCAGCACCATGCCGCGGCTCGCGAAGTAGTAGGCCGGCGTCACGGCAGGCGTGTTGATCGAGTAGCGTATTTCCTGGCCCAGCTTTCTTCCGTCCTTCGCCGAGAGCGAATCCCCGATTTGCACGACATAGCGTGTGAGCGGCTCGATATGAGGGAAGTAGAGGATGCGCGGGTTGTCGCCGACCACCCAGGCGCCTGAAACCGCGACGCCGCCCGCGAGGTCAGTCAGTTTCTCGGATCTGCTGACCTCGCTTGCAGCCGATGCGGCCGATGCGTTATCGGGGTTGTCGGCGTCTCCAGCGTTGTCGTCGCCATTCTCGCCATTGTTATCGGGCGAGCGGGCCTTCAGGTTTTTAGCCGCAGGCATCTTGAAGACACGCACGACCTTGTCGTAGTCGCGGCTTGCGTCGAGAGGCTGGGAGAAGGTCAGCGCGAGCGCCGGCTGCCCGTCGAGTTCTCGATTGGCCGCATCGATCACGGCAAAGGGCGCATTGCGGTCTTCGCCGATATCGCTCGCTTCCGCGCGGTTGTGGAAATATCGGACTATGCCGAATGCCGCAATGGCAGAAATAAAGAGCAAGGTGATGATGCTCGCGAGGCGGATGGTGCGCTTGTTCATCTTGGTCTTCGCTTTGCAACCGGATCATGAGCGTACTGCCCGACGCATTGTCTGGACGACCGGAATATCCGCAAATCGCGCCGGCAGGCTTATTGACGGAAGTCCCACGCTTACGGGAAATCCCAATATTTCGGCTTTTGGAGACTTAAAGCCTCCGATTTAGGCCGAATTGCGCGCAGATGGTATCACTTCCGCAAGGCGGTTTCGTGCGACTGACTGCGAAACAACAAGCTCGGCCCTTCAGTACCGGCACCGAATGCGTTCGATCACCGAAACGTGGAGCATCAGCGGTTTTGGGCTGTGCGAGAACGTAACGACATCGACTCAAGGAAAGTCGGCAGGCGATAGGGAACCGATCGCCAAAACCGCGCATAATCGACGCACGTGCAGCGTCTTCGTTCATGACAAGGACGAGCCATGATTTCATCTGCCAGTTCGGGGCCTGCATGGCTATGCGCGGCCCCACTACCCGACGTCGCCGAACCCGCTTTTCGCGTTCCGCTCGGCGCCGTCGACACGCATGCCCATGTCGTCGCGGCGAATGCCGATGCCTATCCGATGGTTGCCGAGCGCAGCTATACGCCGCCGCCCGCACCCGAAGAAAAGTATCTGGCAATGCTCGACGCCTGCGGCATGACCTATGGCGTGCTGGTGCAGATCAGCGTCTACGGAACGGATAACCGTTACATGCTCGAGGTGCTGCGACGCAATCCTCAGCGCTTGAGGGGCGTTGCCGTGGTGTCGCCCGAAGTGTCCGACGACGAGCTCGAAGCCATGCATGCCGTCGGCGTACGCTGTCTGCGCATCAACGTGTTATTCGGCGGCGGCATCGGCTTTGCGGCAATGGAGGCGCTTGCGCGCCGCATCAAGGATTTAGGATGGCACTTGCAATTCTTGATGGACGTCGAGACGCTGCCCGAATTGATGCCGCGCATGATGAAGCTGCCAGTGCCTGGCGTTGTCGACCACATGGGGCATACGCCCGTGAGAGGGGGCATTGCCACGCCGGGCTTCGCTGCATTGCGCCATCTCGTGACCGATCATGGGTATTGGGTCAAACTGTCGGGCGCTTATCGCATCAGCGACAAGGCCCCGGCGTTCGAGGATGTCGTTCCGTTCGCGCAGACGCTTATCCAGGACGCTCCGGATCGCATGTTATGGGGTAGCGACTGGCCGCATGTTTCGCTCATGCCCGAGCGCATGCCCGATACCGGCCGCCTGCGCAATCTCATCGTCGACTGGGCGCCGGAAGAGGCGATACGCCACATGATTCTCGTCACGAATCCGGCGCGGCTATATGGCTTTCCCGAAAGCCATGACGCAATCGCGTCGGCCAATGCGAACGGTTAGCCGCTTTATCGGCATATCGGCAATATAACGAGGAGACTGATCGATGTCATCTGCTATGGAGCACGGAGACAAGGCCAACTGGTTTCGCCGAATGACAGCGCCCGAAAAGCGGACATTCATTGCGGCTTTCGGTGGCTGGGCGCTCGATGCGCTCGATTTCATGGTCTTTACGTTCGTGATCTCGACATTGATCGGGCTATTCAAGATCGATCGGGCCCAGGCCGGACTGCTGGCTACCATCACCTTGCTGTTCTCGGCGATAGGCGGGTGGCTGGCTGGGATGCTTGCCGACCGATTCGGGCGTGTTCGCGTCCTCCAACTGACGATTCTTTGGTTTGCCGTTTGCACGTTGTTGATAGGCTTTGCGCAGAGCTTCTGGCAGGTCTTCTTGCTGCGAGCGCTGCAGGGCCTCGGCTTCGGCGGCGAATGGGCCGTAGGTTCGGTGCTGATGGGAGAAATCGTGCGAACTGAGTACCGTGGCCGTGCGGTCGGGACCGTGCAAAGCGGTTGGGCAGTGGGTTGGGCGGTTGCGGCCATTCTCTATACGGTGCTGTTCTCCGCGTTGCCCGAAAACTACGCATGGCGGGCGCTGTTTTGGGTAGGCGTGCTGCCGGCACTGCTCGTGTTGTTTATTCGCAAGCGCGTGCCCGAGCCTGAGCTCTTTCGGCGCACGCGCGCCCAAGAGGAGGCGAGTGCCGCGCGCGTGTCGCCGTGGGCGATCTTCTCGCCTGCGCTGATCAAGACGACGGTGCTCGGTGCATTGCTTTGCACCGGTCTGCAAGGCGGCTACTATGCGGTGACGACTTGGTTGCCGACATTCCTGAAGAGCGAGCGGCATCTCTCGGTGATCGGCACGGGCGGCTATCTGCTCGTGATCATTCTCGGTTCCTTCATCGGTTATCTGGCCGGCGCTTACCTGACCGATCGCCTCGGCCGCCGAGCGAACCTCATCATTTTCGCTTTGCTCTGCGGCGCGTGTATCTTCGCGTACACGCGCCTGCCACTCTCGAACGAGCAAATGCTTTTCCTCGGCTTTCCCCTGGGCTTTGCGGCATCGGGGATTTTCAGCGGAGTGGGTGCCTATCTGACTGAACTGTTCCCATCGGCCGTGCGCGCCAACGGACAGGGCTTCGCATACAACTTCGGCCGCGGAATCGGTGCGCTCTTTCCCAGCCTCGTCGGATATCTCGCGAAGACTGCGCCGCTCGGTGTTGCCATCGGTATTTTCGCGGGCGGGGCGTACTTGGTCGTCTTGATCGCGACCTTGCTGCTGCCGGAAACGAAGGGCCGTGAGATTTCGTGACCTCGCGCGAGCGTGCTATGCCGCGAACCGGTTTTCCCGATTCGCGGCGAGCACGAATTCAAGACAGACGTCGGCGGAAAGAGGGCGGCTGAAGAAGTAGCCTTGGAAGCGCCCGCAACCCAGCGCCGATAGACGCGATAACTGACGCTCGTTTTCGACGCCTTCAACCACCAGCGACAGATTGAGCGTCCCGCTCAATTCCGCGATGCTTTTGACGATGTGCTCGTTGACACTGCCGGGGCTGACATCCGCCAATGAGCGATCTATCTTCACTGTGTCGAGAGGCAGCTCGCGCAGATAGTGCAGCGATGTGTGGCCCATACCGAAATCGTCCAGCGCGACTTTCACGCCGATTTTTCTCAGGTTTTTCAGATTTTCGATCGCCTCGATGTCCGGAAGCAGCATCGTGGACTCCGTGATCTCGAGTTCAAGGAGGGAGGGAGGCAAGTGCTCGCGATCGAGTATGTCGACTACGTTCCGGTAAAACTCACGATTCATCAGCTGTTTCGGCGAGACGTTGACCGCAATCACGAAATCGTCGGGCAGCACATCGCGCCAACGCTTCCTTTGGCGGCAAGCGAGCGATAGGACATGCAATCCCAGGCGGTCGATCTCTTCAATGTCATCGGCGAGTGCCACGACGATCGGCGGCGCCACCCGGCCCAGAAACGGATGCTGCCAACGCAACAGTGCCTCGGCCCCGAATATTCGCCCGGTTCGGAGATCTACTTGCGGTTGGTATTCGAGGAAGATATGTTTCTGCGTCGCCAGCGCATCTTCCAGGTCGCTTGCCAGCGACACGGCCATCCGGCCCTCGTCTCCGGGCAGCTCGAGGCAGCGTTTCGGCTTGACGCTCGCTTCCGGCGACTCGGCGATGCGCAGAAGAGAGGCGAGCACTTCCTGTCCTCTTCTGCCCGCGAGATATTCGGCGACGCGGACGAATGGCGCGTATATCGCGGCTCCGGCCGCCAGCGATACGATTTGCACTAACGTTCCCGACAGCGAACCCGTGACGGCGTATCCGCTGAAAAGCGCTGGTGTCGTCCATGGCACGCTGAAGCTCGCCTTCGGCATCAGGCCGGCGACGATCGCTCCATAGGCAATGAGAATCTGTGCAATCGGGGCCAGTACGAACGGAATGGCATAGACCGGGTTGAGCACCAGCGGCAGCCCGAAGAGCAACGGTTCGTTCACGTTGAATACCGCCGGCACCATCATGAACAGCGCCAGCTTGTGCCCGCGGACGGTGCGGCTCACGAGCAGCAGCGCAAGGATGAGGCTCAGCGTGCCGCCGGATCCTCCCATTCGCGCGAACGCCGAGAAAAAGCCGTAGGTGAAGATGAACTGAGGAGTGGCACCGCTTGCGACGGCGGCAACGTTTGCATGCGCGGCCGGGTCGAGTACGCGTTCCTGAACCGAATAGAGTGTGTTGGGCCCGTGAATCCCGAACAGCCACAGTACCTGAGACGCCGCCTCGTAGCTGATGGAGAAAAGCAAGCTGTTGGAGAGCTTCGAGAACGAGATGGCGAATTGCGTGGTCAATGCCTCCACCCACTCCGACCAGCCGAGCCACATTGAAGCTGCTCTGAGAATGGCGAAAGCGAGGATGGTCAGCATTCCGGCAGGCATCACCGTAAAGACGTCGCCGACGAGCGTGTCGTTGCTCAGATTATGTAGCGGAATACGAAAAAGGCGGTAGCCGCAGAGTTTCAAAAAGAGACAGCAGCCGATCGATGCGGCGACGAGCGCAGTAAATAATCCGTGCCCGAGGGAGAGCGGTGCGAGCGGGCTTGCATCGCTGCCAGTTGGCGCCACCAGCGTGAAGAAGCACGACGTCACCACGATCACGGCGACCATCGGATTGACGACGCGATGACCGAGTCGCTGGTTATGAAGGCTTGTGAGGACATCCGTGAAGCCATATAACGCAACGAGCGATCCAATGCCGAAAGTACCGGCGAGCAGGCTGTCGCAAAAGTCATCGAGACGGGGCCCGAAGGCTTCCGTCAACAGTTGCTGCATGCCGGCGGTCGACGGGTAGCGCAGAAGCAAGGCCAGCGCGCCGGTCATGATCAGTGGCAAGGCAAGCGCCAGCCCGCGGCGAATGGCGATGAAATAGGGCGTACGGTCGATTCGCTCGACGACGTGCACGAGCCTAAGCCAGGGCCCTAACGATTCATTAGTCATCGCCTTCGACTTGCTTCGGGTTGGGAACTCCTGGGATCTTCGAATTTTTGCTTTCCCGAGCTACCGCTCGCGTAAACGGCTGAACCATGAGGAGTCCGACGGGTTATTTGTTATCCAGGCATCGGTGAAGCGGCCGCCGCGAGCCGACCACGCACTGCAATTCGAAACTTTTCGACCAAGCATATCGATGCTGCGTTCGCACAACGCTATTCATATTACAATGACTTTTCAAGAATCAACAGATCGTTTTTTGTTTATCAGAAAGTTCTCACGGTCATGTCGGCGTGATAGGAATGCAGAATGTATGATGGCTCGTACCATGGCTGGCTGGTTTTGTTGTCTTTTGCAATTGCCGTACTGGCGTCCTACACGGCACTGGATATGGCCTCGAACGTTTCGACGGCCAAGGGGCGTTCGGCATGGCGGTGGCTCGCGGCCGGGGCGTGCGCCATGGGCATCGGAATCTGGTCGATGCATTTCACCGGCATGCTCGCGTTCAGTTTGCCGATCCCGCTTGGCTACGATCCCGCAATAACGGGTGCATCGCTGCTCATTGCAATCGCCTCTTCGGCTTTCGCGCTGTGGTGGGTTTCCCGGCCTTCGCTATCGTGGCGGAGCGTAATCGGGGGAGCGCTGGTAATGGGCGCGGGCATTTCCAGCATGCACTACACGGGCATGGCGGCGATGCGAATGATGCCCGGCATCCAATTCGACCATTCACTCACAGCGGCATCGATTGGAATCGCCGTGCTGGCTTCCGGAGCCGCACTGCAACTGGCATTTCGGCTACGGGCGCGCTCGTCGCGCGTCAAGCTGTGGCGAGCTGGGGCCGCGGTCGTCATGGGCTCGGCGATCATCGGCATGCATTACACCGGAATGGCCGCGGCGGAGTTTCCCGTTGGTGCAGTTTGCGGCGCGGCCCTCGACGGCTTCCGCACGGACGGGCTTGCGCTTTCCGTCGCCATCGGAACCGTCGCTGTGTTGGTGCTCGCTCTGACGGTTTCGGTATTCGATTTGCGGCTACAAACGCGGGCGTCCGCGCTGGCGGAATCCGAGGCGAGGGCCCAAGAGCTGGCCCATCTTGCCACGCACGATATGTTGACTGGCCTGCCCAACCGGGCGGCTTTCGAGGCGCGACTCAACGAGTCGATGGCCGATATCGATCTGCATGGCAGTCATGTCGCTGTCATGTTCATCGATCTCGATGGATTCAAGGCGGTCAACGATGCGCTTGGACACCATGCGGGTGATCTTCTTCTCATCGAGGTGGCGCGGCGCATGCGCAAAACGCTTCGCCGCGGAGACATGGTTGCGCGGTTGGGGGGCGACGAGTTCGTGATGGTCGTCAACATCGATCGGCCGGCGGACGCGGCCGAGATAGCTAGAGGCATTCTGGGCAGCCTCGATCATCGGTTCGAGCTTCAGGGGCTCGAGTTGCATCTGTCCGCCAGCGTGGGAATCGCCGTCTATCCTGACGACGGCAAGCATCCGCATGAGCTGCTCAGAGCGGCGGACGCGGCGATGTACCGGGCAAAGTCTCAGGGAAAGAACGGTTACTGGTTCTATGACCCGTCGTTGGAGGCCAACGCGCGCGAACTGCTCCAGCTCGCGCAGGACCTGCGCTGGGCGGTCCAGCGAAACGAGTTGACCCTCTACTACCAGCCGAAGCTGGATGTCTCCGGCGAAACGATCGTCGGCGTCGAGGCGCTTCTTCGCTGGGGCCATCCCACGCGCGGACTCATTCTTCCCGAGCGGTTCATCGGTTTGGCGGAAAGGGTGGGGCTGATCTTGCCTATCGGCGAATGGGTCATTGATGAAGCTTGTCGACAGATTGCGAACTGGCGCTCGATGGGACTTACGGACTGGACGATGGCGGTCAATCTGTCGGCTATTCAGATCCGTCATTCGGCGCTACCGGATATCGTTTATGCGGCACTCGAACGCCATGCTGTGGCGCCGCATTGTCTGGTTCTCGAGATCACTGAATCGACGATGGTCGATATGGATGCCAGCATTCAGGTGATCGAGCGACTGCACCGAATGGGCGTGCAGATCGCCATCGACGATTTCGGCATAGGCTATTCGAGCCTGCTCAACCTCAAGCGCTTGCCTGTGCACGAGTTGAAGATCGATCGCGGATTTGTGCGGGAGCTCGAATCAAGAACCAGCGATGAGGCCATCGTATCGGCCATTGTCGCGATGGGCAAAACGCTGAACCTGCGGATCGTCGCGGAAGGCGTGGAAACGGCGGAACAACACGCGCTGCTCTCGGGGATCGGGTGTCATTCGATGCAGGGTTTTCTGTTTGCACAGCCGATGCCGGCTGACCGGTTGGTTGAATCGATCGAACAAGACGGTGCAAGGGTGCGGCTGAAGCGGTCGGGCGTGAATGCTTCTGCTGTTTAAGTCGAAACGTGTCCGACGACGAAGCGTTCAAAGAAGTGCGACGGCAGCTGCATTCGGCGAGCGCCGTTCGAAACAACTCGTTGCAGAACTCACAGTTGCCAGGTCGTCGACGCCTGTCAGCTCCGCGTTAAGGATGCAAGCGGCATCAAGCCGCCTAACCACCGAACGGAGCTGATCATGAAGAAGACCGCCTTGCGTTTCGCCGCTGTCGCCGCTGTTGCATTTTCATTCGCAGGCATCGCATCCGCACAGACGAACTGGGATGCGGCGCATCCGCGCCGCACGGAGGTGAACCATCGGCTGGCAAATCAGAACAGCCGCATTCACGATGAGGTTCGCGAAGGTGATATGTCGCACGTCGAGGCGGTGGCGCTTCACAAGGATGACCGCCAGATTCGGAAGGAAGAGCGACTGATGGCGAGCCAGAATGGCGGTCACATTACTAAGCAGGAGCAGCGCACATTGAACCAGCAAGAAAACAACGTGAGCAAGCAGATCGGAGAGTGAGCTAGCGATCTGGATGGTGCGCCCGGCTGGGCGCGCCAAGCAACTGTTGCGTCTCTATAACTTCCTTTTTCCACATAGTCCCGAGGCTGCTCGACGCGCGGCCTCGGTGATTGCCGAAGCAGTGCTATTGCCCGGACTGTGCAATGCCTTCCTCGACATCGACTGCGCTTAACTCGCGCTGCTTCTTGGTGCCGGGCAAGCGCACCGGTTTGCGCACCGCGCCGCCCTGATTCGTGCGTGACGGCGAACCCGAGGCGCGCCGATCATCGCACTGCGCCCAACTCGCCTGCGCCACTTGCAGCGCGTGACTTGCGGCTACACGTCCACGAACCGCCTTTCGAGCCAGCGCGTGAGCGATCATCTGATAATATCAGCGCCGAACTAGATCAGCGTGGCACGAAACCCGACCTATAACGATCTGTTTGAGAGGGTCCATACATGGACTGCGTTACCTTTTCAAAATCGTTCCAGGACAATATGAGAGCGCTGGGGCTGCCAGCCCCTTTTAGTATGTTTTCGTCGATGACGACGGCGCTAGCGAACCTCAGCGCGATGCTAAATGCATTCAAGTCGGTTCCGCCAAATGCTACCGTCGCTGAGATGCTCGGTGCCACGACGTTAAAGGAAAAGCTTGATGTCGTGGGCGCGATGGCGGCGTCATACTACGTCGGTGCGGTACTCGGAAGCATTCTCGTCGGAGCACAAGCATCGAAGGCCTGCAGCGATCCTTACCGTAGCAATTTGACCGTACAGCGATACCGCTTTCTGGGTTTGGTTGATGAGTCGCGGAGTCATCATCCCCATCGATGTTCAGACCTTCGTTCAGAACAATCCTGAAGTCATCGACGAAAGCCCGAGGCGAAAGTCGTATGCGATGCGAGCTCGGCAGTATGGAGCAACACAATGAGTTGGATCAGCGATAAGGTTGCGCTAGTGCTCATGGCGGTGGTTTGTGCGGCCGGCGCCTGGGCGCTTATTCACTATTCGGGGCAGTGGTTTTTCCCTGCCTTGACGTTATTTTCCCTGATCTCGATGTTTCTCGAAATTCGTCGGCTGAGGGCACTCCTCGCGAAGCATGGGATCGATCCGCGAAGCAAGTGAAGAAAACGCCGCTGGAGCGGCGTTTTTACCAATTAGGAAGCGATTGTCAACGTCAGTTGCATCGCGAAACTCTCCTCGTTTAGCCCGCCGGTTGCCGGGGCGCCCGCGCCGGCGCGAAACCAGGCCGCCTGGACCGTCTTCCTGCAGCCGCGCGACGAGCCGCCGAATCTGCCGCGTCGTCAACCCGAGTCGCTCCGCAGCCCGCCATGGCTTGAGCATGCAGTCGGCAACCGCGTGAATCACCTCGAACCTGTCCAGCTCGCGCATCGTCATTGTTATCCGTTCTGTCGCAGCCATCGAAGCCTCCGGCGCCGCCAATCGGCTGCGGGCCAGCTTACGCTGCGCCCAAAAGCGGACATTTGAACTTAGCTAAAAGCGGACATTACAACTTAGCCGCTACAACCGGATCCGTTGATAATTCATGTTATGTCAAATCAATGAGCACTCCGTCACCCCTCCCGTATCTGCCGGGCGCGCCTGACATCGTCGCCCTCTAGATAGAACGACGTTGCAGCAATCGACGCGTGTCGCAGGTCATCCCGTACCGCCGTCAGTTCTGCGCGGCGCGCCAGCGCATGAGTGGTGCGCGCATGCCGCATCAGAGCTCTGTAATTCGATCGCGCTACCTGTCACCCTGTTCGATTCAGGCCGGCTGCGCGAACAGCGCTGCGATCCGATCGAGCAACGCAGTTCGCAACGCGCCGTCGCTTGCTGCCCGCCGGTTGCATGGCCGCGGCATGTCCACCCGCAACTCGTGCACGATGCCGCCAGGACCGTCTTGCCCGGATTGCATCACGAGCACCCGGTCCGAGAGCAGCAAGGCTTCGTCCACGTCGTGCGTCACCACAAGCGCGGCCATATGATGTGACGACGTGACCTGCAACAGGAGGTCCTGCAAACGCATTCGCGTAATGGCATCGACTGCGCTGAACGGTTCGTCGAGCAGCAACACGCTCGGACGAGAGAACAGCCCGCGTGCTATTGCCACACGTTGCGCCATACCGCCCGAGAGTTCCTTCGGCCAGCGCGCCCCGACACCCGGCAGGCGGACCTCGGCAAGCAGTCTCGCGACACGATCAGCAGCTTCGCCGTAAGCGCGCAGCGGAAAGCAGATGTTGTTCGCCACATCGAGCCACGGCAAAAGCCGCGGCTCCTGAAAGATCACGCCTAGCTCCGGCGACGAACCATCGAGCGGTACACCGCGCAGCGCGACCGCCCCGTCGAAATCGCGATCGAGCCCGGCCACGATGCGCAACAGCGTGCTCTTGCCGCAGCCGCTCGGGCCGAGCAGGCTCACGATCTCGCCCTGGCGCACCGTGAGCTGCGTGTCGCTCAGCACCACGCGGCCGCCGTAGCGCTTCAGCCGCACGCTTATATCGAGCAGCGGATCGCTCATCCTCGCCTCTCGCCGGTATCCGTATCGCGCCACACCAGCACGCGCGCTTCGAGCGCCTTTATCGCGCCGTCGGTCAGTTTGCCCATCAGCGCCAAGAGAATGATGGCGCCGAACACGATGTCGGGCCGCCCGGTTTCCCGTCCGTCGCTCAACAGATAGCCGAGGCCGCGCGTGGCGGCGATCAGCTCCGCCGCGACCACGAACATCCACGCAAGGCTCAGGCCCGTGCGCAGCCCGGTGAAGAGCTGCGGGAGCGCCGCCGGCAACAGGATGCGTGCCAGCATGCGCGCGGGGCTCAGGCGATAAACCGAGCCGAGTTCCACCAGCTTACGCTCCACATTGCGAATGCCCGCGACCACGGCAAGGTGGACCGGAAAGAACGCACCTATCGCAACGAGCGCAATCTTCGGTGCTTCGTCGATGCCCATCCAGAGCAGCAACACCGGCACCCACGCTAGCGACGGTATCGCGCGCAGCGCCTGAAACGAAGGGTCGAAGAGCGCTTCGAGTCTGCGGCTCAGTCCCATCCCGGCGCCGATCAACACAGCGAGCACCGCGCCAAGGCCGAATCCCGCTAGCACCCGCAGCGTACTCGCGGCGACGTGGCGCAGAAGCCGCGCGCCGCCCATGTGCATCAACGTGCCTGCGATCGTCGAGGGTGCAGGCACCAGGTTGGCAGGCAACATCCGCATGCAAACCAGCAGTTCGATCGCGCAGAGAAATACCACCGGCAACGCAAGCCCGGCCCAATGCCAGTGCCGCAGGCTTCTTTCCGCCGCGTCGGCGCGCCCGGAATCAGATGCGTCATGGCGCGTCCCACCCCGCTCATGAGCCTCGCGCGCAGGCCTGGCGCCGGACGCGGTCCTGTCGCGCAGCGCGAACGAGTCGTCCATGGCCATCGCGCCTTCCCTTACGGCGTGCCCGTCGACACGATCACTGCGCGGGCAGGCCGGACGTCGATCAGCGCATCGATGACCTGCTCCACCTTCGTGCCGGGCTTCACCAGTTGCTCCTGTGTGAGGATGGGCGCTGCGGCCTTGAGCGCGGCGATTTGCTTCGGCCCCGGCTGCGGCCGGCTGAAATCGTTGCGGCTCAATTGCAGCTTCGCCACGGCGAGCGACACCTTCGATTCGCTCGATATGATCTGCGCGGTCTCGTCCGGGTGCGCGGCGATCCACAGCCGGGCCTTTTCGTAGACCTTCAGCACGCGCGCGAGCGCACCGGGGTACTGCTGGACGAAGTCTTCGCGCGCGTTCAGAAAGCCCCACGTGTTGAAGTCCACGTTGCGGTACAAAAGCCGCGCGCCGTTGTCCACCTCCGCCGCAGCCATGTGAGGGTCGAGCCCGGCCCACGCGTCCACCTGCCCGTTGAGGAGCGCCGTGCGTCCGTCGGGATGCTGGAGATTGACGATCTCGACGTCGTCCGCGGACAAACCTGCCGTGTGCAATGCGCGCAGGGTGAACAGATACGGGTCGGTGCCCTTCGTCGCGGCGATCTTCTTGCCCTTGAGCTGTGCGAGCGACTGGATGTTCGAGTCCTTGCGCACGACCAGAGCGGTCCACTCCGGACGCGAGAAGATGTAGACGGTGCGAATCGGATTGCCGTTCGCCTTGGCCAGCACCGCGGCAAGTCCCGCGCTGGAGCCGATCTGGATCGCCCCGCTGTTCAGGTATTCGAGCGCCCGGTTGCTGCCAAGACTCAGCACCCACGTGATCTTCGTGTGGTCCGGCGCAAACGCTTCCTCGAGCCACCCATGGTGGCGAATCACGAGGCTTTCGGGCGAGTAGTAAGCGTAGTCGAGCTTCAGTTCCGCGGGTACGGCCTCGGTGGCGTGAGCGGTGCGCGGCAGGAACGCCGCGGTAAGCATCGTGAAGGCGACGGCCACAAAGGCGGTGGCGGCCGCCCGAACGCGCGCGAAGGCGACGCGGCTCGATTGCTTCATTGCATTTCCCCGGTTTGGTCGGTTGTATGGCGTGCCGCTGTGTGCCGTCCCGATCGGGGCGGCAAGTCATGCACTCGAAATCACGCAGTCAGACAGACTATGCTAACGGCCGCGTGCACGTCGGCGAACCGATGTTTCGAGCGAAGCAAATGACGGTGCGCGAATTGCGTTCAGCGCATTGTTCGCACCCCTTCGCGCGCCCTTGCCGACGCTGCGTCGCGACCACATTCTCGAGCTGCGCTTCGCCCTTTGGAGCGCCCACGCCTTCATGGTCGTTCGGAACGCCGCGGCCTCGCGTAGTCAGGACGCCGTTTCGGCGGCCAGTACACCCCCCAGATATGCGTCGCGAATCCGCCGGTCGCCGAGCAGGCTCGGCGCATCGCCCGACAGCACCACACGCCCCGTTTGCAGCACGTAGCCACGGTGGGCGATCTGGAGCGCAAGACTCGCGTTCTGCTCTACCATGAAGAACGTCACGCCCTGTTCATTCACGGTGCGGATTAGCTCGAGTACCTTGTCGACGTAGAGCGGAGAGAGGCCCATCGTCGGTTCGTCCATGCAGACCATGGACGGGCGGCTCATCAACGCGCGCGCCATCGCCACCATCTGCTGCTCGCCGCCCGAAAGCGTACCGGCACGCTGCCCCAGCCGCTCTTTCACACGAGGAAACAGTTCGAGCATGCGCTCGTAGTCGGCTTTTATGCCGTCGCCGTCGGGGCGTGAGAACGCGCCCATGAGCAGGTTTTCGCGTACTGTCATGTCGCTGAACAGACGGCGCGCCTCGGGCACCGACGCAATGCCACGTCGGATGATTTGTGCCGTAGATAGCCCCATTAGCGACTGCCCCTCGAACACGACATTGCCCGAGCGGGGCTTGTGCAAACCGAGGATCACCTTCATCGTCGTCGATTTGCCGCTCGCATTACCGCCCAGCAGGCAGACGATTTCACCGCGCGGCACCGCGACGCTCACGCCGAAGTGAACCTGGCTTTGTCCGTAGAAGGTGTCGATGTTGTCCAGTTTCAGTTGAATGTCCGTCATTGCGCGTTTCGCGTAAGGCGATGTTTGGCTTGCTGTTGCTCGCTGCTCCGGGCTCATGCTGCGACGGCTACGCGGCGGCCCGGCTGCTGCCCGACATGGCGGTGCCCCAGGTAAGCCTCGATGACTAGCGGGTTGTTACGTACTTCCTCAGGCAAGCCCGATACGATCTTCTTGCCGTCGTCCAGCACGATCACGCGGTCCGAGAGACGCATCACGAGGTCGAGCTTGTGTTCGATGAGGAGAATCGTAAGACCCCCGCGCTTTAGTTCGAGCATGAATTCCTGCATCTCCGCTGTTTCGGACTCGTTCATGCCCGCCGTCGGCTCGTCGAGCAGCAGGATGCGCGGATGCAGCATCAACGCGCGGGCAATTTCGACGCGTCGCCGGTTGGCATAAGAGAGGCTGTGCGCAGGCGCATCGATGCGCGGTAAGAGCCGCGTGCCGAAGCGCGCGAGTACGTGCTTCGCTTCGTCGCGCAGACGCTCGTCTTCATCGCGTAACGCGGCTCCGGGAACGAGCGCGCGGAACACTTCCACGATCGCCCCGATCAACGGCAGGCCGTGCCGTGCGATGGCAAGGCGCGAGTGCGCACCGATCAGCACGTTGTCGAGTACCGACAGGTTGCCGAACACGCGCCCATGCTGGAAGGTACGCGCCACACCGCGTCGCGCGAACTCGTCGGGCGTATAGCCCGTCACGTCTTCGCCGACGAATCGCACGATGCCGTCGTCGGGCCTGTCCGTCCCCGCAAGCAGATTGAACAGCGTCGATTTGCCTGCTCCGTTCGGCCCGATCACGCTCACGCACTCGCCAGCCGAAACATTGAGACTGATTTCGTTGACTGCCGTGAGGCCGCCAAAGCGGCGCGTCACACGGCGCACGTCGAACAGAATGGAGCGCCCCTCCCCGCTGGCGATAGTCATCGTTCTCTCCTCAAACCGCGCCGAACAGGCCCTGCGGGCGAAAGCGCACGAGCAGCAGCAACACCACCCCATAGACGAGCATCCGGTAGTCGGCCGCAAAGCGGAACAATTCCGGCAGTCCGACCAAAGCCACGGAGCCCACGATTGCGCCCGGCACGTTGCCGAGGCCGCCCAGTATCACCATCGTGAGGCCCAGAATGGACACCTGCGAATCGAAGGTCTGGTAGTTGATGTAGCTGTACAGATGCGCCGCGATGGCCCCACCGATGCCGGCGGAGAGGCCGCCGCACGCGAATGCGATCGCCTTGTAGCGATTCGGCCGCACGCCGTAGGCGCGTGCGGCGACATCGTCCTCGCGAATCGCGCGCCATGTGCGCCCTAGATGCGAACGCAGCAGCCGAAGCTGCAGCAAGGCGAGCGCAACCAGTATGGCAAGCGTGAACCAGTATGCAGAGCGCGCGCCCGATAGCGGCCAGCCGAACAACGACAACGGCGCGATACCGGTCACGCCGATAGGTCCGCGCGTCAGGCTGTCCCAGTTCAGGATGACGAGCCCCACGATCTCGCCGATCCCGAGCGTCGCAATGGACACATAGTGCCCACGCAGACGGAACGACGGATAGATCAGCAGCGTGCCGATTGCGGCGGTCACCACGCCGGCTAGCAGGATGGTAATCCCAGGCGTCAAGCCCATCTTTGCCGACAGCAGGGCGGACGCATAGGCGCCAATCAGCAGCAACGCCGCATGACCCAGCGAGATCTGCCCCACGGTGCCCGCCACAAGCGTCAGGCTCAAGGCGAGCAAACCGAAAATCCAGCCGTTCGTCAGTGTCTGCAACAGATACGGGAATGGCGCGACAATCGGTAGCGCGAACGCGATCGCGAGCAGGATGCCGACTGCGCGCGGCGAGAGGCGCACCGCTTGCCGGTTCGAGAGGAAGGTGCCGGTCAACGGCTCGGGCGGCAAACGGCGGCTCGAACTGAAGAGCCCATTCGGGCGCAGCACGAGAAAGAGCAGCAACAGCGCGAAGGCGAACAGATCGCGATAGCTCGTGCCGAACAGTGCAACGCCATAGCTTTCGACGAGGCCGAGCAGCAGACTGCCCACAATCGCGCCGGGCACATTGCCGAGGCCGCCGATCAGCAGCGCCACCACGCCTTTGAGCGTCGCCTGAAAACCCATCGCTGGGTCGATGCTGTTGTAGTACATGCCGACCAGCAAGCCACTGAGCCCGCCGAGGCCGCATGCAATGGCGAACACCGCGCGGTTCACCGCATGCACGTTCACGCCCATCTGCTGCGCGGCATCGCGGTCCTGGGCGGTCGCCCGCACCGCCCAGCCCAGCCGCGTGAAACGCAGAAACGCATACAGTACGGCGGCCGCGCCTATGCCGATCGCCGCAATCAGCGCGTCGAGCGAGTTGAGCGACGCACCGCCGACCATCAGGGTCCACTGCGGCAGGGAGCTGGGCACGGGGCGCGGGTCGGGTCCGAACACGATCTGCGCCAGTTGATCGAGCACGAAGCTGATGCCGATCGTCGCAAGCAGGGGCGTAATGCGCGCGGCGCCTTGCAGCGGCCGCAAGCCGATACGTTCGATCGCGATACCGAGCAGTGCGCAGCCGCTCACCGTCGCGAGCAAAGCGAACGGCAGCGGCAGGCCCAACCGCGAGAGGCAGAGCCAGCCAATGAAGCCGCCCACCATGTACACGGAGCCGTGCGCGAAATTGATGAGGTGCGACACGCCGAAAATGAGCGCGAGCCCGATGGCGAGCAGCGCATAGATGTTGCCGACGATCAGCCCGTTGATCGTGTAATCGAACCACGATGCCATTGCGGTGCCCTATTTGATCCTTTCCGTTACTGAACGCGCGCTGCGCTCGTGCCATCCCACAGCGCGAACTTGCCGTCCTTCACGACGAGGTCGAGATTCTTCGCGCCGGCAACGCGGCGCGTTTGCGGGTCGAAACGGAACTTGCCGAAGATTACGCTCGGTACGTTATCGATCTTCGCGAAACCGTCGTGCACGGCACTGCGCGTTGCGCCATACCGGCGGATCACCTCGGCCGCAAGCGTCATCGCGTCGTAGGCGCGAGCGGCGAACGTGTCGGGGTCCGCATGGTAGCGGGCCCGATAGCGTTGCACGAAGCTCTGCACTTCGGGGCGCGGATCGCCGGGGAAGAAGTTCGATTCCGTGTACACCCCATTGACCGCTTCACCGCCCAGGTCGATGAACTTCGGGGAGTACACGGAACCCACCGCGGCAATCGGCTCGCGCGCGCCCGAGGCGCGCGCCTGGCGGACAATCTGAGCTCCGTCGGAGTAGTACGAGATGAGCACGAGCGAATCGGGCGACGCGCTCCTTACACGCGTGAGCGTCGCGCGAAAGTCCTTTTCGTTGGGCTGATAACCCTCGGCCGCGACGATCTGCGCGCCGTTGGCCAATGCCGCTTTCGTAAAGATGTCCTTGCTCGTGCGACCCCAGTCCGTATTCAGATATAGCACCGCAATCTTGCGGAAGCCGAGTCCTTTGGTGACGTAGTCGGCGAGCAGAGGCTGCTCTTCAGCTTGGCTGATGGCCGTGCTCCACATATAGTCGCCGCCCTTCGTGAAGTCGGGATGCGAATTCGTGAAGCCGAACTGCACGAGCCCCGCGCGCTGATAGATGGGCGATGCAGCCATGGAAGCGCCGCTCGACAGATCGCCCAGTTCCAGCAGGATGCGCTTGTCGTCGACGAACTTCTGCGCAATTGCGACGGCCTGGCGCGGGTCGCTGCGGCTGTCTTCGAAGTCGTAATCGAGCGGGTGACCGTTGATGCCGCCGCTCCCGTTGATCTGTTCGAGCGCGAGGTCGAAACCGCGCTTCCATTGTTCGCCGTACTGGGCATCTTGCCCGCTTAGCGGACCGGTCACGCCGACCCAGTACGGATCACCGGCAGCGTGTGCCGCGCCCATGTGCAGCAGCGGCACGACGGTCGCGATGCTCAAGGCCCAGGCGCCCAACATGCGGCGCAACGTGTGGCCCACCTTCCTGTTCGATTCTCTCGACATGTCGATCTCACGCATTCCATTCATGATGGGTGCGATGTAACCATGCCGGCCGGAAATGAACCAAACAAGATAAGCGCCAATCGATATTCGCTTTTCGATGAAATGCTTATCCGTGTAAGCGCAATGGCCTTTCCGGAATCGCAAGCAGGCTTTGCGACTTGCCGTGGCGCCTGCCGCATAAGGGTTCGCGCGCCGACGCGAAGCGCAATCAAGCGGCAATCCGGCACGACACGACGCGCGCGCCGCAGCCGTTTTACATCGTTTCATTCTTTTCATAGCCGAATTTATTATAAGAATTGCGCATGCAACGCCCCCTACAATGCCTGCAACACGGGAGTAGAACAGCGCATGGAGTTGCATCAACTCGAAGCTTTTTCGGCCGTCATGTCGGCGGGCAGTATCACTGGCGCCGCGCGTCTGCTCCGGCGCTCGCAACCCGGCGTATCGCGAACGATCCAGGATCTCGAACAGGAAATCGGCTACGCGCTGTTCCACCGGAACGGGCCGCGCGTCACGCCGACGGATCGCGCCTTTCTGCTTTACGCCGAGGTCGAGCGTGCACTGGTCGGCCTCGAACGAATACGCGCCAGCGCGCTTGCCATCGGGCGTGACGAAGCACCGCCGCTGCGCATCGCCGCGACGCCCGCGCTTGCTGCGGCTCTCGTACCGCGTGCATTGAGCAGGCTCGAACCGGGCGTGGCGCCGCGGGAGACGAACGTGCTTGGCGCATCCGCGGAGCAAGTCGTGCAGGCACTGCTGTCGCGCGCCGTGGATGTGGGTATTGCAACGCTGCCGCTCGATCACGGCGCACTGCTCCTGCACTACGTGATCGAAGCGCCGTGCGTGGCAGTCGTCAGTCGCGACGATCCCCTGGCCAATGCGCCCGTGATCGAGCTGCGCAATCTCGCTCACCGCCGCATCGCGACCGTCGGGAACCGCTATCGCTTGCGCCGTCGCATCGGCCAGGCTCTCGAATCCGCAGGGTTCGCGTCAGCCATCGTGTTCGAGAGCAATGCGTCGCTCAACGCGGTCATGGCCGCACAGGCGAACCTCGCTGTCGCCGTTGTCGATCCGGCCACGGCCTTCGGTACGCCCGTCGATGGTGTCGTGACGCGGCGGCTCGATGTGGAGATTCCTTTTTTCTACGGCGTGGTCACGTCGGCGGACAAGGCGCGCTCGCCAGCTGTCGATGCGTTGATCGAGGCCATCGATGCCGTCTCGCACGAGCTGTTGCCGGGCGCTACGCGCCATCATGCCGCACGGCACGACACGTTACTGTCCGAACCCGTCCAACCACGCGTAAGGAATGGCAGGCGTTCGACGCGCCACCCGGCAGGAGCCGAAGCATGAACACAACAACCAAGCCGCAAACAACGAGCACCGGACTCGCCGCGCTCGAAGCGCGCCTGCGAGAGGACCTCGCATGGCTCGAATTGCCCTCGCCCGCGTGGGTTCCGCCCCGCTTCGTCGAGGGCGAGCGCGTGCTCGACGTTGCTATCGTTGGCGGCGGCATGGCCGGGCTCGCTGTGGCGGCCGAATTACGCATGCTCGGCATCCACCATATCAAGCTCTTCGATCAGGCCAGTGCCGGACGCGAAGGCCCGTGGGTGACCTACGCGCGAATGCAAACGCTGCGTTCGCCTAAACAGCTAACCGGACCGGCGTTGCGGTTTCCCGCTCTCACGTTCCGCGCCTGGTACGAAGCCCAGTTCGGCCGCGAGCAATGGGATGCATTGAACAAGATTGCGCGCGAGCAATGGATGGACTATCTGCGCTGGTATCGCGACGTGCTGGCTTTGCCGGTGGTGAACGATACGCGTGTCGCCCGACTGGAACCGCGCGCGGACGGATTGTGGGCCCTGCATCTGCAATCGGCGGCCGCCCAGGCACCGAGCGAGGTGCGCGCGCGCACGGTGCTCGCACGGCACATCGTTCTGGCCACGGGACGTGAAGGGCTCGGCGGCCCGTATGTACCGCCCGTCGCCGCCACGCTGCCCGCGCGCTTTTACGCGCACTCGTCGGATGCGATCGACTTCGACGCACTGCGCGCAAAGCGCGTGGCCGTGGTCGGCGGCAGCGCGTCCGCATTCGACAACGCGGCGGTTGCACTCGAAGCAGGTGCCGCGCGCGTCGACATGTTCATTCGCCGAAGCGAAATGCCGCGCATCAACAAGCTGACGGGCATTGGCAGCCCAGGGCTCGTACACGGTTTCCAGCATCTGCAGTACGAGTGGAAATGGCGCTTCCTTCACTATTCCGCACAGTCACAAACACCCCCGCCACGCGACAGCGTGCTGCGCGTTACGCGCCACGCTCATGCGCATCTTCATCTCGGCAGTCCGCTGCTCGGCGCGACCATTCAGGGCGACGAGATCGCGCTCGATACGCCGAAGGGACGTTACGTGCTCGACTACCTCATCTTCGCAACCGGCTTTCACACTGAGATCGACACGCGGCCTGAATTCGCATCCATTGCGCCGCATGTGCGGCGCTGGCGCGACCGTTTTAATCCAGGTCCCGAACTGGCAAACGAAGAACTGGGGGCGTCGCCCGATCTCGACTTGAATTTCGCGTTTCAGGAACGCGCGCCGGGCAGCTGTCCTTCGCTCAGCCGTATCCATTGCTTCAACCATGCGGCGAGCCTCTCGCATGGCAAGGTGGCGGGCGATATTCCGGCCATCAGCGACGGCGCGCAACGGCTCGCGCGCGGCATTGCGTCGATGCTGTTCCATGCCGACCGCGAGCTGCACTACGCAGCCTTGCAGGCATTCGACAAGGCCGAGCTGTTCGGAGATGAATGGGTTGACGCGGATGCCGCTACCGAGGTGTCGCATCCCGCTGTCACGAGCGAACCGTGACGACGCATCGAATCAGCACACGACAGGAGTACGCATGTCTACAGCAGTGAATGAGCCGTTCGCCGACGGCGACTTCGTCAGCAAGCTCGCAGGTCTTGCTCCCGCCGGCACCGTCGCCGCCCTGCGTGCAGCGCGCGCCGATGCGAAGCGCTTTACGCAAGGGAGCCACGATGCGCTGTTCGATCCGAACGCAACGGGCCTTTCGCTCGAAGAGCGCCTCGCCGCGGCCACCTACGCGGCCCATCTTGCAGCGGCGCCCGACGTGACGCGTGCGTATCGAGAACGCCTGATTGCACTACGCACCGCGGCCCGCGACGAAACGCTCGCACTACTGGAACAGTTTATAGCGGCAGACAACGTATCCACTGCGCACACCACGCCGGCCACAGACGCAACGAAGAACGCGCGCACGACAGCGATTCTTTCACACACGCACGCGCTGGCCACGCTCGCGCCGCTACCCGGCAAACCCGCGCTGGTACGCCTGAAAGAGGCGGGACTCGCGACACACGAAATCGTCGCGCTCTCACAGCTGGTCGCGTTCGTCACCTATCAGGTGCGGGTCGTCGCCGCCCTGCGTGCACTGGAGGCCGCCGCATGAGCACGCCGCACGTCTTCACTTCGCAACGACTGAGCTGGTCCGCGTGGCTCGATACCGTTGCACTCGCCGATGCGTCGGCCAGGCAGACCGCCGTGCTCGAGGACAGCCATCCGCAGGCGAAGACCTCCGACTACTATCTGCTGCTCGTGCACGAGCCCGAGATTCTCCAGCAACGCTCGGGGGCTTTCAACAGCATCATGTACGCGCCCGGCGGCCTGTCGCGTGCGGAACGGGAGCTGGCGAGCACGGTAGTCTCGCGCGTAAATGGCTGCGTGTACTGCGCGTCCGTGCACGCACAACGCTTCGCGCAACTCGCGAAACGCGACGATGTGATCCAGCACGTCTTCGCCGATCCACGTACTGCCGGCACGACGCCGCGCGAACGCGCGATCGTGCGTTACGCAATCGAGCTCACCTTGCACCCCGATGCGATCGGTGCTGCATCGATCGATGCGCTCACTGCAGTCGGGCTAACGCATGCCGAAATTCTCGATCTAAGCCACGCAGTTGCAATATTCGCGTGGGCCAACCGCCTGATGTTGACGTTGGGTGAACCGGTCTTTCCGGATTGACGCGATGATTGGTTTAAGCCGCCCGCGAATTGCGGGCAGCTTCAATCACGCGCACCGGTCAACGAAGCAAAATCGATCCGTTTATCGGCTTCAGCCGTAAAGGCGCTGCTGCCGCGTCGGTTGATCGAACCGTGCGGGAAGTGAAGCGTCCGCGCGATCAGTCGCCGCCCTTACCGATCCACGCGGCCGTTGCGGCGTCGCTCACGCGGAACGACGAAAACTTCGCGCCGAGTTCCGCAATCGTGTGGATGTCGTTCTTCACCAGATCGTCGCGCGTAATCAAGGCCGGCTTCACCACGATGTGATGCCCGGGGTCCTGCCCCGCGACAAGCAGCGCCGCGGCCCGCACTGATACGGCGCCCACCACGGCCGGGTTGGTGGCCGCGGTTGCCACCCAGGCACTGTTCGGTGCGCGAATCGCTTCGATGTCGGCAGTCGATATGTCGGCGCTGTAGATACGCAGCTTCGTGCCGAGATTCGCTTCGTCGGCCGCGAGCTTCGCGCCGCGTGCGAACTCGTCATAGGGCGCGAATACGACACGAATGTCCGGATGCGCGCGATAGGCAGCGGCCGCCTGGTTCGCAACGGACTGTGCAATCGGATTGTCCACCGTGCCCCAACGCGCTTTTTCCTGGACGCCGGGATGACTGCTCTTGAACGCGCGCCAAACGGCATCGCGCCGGTCAAGCGGCGCGAATCCGGCCACATAGACGTAGCCCGCGGAAAAAGTCGTGCCGTTATCCTTCACGGCCTGGTCGAGCAGCAGCGCAGCTAGATCGTGATCGCTCTGCTCGATCTGCGGCACGCTTGCGTTGCCCAGATCGACATCGAACGCGACAACCTTGATGCCCTTGTCGAGCGCGCGTTGCACCACGTCCTTCAGCGATTCGGGCAACCCGTGATTCACGATGATCGCCGACACGCCAACGCTGATTGCCTGCTGGATCTGCTCGCGTTGCTCCGCGGCGTCCTGCCGTCCTTCATAGATGCGCAGATCGACGCCGAGCGACTTCGCCTGCTTTTGCGCGCCCGCTTCGTAAGCCTGGAAGAAATCGCCCGTCGAAAGATAGTTGACGAGAGCGATCTTCACGCCGCCCTTGTCGAATGGCGGTGGTGCGCCCGGAATGCCGGCAGCGCTCGCGCATGCGGTCCATCCCCAAGCCGCGGCCGCGACCATCAGCCCTGCTGCCTCGCGCCATGTCTTACGCACCATACGCTGACCAAGCCCGCTCGTCATGATTGGAATCTCTTTGTGACGTATTGCATGTTAGGCATCGCGTCAACTTTGCCCGTCGTCGCGCTTGCGCACACCGAACGTGAACGCCAGCGCACCGACGAGCAACGCGCCCTTGATGAAATCCTGCATGTAATAAGGCGCGTTGAGCATGGTGAGCCCGTTGAGCAGCACGCCGACGAACACCGCGCCCACGACCGTGCCGAACACGTTCGGCCGCTTCGCGACACCCACGGCGTAGCCCACGAGCGCGGCCGCCACGGCATCGAGCAGCAACGAATGGCCTGCGCTGACGTCGCCGCGTCCCACACGCGCGGCAATCAGCATGCCGCCAAGCGAAGCGATAGCGCCCGATGCGACGTATGCAGCCACGCGATAGCGCGCGGTCGGCGCACCGGCAAGCCGCGCTGCCGTCTCGTTGCCGCCTGTCGCGTAGAGCACGCGTCCCCAGCGCGTTGTCTCCATGACAACACAGCCAAACACCATCAACATAGCGAGCACGATCACAGGCAGCGGCACGATATCGAACACGCGCAAACGGCCCAGCGCGAGAAAGGCGGCCGGAAACACGCCGCTCGTTTCAGTGCCGTCCGGCAAAACAGTACCCGCGGAAAGGGAGCGGCCGCCCGTTGGAATTAGTTGCAGCCCCGCGAGCAGAAACAGTGTGCCGAGTGTGGCGAGTTGATCGGGTACGCGCAAACGCGTAATCAATAACGCATTGAAGAGTCCGCTCACCACCCCGAGAGCGAGACAGGCCGCCACGGCCGCCCACGTTCCGCCATGCCACACGACGAGCACGTAACTCGCGGCCATCTGCGCCGATGCCGCGATGCTGCCCACCGAAAGATCGAAGCCGCCCACGGCCAGCGTGACGGTGACGCCGATGCCGAGCAGCGCCGTAATCGAAATGGCCTGCAGGATACTGAAGAGGTTGTCGACGTTGAGAAACGCGGGTTCCGCGATGGAGAACACAATGACAAGCGCCGCGAGCGCGAGCAGCATACCGTTTCTCTCGAACTGCACGCGCAACTTTTGCAGACGCGAGCGGCGCGTGACGGAGGCGGAGGAAACGCTTAGGGTGACGGCGGCGGAAGCGTCGTCGGCGGACAAGGGTTTCTTCATGGGCTCACGGAACGTGGAGGGAGCGTGATGACCCGGCACGTGCAACAGGCGCGCCGTGGTCGAAATGCACGATGCGGTCGGCCACTTCGAGTGCTTCGTCGAGATCGCTGACGAACACGAGGGTCGCGCGTCGCGACGCACTGCTGCGCAACAAGCGAACGATGTCGGCCCGCGCGCCCACATCGATGCCTTGGAACGGCTCGTCGAGCAGCAGCAGACGCGCAGGCTCGGCATGCCAACGCGCGAGCGCGACCTTCTGCTGGTTGCCGCCGGATAAGTGTGACGGACGATCGTTCGCGCCGCGACAGCGAACGCCGAAGCGTTCGATCGCCTCCGCTGCAGCGTGCTTCTCACGCCGCGTGCGCACGAAACCATCGCGAAACCAGCGCGACATGAACGGAAATGCGATGGTGCCCGCGATTGTCGCGAACGGCACGCTGTCGGGAAAAAGCGTGGTGCGGCGGCGATCTTCGCCGAGCATGAAGACACCGGCGCGGATCGCATCGGCCGGCGAACGCGGTTGCCAGCGCACTCCGTCGAGCGTCATCAGCCCATCGTGTGCAAACGATGCGCCGAACAACGTGCGCGCAAGACGCGACTTGCCGCTACCGACCGGTCCTGCAATCGCGACGACTTCCCCGCGCTGCACGTCGAGATCGAAAGGTGCGCTGGCGGACGACAGCCGCAGACCGCGCAGGCTCAACACCGCGGGACGGTCCGCGTGCGCGCCACTTTGCGGCGGTTCGTGCGAGCGTTGCAGCGGTCGTCCGATCATCGTTTGGAGCGCGGCATGAAAGTCGATTGGGCTCCGCGCGTCGCCCACGACACGGCCATCGCTCAACACCACTACGCGATCCGCCATGCGGCGCAGGTCGCGTTCGCGATGCGAGACGAGCAACGTCGCAACGCCTTCGTCTCGCAGACCTCCAATCAGATCGAACAGACGATCCGCTTCCCCAGCGGAAAGACTCGCGGTCGGCTCGTCGAGAATCAGCAATGCCGGGTGCGTCGCGAGCGCGCGCGCAATCGTCACCTGCTGCTGTGCCGCAAGCGGCAATGCTCCGAGCGGCGCTGCGAGATCGACAGCAAGCCCGATGCGCGCGGCGCGCCGCGCCGCCTCGGCACGCCGGACGCTGGCAGGCACGTACCACGGCGACGTGCCGCCGCAAAACTGGTCGAGCAGCAGATTGTCTGCAACGGGCAGGTCCGGGACGACGATATCGGCAATGGCCTGATGCACCGTGGCAACGCCACGCCGCACAGCATCTTGCGGCGACGATGGGACAAACGGCGCACCACGCAGCGCGAGCGTGCCGCGATCGGCGCGATAAACGCCGCTGAGAATCTTCACGAGCGTCGACTTGCCTGCACCGTTCGCGCCCATCAACGCGACCACTTCGCCAGCGTCGATGGCAAGATCGATGTGGTCCAGCGCGACACTGGCGCCGAAGCGCTTGCCGATACCGGCGGCCTGCAAAACAGGAGAGGACATCGCGCGCAGAGGGACCCGAAAGGAAACGCTATCTTGCCGCGCATGAAACCACGCGCGGCGGCTATGCGTGCACATTAACGCGGCTCGCGTCCCCAGAACAACGAACGAATGGTGATAACCAAGTGACGCAACGGCGGAACGCAGCCAAGACGGCTAAGAGACTCTGGCTGTTTAAGGTTTAGCCACCGTTGAAATAAGATGGGAAGCCCCTGACGTACCTCTCTACGTCCCATTTTGACGAAGTGCATTTAGCATTACTTGCTTCGAAGCAAACCGCCTTTTAGATCGGATTCGCGAAGAACATTTCGCATTGATTTGCAATGCCGAGCCTCAGTTTTCGTCCGCAGTCCGGTGCGGGCAGGCGGAGATCGGTCGTACACGGCGCGCCGAGACGGGTAGGAACTCCCACTTGCGCAACCCGGCTCCGCTAGCACAAACTATTGGCGGACAGCAGCAGAAGCGATCTCGATGCTTGCCTCTCAACCTTTGCGAGGTTCATCATGGTTCAGTTGCTCACCGTCACAATCTCGAACCCCGACAGCGTCAATTTCATCCTCGGGCAAACGCATTTCATCAAGTCCGTCGACGACATTCACGAAGCGCTCGTCGCCTCCGTGCCCGGCATCAAATTCGGGCTGGCTTTCTGCGAAGCGTCCGGTAAACGACTCGTGCGTCGCTCCGGCACCGATCCCGAGCTCACGCAGCTTGCCTGTGATAACGCCATGACGATCGGCGCCGGTCACAGCTTCATCGTCTTTCTTGGCCAGGGTTTCTATCCGCTCAATGTGCTGAACGCGATCAAAGGCTTGCCCGAGGTCTGCCGGATCTTTTGCGCCACGGCCAATCCGACCGAAGTCGTGATCGCCGAGACAAATCAGGGGCGAAGCATCCTCGGTGTCGTCGACGGTTTCACGCCGCTCGGCATCGAGAACGAGGTCGAAATCGAAGCCCGCAAGACGTTTCTGCGCGAAATCGGCTACAAGGCTTAGGCTGCGCCGAAACGCATATCGGGCGGTTGGCACCGCAATGCGGCATGACGATGAACTGCCGCCGATTTGAAGCGAATGCAGGTCGGCACGTCAGCCACCGTCCCGGAGCCCGCAGTTGACGCTCGGGGAGTGCGATGTATGCCGGCAATCTCTCCGCAAGAATCGAGAAGTCGTGCAACCCAAGGCTCAGTAAAGTGGAGATTCGTCCATACACGGAAAGCGGAGCAACCGGTGCGCAATCTGCGCGAAAGACCGTCGACTCGAAATCACCCCCTTTTTGAGGTCGGCGAAGATACGGTGAACAGCCCACTCGGCGCATACCTTCATAACGTCGACTGGTCCAGCGTCGAAGCCGCGCTCGACGAGTACGGATGCGCCATCATCCCTCGCCTTTTATCGCCGTCGCAATGTCGGGCGCTCGCCTCGCTTTATCCGGACGACGCCCGGTTCCGTAGCCGCGTCGTGATGACGCGGCATGGTTTCGGCAAAGGCGAATACAAGTACTTTGGCTATCCGTTGCCCGAGCTCGTCGCTTCTTTTCGAGAGGCGCTGTACCCTCACCTCGCCCCGATCGCCAACCGGTGGATGAGCGCGCTCAACATCGACATCCGCTATCCAGCAACGCATGCCGCTTTCATCCGGCGCTGCCATGCCGCCGGGCAGCGCCGCCCTACTCCACTGCTGCTGCGTTACGGCTCAGGTGACTACAATTGTCTGCATCAGGACTTGTACGGCGAACATGTCTTCCCGCTGCAGGTGGCCGTGCTGCTGTCCGAGCCCGGCCGCGACTTTTCCGGCGGCGAATTCGTGCTGACGGAGCAGCGCCCGCGCATGCAGTCGCGCGTCGAGGTCGTTCGGCTCGGGCAAGGCGACGCGGTGGTTTTTGCCGTGAGCCATCGTCCGGTGCAAGGCACGAGAGGTGCATATCGCGTAAACATGCGACACGGCGTCAGCCGCCTGCTTTCGGGCGAGCGCCACACGCTCGGGATCATCTTTCACGACGCGCTGTGACCGTCGTCGATATTCGGAGGCAGGTCAGTCGCCCATACCTGATGCGATGACTGCCATGTATTCATTGTTCAACGATCGCGTCGAGGCCGGCCGAATGTTGGCCGAGCGCCTCAAGGAGTACGTGGGTCCGGGCACGGTGGTCCTCGCCTTGCCGCGTGGCGGCGTACCCGTAGGGTTCGAGCTTGCCATGGCACTCGGGGCCGAACTCGACATCATGCCCGTGCGCAAGCTCGGCGTGCCAAGCCAGCCAGAGTTGGCGATGGGCGCTATCGCTCCTGGGGGCGCGCTATTCGTCGATACACAGACGATGCGCGCGGCACACGTCGGCCAGGCGCAGTTCGACGCTGTCCTGGCGCAGGAGCAATCGGAACTAGCGCGTCGGGAAACGTCATACCGGGGCGAGCGAGCGCCGTCCGCGGTCGAGGGCCGCACGGCGATTCTCGTCGATGACGGCATAGCGACAGGTGCGACGATGCAGGCCGCCGTCAAGGCACTGCGCGAGCGTCGACCGGCGCGCATCGTCGTCGCCGTGCCGGTCGCTCCGGCTGGTGCCGAAACCGATTTTGCCGCCATCGTCGACGAATTCGTCTGCGTCGCTCAACCGGCGCTTTTTTTCAGCGTCGGCCAACACTATGACAATTTCGGGCAGACGACGGATGAAGAAGTGCGCGATCTGCTGGAACGCGCACGGGCTGGAGGGAAGTGACGGCGCGACTAGCAACGAACCCGGTGGCTTAGGTACCCCTGGGTCACGTACCGCTTACAGCCGCAGCGCAGGCGCCGCATACCGGCACTCGTAGCGCTTGCGGATCGTGCCGTTCTCGTCGACGCTCTCTAGATAGACGTCGAACTGCCAAAGTCGAGCCATGTGCTTGAGCACTTCCTCGGTATCGTTCGACAAATGGCGGTTGTCCGTCATGAAATGCCGCAGCGTCAGGCTGCGGTCGCCGCGCGTGTTGACCGACCATACCTGAATGTTCGGCTCGCGGTGATGCATGTCGTACTGACGTGCCAGCGCGTGGCGCACGTACTGGTAGCCGCTGTCGTCGTGGATCGCGGAGACTTCCAGCGCGTCGCGCGTGTCGTCGTCGAGCACGGAAAAGAGCCGCATGTCGCGGATCAAATGCGGGGACAGGTACTGCGCGATGAAACTCTCGTCCTTGAAATTGCGCATCGCATAATGCATCGCCGGCAGCCATGGCGATCCGGCGATGTCGGGAAACCACTTGCGGTCTTCGTCCGTTGGCGATTCGCAGATCCGCCGAATGTCGCTCATCATCGAGAAGCCGAGCGCATACGGGTTGATGCCGCTGTAATACGGCTTGGTGACGGGCGGTTGATAGATGACGTTGCTGTGCGAATGGAGGAACTCCATCATGAAGCCGTCTTCGAGAAGCCCCTGGTTGTACATCGTGTTGAGCAACGTGTAGTGCCAGAACGTCGCCCACCCCTCGTTCATCACCTGGGTCTGCCGCTGCGGATAGAAGTATTGGCCGATCTTGCGGACGATGCGTATCACCTCGCGCTCCCACGGCTCAAGGAGCGGCGCGTTCTTCTCGGCAAAATAAAGCAGGTTCTCCTGCGGCTCGGGCGGATATCGCTCTTCCTCCTCCGTCTCGAGCGGCCTTTCCTTCACGGGCAGCGTTCGCCATAGCTCGTTGACCTGCGACTGCAGATACGCCTCGCGTTCGCGCCTCAGCTCGGCTTCCTTCGAAAGCGAGGGCTTTTGCGGCCGCTTGTACCGGTCCACGCCGTAATTCATCAGCGCATGGCACGAGTCGAGCAGCTCTTCGACGCGGTCCAAGCCGAACCGCTCCTCGCACTCCGCGATGTAATTCTTCGCGTAGACGAGGTAATCGATGATCGCGTGCGCGTCCGTCCACAGCCGGAACAGGTAGTTGCCCTTGAAAAATGAGTTGTGGCCGTATGCGGCATGTGCCATGACGAGCGCCTGCATCGTCATCGTGTTCTCTTCCATGAGGTAAGCGATGCATGGATTCGAGTTGATGACGATCTCGTAGGCAAGGCCCATCTGCCCGCGGCGGTAGCTCTTTTCGGTGGAAAGAAAGTGTTTGCCGAACGACCAGTGCCGATAGTTGACCGGCATGCCGACCGATGCATAGGCATCCATCATCTGTTCGGCACTGATGAGCTCGAGCTGGATCGGATAGACGTCGAGCTCGTACTGCTCGGCGACATGAGAAATATGCGTGTCGTATTCCTCGATCAGCTCGAAGGTCCAGTCGGACGGCCACGGCAGCGGTCTGCGGTCGGCAGCGTTCATACGAAGTTCCTTTGGGGCCACGACAGGTACGTCGGCGTGGGCTTGCGTCGGCTCGACGTCCGCTCGTTTGCCGCTCTCGCGCGGCACGTTGCCGTTCTGCCCGTGTGCACCCTTACGGCGGCGCTCCGGCTGATATCCGCGCGATTCATTATGCAGGTGCTTCGTACTCATGATTGAGCCGCCTGCTTTTCGAACAGTTCCCGGAATACGGGATAGATATCGGCCGCTGCGTCCACCTTCTTCATCGCGAGATGCGGCTGCGTCATCGCGAGTTGCGCGTACTCGAGCCAGAGGTTCTGCTCTTCCGGCGCGACTTGAATATACGCGAAGTAGCGCGTTTTGGGCAGGATGTCATCGTGCAAGAGGCGCCGGCACTTGGGCGAATCATCAGTCCAATTGTCTCCGTCGGACGCCTGTGCTCCGTAAATGTTCCATTCAGTGGGCGAGTAGCGCTCGTCCATGACCTTGCGCATGAGTTCGAGCGCGCTGGACACGACCGTGCCGCCGCTCTCCGTGGAATGGAAGAAGGTGTCTTCGTCGACCTCCTCCGCACGCGTATGGTGCCGGATGAACACGACTTCGATCTTCTCGTAATTGCGCTTCAGGAACAGATAAAGCAGGATGAAGAAGCGCTTCGCCAAGTCCTTGCGCTGCTCGTCCATCGAGCCCGAAACGTCCATCAGACAGAACATGACGGCCTGGCTCGACGGCTGAGGCTGCTTGACGCGGTTGATGTAGCGCAGATCGAACGGATCGATGAACGGAATCCGCCAGATGCGTCCGCGCAAGTGATGGATGTCCTCTTCGAGGCGCTTGATTTCCTCACTGTTGTCGCCGGGCTCCAGCTTGAGCGCCTCGAGCTGGCGCTCGAGTTCGCGCAGATCGTTGACGAGCGGCGCGCCGAGCGCGATGCGCCTGCCGAGTGCGCTGCGCAGCGAGCGCACCACGTCGATGTTGTTCGGCGTGCCCTCGGCCGCCCATCCGGCACGGATGTTCTTCCATGTCGGCACGGCGAGCAGATGCGTCTTCACAAGCCGCGGCAGCTCGAGATCGTCGAAGAAATACTGCATGAACTCTTCGCGCGAGAGCTCGAAGACGAAGTCGTCCTGCCCTTCTCCTTCGTTGCTGGCCTGGCTTCCCCCACCGCCGGAGCCGCCGTTCGGTCGTGGAATCTTGTCGCCGCGGATGTAATCCTCGTTGCCCGGATGCACGAGCTCGCGCTTGCCGCCGGGCCCGTGGCGGAACATGGGTTCGGCGATGTCCTTACGCGGAATGGTGATGCTCTGCGTGCTTTGGATGTCCTTGATACTGCGGTCGCGCACCGCCTCGGATACGGCACGCCGAATGTAATTCTTTACGCGGCGCAGGAAGCGCTCGCGATTCGCAATGCTCTTGTTCTTCCCTGCCAACCTGCGGTCGATGATTTGGTGAAGCACATCCAGTCTCCCGCTTTTCGTTGCCTGAAACGACGCGACGAGACACTGCGCAGGCGTCGTGCCCGCGCATCCCGCGCATCGCGGAGCGCTCGCCCGGCCAACGCCAGCCAGGCGAGCGCGCTGCCTTGCGTTACTTTACGACGACTTGCGTACCCGCAGGTACCAATCGCAGAGCAGGCGTACTTGCTTCGGCGTGTAACCTTTCGTAACCATCCGATTGACGAAATCTTCGTGCTTGCGCTGTTCCTCCGCCGACCCTTTGGCATTAAAGGAAATCACCGGCAACAGTTCCTCCGTGTTCGAGAACATCTTCTTTTCGATCACGACGCGCAGCTTCTCGTAGCTGATCCAAGCCGGGTTCTTGCCGCCGTTCGCCGCCCTCGCCCGCAGCACGAAATTGACGATCTCGTTGCGGAAATCCTTCGGGTTGCTGATGCCGGCCGGCTTCTCGATCTTTTCGAGCTCCGCATTGAGCGCGGCGCGGTCGAAGCTCTCTCCCGTGTCGTGATCGCGGAACTCCTGATCCTGAATCCAGAAGTCGGCATAGGTGACGTAGCGATCGAAGATGTTTTGACCGTATTCCGAATACGACTCCAGATAGGCAGTCTGAATCTCCTTGCCGATGAACTCCGCGTAGCGCGAAGCCAGCAGGTCCTTCACGAAGGACAGGTATTTCTGCTCCGTTTCGGGCGGGAACTGCTCGCGTTCGATCTGCTGCTCGAGCACATACATCAGGTGCACCGGGTTCGCCGCGACTTCGGTCGAATCGAAGTTGAACACGCGCGACAGGATCTTGAACGCGAACCGCGTCGAGACGCCCGTCATGCCTTCGTCCACGCCGGCATAGTCGCGGTATTCCTGATACGACTTGGCCTTGGGATCGGTATCCTTCAGGTTTTCCCCGTCGTAGACCTGCATCTTCGAGAAGAGGTTCGAGTTCTCCGGTTCCTGCAGACGGGTAAGCACCGAGAACTGCGACATCATCTTCAGCGTGCCCGGCGCACAGACGGCGTCGGCCAGCGACGAATTGCGGATCAGCTTCTCGTAGATCTTGATCTCTTCGGACACACGCAGGCAGTACGGCACCTTCACGACGAAGATCCGGTCGAGCAACGCCTCGTTGTTGCGGTTGTTCTTGAACGCCTTCCATTCGGACTCGTTCGAGTGCGCGAGGATGATGCCGTCGAACGGTATCGCACCGAAGCCTTCCGTGCCCTTGAAGTTGCCTTCCTGCGTCGCGGTGAGCAGCGGGTGCAGCACCTTGATCGGGGCCTTGAACATTTCGACGAACTCGAGCAGGCCCTGATTGGCGAGACAAAGGCCGCCGGAGTAGCTGTAGGCGTCCGCATCGTCTTGCGCGTACTGCTCGAGCTTGCGAATGTCGACCTTGCCGACGAGCGACGAAATGTCCTGATTGTTTTCGTCGCCAGGCTCTGTCTTCGCAATGCCGATCTGGCGCAGGATCGACGGGTAGCGGCGCACCACGCGGAACTTGCGGATGTCGCCGTTGTACTCGTGCAGGCGCTTGACGGCCCACGGGCTCAGGATGCTCTTCAGGTAACGCCGTGGAATGCCGTACTGGTCCTCGAGGATCGGGCCGTCTTCGTCGTAGTCGAAGAGGCCGAGCGGCGATTCGTTGACGGGCGACCCTTTGATGGCATAGAACGGCACACGCTCCATGAGCTGCTTCAGTCGCTCTGCGATCGACGACTTGCCGCCCCCCACGGGACCCAGCAGATAGAGAATTTGCTTTTTCTCTTCGAGCCCTTGCGCCGCGTGGCGGAAGTACGAGACGACCTGCTCGATCACGTCTTCCATTCCGTAGAATTCGCGGAACGCGGGGTACACCTTGATGACCTTGTTCGCGAAGATTCGCGACAGGCGAGGATCGTTGCGGGTATCGACCTGCTCCGGATCGCCGATGGCCGCTAACATCCGTTCGGCAGCTGTGGCATATGCTGCGGGGTTTTCTTTGCAGAGCGCGAGATACTCCTCGAGCGAGAACTCTTCTTCTCGCGTCTTTTCGAAGCGGTTCGCGAAGCTGCTGTAAATATCCATGCTACCTCCTCGCCCAAGTCTGCGGTCGATGCCGTTCACGGAACCCTATACCGAGACGACCTCGCTCGATTTCATCCTAAACCCTTTTAAATTATTTTTCACGGCTTGCGTTGTTCACGTGACTCCCATCTTGGAGATACGGCGACAGTCGCCTACAATCTTCGTCCGCGCTGCGAGGGAAGCTCGTTGCGTGCCATACGCCAAGCTTCAAGCACATCGTAGTGCCTCGAAGCGCAAGCGCGCACGCC
Organism: Trinickia symbiotica; assembly: GCF_002934455.1. Classification (GTDB taxonomy): domain Bacteria; phylum Pseudomonadota; class Gammaproteobacteria; order Burkholderiales; family Burkholderiaceae; genus Trinickia; species Trinickia symbiotica. The sequence goes on along the minus strand of NZ_PTIR01000006.1, from coordinate 250,742 downwards.
GCGACCTTCGTCTCTCGTACGTTGGCGAACCGATCAAGGGGCATCTTTGCTCTCAAAGCGTGCATCTCCCAAATAGCGGTCTTTCTGCTGCGCTGCGCGCTTGTATGCGGCCGCCCGGATTCGCGTCGCGGCCGACGTGCCGCTCTCTTCGCCGCGTCATCGCTCCTACCGTACGTATACGTGCTGGGTGGCCTGTGCGACGACATTCGTACGCGACCGTTACAACTTTTTTTCGAGGGACAGGCGTCGATTGCTCGGCAAAGCCACACAGTATGTGTGTGCGCGTTCGGCCCCTAATTCAAGTCGCACGTGAATGGACGCAGCCTGCGACGGTGCGGGGCGGTAACGCGTGGCGCTTTGCATCGATTCGCGCCAGATCGTCTTCTCGAGCAAAAGCAAACAGAAGAAGCTCGGCGAGGAGAGTCTCTGCGGGGGATCGGTTTGGATGGGGAGCACGTGCGTCGCCTCCGGTGCAACATTCGCGGCGCACATGCGTCGTTCATACCGCGTTTAACGGCGTTGTCATCGGTGCGCTTAAGGCATTTCGTGTCCGGAGCCCCCCGAGGAAACCCGCGCCTCGGGGGCGCTACGCGCCGTCATGCATCGAGCGCGACGCTCATGCAGACGGCCGTCGACTCGCGCAGCACCAGGCGTGGCGTGATGACGCGCCGGCGCGTCGGCCCGGTGAGTTCGCGGCAGATGCGCTCGATCAGCATCTTGGCCGCCGCCTCGCCCAGCGCGCGCACCGATTGGCCGACGGTCGAAAGCGCCGGATAGGTGTACCCGCTCAATTCGATGTCGTCGAAGCCGATGATCGAGCATTGCTCCGGCACACGAATGCCCCGCACGGCCGCGACGCGCAGCGCGCCGATTCCCATCATGTCGTTGCAAGCGAAGATAGCGGTCGGCTTGACTGTATCGAAGAGCTTTCCCGCCGCTTCCTGCCCGCCGCCGGCCGAAAAATCGCTTTCCACGATCGCACTCGGCTCGATTTCGATGCCGCGTTCCGCCATGGCCCGGATAAAGCCGTGCACGCGCATGGCGCTGACCGCCGTCGTCACGGGCCCGGTAATGCATCCGATCCTGACGTGTCCGAGCTCGAGCAGATGCCGCGTCGCCAGATAGGCGCCGCGCTCGTGATCGATCTGAACCAGGTCGGCGGCGAGGCCCTCGATGTTGCGATCGACGACGACGAGCGGCTCGCGCGCGTCCGCGAGGCTTTCCGCCAGCACCGCATCGTCCCCGGCGGACGCCACGATGATTCCGTCCGTACGCTTTTCCTGCAGCACGCGCAGGTAGTTGCGCTGCTTGGCCGGCTCGTCGTCGGAATTGCAGAAGAACATGCAATAGCCCGCGCGCGCGCAGCCATCCTCGATGCCGCGCGCGAGCTCGGCAAAGTAAGGATTGGTGCTGTTCGGCACGACGAGCCCGATCGTCGCCGTCGAGCGCGCCTTCAATGAGCGCGCCACCGCCGACGGCACGTAGTTGAGCTGGCGGATGGCGCGCTCGACTTTCGCGCGCACGTCGGCCGATACCGGCCGCGTGTTGTTGACCACGTGCGATACCGTCGTGAACGACACACCAGCCATGGCTGCCACATCCTTGATCGTCGCCATAACCCGTTTCTCTCTCGCTTGTTTTTCTTGACCGGCGCAACGATGGCCGGCAACCCCGATTGTGCTTGTTTCTTCCGTCTTTGTCCGCCACGTTCCCCGCGTGGCGGACAAGGACGCCTTTCCATCAACCGCGCTTGCGCCGGCTGCGATAGGTGTCGAGCACGACCGCGACGACGATCACGGCGCCCGTGATAATCCGCTTGGTCGGCTCGTTCGCGCCGATCTGCGCAAGCCCCGCCGCCAGCACCGAGATGATCAGCACGCCGAAGAAAGTGCTGATCACGGATCCGCGGCCGCCCATCAGGCTCGTGCCGCCGATCACAACTGCCGCGATGACCTGCAGCTCGAGCCCGACGCCGGCATTCGGATCGGCTGCCTCGAGGCGCGACACCTGAAAAAGCGCCGCCAGCCCCGAAAGCGCGCCCATCAGGGCGAACACGGCGACCTTGTAAGGTCGCGGATCGACGCCAGCCAGTCGCACGGCCTCCTCGTTCGTGCCGATGCCGACGAGATGGCGGCCGAACACGGTGCGCGTCAGCGCGAGCTGAGCGAAGATCATGACGGCCACCGCGAGCAGGAACGCGGGAGAGATCCCCACCGCGATCGGATTTGACAGGAAATCGAACGCATCGCCGATATAGGCGGTGCGCGAATTCGTCATCTGATAGGCCAGCCCGCGCGCCGCCTCGAGCACGCCGAGCGAGACGATGAACGAGGGAATGCGCCAACCGACTGTCACGCCACCCGTGATCGCCCCGGTCAGCGCCGCCGCCGCCATGCCGACGACCGCCGCCGGCAGCGCCGCCCATCCCCATTTGAGCGAAGCCACGCTCACGACCGAGGCCGCGAGGGCGAGCACCGAGCCGACGGACAAGTCGATTCCCGCGATGATCAGCACGAAGGTCATGCCGACCGACATGACGACCAGGTCAGGGATCTGGTTGGCGATCGTACTGAACGTTTCGTACGTCAGGAAATGCGAGCTCAACAGCGAGAACAGCGCGATCATCGCAAAGAGCGCACCGGCGAGCCCAAGATAGTTCGAAAAGCCGAGCCGCGTGCCGGTCGGCCGCGCGCTCGCCGCTTCAGTCAGGAGCCCGGCCGCGGTTTCTTGCCGCATGCGGGACGATTCGGCCAGCGCGCCGTCGGGGCGCGCCGATTGTTCGGTCATGACGGTCTCCGTGCGTTCAACGCGTTGGCGGGCGCTTGCGGCGCGCCCCCATTGCCCAGATGTCCGGCGAAAGCCGCCGCGAGCAGCGCATCCTGTGTCCAGCCGTCACGCTCGAAAATGCCGGTGAGACGTCCGGCCGACATCACGGCGATGCGGTCGCAAATCAGCATCAGCTCGCGCAGGTCGCTCGAGACCACGACGAGTGCGCGTCGTTCGCGCGAAAGCGCTCCCATCAGCCCGTAGATGTCAAACTTGGCGCCCACGTCGATGCCGCGCGTCGGCTCGTCGAAGAGCAGGACGTCCGCGTCGCGCGCGAGCCACCGGCCGATCACCACCTTCTGCTGGTTCCCGCCCGAGAGCTCGGCGACCGGCTGCGCGGGCCCCGCGGCACGCACGCGCAACGCTTCCATTTGACGCCGGGCAAGGGTGGTCTCTCTGCGCCCGTCGATGAGTCCCCAACTCGCCACGCTCGTCGTATTGCCGAGCGACACATTCGCGGCGATCGAGTGCGGCAGCAGTAGGCCCTCGCCTTTTCGGTCCTCGGTAATGAGGACGATGCCGTGCCGGACCGCATCGGCGGGGGAGCCGATGCGCACGGGCATGGGAGGCCGGCCGACCGACACGGTGCCGCGATCGGCGGTGTCGGCGCCGTAGATGAGCCGCATCAATTCCGTGCGACCGGCTCCGATTAGCCCGCTCACGCCAAAGATTTCACCCTCGCGCACTTCGAACGACACGTCGCGGACGACGTCGCCGCGCCCGAGCCCTTCGACCCTGAGCAGCGGCGCGCCGAGCTTGCGAACGCCCAACTCGATGCGCTCGCCGATCTCGCGTCCCACCATCTTCGTCACCAGCCGGTCGGTCGTGACGTCGGCCATCGCTCCCGCGTGGACGAGCCGACCGTCGCGCAATACGGCTACACGCTCGGCAATCCGCGCGAGCTCCTCCAGCCTGTGTGAAATGTAGACGACCGCGACGCCGCTTGCTTTCAATCGCTCGATCTGCTCGAACAGCAGGTCGACCTCGCGCGCGGTCAGCATCGCGGTCGGCTCGTCGAAAATCAGTACGCGCGTCTCGCCGATCAGATTGCGCGCGATCTCGACCATCTGCTGATGGCCGATGCCGAGCGAGCTGACCGGCGTGCCGGGGTCGATCGCGTCGAGTCCGACGCGCGCCATCGCGGCGCGCGCGTCGTCGGCGAGCCGACGGCGATCGACCCAGCCCAGCGCACGCGGTCCGCGCCGCGGCAGGCAATCGAAAAAGAGGTTCTCCGCCACCGACAGCGTCGGCAACAGGTTCAACTCCTGCATCACCATGCGCACGCCGAGCGCTTCGGCTTGCTGGCGGCTCGCCGGCGCATAGGGCCGGCCGCCGAGGCGCATCGTGCCCGTGGTCGGCGTCACGAGCCCGCCTACGATCTTGGACAGCGTGCTTTTGCCGGCGCCGTTCTCCCCGGTCAGGGCGAGCACCTCGCCCGCATGAAGCGCGAGCGTCACGTCGGCGAGAACGGGCTCGGCGTAGGTTTTGCCGATGCCGATCACTTCGAGCACTGCGTTCGTTTCGTCGTGGTCGATCGAATCCATCATCCGTGTTCTCGAGGCCGCCGTGGTCGCCGGCGACATCGCGCGTCGCGCTGCCGCATGACTTGCTCGGTCCCGGGTTGGGCCGACCAAAGTGAGCGCGTCCGTTCGCGCCCCTCCGGCCCTATACAACGCTAACGGCAGTGGCGGGCATTTCTTGAGTCAATTGGCTGACGAATTCGGCGCGGCCGCGGGGAATCCGCCGGAACGCTTCCTTAACTCCGATGGCGGAGTTGGGCTGGGCAGCGACCGCGGCCCCCGCCCTCCCGCGTGCCGGGCGAGGCCGCGCCGCGCCGGCCGTAAATCCCTCCGGGCGATTACTTCGAGGCCGTCTGCGTACCCGCCTTCGTCACCAGGTCGACCGGTGTCTCGACGACTTGTGACAGCTCGGACTGCTTCTTGTGCTCCTGGATCGCCTTCAGCGCGACGTCGATTCCGAATACGGCTTGCTTGGCCGCGTACTGATCCGCCGTCGCAAGCACTCGGCCGTCCTTGAGCATCGGCTTGATCGCGCCGATGTTGTCGTAGCCGACCACGTAGACCTTGCCCTGCTTGCCGGCCGCGCGCACGGCCGAGACGGCGCCGATCGCCATATTGTCGTTGCCGCAGAGCAGCGCCTTCAAGTTCGGATATTGATTCAGCATCGCGGAGGCGATCGCATTGCCCTTGTCGATTTCCCACTCGCCGGACTGGACCGAATCGATCTTCGCGCCGACCTTCTGCATCGCGGCCTTGAAGCCCGCCGTGCGCTGTTGCGCGTTCGTCGTCGTCGAGACGCCCTCGATGATGCCGACTTCGTCGCCGGCCTTCAGCTTTTTCGCGAGATAGTCGCCCACCTCCTCCGCGCCTTTCGCGTTGTCCGGACCGACGAACGGTACGTTCAGATCCTTCGATTTCAGCACGTCCGGATCGAGCCGGTTGTCGATATTGACGACGATGATGCCGGCGTCGACCGCCTTTTTGACGACGGGCACGAGCGCCTTCGAATCCGCCGGCGCGAGCACGATCGCATCGACGTGCGAATTGATCATCTGCTCGACGATGTTGATTTGCGCCGCCGTATCGGTTTCGTTCTTGATGCCGTTCGTGATCAGATCGAACTTGCTGGAGTTGTGCTTCTGATAGTCCTTCGCGCCGGTCTCCATCGTGAGGAAGAATTCGTTGGCAAGCGATTTCATCACGAGTGCGACCTTGGGCTTCTTCGCCGCCTGCGCCACGGCCTCGGTCGTGCCGAGCGGCGTCAGCGCGACGGCGAAGAGCGTCGCGGCGGCGGCAATGAAGCGGCGACGGGTGCGATCATTCATGAGGTTCTCCTTTTCCTTTTATTCGGGCTCGCGAGAGCCGCGGTTTTTGATTCGGACGCCGGCGGGAAACGTTTGCGGCTGCGCTGAGTGAGCCAGGCGCCGAGCTCGGCGCGCATCGACAGGCGCGATCCGGCCCGCCTATGCTGTACCGTTTTAGCAGCGTACGCAAGGAGAGTTGAATTGGCATCGGTCGGGGGTTTCCCTGACCGACGCCGGAAGAAAACATGCACGAGTCGCCGAGCCCTGCCGCGGATTCGACTCAATGAGAATGGGGCGGCCCCTAGAGCTTATCGACCGAAGACCCGTCGATCTTCCCGTCGATGATGTCACGGGCGTATTGCAGACCGATCTTGTGTGCCTCCAGCTGGTCGTCGAGCGGATCGTGTTCGGGAACACCGAACATTTCGGCCTTCGCGCGCTCGCCGCGCGACTTGCGCGCGATCGTCACGACGATGTCGAAGCGGCGCGGCGCATCGGCCGGCTGGTCGGGCTCCTTGGCCCGCCGCAACGCTTGAACGCCGATCGCGTACCCCTTGTACTGCTCGGTGAACGGCTCCAACATAGCTTGAACCCCCGTGCTACAGCACGAATAAGAATGGTTCGGCGCAAAGAAGCGGTCGAGCGCCATCGGCTTCGCCCCGGCCCGCGCGCGCCGCGTGGTAGGCGGGCCGGTTGGGCAGATGCAAGACCCGTTCCCTCCCCGAAGGGCAACCGGCACGGCTTACCGCCTTCGCGTCAGCCGCAGGTGCCCGCGCGCGAACGGCGGAGGTCGGTGCGTCAAATGCCGGAAACATTGAAGAATTTACCGGTTCGTCGGCATTGCCTCCCCATGGCCGCGACGATTCGTCGCATTTCTTCTATGATGGCTGCCAAGACGGCCGCTTTCCCAATCGAAAACAGAAACGCCAAGGGCCGCCCTCTCGTCGTCGATGCGCAATGCATAGCGGAGGCAGGAATGGCATGGAGACACAACCGGTGGGTCAAGCGCTGGATCGTTACGATCCTCGTTTGGGCCGTGCCGGTGACGATCGTCGCGGTTCACGAAATCCGCGAGGAAATGAGCTACAACATCGTCGATCGCGACCGCGCGCTGACGACGTGGGAATTCACCGACGGGCAGCGGGCGGCAGGCGCTCCCGCACGCTGTCATGGCTCACCCGACGAGGCGCGCGCGGCCGGTTGTCCGGCGGACGTCCTCGCGGCCAACGCGCCGCGCCATCAAGCGGCGATCGACGAGTACGTGCTGAGGCGGGAGACGCTCGTGAGCTATCTCTGGCACGCGTTCGTCGGCTACTGGGTCGTGCCGGCGGCGTTTCTCTTCGCGCTGGGACTCGTCATCGCGGGGATTCGACGCGCGCTGAGGCGGCCGCCGATTCCGAAGAGCCCCGCACACCACTGAGCCGAATTCGGGACAGGTCCAGGCATGGCCTGTGCTTCGCCCTCCTTCGTCAGCGCTTCTTTCGCGCGAGCGGGAAGGCGTGACTAATGGAATGCGTTCCGACTATCGTCCAGACCTGCCGTTGCAGGTTTGACCGACGGATCCCACGGAGAGAGCCATGCAAAAAGGAAGTTTCGTACTGAAGGCGGCGGGTGCCGTCGTGGCCGGCAGCCTGGTGCTCGCGGGCTGTACGGCAACCACCAATAAGGGCAATCCGGTGGGCGAAAGCCCCGGCAGCAATGCGTCCAAGCGCCAGGACATCAACGCCGGCGTCGATGCCACGCTCTCGCGCATGTATGCGCAAGTGCCCGGCTCCCGCGAGCTCGTCTCTCGTGCCCGCGGCGTCCTCGTGTTCCCCCGCGTCCTCCAGGCCGGGTTCGTCGTCGGGGGCGAATATGGCGAGGGCGCGCTGCGTACGGGCGGGACGACTTACGCCTACTACAACCTCGTTTCCGGCTCGTTCGGCCTGCAGGCCGGCGCGCAATCGAAAGCCGTCGTCTTCCTCTTCATGACGGACGATGCGCTGAAATCGTTCGAATCGCGCCAAGGCTGGTCAGCGGGCGGCGATGCGTCGGTTGCGCTGCTGAAGATGGGCGCCAACGGGGCCGTCGATACGACGTCGGCGACTAAGCCGGTCCAGGTCATCGTCCTGACGAATGCAGGCCTCATGGCCGACCTCTCGCTGCAAGGCATGAAAATCACGCGCATGAACATCTGATGCGCGTGCTCATCGCGCGGCGCGCAGGCGCCGCGCGCCTTTCCTGCTTCCCTACCAGCCAGCGCGGCGGCCTCAGGTCGAGGCCGAATCGATCACTTTGAAGCGCGAGCGCTTCTGCGCGCGAATCACCGTCTGATAGGCGGCGAGATACTGCCTCGCCATGTGATGCGAGGTGAAGCGCTCTTCGAAGCGCCTGCGCACGCCTTCGCGCGGCAGCGTGTGGAGCCGGTTGACGGCCGCCACCGCGCTGATTTCATCCTCCACGATGAAGCCCGACACCCCCTCGTCGACGACCTCGGGCACCGAGCCGCGGTTGAACGCGATGACGGGCGTGCCGCAGGCCATCGCCTCAATCATGACGAGCCCAAACGGCTCGGGCCAATCGACGGGAAAAAGAAGTGCGTGCGCGCCCGACAGGAATTCGGCCTTCTGATCGTCGGCGATTTCGCCGATGTACTCGACGTGAGGCAAGTCGAAAAGCGGCTTGATTTCGCGGTCGAAGTACTCGCGATCAGCGGCGTCGATCTTGGCCGCGATGCGGATCGGCAACCCGCAATGGGCTGCGATGCGAATCGCGATATCGACGCGCTTTTCGGGCGAGATGCGGCCGAGAAACGCAAGATACCTCTGCTCGGTCGGCTGAGGCTGATAAAGCCGCTCAGGCAGACCGTGATAGACGGTCGTCAGCCATTTCGCCTGCGGCAACGGATGACGCTGCGCGTTCGAGATCGAAATGACGGGCGCTGTGTTGAACGTATCGAAGACCGGCTGCTGTTCCGGCAAGTCGAGCCGCCCGTGTAGCGTTGTGACGAACGGCGTTTCCTGCCGCTTGAACAACGAAAACGAGTAGTAATCCATGTGGAAGTGCAGCACGTCGAACTCTTCGGCACGGCGGCGCACGAGCTCCATCAGCAACATGTGCGGCGCCACGCGGTCACGGATCGCGGGATCGAGACGCAGCGCGCGCGGCCAGACGGCTTCCAGCTTGGCGGTCGTCTTCGAATCGCCGCTTGCGAAAAGCGTGACGTCATGACCGAGCTCGACGAGCGCCTCGGTGATGTACGAGACGACGCGCTCGGTGCCGCCGTAGAGCCGCGGCGGCACCGATTCGGTGAGCGGTGCGATCTGCGCTATTTTCATTGCCTGCACTCCATGCGAACGAGGGTTGGTTCGCCGATATGGCAAACATTTGATGGCGCCAAACATGGGATGGCGCAACCGTCGCGAGAGGCGAGCGGGCTACGGGGTTCGTTAGCCCCGGCCGCCGTCCGCGGCGCGCTGACCTCCATTATTCCGTACGGCTCCCGCAAGCAAATGCACCTTTTCACTTATTCCCGGCTGTTACAGTCGAGAAACAATCGGCAGCATTCGAATTTGAGGGTGCGTCCCGCGTCAGTCGCGTCCCTTGCAGGGATAGGCTTTGCCGAGACCGAGTGAGACGACCGTGCTCGCGTTGTAATCGCCGGCCCGCGGGTCCTCCGCCACGTACTTGCGGATCGCGTCGACGAGCGATTGGGGCGTTGTCTTCGGCGGCAGGCAGAAGTACTGACCGACCCGGGGGCCCGTGGTGCCGCCGATCGCGTCGATCGTGTTGTAGACACCGTCGGCCGCGCCCTGGACATAGCCTTTGCAGGCATTGCGCGAAGCGACGTCCGTCTGAGCGCATAGCTTAGTGAGTTGCGCTCCTGTGAACGCGAGGGCCGAAATCGGCGCGGCAAGCGCACTGAGGCATATCAAAGCCCGCAACATGGTTTTCCTTTTCTCCGAGCGATGAACGTGCGGCCACCTCAGCCCGGCGGAAGGCCCGAGCCCCGCGCCGCGTGCCCGCCGGGGACACCGTGACGGCACGGCAGTCGCCGCGCCAGGACGCTCATTTTGCACTGTTTTGCCCCGCGGCAGGCACCCCACTCGATGCCGCCTGCTCTCGCGCGAACATGTCCTGAATCGCCGCGGTGGCATCCTTGGCTTGATAGCGCTTGGCAAAATCGAGCGCCGTCATGCCGATCTGGTTCTTCAGCTTGGCATCGGCCCCGCCGTCGAGCAGTACCTTCATCGTCGTCACGTGATTGCCGCGCGCCGCCATCATCAGCGGCGTCGTGCCGTTCGGCGACGCGGCGTCGATATAGGCGGAATTGTCGATCAGCAGCTTCGCGATGTCGTCGTGACCGTTCGCGGCGGCATAGTGCAGCGGCGCCCAGCCTTTCTTGTTGACTTCCGCGCCCTTGGCGATGAGCAGCTTTACGAGATCGGCGTCGCCGTTCAGCGCGGCCAGCATCATCGCGTTCTCGTCGTGGGCGTCAAGCTTCTCGATATCGGTGTTCGGGTTGTCGATGAGCAGCTTGGCGACGTTGTCCGATTTCTCGCGCGCCGCGAGCACGAGGAGCGGCATGCCTTCGTCGTCGGTCGTATTGGGATCCATGCCGCGCTTGAGCAGCTTCGTCACGGCCGAGACATCGTCGAACTTGACCGCCTTGATGATCGCGTCCTTATCCGTCGCATGAGCCTGGCCCGCCATCGTCAGAGCCAGAATCGGGGCAGCGCAAGCCATCAACAGGCGGCGCAGGCTCAATGCCCTCCCCAACGGCCGATTCTGCCGCAGCGGGGCGGGTACACCGAAGCGCGATATAGCCGAAACCATCGTGAGCGTGTTTATCTGCACCATCTTTTCCTTTCAATTGCCTGACGACAGGCGTCGAGTGTCGAGTGTCGAGGATCAGGCCGCGCGGGGCGCCGCCGCGGCGAAGAGCCGGAAGAAATTGCCCGTCGTCGCCGCACCGAGTTCCGCCTCGGGGATCGCGCGAAGCTGCGCGATGAAGCGTCCGACATGGCTGACGTACGCAGGTTCATTGGACTTGCCCCGGTGAGGCACCGGAGCGAGATACGGCGAATCGGTTTCGATGAGCAGCCGCTCGAGCGGAACACGGCGCGCGACGTCCTGCACGTCGAGCGCGTTTTTGAACGTGACGATGCCCGAGAGCGAAATATGGAAGTTCTGCGCAAGCGCGCGCTCGGCGACGGGCCATGGCTCGGTGAAGCAATGCATGACGCCGCCGGGCTCGTGCGCATGCTCTTCGGCCATGATGCGCAAGGTATCGTCGGCCGATGCGCGCGTATGGACGATGAGCGGCTTTTTCGTCGTGCGCGCCGCGCGAATATGCGTGCGAAAACGCTCGCGCTGCCATTCCATGTCGGCGATCGAACGCCCTTCCAGACGGTAATAGTCGAGGCCCGTCTCGCCGATGGCGACGACTTTCGGATGTTCGGCCAGCTCGACGAGCTCGGCCACGGTCGGCTCGCGCGCGTCTTCATGGTCGGGGTGCACGCCGACGGAAGCGAAGACGTTTTCGTATTCGGCCGCGATCGCGAGCACCGAGGGCAGCGTCTCCAGATCGACGCTTACGCAAAGCGCATGCGTCACTTGATGCGCCTTCATGTTCTCGAGCACCTGCGGCAGGCGGTCGCCGAGGCCCTCGAAATTGATGTGGCAGTGGGAATCGACAAACATCGTGATAGGGCTCGTGTTGGTCAAGGAGTGCAAAGGCCGCGTCAGACGAACAGCTCCCGGTAGCCGATGAAGAGCGCCTCGAAGACGAGGCGCGCGTTGAGCGGATGATTTTCGACCGCCCGCTCGCGCGTGACCGTCCGCAGGTAGCGCGCGAATGCGTTGGCGTCGACGCGCGCGGCGCAGCGCGCGAGTTCGCGCTCGGCAGCCGGGAAGTAGCGCGGACGGCGAGCCGTCCGCTCGGCGAGCAGATCGTAGAGCCAACGCTGCAGCCAGCCGAGCACGACGGGTACCGGTAATTTCTGCAGTGCCTCGCCGCAGGCAAACGCGTCGCATTCGGCGCCCGCCGCGAGCTGCTTTAGCGCGAAATCGCGCAGCGCACGGTTCTCGTCGGCCGCGAGTGCGAGCGCCGCGAGCGGCGCACCGCCCGCTTCGGCGAGCAATGCGGCGGCCTCTTCGACGCCTTGGCTCGCGAGCCATTCAGCTGCCAGGTCGGCCGAGGGTGTGGGCATCGGCCATTGACGGCAGCGGCTGACGATCGTCGGCAACAGGCGGTCGATACGCGCTGATACGAGCAAGAACACGACGCCGGGCGGCGGTTCTTCAAGTGTTTTCAAAAGTGCGTTGGCGGCCGCCGCGTTCAGTGCCTCGGCCGGATAGACGAGCACGACGCGCGCGCCCCCCCGGTGCGAGCCGACGCCGCAAAAATCGAGCAGCGCGCGCACTTGCTCGATCTTGATCTCCTTGCTCGGCGTGCGCGTCTTCTTGCCTTCGTCGGCGTCGCTTTTCTCGTCGGACGGTGCGGCTCCGCCTGCGCCAACCTCGGCCGCGAGCGCCTCCGGCGCAAGCGCGCGGTAGTCGGGATGGTTGCCTTGGACGAACCAGTTGCAGGCGAGACAAGCGCGACATGGCTCGCCGTTTTCGCGCGGCGCCTCGCAGAGGAGACCCTGCGCGAGGTGTTGCGTGAAATGCAGTTTGCCGATCCCTGCCTGCCCGTGCAGCAGCAACGCGTGCGGCCATTGCGCGCGCAGCCTTTGCAGGCGGTTCCAGTCGTCGAGCTGCCAGGGGTAAATCATGATCGGGTCTTCCCGTTGGGCCTCGTTGCTTCGGGGTGCGAAAGCGGCATGCTCACATCGTGGAGATCAGCTCGTCGAGTGTCTTGCGGATGCGCTCGATGCTCTGCGTCGCATCGATGATCGCGAACCGGTACGGCGCCTCGTCCGCGCGCCGCAGGTATTCGGCGCGCGTGCGCTCGAAAAACGCCTCCGTCTCGCTCTCGAACTTGTCCGGCGAGCGTACGGCACTGCGCCGCTTGCTGGCCGTCTGCGGCGGCACATCGAAGAGCACCGTCAGGTCGGGCTGAAACCCGCCCTGCACCCAGCGCTCGAGTGTCTCGAGCTTGTCGCGCGGCAAGCCGCGCCCGCCGCCCTGGTAGGCGAAAGTAGCGTCGCTGAAGCGGTCGCTCAATACCCAGTCGCCGCGCGTCAGCGCCGGCTCGATCACTTGCGCGAGGTGCTCGCGCCGCGAGGCGAACATGAGGAGCGCTTCGGTCTCGAGATCCATCCGGCGATGCAACAGGAGCTCGCGCAAGGACTCGCCGAGCGGCGTGCCGCCAGGCTCGCGCGTGACGATGACGGCCCGCCCGCTCGCGTCGAGCTTTTCCTCGAGCCGGTCGCGAAACCAGGCGAGATGGGTGGTCTTTCCCGCGCCGTCGATCCCTTCGAATGTAATGAATTTGCCTCGCGCCATTTATTGTTGACCTCGAATGTACTTGTCGACGGCCTTGTTGTGGTCGCCGAGCGTATCGGAAAATACACTGCTCCCGTCGCCTCGGGAAACGAAGTAAAGCGCGCTCGTCTGCGCGGGGCGCATCGCCGCTTCAAGCGCCGCCGCGCCGGGCAGCGCGATCGGCGTCGGCGGCAAGCCGCGGCGCGTGTAGGTGTTGTAGGGCGTGTCGCTCTGCAGATCGTGCTTGCGCAGGTGGCCCGCGTATTCGTCGCCCAAGCCGTAGATGACGGCAGGGTCCGTCTGCAACGGCATGCCGAGCCGCAGCCGATTCGCGAAGACGGCGGCGACGAGCGGACGATCGGACGACTTGCCGGTCTCTTTCTCGACGAGCGAGGCCATCGTCAGTGCCTCATAAGGCGACTGATAGGGCAAGCCGGGCTCGCGCTCGGCCCAGGCCCGCAAAAGCTGCTGCTGCATCAGGCGATAGGCGCGGCGATAGACGTCGAGGTCGCTCGCGCCCTTATCGAAAAGATAGGTGTCGGGGAAGAACAGTCCCTCCGCGTTCGTGACGGCCGTCTCGGAGGCGCCGATCGCGGCCAGGAGCTGCGCGTCGCTCATACCGGCCGTATCGTGCTTGAGCGACGGATCGGCGTCGAGCTCGGCCCGCATGCGCTTGAACGTCCAGCCTTCGATGATCGTGACGACGTCTTCGTTCGTATCGCCGAGCGCCAGCTTTTGCAGGACCTCGTAGGGCGTGACGCCGCTCTTGAACTCATAGTTGCCCGACTTCAGCCGGCTTTGCAGGCCGAGCGCGCGCGTCATCAATATGAAAGGCTCGGGCGCGAACGGCACGCCGCCGCGGATCAATTGCTTTGCGACGCTGCGCACGCTGCTGTGCGGCTTGATCGTCACGTCGACGACGGGGGCCGAGAGCGCGACCGGCTTCATCGCCCAGTAGTAGCCGCCTCCAACGAGCGCGGCAAGCGCAACGACTGCGACTGCCCCGAGAGCGAGGCATTTCTTCAGAAGGGACATCGGAACATGGCTCGGATAGACCTCATATAATAACTTGATCGCATCCGCCAAAGTCAGGATTGACTGAAGTCCTTTTCCATGAACGTCCCCACCGTACCCGCACATCCGAACCCTGCCGCGCTTCCCGCCGCGCCGCGGCCCCAATCGGCCGAATTCGAATCGGTTCTCGCGCGCGGCGCCTTCATGCGGCTCGATCAATTCGGCGTAATCGAGGCGGCGGGCGACGACGCCGCGACATTCCTCCATGGCCAGCTCACGAACGACGTCCAGCATCTCGACGCGGCGAGCGCCCGGCTTGCCGGTTACTGCTCAGCCAAGGGCCGGCTGCTCGCGACGATGCTCGCCTGGCGCGCGGGCGAGGCGATTCGGCTGATGCTGGCGAAAGACGTGTGCGCAAGCGTGCAAAAGCGTCTGTCGATGTTCGTTCTGCGCGCGAAGGCAAAACTCGTCGACGTAACCGGCAACGTAGCCGTCGTCGGCTTCGCGGGTGACGTGCGCGGGGCGCTCTCGGCCGTTTTCGACGCGCTGCCCGACGGCGTGCACGTGCAAGTCGGCGGAGCGGCCGGCGCCCTGATCCGCGTGCCCGATGCAATCGCGCGCCCGCGCTACCTGTGGGTCGGTCCAAAGGACGAGGTCGAGGCGCGCCTGCCCGCGCTCGAGGAAAGGCTCACGCGCGCGAGTCCTGCTGTATGGGATTGGCTCGACATCCGCGCCGGCGAGGCGCGCATCACGCAAGCCGTGGCCGAGCAGTTCGTGCCGCAGATGGTCAACTACGACGTGATCGGCGCGGTGAATTTTCGCAAGGGATGTTATCCGGGGCAGGAAGTCGTCGCGCGCAGCCACTATCGCGGCACGATCAAGCGGCGTGCCGCCCTCGCGCATATCGGCGATACGGCGGGCGTCGTCCCGGGCCGTGAGGTGTTTCACTCGGCCGATCCGGCTCAGCCTTGCGGCATGATCGTCAACGCTGCCGCAGCCCCGCAAGGCGGCTTCGACGCGCTCGTCGAAATCAAGCTGGCCGCGCTCGACGAAGGCTCTATCCACCTCGGCTCGGCGGATGGCCCGGTGCTCGCGTTCGAGCCGTTGCCGTACGCGTTGCCGACTGACATCTGAGCCGCGCCTGCCCACATGTGTCTTATCGTCTTCGACTGGCGGCCCGATGCCGAGCGCGGCCCGCTTTTGACGCTGGCCGCCAACCGCGACGAGTTTTTTCGTCGCACGACCGCTCCACTCGACTGGTGGCGGGACGCGCCGCATCTGCTCGCGGGCCGCGATCTCGAAGGCGGCGGTACGTGGCTCGGGCTGTCGCGCGATGGTCGTTTCGCGGCGCTGACGAACTACCGGGCGCCGCGCGACGTTCGGCCCGGAGCGCCGACACGCGGCGCGCTCGTCGCCGGTTTTCTGACGGGTGCGGCCCTCGCGCCGCTCGACTACTTGCGAGAAGTGGCCGAGCGAGGCGCCATTTACAACGGCTTCAACCTGATCGTCGGCGACTTCCGCAGGCGCGAGTTAGGTTGGTACTGCAACCGCGGCGAGGCTCCCCCCCTTCTCGTGCGGGCCGGGACACATGGCATTTCGAATGCGGTGCTCGATACGCCTTGGCCTAAGCTCGTGCGCAAACGTGCCGAGTTGGCCGAACTCGTCGCCCTCGACCGAGAGGCGAAGCTGGCCGAGCTGATCGAGTTGATGCGCGATACGAGGATGGCGAGGGACGACGAGTTGCCCGCAACGGGCATTCCACTCGAGCGCGAACGCGCGCTTTCGGCCGCCTTCATCGAAACGCCCGACTACGGTACGCGCGGCACAACTGCCCTTCGTGTATCGGCGCACGGCGCGCGCCTTGCGGTGGAGATTATCGAACGCAGCGACGATGACGGCTCTCATCACGTCGTGCGGCCCGGCGGCGTCGAGCGGCGCTTCAGCTTCGATATTGCGGTTGCCGACTCGGTGCGCTAGCCAGAATTCGAGGCGCTGTGGGCTTCGGGCGGGATGGCCAGAGGGCGCCGCATCTCGACGTGCTCTACGCCGGCCTCTTGGAACGGATCGCCGATCCTGGTAAAGCCGTGCCGCTCATAGAACGGCACGACGCGCGATTGCGAATAGAGCCATACCGCCGCGTCGCCCCGGTCGGCCGCGTGCGCGATCAACGTGCGCAGCATGCTTGAGCCGATTCCGCGGTGGCGCGCTTCCTCGAGCACTGCAAGCCGCCCGATCGCTCCGCCGGGCAAGAGCCGACCCGTGCCGACGGGCCGGCGCCCGCGATCCGAAGCGCGATACGCGACGATGTGTAGCGCATCGAGGTCGGCATCGTCCCACTCGTGCAGCGCCGCGATGCGCTGCTCACGGAAGAAAACGGCGTCGCGAACGAGCGTCGCGTCAGCGCCGAGCCTCGGCCAGTCGCCTGTCTCCACCGTGAATTCGCTCATTGCATTTCGAGCCTCAAGATCTTTCGTCGGTGCGCGGATCGCTAGGCGCGCGCAACTGCTCGATGTCGTCGTGGCGCGTCCGAATGCTGGACAGGACGGCCGGTTGCGGAAACACGTAAAACCGTTGCTCGCGGACGGCATCGAATGCCGCCTCAGCAATTTCCGCCGCGCTTAGCCGTCCCGCGCGCACCGCCTTGCGCAGTTCCCGGGTCGCGAGAATTTGCGAGGCCGATTGCGCCCCTTCGTTGCGCCAGCGACCCGGCCGGGCGCGCTCCGCATCGGCGATGCCCGTGGGCACGAACGCCGGGCACAGCAGCGAGCACCCGATGGGTGCCGTGACCTGGCGCAAATCGTGGTAAAGCGTCTCGGTCAGTCCGACGACGGCATGCTTCGACGCATTGTAGACGCCCATCATCGGCGGCGCGAGAAAACCAGCGACGGAGGCGGTGTTGACGATATGCGCGGGCTCGTCCTGGCGCAACATGATCGGCGTGAAAACGCGCACTCCGTGGGCCACGCCCATCACGTTGACGCCCATCACCCAGGCCCAATCGTTCGCGTTCATTTCCCAGATCAAGCCGCTCGCTCCTACCCCCGCGTTGTTGAACAGCAAGTGAGCTTTGCCGTAGACCGAAAGCGTGCGCTCGGCGAGCGCCTCGACCGAACTGCCGTCGGACACGTCGGTCGGCACGCCGATCGCGCGCGCGCCCGTCGCCGTCAGCGCATCGACGACGCCGGCGAGTGCTTGCTCATCCACGTCGGCCAGCACGAGTTTCATGGCGAGCGCGGCGGCTTTTTCGGCAAATGCGCGACCGAGACCGCTCGCGGCGCCGGTGATGACGGCAACTTTGCCGTCGAAATGGTCCATCCGCTCTTCCCCTTTGTCGAGGCCGATCGAACGGCTCAGGCGTCGCTCGGTCCCGGCTTGCCCGCGGGCGTCCGGCGGCGTCGCTGCTCGACGACGTCGCGCCCGATCGCGAGCCGGCGCGTGTATTTGAAGGTACCGAGCGCTTTTGCGACGAAATGGCCCTCGCTGTCACGGACTTCGCCTTCGCAGTAGGCCATAGTCGTCGAGCGGTGGAGCACGCGTCCGTATGCACGCAGTTCGCCGCGCCCGGGCTGCATGAAGTTGATTTTCATTTCGACGGTGACGACGCCGACACCATCATCGGCGAGGCTGCGCGCCGCCGTGGCGAGTGCGGCGTCGGCAAGCGTCATCGTGACGCCGCCATGCGCGATCCGCCATGTGTTCAGATGCGATTCGTCGAGTGCGAGGACGACTTCGCTCACGCCGTCCGCGGCTGAGACGAGGCGCACCCCGAGGTGGTCGACGAACGGGCTCTCGATTGCCTGCGGATGCGGGCCGGCACTCGCGGAATGGTTTTCGGACATTTCAGTACGCGCCGGGCGGCTGGTCAGATTTCGTAGTCGACGCACTCGCGCGTTTCGCGCACTTTGCCGACGAATGCCTTCAGTGCTTCGTGCGTCGGGTGGACCTGATAGGCGTCGAGCGCCGCCTTGTCGGCGAAATCGGACACGAGGACGACATCGTAAGTCGATTCGAGCCCCGGCGCGGCGATGCCGACCTCCAGGCGCACGATGCCAGGGACGATGTCCCGGCATCCCTCGAGCTTTTCCTTGAGCTTGCGCGCGTTTTCGGCGCGCGTCGCCCCTTCGGCCGTTTCTTTCAGCTTCCACATCACGATGTGTCTAATCACGGTTGGTCGACCTCAGTTGAAGGTTTTTGGAAAAAGGTGCTGCGGGGCGCCGCCGGGGCATTGGCGGTCCTCGATGAGCTAGCTGGCAAAGTGCGCCTATACGGTAAAGGGTCGCGGTATAGTCCGCGGCTCAGTTTACAGGAAGCCCGCGGACCTCGTGGCCGAGCGTGCGCGCTGGCAAAGTAAGGATAAGCGTCTGAAAATTTCCGCCCCTGTCCGAGCGCAGATGAGTGCGGGGCTACGCCGCAGCTTTCAGGGTGAAGTCGACATGAACGGCATCGTACGGAAACTCGAAAGCGCCGTCTTCGCTACGGTCGATAACACCAGCATTCAGCAAGGCGTGGACGTCGTCGCTCACGCGGCGCACGTCGCGCCCGACTCGCCGGGCTATCTCGCGCAGACCGAGCGGGCCGGCGCCCGTCATAGCCTCGAGAATTTCCCAGCGAAGTTGCGTCATCGTCTGAAACAGGAGCGCGGGCGTGGCAAAGCCGATGTATTCGCCCTGCTGTTCTCCCTTCGATGCCGCGATGAAGCGCTTCGAGAAGTCGTCTTGCGACAACACGCCAAGCGTTACCGTTCTCATTCTCGTTCCCTCCAGCCCTTCACATCCGACCAGAAGTCGGCAATCAACTGCTCGATCGTCGTGAAAGTGTATGGACTTTCGATATGCCCGATGTGCCGATGATCGCCCTTTCCTCGCTCGTTATCGTACCGAACCTCGCATATGCCCCGAACCACGTAGGCAAGACTGTATTTGTACTGGTGCAAGCTTCCCAGAACAGGTAGTGGAACATGCCATAGCACCGACGCGACGAACGAATCTGGGCCGAGCGCGATGCGATCCCTCGTCAGTAGAACAGCCTTCATCTTGGCACCACATCAGATATGTTGTCAACCATGTCAACACTTGGCGCGAATCTGGCGTTTGGAAAACGCATGAACATAGGGTCCGCTCCATTGTTTCAACCTTCCCCGCCGCCAAGCGCGAGATAGAGGTCCATGCGGTTCTCGAGCCTCGCCAGGCGGTTCGTCGTGCTCGCCGTCATCGAATGGCGCAGCGCGCGTTGCGCCTCGATCCACGGCGCAAGACTCGTCTTGCCGGCGCGGAAGCGAGTCTGCGCGAGCATCGCCGCCCGCTGCGCTTCGACGACCGCGCGCTCGCGCTCCACGGCTTGCGCATCGAGTTGAGTCCGCGCCGAGAGTGCATCTTCGACATCGGCGAGGGCTCGGTGAAGCTTTTGCCGGAAATCGGCGGCCGCTTCGTCGTATTCACTGCTCGCCACTCGAAGCTCCAGCTGCTTCGTTTTCCATTGCACGAATGGCAACGTAAGGCCGATCCCGAGCGCTGCGACAGGGCTCTGAAGCGTGCGCACGAGTGCCTCGCTGCTCGTGCCGAACTCGCCTGTCAGCGCAAAGCTCGGATAAAAGCTGGCGCGCGCAACGTCGATGTTGGCGAGCGAAGCCCGCAGACGGGATTCGGCCGCGCGCAGGTCGGGACGGCGCGCCAGCACGTCCGAGGGCAAGCCTGCGCCCACGGCCGGCAGCGTGGCAGTCGAGAGGTCGATCGGTTCGGCGGCGCGCTGCTCGGGCGCGCGATCGAAGAGAACAGCGAGTGCGTTGCGCTTCGCTTCGCGTTCCATCCGCAGTCCCGATTGTTCGGCGCGCTGCTGCGCCGCCTGCTGCTCCGCTTCAGCGACGTCGAGTGCCGATGCCGCGCCGGCTCGATGGCGCGCCTTGGCAAGCTCGACCATTCGCTCCGCATCGGCGATGCTTGCTTCGCCTCGTGCGAGCAGCTCGTTCAAATTGCCGATCTGCCAATAGAGCTTCGCCGTCGTACCGATCAGCGCGAGCGCGGCCGCTTCGCGGTCAGCTTCGCTCGCCCGCGCCTTCCACGCGGCCTCGCTACGTTGCGCGGCGAGCTTGCCCCAAAGATCCGCTTCGTACGAAAGCGACGCGTTCACATAGGCGAAACGGCGCGTTCCGGCCGAATCGAACTCTCGCGAGACATTGATGCCGGCGTTCGCTTCCGCGCTCGGCAGCCCATTCGTAGCGATGAGTCCCGCTCGCAGCCGCGCCCGGTGAACGCGAATCGCGGCAATGGCCAGATCGTTGTTCGTCGCAAACGCTTCGTCGATCAGCTCCGTCAGTGTCGCGTCCTCGAACGCCACCCACCAGCGACGAGCCGCCGGTGCCGCGGCTCGGTCAGAGGCGGCGAGCCATTGACTCGGCACCGCGACGGCCGGGGGGAGTCGACCGCCGCTCGGCGAGATGCAGCCTGTGAGCAGCGCACTAACGCAAACCGCGCCAATGAGGCGTCTGGCATGGACGCGGATGTCGTGTCGCTTGGATTTCATCTTGAGTGCCCGATGCATTCGTTGTTCTCATCAATCGCGCGCCAGCGCGACCACCGGATCGAGTCGCGCCGCATTGCGCGCGGGCGCAAAGCCGAACACCACGCCGACGAGCGTCGACGAGACGACGGCCGCGACGAGCGTGTTCGCCGAAAACACCATTCGCCAGTTGTCGACGAACGCTTCGAGCACGAAGCTCGCGCCGAACGACAAGGCAATGCCGATCGCGCCTCCCATCAGGCAGACGAGAACGGCCTCGACGAGAAACTGACACATCACGTCGCCACGCCGCGCACCGACCGCCATGCGAATGCCGATTTCGCGCGTGCGCTCGGTCACCGATACGAGCATGATGTTCATTACACCTATGCCGCCCACCACCAGCGATACGACCGCAATCAGCGACAGCAGCAGCGTCAGCGCCTGGCCGGTCTTGTTCATCGTCTTGATGACGCTGTCGAGGTTGTAGGTGAAAAAGTCCTTGCGGCCATGCCGCCGCGTCAGCAGCTCGGTGATGCTCTGCTCGGCCGCTTCGCTCGGTTGCCCCGCGCGAACTCTCACGACGATCCCCTCGACGTGGCGTTGCCCGAAGAGCCGCGCGCTCGCCGTCGTGTAAGGCACCCAGACGTTGAGCGTGGTGTTGTCGATAAAGAACGACCCGCGCATGTTCGCCCGGACGCCGATGACGACGCACGGCACGTTATCGATCAGTACCACCTTCCCGAGCGGATCGACGTGCTCGCCGAAGAGCTTCCGACGGGTATTGCTATCGATGACGACGACTTGTGCGTAGCGACGGACTTCCTCGGCGCCGAACGCTATGCCGGCCGCCAATTCGTCGCCGCTTACACGGAAGTTGCTTTCGCTGACGCCCGAGACGCGCGCGTTGACGTCGACGTTGCCATATCGCAACAGCATCGAGCGGCTCGTGAGCGGGGTGACGCTATCGACGTACGGCTCTTCGCGCAACGCGTTCGCGTCGGCCGCAACGAGCGTCTGGATCGATTCGGCGAGGCTGTCGCCCCAGTCTCTTCCGGGATAGACGCTGATCGTGTTCGCACCCATCCGGCTGATCTCTTCGAGCATGTAGCGTTTCGCGCCCTCGCCCGCCGCGACGATCGAGACGACGGAAGTAATGCCGATGACGATCCCGAGCATCGTCAGCAGCGTGCGCAAACGATGAGCGAGGAGCGCCGAGCAAGCCATCGCGGCAGCCTCGGCGAAACGGGCCAGCGCGCCGGTCCGCCCTCGTCCGAGCCGTTCGCTCGTCGGCACGGCGCGCGCCGCCGCGGCCGTCGCGTCGTCATGTGGAGCCGTCCCGCCTTGGTACGTCCGCCCTTTCGGCGGTGCCGCGGCCGACGGGACGTTCGCGCCATCCGCTGTGACGGCGCCATCGCTGATTTCGACGATGCGGCTCGCGTGGCTCGCCACGTGGGGGTCGTGCGTGACGACGATCACCGTGTGACCGAGCGCGTTGAGCTCGCGCAAGATCGCGATGACCTCATCGCCGCTCGCGCTATCGAGGGCGCCCGTCGGCTCGTCGGCAAGAATTACGTCGCCGCCGTTCATCAGGGCGCGTGCAATGCCGACGCGCTGCTGCTGGCCACCCGAAAGTTCGGCCGGGCGGTGCGAGCCGCGCTCCGCAAGCCCGAGCCGCGCGAGCAATGCCCGGGCGCGCTCGCGCCGAGCCTCGCGAGCCATGCCGACGTAGATCGCCGGCATTTCCACATTGGCGATCGCGTTGGCGCGCGGCAGCAGATGGTAGCGCTGGAAGATGAAGCCGAAACGCTCGCGGCGCAGCCGGGCCAGGTCGTCATGCGAGAGCGTGCCGGTGTCCACGCCGCCGACCTTGTAGGAGCCCGCGCTCGGCCGATCGAGGCAGCCGAGGATGTTCATCAGCGTCGACTTGCCGGAGCCCGAGGCACCGACGATCGCGACGAATTCGCCCGATTCGATCGTAAGATCGACATCGCGCAGCACCGTGGTTTCTTCATCGCCGGCACGAAAGCGCCGCGTGACGCCGGTAAGCTCGATGAGCGGCTCGCGCATCGTCAGGCTCCCGCGTCCAGGGGCGCGTCGCTCGATTTCCCGGCCGTACCGACGATGACGCGCTCCCCTTCGCTCAAGCCAGCGAATACTTCGGCTTTCACGTTGTTGTTGATGCCAATGCGGACGTTGCGCGTCTCCACGCGGCCGTCGTTCGCCAGGACGCGCACGCTGTGACTGCCATCGCTCGCCTTGGCGCCGAGCGCGGAGGCCGGAATGGCTAGCGCACGCGACGCCTTCCCGAGGACGACGCTCACCTGCGCCGTCATCGAGATGCGCAGCCGATGGTCCGGATTCGGCACTTCGAACAGCGCGTTGTAGAAGACGGCCGTATTCGGCCGCGAGCTCTTGTCCTTGCCGCCCGGACCGCCGCTGTGCACATCCGCGAAGTCATGGGGGGCCGGCTCGACCGCGCGCAGCTTGCCTTCGTATCGCGTGTCGGGATCGCCGAGAATCGTGAAATAGGCTGGCTGACCGGGCGCGACGCGCACGACATCGGCTTCCGAAATCTGTGCCTTGACCGTCATCGTGTCGAGGTCCGCGAGCTTGAGGATGACGGGCGCCTGCTGCTCGGCGATGACGGTCTGCCCCTCCTGGGTCACCAGCGCGACGACTTCACCGTCCATCGGCGCAACGATGCGTGTATAAGCAACGCTCGCCATTGCCTTTTCGACTTCGATGCGTGCCTTCTTGAGCTTAGCGTCGAGCGAGGCGAGCTCGGCGCGCCTGACGGCGAGCGCCGCGGCGGCCGTGGCCGCTGCTTCGCGCGAGGTCGCTTCGGCGAGCAACAACTGCTGCTCGCGCTCATCCGCCAGTTCCGCTTCCCGCAGCCGTGCCAACGCGGCTTGCCGCTCGGCTCGCAAGTCGTCTTCATTGACTCGCGCCTGCTGCAGCGCGTATTGCGGCAACGTTGGATCGATCTGGGCGAGCGTCTGCCCTTTCGTCACTTTGTCGCCGAGTGCGACCTCGAGTGTCTTCAGTTGGCCGGAAACCTGCGCCCCGACATCGACCTCCTTGAGAGCCCGTAACATGCCCGTGGCAAGCACGGCGTCCTCGATGTCCGCGCGCTCGACTTGCGCCGTCAGATAGTTGGGCGGGTCGTCCTTTGCGAAATAGAAGTGATAGAGAACCGCGGCTGCGGTCAGAAATGCTGCGCCCGATATGGCGACGAGCGTACGGCGGTGAATTTTCGGCATCGGTGGTTAACGGCAACGGGATGAGTCCTAGTCAACCTGTCGACGCTACACGTTCCATCGTGCAAAATTCGCTGCCGCCGGATTTCTCGGACGAAAGCTCGGACGAAAATTCAGAAGAAGCGGCAACGTACGCCGTTCGCGCTCGCTCCCGCCTCAGCGCACTTCGTCGGCGCGTGTGCGCTCCACGCCTGCCGCCTCCATATCGCGCCAGGCCCGCCCGAGGGAGCCGTCGAGGTCGATGGCCCGGCAGGCATCCTCGACGACGACGGCGTCGAAGCCGGCCGCGCGCGCGTCGAGTGCGGTCCACGCGACGCAATAGTCGGTCGCGAGACCGCAGCACCATACTCGCCTGACGCCCGACTCGCGCAGGTAGCCGGCCAAGCCGGTCGGCGTCTTTCGATCCGCTTCGACGAATCCCGAGTAGCTGTCGATGTCGCGGCGGTAGCCTTTGCGGATGACGAGCCGCGCGTGCGCCGCCTTCAGCTCCGCATGCATCTCCGCGCCCGGCGTGCCCTGCACGCAGTGCGTGGGCCAGAGCACCTGCTCGCCGTAGGGCAGCCGTACCGTTTCGAATGGCTGGCGCCCCGGATGGTTGGCCGCGAACGACACATGGTCGAGCGGGTGCCAGTCCTGCGTAAACACGACGTGTTCGAAGCGGCCGGCAAGCGCGTTGACGACCGGCACCACTTCGTCCCCGCGCGCGACGGCGAGCGCACCGCCCGGCATAAAGTCGTTTTGTACGTCGACGATGACGAGTACGTCGGTCGATCCTTTCATGATGAGCCTCGAACAGGTTGAAATGGCATCGCGCGCTCAGCTCGGGCGGTCGCCGCCGGCCGTCGGCAAGACGTGATCGCGAAACATCTCGCGCAGCTTTATTTTCATCAGTTTGCCCGTCGCCGTGTGCGGCAGCTCATCGACGAATACGACATCGTCGGGCATCCACCATTTCGCCACCTTGCCTTCGTAAAAGGCGAGCAGCGCCTCGCGTGTCAGGCCCTGGCCCGTCGGCCGTCTGACGACGACGAGGAGCGGCCGCTCGCCCCATTTCGGATGGGGACATGCGATGCAGGCGGCCTCGGCGACATCGGGATGGGCGACGGCGACGTTCTCGACGTCGCTCGAACTGATCCACTCACCGCCGGACTTGATGACGTCCTTGCTGCGATCGGTGATTTGCAGGAAGCCGTCGCTATCGATCGTTGCGACGTCGCCCGTGGGGAACCAGCCGTGAACGAGCGCCGATTCTTCGCTGCCGAAATATTTGCCGATGACCCATGGCCCGCGCACGTGAAGCTCGCCGAAGGCGACGCCGTCGCGACGCATCTCGTTACCGTCGGCGCCGACGATCTTCATATCGACGCCGCAAATCGGTCTGCCCTGCTTCTCGAGCAGATGGCGACGCGCTTCGGGCGCGCGCCGCTCCTGCTCCCAGTTGAGCCGCGCGAGCGAGCCGAGCGGCGACATCTCCGTCATGCCCCAGGCATGGATGACACGGACGCCGTAGTCGTCCTCGAACGCACGCAGCATGGCGGGCGGGCACGACGAGCCGCCGATGACGGTTCGCTCGAGTGACGTGAAGCGAACGCCTGCCTCGCGTACATAGGCGAGCAGTCCCATCCAGACGGTCGGCACGCCGGCCGAGAGCGTGACACCCTCGGCTTCCATCAGCTCGTA
Organism: Trinickia symbiotica; assembly: GCF_002934455.1. Classification (GTDB taxonomy): domain Bacteria; phylum Pseudomonadota; class Gammaproteobacteria; order Burkholderiales; family Burkholderiaceae; genus Trinickia; species Trinickia symbiotica. The sequence goes on along the minus strand of NZ_PTIR01000006.1, from coordinate 225,236 downwards.
GAGCGACCGACCGTCGAGGTCCTTGCCCGGCAATACGAGCTTGGCCCCGGCGAGCGGCGCCGCATGCGGGATGCCCCACGCGTTGACGTGGAACATCGGAACGACGGGCAGCACCGCGTCGCGCGCGGAAATCCCCATCGAATCAGGCAACGCGGCCCCGTATGCGTGCAGGACAGTCGAGCGCTGCGAGTAGAGCGCGCCCCTCGGATGTCCCGTCGTGCCCGAGGTGTAGCAGAGGTTAGATGCAATTTGCTCGTCGAGCTGGGGCCAGTCGAGCTCGCCGTTCTCGGCCTCGAGCAGCGTTTCATAGTAAAGGACCGGCGCCGCGATCGTCGGCGGTCGCGGCTGCGCATCCCCAAGCGCGATCCATCCCTTCACGTTCGGGCACAGCGGCGCGAGCTTCTCGACGAGCGCAGTGAAAGTCGTATCGAAAAAGATATAGCGATCGTCGGCGTGATTGACGATGTAGACGATCTGCTCGAGAAAAAGCCGCGGATTGATCGTATGACAGACGATCCCGATGCCCGTAGTCCCGTAGTACGCCTCGAGGTGCCGGTAGCCGTTCCATGCCAACGTCCCAACGCGCTCGCCCTGTCCGACACCGAGCTTCGTCAACGCCTGAGCAAGCTGTTTCGCGCGCTTTTCGCAATCGCGATAGGTGTAGCGATGAATATCGCCTTCGATGCGGCGCGAAACGATCTCGGTGTCGGCCGCATAGCGCGCGGCATGCCTGAGCAGCATCGAAACGTTGAGCGGCACATCCATCATCCGGCCCAGCACTGGCTTGGTCATGGCGGCTGTCTCCTCCGGGATGCCCCGTTTTGCCCGAGTCTCGCTTTCAGGACATTAACCGCAGCCTCGTGCGCTCGGCAAGCCGTGCCGACCCGGTTCGACGAAGCATTCGGAAACGAAGCTCAGGCCAGCGGGCGCCCTGGCAAGCCCCGCGGGACAGCCCGACGTGCCGGCCACTACGCGGCGACGGCCTCCTTGCGTGCCAGCCCGAGCTGGCAGGCTCGTATGCGTTGTGCGCGTGCTCGAGATTTTTCGGCATCGGCTCTTGCCTTCGCTGTCCCGAGTCCGTCGAGGCACGCCGCGCGCAACCGCCACAGCGTATCGAGCCCCTGACGGTCGCGGTAGCGGCGCACGATCGACATGGCACGATCGAACGCGGCGAGCGCGTCGGCGTAGCGTTCGAGGTGGCGCAGCGCGTCGATGTACGGGATCAGGAAGATCACGGCGACGCTCGGCATCGCGACATCGACGGCATCGAGCGTGGCTTCGAGCCCATAGAGCTCGACGGTCATGCCGAGGCGGACTCGGGCCCAGTTCTCGATCATCACCGCGACGGCGATCCAGAGATCGTAACCGCGGGCTTCTGCGATGGCACGCACGCGCGCCGTCCACGTCAGCGCCTCGCCGGGGCGGTCGCAGATCTGCATGGCGATGGCCGTGAAACCGTACAGATAGGACGATGCCGCGGGATTGCGTAATTGGTCGGCGGCCGTCAATGCGCGCGTCAGCGCAGCGTCGATCGCTGCCGGCTCGCCTTGTTTGCAGGCGATCCAGAGCAGGAAGCCGAGCGCGTAGATATCCGAGGCCTGGCCGACCCGCTCGAGAATACGCCGGCGCATGCCAGGGCTTTCGCCGAACTCCGCGGCAAGCCGCAGATGCGGTTCGGCCTCAGCGAAGCGGCCGATGAAATAAAGGTTGTTGCCCATGGCCTGGTGACCGGCCGCGAGCCATGCCGCATCGCCGTGGCGCGTCGCGAGCTCGATCAGCACGCGACTGTGGCGATGCAACGCACCGCGATGGCCGACGCGCGAAGACGAGGGCAACCAAAGCCCCCACTCGACCTGCAGCCGCATCTCGAGATCGCCGCTCGCCTCGGCGAGCTCCTGTGCTTCGCGGAAACAGTCGGATGCGGCTTGCGAGCCGTAACCCTCGAGTTCGACGAGCGCCAGGCCCTTGCCCATCCAGGCCGAAAGCATGGTGGCGCCCTCGATCCGCTGCAGTGCGCCGTGCATCAGCGCGCTGTCGAAATGACTGATGGCATCGCGCTGGGCGCCCTGGAGAAATGCTTGCCGGCCCGCCGCCACGTGAGCGAGCATCGCTTTCCCGGGTTCCCCGGCCGACTCCCAATGCCAGGCGACACGCGCGGCCGGCAGGCAGTCCGCGAGACGCTCGGCGGCGCGGCCGTGCAGGGCCCGGCGCTCGTCGAGCGGCAAACGCTCGAGCGCGGCGCGATGCAACGCCTGGTGGCGAAACTGATATGCGCCATGCTCGAGCGGATAGAGAAGGCCTGCTTCGACGAAGCGCGCGAATTGCGGCAGCAGTTGAGCGGGCGGCTCGTCGACGACCCGCGACAACTGAACGATATCGCCTTCGTTGCCGAGTACGGCGGCCGAGCCGGCGAGGCGTCTCAGCTTCGGCGACAGTCGGTCGAGACGCGCCGCGAGCAGGTCGTGCAGGTTGCGCGGCAACTCGACGCCCCGCCGCGCTGCCTCGGCAACCTGAGTGCCACGCCCGTGCGCAGGCCGTTGGGCGCCGCTGCCCAGAAGTAAATCCCGTTGGGGGAAGCCGATCCCGGCCCAGTGGCGCTTGAGCTCGACCAGAAAGAGCGGCAGCCCCTCGGCGAGCCGCAAGCCGGCCTCGGCTTCGGCGCGCGTCATCGGCCGTTGCGGCGAGGCAAGCCCGAGCAGGTCGCGCGAGGCGGCATCGTCGAGCCGGGGCGGCTGCATGACCGGAACGCCGACCGGCACATTGCCGGGCTCGCGCGCGAGCAGCAGCGTGAAAGCGGCGACGCTCGTGTTCGCGAGCCACTGGTCGAGCAGCTCGCACGTCGTCTCATCGGCCCATTGAACGTCGTCGATGACGAGCGTGAGACCGCGCGCGCCGGCAGCCGCGGCCGCCATCGCCATGAGGCGCGCGAACGTGCCGCTCAGCGAAGCCGGCGTCGCCGCGATGCCCTCGGCTTCGCCCTCCATCGCCGGCGCGAACAGCTCGGCCAGGAGCCCCTCCGTGCGCCAGCGCCGCTCGAGCCGGGCGAGCCGCTTCAAGGCCCGTGCGTCGCGCACACCGGGCGCCGCGCCGATCAACGCACCGATCCAGCTGCGCAGCGGCGCGAGCGGTTCGTAGACTGTTTCGCGGCTGCAGCGAAGCCAGACCGCCAAGCTACGTCGCCTTGCATGGCGAACGACTTCGTAGGCGAGGCGCGTCTTGCCGAGTCCGACCTCGCCGACGACGGCCACGCTCGTCGCGATTCGTCGCGCGGCGCGAAGATAGCGCAGCAACTGCGCCAACTCGGCGCGACGACCGACGAGCGGAAGCTCGAGATCGTCGCCGCGCGGCCGGGCGCGACGCGCGCGCGGTCGGACCACGACGAGCTCGGCATGTTGCGGGTGCGGGATCAAGCGGAAGCTTTCGCCGCCGCGACGGTCGAGATCGCGGCGCAGCCAGCTCGCCGCCTCGGCGCTCGCGAGAATTTCGCCGCCATGGCCGAGCGCGCAAAGACGCAGAGCCGCGTTGACGAAACCGCCCGGCGGTTCCTGGCCGGTTGCGGAAACACTCATGGTCGGCACCGCGCAATGGATAGCCTGAACGAGGCATGCGCTGAGTCCCGCGTGGCCCGACAGCTCGACGGCCAGTCGCGCGGCGGCGAGCGCCGACTCTTCGAGCGCGAGCGGGACGCCGAAATGAACGAGCGCGAGCCCCTCGTGCGGCACGACGAGCCGCGCGGTGCCGTCGCCGATGCGCTGCCGGACGAGGTCGAGCAAGCTCGAGAACGTGGGGCCGTCGCGGCACGTCGATGCGCCGTCCGGGTCGTAATCGACCAACTGCGCGCACAGCAGCGCGATCGGCCGTCGCTCCGGCAGAACGGCCTCGGGCGCCGCCTTTGCCCGCAATCGCGCGGCGAGGCTCTGCGTCTTGGCGTCGGGCTCGGCATCCGATTCTTCCATCAGGCGCCGACAAAACGAGGCGTAATGCGCGAGAGCGGCATCGATGCCGTCGATTTCGGCCAACGCCTCCATGTAAGTCCGGTTCGCCGGCTCGTCCAGCGGGGCCAGCTCGATCAGTCGCTGCGTCGCGCTCATCGCCTCGCGCATCATGCCGCTTGCCTGCCGCAGCGCGGCAAGCCTGCGCCAAAGCTGTGCGGCCCGGCTCGCGGCGGCGTCGCGCTGGTCGCGCAGCCACGCTTCGAGCTCGGAGTCCTCGGCGGCATCGACGCCCGCCAGGAATTCCCCGCCGTACAAAGAGGCCGCTTGCTCGAGCGCAACGATGTCCTCGGCCGCGTTCAGCTCGCGCGCGAAGCGCGTCTGCGCGGCGGCCAGCGCGAGCGCATCGCAGCGCCATCCATCGGCCGCGAGCAGCAGCGTCTGTCGATCGCCCTCGAGCCGATCGTGAGCGGTCCCCAACGCCGCGCGCAGCACATGGATGGCATGCCGCAGGCTGCGGCGCGCGGCATCCCCGTCGGCATCCGGCCAAAGCCTGCTCGCGAGCCGCTCGCGCCGCTGGGGCACCCCGGGTTCCATCGCAAGCCAGGCGAGCAAGAGGCGCACCTTGTCGTAACGGAGGTCGACCTCGCGACCGTCGACATAAAGGCGGCAACCGCCCAGCAGGCAGATTTCGATCATCGAAGCGGACATGGACGGCCCTGACGCGCGGGAGCAGCTTCTGACTTGCTGCGTTAACTAGCGGTTAACGGCATTAACGGCACACGCAATTCTTTCTGAATGTGTCGCGCGTGTCGAGACAAAAGTCATATTTTTTGGCCGTCGCCGGTGTCGCTTGCTTTACATTTTTTTCCTAAAGCCAATAGACGTCGCCCCGCGCCAGCATCGACGGCGCATGGCGACCCGCCGCACGCCGCAGTTCGTCCATCGTCTCCTTCTCGTAACCAGGCTTTACATGCGAAATCAACAATCGGTAGGAGCCCGCCTGTTCGGGCAACTGCGCGGCGAGCAACGCCGGGCATAGATGCTTCGATTCGACGGCAAGCTTGCGTTGCGCGTCGGGAAACGCCGTCTCCACGATCAGGTAACGCAAGTCGGCAATCCGCGCGACCGCATCCCAGAACGCCGGGCAGACGGACGAGTCGCCGCCGAACGCCAGGCTGCCTCGAGGCGTGGCCACCTCGTACCCCACCGCGGGCACGCCGTGAGCCGCAGGCAGCGGTGCGAAGATTCGCTCGCCCACTGCGCAGGACTCTCCCTCTTCGAGCAGCGCGAAACGCAGAAACGGTCTCGCGGGCGAAGGTATCCGCGTGAAATCCGGCCACAACACTCCATTGAACAGATGCGCACGCAGGATGACCTCCGTTGCCGCCGTGCAATGCACGACGAGCGGCTTCGCGCGCCGCGGCCCGACCGTATCGAGCATCAGCGGCAGGCAGGCGATGTGGTCAATGTGAGCGTGCGTGAGGAAGACATGATCGATGCGGGCAAGCGCTTCGATGTCGAGGTCGGCGACGCCCGTCCCCGCATCGATAAGGATGTCCGCATCGACGAGCAACGCCGTCGTACGGTGCCCTTCCCCGCCTATGCCGCCACTGCAGCCCAGAACGGTCAGTTTCATCATGCACGGGTTCCCGGTCGGCTCATTTGGCGTCGAACTCGTGGACGCCGTCCCATGCATCGGCATCGTCTCGCGACGCACGCATGGCGGCGATCCGCTCGAGATAGAGCGTGTAAAGGCGCCGCCGCGGGCCGGCATCCCGCAGCGCGCGCAACAAAGCTTCGGCCGCGTCCCACTCGCCGCGGCGATACTGTTGCAGCGCTTCGTGCCAGCGCGCGAGCTCCGCGACCTCCGAGTGAGAGAGCTTGTAGGCTTCGTCGACGGGCTCATAGATCGCCACGGCCTCGCGCTTGCCTTTTACGCGCACGCGGTCGAGTTCCCGATAGACGATGTTCGGGGTCTGCCCGCAGGTCGCTTCCCCGACGACGATATCGACGCCGTAATGCTTCGAGATTCCCTCGAGCCGCGCGCCGAGGTTGACCGCATCGCCCATTACCGTATAGGCGCGGCGCACGTGCGAACCCATATCGCCGACCGTCATCGGTCCCGTATTGATACCCACGCCGATCTGAATCGTCGGCTCGCCGCGCTCCATGAGCGCCGTGTTGAGCGGCCTCAACGCTTCGCGCATTCGCAACGCGGCCAGCACGGCCTGCTGCGCATGAAGCGGCTCCGCGAGCGGCGCCCCCCAGAATGCCATGATCGCGTCGCCGATGTATTTGTCGAGCGTGCCGCGATGTGTACGGATTACCGTCGTCATTGCGCCGAGGTACTCGTTCATCCAGCGCGCGAGCGCTTCGGGTTCGAGCGTTTCGGCGATCGCCGTGAAGCCGCGCACGTCGCTGAACAACACCGTGAGGTCGGCACGCCGGCCGTCCATACTGTACCGATGCGGCTCGCGACTCATCTGCTCGACGAGCTCGGGCGGCACATACTGGCCGAACAGATTGGCGAATTGTCGCCGATGGCGCGACTCGACGAAGAACCCGAGCGACATGTTCAGCACGAACAGGGCCGCGATCAGCAACACGCTCGCGGCGAGCGGCAGTGCAGCGTTGCCGTAGGTCCACAGCGCAAGGTCGCCTGCGATCGCGACTCCGAGCAATGCGACGGTGATGGCCGTCGCGCGCAAAGGCGCACGCCACGGTACGGCGAAGGTCATCGATAGGCCAATGACGAGCATCGCCAAGAGTTGGATAGCATCGGCATAGGCAGGCACGTGCTTGATCGTGCCATCGAGGATGCCGCTCACCAGATTCGCGTGAATTTCGACACCGGGATAGACGCTGCCGACCGGGGTCGAGCGCATATCGAGCAGGCCCGGCGCAGTGGTGCCGATCAGCACGATTCGATTCGCGAGCCGCGTGGCGGCCACGCGTCCCGCCAGCACGTCGACCGCGGACACGTACGGGAAGCTATGATCGCGGCCACGGTAAGGCACGAGCGCGGCGCCATTCTCGTCGACGGGAATCTTCGCGGTGCCGTGCGGCAACGCCAGCTGGAGCGACTCGAGCGGATCGTCGCCGCGCTCTGCTCGTTCGCCGAAGTCCGGTGCGATCGCGGGATTGCCGAGCGAAAGCCGTACGACCGCCAGCGACAACGACTCGTACACCTTATCTTTATGCCGGATCAGTAACGGCACGCGTCGCACGTTGCCGTCGGAGTCGACGACCGGGTTGAAGAATCCCGCGCTAACCGCCGCCTGTTGGAATACGGCCAAGTTGCCCCCATAACCGTACGCCTGCCTCAGCCCACCGCGGTGACCGGCGAATTCCGCGGCGGACAGAACGGGAGGCGGCAGTGCGCCGTTCGCTTCATCGCGGCCGCTCATGTAATACCCGAGCGCCACGGGCCGCTCGCGCAGCGCGGCGGCGAAGCGGTTATCGAAATCGAGCTGAGCCCGCAAACCATTGAGCACTGCCAAATATCGCGCGTCGCCGCGCATATCGCCGGCGGCCAGTTGCTCGAGCGTAGCAAGTCCCGAGCTGCGATCGGGCTCGGCCATGACGATGTCGAAAGCCACGACCTTCGCTCGCGCGGCGAAAAGCTTGTCGACGAGCTCGGCCATCCGGTCCCTGCCCCACGGCCAGCGGCCCATTGCGGCCAGACTGCGCTCGTCGATGTCGACGATCACGATGCGATCGTCGCGCGTGCCGGGCATCGTCATTCGCAATCGCGCGTCGTAGATGAGGTTGTCGAGCACGTCGACGGCGAGCAGCCGGTAGAACCCCGCAACGTGGCCGAGTAGTACGGCGAGAATGGCGAGACCGGCGATCCAGCGCGGCAAAAGGCGTTTCATTTGATTACGCGTGCCCTCCAACGGGACCGTCAATAAGCCGCGCGCGCGGCTTCGTTCGCCACCGTCAACCGGGATGCCAGCACCATGACGACGAAACGATGAAACTGTCGCGCCGTATCGGCGTCTTCGATTTCGAGCTCATTCAGCGCCGAGTACGTCAAGCGCCATGCGGCGGTCGGCTCGTCGGCTCGCACGTCGGCGCTGCGCGGCTGCTGCGTATAGAGCGCCATCTCGCCGACGATCGTGCCCGAGCCGTACGAGCGCAGCCTCATCGATTTACCGTCTTCGAGCGGCAGCGAAACGGTGACGCGCCCTCGCTCGATGATGTAGACCGCATCGGCTGCGTCGCCTTGCGAGAACAGCAACTGCCCTTGCTTGAGCTGGCACGGCTCCATATAGGCCGAGAGCCTGGCGAGCGCCTTGCCGCTCAAGTGCGGCATGATCGCGGCGAGGCTGCGGAACGTCGAATGCTCGCGCGCAGTGCCCGCCCGCATGAGCAACAAGTCTTCGACCCACTCGAGGCCGCTGTCGAGGTCGCCGAATACATGGATGTTGTCGGTCAGTACGCCTGCGCGGGCCAGCATGTCGTGCGCGCGCGGGGGCAATCCGGTAAAGACGAGCGTATCGCCGGATGCCTTGGCGCGTTGCTTCAATCTCAGGAACGTTGCGGACGTCGACACATCGAGGCCGCTCACCTTCCTGAAGTCGAGCACGATGAAGCGCGGCGACCCTCCGCTGCTCGCGGCGAGCCGCTCGCTCACGCGGCGCAACATCAGGTTCGCCGTACCGAAGAAAAGGAACCCTTGCAGGCAAGTGCCGACGACGGCATCCGCATGAGCGAGGAGCCGCTCTGTGTCGCCGATCGAGCGCTCTACGTTCGAGTGATAGGTGCGTCCGTCGAACTCGCGCGAAATGGCGCTGATCCGCGCGTAGTTGAAAACGAACAGCGCGCAGGCCGCGGCGATGCCGAGCACGATGCCGGCCACCACGCCTTCGACGATGATGACGGCGACGATCAGCAAGACCAGGAGGTAATCGGCCAAACCCAGCTTCCGATAGGAAGCGATCAGCCATTCGCGCAGCAGGCCCCACGCAAGATAGAGTTGCAGCCCGACGAGCACGGGCTTCGGAAACCAGGCGATGAGGCCTGGGAAAAGCGCGATGACGGCAAAGCAGCCAAGGCCCGCGACGACGCCGCTCAATCGAGCGGTGGCGCCCGCGCGCGTGTTGAGCATCGTGCGGCTCATCGACTGATAGCCGACGATGCCGCCCGTCAAGCCCGCGAGCAGATTCGCGAGACCGGCTGCCCGCATCTCCTGATTGAAGTCGGCATCGTGCCCCGTCGCCAAGCTGGCACCGCTCGAATTGAGTAGGATCGTCAACGCGGAGACCGCGGCCACGGCGAGGCACTCGGGAAGATGCGCGACGATCGCCGCCCAGTCGATCTGCTGGCGCGGCAACATCAGCGGCAATTGCAGCGCCGAAAGCGGCTCGCGCGCAAAGAGCAGTCCCGCCTCGCGCAATTGCTCGGGCGCCTGACCGATTGCCGACATGCCGACGAAGAAGACGACGATGCCCGCGCCGAGGCCGAGCGGCGCAAGCGCATACGGCTTCACGCGTCCTTGCGCGGCGAGCAGCGTGGCGCAGACGACGACCGCCGGCACCCACGCGAGCCATGGCAGCTCAGCCAATGTCGCGATGGCCGGCAAGCCCAGGCTGTGTCCGGTCAGCATGCGCATCGCGCCCGACAACAGCAGATAGCCGGTGCCGCCGAGAAACCCGCCGACCACTGGGTATGGCAGAAACTGGATCACCGAGCTGCGTCGCGATACGCCGACGAGATAGAGCGCCGCCCCCGTCACGAGCGTACTGACGGCGAGCGCCGCGAGCACGGTAACGAGTACGCCGTTTTGCGAAAGGCCGGTCGCGGTCGCATCCGCCGCGACGCCTGCGGCGAGGCCGACGAGCAGTGCGACCGCATTGCTGTCCGGGCCGCCGATCGAAAACGGCAGCGAGCTCTTCAGCGCGACGACGAGCGCGATGATGCCGCAGCTCACGAGCGTGATCGGCATGCCGACGTTGACGAAGTGCGAGAGGTTGCCGCTGAAAATCATCGACCCGTAGCCGATCGAGTAACAGAGCGTCACGAGGCCCGAGAGAAGGCCCGCGACGATGTTCGGGGCGAGCGGCGTCGCGGCGTCCGTGCGCGTCGTCGTATTGAGCGAAAGAGTCTTGTCCGTCATGGTAGGGACCTCACTTGCAGGCAGCGGGCGACGGCACGACGGGCTCGACGTTCGCGCCCGGCATGAGGCCGATCGTCGAGCGCGGCGATCGGATGATCGTGCCGAAGCCTTCGGATAGTTCGTGGTGATCGACTTCCGTGCGGACGTCGATCGTTCCGTGATAGACGCGGATGTGCTCGCCCGCCTCGCCGCGCGGGCACTCGAGCGCGAGCGCTTGCGGCTCGCTTGCCGGAACGCTCATGGGGCCGGCGCCCTCGCCGCTCGGCAGCCGGCTCGCAAGCCCGCATTCGAGCACCGACCACTCGGTGCCGCGAATGCCGATCGTCGCGGTTTGCGTGTTGAGCCGGTATGCGTCCGGAACGCCCTGTTTGCCGATCAACCCCGAGATCAAGCGCAGACCGCCCTTCAGCAACGATGAGACGCTGACGTTATTTTTTGCATCGTTCTCGGCGAAGCGGTAGTCGTCGATCCTGTATCGGGTTTCGGCCTTGAGATAGACCCGCTGGTGATCGGCCATCAGCAGCACGGCTTCACCCTCCGTCGATGTCTCGATGGTGTCGCCCGACTCGACCGATGACCCAGCGACGGCGAAGCGCTTCGCGCCCGACGCCGGCTCGATCGATACGACACCGGCGGTGTAGGCCACCGTGCCGGCCGGCGCCGCCGCGCGCGCATGAACGGACGCCACTGCAATGGCGGAGACAACGATAAGGGCTGCGAACGCGCGGGGAAAATGCGTGATTGGAATCATCGATCTCCCCTCAAAATGCTTTCGTCAATTGCAGCCATACGCGCCCGGCATGATCGGTATCGGCGACGGCCGTGGCATTGCCGAGCTTGTGCGCGTAGATGAGGCGGATTTCGTAGTCCGGCGCTTTGGAGAGCGTGACGCCGATGCCGGCTCCCGACAGTCTTTGATGGTTGGATTCCGTCGAAAACGGATAGGCGTTGTTTCGCACGAACCCGGTATCGACGAAGCCGAAGACGCCGAGCTGCCCTGGAAGCAGCGATTGCGCGACGGCATAGCGCAACTCGGCCGTCGCGAGATAACCGTCGTCGCCCGGCGCCTCGCCGGTGGGATAGGCACGTACGCCATAAGGGCCGCCGAGCGATAGCTTCTCGGATGAGATCAGGTTTTTCGAGGCTTGCTGGCCGTTCAGGGACAGATAGAACTGAAGCCGTGGCGTGACGGCCTCGTAAAGCGCAATCGAATAGGTGTACTTACGATAGTGGCCGTCGGTCCGCGCCGAAGTCTGGTCGATCGCCAGCGGATCGCCCGACTCGAAGTGAACGTTGCCCGATTCGGTCCGCACCGCATAGGTGACGAGGGTCTTGCCAGCGATCACATTGCCGTCGAAGCCCGCGCCGAATACGTTGTCGAACTTGTCTTCGGCGGTTCCGTTCGCGTGATCGGTCAGGTTCTTGCGATCAAACCCGCCTTCAGCGTTGAGGTTCAACGTGCGCGAGCGGATCAGCGGGTAGCTCGCCGCCCACGACAGCACGGTCGCGTGGCCATAGGCATCGAGCGAAGAAAAGTCGGCGCCGAGCCGGTAGGTCGATTCCGTCACAGACAGGCTGGTGCGCAGGCCGTCGCTTCCGATCGGGGCGCTATAGCCGAGTTGGCCGAACGTTTGGCCCGTGATCGAGGTCAGCGCGCGCGCATCGAGGCGATCGCCGAAACCCAGCGGGCTCAACCACTGCAGCGCGCCGCCGACACGGTAGCGTCCCGTTGGCCTGATGCCGTAATTGTCGGCCTGCAAGCTCGCGGTCAGCGCGCGAGTCGGAGGCACGTCGATCGTCAGGTCCGAGGTGCCGGGCGTCTCGCCCGCCTGCAGGTTTCCGGTGACGGCCGTTGCGCCGGTCACGTCCTGCATCAGCAGCGCCGCGCGATCGAGCCGGCGCTCGTCGATGACGTCGCCGAGATGCTTCGGGCTTACATAGCGCTGAAGCACGGCATCGCGCACGTGCGGGGCATTTCGAACTTCCACCTTACCGTAGCGGCCTTCCACGATCGCGATATCGACGATACCGTCGCGGATGTCCTGCGCGGGGATGTATGCGCGCGCGACGAGATAGCCATGCGCGCGGTAGAAACTCGTGACGCGAGTGGCGGCTTCGTCGAGGTCGCCCAACGTCCGGGCGCCGCCTAGCGCGGGCTCCAGGAGCGGCATCAATTCGGCACGGCTGAACTTCGTATTGCCGTCTATCTGGAATCCTTTGACGGCGAACCGCAACGCCGATGCGGAAGGCGCCGGTGCGGCAGGTCGCTCGATGTGAATCTCGGCATTCGACGCGGGCGGCGAGACGGGCGGCAACGTCTGCAGCTGATTGCGCAGTGTGCTGCCCGCATCGGGTATCGGCGACGCCACCTGGGCCCAAGCATCCGGCATCGTGCAAGCGAGCGCCGCGCTCATGCCGGCGAGAAGGGTCAATGGAGGGCGGCGACGCGGGTTCATTGCGCTTGTCGACGGAATCGGGAATGCGGCGCCGCTATCGCCGCGATGCCGGTGGCGGTGCATGTTCGATACGCCGGTCGCATCGTCTTTTCCGAGCCCCGCGCTCATGGCACGCACGCATTTGCGACAGGCCATGCCGGCAATATCGACGACCGTCCGTTGCCAGAGACGGGTGTGGCGTGCGCTGCGTCGAACGCCGCCAGGACGGCTCCAATCTCTTTTCGGCGCCCGTTGCCGTCTCCATCGGAGCCGCTGTCGGCGTCGTTGTTCATGACTGCCTGGACCTGGTTGATCACGGCCGGCGCCGACGAAGGCGCAGTCGAAGACGGCGGCGCGCTCGCCTGCGGGTCGACGACGGTCAGGTCAGCGACCGTTCCGTCGGCCACCGCGTAGCCGGCCGGCACGTTGGAAGCCGTATAGCGGATTCGATAGAGGCCCACGCCGTCGTCGCCGCCTGCTCGCGTCGCACTCGCCGCGTCGCCGTTGCTGTAGACGCTGACCGTCACGCCCGACGGCACGGTTGCATCGGTGAATGCATCGCCGTAGCTCGAACCGGCGTATTTCAGCGATAACGTCGCGCTCTCCTGCGCGGTCTGGCCGGCCATCTTCTGGTTTGGATTCGCGTTGACGAAGATGACTTGATCGGTCGAGAAGAGATACCGATTGCCGCTCGCCGAGACATTCGAGCCCGGGCTGTAGCCTTGGGCCCATAACGCGCTGTTGCCGCTTTGCAGCCCCCCGAACGAATCGGCATCCGGACTCGTCGTATAGATCAGCCACCGGCCGTTCGTCGTGACGACACTCGGACCAAAAAGGTTCGCGAAGCCGGCGCTCACGAGAATGACCGCATCGCCGCTCGCCGACGAGTCGATCGATTGGGCGAGCGTCGTTGTATAGCCGGGGTTCGTCAGCGTGACAGTGCCTCCGGCGGTAATACCCCTCGTCGATCCCGCCTGACCCACCGTGAGCTGACTTGCGTTGTTCAGGCTGAACGAGCCGCTGACCATCGCCGCCACCGTGCCGATCTGGTTCGCACCGTCGAGTGTTACATTGCCTGCGCTCGGAATGCCCAATACGCCGAGCGTGAATGCGCCGCCTTGCGTAATATCGCCGCCCGAGGTCTGCAGCGTGAGCGCGGCGCCGCTGCCGCTCACTGAACCGAGCGTGATTGCGGCGGCCGAGATCGACGTGTCACCGGTCAGATCGAGCTCCGTACCGGGCGCGGATGCGAGCGATACGCCGTTTGCGGTCGCCAATGCATTCGATTGCAGATTCGTCAAAACGGCCGGTACGAGCGACGCGACCGACGAAACGGCGCCGCCCGAGAACGGGTTGCCGAGCGCCGATGCGATATCGCCGAGCGTCACGCTCGATCCCGCCAACGCGACAAAGTTGTCCTGCAGATTCATCGAGACGCTGGCGCCAGAGGTCTCGGCCGCGCCGAGCGCTGTTCCCGGGCCCGGCACGTTCGTCGGCGAGAACGCGACGATCGCCGTGGCGCCGTTGAATGCCGTCGAAGGCAGCATCAGGTAGTAGAAACCGTTTGCCCCGGTCGTCAGGCTCGCGATCAATTGGTCGTGCGCGGCGAAGTCGAGCGTCTTGGCGGTTTGTACGGCGCCCGATGTGTTCGTGTAGGTGCCGGAAAATACCGTGGGCGTGCTCGAGAAGATCGAGACGAGATAGGGATAGGATGTGCCCGGAATGAAGCGCCAGACGTTGCTGAAATCGAACCCCGAAAAGCTCGACGTTTGGCTCGACAACATGTGGGCGTTCGTGAGTCCCGTGCCGCCGGCGCTCGTGCTGAGCCCCGTCGTATCGATGTTCCAATAGCTGCGGGTGACCGAAGACCCGGAACCGGCGACCGCCACGAGGCCGCCCGACGCATCGCGCCCGGATACGAAGCCCGTTGCGTAACTCGTTGCGATCGACGCTTCATTGTCGCCCACGAGGCCGCCGGCCACCCCGCTGCTGGCGGCGCTGAGGCCGAGCGCGTAGCTGTCGGCAATTGTGCCGCTATTGAGGCCCACGAGGCCGCCGACGTCACCGGCGAAAGCGGTGACCGCCGAGCTCGAGAACGATTGCACGATCGATCCGTCGTTCTGGGCCGCGAGACCGCCAGCGGTCTGAAAGTCCGATACCGCGCCGGTTGCCCATGATGAGACGATTTGACCGCCGGTGCCGTTGAGGCCAACGAGGCCGCCTGCGTACTGACTGCTGTTGACCGTTCCTGTGGCGGACGATCCGGCGATCGTTCCGGTGTTTTGGCCTACCAGCCCGCCCGCGGCATTTTGGGTGGCCGTCACCGGGCCGCTTGCGCTGCTCATCGTGATCGAGCCGTCGTTCAGGCCGACGAGGCCGCCGATGAGGTTGTCTCCCGTGACGGAAGCGGCCGAGCCCGAATGCGATATCACCCCGCCCCTATTCCAGCCAACGAGCCCTCCCACCTGGCCTTCGATGGTGCTGCCAAGGCCGGATGCCGTGATCGTCACGCCCGAGCCCACGGTCGCGTTCGTGATTGCTGCCGGAAACGACGAGCCGTCGCTAAGATTGTCTCCAATCAAGCCGCCGACGTTCGTATTGCCGCTGGTATCGTTGAGCAGCGTGTTCGACGTGGCCGTTACCGTGCCGTTGTCGACGGAGACGTTCGAGATCGTTCCGCCTTGATTGATGCCGACGAGCGCGCCGACGAACCGAGAGCCGGTGACGTTGAAGTGGGTTAGCGACACGTTCGATATCGCGCCGTCCCGAACGAAACCGAAGAGGCCGATGTTCTCGTTGTTGGGATTGTTGATCGTCAAGCCGCTGATCGTCTTGCCGTTGCCGTCGAACGTTCCCAGGAATGCGTTTTCGACGCCGTTGCCGATCGGCGCGAAGCCGAGGCCGCCGTTCCAATTCGATGTGCCGCTCGCATCGATCGAGTTCGCGAGCTTGTACGAATCGGCCAGCATCTGCACCGAAGTGCCGATGCCTTGCAAGCCGTAGACGTCGCCGATCAGATAGGGGTCGGCGGTCGTCCCGCTGCCGCTCAGTGCTCGCAGGAACGATGCGCCATTGCCGACAACGAAATTCGAAGCGCTGAACCCCGGCAGGAACCCGCCGCCGACTTGTACCCACGCCCCGTTCTGGAGATCGAACGTGCCCGTGGCGATCGAAGCCATCGACGAGGGGGAAATCGTGCCGGTGGCCGAGAGCGTGAGCGTGCCGCTGCCGGCGTCGAGAATGATCGGCCCATCGATCGCGATGCTGCTGCCCGACGTTACGTTCAGCGATTGAAGCGCAGTGACCGACGCGCCGAGCGTGATGGCACCGCTTGCCGTCAGCGACCCCGTGCCGGTTAGCGAAATGGGCTCGTTCGTCGCGAGCGTTCCCCCGGCGTCAGCAGTGAGCGATCGTGCGACGAGCGGCGCCATCAAAGCGATGTCGTGCGTCGCGCTGGCCACGATCGAGCCTGTTGCGCCGCCGTCCAACGAAGCATTGATTTTGATATCGTGGTCGGCCGTCAACGTGAGCATGTTGCCTGAATTCCACACCACGCCGTCATTGATGGTGATGTCGCCAACACCGCCCGAGCCCGAGCTCGTCTGCAGTTGAATGTTGGTGTTCCCGAGTTGCGTCGAGAGCTGAGCCCCTGTCATATCGCCGCCCGAGGCGGCGACGACGATATCCGACGGATCGATGAGCCACGTGCCGCTCTGGCCGTTCGTCGCATGCGTCGTGATGGTCGCGCCCGGTTGCAGCTGGAAAGCCTCGCCCGATGTTTCGATCGTGCCGCCGTTGCCGCCGTTCGGCGCGGATGCGTCGAGCGTTCCGCCCACGAGCGCCGTGCCGCCGTTGGCGATCAGCTTGATGGTGCCGCCCGTGTTGACGGCTGTGCGCGCAACGATTTCGCCCGTGTTGTTGACGACGCCCGACAACACGGCGTCTTTTCCCTTGCTCGTGAGGATGACGACGCCACCGTCCGCGCGGATCAAGTCGCCGTTTTCGGCGAGGGCGTCGAGCGTGCCTTGGTCGATCGTCAGCGAGACGAGTTGATTGCCGGCGAGCGTGACGGTCGCTGCCGAGCCGGCCGCGAGTTCGACTGTGCCTTTATCGGCGATGAGCGAACCCTGGTTCGATACGCGCGGCGCGATGAACGCGATATAGCCGCCGTTCGCCGTGATCTGTCCTTCGTTGACGATGCGCCCGGTGCCGCCGCTATCGGTGAAGCGGAATTTTCCCGCGAGGAAATCGCTGTCGGACAGGTTGAGCGTCGATGCAAGCAGCCCGCCGACGTTGACTTGCGCCGATTTCCCGAAGAGGACGCCGTTCGGGTTGAGGATGAAGACCTGTCCGTTCGCGTTGAGTGTGCCGAGGATCTGGGTAGGGCTTTGGCCTGTCACGCGATTGAGCGCGATCGCACTGCTCCCCGGCTGCGCGAATGTTACGGAGTCCTGACTGCCGATATCGAAGCTGGTCCAATTGATGGCGAGACGATTGCTGCCTTGCTGAATGATGGTGGTGGCTCCGCCCGCTGCATTGGGCGCGGCATTGATGGTGCCGGCGCCGGCAGTGATCTGACCACCCGCTGGCGCGGCCGCGGCGTGCAAGCAGCCGAGCGCGCTCGCCGCGGCGAACGCGGCGGCGACGATCGGCCGCAGCGGGAACGGCCCTTCACCATGCGCGTCTGCCTGCACATGTTCATGTGCGTGCGCATGGTGCTTTCCCCGCCCCGTTTTGCGTGGATATTCGTGCCGGTTTCCGGTCTTTTCTTTCATCGACGACGGTCCTGGAAGTCGACTCGGTCGCGTTGGCCGAGTGGCGGCACGAGCGAGCGGCGCGTACGCCTACCGTCGCGCATCTTGCCAAGCGAGCGTTTATTGAGCGTTTACCGCCACGAGATCCGCTCCGGCCACGGCTGGCTTTCGTGCGATTCGGTGGTGCGACGGGCCGTCCGGCTCGGATACGCGTCGCGAAGCGGCCGCTTACAATACGAGGAAGTCGAGAGGTCTCACTCATGTCTTTTTCCGCAACCGTTGCTGAGCCCACCGGGGTGTTGGCGAGATTGGCCGAGTCGTTGGCGGCGACACGCCCTGGCTCGTTCGCGGGTCTGGGCACCGCTTTTTACACGCGTTTGCCTGCCGCGCCGCTGCCCGATCCCTATGTCGTAGGTGTATCGGCCGATGCCGCGACGGCGCTCGGTCTCGATCCGTCGATGGTGAGCGAGCCCGATTTCGCCGCGTTCTTCTGCGGCAATCCGACGCGCGAATGGCCCGCGCAGGCCCTGCCCTACGCGTCTGTCTATTCCGGCCACCAATTCGGCGTCTGGGCCGGCCAGCTCGGCGACGGCCGTGCGCTCACGCTGGGCGAGCTCGAACATCGCGGCGTGCGCAATGAGCTGCAATTGAAAGGCAGCGGGCGCACGCCCTACTCGCGCATGGGCGACGGCCGCGCCGTGCTGCGTTCGTCGATCCGCGAGTTTCTCTGCTCGGAAGCGATGCACCACCTGGGTATTCCGACGACGCGAGCACTTTGCGTGATCGGGTCGGACCAGCCGGTGCGGCGTGAGGAGATCGAAACGGCCGCCGCCGTCACGCGCGTTTCGCCGAGCTTTGTCCGATTCGGACACTTCGAGCATTTTTACGCCGCGGATCGCATCGACGACTTGCGTAAGCTCGCCGACCACGTGATCGATCGCTTTTTCCCGGAGTGTCGTGAAGCGCTGGATCCCTACCTCGCCTTGCTCGGTGCGGCAGTCATTCGCACGGCCGAGCTGATCGCGCAATGGCAGGCGGTCGGCTTTTGCCACGGCGTCATGAACACGGACAACATGTCGATCCTCGGTCTGACGATCGACTACGGACCGTTCGGCTTCGTCGATGCATTCGATGCGAACCACATTTGCAATCACTCGGACACGCAGGGGCGCTACGCGTACCGCATGCAGCCGCAGATCGCGTACTGGAACTGCTTCTGTCTCGCGCAAAGCCTGCTGCCGCTGATCGGCGCGCACCATGACGAATCGGTGCGGGCTGAACGGTCGGTTGCCGATGCGCAACAGGCCCTCGAAACGTTCAAGGCGCGCTTCGGGCCGGCGCTGGAGCGCCGCTTGCGCGACAAGCTGGGCTTGTCCGAAGCGCAGCCCGGCGACAACGTGCTCGCCGACCGCCTGCTCGAGCTCATGCACAAGAGCCGTGCGGACTTCACGGCGACGTTCCGTGGTCTTGCGACGATGTCCAAGCACGACGCGAGCAGCGACGGACCGGTACGCGACCTGTTCATTGACCGTGACGCATTCGATCGATGGGCGGCCGATTACCGCGCGCGGCTCGCAACCGATCCGCGCGACGACGCGGCGAGACGCGAGGCAATGAACCGCGTGAACCCGAAATACGTCTTGCGCAACCACCTGGCCGAAACGGCGATCCGACGCGCGAAGCAAAAGGACTTCTCGGAGGTGGAGCGCCTCTTGACCGTGCTGCGCCGCCCGTTCGATGAGCAGCCCGAATTCGAGGCCTATGCGGCGCTGCCGCCCGACTGGGCTGGCACGCTGTCGGTCAGCTGCTCGTCATAGGGCGCAAGGACCGCACCGCATCCATGCGCCGCTCGCGTGCGTATATGCACCGTGCGGCGAACATGCCAAAACGGAGACATATCGACCATGACTGAACACACCGATCCCCGCGATCTCCCCGAAACGAGCGAAGCGCCCCGTGACGGCTATGCCGTCCGTAAGTCCGACGACGACTGGCGCAGCGAACTCGGCGACGTCGAATACGAAGTCACGCGGCACGCCGCGACCGAACGCCCGTTCACGGGCCGCTACTGGGATCACTGGGAGCGCGGCGTCTACGACTGCGTCTGCTGCGGCACGCCGCTCTTTGAGTCGTCGACGAAATTCGACGCCGGCTGCGGCTGGCCCAGCTACTTCAAGCCGATCAACGGCGAGGTGATCGAAGAGCGGACCGACCGCTCGCATGGGATGCTTAGGATCGAAGTCCGCTGCAAGCAATGCGGCGCGCACCTCGGCCATGTATTCGAGGACGGCCCCGCTCCCACGGGCCTTCGCTACTGCATCAACTCGGCTGCGCTACAATTCGAGCCCAAGTAGCGCGGATCGTACGCTTCGCTGTAATAGCGCGGCCCAAGTCCGCGGGCAGGCGCACGAAATCGTGCGCCTGCCCGCGGCTTTTTGCCGACAATGTGCGTCGAATCCGCCCCGGCCCGAACAGCGAAGCCTTTCGTACAGTCCGATGAAATTTCTCTTCGATCTCTTCCCGATCATCCTCTTTTTTGTGGCGTTCAAGGTCTGGGGCATCTTCACGGCCACGGCCGTCGCGATCGCCGCGACGCTCGTGCAAGTGGCGTGGGTGGCTTTTCGGCACCGCAAAGTCGACACGATGCTCTGGGTCAGCCTCGGCGTGATCGTCGTCTTCGGCGGAGCGACGCTCGTCCTGCACGATCAGAAATTCATCCAATGGAAACCGACCGCGCTGTACTGGCTATTTGCCGCCGGGCTTTTCGTCGCGCGCTACGGCTTTCGCAAGAATCTCATCGAAACGATGATGGGCAAGCAGCTTACGCTGCCGCACGCGGTCTGGGATAAGCTCAATGTCGCCTGGGCGCTCTTTTTCGTTGCGCTCGGCATCGTGAACCTTTACGTCGTCGGCAATTTCACCGAGTCGCAGTGGGTCAACTTCAAGCTCTTCGGTACCACGGGCGCGATGGTGCTCTTCATCGTTGCCCAGAGCCTGTGGCTCGCGAAGTACATGAAGGAGGAGTGACGATGACTGCTGTGTCCGCCGAGCAATTCATGACGGCAACGCCGGCCGAGCGCATCGCGTTCATCGAGGCGCGCATCGGCGCGGCGCTCGAACCGACGCGGCTCGCTGTCCGCGATGACAGCGCGCAGCACGCGGGCCATGCGGGCGCGGCGGCGGGCGGGCATTACACCGTCACGGTGGTGGCGGCCGCGTTCGGCGGCAAGGCGCGCATCGCGCGGCACCGCCTGGTGTATGATGCGCTGGCCGACGTGATGCAGCGCGGCATCCATGCGCTCGCGATCATGGCGTACACGCCCGAAGAGTTTGTACGTTTGCCCGATGCGCCTTCATCGAAGTCATAGATGAAATGTCATAAGCGCCCCCGTATCAGGAAGGAAACAAAAGCACCGGGGGCTGTCTCTTATCGAATCCTTCCCATTTGGAACGCTAGGAAACGTCCGATGATCCATAACAAAACCCGACTTTGGGTATTGCTTGCCGCGTTCGCGGCTGCTCCGGCCTTCGCGCAGAACATTGCCGTCGTCAACGGCACGCCCATTCCGAAATCGCGCGCCGACGCGCTGATCGGTCAGCTCGTGAAGCAAGGCCAGCAAGACAGCCCCCAACTGCAGCAAGCCGTGCGAGACGAGCTCATCAATCGTGAGATCCTCATGCAGGAAGCCGCTCGCGAAGGCATTCCGACGCGCGCCGACGTGAAGGCGCAAGTGGCCGTGGCTCAGCAAACCGTCGTGCTGCGCGCGCTCATCGAGGATTTCGTGAAGAAAAACACGCCGAGCGATGCCGACGTCAAGGCGCGCTACGACGAGCTCGTGAAGCAAGTGGGCGGCAACGAGCTGCATTTGCACCACATCCTCGTGGACAACGAGCAGCAGGCGAAGGACATCATCGCGAAGATCAAGGGTGGCGCGAAGTTCGAGGATCTCGCCAAGCAGTACTCGAAGGACCCGGGCTCGGCCAAGAACGGCGGCGATCTCGACTGGTCGAACCCGAGTGCCTACGTGCCCGAATTCGCCCAGGCGGCCGAGAAGCTGCAGAAGGGGCAGATGACGCAAGAGCCGGTGCACACGCAGTTCGGCTGGCACATCATTCGTCTCGACGACTCGCGGCCCGTCACGCCTCCGCCGCTCGATCAGGTCAAGCAGCAGATTGTTCAGCAGATGCAGCAGGAGAAGCTGCAGTCGTTCGAACAGAATCTGCGCGCACAAGCAAAGATTCAGTAAGCGCCAGGCTGACGTTGGCGGAGCGAAGCGATGCCGCCTTCGGGCGGCATCGTCGTTTTTGCCGATCGCGAAGGCCGCGCCGCGCGGCTGCTTCCATCAAGCATCTTCCCGTGCGCTTGCGACGGTGGGCTGCACCGCCAGCATCGCCCCGATTTCGGCGGGCGTCAGGGGCCGACTGAAGTAGTAGCCCTGAATCTCGTCGCAGCCGTTCTCGCAAAGGAAGTCGACCTGAGCCTGAGTCTCGACCCCTTCCGCAATTACGTTCAAGTTCAGGCGCCGGCTCATCGAAATCACGGCCATGACGATCGCCCTGTCATCCTCACGTTGCGGCAGCTCGCGGATGAACGATTTGTCGATTTTCAGCCGGGCGATCGGCAAATGCTTGAGCGCGCTGAGACTCGAATAGCCGGTGCCGAAATCGTCGATCGAGAATCGAACGCCCATATCCTGCAGCCGCTTCATCGTTTGAACACAGCGGTCCAGATCCTGCATGATGAGGCTCTCGGTCAGCTCGAGTTCAAGGTGACGTGCATCGAATCCGCTGTCCTCGAGTGCGCTAGCCACCGTCTGTGCCCACCCGTCGTGCAGAAACTGTCTGGCCGATACGTTGACCGAGATCCTGACGGGAGGCAAGCCCGCGCGCCGCCACCGCACGCCTTGCCGGCACGCCGAACGCAAGACCCACTCGCCGATCGGCACGATCAGCCCCGTTTCCTCCGCCAACGGGATGAACGTCATCGGCGATATGGGGCCGTCGGCAGGATGGTCCCAGCGCAGCAATGCTTCGACACCCAAGATGTTGCGCGTGCGTGCGTCGACCTGCGGCTGATACACGACGCGAAACTGGTCGCGCGCCAGCGCTTCGCCCAACTGCTTTTGCCGACGCAGGCGATCGCGCAGCCTGGCATTCATCTCCGGGCGATACCATTGGCTATTGTTGCGGCCCACTTCCTTCGCGCGATACATCGCGGCGTCCGCGTGACTCAGCAACGTTTCCGCGTCATTGCCGTCGATCGGATAGCTCGCCATCCCCATGCTGCAGGTGACCTGGTACGTCTGCCCGACCAGTTCGACCGGCTCGGAAATCGCTTCGCGCACGCGCTCGATCGCGAGGTAGGCACCCGGACCATCCGCCGATTCGTTGCCGAGCACGAGCACGAACTCGTCGCCGCCAAGGCGAACGACGGTATCCGCCTGGCGCAGACACGACCGCATGCGGCTCGATACCGCCTTCAGTAACTCGTCGCCGGCACGGTGTCCAAGGCTGTCGTTGATCAGCTTGAAGTTGTCGAGGTCGATGAAGACGACGGTGACGGCGTAGCCGTGCCGTTGCGCGTGCTCCAGTTCCTGATCCAAGCGGTCTCGCAGCAGCGAGCGGTTCGGTAATCCGGTCAGCGCATCGTGCGTCGCCATATGGCGAATCCGTTCCTCGGTCCGCGCGCGGTCGCGCGCGAGCGCCCAGCTCTTCGCACTCAGGATCGCCGTTAAAACCAGCAACAGCATGCTGCCGGCCGCGCTCGACAACACATAGAGCTGCCGATCGCGGCGAAAACGCGACAGCGCCTCTTCGCGAGAAAGCCCGACGATGGCGACGAGCGGGAAGCCGTGCAACGCGCGCACGTTGGTGAAACGTGCGACGCCGGCATCCCAGGGCATGACGCCGGGCTTGCCCGATACGCCGCGGGCGGGCGGCACCGCGACCGCCGCGCCCCACGAAATGTCGTCGCCCACACGCTCCACGCGCATGATGCCGTCCGTGCCAAGCAGACCCAGAAAGCCATGTCGGCCCATTTGAGCGGCGTCATAAGCACTCGCGAAGTACGATGGGTCGACGGTCAACATGACGATGCCCGCGAAGCGGCCGCTCGCGTCCGCAAGTCGTCGGCTGAAGACGATCTCGGGGGCGCCCGAGCCAGCATTGCGCTCGACCTGACCGATGAAAAGCGCATCGCCGCCGTTGCCTGACATTGCCTTGAAGAACGGCTCGCTGCCGACGCGCGGCTCCGGTAGCTTCCGCGAGCTCGCAATCACCTCGCCGCGGCTCGTTGCAATGGCCACATGAAATACGATTGCCGGAGGGAGCATTTGCCTGTCCTCCATCTCTTCGAGCGCGTGGTCCCCTTTCATTGCGTAGGCGTACGCCACCATCTTCAACGTACGGTCGATTTCCGCGAGATTGCGCACAGCCTGCGCTTCATAAGTGTCCGCCAGCTGGCGGCTCGACTCCGCCGCGGCGCTCACCGCTGTCTCATATTCCATGCGGATCGTGTAAGCAACCGAGCACCAGAAGACCAGCAGGAAGATCAGCGTCACGCAGGGAAAGAAAACATAGGCTTCGAGAAAGCGCGGGGGCACATGGCGCGTCGCGCGCCGCGCCATGTCGCGCGCAAGGCCCGAAATACGGGCCTTGCTTACACCTCGAGCCGTTTTCAAGGTCTCCATCTTCTCCGCCATTCGTAGCGGTCAGTGCAGGGTCAGCACTGCTTTCACACTTGAATCCAATTCGCTTCTGTCGATATATCCGATCGCGTTCGGCGACGCGGCAACGATCTTCTTGACGGCCCGAGCGTCCGCTGTCGCGCGCGGCGGCACGCCTCGTCCCGTGAAGATCAGCTTCGGCCAATAAGCGCGCAATTGCGCGAGCGACTTGCCCGCGACGAGCTTGTAGAATTCGGCGCGCCGCGCGTCGTCGTCGTTGTAATCGATCGGCACCACTTCAACGCCATCGGGCAGCTGGCTCATGCGTCCGAGGTAGATATCGGCGACATCGCTCACCGTGAGCGACGTCAGCCGACTTTTCGCCGACACGATGACGACGATCTGCGCGTCGCACACCGTCGCGCAAAGCGCGAGAATTGCGCCGATCAGAGCGCCCGACAGCTTTCGCTTGATCCCGTGCATGCGCGCCCCTAGAAGACGAAGTCAAGGGTGGCGCTGAACACATTCGCCGCGCAGCCGTTGCGGAAGTTCGGCTGCTCGTCGATGAAGAGCCCCGCCGATTGGGCCGGTGTCCAGATGTGTTCGTACTGCACCTTCATGTCGAGATTTTTCGCGAAATCCCAACGCAGGCCCACCGACAGATCCTTTTGCCCAAGGTTCGCGTTCGGGATGACGGTCTGATAGTTGAGCGCATGCTCGAGGGCGTATGTCGCGTACGGCGTGAATTGGCCGAAGCGCACGCCGCCGCTCAGGTAGCCGGCGAGGTAGCCCGGGGTCAGTCGATCGGCCGTCACACGTGCGACCTCGCCTTGCACGAACCAGCGCGGGACGTCGTAACCGATGCCGACGCTGTAGGCCACCGCGGCCGATCTTTGCACGAACGGCGACGAGGTGTATGCGTGAAGGTAGCCGATATGCAGAGTCAGGCTCCGGTACTCGAGCGTGTCCACCACTCCGCCGATGTCCGTCCCCTTGATCTTCGTGCCGCCTGGAGTGATATGGAACGAGGTGCGGCCATAAATGAAATGCAGTGTGTCGACGACGTGCGCAAAGCGCAGCCTGTAAGACGCATCGACGCCGTCGCTGTTCGTGATTGGCTCCAGGTTATAGAGCTCTCCGGGCACGCGTACCCATGGGTTGGCATAACCCACTTCGCGGTAGTCGGAGCTGAGGAAGGTGGGCAGTTCGATCCGTCCTACCCGTACGTTGAAGTCCGGCGTGA
The DNA here is from genome assembly GCF_002934455.1 of Trinickia symbiotica. GTDB lineage: Bacteria > Pseudomonadota > Gammaproteobacteria > Burkholderiales > Burkholderiaceae > Trinickia > Trinickia symbiotica. The sequence continues at coordinate 200,086 of NZ_PTIR01000006.1, read as the reverse complement.
ACGCGTAGTTCACGTTCGCCCACTCGATCGTCGGCGTGTAGCGGTTATCGTAGTTGTAGCGCGATACGACTTGCACGAGCGCCGTCAGCTTGTCCGTGAACCGGCCCGTGAGCTGGAGCCCGAACTTCGTGTCGCCGGCAAAGTTGAAGTGGCGCGTGTATCCGGCGCCTGCCGGCTGAAATGCGGCGCCCGTGAAATCGGCGGTGTCGAGACTCGAGTGCGCCACGCCGAGCGTGCCGAAGCCGCTCAACGAGAACATCGACGGCAATTCCCCGGCATGCGCACCCCGTGCGGCTGCCAAAAGCGTCAGCGTCAGCGCGGCGGTCTCGAGCGTCAGCTTCGCTGCGCGCGTGATGCCATGGCTGCGGATTGCAGGTCTCTTTCGTCGCACTATTGCGTGGGTCGTTGTGGGCCGCGGCATGTCGGCGCGCCAATGGGACGCGCCTGCCGGGCTCGTTATGTTTCAACTATGTAAACGACCCCGCCTTCCGACTCTTTATCGAATGGCGTGTAAGGATTTTCTTATTCTTGGGTCAGCGCATCGGCCGGCGATGACTGCAAAGGCATCGCCGCGCATGAACGGCGGATAGCGCTGCCGTCTCGCCGTCTCGCCGTCTTACGCGAGCCAGCGCCGTGCGTTGCGGAACACGCGCATCCATGGGCTCGCTTCGCCCCAGCTCTCAGGATGCCAGCTCATCTGCACCGTCCGATGCACGCGCTCCATGTGCGGCATCAGCACCGTGAATCGGCCGTCGGGCGTCGTCACGGACGTGATACCGGCGGGCGAACCGTTCGGGTTGAACGGATAACGCTCGGTGGCTTCGCCGCGGTGATCGACGAAGCGCATCGCCACGTTCGCGCGCGCAGGATCACCTTGCTGAGAGAAGTCCGCGAACCCTTCTCCGTGGGCCACGGCAACGGGAATTCGCGAGCCCTCCATGCCGGCGAAGAAGATCGACGGCGAGGGCTCGATACGCACGAGCGAGAACCGCGCCTCGAACTGCTCCGACTTGTTCCGCGTAAACTTCGGCCACGCATCGGCGCCGGGAATCATCGACGCGAGGCTGCTCATCATCTGGCAACCGTTGCAGATGCCGAGCGCGAACGTGTCGGGCCGGCCGAAGAACGCCGCGAACATGTCGGCGAGCATCGGGTTGAAGCGAATCGTCTTCGCCCAGCCTTCACCCGCCCCGAGCACGTCGCCATAGGAGAACCCGCCACAGGCCACGGCGCCGGCGAAGTCGGCCAGCGTCGCACGGCCCGACAGCAAGTCGCTCATGTGCACGTCATAGGCATCGAAGCCCGCGCGATCGAACGCATAGGCCGTCTCGAGATGCGAGTTCACGCCCTGCTCGCGCAGGATCGCCACGCGCGGACGCGCGCCTTTATTCAGGTACGGCGCCGCCACGTCCTCCTGCGGATCGAACGCCAACTGCGGCGAAATGCCTGGGTCCGCCGCATCGAGCAACGCGTCGTATTCGGAATCGGCGCAAGCCGGGTTGTCGCGCAATCGCGCGATGCGCCAGCTCACTTCCGTCCAGGCGCGCTGCAATTCGGCGCGCGGCGCATCGTAGATCTTCTTCGCGTCGCGATAGACCTCGATGACGTCGCGCTCGTTGAGCTTGCCGATCACGTGCGAGCAAGCCGAGAGCCCATGCTCGCGTAGCACGCCGAGCACGTTGTCGCGCTCGGCTGCCTGCACCTGGATCACCGCGCCGAGCTCTTCGGCGAAGAGCGCGTGCAACGTGCGATCGTCGCGCCGCCCGCTAGTCTGCTTCGCCCAGTCCTTCGCATCGCCATAATCGAACTCATGGGCGGCATCGAGGGTGAGCATGTCGACGTTCAGCGATACGCCCACGTGTCCGGCGAACGCCATCTCGCAGACGGTTGCCCACAAGCCCCCGTCCGAGCGGTCGTGATAGGCGAGTATCAGGCCCGCCGCATTGAGCGCCTGAATGGCGGCGAAGAAGCGTTTCAGATCCTCGGGATCGTCGACGTCGGGCACGCTGTCGCCGACTTGCTGCGTCACTTGCGCGAGGATGCTGCCGCCGAGCCGCTGCTTGCCGCGGCCGAGATCGATCGCGATCAACACCGTATCGCCGGCTTCGCCGGATCGACGGAGCTGCGGCGTCAAATGGCGGCGCACGTCGTCGACGGGCGCAAATGCGGAGATGATCAGCGAGACGGGCGACGTCACTTCCTTCGCGACGCCCTTCTCGTCCCATTTCGTCTTCATCGACAATGAATCCTTCCCGACCGGAATGCCGATTCCGAGCGCCGGGCAAAGCTCCATGCCGATCGCCTTCACCGTATCGAAGAGCGCGGCGTCCTCGCCGGCGCTCCCGCATGCGGCCATCCAGTTCGCCGAGAGCTTGAGCTTGTCGAGGGACGCGATCGGCGCCGCCGCGATGTTCGTGATCGCTTCGCCGACGGCCATGCGGCCCGATGCCGGCGCGTCGATGACGGCGAGCGGCGTGCGCTCGGCCATCGTCATCGCCTCGCCGCGGAAACCGGCGTAATCGACGGCCGTAATCGCACAGTCGGCCACCGGAACCTGCCAGGGCCCGACCATCTGATCGCGCACGCTCGTGCCGCCGACGCTTCGATCGCCGATCGTGATCAGGAACGACTTGCTCGCGACGGTCGGATGCTTGAGCACCGAGACGGCAAGCTCGGCGAGGGACAAGCCTGTAACGTCGACGGGCGCGCGCTCGGCCGCCACGCGTTCGACGTTGCGATGCATGCGCGGCGGCTTGCCGAGCAGCACCTCCATCGGCATGTCGACGGGACGTCCCGCGGCTCCTTCGGCCTGCGTATCGATGAGTTGCAACTGCCGCTCCTCCGTCGCCACGCCGACGACCGCGAGCGGACAACGCTCGCGCGCGCAGATCGCTTCGAACGTGGGAAGATCGGCCGGTGCAATCGCGAGGACGTAGCGTTCCTGCGCTTCATTGGACCAGATCTCACGCGGCGACAGGCCGCTTTCCTCGAGTGGGACCTGGCGCAGCTCGAAGCGCGCGCCTTTGCCCGCACCATCGACGAGCTCGGGAAATGCGTTCGAGAGTCCGCCGGCGCCGACGTCGTGAATGCTCAGGATCGGATTGCTTTCGCCAAGCTGCCAGCACGCGTTGATGACTTCCTGCGCGCGCCGCTCGATCTCGGGATTGCCGCGCTGCACCGAGTCGAAATCGAGCTCGGCCGTGTTCGCGCCCGTCGCCATCGAGCTCGCCGCGCCGCCGCCCATGCCGATCCGCATGCCGGGCCCGCCGATCTGAATCAGCAGCGTACCGGCCGGCAGGTCATGCTTGTGCGTATGCGCCGCCGAGATGTTGCCGATGCCGCCCGCGATCATGATCGGCTTGTGATAGCCGCGCACCTGGCCGCCGACGTTCTGCTCGTAGACGCGGAAGTAGCCGCCGAGGTTCGGCCGCCCGAATTCGTTGTTGAATGCGGCCCCGCCGAGCGGGCCGTCGATCATGATTTGCAACGGCGACGCGATCCGGTCGGGCCGCCCGTAGGCGGAGTGCTGCTCGGCCGGATTGCGCGAGGCCGGCGGTAAGGCGGCGTCGCGCGCGTTTTCCCACGGCTCGACGGCGCCGGGCAGCTCGAGATTCGACACGGTGAAGCCCGTGAGGCCCGCTTTCGGGCGCGCGCCGCGGCCCGTCGCACCTTCGTCGCGAATCTCGCCGCCGGCGCCCGTGGCGGCGCCCGCGAACGGCGAAATCGCAGTCGGGTGGTTGTGCGTCTCCACCTTCATGAGCGTATGCGTGAGCTCGACGTGACGCCCGTAGCGCTCGTCAAGCGCACCGCCGGCGCGTTCGGCGCCGGTGGTGCCTTGAGCATCCCCAGCGCGCGCCTGCCGCGGGAACCAGCGCTCGGCCGCCCCCCCTTCCATGATCGCGGAGTTGTCCGAATAGGCGACGATCGTTCCCTGCGGGCTCAACGTCTCCGTGTTCTTGATCATCTGGAACAGCGACGTGTCCTGCGGCTCGCCGTCGATCGTCCATTGAGCGTTGAAGATCTTGTGGCGGCAGTGCTCGCTGTTCGCCTGCGCGAACATCATGAGCTCGACGTCGCTCGGGTCGCGGCCGAGCTTCGTGAAGGCATCGACGAGATAGTCGATCTCGTCTTCGGCCAGCGCGAGGCCCAGCTCAGTATTCGCGCGCTCGAGCGCGCCGCGCCCATGCGCGAGGATGTCGACGGTTGACAGAGGCTTGGCAGGCAGCTCGTCGAAGAGATGCAGCGCCTCGTCGCGTGCGCGCACGACGCTTTCGGTCATGCGGTCGTGCAGCGCGACCGCGACAGCCGCACGCGCTTCGTCGGTCAAGCCCTTACTGCCGCCAACGCCCAAAAAGCCGGTCTTCAGCATTACCGTGTATTCGATTCCGCGCTCGATGCGGCGCAAGTGCGTGAGGCCGCAGTGATGCGCGATGTCCGTTGCCTTGCTCGCCCATGGTGAGACGGTGCCGAAGCGCGGCACGACGAGAAAGGTCTCGGTGGCGCCGCGCCCCTCGCCCGTCGCGAACGGCGTGCCGTAGTGCACGAGCGCCTCGATGCGCGCAGTGTCCTCGGAGGTGAGCGGCGTCAATGCGTTGACGAAGTGCAGATATTGGCCGCGCACGCCGACGATGTTCGGATCGATGCGGGCAAGCGTCTCGAGCAGGCGGGTTTGACGGAATTCGGATAGCGCCGTAGCACCGGGGAAACACGAGAAGTGGGCCATGAAAAGACGTGGGCGTCGTTGAGTCGCGCTTAGCGCCGGGCGGACGATCGGGCTCAGAACCGATCCCTCTTGCGCATGCAGACGACGTGATGCGAAGGAAGACCGAGATTATACCCGGAACTCGGCCCCCAATAAGCCAAGCCGTCATGCGCGGCAGCTCGTCCGCGCACGCCGACGCTTGCAAGCGTCGACGGGCCATGCCCGCTCTCGCGTGGGCACCCTGCTTTCGCCTGCGCAGGCGAGGCGCATCGCCCGTTTTGGCGCTATGATGCGCGGTTTGCTTCACCGGCGCCGCATGGCCAACGCGATCGTTGCACGGGGCGCGGCGCCGGCCGTCGGACACGACGCGATCGAACGCGGCGTGCGGCGGCTCGCGGCAGGTTGCAGCGCATCGAAAGAACCATTCATGGATGTCATCGTCATAGGCGGCGGAATCGTCGGGGTCGCCACCGCATATCAGTTGCACGCGGCGGGCCACCGCGTCTGCGTCATCGAGCGTCATGCAACCGTCGCACAAGGTGCCACGTACGGACACGGCGGCGCGGTTCTGCCGACGCCGCTCGACGTCTGGTTCGGGCCGACCTTCATGAAAACGGCGCGCGCGCCGCGCGGCGGGATCGTCTACAAGCCGGGGTTCGACTCGGCCACGCGACGCTTCATGCAACGTCTCGCACGGCTCGCCGAGCATGACGCGTTTTGCGCGCAATACCGGCGGCTCAAGCCGCTCGTCGACGTCGCCCGCGAAACGATGGAGGCCATCGAGACGCGTCTCGGCCTCGATTTCGAGCAAACGAGCGGCGTCCTGCACGTCGTGCGCCATGCGCGCGACTGGGAAGAGGCGCAAAGCGCGCTCGACCTGCTCCGCGAGTTCGAAGTCAGGCATCACGTGCTTTCGGCCGACGAATGCGGCGAAATCGAACATTCGGTGCCGACGGACCCCGCTTTCGCGGGCGGCGTGCTCTTCCAACAGGAGCGGATGGCCAACTGTCCGCTCTTCACGAAGCTGCTCAAGCAGTCCCTCGAAGACGAAAGCGGCGTTCACTTCAAGTTCGGCCGCGCGGTTGCGACGCTGCGCTTGGATAACGCGCGCGCCGCCGTCGAACTGGCTCCCGCCGAGGGCGAGCGCTCGAGCTCGCGCGACGTCGATGTCGTCTCGGCCGACGCGATCGTCGTGGCGGCGGGCGCGGGCAGCCTCGCGCTCATCGAGCGCTCGGGGCTGCGCCTGCCGCTGCATCCTGCCCGCTTGTTCGCGCTGACGGCGCCGATCGCCTACGAGGAGCGGGCCCCGCATCTCACCGTCGTCGATACGACGAAGCGCATCACGATGACGCGCGCGAATCAGCGCGTGCGCGTGGCGGGCGCGGCCCTCGTGCAGCCGGAGCGCGACGTGGCGAAGCCGCCGGCCGAGCCGCTTGCGAAGGCGGCGACGGCCGCTCTCGCGCAGGCCACGCACGACTGGATTCCCGGCGCCGCTCGAATTTCCGCGGCTCATGCATGGGATGGCATCAAGCTGCTTTCGCCGGACGGCCTGCCCGTCGTGGGCCAGGCGCTGCACCCGCGGCTCTTCCTCAATTTCGGGCACGGGCCGGCCGGCTGGGGGCTTGCCTGCGGGTCTGCTAAAGTGATCGCGGATCTCGTGAGCGGCACCGCGCCCGGCGTGCCGCCCGATACGTTGGCCGCGCTGCGCGCCGATCGTTTCGTCGACTGAGGCGGCGCGGGCGGATCCAACCCCGGCGCCCCGGCGCCTTGCATGCGCTGTGCATGTCATGGCGTCGAAGTCACGTCGCCCGGCGCAATGCCGCGCCGATCCTCAACGCCCGCTCGCCCGACCATGACCGAAGCCGCCTCTCGCCCCGCCTCTCCCGTCTTCGTCAATCCCCACGAGCGGCCCTTGCCGCTTTACACCGTTGCCGAGCTGCGCGCGATCGAAGCGCGCGAGGGCGCGCGCTTGCCGGCCAACACGCTGATGGCGCGGGCCGGCGCGGCCGCGGCGCGCTGTCTGCTCGAACTGGCCGAACATGACGGCTCGCTCGCGGCCGGCCGGACGGTGTGGCTCGCGGCGGGGCCCGGCAACAACGGCGGCGACGCGCTCGTCTGCGCGACCGAGTTGCGTAAGGCCGGCGTCGACGTCGAGGTCTGCATGCCAGTCGAGGTCAAGCCCGACGATGCCCGCTGGGCGCTTGCCCGCGCCCGCGCGGCCGGCGTGCCCATTTCGGCTGGCGCCCCCGTCTCGTTCGATGGCTACGGCTGGCTCGTCGACGGCCTGTTCGGTATCGGGCTGGCCCGCCCTCTCGAAGGCCTCTTCGCCGAGTTGGCTCAACGGATCGCGCAAGCGGCCGGCGCCGGAAAACCCGTGCTCGCGCTCGACGTGCCGAGCGGCCTCGACAGCGACTCGGGCAACCTGGTGGGCCATGGCCCGGCCGTCCGGGCAACGCACACGATCACGTTTCTCGGCGCGAAGCCGGGCCTTTACATGACGCACGGCCGCGACCTCGCGGGCGAGATCGCCGTCGCGCCGCTCGGCGTCGAGGCGCACGACGGCACCGCCGCCGCGCTGCATCCCGCGCCCGCCGGTACGGCCGGCACAGCCATCACGTTGCTCAACGCGCCCGCCCTGTTCTGCGCCGCCTTCCCGCCACGCGCGTTCGCCGCGCATAAGGGCACGTTCGGAAGCCTCGCCGTCGTCGGCGGCGATACGGGCATGTGCGGCGCGCCGATTCTGGCCGCGCGCGCGGCGCTCCATGCGGGCGCCGGCAAAGTGCACGTGGCCTTCGTCGGCGCGGGCTCACCGCCTTACGATCCGCCCCATCCCGAGTTGATGCTGCATCCGCTCGATTCGGGGCATGCGTTCGCGCTCGAAGAAATGGACGCGCTGGCGCTCGGCTCCGGGATGGGTCGACGCGCTATTGCGGCCGAGATTCTTCTGAAAGCGGTAGAACTGGATGTGCCGAAACTTTTGGACGCCGACGCGCTCAATCTCCTCGCCGACGATGAGAAGCTTGGCGCCGCGCTCGCCGCGCGGGGCGCGGCCGGCCACGTCTGCGTGCTGACTCCGCATCCGCTGGAGGCCGCCCGTCTCATCGGTGTCAATGCGGCGGCTGTCCAGCGCGATCGGCTCGCCGCGGCACGCACGCTGACTAGCCGCTTCGGCGCCGTCGTCGTGCTGAAGGGCGCCGGAACCGTCGTGGCGGCGCCCGATGGCCGTACCGCCGTCAATCCAACCGGCAACGCCGCGCTCGCCACGGGGGGGACCGGCGACGCGCTCGGCGGCATCATCGGCGCGTTGCTGGCGCAACGCCTGCCGGCTTACGAGGCTGCGCTGGCGGGCGTCTACCTGCACGGGCTCGCGGCCGATACGCTCGTCGCAGGCGGCGCCGGACCCGCGGGCCTCACGGCCAGCGAACTCGCGCCCGCGGTACGCGCCTCGCTCAATCGCCTGATCTATCCGGCCCGTGGGTAGCGACCCCGTCGCCCCGCCAATTTGACGGCGGCTTGCGGACGATGCTGTGGAACGGCATTCAACGCCGCTATACTGATTGACCGCAGCCTGGCATCACGTACCCGCCCATTTCCGACCGATACCATGACGCCGAACTCGCTTTCTTCCTGGTCCGCGCTCAAAGCGCACTACGAACACATTCGCGATGCGCGACTGCGCGACTGGTTCGCCGCCGATAGCGGCAAGCCCTCGCGCGCCGAGCGCTTCACGTTCGAAGGCGGCGGTCTCGCCGCCGATTTTTCGAAGAACCGTATCACTGAGGAGACGCTGAGCCTGCTCGTCGCGCTCGCGCGCGAAGCCGGCGTCGAGAAACGCCGCGACGCGATGTTCGCGGGCGAGATCGTCAATCCGACCGAGGGCCGGGCCGCCTTGCATACGGCGCTTCGCGCCACGCGCGCGGACGCGCCCTACCATGCCGAGGTCGCGGCCGAGCGCGGGAAGATGGCCGCATTCGCCGAGCGCGTGCGCAACGGCGCATGGACGGGTTACACGGGCAAGCGCATCCGCCATGTCGTGAACATCGGTATCGGCGGCTCGGACCTCGGGCCGAAGATGGTCGTTCATGCGCTCGATCACCTGTCGCATCCCGAGATTTCCACGTACTTCGTCTCGAATGTCGACGGGGCCGATCTCGCGCGCGTCATGGACCGCATCGACGCCGAAGAAACGCTCGTCATCGTCGTGTCGAAGACATTCACGACGCTCGAGACGATGACGAACGCCCGCTCGCTGCGCGACTGGTTCGTCGCGAAGGGCTGCCCGGAGAGCGCGCTCGCCAAGCATTTCGTCGGCGTATCGGCGAATCCGGCCGAGGTCGTCAAGTTCGGCATCGCGCACGATAACGTGTTTCAGATGTGGGACTGGGTGGGCGGGCGATACTCGCTGTGGTCGGCAGTCGGGCTCTCGATCATGATCGCGATCGGGCCGCTGCAGTTTGACGCGCTGCTCGCGGGGGCTGCCGGCATGGACGCGCATTTTCGCGAGGCGCCGCTCGAGCGCAATCTGCCGGTGCTGATGGGACTCGTCGGTATCTGGTATCGCAACTTCTTCGAATCACAGAGTTACCTCGTCGCGCCCTACTCTGAGGCGCTCCATTTCCTGCCTTCGTACTTGCAGCAGCTCGAGATGGAGAGCAACGGCAAGTCGGCGCGGCTCGACGGCGGCTTCGTCGACTATCCGACATCGGCCGTCACCTGGGGCGAGCCCGGCACGAACGGCCAGCATGCATTCTTCCAGATGCTGCATCAGGGGCCGACGATCGTGCCGATCGACTTTATCGCCGTCCTCAGGCCCGAGCATCCGCTCGCGAGCCATCATCCGAAGCTGCTCGCGAACTGCTTTGCCCAGAGCGAGGCGCTGATGCTCGGTCGCACCGTCGACGAGGCGACGAGAGTGGCCGGCCCCGACAAGCCGGAGCTCGTGCCGCATCTCGTGTTCCCCGGCAATCGCCCGTCCACGACGCTGCTGCTCGATGCGCTGACGCCGGGCTCGCTCGGCGCGCTGATCGCGCTCTACGAGCACAAGGTGCTCGTGCAGGCCACGGTCTGGAACATCAACCCGTTCGATCAATGGGGCGTCGAGCTCGGCAAGATTCTCGGCAAGGTCGTCGAAGCCGACCTTACCGCACCGGTGTTCGATCCCGCGAAGCACGATTCGTCGACTTCGGCGCTGATCGAACGGGCGAGAAGCGCGGCGAAGGCGAACTGACGAGCATCATGTCACTCGGCCGGCATCGAGCGTCACGACGCGCGCGCAACGACGCGCAAGCTCGATGTCGTGCGTGACGAGCACGAGCGTCGCGCCGTGCGCCGCGTTCATCCGGAACATCAGGTCGATGACGGCGTGGCCCGTCGCGGCGTCGAGGCTGCCGGTGGGCTCGTCGGCGAAAAGAATCGCGGGCTCGGTGACGAAAGCGCGCGCCAGCGCGACACGCTGCTGTTCTCCGCCCGAGAGCAGCTTCGGATAGTGCGCCGTGCGCGCGCCGAGCCCCACCTGCTCCAATAGCGCACGCGCGCGCCGCGAGGCCTCGTGCGCCAGTACGCCGCCTTGCAGTTCGAGGGGCAGCCGCACGTTCTCGAGCGCGGTCAGATGGGGCATCAATTGGAACGATTGAAAAACGAAGCCGACGGAACCGTTGCGCAAGTGCGCCCGCTCGTCCTCGGAAAGTGCCGCCAGCTCACGGCCGAAGAGCCGAACCGACCCCGAAGTCGCGTTGTCCAACCCCGCGAGCAAGCCGAGCAGCGTCGACTTGCCCGACCCCGAGGCGCCCACGATCGCCACGCTGCTGCCGGGCATGACATCGAGGTCGATGTCGTCGAGTATCGTGAGCTCCCCTGTTGCATCCTTGACCCTCTTGCACAACTTCCGCACTTCGATGATGGGCTCGATATTTTCTTGCATGAAGAAGCATCGCTCGAGAGTGAATACCTTCGATAGGGACGGCCCGCCTTCGCGTGTCGTTGCAGATACCGCCGCTCGGCTCGCCAGGCTTGCCGGGCTTACCGCCCTGGCTTCGCCGAGACGCGCTCGCGCGAAGCAAACGTTCCGCCGCGCCGTTGCCGCGGTAGCCGTCCTCGCCGCGGCGACGTTCGCGTGGCCGCCGGCCGCAGACGCCGCCGTCGCGGCCGAGTCGTCGCGGCCCGTCATCGTCGTGCTCGGCGACAGCATCTCGGCCGAGTACGGATTGCCGCGCGACACGGGCTGGGTTGCGTTGCTGCGCCGGCGTCTCGCCGATGAGCGGATCGATTATAGCGTCGCGAATGCGAGCATCAGCGGCGACACGACAAGCGGCGGACGGGCGCGCATGCCCGAGCTGATCGCGCGCCTGAAGCCGTCGATCGTCATCGTGGAGCTCGGCGCCAACGATGCGCTGCGCGGCGTGCCGCTCTCGACGACGGAAGACAATCTGCGCACGATCGTCGAAGAAGCTCAGCAGGCTCGCGCGAAAGTGGTGCTTGTCGGCATGTACGTGCCGTCCAATTACGGGCCGGCTTACACGCAACGCTTCCACGCGATCTACGGGACGCTCGCGAAGGAATTCAACGTGCGGCTCGTGCCGTTTCTGCTCGCGGGGATCGAAAACAAGCCCGAAATGTTTCAGGCTGACCAGATGCATCCGAACCAACAGGCGCAGACGGTACTGCTCGACAACGTCTGGCCGGCGCTTGCGCCGCTGCTGCGGCGGTGAGGCAGCGGCGCGAGCAGCCCCGCTCCGCGGCACCACCGGAGCGGCGCCGCCTGGCTGTTAGCTGCCGTCGCCTTGCTTGCCCTCTAGCGAGCCATACATCTTGACCTTCGAGCGGGCGCGCAGCCCGGCGAGGTAGGCCTCGATATCCTCCTGCGCGCTGATCTGGGCGAGCTGCTGCTGCGCAGCCGCAAGCCGCGCCGGATCGATCGGCGCGCCCGGCACCACGGCGTTGACGCGGTAGATGCCGTAGCCGGCGTCGCCGAGATCGACGCCGACGTACGCGGGCAGCTTGCTCGCATCGACCTTGAAAACCGCGGCGAGCGCGGGCGGCGGCACGCCCTGCGCGTCGGTGCGGGAAACCTTCGTTTCGGGCCCGAACCCTGCCGTCGATTTCGATTTCTGGAAATCGGCGAGCTTTGCCGTGCCGTCTTTACGCGCCAGCTCGAGCGCCTGCTCGGCCACGTACTTGTTGCGCACGGCGTCCTTGATCGACGCGAGCGGAGGCGTGGCCGCCGGCTTATAGTCGGTCACGCGTGCCGAGATCAGCGTGTTGTTGCCAGCGTCGATCGCCTGCGTGTTGTTGTGGTCCTTTACCGCATCGTTGGCAAAAACGGCGGCCAGGAACTTCGGATTGTTGAGCGGGCTATCGGGAGGGAGCGTGCGGCTCGGCTTGTCGGTGACCGTCGCCGTCTCGATCTTGAGCTTGTACTTGTCCGCGGCGGGCTGAAGGCTCTTCGCCTGCTCGTAAACGGTCGACGTGAAGCCGTCCGATCCGTCGCTGAACGCCTTCGTGGCCTGTTGCGCCTTCAACTCCTTCATGATGTCGTCTTTCACGTCGGCGAACGGCTTCACGACGGACGGCTTCTCATCCGTCAGCATGATGACGTGATAGCCGAACGACGAGCGAACGATGCCGCTGATCGCATTCTTGCCCTTCAAGCCCAAAGCGGCCGTATCGAATGCCTTGTCGCCCGTCAGCACACCGCCCGTCGACCACCCGAGATCGCCGCCCTTCGAAGCCGAGCCCGGGTCCTGCGAATCTTTCTTCGCGATGTCGGCGAATTGATCGGGATGCGCCTTGACCTCCGCCAGCACGCTTTCCGCCTTCGCCTTGGCCTTGGCGTCGTCCGCCGCGCTGGCCGTTGCCGGTGACGAGATCAGGATTTGGCTCACGCGGATTTCGCGCGGCGTCGTGTAGCGCGCGATGTTCTCGTCGTAATACTTTTTCGCGTCGGCGTCACTTGGAGCGATCGACGCCGAGAGCGTCGCCGGCGAGAACACGACGTATTGGATCGTCGCCGTCTGTGGCGTGGCGAACTCGGCGCGATGCGCGTCGTAGTAGGCCGCGAGCTGCGCGTCGGTCGGCTGGACCTTCGACGCGTAGTCGGCCGGATGCAATACGAGCGACTGAACCGTGCGCTGCTGTTCCGCGAGCTTGGCGAGCTGCTCGGCCATGCTCTTCGGCGTAAAGGCGCTCGCCTGGATGCTGTCGGGAATCTGATCGATCGCGAGGCCGTAACGCACGCGTTCGTCATATTGTTCCGGCGTCATGCCCTGCATCGCCAGCAGTTCCTTGTAGCGGTCGAGGTCGATCGAGCCATCGGGCTTGCGCAGCGACGACACGACTGGGTCGGCCAGCAGCGCCCGGCGCACGGCCTCGTCCGACGCCGTCAGATGCTCGCGCTGCGCCTCGTCGGCCAGCGCGCGCTGCTGGATCAGGCTGTCGAGCAATTGCTGCCGGCGCTCGGGCGTGTCGAAGAGCTTCGAGTCGAAGCGCGAGCCGAGGATCTGGCGTGCCTGATCGAGCTGCTGGCGCACCGCATTGTCGAATTCGGCACGCGTGATCTTGTGCCCATTGACGCTCGCCACATTGGCGCTTTCGTCGAAAAATCCACGGAAGCCCTGGATACCGACGAAGCCCAGCCCCGGCACGATGACGAGGACGAGCATGAGCATCATCAGGCGCTTGTGGTTGCGAAAGAAATCGAGCATGCGTGAGGGGTTAGGTTGGACAAAAACGTCCAATAGTACAACAGCAGCCCATCCTGGCGTAAACCGTGAGTTGCCAGCCCTTCGCCCCGATCCGACAATAGCTGATCGGCTCTCGCCCGGCAGGCCCGAGGAATCAGCCGTTCCCGGCTCGCGGCGCGTGGTGCCGACGGGAGACGCTCATGCTCTACAACTGGCTCGAGACGCAGCGCGCGCTGATTCGCTGGATGGATACATGGGCAGCCTCGCTCGCACGGGCGTGCGGTCTGCCCGCGCAATCTCCCGAGTCGCTCGCGATGCCCGGCTGCGAATGGCTGCGCCGCGTCTTCAAGACGACGCTGGAGCCGCCGCCGTTCGCGATCGCGTCGGTGACGCTCGGCGGCCGACGCGTTCACGTCGATGAAACCGTCGTCGATCGTGTGGCGTTTTGCGCGTTGCGCCGGTTCGCGCGGCGAGGCGAACATCGCGCGCGGCTCGACGGCGGCGCGCCGATCCTGCTTTGCACGCCGCTCGCCGGACATCACGCGGTCATGCTGCGCGAGACGGTGGAAACGCTGCTCGAGGACGGCGACGTCTACGTGACCGACTGGGCCAACGCACGCGACGTGCCGCTCGCCGAGGGCCGCTTCGGCCTCGACGACTACGTGCTGACCGTGGAGCGCTTCATGCGCCGCCTATGCGGCAATGGGCTGCATGTGCTCGCCGTCTGCCAGGGGACGGTGCCGGCCATCGCCGCCGCGGCCCTCATCGCGGCTCGCGGCGAGCCCGCGCCGCTTTCGGTCACGCTGATGGGGGGACCGATCGATACGCGACTCAATCCGACCGCCGTCGACCGGCTGGCGGCGACACACAGCATCGACTGGTTCCGCCGCACGGTCATCGATACGGTGCCGGCCTGGTATCGCGGCGGCGGACGGCGTATCTACCCCGGATACCTGCAGCATGCCGCGATCGTCGCCGCGCATCCGCATCGGCAGATGGCGCTCGAAACGCGGTACTGGACGAGCCGCCTCGCCGGCGACGACGCCAGGATAGCCGCGAGCCGGCGCGCCTTCGACGAATACGCGGCGGTGCTCGACATGACCGAAGACTACTTTCTCGATACCCTCCGCATCGTTTTCAAGGAGCAGCGGCTCGCGCGCGGTGCCTGGGACGTCGACGGCCGGCGCGTGCGCGGCAGCGCGCTCGCGGCGTCGGCGCTCTGCACGATCGAGGGAGACCGCGACGACATCACGGGCGCCGGCCAGACCCACGCGGCGCATGCGGTCTGCAGCGCGGTGCCCGACAGGCGGCGCAAACAGCTGACTATTGCCGATTGCGACCACTACGATCTTTTCACCGGTCCGCGCTGGCGCGAAGCGATCCATCCGGCGCTGGCCGCGTTCTGGCGCGAGACCCACGAGCCCCACGAGCCCCACGAGCCACAGCCCGCCGCCATTAGCTGAGTGCCCGAGCGCCCCGCGCCAGCCTTGCCTTGCCTTGCGTCAGCAAAGTTCTGACAGAAACTGCGCCCCTCCACGCCGAGCGATAGCGCGTGATCGGCGCGCAGCTCGAATTCGTCAGTCTATTACTCTTCGCTAAGCAATTAAAATACACGCCCCGCCAGCCTGCGAACGACCGGAAGAGCACCGCTCGACGGGCGTGCATCGCCGCGCCAAGGGCCGCTCCGCGGTCCGGCTACGCATCGCCGCTCATTTTCCGTCACCGCCGTAGGAGAAGTCTTACAACCCTACGCTAACACTTACCGAAGTTTCATACGCCGCTGATAGGCTCGGCGCCCGCTACCACCGATACTCACATGGAAATTGTTTCGCGGCACCCAGGGCGGGTGCGCACCCAAAAGGCGGAGAACGAAGACATGCTGCTCGAATTGGAACCAGAGGAAGACACTCGCGCGGAGCGGCTGCCCCTGTCTTCGATCGTACCTATGCGTCCGCCGAAGACCACACCGCAGGCCACGCCGAAGACCACGCCGAATGCCGCATCGACGAACGCAGGCTGCTCCGACTGTTCGATGCTGTCTGGCTGCATGCCGAACAACCTTACGTCGGAAGAACTGCGGCTCTTCGATTCGATCGTGACCGCGACGCGCCTCGTCAAGCGCGGCGAAGCGCTCTACCGCGCGAACGATGAATTCCAGAGCATCTATGCCGTGCGCGCGGGCTCGTTCAAGACGGTCGTCATGCATCGCGACGGTCGTGAGCAGGTGACGGGCTTTCACTTCGCGGGCGAAGTGCTCGGCCTCGACGGCCTCCATAGCCGGCGCCATATCGGCGATACGGTCGCGATCGAAGACAGCAGCGTCTGCATCATTCCCTACGCATTGCTCGAGGCGCTCTGCGCCGAGTCGAAACCGCTGCAGCAGCAAGTCCTGCGCATGATGAGCGGCGAGATCGTTCGCGAATCGGCGCTCATGATGCTGCTCGGCACGATGCGCGCCGAAGAGCGCCTCGCGAGCTTCCTGCTCAATCTCTCGAGCCGCATGGAGGCGCGCGGGTATTCGCCGGCCGAATTTCATCTGCGCATGACGCGCGAAGAGATGGGCAACTACCTCGGCATGAAGCTCGAGACGGTGAGCCGCATGTTCTCGAAGTTTCAGCGCGACGGTCTGCTCGAAACGCGCGGCAAGCGGATTCGCATCGTCGATCTCGAGGCGCTCGCGCGCGTTTGACGCCCGCTGGCCGCGGGCGGGGCCGCCTCACCGTTTCATCGTCAGTACCGCCGCTCCCGACAGGCGGCCTTCGCGCAGATCCGAGAGCGCGCGATTGGCTTCCGTGAACGGATACGGCGTCGTCTCGATCTCGAGCGGCGTCTGCCCCGCGATTTTCATGAATGCGTGACCGTCCTCGCGCGTCAGGTTGGCGACCGATACGAGGCGGCGCTCGCCCCAGAGAAGGTCGTACGAAAACGCGGGAATCGTGCTCATGTGGATCCCGCCGCAGACGACGACACCCCCCTTTACGACAGCCTCGAGCGCCCGCGGCACGAGCGCCCCGACGGGCGCGAAGATGAGCGCCGCATCGAGCGCTGCGGGCCCACGTTCGTCGCTGCCGCCGGCCCAATGCGCGCCGAGTCGCCGTGCGAGCTGCTGGGCAGTTGCATCGCCGGGACGAGTAAAAGCGTACACGGTGCGGCCCTGGTGGCGCGCGACCTGCGCGACGATGTGTGCCGCGGCGCCGAAACCGTAGATGCCGACGCGTTCGGCGTCACCCGCCATCGCGAGCGTGCGGTAGCCGATGAGCCCCGCGCAAAGCAACGGCGCCGCTTCGACATCGGTGTAGCGATCGGGCAGCCGCAAGCAATAGCGGCTGTCGGCGACGGTGCGCTCGGCGTAGCCTCCGTCGATCGTATAGCCGGTGAACCCGGGCGCATCGCAGAGGTTCTCTCGCCCGCGCGCGCAGTATCGGCAGTGCCCGCACGCGTGCCCGAGCCACGGGACGCCTACGCGCTCGCCGATCGCGAAGCCGCTTGCCCCCTCGCCCATCGCGGCGACCGTGCCGACGATCTCGTGGCCCGGAATGACTGGGCGCTTCGGATGCGCGAGATCGCCGTCCACCACGTGAAGATCGGTGCGGCAAACTCCGCACGCATGAACGTCGATGAGCAACTGCCCCGCGGCGGGTACCGGATCGGGCAGCTCGCGCTCAGCGAGCAACGGCGCGCTTCCGTCGAAAACCATCGCACGCATCGCTTTCTTCCTCCATCGCTCCCGGCATCGACGGCGTCGGCATCCGTGCCCGCGACCGGCTCGCTCAAGGTCGGAATCGACGACCGCGCGCGGCGGCAACGACGCGCGGCGAAGCCCGCCGGCTGCTGGCTTGCCGATCGCTATTCGTCGTAAAAGCGAAAAAAGCCGCTATGCAGCAGCACGGGCTTCTTGCCTAACTCCTGGAGCATCTTGCGTGCGGCGTGTTCGATCGCACGCCGATTGACTTCGAACGCGCGTTGCACGTCGTCTTCACGCAGAGACTCGGCGCCGAAATGGTCCTCGAGCGCTTCCGCCGTGATCGCGCATTGCACGCGCTCACCGTCGACGAGTGCCGGAAAGGCGAGCACCAGATCGCGGCCGCAGTACTCGGCCGGCTCCTGCGGAAAGGAGATTTGCATGTTGCCACCTCGCTGTGCCGTTCAATCTTCCATCCAGCATAGTCGAAGGCGGGCAAACGGAGGATCGACGTCCGTCAACGACACCGGGCCGCGTTCGCGCAGCCCGGCTTCGAGCGGAGTCGATTTCAGTCGGCGGCGACCGTGCGCTGCCGCTGCTCGCCGAGTCCGGCGATGCCGAGATGCATCGTCTGCCCCGCCTTGAGGTAGATCGGCTCGGGCTTCTGGCCGAGGCCGACGCCCGGGGGCGTGCCCGTCGAGATGACATCGCCCGGCTGCAGGCTCATGCACTGCGAGAGGTAGGAAACGAGCTTCGCGACCGGGAAAATCATCGTGCGCGTGTTCCCGTTCTGATAACGATGGCCGTCGACCTCGAGCCAGAGGTCGAGGCTCTGCGGATCGCGAATTTCGTCGCGCGTGACCAGCCACGGGCCGATCGGACCGAACGTGTCGAATCCCTTGCCCTTGTCCCACTGGCCGCCGCGCTCGATCTGCCAGGCCCGCTCCGATACGTCGTTGACGACGCAGTATCCCGCCACGTAGTCGAGCGCGCTCGCTTCGTCGACGTACTTGCAGTTCCGCCCGATCACGACGCCGAGTTCGACCTCCCAATCGGTCTTCGTCGAGCCGCGCGGAATTTCGACGTCGTCGTTCGGGCCGACGATCGCGCTCGTCCACTTGTTGAAAACGACCGGCTCGGTCGGGATCGGCAGGTTCGATTCCGCCGCGTGGTCGGCATAGTTGAGCCCGATGCAGACGAGCTTGCCGACGCGGCCGACGCAAGCGCCAAGGCGCGGCTCACCCGAGACGAGCGGCAACGTCGCCGGATCGAGCGCGCGAACGCGTGCCAGGCTCGCATCGGTCAGCGTGTCGCCCGCGATGTCGTCGACGTGGCCCGAAAGATCGCGGATGTTGCCGTCAGCGTCGACAAGACCCGGTTTTTCCTGGCCTTTCGGCCCAAAGCGAAGCAGTTTCATGGCGGTAAGATAAAGGGTTTGAGTAACGATTCGGTCGAGCGCGCGATCCGACCGCGCCGGTGCGACCGATCATGATTGAGCATCCGACCCAATTCGGCAAATTGGTCGGACCACCGAACGAGCGCTCAGTTCGACCAGCCACCGTCGATGACGTGGATCTGCCCTGTCGTAAAGCCTGCCTCGTCTGACGCGAGGTAAGCCGCGAGCGCGGCAATTTCCTCGGGCCGACCGATGCGGCCCATCGGCTGGCGCGCGACGAACGCGGCCTGCACCTCGGCGACCGACTTGCCCTGCTCGCTTGCCTGCGCGGCAATGCGCTGCTCGAGCGAGGGCGACTCGACGGTGCCCGGGCAAATCGCATTGCAGCGAATACCGCGCGTGACGAAATCGGCGGCGACGGACTTCGTCAACCCGACGACGGCGGCTTTCGATGCGCCGTAGGCAAAGCGGTTCGGCACGCCTTTTACGCTCGAGGCCGCGGACGCGACGTTGACGATCGAGCCGCCGCCGCGTTCGAGCATCGCGGGCAGGAACGCCCGGATCGTCCGATACATCGACTTGGCGTTCAGATCGAACGAAAAGTCCCAGTCCGCCTCCTCGCATTCGAGCACCGTTCCCGCGTGGACGAAGCCGGCGCCATTGAGCAGCACGTCCACGCCGCCGAGCTCTCGCGCAAGCGCCGCAATCGCTGCGGAATCGCGCACGTCGAGCTTGCGCGTCTCGAATGGCACGTTGCCGAAGAGATCGACGCGAATGTCCGTGGCGATGACGCGCGCGCCCTCGCGCGCGAAACGTTCCGCGCAGGCGCGGCCGATGCCTTGGGCCGCGGCTGTGACGAGCGCCACCTTGCCGGCAAGCCGCTCCGGCGGCGGTGAAGGAAAATGTGTTTCGCTTGCGTTCATGAATTGGGTGCTCCGTTCATTTGTCGAATGGGGGACGTCGATGACATCTATCGTTTGAAGACATTCGGCGCTCGCTGAGGCGAGGCGGACGAGCCGTCAAGCGCCAAGTCAAAGGCCATAAAAGGTGGTCGCGGTGCCGCCGAAAATCGCGGCGCGCTCGTCGTCCGTCAACTTGGCGGTCAATCTCGTCGCGCACGCGTGCCAGCCGCCGTAATCGCCGTTGAGCTCGAGCACGGGCCAGTCGCTGCCCCACATGAGCCGCCTCGCGCCGAAGTTCGCGAGCAGATGATCCACATAAGGCGCGAGCGTTTCGTCGGTCCATCCGGGCCCGGCCTCGGTGGCCAGCCCCGAAATCTTGCAATGGATCTGCGGCAGGCGGGCGAGCTCGGCGATGCGCTCGGCCCACGGCTGCCAGCCCGCATCGCCCTCCGCGATCGGCGGCTTCGCGCCGTGATCGATCACGATCCGCAAGTCCGGGTGGCGCTGCGCGAATGTGAGCAGATGGGGTAAGTGGCGCGCGAACACGAGCGCGTCGAAGGCAAGCCCATGCTCGATCAGAGCGTCGATGGCAGGCCCGAGCGGGGCTCTTGCGATCCAGTCGTCCTCGGGCAGGTCCTGCAGCATCGGCCGCACGCCCTTGAACTTCGGCTCGCGCGCCAGTTCGGCGATGAGCGCGGGTGCCGCGGCGGCGTCGAGCGGCACCCAGCCGACCACGCCCGCAACGACGGGATTTTCGCGGGCGAGATCGAGCAAATAGCGTGATTCGTCGACGGTCGGTGCCGCCTGCACGACGAGGCTGCGGGCCACGCCGGCCGCCTGCGCGAGCGGCGCGAAATCGGCCGGGCCGAAATCACGATAGAGCGGCGCGAGCGCCGGCGTGAGCCAGCCGTAATCGCCGCGCGAGATTGCCCAGAAATGCTGATGCGCATCGACGGTGTTCATCGTCTCAGCCTGCCTTTGCTATGTGCTTCTTTGCTTCGCTGCCGCCTTTTGCTGGCGGCGGCAGGCGAAGCAAGCGATTGCGATACGGCGTCACGCGGACGCCATCAACTCCGGGGCGTGGGAGCGCTCGGATGCAGCAGACCCGCCGCGCGCAGCGCGTCCCAGAATGCAGTGGGAATCGCTTTGGTGAATGCGTCGACATTCTGCCGCACCTCGCTCGCGTTGCGCGCGCCCGTCAATACGCTGGCAACCGCGGGGTGAGCGTAGGGAAACTGCAGGGCCGCGTGCGGCAGCGCGACGCCGTGCGCATCACAGACGCCTTCGATGCCCGCCACGCGCTCGATCACCTCCGCGGGCGCCTCCCCGTAGTTGAACTTGAGGTCGCTCGCCGCGCTGTTGCCGGCATCGCGGCGCTCCTTCAGATGACGGACGCCATGCGCGAGGATGCCCGAGTTGAATGCGCCGCCGACCAGGATCGAAACGCCGCGCCGCTCGCATTCGGGCAAGAACGTGTCGAGCGTCCCCTGCTCGAGCAAGGTATAGCGTCCGGCGAGCAGCGCGCAATCGACATCGAACTCGCGCATCGTCTCGACGATCGGCTGCGCCTCGTTCACACCGAGCCCGACCGCGCGCACGGCCCCTGCCTTGCGCAGCTCGTCGAGTGCCTTGAAGCCGCCTTCGCTCAATTGCCGCCAATAGTGCTCGTTGCGATCGCCGTGAGTGACGGGGCCGATGTCGTGAATGAGCAGGATATCGACCGAAGCCACCCCGAGCCGCTGCAAGCTGTCTTCGAACGAGCGCAGGATGCCGTCGCGCGTGTAATCGAATACGGGCTCGAACGGAAGCGGATGCGCCCAGCCGTTGCTCGGTGCACGCGCGGCCGCATCGCGGCGCGGCCGCATGAGCCGGCCAGCCTTCGTGGACAGCACGAACTCCTCGCGCGGCCGATCGCGCAGTGCGGCGCCGACGTAATGCTCGGCCTTCGTATGGCCATAGTAAGGTGCCGTATCGAAGAAGCGGATGCCCGCGTCCCACGCGGCATCGATTGCCGTGCGCGCTTCGTTTTCGGTCACGTCGCTGTAAAGTCCGGCGAGCCCGGCCGTTCCCAACCCGAGCGCCGTCACTTCGAGCGCAGTGCGGCCGACTTTGCGGCGCTCCGACACTGCACCGTTGCGCGTCTCGCTCATGCGCTCACCCCCGCGGGCGCGACCTGCGCGATGGGAAGACACGCCGGCCCGATGGGCTCGAATGCTTTGTAGGTCAAGATGAACTCCTGGTGGCCAAGCAGCTCCGATTTCGTCCGAGTGCCGCCGGCGGCCGCGGCGGTCAGGTCGAACACCTCGCGCCCGACCTCGTCGAGCGTGCCGCGCCCCTCGAGGATGCGGCCCGCGTCGACATCCATGTCGCCCGACAGTTTGCGATAGGTCGCCGGATTTGCGCAAACCTTGACGACGGGCGAAATCGCCGAGCCCACCACCGAGCCGCGCCCCGTCGTGAAAAGAATCAGATGTGCGCCGCAGGCGATCAGCTCGCCGATCTCGGCGTTGTCGCTGATGTTCGGGAAGCCGAAGCGCGGCTCGCCGTCGGGCACGACGTCGAGCAGATAGAGACCGCCCGTCGGCGGGATATCGCCAGGCTTGACGATGCCGACGATCGGCGAGGCGCCGCTTTTCGGATAGGCGCCGAGCGACTTTTCCTCCTGCGTGGTCAACCCGCCGTCGGCATTGCCGACAGCGAAGCTCCCGTGCCCCATGATCGTGTAATAGCGCGCGGCCTTTGCCACGCATTCGACGATGGCGTCGCCGAGCTCGGGCCGCGCCGCGCGCGACTTCATGTGAAACTCGCAGCCGACGAGTTCGCCCGTCTCCTCGAAGAGGCAGGTCGCGCCGCGCTCGATCAGCGCATCGAACGCGCGGCCGACCGCCGGGTTCGCCGTAATGCCGCTCGTGCCGTCGGAGCCGCCACAGACGGTGCCGACGATGAACTCGTCGAAGCCCATCGGCACGGTCTGCTGCGCGCGCAGCGTCGCCCGCGCGCGGCGCACCCAGTCGACGCCGCGCATCACCGTGCTGCGCGTGCCGCCCGTTTCCTGGATCGTCAGTACTTCGACGGGCCGCCCCGTCTCCCGCACGAGATCGACGAGATAGTGCTTATTCATGCTCTCGCAGCCGAGCGAAACGAAAAGCACGGCGCCGACGTTCGGATGCGTCGCGATGCGAGCCATCATCTTCTCGGCATACGCATTCGGGTAGCAGCCCGGAAATCCGATCAAATGGACGTCGGGGTCGTCGTCATGGGCATTCTTCGGCTCGAAGTCGGCGTCGACGACCCCTTCCTCGAAACCGGCATCATCGAAGCGCGGCGCAAAGCGCGCGACGATTTCGCGCGCCACATGATGCGCGCACTCGACGAGGTACGCGACGGCCACGACATTGCGGATGCCCTTACGTCCGTCGCTGCGCAAATAGCCGCGTAGCGGCGCGGCGTTCGATGAAAGTTCGTTCATAGTGGGTGGTTGTTCCCCGGAAAGTTCGTCGACGCGACGACGCTCACGCTTCGCCGTGTTGATGCGAAACGAAGCTGTGACCGGCCTCGTGCGTGTACGTGGGTAGATAATCGCTGACGAGGTTGTGCATGTGCAGGTGATCGCCTCTTGCGACTTCGGTCGTGACGTGCCCGATCGGCGCGCCATAGCGGACGACTTTCTCCTCGGCGCCCAATGCGCGTCGCGCGAGCTTGTGCCCGAGCGGAATCGTCTTGCCGAGCACGACCGTCTCACCTTCGATCACGAGCGACGTGCCCGCCTCGAGCGTCGTGCCCGCAATGAGGCAGTTGTCCTCCGGCGAGAGCAGTATGAGCCGGGCGTCGGTCGCCTGTTGCGTCTCGCTCAGTGCCATATTTGTCTCCTGTCCTGGGCCGCGCGGCGCTCGGCAATGGCGTGATGGTGCGATGGAACCGGTATCCTAGCGCCAATCACCGTCTAGCCACCGATTCACCAATGAATATATTATTCATATGCGAATGATCGTGCGTCAAGCGGCGCGGGTGCGTATTTTCCCTGAGGACCCCTCCAGGCCGATCACGTCCCCGTAAGATGAAGCGGCCCGGAACACCTGGTTTCGTTCGCAATGACGCAACCCGGCAACGACGTGATGCCTACTTCTCCCGAGACTGCCAACTAATTGAACCCAGCCCAAAACTTGAAGCCGGCGGCACAGGCCCCGAGTGGTTCGCCCGGTGACGAAGCCGATCGCTATCGTGCGCCCGCACTCGACAAAGGGCTCGATATCCTCGAGCTTTTGTCGGAGCAAAAGGAAGGCCTGACGCGTGCCGAGATCATGAAGGCGCTCGGTCGCAACGCGAGCGAGATCTACCGAATGCTCGAGCGCCTCGTCGCTCGTCAGTACGTCATTCGCTCGCCCGGCGGCGACCGATACACGCTCAGCCTGAAGCTTTTCGCCCTCGCGCACCGGCATCCGCCGATGAATCGCTTCATCGCCGAAGCGCTGCCCGAAATGCAACGCTTCGCCGAGCGCGCCGAACAGTCGTGCCATCTGACCGTCTATGACCGCGGCAATCTGCTCGTCATCGCCCAGGTCGACGGCCCCGGCACCTGGGGCCTGTCGATCCGGCTCGGCTCGCGCGTCGGACTCGTCGATACCGCATCCGGCCACGTCATGCTCGCTTTTCAAAGCGAGAGCGAGCGCGAACGGATGCTCACCGAGCACACGAAGGTCAAGGGCGAGATCGCTTTGACGAACGAGCAGATCGCGGCCACGCTCGAAACGATCCGCTCGCACGGGTATTTGCGCCAGGAGAGCGCGCATGCGTTCGGCGTCACCGACGTCTCGTTCCCGATTCTCGGCCCTTCCGGCCACGCGATCGCCGCCATGACGACGCCGTATATGCGCCGCATCGACAGCTACGTCGCACCATCGCTCGACGACGTCACGAAGATGCTCGACGACACGGCACAGCGATTGTCGATGCATCGCGAGACGTGAGAGTCGGCTCCGTTGCCGACGTTCATGCTAGCGCCGGTCGGAAGAAAGTGGTTGACATTCTACCTACAGATAGATAGAGTTCGCCTCATGGAAACGACGAGCACAGTCCGCGAACAGATCCTCGAGCACGCCATCACACTGATGATGCTGCGTGGCTACAACGGCTTCAGCTATCGCGATCTGTCCGAGCTCGTCGGCGTGAAGACATCGAGCATCCACTACTACTTCCCGTCGAAGGACGATTTGGTGCTCGAAGCCGTCAACGAGTACAGCAGCGAAGTGCTGCAAGCGCTCGGGTCGATCGATGCGGCGCTTGCGGCCGATGCGAAGCTCTCCAAGTACGCGAAGCTCTTCGCCCGCACGCTCGGCGACGGGGACCAGATCTGCCTGTGCGGCATGCTCGCGGCCGATATCGGCTCGCTGCCCGACAATGTACGCCTTGCGGTGCAGGCATTCTTCAAGGCCAACGAAAGTTGGCTCTCGAAGGTACTGGCTCAAGGCGTGCAGGAAAAGACGATCGCGATCGCCGGCAAGCCCGAGCATGCGGCGCGCGCCCTCTTCGCCGCGTATCAGGGCAGCGTGTTGACGAGCCGGTTGTTTCACACGAAGAGCCGGATGGACGAGGTCGAAGCGTTGTGGAGGATCCCGAAATAACCGGAGGCTCGGCACGCACACCGTTAAGCCGTGTGTTCATTTTTTTTGTTCAATTCTATCTACACGTAGATACATCCGATCGATGGTCGGCGCCTTTTGCGCTGGCAAAACGTTGAGGAAACGAACTTGGTGTATCGTTTCTTTGCAGGCGCCTGTCTACCTCCCGGTAGATAGATAATTGGGTCAGAAGCACTTATCCACGAAGGAGAAAGTTGTCATGTCACTCGAAAAAGTTCTTTACCGCGCTCATGCTCATGCCACCGGCGGCCGCGACGGCCGTGCGGTCGTGCCCGACAGCAAGCTCGATTTCAAACTCACGACGCCGCGCGAGCTCGGCGGTGCCGGCGGCGAAGGAGCCAATCCCGAGCAGCTCTTTGCGGCCGGCTATAGCGCCTGCTTCATCGGTGCGATGAAATTCGTCGCGGCACGCGACAAAATCCAGATGCCGGCCGACGCGTCGATCGACGGCGAGGTCGGCATTGGTCCAATCCCGAACGGTTTCGGCATCGAAGTCGAGCTCAAAATTTCGCTGCCGGGCATGGACCGCGCACAGGCGCAGTCGCTGATCGAAAAGGCCCACGTCGTGTGCCCTTACTCGAACGCCACGCGCAACAACGTCGACGTAAAGTTGACGCTCGTCTGAGCGGAGCCAAAAAAGCCCAGACCGCAAAAGCGCGGGTCTGGGCAACACCACCGGGAACCCCAGCGGCTCGGAGGATTCAGGGCCTCACAATTGATGTAGTGAACGGCACGACGTCGAGGCTGTCGTGCTCGCCGCAGGCGTGTCTTTTCGAGGCACGCCTGCCTTCGATTGCTTAGTTGTGCTGAGCGATCGGCGGCGAATACGAGCTGATTGCTCCATCGCTCGCGCGGCCCGATTCAGCACCGCTTTGCGCGCCACCCACGCCGTTGTTTGCATCTTGCGCGGCGATACGGGCTTCGGCTGCCTGGATGTTCTCCGGATAGTGGAGCCAGTCGAGCGGGTTGTAGCCGGCCTTCTCGACGCGTACGAGATCCGCGCGGACTTGCGCACGCGTGAGCGGCTGGTTGTTCGATTGAGCGAACGAGACGACAGGCGCAGCGAGCGCGACGGCGATGGCAACTGCTTTGATGATCGACTTCATGATGACCTCCGACACTGTCTTGTGATTCCGCAAACACCCTTGTTTGCAGCTGGTGATGCCAGTGTAGGAGCGCGGCCACAGTGGATAAATGGGCCATTCCAGAATTCACTGGTGCGGCGGAAAGAACAATGCGAGCGCGCACGCCCGAGGGCCGAGCTTACGCATGTGACGCTGAACCCGCAAAGCGCGTGAAGGTACAACTCCCCTCGCTGAATCGCGAAAGCGGCCATCATTCTGGCGCTATCCCTCCTCGATAGTCCTGCTTTCGTGCGCCATCTTCTGCGCTCGCAAACGAACAACTACCTGTTCGAACGAATAACACGGTCAGCGCACACGGCGACCGCCTCACCGGCTGTCATATGACGTCTGACAGCACGCGGCGGCCGATCGACAGCACGCCTAGCGCCCGCTTTCGCGAGCCAGCAAGGGTTTTCCCGGATGTTCTCGTACGCGCATGGCTGTACGATGACCGATAACGAAACCAAAATGTTCGAATTCGATCATGCGTCCGACGGCTTGCGAGCGGGTAGAGCCCGCGGGCGTACGAGAGAAGAAGGAGACGGATTTGAAGACCATCGTCGGCTTGCGCTGGTGGATCATCGCGCTCGTATGTCTCGGCACGATCATGAATTACCTGTCGCGCAACGCATTGGGCGTCATGGCGCCGCAACTGAAAACGCTGCTGCACATGAGCACGCAGCAGTATTCGTACGTCGTCGGCGCCTTTCAGGTCGGATACACGCTCATGCAGCCGATCTGCGGCTTCATCGTCGATCTGATCGGCTTGCGCATCGGCTTTGCGCTCTTTGCCGCGCTATGGTCGATCACGGGCTGTCTGCACGGGCTCGCGGGCGGATGGCTGTCGCTTGCAGGACTGCGCGGACTGATGGGGCTCACGGAGGCCGTGGCCATCCCGGCCGGCATGAAGGTCGTGGCCGAGTGGTTTCCCGATCGCGAGAAATCGGTCGCGGTCGGCTACTTCAATGCAGGCACCTCGCTCGGCTCGCTTTTGGCGCCGCCGCTCGTGATCTTCCTGTCGCTACGCTACGGCTGGCAAAGCGCATTTGCCGTCACGGGCGCGCTCGGCTTCGTCTGGGCCGCGATCTGGTTCGCGTTCTATCGCTCGCCCGGCGATCACAAGCGCATTTCGGCGAACGAACGCGCCGCCATCGTGAGCGGCCAAAGCCCGATCGCAGCGCCTGCCGGCGACGATCGCCGCATCCGTCGCGTCATTGGCACGCGCCGCTTCTGGGCGATCGCTCAAGCACGCTTTTTCGCGGAACCCGCTTGGCAGACATTCAGCTTCTGGATTCCCCTCTATCTCGCCACCGAACGACATATGGATCTGAAGGCCATCGCGCTTTTCGCATGGCTGCCGTTTCTCGCGGCCGATCTCGGCGGACTCTTCGGCGGCTATCTGTCTCCGTTCCTGATGAAGCGTCTTCGCCTGCCGCTCGTCTGGTCGCGCGTTGCCGGCGTCATCCTGGGCGCGCTGATGATGATCGGTCCCGCATGTATCGGATTGGTTCGTTCTCCTTACGAAGCGATCGCCCTCTTCTGCGTCGGCGGCTTCGCGCATCAGATGATCTCCGCGCTCGTCAACACGCTCGCCGCCGACGTCTTCGAGTCGAGCGAAGTCGGCACCGCGAGCGGCTTCGCGGGCATGGCGGCCTGGATCGGCGGACTCGGCTTTTCGCTCCTCGTGGGTCAGCTTGCCGATTCGATCGGCTACGGACCGCTCTTCGGTGCGCTCGGGGCATTCGACATCATCGGCGCGACGCTGCTCGTCGTGTTGATGCGAGGCGTCACGCGCGCGCCGCGGTCGCGGGCACCGAAACCCGACGCCCGTATCGCCTGAATTCCTTACTCATCAATATCGCATGGCCACGCTCGATCAACGTCCGCGCTTCACGCTCTCGGCGCATGCCGGCAACCCTCTCGTACTGACCGCCGCGAGCGGCTGCCGCATGGAGTGCTTCGTCCTTGCCGATGACATCATTCGCATACTCGTGCTGCCCGATGGCGAATTGCATGGCCCGCGCACCTGGGCGATCGCGCCGGGCATCGACGACGTCCCGCTCGAGGGTCGGGACCGGCGCGATCTTTCAGGGTTCGCGCAAACACAGTATTCAGTTTCGAGCGATACCGATCGTGTCGTCGTTCAAACGTCCTGCATTCGCCTGACCATCGCGCTCGATGGCGGCTATTGCGCCTGGGAGATCCTGCATGAGGGGGTGTGGCACCCCGTTTTGCGCGATCGAAAGACGCAGGCCTACAACTTCGGCTGGTGGGATTCGCGCGTCTATCACTATCTGGAGCGCCGCCAGGACGAGCTGTATGTGGGCCTCGGCGAACGCGCCGGCTCGCTCGATCGCGCGGGCCAGCGCTACGAAATGCGCAATATCGATGCGATGGGCTACAGCGCGCGCTCGACCGACCCGCTCTACAAGCACATCCCGTTCTACTTGACGTGGCAACCGAAGACGGCGACGGGCTTCGGCCTTTTCTACGACACACTTGCCGACTGTCACTTCGACATGGGCCGTGAGCTCGACAACTATCACGGGCATTATCGGCACTTCATCGCCGAGCACGGCGACCTCGACTATTACTTCATCGCCTCGCCCGCCACGCCGCTCGCGGCCGTGCGCCGCTTTACCTGGCTGACGGGGCGCCCCGCCTGGATGCCGAAGTGGGGACTCGGCTACTCCGGCTCGACGATGACCTATACCGATGCGCCCGACGCTCAACGGCGCATGAACGAATTCATCGAGCGATGTCGCGAACACGATATTCTCTGCGACTCGTTCCATCTGTCATCGGGCTACACATCGATCGGGCCCAAGCGTTATGTCTTTCACTGGAATCGCGAGAAATTTCCCGACATCGACGCGTTCGTCAGTCACTATCTCGATCACGGCGTTCGCCTTTGCGCGAACATCAAGCCATGCCTGCTGCACGATCATCCGTTCTTCGGTCAAGCCGCCGAGGCCGGACTGCTGATCCGAACGAACGCCGGCGAGCCGGCCTGGGTACAGTTCTGGGACGAGGTCGGGGCGTATCTCGACTTCACGAATCCGGCCACGATCGCGTGGTGGAAAGCGCGCGTCCAAGACGCCCTGCTCAGCCACGGCGTCGCCTCGACATGGAACGACAACAACGAGTTCGAGATCTGGACCGACGACGCGCTCGCGCACGGCAACGGCCAGCCCTACCCGGCACGCCAAGCCAAAGTCCTGCAGACGCTCTTGATGATGCGCGCATCGCGCGACGCACAGCGCGAGTACGCGCCATCCTTGCGTCCGTTCCTCGTGTCTCGCTCGGGTGGCGTGGGGATGCACCGATATGTGCAGACCTGGTCCGGCGACAACTACACGTCCTGGGAGACGCTACGCTTCAACCTCAAGATGGGCCTCGGGCTCGCGATGTCCGGCGTATCCAACAGCGGCCACGATATCGGCGGATTTTCGGGGCCGGCACCCGATCCCGAACTCTTGGCTCGCTGGGTCGCATTCGGCATTTTTCTGCCTCGATTCAGCATCCATTCATGGAATGACGACGGAACCGTCAACGAGCCGTGGATGTACCCGCAAGTGACGCCCTGCGTCGCAAGCCTCATCAAGCTGCGCTACCGTCTCATCCCCTATCTCTACGATTTGCTTTGGCAGTCGCACGACGCTTACGAGCCCGTGCTGCGTCCCATGTTCGCGGAGTTCCCCGCAGACCCGCGCTGTCTCATCGACGGCGACGACATGATGCTCGGCCCGTCGCTGCTCGTGGCGCCTGTCGTCGATCCGGGCCAAACGACGCGCGATGTCTATCTCCCGTCTGGAGTGCGCTGGTTGTCGTACTGGAGCGGCGAAGCATTCGAGGGCGGACAGACGATTCGCTTACCGGCGCCCCTCGAGAAGCCCGTCATGCTGCTTCGCGAAGGTTTCGCCGTTGCGCTCAACATCGCGGAGCAGACATTCGCGTATCGCGCGGACCGGCGCGCGTTCGCCGTGCTGCCGTTCGCCGGAACGGGCGTCGCACGCGGCGGTTCGATTGAAGACGACGGTGAGAGCGAAGCATGGCGCTCAGGCGAACAGGGGCGCTGGGAACTCACCCTGGCAAGCGAGGAAACGACGCTTCGGCTATCGGTCGTCTACACCGGCTCACACGCTAGCGCGCGAGACGAGGTCGAAGTCTGGCTGCCCGCGGCCGATGCTCGCGAGGTGCTGTGCGTGCACGGAAATCTCGCGTCCGATCGCGTGGATGCGAACTGGAGGCGTCTGACCGTTCGCGTGCCACCTCGTTGAAAGGATCGATGCGCGCCGCGGTAACGCGACGAAAAATCAAAAGCGAGACGCTCGTCGCCATGCGCGCTTACGCGTGAAGGCGCAGCGGATAACAACCCGATTCGCCCGCCCAATTCCGGGCGGCACTTGCCCCGGAGACTCTCAAGTGAACGATCGCAAGCACGCCAGGCGCCGTGCCCTCACCCTTTCATGCCTGCCGCTCGCCGGCTTGGTGTTCTCGACTGGCGCGCACGCGCAAAGCAGCGTGACGCTTTACGGCGTCGTCGATAACGCGTTCGCCTACGTCAGCAACCAGCACGGACAGTCGAACTTCTACATGAGCCAGGGCAACCTGCAGGCAAGCAAGTTCGGCCTGCTCGGTGCCGAAGACCTAGGCGGTGGGACGAAAGCGATCTTCCGGCTCGAAAACGGCTTCAACTCGCTGACCGGAGCGCTCTCGAGCTCCGGGTTGATGTTCAACCGGCAAGCCTACGTCGGATTGAGCAACGACCGATACGGAACACTGACGCTCGGCCGCCAATACACGCCTTACTTTTCGATGGTCGGTGCGCTCGGACCGACGGGTGTCCTGACCGGCGCGACGGGAGCGCATCCGGGAGACGTCGACGCGCTCGATACGACGCTGCGCTTCAACAACTCCGTCACCTATCTTTCGCCGACGATCGCCGGCTTGCAACTGAGCGCGCAGTATGCGCTTGGCGGCGTACCGGGCAGCGTGGCGACGGGCAGCAACTTCAGCGCCGCTGTCAGCTACGCGTATCAGCCGTTCGCGTTGGCGGCCGGCTACGTGAAGCTCAAGAACATTTCGACTAGCCAGGCGCTCGGCAGCTTCGCGATCAACTCGCCCGTCAACAGCGGGTACGCGACGGCCGAGAGCGTGCAGCTCTTCGCCGCGGCGGCGCGCTATACGCTGAAAAACTGGATGGTCGGCCTCAACTACTCGAATGTGCTGTATGCGCCGGGCACCGGATCGCTCTTCACGAATGAAGCCGTGTTCAACAACTATGGCGTCATCACGACGTACCGCTTCACGCCAGCTCTCATCGTGGCTGCCGGCTACAGCTATACGCGCGCGAGCAAATCGAACGGCATTGGCGATCCCGCGCGCTACCATCAAGTGTCGCTCGAGCAGGCCTACAGCCTCTCGACTCGTACCACGATCTACTTGCTCGAGGCGTACCAGATCGCGCGCGGGAGGACGCTCGTCAGCGCGGGCACGGGGACGAGCATCATCGATGCGGTAGCCGTGGTTGGCGATTCGCAGAATACAACGCCGTCCTCGGGACGCTCGCAGTTCGTCGGCATGGTCGGCTTGCGCCACGCATTCTGATCGCGTTCGAGCGGACGACACGTTTCGCGCGAAGCGCTTAAGATTGGGCGTTGCCGTGCCCAACTCAAGGAGACTTCGCGTGAAAATCGATCTTTCCGGTAAGACAGCGTTAGTCACCGCCTCCACGGGCGGCATAGGTTTTGCGATTGCGAAGGGACTCGCCGAAAGTGGTGCGGCCGTCGTATTGAACGGCCGCAGCGACGCCAGCTTGACGAAGGCCGGCGAGAAACTGCGCTCGGCCGTACCGTCCGCGCAGTGGCGCGGCATCGCCGCCGATCTCGGCGATGCCGCCGGCGCGCAGAAGCTGCTGGGCGAACTGCCGCCGGTCGACATCCTCGTCAACAACGCGGGCATCTTCGAGCCACAGGACTTCTTCGATGCCGATGACGACGTCTGGGAACGGCACTGGCAGACTAATGTCATGTCCGGCGTGCGGCTCTCGCGCGCGTTGCTGCCCGACATGGTCAAGCGCTGCTGGGGCCGCGTCGTGTTCATTTCTTCCGAATCCGCGCGCAACATCCCCGCGGACATGGTCCACTACGGCGTATCGAAGACAGCCCAGCTCGCCATCGCGCGCGGGCTCGCAAAGCGCGTCGCCGGCACCGGCGTGACGGTCAACTCCGTGCTCCCGGGGCCGACCCTATCCGACGGCTTCGCCGAAATGATGAAAGACGAAATGGCGAAGACGGGCAAGACTCTGGAGCAGATCGGCAAGGAATTCGTCATGGCGCATCGCGCAAGCTCGGTCATCCAGCGCGCGGCCACCGTCGACGAAGTCGCGAACATGGTCGTCTATGTTTCTTCACCGCAAGCTTCGGCGACTTCGGGCGCGGCGCTGCGCGTCGACGGTGGAGTCGTCGACGACATCGTCTGACGGCTGTGTCGATCGCCGCTATCGCACAACGCTGACTTTCGGAACTGTTTAGCGTCGCCGCGCGCACACCCGCTTGCCCCCCCGGGGTGCGAACCCGGCTCCTCCTCAACGTTGCATTGGCGTCGTGCATTGAGCCTTGCGATTCATCGCGCATCGCCTCTCGGGTAATTCCCTAATGTGACTTCGTCGCACGACTCTGGTATAAAACGACCTCACGCTGATTACGTTTTAGCAGTCATAAAACCGATGCTTGCAAGAGGCCGGCATCGAGGCGCATAAGGAGCCGCGATGGCGCGCGTTGTGGTGGTGGGCAGCATCAACATGGATCTCGTAACGGAAACGGACCAGTTTCCGCGGCTCGGCGAGACTTTGTTCGGCAAGCGCTTCGCGCAATACCCGGGCGGCAAAGGCGCGAACCAGGCGGTCGCGGCCGCGCGTCTCGGCGCCGAGGTCACGATGATCGGCTGTGTCGGCGCTGACGCGTTCGGCCAGCAGATGAAGGCCATCCTCGCGCGCGAAGGCGTCGATACGCGCTGGGTCTCGACCGGTCGTGAGGCAACGGGAATCGCCGCGATCACGCTCTCGGCCGGCGACAACGCGATCGTCGTCGTGCCCGGGGCCAATCACGAGTTGTCGGCCGCCGATATCGACCGCGCCGAGCAAGCGTTTCGCGATGCCGACGTCGTCCTTGCCCAGCTCGAAATACCGTTCGCTACCGTATGCCACGCCGCGCGTGTGGCGCGCGCGCACGGCAAGCCGTTTTTTCTGAATCCCGCACCCGCGGTCGCACTGCCCGACGAACTGCTCGATCTGACTACGCTCATTACGCCGAACGAGCATGAACTCGCCACTGCTTTACAGACTCCCGGCGTGGACTGGCGCGCGATCCTGCAACGCATGCCGGGCCGCATTGCGATGACACTCGGTAAGGAAGGCGCGTACTACGCCACGCCCGACGGCCAGCTCGTGCACCAGCCCGGTTTTGCGGTAAACGCCGTCGATACGACCGGTGCCGGCGATACGTTCAACGGCGCGCTCGCTTCGTTCTGGCATCTCGGCATGGCCGAGGCGATACGACGCGCGAACGCGGCGGGCGCCCTCTCCGTCACGCGCCCCGGCGCACAAGGCGGCATGCCGACGCTGGCCGAGCTCGAACGATTCAAATCCAACCATGAAAAAACTCGGACACCTGAACCGTGACATCGCTCGCGTGCTCGCCGGCATGGGGCACACCGACAGCCTCGTGATCGCCGATTGCGGGTTGCCGATTCCCGATGGCGTCGAATGCATCGACGTATCGCTGAAGATCGGCATGCCGGGCTTCTCCGATGTCCTCGATACGGTCCTCGCCGACTTTAAAGTCGAGCGCGCGGTCTTTGCGACCGAGAGCCTTACGCAGAACGCAGCCATCTCGAGCCGCGCCGAGCAATTCGCCAACACGGGCGTCGGCGTCGAATACGTCGCGCACGACGAGTTCAAGCGCCTGACGAAACGCGCGAAAGTCGTCATTCGCACCGGCGAGTGCAGCCCCTACGCGAATGTAATCCTGCATTCGGGCGTGATCTTCTGAGGGACGTGCAATGCAAGTCACCTTGCGCGGCATCAGCAAGGCGTTCGGGCCTGTGCGCGTGCTCGAGCACGTCGATTTTGAACTCGGCGCGGGAGAGATTCACGCGCTGATGGGTGAGAACGGCGCCGGCAAATCGACGCTGATGAAAATCCTGTGCGGCGTCTATCAGGCCGATGCGGGCAGCATCGCCATCGACGGCAAGCCTGCGCGCATTCGCGATACCGCCGACGCCGAGCGCCTCGGGATCGCGATCATCCATCAGGAGCTGAACCTGATTCCGCAGCTCACGGTCATGGAGAACATGTTTCTCGGCCGGGAGCCGCACCGCTTCGGCATCGTCGATGCGGGCGCGTTGTGGAGCGAGGCGCGGCGCTGGCTCGACGTGCTCGGCGCCGCCAGCATCGATCCGCAAGCGGAGGCCGGGCAGCTGTCGATCGGTCAGCAGCAGATGGTCGAGATCGCGAAGGCCCTCTCGCTCGACGCGCGCGTGCTCGTCATGGACGAACCGACCGCGGCGCTGACCGATCGCGAGATCGAGGCACTCTTCGCCGTCATGCGAGACCTCAAGGCGCGAGGCGTCGCGATCGTCTACGTCTCGCATCGGATGGAAGAGATTTTTCGCATTTGCGACAAGCTGAGCGTGCTGCGCGACGGCAAGTTCGTGGGCGTTCGCGCGATCTCGAGCACCGACTTCGACGAAGTCGTGCGCATGATGGTCGGCCGCGAAATCGGCGAGCGCTTCCCTCGCCGCGACAGCAGGCGCGGCGATGTGCGCCTCGAAGTGTCGGGTCTCGCCGACGACGGCCGTATCTCGGGCGTTTCATTCGACGTGCGCGCCGGAGAAGTGCTCGGCATCGCCGGCCTGATGGGCGCCGGCCGCAGCGAGATCCTCGAGACCCTGTTCGGTGCGCGCAAAAAGACCGCCGGGCAGGTTTTGCTCGACGGCCGCGCACTGGACGTCCGCGACCCATCCGATGCGATCGACGCCGGCATCGGCTTCGTCACTGAAGATCGCAAGAGCCGAGGCCTCGTGCTCGGCATGTCGGTGCGCGAAAACGCGACGCTCGTTCATCTCTCGCGCTACGCGCGCTTTGGCATCGTCGACGATGCAGCCGAACGCGCCGCCGTGGCGAAACTGATCGAGCAGTTGCGCATTCGCACGCGCGACGCGGAGCTCGACGTCAAGGCGCTTTCGGGCGGCAACCAGCAAAAGGTCGTCTTCGCCAAATGGCTCGCCAACCCGCCGAAGGTTCTTCTGCTCGACGAGCCCACGCGCGGCGTCGACGTCGGCGGCAAAGCCGAGATCTATCACATCGTCAACCGGCTCGCGGCACTCGGCGTGGCCGTCGTGATGGTGTCGTCGGAATTGCCGGAGGTGCTGGCGATGAGCGATCGCATCCTCGTCATGCATCAAGGCCGACCGGCGGGAATCTTCGACGCGAAACTCGCAACGCAGGAATCGATCATGACGGCCGCCACGGGCGGTACCGTGCTTGAGCGAGCCGTCGTCTCGACGGCGTCGTGACACGCGTTGTCGGCGTTGGTGCCTGTGTTCACGCTGTTGTTCGTTAAACCGGCGGCGGCCGCCGCTTGAAACTGAGTACCGGAATCGTGCAATCCATCCTCACGCCCACCAACAAGGCCACGCTCCAAAAGCTAGGGCCGTTCATCGCGCTTGTCATCGTCGCGCTCGCCCTGTCGCTGACGAGCACCGATTTTCTGACCGTCGGCAATCTGCTCAATGTAATGCGGCAGGCGTCGATCAACGCGCTGATCGGCTTCGGCATGACGCTCGTGATCCTGCTCGGCGGCATCGATCTGTCGGTTGGCTCGATCCTCGCGCTGTCGTCTGTCGTCATCGCGAGCCTCATGCAGGCGGGCACCGCACCCGCGCTCGCGACGCTCGCTGGCATAGCGGCCGGTGGCCTCATGGGTCTCATCAACGGCTTAGTGATCAGCAAGGGTAAGGTTGCACCCTTCATCGCGACGCTCGGCTCGATGACAGTGCTGCGCGGCGCCGCGCTCGTGGTCTCCAATGGCAGCCCGATCAGCGACTTCCATAGCGATTTCTTTTCGATGCTAGGTGGCGGCTACGTCGCCGGCCTGCTTCCGGTCCCCGTCGTCCTGATGCTGATCATGTTCGGTGGATTCTGGTTCCTGCTGAGAAAAACCGTGTTCGGCCGCCACGTCTACGCAACGGGCGGCAATGCCGATTCGGCGCGGCTCTCGGGCGTGAAGGTCGATCGCATTCAGCTCTGGGTCTACACGATTTCCGGCGTCATGTCGGCCATCGCCGGCGTGGTGCTGACCTCGCGCCTGAACTCGGCGCAACCGACGGCAGGCACGGGCTATGAGCTCGACGCGATCGCAGCGGTCGTGCTCGGCGGCACGAGCCTCACCGGTGGCCGCGGCTGGATTTTCGGCACGCTCGTCGGCGCGCTTTTGATCGGCGTACTCAACAACGGCCTCAACCTGCTCGATGTCTCATCGTTCTATCAGCAAGTCGTCAAAGGCGGCGTGATTTTGTTGGCAGTCCTTATCGATCGCGCGAACAAAAAATCGTCGTAAATCGACAAACATGTACTCAACACTTCTTATTCGAAAACCAGGAGATAACTGATGCAACGGATCATTTCGCCCCTCGTCGCGAGCCTCCTCGTGCTCGGCATCGCCGCCTGCTCGAAACAGGGACCCGACACGACCGCCGCGTCGGCCGCCGCCCCGGCATCGGGCGCCGCCGCCAGCGCGGTCACGGTGGGCTTGTCGGTCTCGACGCTCAACAATCCGTTCTTCGTCTCGCTGAGGAAAGGCGCCGAAGACGAAGCGAACAAGGAAGGCGTCACGCTGATCACGGTCGATGCGCAGAACGATCCGGCCAAGCAGCAGGCAAGCGTCGAAGATCTGATTCAAAAAAAGGTCAGCGTCATCCTGATCAACCCCACTGATTCGTCGGCCGTCGCCAATGTCGTCAAGGAGGCTACCGACAAAGGCATCAAAGTCGTATCGCTCGATCGCAGCGTGAACGGTGCCGAAGTCAGCTCGCACATCGCGTCCGACAACGCAGCGGGCGGCAAGATGGCGGCCGAGTTCATGCTGCAGAAGCTCGGCGGCAAGGGCAACGTCGTCGAGTTGCAGGGCATCCCGGGCTCCTCGGCGGCGCGCGAGCGCGGCGACGGTTTCGATAAATCGATCGAGTCGGACAATGGGGTGAAGATCGTCACGAAGCAGCCGGCCGATTTCGATCGCGCGAAAGGCCTTTCCGTGATGGAAAACATCATCCAAGGCAACAAGGACATTCAGGGCGTGTTCGCCCAGAACGACGAAATGGCGCTCGGCGCGGTGAAAGCGATCCAAGCCGCCGGGCTCAAGAACATCATCGTCGTCGGGTTCGACGCGACCGATGACGCGATGGCCGCCGTCAAGGCCGGCACGATGACGGCAACCGTCCAGCAGCAGCCGGAGCTCATCGGCCAATACGGCGTGCAGACGGCAATGAAGCTGGCGCAAGGCCAGCCGGTCGACAAGCTCATCCACGTTCCGCTCAATCTTTACAAGCAGTAAGCGCTCGTTGGCCGAACGCCGTCGGCACGATGTGCGCACGTAGTACGATTGGGCACTAGCACCGTGCGGGTATCAACATCGACGCACGGGCAAAAGCGCCGTCGGCCTCGGCCGACGGCGGCCCCTCGAGGACAAGCCAACGTGACTCAGTTCGAGCGCCTCACCATCGACGACATTGCCCGGCTCGCAAACGTCTCTCGGACGACGGCGAGCATGGTGCTCAACGGTTATGCCGAACGCTACCGGATCTCGCCGGCGACGGTCGAGCGCGTGCTGCGAGTGGCCAAGGAACATCACTTCACACCCTCGCAATCGGCTCGAGCGCTGCGCTCGCGGCGCAGCAACACGATCGGCCTCGTGATTCCGGACCTCACGAACTCGACCCATGCGGCGCTCGCTCAAGCGATGGAGACGCTGTGCCGAGACGAATACGGCTATCAGCTCGTCGTCGTGACGAGCGACGAGGATCCCGCGCGCGAAACCGAAGGGATCGCGCATCTCGTCTCGCATCAGGTCGACGGCATGATCGTGGTGCCCTGCACGGCCGACCCGAAGCGCTATCTAAAATGGACCAAGCGCCTTCCGCTCGTGTTCGCGGACCGGCGCGTCGACGAGACGGGCATTCCCTACGTCGTGACCGATGCCACGGAGACGGTCGCCATGCTGATCGGCGATGCGCTCGCACAAGGCGCGCGCGAGGTGGTCTACTTCGGTGGTCAGCCCGAGTTATCGGCGAGCCGGGACCGACTGGCGGGTTTCCGGCTGGCGCTGGCGTCGCACGGCCTGGCCGAACGGGAAGATTGGGTCTTCGAGCGCGACTATCATCGCGAATCCGGGCGGGTACTGATGGAGGCCTGGTTTGCAGCTCATGGGCGCTATCCCGAGGTGCTGTTCGCCGGCTCGATCACGCTGCTCGAAGGCGCGCTGTCGTTCATCAACAACGCGCATAAGCTTGGCCAGGCCCCCGGCCGCCTGATGACATTCGACGATCATCAATTGCTCGATTGCCTGCCGCTCACCATCGATGCGATCGTGCAGGATAGCCGCGAACTCGCGGCTCAAAGCTTGCAACGCGTAATCGGGATGCTGGAAGGCGATCCAAAGCCTCAGTCCCTCTTGGTGCCCGCCAACATCCACTATCGACATCCGCGCGCCCGCGCGAAGTGAAGTCGCAGTCAGCCCGCCTCCGCAAACGGCAGTCCGACGTAGTTCTCGGCAAGCGACTGCGCCGCGGCGTTCGAGGTCGTGACGTACTTCAGCTCCGACATTTTCAATCGATTGACGAAGCTCGTCTCGTCGGGCGACGGGTGGAGCATATTCGTCATGAAGTATGAGAAATGCTCGGCTCGCCATACCCGCTCCAGGCAGGTCGTCGAATAGCCTTCGAGCAGGTCCACCCTGCCGTCCCGATAGCGGGCGGCGAGCGCCCGCGATAGCGTGCGGACGTCGGCTACCGCCAGGTTCATCCCTTTGGCACCCGTGGGCGGCACGATATGCGCGGCATCGCCCGCGAGAAAGAGCCGTCCGTATTGCATCGGCTCGGCCACGAAGCTGCGCATCGGCGTGACGCTCTTCTGCGTGATCGACCCTTCGTTGGGCGTCCACCCTTCGTCGTTTTCGAAGCGAGTATGCAGCTCCGCCCAGATGCGCCCATCGGACCATTCCGCGAGATTCTCGTCAGGGCGACACTGCAGATAGAGGCGCGTGACGCTCGGCGAACGCATGCTGAAAAGCGCAAAACCGCGCTCATGGTGCGCATAGACGAGCTCGTCGGCCGACGGCGTCGCATCGGCAAGAATGCCGAGCCATGCGTAGGGATAAACACGCTCGTAAGTGCGCAGAACGTCGGCCGGAATCGACGCACGCGAAACGCCGTGAAAACCGTCGCATCCCGCGATGTAATCGCAATCGATGCGGATGCGCTCGCCTCGATGAACGAGTTCTACATAGGGCTGATCGCTTCGAATGTCATGCAATAACACATTCGCAACGTCGAAAAGAACGGGCTGCTCGTGATCGATCGCCGCCGCGATCAGATCGCGCACGACCTCATGCTGGCTGTACACGGTAATCGACCGGCCCCCCGTCAAGTGGGTCATGTCGATGCGATGGCGCCTGCGCTCGAACAGCAGCTCGATTCCATGATGGACGAGCCCCTCTCGCTGCATGCGCGCGCCGAGTCCGCTCTCGACGAGCGTATCGACCGTGCCCTGCTCGAGCACGCCGGCGCGGATGCGGTTCTCGCAGTATTCGCGCGAGCGGGTCTCGACGACGACCGAGTCGATCCCCTGCAAGCGCAAGAGATGAGAAAGAAGCAGGCCCGCCGGCCCGGCGCCGACGATCGCCACTTGAGTCTTCATGGATGTCCCCTCTGTATCTCTACTTCGAAAGATTGGCTGAGGGGAATTCTCGGGCGCCCCCTAATATACGGCAACGCGATTTTGCGCATACCCTGTATACGTCATTTCGATAAAGGTGCGGGGCCCGAGGGGGCCCGAAGAGTGATGCAGGATCTCGACTTGAATTTGATTCCCTATCTCGTGGCGATGGAGGAGGCGCGCAACGTCAGCCGCGCGGCGCAGATGCTCGGCGTGAGCCAGCCGCGCGTATCGACGGCGCTGGCGCGACTGCGCGATTATTTCGGCGATCCGTTGTTCGTACGGACTTCACGCGGCATGGAGCCGACGCCGCGCGCCCTGTCGTTGATTCCATCGGCACGCGAGGCGTTGGGACATATTCAACGCGGTGTGCTCGATACGCAGCAGTTCGACCCGGGCACGACGACCCGCACGTTTTCGATTGCGCTCTCCGATGTAGGTGAGATCGTCTTTCTACCGCGGCTCTTGCAAGTCTTGGCCCAACGCGCGCCGCATGCGAATTTGCGCTCTCTTTCTTTGCCGCCGGCCGAGCTCGAACGCGGGCTCGCGGCCGGCGAAATCGATCTGGCGATCGGCTATTTTCCCGATTTATCAGGCAACAACTTCTTTCAGCAGCGTCTTTTCTCGCATCGGTTCATCTGCTTGATGCGCAACGGCCACCCGCTTGCCAAGCGGTCGCTGACGCTCGAGGCGTTCCTGCGATGCGGCCATGCCGTGGTGCGCGCGGAGGGCCGCAGTCAGGAGGTGCTCGAAAAGTATCTGGAAAAGCACCGAACCCATCGGCGCGCCGTGCTCGAGACCTCTCACTTCATGAGCCTGCCGTTCATCCTCTCGCGAACCGATCTGATCGCGACGGTGCCTCACGCGATAGGGTTCGCCTACGCGGCCGAGCACGCTTCCATCACACTTGCCGAGCCGCCGCTCGCGTTGCCGCGCTTCGACCTCAAGCAGCACTGGCATCGCAAATTTCATAACGATGCAAGGACAATATGGCTCCGTGGCATCGTTGCGGAACTGTTCAACGACGAGCACGACGAGTGGCCCCGTTGAGAGGCTGTACGAACCGGAGGGAGTAGCCGCCTCCACGCTGCGAATCGCGCGGGCTGACAAGCGCGGTCGTGGTGCCCTTCGTTTTCGCCACTCACCTCGCTCCGCTCAACTCTTCATCAACGTGCGATAAAGATCGTTGGCCCGGCTCAGATGCGCATGCATGGCTTGCGCAGCGGCGTCGCCGTCGCCCGAGGCGATCGCTTCCGTGATGCGCTCATGCTCGGCGAGCGTCAGCGCTTCCGCGCCCGGCGCGCGAACCATCGGCCGGTAGTAGTCGGAAGCCCAACGGAAAATCGACTCGACGATCGCCGGGAAAATCGGATTGCCCGTGATTTGCGCAATCTCGCGGTGAAAGGCCATATCGCGCTCGAGAAACTCTTCGAGGTTGACCATCGATGCGCGTTGCTGCTCGACTCTGAGGCGCAGCCGCGCCGCATCTTCCTTCGTCGCGCGCTCGGCGGCCATCCGTGCGGTGCCTGCCTCGAGAAAGAGCCGCGCCGATTTCAAATGCTCGAGCATGTCGGGCTGCGTGCGCAACAGATGCATCGCGCCGCTGGCAATCTGCGCGATCAATCCATCGGCCGTCGGCACGACGACGCGCGCTCGCTCGCCATGCACGATCTCCACGATGCCCGAGCGCTCGAGCGTTTGCAGCGCCTCGCGGATCGCCGGACGACCAACACCGTACATCTCCATCAACTCGCGCTCCGACGGCAGATGCGCGCCCGGTGGAATCTCGCCATTACGGATGCGCTCCATCAGACGGTCGAGCACTTCCTGATAGAGCTTGCGACGAGGAATGATTTCTGGCATCGAGAACAGAGGCAAAAAACTGGTCTGATGACCATATCATGAAGCGGGTCGTTTTTAAAGCGCGCGGTCCGCGAAGCCCGCTGTATCAAGCGCCACGGAGCGCAGGCCAAACGGGTCGAGCGTTGCGATCGTTCGTTCTCCTATCGATACGCGTTGGATATCCGGCGTCAGGTTGACGAGGGCCAGTTCCAGCGCGCCGGCGTCCGTCACGGCGCCGAACGCCGCGACCTGCCCGGGCCGGCTCGAGCGGCACGGGACCCGAGGACGACGCGCCATCCGCGCGACGATGGCGGCGACATCGAACATCGGATACCGCTCACCTGAAACGTCCATGACGCCGCGCGGCCCGACGAGCGCCCCGAGCGTCAGGCATTCGACGCGCGCGCCCGCGAGCGCCGCGACATAGCCCCCTAGCCACGCCGCCCCGTAGCGTGCGCGCTGCCGCGGGTCCGCTTCGGCCATCGCCACGCGCTCCCGATGCGGATTCGGCATGACGCGCGAACCGTAGGGGTTTTGCCGCATGCCAATCGAAATCGGCCCGATGGCATACGGTTGGTCGCCGATGAAAGCGCGGCACGATCGCGTGATGTACGGGATGGCCTCGAGCGTCTCCATCACGCTGCGATCGTCGGCCGCGTGCACGATCGGGCAAGTGGCATGCGTCACGAAATCGACCATCCGCAGCGGCGGACGCTTTCGATTGAGCTCCGTGAAGTAGCTGAGCATGCCTCCACCGAGACGTAGGCCGGGCAGCGCATGCCGTGCCGCGCGGTAGACTTCGTCGAGCGGCGGACACGGCGGACTCGCGCTGCCGGGCGGATTCGATTGGCGATGCACGGCAGGACTCACGACGACAGCCGCCAAATCGAGCTTTGCTTCTCGAATCTGCGCCGCGACGCGCGCGAATTCCTCCGCCGGTGCGCCCTGCCCAGGCAGCGCGAGCTCGAGCGTCGCCGCAATGCCGCTCGCGCGCCGCAATTCGGCGTAGCGTCGCAACTCTTGCGCGCCGTGGCCCGCGAGCGGATCGAAGTGCAGCGTCAGCCGTCGCGGGGCCAGGGCCAGCAGCGCGTCCAGATTGGCGCGTACGGCTTCAATTTCCGCTGGGGCGACCGCGATGCCGAGCTCGGGCATCGGCTCTTCGCTGCATAGCGCGTCGATGTCGACCGCGACCATCGCGTCGTCGGTCTGCTCATTCCTCTGCCCGCTCTGTGCACTTGCATGCGCCGGCAGGGCGATCGTCACCGCGACCGCCTGTTCGCTCGTCTCGCCGGCACGGATCGTGTAAGGCCAAGGCAACGCCAGCGGGCGCGAATAGGTCTTGAACGAGGCGTCCGACCAGTTGCGCTGGTCTTCCATCTCGAACACGTCGCCGGTCAGCCCGCAGCGCACCCACCATCCCATCGGCGTTTGGTAAGCGATCGCGCGAATATCCATGAACGGTTGCCACGGATCGATCGTCTCGGGGAAATGTGCGACCTCGACCGTGCCGTCGCCGTGCTCGACGCGAGCCGGCGCGCCGGCCACGCCGGCGATCGGATGGAGCACGCAAAAGCCGCAGCGCGCGGCGATGAAATCGGTCAGTGCCGTGCACGTCGCCCGACATTCGAGGCCGTGTTCGGCGTCGCAGTCGATCGCGATCTCGAAGCGCAACGCGTGTCCGTCCGGATTCGTGCAACGGGCGCTGTACGAGAGACGAAAGCCCCCGTCGCGTTCGTCGATCCGCTGATCGCTGATTTCGGGCCGACAGGTACCCCAATCCTTGTCGCGTACGAGGTAGGCGATCGCCCGGATCACTTCGACGCCGTCGTACCGGATGTCGCGCAACGCACCGTCGATCAACGAGGCCGACCAAAGTCCCGCGTGCAGTCGGCGTAAAGTCGGCTCGACCTGCTCCGTACCGTACAAACCCAACATGTCGGATGCAGTGATCATTCGTGTCACGCCTCTACGGAGTTGAGCGCTGCATCGGCGGCGGGAGCCGGCGCCCCAAGCACGACCCCCTGCCCCGTTTCCGCCGATCGGTAAGTGGCGTCGACCAACGCGAGCGTCTTCAAATTGTCCCGCCCCGACGTCGATGGCTCGATCCGCTTCGTCAGGCAGTCGATCCAATGGGACTGAATGCCGACGACGCTATCCTGAATCGCATGCCACGGCGCCTCGGACCACGGATAGACCGTCGGCGCAGCGAGCTCCTCGCGGGTACCCCGGCGGCCATGAACCTGCAACCGGTAATCGGCGAAAAGCCGCAGCGTCCCCTCTGAACCGTCCACCTCGACGAGCGTCTGCGGGAAACGCTCCTGCGGCAGCCGCGTCGCATAGCTGCAATCGACAATGCTCGTCGCGCCAGCAACGTGCTGAAGAAGGATCGTCGCCACGTCTTCGCCCGCGATGTC
Organism: Trinickia symbiotica; assembly: GCF_002934455.1. GTDB lineage: Bacteria > Pseudomonadota > Gammaproteobacteria > Burkholderiales > Burkholderiaceae > Trinickia > Trinickia symbiotica. Next base: position 155,714 of record NZ_PTIR01000006.1, on the reverse strand, counting down.
GGGATTCACACGCGCAGTCGTCGCCGAGAGCCGCTGGACATCGCTGAACAGATATCGCGCGATATCGAGCACGTGAATGCCAAGGTCCTCGACGATAAAGCGCGGATTGCGCGCGAGGTATGGCTGGCCGCTGAATACATCGAACGCTGAGCGAAACGATATGCGGCCCCAGAACGGTGTTCCGATCTCGCCTTCGGCCAGCACGCGGCCGACCGCGCGGATGGCGCGCTGCCAACGGAAGTTTTCGTGCACCATCAACGGCACATCCGCCTGCCGGCAAACGGCGACCATCGCCTCCGCATCGTTCATCGACAAGGCAAATGGCTTCTGACAGATCACGGCCACGCGGTGCCTCGCCGCGAGCTCGACGAGCGCGCGATGGCTCGGCGCCGTCGTGGCGATGTCGACGAAATCGAGCCGCTCGCTCTCGAGCAGCGCGGCCGCATCGCCGTAGAGCCGTTCGATCCCGAACGCCGCGCCCGCCATGCGCAGCCGCTCCTCGTTCGCATCGCAAAGCGCCACGATTTCGACGCCATCGATTTCCCGCCATCCCTGCAGATGGTTGCGCGAAAAAAAGCCACAGCCGATCAGTGCCCCTCGGATCTTGCCGACAGCCGCGTGCACATTCACCGAAGCATCCGTCATGGGTTCAGCCTCCCGAAGCCGCTTGTCGTTGCAATGCGAAGCGATGCTGGACGCGTCGCTGGATCTGGTCCACGACGACGGCGGCAATGATCACCACGCCTTTCACCACGGTTTGCCAGAACGCACTGACGCCCATCATGACGAGCCCGTCGGACAGGATGCCGATGACGAACGCCCCGACGATCGTCCCACCGATCTTGCCGCGTCCACCCGACATCGACGTGCCGCCGAGCACGGCCGCGGCGATCGCGTTGAGCTCGAACGTCTCGCCGCTCATTGGATGCGAAGCGACGAGCTCGGACGAAATGATCAGCCCGACGATCGACGCGCAAAAACCCGAAAACATGTAGACGATCATCTTGACCCGATTCACGCGCACGCCCGAGAGCTGGGCTGCCCGCTCGTTGCTGCCGATCGCGTAGATCTGCCGTCCGAGCGGCGTGCGCGCGGCGACATAGGCGGCGATGACGCCGATGATCGCCAACAGCCAGACGGTAAGCGGCACGCCGAGGACCGAAGCACTGCCGAGCAGCGGAAACCCGGTCGTGCCGTAAGCGGGATTGCCGGCCAGGTTCGGGAAGGTTTCGCCGTCCGAAGACAGCAACGCCGCGCCGCGGGCGACATAAAGCGTGCCGAGTGTCGCGATGAACGGCGCCACGTTGAGCCGCGTAATCAGCAAGCCGTTGATGGCTCCGACCGCGACGCCGACGGCCAATGCGGCGACGATCACCATCGGCACGCTGAGGTAGAGCGTGTATGCGCCCAACGGGATGCCATGCAAAATCAGTCCGCCCGCCACCATCCCCGAGAGCCCGACGACCGAGCCGACCGACAAGTCGATGCCGCCCGCGACGATGACGAACGTCATGCCGATCGCGAGAAACGCGTTGAGCGCGACGTGTCTCGACATGATGAGCAGGTTCTCGATGTTGAGAAAATTCGTGGCGGCGAAGGAGAAGAAGATCACCACGGCGAAGAGCGCAATGAACGTACGCAGCTTCAGCAACAGCAGCAACGGCGCTTCTCCGACCGTCCACGTCGAGCTCGTTTGCTTGACGACAGCCGTCATTTCGATGTCTCCAATGTTATGAGTCTGCGTTCAGCGGTGTGCATGCCGTGCCTCGTCGAAATCATGCGCGAACGGCATCCGTTTCGTGCAAGCTCGCGGCCGCGCGCCGGCCAACTGCCGATGCGGCGACGATATCGTGCTGTGTGGCTTCGGCCGCCTCGAACTCGGCCGTCACGCGCCCGCTCGACATGACGAGAATGCGGTCCGACAGCGCCATCACTTCCTCGAGGTCCGAGGTGGCGAAGAGAATGCCGAGCCCCTTCACGGACAACTCGCGCATCACTTTGAAGATGTCGGCCTTCGCCCCGACGTCGATGCCGCGGCTCGGCTCGTCCATCAGCAGCACTTTCGGCGTCGTCATCAAGGCTCGCGCGATGACGACCTTCTGCTGATTGCCGCCGGAAAGCGAACTGACGGGCAGGCGCCAATCGGCGACCTTCATGGCGAGCTCGCCGATATACCGCGTGATCCGACTTTGCTCGTGTTTCGGGTCGATGTCGAAGCCCCGCGCCAACGTTCGCAGGCTCGACAACGTCATGTTGCTGCCTATCGAGAGGATCGGCAGCAGCGCATCCGCTTTGCGGTCTTCAGGAATCAGCGTGACGCCTTCGGCCACGCGCTCGGCGATCGCCCTGCCGCTCAACGGCTTGCCCGCCAGCACAACTTCGCCTTCCGCCTCGGCGTGGCAGCCGAGAATGCATTCGAAGAGCTCCGAGCGGCCCGCTCCCATCAAACCGTAGATGCCCACGATTTCGCCCGCGTGCAGCGTCAGCGATACGTGATCGACAAGATAGCCGCCGCCCTTCTTGGGCAGCGACAGCGCGCGCACGCCGAGCACTTCGGCGCCGCGCTCATGCCCGACGGGGCGCGCGAAATCGCGCGTTTCCCGCCCGACCATCTGCTGCACGATCCAGCGCACGTCGACCCGCGCCATGCGCTGATGGCCCGTGATACGCCCATCGCGCAGCACCGTGATGTAGTCGCCGATGCGAATCAGCTCCTCGAGTCTGTGCGAAATGTAGACGATCGCGACGCCATGTGATTTGAGGTCGGCAATGACACGAAAGAGCACCTCCACTTCTGCCGCGCTCAGTGCCGACGTCGGCTCGTCGAGGATCAGGATGCGCGCGTCCTGCGCAAGCGCTTTCGCGATCTCGATCAATTGCTGCTGACCGATCGGCAATTCCTCGACGAGCGTGTCGGGGCTCAAGTCCAACTCTAGCCGCTCGAGGAGCGCACGGACCTTCGTGCGCTGCGTGTTCGCGTCGATATGAATGCGGCCGCGCGTCATCTCGCGGCCCAGAAACACGTTCTCCGCGATCGACAGATTCGGAAAGAGGTTGAGCTCTTGATGGACGATCCCGATACCGTGCCTCAACGCTTGCGCGCTGTCGGCCAGCTCGATCGGCGCACCATCGAGCACGAGGCGGCCGGAAGTCGGTTGTTCGGCGCCGGCGATGATCCGCATCAGCGTCGATTTTCCGGCACCGTTCTCGCCGACGAGCACGTTGACAGCCGCCCGATGCACGACGAAGCTCACTTCCTTCAGTGCCGTCGTGCCCGGATAGACCTTAGTGACCGCCTCGACGGACAGGATCACGTCGTCGTGCGACACCACCGCATCGGCCCCGTCGCTCATTGCGCTTTCTCCAGTGCTATCGCAACGGGCACGACCTCGGGCTGATCGCTCGTGCCGTCGTACGAGAACGTGCCGGTCACCGTGATCGTCTTGCCTTTCAGGCCGTCGCGCGGCAGCGCCTTCATGACATGTTCGACCGCGTAGGCATTGAGCGCGGTACCAAAGCGCGCGTAGTCGATCTGATTCTTGAAGTCGGAAAACGAAACGAAATCGAGCGAATCGCGCAACGCCGTGCCGAGCACGGTGGGGCCGATATCGACGATGACGTCCGGCTTGCCGCTGCCGCTCGTATCGACGCCGATCGTCCCCTCGCTCGAAGAGGTGTCGACCGATACGATCGTGCCGCGCAGCTTCGTCGGGAAATTCCACGGCCCGCCGCTCGTCTTGTCGCGATAGCCGTACTTCTGGCCCGCCGCATCGGCATCGGCCGCAACGGCATCGCGCAGCAGCTTGAAGTCCGTCGCTCGCTTCGCGATATCGGGGACCACTTTTGCTTCCCAATCCTTCGCGACCGCGGCATTCGGATCGTACGCCGACGCGGCATAAGGATCGGCCGCCGCGCCGCTCGCGGCCCCAACGGCCGCCGTATCGTTCTTCACGAGCTTGCACGCCGGCAACACGCCGCACAGCGCGAGCAGTAGGCCCGCCCACACCAATCGTCTCATCGGTATCCTCGCCTCGACAACTCATCAGGCGGCGCCGCCGCGCCCCCCTCGGTTTCGCTCAACGCTCAACGTTCAACGCAGCGCGAACAGATCGAGCTTCTTCGCGTTGGCCTTCGTGATCAGCGAGCAATCGATCAGCTGCTTTTCCGGCTTACCCGTCGAGTGCGTCTTCAGATACTTGTCGGCCTGGTCCACGGCTTGGGTCGCCACGAGCGCGGCCGGCTGCAATACCGTTGCGCGGATCTCGCCGCGCTCGATTGCGTCGCGCACGTCGTTGCTGCCGTCGAACCCGACCACGATCACGTCGTTGCGCTTGGCCGCTTTGAGCGCGGCCGAGGCGCCCATCGCCATCGTGTCGTTGCCGGCGATCACACCCTTGATGTCCGGGTGGCTCTGCAGGATGGACTCCATCACGCGATAAGCCTCCGTCTGACTCCAATTGGCCGACTGGCGCGCCACCATCTTCATGTTCGTGAACTGGTCGATGACGTCGTGATAGCCCTTCGAGCGAATGCCGGCGTTGATATCCGCCTCGCGGCCGACGAGCTCGACGTAGTTGCCTTTTTCGCCCATCGCCTTGACGAATGCGCGCCCGCCGAGCTGTGCGCCCTGATAGTTGTTCGAGACGATTTGCGAAACGGCCACGCCCGTCTTGTTGATCTCACGATCGATAAGGAACGACGGAATACCGGCATCCTTCGCCTTCTGCACGGCGGAGATTGAGGCCTCGGAGCCCGCGTTATCGAGAATGATCGCTTTCGCACCGCGCGCGATCGCCGTATCGACGAGATTCATCTGTTTGTTGGCGTCGTCGTCGTGAGAGAGAACAATCGTGTCATAGCCGAGCGACTTCGCGCGCGCGTCGGCCGTGTCGGCTTCCACCTTGAAAAACGGGTTGTCGTGCGACGGCGTGATGATCGCGATCAAGCCGGCCGCGTGCACCGGACCGGTAGCGCCCAAAACGATGAGCGCGCACGCTCCGCCGGAAAGCCACTGCTTCAGACCTTTCATGTCTCGTCTCCTTGATGTGCGGCGAGCAGCATTGCCGATTGAACCGGCTCCCGCTGCCGCTGCCAGTGGTGCTTATCACTCTTGATGATGTCAACGTACCAACGCGGACGCGCTCAGGCTTCCTATCGCTTCATCATTTCGCCAATAGCCAAGGCGACTGAAGCGACTTGCGCGACCACCCCTTACAGCGTCACTTCCAGAAACCCAGCGCAGCTTGCAATGCTGGATGACGCATTGCATGTTGCTCGAGCGGCACCCCCTCGATCGCTGCAACCCATGCCTCGCGCAACGCGTCTACGCCGGCGGCCACCCCTCCCGGGTGACCGAAAATGCCGCCCCCCGCTGCATGAATGAGATCGGCGCAGCCGAGCGCCGCATAGGTAGGCGCCGCCTGCAGTCCGGTTTGCCCCGAGCTGAAGACGGGCATGGCCGGCATCGGCGCCTCGGGCATGACGGGCGAGAGGACGGCGCGCGCCGCCGCGATCACGCTCTCGTCCGATTCGCTGAACTTGTTGGCGAGCCCGTTCACGTGCAGGTGATCGGCGCCCGCGAGCCGCCAGATCTGCTGCCATGGTGCGTAATCCCAGCCGAGCTGCGGACTGCGCGACAGATAACCCCATCCGGCCCGATGCCCGTGTATCGGCAACTGTGAATGACGTCTGAGCTCATGCAGGCCGACGATCCCGACCGAGTTCAAGACCGCCATGACGCAGGTGCCGCCCTCGGCGAGCACAAGGTCATGGCGGCGGCGCATCTGATCGAGATCGCCCGTGAGGTTGAACGCCACCATCGCCTTCTTGCCGGTTCGATCCGCTTGCTCGTTGACGACGCGCATCACCGCGCGCACGCGCTCGTCGAACGGGCAATGCGGGCCGTCGGCTTGCAGCTCGTCATCCTTGATGAAGTCGATGCCGCCCATGACGAGCTCGCGCACTTGCCGCGCCGTTTCTTCCGGCGAGAGCCCCACGCTCGGCTTGATGATCGTGCCGATGACCGGGCCGTGGCTGACGCCCGTGAGCCGGCGCGTACCTTCGATCCCGAACGCGGGGCCCGGATAGGCCGCCGCGAACGAAGGCGGCAAACGCAAGCCCGTCAGCCGCAGGCCCGACACCTGACGCAGTTCGTACAGATTGCCCGCGATCGTCGAGACGAGATTCGGCAACGACGGTCCCATGTTTTCGATGGGCCACGAAAGCTCGAGCTCGCACTGCGTGTAGCGGTTCGAGCGCATGCCGCCGGGCAGGCTCGGTCCGTCGACTTCGCCTAGTATTCGGAGCCGCTCGACGCGCGCGCCCGAGCTTTCCTTCAGTTCCGGCGTTTCGTTCGGCAGCGCCACGAACGTACCGCTCGATTGCTCGCCCGCGATCACATCCGCTGCGACGCGCGGGTCCGCTCCGGTCTCGAGCCAGTAAGAGGCATGAATCCGTTCAGTCACGACAATGCTCCCTTCAATGGTGGGACGCTCATGCTTGCGCTTTGCGTTCGCCCGCGAACGCGGTGCCGTTTCATGGTGTCGGCATCGCGCCCTTCAGGCAGGCGCCAAAAAACGAAGCCTCGCCCATCTGGCCGCCCTTCAGTACGATCTCCAGCCCGTCGCGTCGCGGCGAATCTGACCAGACGCGGCACAGCGGCGCACCCGGCGCCATTGCGGCCAGCACGCTCAGCGCTGTGATGCCGAGCGAGCTCGCCACTTCGCCGGAACTGTCGCCGCCGGCCACGACCACGCGCCTGAGCGCAGTCTCGTCGAGCAGGCGTCGCATGATGTCCGCGAGCGTCGAGCCCACGCGGCGCGCCGCATCGTGGCGCGTCATGCCGGCCGCTCGCGCAATCGCATCGAAGCCGACCACATCGGGGTCGTCAGGGCCTTCGGCGCTGTGCACGACGACGCTTCGCCCTTGCGCAATGGCCTTGGCGGCCTGGCGAACATGGTGCTCGGCTTCTGCCCCTGCGCTCTCGCGATCGAGCGCGCGTCTCAGATCGAGTCGAGCCACATGGAATCCGTTTGCGCGGGCCCAACGAATCTGCTCGGCCGTCACGGGCGAGCAGCTGCCGCTCACGACAGCGATGGCATCGACCGCGTCCGCCGCCGGCAGAGACGGTGACGCGGGCAGCATGCCGCACTTGCGCCACCAGGCGGCGAGCGCGTACTGCAGGCCCGATGACGACGCGGTGAAGACACCGTCGCCGCGCCCTTCCCAAACCAACCTGCCCGCTTCGACGAGCGTTTCGTCATCGAGTACGTCGATCATCACGACAGGGACGTCGCTGCCGGCGATTCGATGCACGAACGGCAACGCGTCCGACGATCGCAGGCGCACCATGTCGACGAGCTCGATGCGTCTATCGGTCTGACGTCCGAGATGCACGGGCAGGTCGGCCTCGTTCATCGGCGTGACCGGATGCCGCGACATCGTCGGATGGCGATCGAGCCGATACCCTACGCCGCCGATCGCCGCGAACAGATGGCCGAACACTTGATAGCGCTTGAGCCGCGGGGCGCCGACAATCATCGGCGACCACTCGCCATTCATCGCCTTCACGCCGATATCGATGGCGCGACCGATCGAGCCGATTTCGGGTGACGAATCGAACGTCGAGCAAACCTTGTACTGCAGGATGGGCGCGCCCAGCTTCGCGAGACCGTAGAACGCATCGGGCAAGGTATCGCTCATCCATTGCGGCGTGCGCCCGCGCGAGGCGCCCGCGAGCCCCACGCAGCGAACGCCCGGAAACCGCGCGAGCAGCTCGCGCGACGGCGTATCGAGGCACAACAGCGTGGGCACGCCCGCCGCCGTCATCGCCTCCATCGCGTCAGTCGATCCCGTGAAGTCGTCGCCGTAGTAGGCAAGCAGCAAGCCGTCAGGCCAGGTCGTATGCATTTCGGTGCGCTCTTGCGGTGTCACTTTACGGCGTCACGTAATGCGCCGAATGCTCTCGGCGATTTCCTCGCGATCGAACACCTGCTTCCAGTCGTCGCGCATGAGCCGCGGCTTGCCGAACGTAATCGCCTTGTTGCAGGCATCCGAGAATGCGCCGGGAATCTCCTTGAAGATGACCGCCGCCAAAATGTTCATATGGCCGAGCAGAAAATCGCGTGCGGCTTGCGCGGGCACGCCGCGCTTGACGGTCTCGTCCATCGCTTCGCGCATCACGTCGAGCAGCGTCGCGCACACCGTTTCCGAAAGCCCGGGCTCGAGCAAGGCCATCTGGTCGACGCTCAGGCGATAGGAACGCAGGATCGGCGCGTAGATCGTTTTCGCCACCTGCTCGCCGAGATCGAAGGCCTCCTCGGGGCCCTGCATCAACGCGCTGGTGATCGATTGCTTGGCGTAGGCGCCGCCGAAGAAATCGCGTCGTGCCTTCGGATCGGCGTCGTCATTGAAGATCAGCGGATGACAGGGATGCGCGACGAAATAGACGAGGTCTTTCCGATCAGGCAGGTGGCCCGCGAAGGGGGCGGCCGCATCGAGCGTCATCACCATCGTGCCGGCCGGCAGCTTCGGTGCGATCTCATGGCTCAGCTTTCCGATCAACGTGTCGGGCACGGCCAGGATGACGACGTCGGCGCCATCCAGCGCTGCGTCAACACTGACGCATTCGACGCCGAGCTCGTCTTTTAGCCGCTTGCGTCCCCCCTCGCTGACCTCGACGTGCGCGACGCGATAGTCCGATCTCAGCAGGTTGTTCGTCAGGCGGTAGCCCATCTTGCCGCCCGCGCCGAATAACGCGATCTTCTCGTTCATTTAATTCTCCGATGGAGAGTAGGTTCGAACACCGATGCTGATTGGGTAGGCGCTTCAGCCGCGAGCCTGGCGGCCGATCGCTCGACCGACTGCTCCCCCTTCGTTGCGTGCATCCCGTCGTGCGGGTCGCCTAAGCGGCGACTGGTATAATGAGTACACCATCTTGGATGGCGAGCGGATACTAGGGGATTTACTGAGCCCTCAGTCGAAGCGGACAGGGGGACAGGCGGAAACGGGAAACGAGCGGCCGCGAACCGCTCGAATGAGCTAGATGATCACGCAGGCTTCGTCGAAATCGAAGCGAGGACTGCGCGGGAACAGCCCGGCCGGATCGCCATAGCCGAGGCAGCAGAGGAAGTTGACGCGCAACGAAGTGCCGGCGAAAAAAAGCGAATCGATGAGCCGCGCATCGAAGCCCGACAGCGGTCCGCAGTCGAGACCGAGCATGCGCGCAGCCAGAATGAAGTATCCGCCCTGCAGCGAACTGTTGCGCAAGCAGGTTTCTTCGGCGAGCGCAGGTCGATCGCGAAAGAGATCGCCAGCATTCGGACGGTGCGGAAACAGCTTGGGAAGTTGCTCGTAAAACGCGGTATCGTGGGCGATGATCGCGACGACAGGCGCCGTCCGGACTTTCTCGACGTTGCCCGGCGAGACAGCCGATAGTAGCTGCGCGCGCGTATCCGCCGAACGCACGAACGTCACTCGCATTGGCGAGCAATTCATGCTCGTCGGGCCCCACTTGGCCAATTCATATAACTCACGCAGCAGTTCGTCGGATACCGGGCGCGGGAGCCAGGCGTTCTGACTGCGGGCATGCGTCAACAATTGCTGTCGAATGGGGCTATCGAGGGGTTTCGTCGTCAACGCATGCTCCAGTTCCGCTCTGCTCACAGCGCTGCCCCGCTCTTCGCGCGACTGGCGCCGATCATGAAAAACGCGACGAGCGCGGGCACCTGACTCTTGTTGCGCCACGCGTGCCGCGTGCCCTGTTGCACGACGACATCCGTCGGGCGCAGCAAAGTCTCTTTTCCATCATCGACTTCCAGCCAAATTTCACCGGACAGGACGATCGCATAATCGACCGTATCGGTCGTATGCATGCCCGGGCAATCGGGCTCGAACGTGCTGGCGAGATCCGGCATGCGCGCAATGCATTCTTCACCCGCCGCAGCGGGATCGAAACCCGGTGCGGCCATCGTGCTGTCCGGCGGAAATGTGACGATCAGCAGACTCGTTCCGCCCGCCGGAGGCAGCAAGTTGGTCTGCCCTTCGGTAGGATCGCCACCGCTCGCAGGCAAAACCGGCGAACCGGGTGTCGTCCATACTTGAGCGAAGGCGTGCCCGGGAATCGATTGAAACGCGACGGTACGCGGCGTCGGACCGTCATAAAGCAAGACGGACCGGCCGCTGTCGTCATGACCGGTTACGACTCGTCTGATATGCATGAATATGCTCGACGAAGAAAGAAAAATAATCGATGCGCCTGGCGCGGCGGCTCATCGCGACGTCAGGCACCTACGTCCATGTTCAAGGGCAAATCACGTAGTTGCTGAAGCCGCCGTTGCGATTCTCGATACCACCGAGCGCAGTGTTGATGTCTTCGAGGTTGAAGACGCAATGTTCGAATACCGATAAATCGACGACGCCTGACTCCACCATATCGGCCATCTCCTGACCTTGACCCGCTGTGAACCAAGCGGAGCCGCTGAAGCGCTGATCGTTGTCCATCATATAGTGCAGGTTGATCGGGACTTCGCCCGCCACGGCGCCGATGTTGATCAGATGGCCGCCGCGCCGCAGTGTCTTCAGCGTTTCGCGCAGCGTCTCCTGCGGCGCGCCCGGTCCCAATGCATCGATGACTGCATCGATACCCGCACCCCGCGTCACACGCGCGGCCCATTCGCTGACCGAGCCATCATCCAACGACATGACTTCGATGCGCTCCGGCGCAATGGCTTTGACGCGCTGCAGGAGTTCGCGGTTACGTGCCGTGCCGAGTATCTTCTTCGCTCCCATCGCGAGCCCGAAGAGAGCCACGCCGATGCCGAGAGTCCCGCTGATGCCGCTCACGAGAATCGTGCTGCTGGGCCCGACTTCCGCCTTTTTCAGCGCCCGATAGGCCGTCCCCAAGTAGCCGAACCGCGCGGCAGTTTCGTGACTCAGGTTGTCGGGGATCTTCACGAGACTATATTGCGGAGCGGTCATGTATTCGCACAGCCCGCCGTACGGGTAGTCGTCGAATATCGCCTGCGAGCGTTCGCTGAATCCGAAATAGCCGTTGAATGTGTAGTAGGGACACGCGGTGGTATCACCGGAACGGCAAGCGCGACACCCTCCGCAATAGCGAGCGGGGTTCACATAGACGCGATCGCCTGGATTGAACGCGTGAACTTGACTTCCTACCTCCGCGACGACCCCGGTTGCATCGAGACCAAAAATGGCCGGCAGCTTCGGCAACGGAAGATGCGGGAACCACTTCTCCCAATTGCTCAACACGTTGCCGAGATTCGGCACAATCCCACATGCCTTCACCTGCACGAGCACGTCGGTCGGGCGCGGCGACGGCACGGGAATATCCTCCACCACCATCGGCTCGCCTACATGGTGCATGCGCGCCGCCCGCATCATCTTCGTCGTCATCGTTTGTCTCCTGTTTTATAGTTAAGTGCACAATATTGTTTTTTGTGCACAGAGCAAATGATCGTTTACCTGAACGCTATCGGAGGCCGTCCAGGCCCTTGACATCCGATGCCTGCAATCCACCCAGCCGCGCATGAACGCGCCCGCCCGTCGCCATGGCCAGCGCAAAGGCGATTTCGTTGCGACGCGGGCCGTCCCACACCGTGACCTCGCATGTGCCGTAATGGCTTCGCACATAGGAAGCCTGAATGTATCCGAGCGGAACCATCAGGCGCGTGCCGACTGCGCCGATCGTTTTGGCGGACGGCACGATCGCCTTCGGCCCGCCCAGTGTTTCCCTCATGGCCCATCCGCCCGCCTCGTGCCAAACGGCACCGTGCTCGAGTTCGCCGTCTTCACCGACGATCGCGCCCTTCCCATAGGCCTGAACTTTCGACGCGCCGCCCAACTGAGCGACGAGACGCGACGACAGCTCGGCCCCCAACTGGCGCAATTCGCTCATGAACGGCAATAGATCCGGCTCGTACCGCCCCGCGTAAGGATTGGCGACGATCGCCGTCGCCACGGCGACCACCAACGGCTCTCCCAGGCGGTCACCGCCTTCGTGCCAGACCTCTTCGACGTCCAGCTTGACCTTTCTTACATTCACTAGCGACATCCGCTGCTCCGAGGAAATAGTTCGCATCGACTTCCGACCGTGGTGCTGTATCGCACACCGGCGCTTGCATTATATCCATCGCGGTGTAATATGCACAAAAATATCTTTTATGCCCTAAAGGAGGCGAACGTAATGAAATTGGTCTCGTACCGAAATCAAGGCCGATCGGGGTTCGGCGCGGTCAAGGACGACGGCGTCGTCGATCTGACGAAGCGTCTGCCGGCCGTTGCTGATCTCGCCGCGCTCGTAGCGAACCCAGCCGATCTCGCGCAAGCGCGGCGGCTCGTCGATACAGCGTCGCCCGACTTTGCGCTCGCGGCGCTCGCGCTCGAACCGGTCATTCCCAACCCGAGCAAGATCATTTGCGTTGGCATCAACTATGTCGCGCATGCCGCGGAGGCCGGCCGCACCGTGGGCCAATACCCTGTCATCTTCCACCGCTTCGCGCAAACGCTGGTCGCGCACGGCGCTCCGATCATCCGTCCGCGCGTGTCGAACCAATTCGACTTCGAAGCGGAGCTGGCTGTGGTGATCGGCAAGGGCGGCTCGCATATCAAGCCGGAAGACGCCATGGATCACGTCGCCGGCTATACCTGTTTCAACGACGCGAGCGTGCGCGACTGGCAATTCCATACGCACCAGTACGGGATGGGCAAGAACTTCCGCGGCACGGGTTCGCTCGGTCCGTGGCTTGTCACCGCGGACGAAATCCGCGACTATCGCGAGCTCTCGATCCAAGGATCGCTCAACGGCGAATGTCTGCAGACGGGAAGGCTCTCCGAGCTCGCGTTCGACATTCCCGGATTAATCGCTTACGTATCGCAGGCACTCGACTGGCAACCCGGCGACATCCTGGCGACCGGCACCCCGAGCGGAATCGGCTTCAAACGTCAGCCGCCGATCTTCCTGAAGCCGGGCGATACGTTCGACGTCGTCATTCCGGGCGTCGGAACACTCTCGAACCCCGTCGCGGACGAAGCGTGAACGCGTGAACGTGAACCAGAAAGAAACGAGACATCTGGAGACAGGCATGGCGGCATTACCGAAAATTCAGTTCACGCATTGCGGGATCTTCTGCAGCGACCTCGAGAAGATGGTCGAGTACTACCGCAAGTTTCTTGGCTTCGTCGTCAGTGACAAAGGGGTTGCCTCGACCGGCCACCGCCTGTACTTCATGACGCAGGATCCCCAAATCCATCATCAGCTCGTGCTCTTTGACGGGAAGCCGACGGATCTGCCGTTCAATCCCGTCAATCAGCTCTCGCTGCTGCTCGAATCGCTCGCCGATCTGCAGTCTTACTACCGGCGCGCCGTGAGCGCCGGCGTTCAAGGGATCGAGCAAGTCGATCACGGCAACGCATGGTCGATCTATTTCAAGGACCCCGAGGGCAATCCGGTCGAGTTGTATGTCGACAGCCCGTTCTTTACGGCGCAACCTTGCCGCGAGCCGCTGAACCTCGATCTTTCGGCAGACGAAATCCTCGAACGAACGGAAGCCATGTGCCGCCGCCGCCCCGGCTTTTTGTCGCGCGAAGCCTGGATAGCCGAGATGCGCGCGCGCATTGCCGCCCAGCGCGTGGCGTTCGATGCGTAGGTGCGGCGCGTCTCGCGTGCGCTTGCGGAACAGTATTCGATAAGGAGGAGACGTGGACTTCGATTTGATCATCGTCGGGCTCGGTCCGGTGGGCGCGGTTGCCGCGAATCTGGCCGGCGAGGCCGGGTTGCGCACGCTCGTGCTCGAAAAGGCCCTGACGGTCTTCGACAAGCCGCGCGCAATGGGCTTCGATCAGGAAGTCATGCGCATCTTCGGCGACTTGGGGCTCGCCGATAAAATCGCCCCTTACGTGATGCCCTATCGACCGTCCGAATATTGGACAACGGATTCAAGCGTGATTCGGCGCATCGAGGCGGCAGAGCCACCGTTCCAATTGGGCTGGGCGCCCAACTACGTGTTCATGCAGCCGCAGATCGAAAGCACGCTGCGCGAGAATCTCGCCCGCTTCCCTTCGGTGACGGTCAAGCTCGGCGCGCACGTCGACGCCGTGACGTCTGGCGAAGATGGGGCATCGGTGACCGTCGCCGAGTCGCCGAGCGAGTCGAATGCACCGCGTACCTATCGATCGCGCTACGTGCTGGCCTGCGACGGCGGAACGAGTCCGATCCGAATGGCGCTTGGTCTCGAGATGGAAGACCTCGACTTCGACGAACCGTGGCTCGTCGTCGATGTTGTCCTCAAAAACGGGGGCGGCGCGAGCTTACCGAAGACGAATGTCCAGTATTGCGAAATCGAGCGCCCTTGCACGTTCGTGGTAGGTCCCGGCCAGGTTCGGCGCTGGGAATTCATGATCAATCCCGGGGAAACGCCGGCGCAGGTCATGGAACCTGCGTTCGTTCGCCGGCTCATTTCGCGCTGGCTCGACGAAAGCGAGTACGACATCTGGCGTGCTTCGTCCTACCGTTTCCACGCGCTCGTCCTACGCCAATGGCGCTCCGGCCGCGTATTCTTCCTCGGCGATGCCGCGCACATGACCCCACCGTTTCTGGCCCAGGGGATGTGCCAAGGGATTCGCGACGCGGCCAATCTGATTTGGAAGCTCGCGCTCGTGAACCGCGGCACCGCAGCCCCTCTTCTACTCGATACCTATCAGGCTGAGCGACTCCCGCATGTCAAGCAGACGACGCTTGTTACCAAATCGCTGGGCAAGCTTATCTGCGAGCGCGATCCGGCCGCCGCGCGCCAACGGGATGAACGCTTGCTCGAGGAAATGGCGGCGAATCCGTGCGGTACCGTGCGGCAATCGTTGATTCCCGGGCTCGCCGCAGGCTTCTTGTCCGCGTCGGCTTACGGGCCGTGCGGTCAACTGTTTCCGCAGCCGCTCGTCAAATTGCCGGACGGTCGTCAATGCCTGCTCGATCAAGCGACCGGCGCAACGTTTCGCCTCGTTGTCTCGAACGACGTCGATGCGGCCGTCATCGCGCGTATCGCAGAGGAATGCGATGCCGTGCGCGACATTCCGGTCGAACTGGTCGTGATCGGCACAGAGCCAGTTGGGACGAACGCACCGCCGCACACCTTCCAGGATTCGGACGGCATGCTCGTGGGTTGGATGCGACGGCACGCTTGCAGCGCGGTTATTGCTCGACCCGATCACTATGTGTATGGGGCTTGCCGCCAAGCCGAAGAGGCGTGCGCAATGATCCGCGAGCTCGCCGCGGCGCTCGGAGCGGGTAACCCACACGAGAATCCGGCTGCTGCCGCCTGCGCTTAATCCGCAATACAACCCGTGTGGCGCGAGGGATCGATGCCCCTCGCGCTTTCGCTCGGCCAATGAAAGACTCCTATTTGCATATCGCCAAATTTTGCGCATAAAATGACGTTATCCACTATTCCGTAGTCATCCCACACTCATGGACTCGACACCCGTCTCGAACGGTGCACCGCTGATTGATGTTGCCTTCGCCCGGATGAAGACGTCCATCATCCGCTGTGAGCTCGCCCCGGGCAGCCGGCTCAAGGTCGAAAGCCTTTCGAAGGCATATGGGCTCAGTAGCTCGCCGATTCGAGAAGCCTTGAACCGGCTTGCGCAAGACGGCATCGTCCAGGCGACGGAAAATCGCGGCTTTTGGGTTGCCCCCATCAGCCTCGACGACTTCAAAGACATCACGCGGATGCGCGTGCTGCTCGAACATGAAGCGCTCAGCGATTCCATCGAGTACGGCGGCGAAGAATGGGAAGTGGCCGTGCTGACGGCATTTCATCGATTGAGCCTCGCCGAGAAGCGTCTCGGGTCGGGCCCTGTCGCGCTCGACGACGACTGGTCGGAACGCCACCGCGCCTATCACATGGCGCTGCTTTCGGCGACACCGAGCGCCCTACTCTCGAATATGATCGCCTCGCTCTTCGATCGCGCAGAACGTTATCGCCGCTATTCCGCGCTGCACCGGACGGAGGAGCGTCACAAGAACAGCGAGCACGAAGCACTCATGAAGGCCGCGATCGACCGGGACAAGGAAAAGGCCTCGCGGCTCTTGCGCAAGCATATCGAAGGCACGCTGGCACGCGTCGCCGCAGCGCTCGAACGGCAATTGGCCACGGTGCAGTAAGCAAGCGCCACGCTGATTCGAGACCGCGCGGCATTCCATTGCCGCAATGTCGACGAGGCAGTGCAGTGCATTGCCTCGCCGATAGACGTTTCATCAAAACACCGTCTGCATACCGATCCGGCCGACGAACTGCGAGCGACTGCTCGAAGGGCCGAACGTCCCGTTGATGACCGCATTAGCGCCCGCGTTGGTCAGCTGATAGGCGCCTTGCGCGTAGACCGCGGTGCGCTTTGACAGGAAGTACTTGGCCACCGCGCCGAACTGATGCGCATGATTGTGATCGACGCCTGCGTTGCCCCACATGTAGGTATAGGCAAAGCTCGTCGAGAATGCGGGCGTGAAGCTGTAAAGCGCCCCGGCTTCCGCGGCGTTGACAGCCGCACCGTTGTGCGAATTGCGCGTATTCGTGAAGAGTGCCGTCAACAGCAGCGTGTCCCCCTTGTATTTCGCGCCCAAACCGAAGTTGCGGATGCTGTCGCCGAGCAGCGCGGCATAGCGTACGTCCGTATAAGCCGCGCCGAAGGCGAATGGCCCGGCCGCATAGCTCGCACCGACACTGTCCGCGCTGTTTTGGCGAAAGTTTCCCGCCGTGCCGCCAAAGGCATACATGCCGCCGAACCGCAAGCCACCGAAGAGCGGGCTCGTATATTTGACCGCGTTGTTCAATGGCGTGTCGCCGTTCATGCGATCGAAGTCGAACGCTTCGTCGGGCGGTGAGTCCGGAATGCCCAGCTTGGCAAAGGGACCGTCGCGAAACTGATAGAAGCCCCCGCCATACATTGCGATGTCCGCGCCGACGTCGCGAAAGAGCGTCTCGACCATGAAGTCGTACTGCCGCCCCAACGTGAGCTTCCCGTACTGATCGTTATCGAGCCCAACCCAGGCGTTGCGAGCGAAAAGCCCCGTTCCCGTTCCGCTTCCGTTCGTCGCCTGTGCGACGAGATTGCCCTGCAACGTGAATTGCGTCACCAACTCGAAGACCGCGTGCGTGCCGTTACCGAGATCTTCGCTGCCCTTGAAACCCACGAGATTCGGCAGCGCGATGCCGTCGTCGAGCCTCCACGTCGAATGCGCGCCGATATTACTGACGTAAGACACACCCGCATCGAGCAAGCCCCACAGCGTCACACTGCTCTGAGCGTGCGCACTTGGCACGATGCCGGCGCACGTGCCCGCTGCGATTGTCGCCGCAGCCATGATCCGCTTCTTCACTATTGTCTCCTCCGAGGTCGACCGTATGAACGTATATGCATATACAACTCAGGTACACGTAACAACGTGTTTTGTGCATATTCTATAAAAACGTCAGCAGCGGTCAATGCCCTCGGGGGCAAATCGTGGTCAGTGTTTACGTGTGTTTACGGCGCGCTCGTCAACGGCGCCTGGAAAGCGGCGAATGTTCGCTGGAAAACAAGGTGAAACGATGCGTGCAGGCTAATGGGGGAAGGTGTCGTGCCCGACCTTGCGTCGGTTTTCGGGTGACGTCGAACGCCGCCGTCGATCCGCCCATTCGTCGAACTGCCCCACTCCGCGCTGCCCGGCTTCGTCCTTCGCCGTGCGAATTGCGTCATAGAAGGTCAGTTCGGAAGCGACCTGCGCCCGATCGACAGTCACGACCCACCTGCCGAACGCAAAGCGCCAGCGAATGCGTCGCTCTTCGAGCAGTGCCGAAAACCAGCGCCACGTCGACGCATCTTCGGCATTGGCTGCTGCGGCGGCATCCCGCCGAGCTTGCTGCATGTTGTTCATATCGCAGGGACGTGCGCGATCCCACGCCGCATTGGCCCCGCGCCGCCAATGCGCATCGCGCGCCTATTCATATCGCGCGCTTCGCATGCAAAGCATCGATTTCCGCGGCGGTTGCGCCAAGCCAATCCGACAATACTTCGCTGGTATGCTCGCCGAGCGTCGGCGGTGCGTGCCGATACTGCACGGGCGACTCCGAGAGGCGAATCGGGTTCGCCACGAGCGGCACCTGCTTCGCCAATGGGTGAGGCATCTCGATGCGCATTCCGCGCGCCTGCACGTGAGGATCGGAGAACACTTTATCTAGCGTATTGATCGGGCCGCAGGGCACGCCGGCCCCTTCCATCGCGGCAACCCACTCGTCGGTCGTACGGCGCACAGTGATAGCGTGAATCAGCGCAATGAGCTCGCTCCTGTACTTCACGCGCTGGGGATTGGTGGCAAAGCGCTCGTCACCGGACCATTCCGGCTTCCCCAGCGTCTTGCACAAGCTCGCGAACTGACTGTCGTTGCCGACTGCCACGATCATGTAGCCGTCGGCCGTCGGAAACTCCTGGTACGGGACGATGTTCGGGTGTGCATTACCCATGCGCCGTGGCGCGACACCGCTCACCAAGTAGTTGGCCGCTTGATTCGCAAGACACGCGATCTGCACATCGAGCAACGCAAGATCGATATGCTGCCCTTCGCCGGACTGCTCCCGGCGCTTCAATGCGGCCAGTACCGCGACCGTGGCGTACAGTCCAGTCATGATGTCCGTCAACGCGACGCCGACCTTGAGCGGGCCCGCGCCCTCCATGCCGTCGGGACGGCCGGTGAGGCTCATCAAACCGCCCATGCCCTGGATCAGGAAGTCGTAGCCGGCGCGCGACGAGTAAGGCCCCGTCTGCCCAAATCCGGTAATCGAGCAATAGACGAGTCGTGGATTGATTGCTTTGAGGCTGGTGTAGTCGAGCCCGTATTGCGAGAGGCCGCCCAGCTTGAAGTTCTCGAGCAAGACATCCGCCTTGCTCGCCAGTTGCCGCACGAGACTTTGGCCTTCCGGGCTGGCCAGGTCGATCGTCGCCGATCGCTTGTTGCGGTTGGCGCTCAGGTAGTAGGCCGATTCCCCGGTCGATTGTCCCTCGGGATCATTCAACCACGGCGGTCCCCACGCACGCGTATCGTCGCCCGCGCCCGGACGCTCCACCTTGACGACATCGGCGCCCAGGTCGGCAAGCAACTGACCGGCCCACGGGCCCGCGAGCACGCGCGAAAGATCGAGGACGCGTACGCCGGCGAGCGCCCCCGGTTGCAGGGTTTCGTTCATTGCAGTTAGAAAGCGGCGATGCCGGTCATGGCGCGCCCGAGAATCAGCGCGTGAATGTCGTGCGTCCCTTCATAGGTATTGACGACTTCGAGATTCACGAGATGGCGAGCGACGCCGAACTCGTCGCTGATGCCGTTTCCGCCGAGCATGTCGCGCGCCATGCGGGCGATGTCGAGCGCCTTGCCGCACGAATTGCGCTTCATGATGGATGTGATCTCGACTGAGGCCGTCCCTTCGTCCTTCATGCGGCCGAGCCGCAAGCAGCCCTGCAAGCCGAGCGCAATCTCCGTTTGCATATCCGCGAGCTTCTTCTGGATCAACTGGTTTGCGGCGAGGGGCTTGCCGAACTGCTTGCGATCAAGCACGTATTGACGCGCGCGGTGCCAGCAATCTTCCGCCGCTCCGAGCGCGCCCCACGCGATACCGTAACGCGCGCTGTTCAGACACGTGAAGGGGCCTTTCAAGCCGCGCACATCGGCGAACGCGTTCTCTTCCGGGCAGAACACCTCGTCCATGACGATCTCACCCGTAATCGATGCCCTCAATCCAACCTTCCCATGAATCGCGGGCGCGGACAGTCCCTTCCAGCCCTTTTCGAGCACGAAGCCGCGAATCGCACCTTCGTCGTCCTTCGCCCAAACGACGAACACATCGGCGATCGGGCTGTTCGTGATCCACATCTTGTTGCCCGTCAGTTGGTAACCGCCTGCTACCCTTCGTGCTCGCGTCACCATGCTTCCGGGATCCGAGCCATGATTGGGCTCCGTCAAACCGAAGCAGCCGATCCATTCTCCCGTGGCGAGCTTCGGCAGATATTTCTGTTTGACGACTTCGCTGCCGAATGCATTGATGGGCACCATGACGAGCGAAGACTGGACGCTCATCATCGAGCGGTAGCCCGAATCGACGCGCTCCACTTCGCGCGCCACGAGACCGTAGCTGACATAGTTCAGACCGGCGCCACCGTACGCTTCCGGGATCGTCACGCCGAGCAGCCCGAGTTCGCCCATCTCTCGAAAAATGGCCGGGTCTGTTCGCTCATTGCGAAACGCT
Source organism: Trinickia symbiotica (assembly GCF_002934455.1). Lineage (GTDB taxonomy): Bacteria > Pseudomonadota > Gammaproteobacteria > Burkholderiales > Burkholderiaceae > Trinickia > Trinickia symbiotica. The sequence goes on along the minus strand of NZ_PTIR01000006.1, from coordinate 135,432 downwards.
TCGAGCACGCGCGGCGCGAGACGCTCCTGGCAATAGGATCGCGCCGACTCCGCGACCATCCGCTCTTCTTCGCTCAACTGCTGCGCCAGCAGTAAAGGGTCATCCCATTGAAACGACGAAGACTTGTGCTGTTGACTCATTTCTGGCTCGGAAGTGTTGATCGTTCCATCAATCTAGCGGCAGCATTCCGCTCGAGCAAACGATTTGTTGTCAGCGACCTGTGCGAAAATTGCACAGGTTATCCGACAAGGGTTCCAGCACCATGCGTAGAAAGATTCCGTCCACCCTCGCACTGTCCGCGTTCGAAGCGGCGGCACGCCACCAGAGCTTCACGAAAGCTGCGGATGAGCTGGCGGTGACGCAAAGCGCTGTCTGCAGGCAGATTGCTTCCTTGGAGGATTTCCTCGGCCTCAAGCTGTTTCGCCGGGATCGCCGCGGCGTGGCCCTGACTGAAGCCGGTGTTGCCTACAGTCGAAAGGTGGCCTCCCGCCTCGACGATGTCGAACGCGATACGGTGGAATTGATGGGTAAAGGCGGCAAAGGAGGCACGCTCGAAGTCGCGGTCGTACCTACGTTTGCGACGAAATGGCTGCTCCCGCGCATGTCGATGTTCATGGCGGCTCATCCGGACATCACGGTCAATCTCAGCACACGCACGCGCCCGTTCCTGTTCGGCGACACCGATTTCGACGCCGCGCTTTACGCCGGCCCCGCGACGTGGCCCGGCACGGCAAGCTGCTTTCTGATGCGCGAGAGCTTGATCGCCGTCTGTAGTCCTGACCTCATCGCACCGCGGCAAAGACTCAAGGCTTCCGACTGGTCCCGCTATCGCCTGCTGCAGCAGAGCACGCGGCCGTATGCGTGGCGCGACTGGTTCGCGTCACGCGGCATGCGAGTGGAAGGCGATATGTCGGGGCCGAGATTCGAGCTCTTTTCGATGCAGACGGAAGCGGCCATTCAGGGCATCGGGATTGCCCTCATCCCACGTCTTTTGATCGAGGACGAGTTGAGGCGCGGCATTTTGATTTCTGTTGCGCAGCATGACTATTTGAGCGACCGGTCGTACTACCTGATCTATCCGGAGCAGAAATCGGATAGCGCGCCGCTCGTCGCGTTTCGTGAGTGGATCGAGGAACAGGCGCGCAGCTACCGGGAGCCGTTGGGATTGGGGTGAGATCGCGGCGCGGACAAAAAACCCGCAGAGCCAATAGCAGTGCGGGTTTCGGGGTACTGCAACAGAACACGATGGAACTGGCTGACGCAAATCGCGAACGGAATGGTGGGTGCTGAGAGGCTCGAACTCCCGACCTACGCCTTGTAAGGGCGCCGCTCTACCAACTGAGCTAAGCACCCGTTCGCGCTGCGTGACACATTGCTCGCTGCTTCGAGCTAGCTCGATGCCACAACTTGCGGATTTCTCGCTTAACGGCTTATCTACTCAATCAGCGAGCCCGCTAGTTTAGCGCATCTTTCAGCGCTTTGCCAGGCCTGAACTTCGGAACTTTCGCCGCACCGATCTTGATCGCAGCGCCCGTGCGCGGATTGCGCCCGGTGCGGGCCGTCCGCTTACCCACCGCAAACGTGCCGAACCCGACGAGCGTGACCGAATCGCCCTTTTTCAACGTGTTCTTGACCCCTGCGATCAACGCATCGAGCGCACGCCCTGCCGCTGCCTTCGATAAATCCGCCTGCTCCGCGATGTGATCGATCAGTTCCGACTTGTTCATCCAAACCCCCGAGCGTGAATGTTGGCAATCGTGGTGAATGCCCTCGCGATGCGCGCAGCGTTCGGCACGCAAAGCTGAGCTTGCTCATTAGATGCAGACGAAACCCGCATGTCAACCGGGGTTGCACCGGGATGACCCCAACAGGGGTATCCCTGGCGAGATGACTGGATCCGCACGCAAAAAAGCCCACAGGGCAAAGACCCTATGGGCTCTTGGGCACGCCGCGCCAATGCGGCGCGGCTTGCCAGCGGATCGGGACCGCCGAAGCGATCCCTTCCGATCCATCGTCAGTGCTTCACGAACTCGGTAGCCGTCTCCTTGGTCGCATCGGCGACGGGCGCGGCCGGCTTCGGCTCCTCCTCGGGGAGTGCCTCGGGCACGCGCTCGAGTGCGAGCTCGAGCACCCTGTCGATCCAACGCACCGGCACGATCTCGATCGAGTTCTTGACGTTGTCAGGGATCTCGGTCAAGTCCTTGACGTTCTCTTCCGGGATCAGCACGAGCTTGATACCGCCACGGTGCGCCGCCAGCAGCTTCTCCTTGAGGCCGCCGATCGGCAGGACTTCGCCACGCAGCGTGATCTCGCCCGTCATCGCCACGTCCGCGCGCACGGGAATGCCCGTGAGGACCGACACGAGCGCCGTCGTCATCGCGATACCCGCGGAAGGACCGTCCTTCGGCGTCGCGCCCTCTGGCACGTGGATGTGGATGTCCTGCTTGTCGAACGCCTCATCCTTGATGCCGAGTCGCCGCGAACGCGAGCGCACCACGGACCGCGCCGCCTCGACCGACTCCTTCATCACGTCGCCGAGCGAACCCGTGCGAATGACGTTGCCCTTGCCCGGCATCACGGCCGCCTCGATCGTCAGCAGATCGCCGCCGACTTCCGTCCACGCCAGACCCGTGACCTGTCCGATCTGGTTCTGCTTGGCTGCGAGACCGAAGTCGTACTTGCGCACGCCAAGGAACGTGTCGAGGTTCTCGCCATCGACCTTGACCGCGCCTTCCGCCTTCTTCAGCAGCAGCATCTTCACGACCTTGCGGCAGATCTTCGATACTTCGCGCTCGAGCGAACGCACGCCGGCTTCGCGCGTGTAGTAGCGAATGATGTCGCGAATCGCCTGCTCGCTGACCTCGATTTCGCCGTCCTTGAGGCCGTTGTTGCGCTTTTGCTTGGGCAGCAAGTAGCGCTGCGCGATGCTGACCTTCTCGTCCTCGGTGTAGCCCGAGAGGCGAATCACTTCCATCCGGTCGAGCAGCGGAGGCGGAATGTTCAGCGAGTTCGACGTCGCGACGAACATCACGTCCGAGAGATCGAAATCCACTTCGACGTAGTGATCGGCGAACGTATGGTTCTGCTCGGGGTCGAGCACTTCGAGCAACGCCGACGACGGATCGCCGCGGAAATCCATGCCCATCTTGTCGACTTCGTCGAGCAGGAAAAGCGGATTGCGCACGCCGACTTTCGTGAGGCTCTGCAGAATCTTGCCCGGCATCGAACCGATGTAGGTCCGGCGGTGACCGCGGATCTCGGCTTCGTCGCGCACGCCGCCGAGCGCCATGCGCACGAACTTGCGGTTCGTCGCACGAGCGATCGACTGACCGAGCGAAGTCTTACCGACTCCAGGAGGCCCGACGAGACAGAGAATCGGCGCCTTGACCTTGTCGACGCGTTGTTGCACCGCAAGATACTCGAGGATCCGTTCCTTGACCTTTTCGAGACCGAAATGATCCTCGTCGAGCACACGCTCGGCGTTCGAGAGGTCGTTGTTGACCTTGCTCTTCTTGCGCCACGGCAAGCCGATCAGCGTGTCGATGTAGTTGCGCACGACCGTTGCTTCGGCCGACATCGGCGACATCAGCTTGAGCTTCTTCAACTCGGCGTCGGCCTTCTTCTTGGCCTCCTTCGGCATGCGCGCCGCTTCGATCCGCTTTTCGAGCTCCTCGAGGTCCGCGCCTTCCTCGCCCTCGCCGAGCTCCTTCTGAATCGCCTTGACCTGTTCGTTCAGGTAGTACTCGCGCTGGCTCTTCTCCATTTGCCGCTTCACGCGACCACGGATACGCTTTTCGACCTGCAGAATGTCGATTTCCGCCTCGAGTTGCGCGAGCAGATGCTCGAGCCGCTCGATGACAGGGAACATCTCGAGGATGTGCTGTTTCTGGTCGAGCTTGAGCGGCAGGTGCGCGGCGATCGTGTCGGCCAGGCGACCGGCTTCGTCAATGCCCGCCAGCGACGTGAGGATTTCAGGCGGAATCTTCTTGTTGAGCTTCACGTACTGATCGAACTGCGAAACGATCGCGCGACGCAGCGCCTCGGTTTCGGCGCTATCGGCATGATCGGGCTCGAGCGGCATGACTTCGCACGAAAACTGCGTTTCCTGCTCTTCGATCGTCAACGTCTTGGCACGCTGCAGCCCTTCGACGAGCACTTTCACGGTGCCGTCGGGCAACTTCAGCATTTGCAGGATGTTCGCGATACATCCCACTTCATACATGTCCTTTTCGGTCGGCTCGTCTTTCGCCGCGGTCTTTTGCGCGACAAGCATGATGTGCTTGCCGCCCTCCATCGCCACCTCGAGCGCCTTGATGGATTTCGGCCGCCCCACGAACAGCGGGATGACCATGTGCGGGAACACGACCACATCCCGCAACGGCAGCAGTGGGAGCGTGGTGCGCTCGGAAGGAAGGAGCTGGGTTCCTGACATTTTCATTTCCCCAAGAATGGTTTCGTAACGTTCAGTAGTTGAGGCCCGCTATACAGAATGCAAGCCTTCGCGTGTGGGAAAAAGTTCAGTGCACGTGTCGCGGTAGTCAGCATCACCCACAAGATAAACGAAAAAAGCCGTTCACGTCGGCCATGAACGGCTTCTCCAAAAGCCTTCTCGGCTGCTCGATCAATTCGAACCCGCCACTTTCGGCGCTTCTTCATAGATCAGCAACGGTTTGCCGTCGCCATCGATGACGTTGTCGTCGATAATCACTTTGCTGACCCCTTTCATGGCCGGCAATTCATACATCACGTCGAGCAGCGCCTGTTCCAAAATCGAGCGAAGGCCGCGCGCGCCCGTTTTGCGCCGGATGGCCTTGCGCGCCACGGCCTGCAGCGCCGCGGGCCGGATTTCAAGCTCGACGCGCTCCATCGCGAACAGCTTATGGTACTGCTTGACGAGGGCGTTCTTCGGCTCGACGAGAATCTTCATGAGCGCCGCTTCGTCGAGCTTGCCGAGCGTCGCCACGACGGGCAGACGGCCGATCAGTTCGGGAATCAGCCCGAATTTGATCAAGTCCTCGGGTTCGACCTCGCGCAGCACCTCGCCCGCGTCGCGCTCCTGTTTGCTCTTGACCGTCGCGCCGAAACCGATCCCTGTTTTTTCGGTCCGGTCCGTGATCACCTTTTCGAGGCCGTCGAACGCGCCGCCGCAGACGAACAGAATGTTCGTCGTGTCTACCTGGATGAAGTCCTGGTTCGGATGTTTGCGGCCACCCTGCGGCGGCACCGACGCCATCGTGCCCTCGACGAGCTTCAGCAACGCCTGCTGCACGCCTTCGCCGGAAACGTCACGTGTGATCGACGGGTTATCCGATTTACGGCTGATCTTGTCGATTTCGTCGATGTAAACGATGCCGCGCTGGGCCTTCTCGACTTCGTAGTTGCAATTCTGCAGCAGCTTCTGAATGATGTTCTCGACGTCTTCGCCAACGTAACCGGCTTCGGTCAGCGTCGTTGCGTCCGCGATCACGAACGGCACGTTCAGCAGCCGCGCGAGCGTCTGCGCGAGCAATGTCTTGCCCGAACCGGTCGGTCCGATTAGCAAAATATTGCTTTTCGACAGCTCGATGTCGTCCTTTTTGTCAAGGTGCTTGAGCCGCTTGTAGTGGTTGTAAACCGCCACGGCGAGAATCTTCTTCGCTCGCTCCTGGCCGATCACATATTGATCGAGAATCTCACGAATTTCCTGCGGGCTCGGCAAGTCGGACTTCGACAAGCCAGCGTCCGTGCCTGCTCCCGCGGCTTCGTCGCGAATGATCTCGTTGCACAGGTCGATGCACTCATCGCAGATGAACACCGACGGGCCGGCAATCAGTTTCTTCACCTCATGCTGGCTTTTACCGCAAAACGAGCAATACAACAGCTTTTCGCTGTTCGAACCCTTCTTGTCCGCCATGGATATACGAGCCTCCGGACACTCGAATCACTACGCAGGCAGGGCACGCCACCCCCCATTGGGGACGGAACAAGTTCGCCGAACTTGTCTGGCGCCTCCGCTGCCCGCGCCTGAAACTATTATCGACCATTTATAACACCGCTTGAGCCGGCAACCATACCGAGGTATGAAAGAATTCGGCTCGCCGCGGCGCTTAGGGCATCTTACGGGCGCTTTTGCAAGACCTGGTCGATCAGGCCATATGCTTGGGCGTCCTCGCCGGACATGAAGTTGTCACGGTCGGTGTCGCGCGCGATGCGCTCGACGGGTTGCCCGGTGTGGTGCGAGAGCAACTGGTTGAGCCGTTCCTTCAGATAAAGAATTTCGCGTGCCTGGATTTCGATGTCCGACGCCTGGCCGCGTGCGCCGCCAAGCGGTTGGTGGATCATCACGCGCGCGTTGGGCAACGCAAACCGCTTGCCTTTTGCCCCGGACGCGAGCAGGAACGCCCCCATGCTCGCCGCAAGCCCCATGCACAGCGTCGAGACGTCCGGCTTGATGAACTGCATTGTGTCGTAAATCGCCATCCCCGCCGAGACGGAGCCCCCTGGGCTGTTGATGTAGAGGCTGATGTCTTTGTCGGGATTTTCGCTCTCGAGGAACAGCAGCTGCGCAACGACGAGGTTTGCCGTCTGATCGTTGACTTCGCCGACCATGAAGACGACGCGCTCCTTCAACAGGCGCGAATAGATGTCGTACGAACGCTCGCCCCGGCCGCTCGTTTCGACGACGATCGGCACGAGCCCCAACGCTTGGGTTTCAAGATCCCGCGGCGCTTGTGAGGCCAACGTGTCGAGCAATTGAGCGCGAAAGGTCATGCGATGAGTCCTTCTCTTGGAATGTGTCTTGAATGCCGACGGCAGCGCACCGGTGTCTTGCCTCGAGAACCCGGCGCCAAAAATACCCGGCCCCGGGATGCCTTTTGCGAGAAAAAAACGGCGTGCGGCCGTCGCCCCGACAGCCAGCACGCCGTTCGCGGCGATGCCTTACGCTTGCGCCGAGGCGCTCGCCAGTGCTTCGAAGCTGACTTCCTTATCCGTCACTTTCGCCTTGCCGAGCACGAACTCGACGACGTTGCTTTCGACGACGTAGGCTTCCATTTCGGCCAGGCGCTGCTTGTTCGAATAATACCAGCGGATCACTTCCTTCGGGTCTTCGTAGCTTTTCGCGAATTCTTCGACCTCGGCGCGGATCTGCTCGGGCTTCGCCTCGAGGTTGTTCGCCTTGACGAGCTCGGCCAGCACGAGGCCCAGCTTGACGCGGCGCTCGGCTTGCTCCTTGAACATTTCGGCCGGAATCGGGGCATCGGCCGCGTTCGGCACGCCGCGCTGCACGAGATCCTGGCGCGCCATTTCGACGAGGCGCTGTTGATCCTGTTCGATGAGCGCGTTCGGCACGTCGAGCTCGGCGAGCTTCAGGAGCGCATCCATCACCTGGTTTTTGACGATCGACTGCGTGCGGCGCTTCGCCTCACGCTCGAGGTTTTCCTTGATTTCGGCGCGCATCTTCGTAAGGTCGCCATCGGCGATGCCGAGCGACTTCGCGAATTCGCCGTCGATCTCGGGCAGATGCGGCCATTCGACTTTCTTCATCGTGACCGTAAACTGCGCCGTCTTGCCCGCGACTTCCTTGCCGTGATAGTCGTCCGGGAACTTGAGATCGAACTCGCGCGTTTCGCCGGCCTTCAGGCCGGTCGCGGCCTGTTCGAATTCGGGCAGCATGCGTCCTTCGCCGAGCACGAATACGAAATCCTCGGCCGTGCCGCCCTGGAACGCCTCACCGTCGATCTTGCCGACGAAGTCGATTGTGACGCGATCGCCGCTTTGCGCCGCCGCATCCGCGCCACCGTCGCCATGCTCGCCCGCTTCGCCGCGCGCATGATAGTGCACGCGCTGCTTGCGCAGGATCTCGAGTGTGCGATCGACTTCGGCTTCGGAGATGGACGTGACCGAGCGCTCGATTTCCGCCGTCGACAGCTCGCCGATCTTCACTTCGGGATAGACCTCGAACGTCGCGTCGAACGCGTAACTGTCCGTATCGCTATCCTCTTTCGGGCTGAAGCTCGGCTGTCCGGCAACGCGCAGGTTCTCGGCGCGGCTGATGTCGAAGAACTGCTTGCCGACCTTGTCGGAGAGCACCTCGGCCTCGACCTGCCCCGCGTACTGCTGCGTCACCATCTTGAGCGGCACCTTGCCCGGACGGAAGCCTGGCATGCGCACGTTTTTGGCGATCTGGCGGATCCGAGACTCGATCTCCTTTTGCACCGCCTCCTTCGGCAGGGAAATCGTCACGCGGCGTTCAAGCTTGCCGAGGTTTTCAACAACGTTAGCCATGGCTTCAATCGTCCTAAATTGTTCAAGCGTGTCAGTAATCTTCCCCGTGTCCACTGCTCGTCGACACCATCGGTATCGCGAGCGCACCTTTTGCCCAGTCGCGCCAGCCGCACGAACGGACGCGAAAAAACGGTGCTTGATCACCATCCTTTCGCTTCCTCGTTGGCATTGCGTGGCGCTTGCCTTGACGTTGTTCTTGGCAATATCGACCGGAGTCGGCGCTCTCGAGGAGCACGGTTCGGATCGGAAGAATCGGTTATTCTAGCAAACTATTCCGCCCGGCTGGCCGCGCATGGACGTGGCCGCTTCCGTCTTGATCGCGCGTCGCTTTGCCGCCGCCAACAGCTCCCACCCCCGATGACCGACCTGTTAAGCTGTCGCCCGGACAGCGGCCGCGCACGGCGCGCGGCAACTCGCATTCGCCATAGGTTATAGAGATAAGACCCATTCGGAGACACACTCATGCCGAACCTCTCGCCGGTCATCGTCATCGCCCCCGATTCGTTCAAAGGCTCTCTGAGCGCGCAAGGCGTCGCCGAAGCCATCGCCAAGGGCGTCGCGCGCGCCAGGCCGGACGCCGTCGTGCGGCTCTGCCCGATGGCCGACGGCGGTGAAGGCACGCTCGATGCCATGCTCGCGCGCGGCGGCGAGCGGCGTGTGTTGCAGGTGCGCGGCGCGAGCGGCGCCAGACGCGACGCCGCGGTGGGCCTGCTGTCGAACGGCGCCGCGATCGTCGAGACCGCCGAGATCGTCGGGATTACCGATGAGGTCGCGATGTGCGAGCCCGTCGAAGCGCGCAGCACGCGCGGCATGGGTGAAGCGATTCGTCTGCTCCTCGATGCGGGCATGCGGCGCTTTTTCGTCGCGCTCGGCGGCAGCAGCACGAACGACGGCGGCGCGGGCCTTCTCGTCGGCCTCGGGCTCAAGCTCTTCGACGATCATGGGCGCGAGCTCGAACCCACGCCGGCAGACCTCTCGCGACTGGCGCGCATCGATGCGTCGGGGCTCGACGCGCGGCTCGCCGAGGCTGCGTTCGTCGCGATGTCCGACGTCGACAATCCGCTCGCGGGAGAACACGGCGCGACGGCCGTATTCGGTCCGCAAAAAGGCGCGAGCGCCGACCAGATCGCTTTGATTGACGGTGTGCTGGCCCGCTTCGCGGCGCTTCTCGAAGCGGCGCTCGGGCGCACCGCGCGCGACCTTCCGGGCTCGGGCGCCGCCGGCGGGCTCGGCTTCGCGCTGCGCATGCTCGGCGCCGAATTCGAGGCGGGCGCGGAAGTCGTCGCGGCGCAAGTGGGACTCGACGCGGCACTCGACGGCGCCAACTGGCTCATCACGGGCGAAGGCCGCTCGGATGTCCAGACGCTGCACGGCAAGGCGCCGTTCGTCGCCTGCCGCCACGCGCGGACCGCGGGCGTGCCCGCGACGCTGCTCTCCGGCGCCGTCGATTCCTCCGCGCTCGAGCGGCTCTCCGAGCATTTTTGCGGCTGCTTTTCACCCGCGCCCGGGCCGATTTCGCTCGACACCGCGATCCGCGATGCGGCGCGGCTGCTAGCGAACGAGGCCGAGCAACTCACGCGGCTGAAGTACGGCTTATGAACACCACTTCCACGAAGGCCGCCAAGGCCGGGCTCGAGCAATTTCTGACCTATCGGATGCACGTGCTGAACAAGCTCTCCGAGCGCGGCATCAGCGAGCGATACCAGGCGAAGCTCGACGTCTCGCTGCCTGAAGCGCGCATCATCGCGTCCGTCGGATCGTTCGGGCCGTTTTCGATCATGGACCTGGCGAAACATGCGAACCTCGACAAGAGCCAGGCGAGCCGCGCCGCGGAAGCCCTGATCAGGCGCGGACTCGTTCGCCGCACGCCGAGCCTCGAGGACGGTCGCGTCGTCATGGTTTCGCTGACCGACGAGGGACGCGCGCTCTATCGCAAGGTCATGCCGATCGCGCGCAAATGGAACGCCGATCTCTTCGGCTGCCTCGACGAAGCCGAGAAAGCCGCCTTGAGCCGCGCGCTCGACAAGGTCATTGCCAGCGTGCTCGCGAATGACGATCGGCGACCGACGATGGACGAATGACGATCGTCGATCGAATCAGGCGATCGTGAGACCGCTATTGGCCGCGCGCTGGCGCAGCAGCCCGAGCACGGCGTCGCAGAAGGGGGTGGGCACGCCTAGTTTGCGGCCCAGCTCGGGAAACACACCGAGTATCGGATCGATCTCGAGCGGCCGGCCCGCCTCCATGTCCTGAAGCATCGAAGTCTTGAATGCACCGAGCTTGCGCGTCACCGCAACGCGCTCAGCCGCGCTCATGCCCGTCGAAAGGCCGAGGCACGCGCCGATCGCCTCGGCCTCCTCCATCATCCGCAGCACGAGCGCATGGGTGAACGGATCGTCGAGCAGGCGATCGGCCGTGGAGCCTGTCAACGCGCTGAGCGGATTCATGTTCATGTTGCCCCAGAGCTTGGCCCAGATCTCCGTGCGAATGTCGTCGACGGCTTGCACGTCGAACCCGCCCGCCCCCAGCGCCGCGGCGAACGTTCGCGCTATCGGCGCGTGTGCCGCATATGCCGCGCCGACGATGAGCCGATTTCCGAGCCCGCGCCGCACGATGCCGGGAGCGTCCGTCGACACGGACAAGTGAACGACGCAACCCAAAGCGCGTGGCGCGGGTAGCGCGCGTGAAACGACGCCTTCGGGATCGACGGCATCGATGCGTTGACCCGCGAGCGGCGTCGTGGTCCCGTCGAGAAACCACCAGGGCAGGCCGTTCATGGCGCTGACGATTGTCGTCCGTTCGTCGACGAGGGGACGCAGACTCGCCGCGATCGCCGGGAGCGTTTGCGCCTTCAGCGCGATGACAACGAAGTCCTGGGCGCCCAGCTCCGCGGCATCGTCGCTCGCGCGGAGCATGATCGACGATGTTTGGCCGTTGCCATCGATGACGCGCACGCCATGCTCGCGGATCGCATCGAGCGTCCTGCCGCGCGCGAGCACGCTGACTTCATGACCGGCCCGTGCAAGCGCTGCAGCCATCAGGCCACCGATCGCACCTGCTCCAATGACGGCCGTGTGCGAGACACGATCCGGCGCTTCTGATTCTTCGCTCATGGGATTCGATCTTGGGAGGCACGTGCGTGCCCGATGGACGGAAGCATAGAGCATCAATGGTTGCGCTCACAACCGACTCGGCTCCGCCTGTGGCCGCGAGTCGCCCGATGCGCGATGCGATCCGCGTCGCAATTCGGCACGCCCCTGGCCGATCGGACGACTCCACCCGCTCGTAATTTGGTCCGAAAATGTAGTCCAGTCTGCAGTCGCCCGATTGCTGGCAATACGATCCACTGCCGTAACCATGCAATGCGGGTCGCCGGAAGCCAGCGGCCGAAAAGGAGAAAGAAGATGGAAAAGTCGTTGGATGTCGCCAAGCTCGAAGCGGAAATTACGAAGCTGACCGCGGAGACGATGAAACTGGTCTCAGAATCGATCAAACTCGACAGAGAAAGGCGCTGGATGCCGTTCGTCTGTGTCAGCACCTTGATCGGTATTTGCTTCGCGATCGTGAAATTCCTTCAGTAGTAGACGACAAAGGCCGCCCGAAGGCGGCCTTTGCAGGTAGGGAATTCCAGTGGTGCGAGGAGCGGGACTCGAACCCGCACACCATTGCTGGCGTCAGGACCTAAACCTGGTGCGTCTACCAATTTCGCCATCCTCGCAGCCGGAACGGCGCGCTGCGCGTTCCGATATCCGGCACGCTCTCGACCATTCCGGCTCGTGCGGTGAGCGCGGAAGGCAGGTCCCGAAAGCGTAAGCGCGAGATTGTAACTGATTCGCCGATCGATGTCTGCACCGACGAGGCTCGCGCTCGTACCGCGAACGAAACGCCGCAAGAACAGGAGCCTCGGTCAGGCAACCAGCACGTGCGGCGTCCCTTCCGTCATCGTGCCGATTACCACCGCATTGTCGAAGCCGTCGGCGCGGAAGCGCTCGAGCACGTCGTCGACGCTCTGCTCCGCGCAGGCCACGAGCAATCCGCCCGATGTCTGAGGATCGGTCAGCAACGCCTGCACGATCGGCGGCAGTCCCGGCGACAGCGTCACCTCGTGTCCGTAGCCGGCCCAGTTCCGGCCCGATGCCCCCGTGACGAATCCCGCCTGCGCGAGCTCGGGCACGGATTCGAGCCACGGCAGCGCTGCGTAATCGATGCGCGCGCCAAGCCCGGCACCGCGGCAAAGCTCGAGCAAATGGCCGAGCAGGCCGAATCCCGTCACGTCCGTCATCGCGTGCACACCATCGAGCGTACCGAGCGCCGTGCCGGGGCGGTTGAGCTTCGTCGTCGCCGCGATCATGGCGGCGTAACCGGTCGACTCGAGCCGCTGTTTCTTCAGCGCGGCGGACAGTATCCCCACGCCGAGCGGCTTGCCGAGCACGAGTAGGTCGCCGGCACGCGCGCCGGCGTTGCGGGCGATCCGCCGCGGATCGACGACGCCGATCGCCGCAAGCCCGTAGATCGGCTCGACGGAATCGATGGAATGGCCGCCGGCCACCGGAATCCCCGCATCGGCGCAGACGGACTCGCCCCCTTCGAGGATGCGCGCGATCGTCTCGTGCGGCAACACGTTGATCGGCATGCCGACGAGCGCGAGCGCAAAGAGCGGCTTGCCTCCCATTGCGTAGATGTCGGACAGCGCGTTCGTCGCCGCGATGCGGCCGAAGTCGTACGGGTCGTCGACGATCGGCATGAAGAAGTCCGTCGTCGCGACGATCGCCTGCTCGTCGTTCAGACGGTAGACGGCCGCATCGTCGGCCGTCTCAGAACCAACGAGCAGGTCGGGGAAGGTCGGCATCGGCGTCGCGCGCTTGAGCAATTCGGCGAGGACGCTCGGCGAGATCTTGCAGCCGCAGCCGCCGCCGTGCGATAGCTCAGTGAGGCGCGGCACCGTCGACGAACCGGCTGTTGGCGCGTTCATGGAGAACCCCCAGAGAAATCAAAAATGGAGCGCAATGGCTGCAAGCCCGCCCGCCACGCCGACGGGGAACACCATCAACACCATCATCACCACGACGCGCCGGCCCAGCGCACGCGCCGTCATCGCAAGCGACGGCAAGCTGATGGGCGGCAGCGTCATCAGCAAGGCGGCAGCGGGCCCCGCCGCGACACCGAACGAAAGCATCGCTTGAACGATCGGCACTTCGCCTGCGGTCGGGATTACGAACAGCGTGCCGACGAACGCGAACAGGAGAATCCAGCCGATCGCATTGTCGACTTCGGGGCCGACATGCGGAAAGAGCCAGGCGCGCGCCGCGCCGAGCAGCAGGACGAGAACGATGTATTCAGGGACGAGCCGCACGGCCATCTGCGCGAGCAACTTGAACCACCTCGCGATGGCGTTGCCCTGCGGGGCGGCTTCGTAGGCCAACGCATCGAGCTGCACGCGCGCCGCGGTGCGTTCCGAAGCGGTGGCGGTCAAATCGACGAGCCAGCCGCCGCCGAACACGAGAACGATGCCGAGGGCGAGGCGCAGCGCCGTCCAGTGCCAGCCGAGCACGAACCCCATGAACACGAGCGTCGCGGGATTGAGCACCGAATTGCCGAGCCAGAACGCCACGGCGGCGCCCTGCGAGGCCTGACGCTCGCGCAGCCCGACGACCACGGGAGCGGCGCAACAGGTGCACATCATGCCGGGCAGCGACAGCAGGCCACCCGCCGCGACGCTGCGCAATCCCGCCTTGCCGAGGAGCTTTGCCACCCAGTGGACGGGCAGCAGCGTTTGAACCGCGGAACCGAGCAGCAAGCCAAGCACGAGCGCCTGCCAGATTGCGCGCCCGTACGCGCTGGCATAGTCGAGGGCCGCTTGCCACGACACCGGCTCGGGCGTCGCAGCCGTTCCCGAGAGGATGGAATGGCCGATCGAATGGGTGTCGGCGGCGACGAACACCCGATGGTAGTACGGCGACCACTTGACGTAGTAAAGGCCGACCACCGCGACGAGCGCGAAAATCACGGCGGCCACCGGAAAACTGACCTTTTGCCGGCTCTGTCCGAGCGTCTCCATAGTGCCTCGCAGATATCCAGTTGCGGTTATGTACCGGCCGTCAGATGCCGCTCGGCCCCGCGGCGCTCGGCGCACTTGTCAGGGTTGCCGTCGAGCGCCGTTTCTTTACTCTGGCAAATCAGCGCCGCGAGCCGCCGCGCCTCGCCGACTCGATCTTCGGCGCAGGGATCGAAAGCGAACCGCAAAGCGTGCTCCGTGTCGCCGAACGATCGCAAGCTGCTGGTGGCATAGGCCGGATCATAATGCCGCTCGACGAGCTCGGCAAAGAGCGCTTCGCGCTCGCCCGCATCGATCAAGGCGAGCCAATGCTCGACCGTTTGCCGGCTATGAAGGCCGATTAGCCGTTGGAGTTGATCTTTGAAGTACTGCGGCTTATCGAACAGATGGCCATAATCCTCGAGCAGGAATTTCACGCGCGTTTCGAGCGGCGCGACGACGCGCACGCGGCGGCCGGCGCGAAACGCGTCGAGCAACGTCGTCGGCAGGCTGATCCGGCCGATTCGGCGGCTTTCAGCTTCGATGAAGACGGGGCGCTCGGGGGCGAATTTGGAAAGCTCCGCGGCGAGCGCGGTGTCGAAAGCCTTTTGCGTCGGCTGCTCGGCGTCGGGCAACGCACCGAGCAGCGATCCTCGATGCCGCGCAAGCCCCTCGAGGTCGAGCACCTGCTCGCCCGCCGCGGCAAGCGCGTGCAGGAGGCGCGTCTTGCCGGTGCCCGTGTGGCCCGTCAGCGCGACATAAGTCAGCTGCGGCGGCACGCGCTCGAGCAGATCGAGCACCCAACGGCGGTAGGCCCGGTAACCGCCATCGAGCTGGCGAGCCTGCCAGCCGATCATATTGAACCAGGTCGTCATCGAGCCCGAGCGCTTGCCGCCGCGCCAGCAGTAGATGAGCGGCCGCCAGGTACGCGGGCGGTCGGCGAAGAGCGTGTCGAGATGGTGGGCGATGTTGCGTGCGACCATCGCGGCGCCGAGCCTCGTCGCCTCGAATGGCGATTGCTTGTAGAGCGTGCCGACGATCACGCGTTCTTCGTTGGACAGCACGGGCGCGTTGATCGCACCGGGGACGTGATCCTCGGCGAACTCGAGCGGCGTGCGAACGTCGATGACCTCGTCGAACGAAGGGAGCTCATCGACGGGAACGGCAAGGTTTTTCACAAAGCATGAGCGCCGCGGCGCGAAGCGACGATGCCTCTTGCCGGCGGCGGAAAGAGACGCGATTTGGCATTATCGCACGCGGGGGCACCCTTTCGGGTGTCCCGTCGCCCTACCACCGCCATGCGCGCGAACCCGACATCAATTTCGTTCGGACGCGATAATGCCCTCCTCGATCCGGCGCGCACGCTTGGCACGCCTTTCGGTTCGCAAGCCTTCGCGCCGTCCACTTCCAACGGAGGAGCGTTTTCATGGAATACCGTCAACTTGGCCGCTCGGGCCTCATGGTGTCGACCATTACGCTGGGCACGATGACGATGGGCGGCAAGGGCAAATTCGCGAGCGTCGGCCGCGTGAGCCTCGACGAGGCGCGTCGCCAGATCGAGCTATGCATCGATGCCGGCGTCAACCTCATCGACACGGCCGATGTCTACTCCGACGGCGCATCGGAAGAAATCGTCGGTGAGGCGCTCGGCGGCAAGCGCAAAGGCGGCGTACTGATCGCGACGAAAGCGCGCTTTCCGATGGGCGCCGGTCCCAACGATCGCGGCGTGTCGCGGCACCACCTGATTCAGGCCTGCGAAGCCAGTCTCAAGCGACTGAGGACCGACGTCATCGATCTCTATCAGATTCACGAGTGGGACGGCATTACACCCGTCGAAGAAACGCTCGGCGCGCTCGATCTCCTGGTGCGTCAAGGCAAGGTACGTTACGTCGGCTGCTCGAACTACTCGGGCTGGCACATCATGAAGGCGCTCGGGTTCAGCGAGCGCGACCGGCTGCCCCGCTTCGTCAGCCAGCAGATTCACTACACGCTCGAGGCGCGCGAAGCCGAGTATGAGTTGGTGCCGATCTCGCTCGATCAAGGCCTCGGCATACTCGTCTGGAGCCCGCTCGCGGGCGGCCTGCTGTCGGGCAAGCATCGGCGCGGCGTCACGCCCGAAGGGACGCGTCAGCTCGCGGGCTGGACGGAGCCGCCGATTCGCGACGAGGAGCGGCTTTGGTCGATCGTCGACGTGCTCGTCGATATCGCCGGCGCACGCAACGTATCGGCGGCACAGGTTGCGCTCGCATGGACGCTCGGTCGACCCGCCGTGGCCTCCGTGATCATCGGCGGGCGCAACGAAGCGCAGTTGCGCGACAACCTCGGCGCCGCGGACTTGAAGCTGACGGCCGAAGAAAGAGCCCGGCTCGACAAGATCAGCGTGCCTGCGCTGCTCTACCCCTATTGGCACCAGGTGCAGACGGCCAGCGATCGTCTCGGGCCAGCGGACCGGTCTCTGCTCGCGCCGTTCATCGAAAGCTAGATTGTCGTCGGCAACGAGACAGTGATTCGCATTGGTGACGGATTTCAAATTCGTTAGGCACCCTAAACTTCGGAGCGTGGTGAACGGCAACGTATCGTTCGTTGCCGGGGAACACCGATTCTGGAGATCGACATGCTTGAAATCCGCCGCGCAGACGAGCGCGGACGCGCCGAACACGGCTGGCTCAGCTCTCGCCACTCGTTCTCGTTCGCCAATTACTACGACCCGAAGCAGATGGGCTTCTCCGACCTGCTCGTCATCAACGACGATCGCGTCATGCCGGGCCGCGGCTTCGGCAAGCACCCGCACCGGGACGTCGAGATCTTTTCGTACGTGCTCGAAGGCGCGCTCGAACACAAGGACTCGATGGGCACCGGTTCGGTGATCCGGCCCGGCGACATCCAGTTGATGAGCGCGGGTACGGGCGTCGCGCACAGCGAGTTCAACCCGTCGAGCACGGAGCCGGTCCACTTTCTGCAGATCTGGATCGCCACCGCGGCGAAAGGCGCGACGCCGCGCTACCAGCAGCGGACGTTCTCCGATTCGGACAAGCGTGGCCAGCTTCGTCTCGTGATCTCGCCGGAAGGCGGCGACGACACGCTGGAGATCCGGCAGGATGCGCGTGTCTACGCCGGCCTTTTCCACGGCGACGAGCAAGCTCGCCTCGATCTGGAAGCGAACCGGTTCGCCTACGTTCACGTCGCGCGCGGCAGCATCAGCGTGAATGGCACCGTGCTGTCGGAAGGCGACGGCGTCCGCGTGCGCGCCGAGCGGAGCCTCACGCTCACGGATGGCCATGACGCGGAAGTGCTCGTGTTCGACCTGCGCGACATCGAAGTCTCCGACTTCTGGGCGTAGACACGCGAAGCGATGAGAGGCGTTTAGTTCTGCTTACGAAGCGGCATGACGCGATCGAGCGAGGCCTTCAGATGCCGTTGCATCGCGGCCTGGGCCTGGATCGCGTCGTGCGCTTCGAGCGCCTCGAGAATTTCCTTGTGCTCGTCGAGCGCGGCCTGCCAGGTCGTTTCGTTCTCGAAGTGATCGCGCAGCTTCGCGGAGAGCGGGCTGTGGCGCTCGTCGAACAGCGAGCCGACGGCGCGTTCGAGCAGGTCGTTGCCCGTCATTTGCGCAATGGCGACGTGAAACGCCCGGTCCAAGGCCGTGGGCTGCTGCCCCGCCTCGACTTCGCGCACCATCTTGTCGTAGAGCGTGCGCAGCGCCTTCAGCGCCTTCGGTTTAGCGAACGGCGCGACGCTTGCCGCAACCGCGCCTTCGATGACGACGCGCGCTCCCATGATGTCGACGAGGCTCTCGCCGAGCTCCGCTTCGGGCCGCGCGGCATCGCGAACCGCGCTCGGCGTCGCGCACGCATAGACGCCGGACCCCATGCGGATCTCCACACGGCCCTCAAGCTCGAGCGCGACGAGCGCTTCGCGCACCGACGGCCGCGATACGCCGAGCTGCTCGGCGAGCACACGCTCGGACGGCAACCGCCCGTTCTGCGTGAAGCCGGGCTGCTCCATCAACGCACGCAGCTTGTCGGCAATTTGTAGGTAAAGACGCCGTGTCTCGGCGGGTTTGATGGCCACGTGACGGTTCCTGCTTGTCGGCAAACCATTGATCGGCGATCGGCAAGCCTTTCCGGCTGCCTGGCGACGGGCGATTGTAAATCGAACCGATCGTCGCGCAAATGCGACGCCTGCGCACGATCGAAGCTGCCCCCATGACGCGCCACTGGCGACCCTGGGGTAAAACTGGCTTGACCAGCTCGGCCAGTTTCGATATTTTCGCAACTGGTAAGGCCAGAAGCAACAGCGAGGCAACGTCGTTCACGACGACTTCATCGCTCGCGCACGCTCAACCCGCATCGCGCTGTCCGTCGCGCGACGCATTACGCTCCCAGAGAATCTCCGCCCGTCGATGAAAACCGTCATCTGCGAAGAACCCGGCAAACTCGCCGTCGCCGACCAGCCCATCCCGCAACCCGGCCCTGACGACGTCCTGATCCGCGTCAAGCGAATCGGCGTATGCGGCACCGATCTGCATATCTTCACCGGCAACCAGCCCTATCTCGCCTATCCGCGCGTGATGGGACACGAGCTCGCCGGCATCGTCGAATCGGCGCCGGCTGGCGCTCGCGTGCAAGCCGGCGACCAGGTCTATGTGATGCCGTATTTGTCCTGCGGTCGCTGCGTCGCCTGCCGGGCCGGCAAGACCAATTGCTGCACGAACATCCGCGTGCTCGGCGTGCACACGGACGGTGGCATGACGGAGTACCTTGCCGTGCCGCAAGGATTCGTCTTCAAGGCCGATGGCGTCACGCTCGATCAGGCGGCCATGATCGAGTTTCTCGCAATCGGCGCGCATGCGGTCGCCCGCGCCGACGTGAAAGCGAACGAGCGCGTGCTCGTGGTCGGCGCCGGTCCGATCGGCATGGCCGCCACGATCTTCGCCAAGCTGCGCGGAGCGCGCGTCTACGTGCTCGACGGCCGCGCCGACCGTCTTGCCGCGTGCGCGACGGCGCTCGGCGCGGACGGCACCGTCGAGCTCGATACGAGCGAAGCCGGCGCCGACAAAGCGCGCCTCGCCGAGTTGACCGACGGGGAATTCTTCGAAGTCGTCTTCGACGCGACCGGCAACGCGAAAGCGATGGAGCGCGGCCTCGAATTCGTCGCGCACGGCGGCAGGTACGTGCTAATTTCGATCGTGAACAGCCGGATCTCGTTCTCGGACCCGGAGTTTCACAAGCGCGAAACGACGCTGCTCGCGAGCCGCAATGCGACGGTGGCCGACTTCGAAACGGTGCTCGCCGCGATGCGCGCCGGCAAAATCCCGACCGACGCGCTCAACACGCACAAGCTGTCGCTCGCGGAACTGCCTTCCGAGTTTCCGAAGCTGCTCGACCCCGGCGCGGGCGTC
Source organism: Trinickia symbiotica (assembly GCF_002934455.1). Lineage (GTDB taxonomy): Bacteria > Pseudomonadota > Gammaproteobacteria > Burkholderiales > Burkholderiaceae > Trinickia > Trinickia symbiotica. Next base: position 115,732 of record NZ_PTIR01000006.1, on the reverse strand, counting down.
ATCAAAGCGCTCGTTGCCTGCTGAGGTCGCACGACGCCGAGGCTTGCCCCACTCGCTGCTCCGGCCGTGGCACCTCGCCCCGGCCGGTAACGAGACATCACTGAACGATCATGAGCAACCCGATTCTCCAATTCGGCACGAGCCGATTCCTGCAGGCCCATGCCGACCTGTTCGTTTCCGAGGCGCTGGACGCGGGTCGCGCGCTGGGCAGCATCACCGTCGTTCAAACCACGACGAACCCGGAAAGTCGCGCACGCATTGAAGCGTTGCGCGCGCATGGGCGTTATCCCGTGCGGATTCGCGGCTTGCGCCACGAAGCGGTCGTCGACGCAACGGTCGATTGTCATGCGGTCAGTGAAGCGCTCGACGCCAACAGCGAGTGGCCGCTGGTGCTCGAACGATTCGTTCGCAATGCGCGCGTCGTGATCTCGAATACGAGCGATAGCGGCTATGTTCTCTTCGACGAAGACACGCCCGCACTGCTCGAACCTGGCGCGCCGCCGCCGCGCGGCTTCGCCGCCAAGCTCGTCGTTCTGCTCCACGCCCGCTTCCGCGCGGGCGGCGAGCCGCTGACCGTATTGCCTTGCGAGCTCGTCTCCAACAACGGCGATACGCTGCGCACGCTCGTCGCCGGGATTGCGCGCGTCTGGGCGATTGATCCGGCGTTTCTGAGCTACATCGAAGAGCGCTGCGTATGGGTCAACTCGCTCGTGGACCGTATCGTCTCCGAACCGATACGGCCGATCGGCGCGATCGCCGAGCCGTATGCTCTATGGGCCATCGAGCGGCGCCCTGGCATGGTGTTGCCCTGCGAGCACGAGGCCATGGTCGTGACCAACGATCTTTCGCACTACGAACGGCTGAAGTTGCTGCTGCTGAATCTCGGCCACACCTATCTCGCCGAGCGCTGGCAGACCGATCGCCGCCCGGCCGACGAAAACACGTTGCACGCCATGCGCGATCCCGCCGTGCGGGCTGACCTGGAGTCGCTGTGGCGCGACGAAGTTTTGCCGGTCTTCGACGCACTCGGGAAAGCAAGCGCCGCTCGCGACTATCTCGACGAAGTGCGCGAGCGTTTCGAAAACCCGTTTCTCGACCACCGCCTGGCCGATATCGCGCGCAATCACGACGAGAAAAAGCGGCGCCGCTTCCAGCCCGTCATCGATCTGGCGCGCGAGCTCGGATTGAAGATCGAGCAGCCCCGCCTGCATGCGGCGCTTCGCGTAGCCATGCCTATGTGACGCAGTTGCAGGTTCACTTACGAGGCATCGCGGCGAGCCGCCGGTTTCGCGTGACAGATGCCCTACTTAAGGAGACTATCAGATGAGAAAGATGCGTTGGGTCGTTGTTTTTCTATGCTTTCTCGCGCTCGCCGTCAATTACATCGATCGCGCCAATCTCGCGGTCGCGGCCCCCCAGATCGAAAAGGCGCTCGGCATCGGTCCGGCGCAAATGGGCCTCATTCTGAGCGGTTTCTTCTGGACCTACGCCTTCATGCAGATGCCGTTCGGCTGGTTCGTCGATCGCGTCGGCGCGCGCATCGCGCTGCCGCTCGCGGTCGGCTGGTGGTCCCTTTTCACGGCCGCGACGGCAGGCGTGTCGAGCGTGGCGTCGATGTTCGGCTGCCGGCTGCTGCTCGGCGTCGGCGAAGCCGGCGCCTATCCTTCTTGCGCCAAGCTCGTGAGCCAGTGGTTCAAGCCTCAGGAGCGCGCGCTCGCGACCAGCATCTTCGATAGCGGCTCGCGAGTCGGCTCCGCATTGTCGATCCCCGTCGTCGCCCTCATCATCGGCACGCTCGGATGGAAAGCCGCCTTTGTCATCACCGGTTTGCTCGGCGCCGTCTGGATCGTGGGCTGGCTTATCATCTATCGCAGCCCGGCGCACGGCGACATGACGGGCGAGCACGACGTCGTTCATGCGCCGCGCGCGGCCGGCGCCAGCGACGGCGACGAAGCGAACAACGTGACGTGGTCGTCGCTCTTTCGCCATCGCACCCTCTGGGGCATGATGCTGGGCTTCTTCTGCCTGAACTTCGTCATTTACTTCTTCATCACCTGGTTTCCGACCTATCTCGTGCAGACGCGCGGCTTTTCGCTGAAGTCGCTCGGCACGCTCGGCATGATTCCCGCGCTGATCGCGATTCCGGGCGGCTGGATCGGCGGGCTCGTCTCCGACGCGCTCTATCGCCGCGGTCTCTCGCTGACTGCCGCGCGCAAGACCTGCATGGTGGGCGGCATGCTGATGTCGTCAGTCATCACGTTGTCCGCGTTCACATCGAATGTCTATCTGATGCTGGCGTTCTTCGGCATTTCGTACGGCAGTCTCGCGTTCGCCGCCGCGAGCATCTGGTCGCTGCCCGGCGACGTCGCGCCTACGCTGCGTCACGTCGCCTCGATCGGCGGCATCCAGAACTTCGCGTCGAATCTGGCCGGCATCGTTATCACGACGTTCACCGGCTTCATGGTCGCCATGACGAAGGGCTCGTTCACGATTCCGCTCGTCGTCGCGGGGGGCTTCTGCTTTCTCGGCGCGTTCAGCTATCTGGTAATCGTTGGCCGGATCGAGCCGCTCTCGCTCGAGCGCGAGCGCAGCGAGATGCGGACCGGTGCACGCACGCCGATCTGATCGATCGTTTCACCCTGTTTGAGAAGGCCCGACATGTCGACTTCAGCTCCCACCCGGACATCGGCCGCGCATGCGGTCATCCGCCTTCATCCGAACGACGACGTCGTCATTGCCACGCGTCAACTCGTCTCGGGGACCCGTCTCGATGCCGAGGATCTCGTGGTCACGGGCCTCGTCCCGCCCGGGCACAAGATCGCGACGCGGGCGATCGCCAAAGGCGAGCCCGTGAAGCGCTACAACCAGATCATAGGCGTCGCCCGCGAGGACATCGCGCGCGGCCAGCACGTGCACGTTCACAACCTCGGCATGGCCGAGTTCGAGCGCGAGCACGCGTTCGGGATCGATACGCATCCGACGGACTACGTCGCCGACCCGGCCACCTTCATGGGCATCAGACGAGCGGACGGCCGCGTCGCCACGCGCAATTACATCGGCGTGCTGACGAGCGTGAACTGTTCGGCGACTGTCGCGCGCGCCATCGCCGATTATTTCCGGCGCGACGTCCATCCCGAAGCGCTAGCGGATTTCCCCAACGTCGACGGCGTCGTCGCGCTGACGCATGGTCTCGGCTGCGGCATCGACATGCAAGGCGAAGGCATCGCGATCCTGCGCCGCACGCTGGCCGGCTACGCGGTCCACGCGAACTTCGCTTCCGTGCTGTTCGTCGGCCTCGGCTGCGAGACGAACCAGATCGGCGGCATACTTGAATCGGGCGGGCTGACCGAGACCGACATGCGTTTGCGGACGTTCACGATTCAGGACAGCGGCGGCACGCGCAAGACGATCGAGCGCGGCATTGCGATGGTCCGCGAAATGCTGCCCGAAGCGAATCGCGTGAAGCGAGAGCCGGTGCCGGCTTCACATCTCGTCGTGGGGCTTCAATGCGGCGGGTCCGACGGCTATTCGGGCATTTCGGCCAACCCGGCGCTCGGCGCGGCCGTCGATCGGCTCGTTCGGCACGGCGGGACCGCCATCCTTTCAGAGACGCCGGAAGTCTATGGCGCCGAGCACCTGCTGACGCGTCGCGCCGTGAGCCGCGAAGTCGGCGAGAATCTGCTCGCACGCATCGGTTGGTGGCAAGACTATTGCGCGCGCAACGGCGCGGCGATGGACAACAATCCCTCAGCCGGCAACAAGGTGGGCGGCCTCACGACGATCCTCGAAAAATCGCTCGGCGCCGTGGCGAAAGGCGGAACGACGAATCTCGTCGCGGTCTATGAGTATGCGCAACGGATCGACGCGAAGGGATTCGTGTTCATGGATTCGCCCGGCTACGACCCAGTATCGGCGACGGGACAGGTCGCGTCGGGCGCCAATCTGATCTGCTTCACGACGGGCCGCGGTTCCGCGTACGGCTGCGCGCCGTCGCCGTCGCTGAAGCTCGCGACGAATACGGCGCTTTGGGAGCGTCAGCAAGACGACATGGACATCAACTGCGGGGGCGTGATCGACGGCACCGCGACCATCAACGAGCTCGGCGAGGCGATCTTCCGCATGATGCTCGACTGCGCTTCCGGCACGCGCTCGAAGAGCGAATTGCATGGATACGGCCAAAGCGAGTTCGTACCCTGGCAGGTCGGCGTCATTACCTAAGCGGTGCGTAAGGCTGACGCGGCGACGCAAGCCCGACCCCGGCCCCGGTCGCGTTGTCGCATCGTCGCGCACGCGGCACGCATTTGCCGGTCAATAGATAGGACACCGAACGAATCATGAAGATGACCTTCCGCTGGTATGGCGACAACGATCCGGTCCCGCTCGCCTATATTCGCCAAATCCCGGGCATGTACGGAATCGTGTCGGCGATCTACGACGTGCCCGTCGGCGATGTCTGGCCGCTCGACAAGATCCGCGCGCTGAAGGAAAAAGTCGAGGCGCACGGGCTGAAGCTCGAAGTGATCGAAAGCGTGCCTGTGCATGAGGACATCAAGCTCGGCAAGGCCACGCGCGATGCGCTGATCGCGAACTACGGACAGACGCTGCGCAACCTCGCGGCCTGCGAGGTGAAGGTCGTCTGCTACAACTTCATGCCCGTCTTCGACTGGACGCGCACGTCGCTCGAAATGCGCCTGCCCGACGGCTCGACGACGCTCGCGTTCGATGCCGACGCCATCGAAGCGCTCGACGTCTCGAAAGGCATCGCGCTGCCCGGCTGGGATACGAGCTATCGTCCCGACGAGCTGAAAGCGCTGTTGCACGAGTATGAAACGCTCGATGAATCGGAGCTCTGGGCCAACCTCGAGTACTTCCTGCGCGCCATCGTTCCTATCGCCAAAGACTGTGGCATTCGGATGGCGATGCACCCCGACGATCCGCCGCGTTCGATCTTCGGCCTCCCTCGCATCGTGAAGAATCGCGACGACCTCGAGCGCCTGCTGTCGGTCGTCGACGATCCCGCGAACGGGCTGACGCTCTGCTCGGGTTCGCTCGGCGCCGACCCGCGCAACGATATTCCCGCGCTCGTGCGCGAGTTTGGCGCGCGCGGCCGCATCCATTTCGCCCACTTGAGGAACGTGCGAACCAATGCGGAGGGCGACTTTTACGAGACTTCGCATCGCTCAGCCGACGGGTCGCTCGATATGGCCGAGATCGTCAAGGCCTACTTCGAAATCAGGTTCGAGGGCTATGCGAGACCCGACCACGGCCGGATGATCTGGGGCGAGACGGGGCGCGCGGGCTACGGACTTTTTGATCGCGCGCTCGGCGCCGTTTATCTGAACGGACTCTGGGAAGGGTTGGAAAAGGCTAACCGGGCCTGATCGTCGGGCACCTGCCCACCCCACGTCTGAGATGGCCGTGCACGTGGCACGACGTGGCCGGCGCCCCGCTGCCAACGAAAAGCAGCGCGGCGCCGCGCTTCCTCACGACCGTGTTGGGGTCCGACCATCGCTCATCGTTGCAATGTCGACGGCAACGCGCAAATGCCGAGGGCCACCGTTTGCTGCTTGAGGCTCGCGGCCGATGACGGTCGAACGTCCGAATATGACGCGATGCGCAACTCCTTCGCCGAATCGTCCTTGACACTGCTTCGAGGGTGGCACTTCTAGGTCCGCTTTTTCGACGCGATCTGCACGCTAGAAAAAGCTTGCACCCAGTGCTATATTTCAATCCTCGATCCATGTGAAGATGACGAAGTTCAGGAAGAAGATACGGGTATTCAAGACGAAGGCATTCGCCAAGTCAGCGAAGAAATCCAGACTTTCGAATCAAGCGTTGTGGCGTGCAGCTTCTGATCTCGCGGAGGGAAAAGGAAACGATCTTGGCGGCAACGTCTGGAAAAAGCGGCTCGACGACAACCGGCAGCGAAGCATCGTTATCAGCAAGGTCGGCACAGTCTGGATTTTCGTATTCCTGTTTGCGAAGCAGGATATGGAGAACATAGACGACAGTCAGCTGGCGAGACTCAAGAAGCTCGCGAAGGACTACGGCAAGATGAATCGAGCCGACATCGATACGTTGGTCCGATACAAGGAACTAGAGGAAATTTTCAGCGATGGCTAAACCACGGTACAAAAGCGACCTGGACGAGGCAATCCATAGCGCCGCTGCGGGCCTGCACCGCGCAAGGGTAATCGACAAGAAGACCATGCGCGAATACGACGAACTCTGCATCGCCGATACGCCGGAATTCAGTGCCCAGGACGTTGCCAACATCCGCAAGAACGCAAGGGTGAGCCAGCCAGTATTCGCTCGTTACCTAAACACGAGTCTTTCGACCGTTCAAAAGTGGGAGACGGGCGCGAAACATCCGAGTGGAATGGCAGCCAAGCTTCTGCAGATCGTCCGGAAACACGGCATCGAAATGCTCGCGTAACCGCGGGCGCCTGGCGAACTTGGCCCTGAGCTTGGAAGCGGGCCGAGCGGCGCATGGCAAATTTCGTCGGTTCGACCTTGGATAGACCGCCGACTTTGCTATTATGCCTGTACAAATATACAGGCTTCCGTTCCGCCCGTGCTTACCGACGTTCCGTCCCCGCTCTATTACCTGCATAACTTCGAACGCGCGCTGGCGTGGCTGGGGCAACGCTACGACGACCTGCTCGACGCGAGCGAGCGCGCCTTTCTCGCCGAATTCCCTCGCCTTCCGCTGAACTCGCGCGCACTGCTCGTTCGCATGCTGATGCGCAAGGGCATGCTCTTTCGCACGAGCCGCCTGACGTACGAAGAGGTCGGTTGCCCCGTCGCAGCCGCCGCTCCTCTCACGGTCCTCGGCTGGGTCGATCCCGATCCGCCGCTGACGATCGAAGAGCTCTTCGCACTGTCAACGCGTTCCGAATTGCAGCGGATCTTCAGTGACGCGGACATCTCGAAGTCGGCGCGCAAGTCCGATTGGCTCGACCTTCTACGCGCGAGGCACACGGACGCAAGGCGTCTCGTTGATTGGGATGCCGATACGCCGGATCAGGTGCTCCATGTCTGCATCGCACCGCTCGCCGATCGGCTGAAGCTCCTGTTCTTCGGCAATCTGCATCAAGACTGGTCCGAGTTCGTGCTGGCGGATCTCGGTGTCTACCAATACGAGAAGGTATCGATCGCCTCTTCGGCGCGGGCGTTCCGGCAACGGGCCGACGTCGACGCCTGGCTCGCTCTGCATGCCTGCCGAGAAGCGCTCGATGCCGCTGAAGACGTCGATTCGCTCGAGTCCATCTTCGGGGCGGCAATGTCGATCAAGATCGACAATGCGTGGCTCGAGACGCGTCGAGCACAGCTTTTGTTTCGCATCGGCCAATGCGCCGAACAACGGCACGAATGGGATTTCGCGCTGACGGTCTACGAGCGTTGCACTTGGCCCGGCGCTCGCCACCGCCGCATGCGCGTGCTTGAGCTTTGCGATCGGTTCGGCGATGCATTGACGCTTGCCTCGGAGGCTGAGCTCTCCCCGGAAAACGAAGCCGAGAGCCAGCGCGTCGCGAGACTGTTGCCGCGGCTGCGGCGGCGCTTGCAACTTCCGGCCTTGCGCGCGGAGCGCGCCTCGGTCGTTCCACGCGAGCTGTTGACGCTCGCCCGCCCTCGGGAATCGTTCGCCGTCGAATACGCGGTGCGCGATCATCTCGACGCGCCGCATGCGCCGGTCTACTACGTCGAAAACGCACTGATCAACTCGCTGTTCGGGCTCCTTTGCTGGGAAGCCGTATTCGCGCCGGTCTCCGGCGCGTTCTTCCATCCGTTCCAGCGCGGCCCCGCCGATTTGCACGCCCCTGACTTCTCTGTGCGCCGCGCACGCGAGTTCGCTCATTGCCTCGCGCAGCTCGACAACGGCACCTATCGGCAAACGATCGTCGGTCACTTCGAATGCAAAGCGGGGCTGCAATCGCCGTTCGTCTTCTGGGGCGTCCTCACCCCTGAGCTATTGGAAACGGCGCTCGATTGTCTGCCAGCCGCGCACCTGAAGCTGTGGTTCACGCGGTTGCTCGACGACATTCGCGAAAACCGCTCCGGCCTGCCCGATCTTGTCCGTTTCTGGCCTCGCGAGCGCCGCTACGAGCTGATCGAAGTGAAGGGTCCCGGCGACCGGCTGCAGGACAATCAAAGCCGCTGGCTCCAATACTGCGCGCGTAACGGCATTCCCGTGCGTGTCGTCGATGTGCGCTGGCACGAGGCCGAAGAGACGGAAGCGTCGGCATGAGCTACGTTGTCGCCGTCCGCATGCTTTGCGAATTCACGGCCAAGCGCGGCGATCTCGATCTGCGCTTCACACCCGCTCCCACGGCGCTCGAAGGAATCGAGGGGCATGCGGTGGTCACCGCACGACGTGGGCCTCGTTACGAATCCGAAATTACCTTGACCGGCACGCATCGAGAACTGACTGTGCGCGGCAGAGCGGACGGTTATGACCCGGCCGACAATCGACTCGAGGAGATCAAAACGTACCGCGGCGATCTCGACGCGATGCCGGACAATCACCGTGCGCTGCACTGGGCACAAGCGCTTGTCTACGGGCATTTGTTGTGCCGAGCGCGCGAACTGTCGCAGCTGCATGTCGCCCTCATCTACTTCGATGTCTCGACGCGAAAGGAAACGGCGCTCACTCGAACATACGATGCAACCGAGCTCGAAACGTTCTTCGTCGAGCAATGCGAGCGATTTCTCGACTGGGCCGTTCAAGAGCAAGCCCACGCCCGCGCGCGCAACGCGGCCTTGAGCGCCCTTGCCTTTCCGTATCGTACGTTTCGCACGGGCCAACGCGAGCTTGCCGTGGCCGTCTACCGTGCCGCGCGCGACGGCAGGACGCTGATGGCGCAAGCGCCGACCGGCATCGGCAAAACGCTTGCGACGCTGTTCCCCGCGCTGAAGGCCTGCGGGGAAGACCGCGTCGAACGTGTCTTCTTTCTCACGGCGAAGACGCCGGGCCGTGCGCTTGCGCTCGAGGCGATCGATGCACTTGGCGCGGAAAAAGGCGGGCTGCCGCTTCGGACGCTCGAGCTCACGGCACGCGACAAGGCATGCGAGCACCCGGACAAAGCCTGTCACGGCGAATCATGTCCGCTCGCGCGCGGCTTTTACGATCGTCTCGGCGCGGCCCGCCGCGCAGCGCTCGCCACGCGGCGCCTCGACCGGGCGGCGGTGCGCGAAACCGCACTCGCGCACGAGGTGTGCCCCTACTACCTCGCGCAGGAACTGGTGCGGTGGAGCGATGTCGTCATAGGCGACTACAACTATTACTACGACAGCAGCGCATTGCTGCATGCGCTGGCGCGGATGAACCAATGGCGCATCGCCGTGCTCGTCGACGAAGCACATAACCTGCTCGAGCGCGCGCGCAAAATGTACACGGCCTCGCTCGATCAAAGCGCCTTGCGCAAAGCGATCAAAGCGGCGCCCGCGGGTTTGAAAAGATCACTCCAACGATTGCAGCGCGAATGGAACGCGCTCGCTCGTATGCAAGAAGTCGCCTACCAGGTCTACGACGAGATACCGAAGACGCTGCTCAACGCCGCGCAGAAGTTCATTGGCCTGGTCAGCGAGCAACTCGGAGAAGCGTCGGTCCCGATCGAAGAGCCGCTGCTGCAATTCTTCTTCGATACAACGCATTTCGTCGCACTCGCGGAGCAGTTCGACGATCATTCTCTGTTCGATGCGACATCGGTCGAATATATTGCGCGTGGTCGCGCACGAAGGACCTCGACGCTATGCGTGCGCAACGTCATTCCGGCGCCATTCCTCGCCGCGCGGCACGCCACGGCGCATGCGACGGTCATATTCTCGGGCACGCTCAACCCGCAACACTTCTACCGCGACATGCTCGGCTTGCCCGACACGACGGCATGGCTCGACATCGAAGGCCCATTCCGATCCGAGCAGCTCGCCGTCCACGTAGCGGGCCATGTGTCGACGCGCTGGCGGGACCGCGAGCGATCGCTCGAGCCGATCGCCGATCTGATTGCCGAGCAATACGCGGCTCGCCCCGGAAACTATTTAGGTTTCCTCAGCAGCTTCGATTATCTCGATCGCCTCTGCGCGCTGATTCGCACGCGGCACCCGCATCTGCCGATATGTAGACAAGCGCCGGGCATTGATGAGGCGGCGCGCGACGCGTTCCTCGCACGCTTTCGCGCCACGGATTCGTGCATCGGCCTTGCCGTGCTGGGCGGCGCGTTTTCTGAAGGGATCGACCTCGTCGGCGAGCGTCTGATCGGCGCGTTCATCGCCACGTTGGGCCTTCCGCAAGTGAACGAGGTCAACGAACAAATGCGGCTCGCCATGGAAGCCCGATTCGGCCGCGGCTACGACTACGCCTATCTGTACCCAGGGCTCCAAAAGGTCGTTCAGGCCGCGGGGCGCGTGGTGCGCAGCGAAAATGACGTAGGCGTGCTTCATCTGATCGACGATCGCTACCGCCGGCCCGAAGTGCGGCGTCTGTTGCCCCGCTGGTGGAAATTGCCGTAAGCCCGCGTTCGCGGGCAGAAAACGGAAACGGGCGTGTCAATCGATCGCAGCGGACGATCGGCTCGTGAACGATCGACAGCCGTCGCGCGGCGCGGTGAGCCGGTCGTGCAGTCGACACACGCGCGTATCGGCCGCACTGGCGCCGAACGCCGACCCGAGCGACGTCAGCCCAGGGATGGAGGCTTCGAGCGAAGAACGCGCGCTCGACCAGTAGCGGCACGCCGTGCAGCCATTCGGGATGTCTGTCATTGCGCGAGCCGCTCCCAGTAAGGGGCGAACAGATGAGCGGAAAGCAAATAACCGACGATGACATTCACGACGACACCGGCCGCGAATACAGCCAACGGCTTTTTGCCCGTTGCCGCGAGGCTGGCAAATCTCGTCGTGAGCCCGATGCTCAGGAAGCAAAGCGTAAAGGCCCAGATACGCAGCGTCGTGATCGGCGCGACGAGCGCGGGCGTGACGATCGAACGATAGTCGCCGATCGAGTAATGGCTGGCCACCCACGTGACGAATGCCGATGCGACGACGAAACCGATCACGAACTTCGGGAAACGCGCCCAGATTTCGCCTGCGCCCGTCCGCGTACGAATGCCGTCGGCGGCATCCTGCCAGCGGCTCGTCGCGACAATCGCGAGCACGAAGGCCCAGATCCCTATCCAGATATCGCGACCGATCACTTTCATCAGCGTGAACGCTTGGACGGACGCCTCGGGCGATCCGGCAATCGCGCCGCCCGCGTGACGCGCCATATCGCCGTACGCCTGCGCGGCAGCGATTCCCGCGGCGTCCGCGAACTCCGACGTGCCGATCCATGCGCCCGCCACGCCGGTGGGCAATCCGAGCGCTCGCGAGGCGAACGGCAGCACGAAGACCATCACGATCGCCCAGACGACGACGAGCGTGATCGCGACCGAAGCCTGCTCCCGTTTGGCGCGCACGGCGCCGGCAACGGCGATCGAAGCCGAAACGCCGCATACCGCGCCGCCGACACCGAGCACGGCGGCGAAGCGCGGCTCGAGTCCGGCCCAGCGCGCGACGATGAAGATCGTGAAGAACGTGACGAGCGAAACGATCGTCGCCTGGCCGAGCGCAACGGGTCCGGCCCAGACGAGCAGCGTGAAGGGCAGCGTCGCGCCGAGTAGAACGATGCCGACTTTGATGAAGAGCTCCACGCGCAGCGCCGGCTTCAGCCATTCCGGCACGCCGAACACGTTAGAGACGACGAGGCCGAGCGCCAACGCGACGAGCGGCGGCTCGAGGTTGTAGCGCACGGCGACCGTCCAGGCCCCGAAGGCAAAAACGAGCGCCGATACGATGAAGAGCACGACGAAAGCGCGGACGAATTGGAGCGCGGAGCCGCCTTGCGCGGCGATGCTCACGCCGAAGAGCACGGCAAACGCCGCCCCGAGCGCGAGATAAGAAACGATGTGCGAACCCAGGTCGCCGGCGGCGCCGGACAACGCGCTCCACTTCGCCGGCGCCACGGCGATCGGCTTGATGCTGCCGCCGGCCGTGAACAAGGCATAAGCGATCACGACGACGCCGAGGCCGATCCAGACGGCCCACCAGTCTTCCGTCGCAAACAAACCGCTCAGTCTGGCCGACCGTTCCCCGGGCGCATGCCCAGGACGCGCACTCTCTTGAATTTGCGTCATCGCTCTCCCCGAAGGCGCGGCATCGTGCCGCTTTCTCGCCGCGTTCCCGCCTTGCGCGCTCATGACGCGGCCCACTGACTGCATGGCGAGAATTCTGGGCGCGGCGCGCCTCGAGGCAAACGAATTTATCGCGCTATCGATACAACGAAATCAGCTTTGCCGTGGCGCATAGCGGAACGCGCGAATCGAAGCGCTCGTCATCGTCCGCGTCCTCGCCGCTCGAGGAAAGTTCGCAACCGCTCGAGCCCGGCATCGATGCGCGCGACGTCGCAGGCGTAACACCACCGAACATACCCTTCCCCCTCGGGGCCGAACGCGCTGCCGGGCGCGAGTCCAAGACCGGCTTCGCGGACGAGCGCTTTGCAGAGCGCGAGGCTTTCGCCGGCACCCGGCATCGAGAAAAAGAGGTACATGGCGCCCGCCGGGGACGTGACGTCGACACCGGGCAACGCCTGCAAAGACTGCACGAGATGGTCGCGGGCCACGCGCAAATCGCCGACCAACTGCCGTGGCGTGCTCCCGCCGTCTCCCAGCGCGGCAATTCCGGCCTGCTGCACGAACGACGGCGCACACGATGTGTTGTATTCGATCAGCTTGGCGAGGTCGTCCATCAACGCAGCCGGCGCAACGAGCCAGCCGAGGCGCCAACCCGTCATCAGGTAAGCCTTCGAGAACGAGTTCACGCAAATGACGCGCTCGTCCCTCGACGCGATGTCGAGAAAGGACGGCGCGCAAGCGTCGTTACGGACATCGTCGTAATAGAGGCGCTCGTAGACCTCGTCGGCGAGAACCCAGATGCCGTGGCGCCGGCAATGGTCGAGCACGGTCTGCTGCTCGTCGCGAGTCAGTACCCAGCCGGACGGATTATTCGGCGAGTTGACGATGAGAAGCTTCGTCGACGGGGTGAGTGCCGCGAGCAGCTGGTCGAGGTCCAGCCGCCAGCCGTGAGGCCCGTATTCGAGCGAGACCGTCTCGACATCGGCGCCGAGGATCTTCGGAATTTCGACGATGTTGGGCCACAGCGGCGTGACGGCGACAACGCGATCGCCTGCCTCGACGATCAATTGCGATGCGAGCATGAGCGCGTTGACGCCGGCGCTGGTAACGGCCACATGATCGACGGACGTCTGCCCGTGCAGCGTCGATACATGGCGCGCGATAGCTTCGCGCAGCGGTGCGATGCCGAGGTTGTGCGTGTAGAACGTCGCTCCGGAGTTGAGCGCCTCCGATGCCGCATCACGGATGAAACGAGGCGTCACGCGATCGGATTCGCCGAACCAGAACGGCAGGACGTCGCCGTTGCCGAAGCCCGCGTTTGCGACTTCGCGGATCTGCGACGAACGCAATGCGCGCACGGCGTTGCGTGCGCTCGGTGCGTCGCTCGATTGGACTACTGAGGTATTCGACATGTCTTTTGGTGGACCGACGCGCAGCCTGCCGGGGCCGAGCCGCGCGCTCGTGATCGATGATGGATTGGAGCGTTCGAAAGATTAAGAAAACGGGATTAAAGATATTGCATTGACGCAATACTTCCATTATTCCCTATTTCATGACTACCGGCGTGAGCGGATTCGTCGGACTGAGCCCGCTAACCCTGGCGCAAACATTGCAGCATTCCCGCTATCCGTCACGCATAGCCGCGGCATGACGTCGCCGGACCATGCCGAAGAATCCGATTCGATCGACGGGGGGCAGTGGAGGACATCCGATGTTGGATGGAGCGCTTGCGCTTGCGCTTGCGGCCGGGGCGGCAGCCTGTGCCGGAGCCGCGCGCCTCGCCGTCGAATGGCGTCGGCTCGAGCACATGCCCGCGCTCACGCCGTCAACACGTGCGTACGGGATAGCCGGCTGCTCCGTGCAAGCGGGTACGTTTTCGATGTTTCACCGAATGCGCCCCGGGCCGCCCTCCGCCGCGAACTACCCGCCGGTCGTTCTCGTTCACGGTCTCGTGGTATCCAGCCGCTACATGGAGCCGCTCGCATGCGCGCTCAGCCGGAATTTTCGCGTCTACGCGCCCGATCTGCCCGGCTTCGGCGAAAGCGCCTGCCTCCAGCATCTTCACCGGCCGCCGCTATCGGTCGTCGAGTTGGCTCATGCGCTGCATCTTTGGCTGCAGACGTGCCGGATCGAGCGCGCCATGTTCGTCGGGAATTCGTTCGGCTGCCAGGTGCTCGCCGAGCTTGCCGTACGCTATCCCGATGTCGTCGATCGGCTCGTGCTGCAAGGACCGACGACCGATCGTTGCGCCCGCTCGCTGCCGCGGCAAATCGCGCGCGCACTGATCAACGGCCGGCGCGAGCGACGGCCCTCGCCTGCCCCCGTCGCTCGGATCGACTATGCGAAGGCGGGCATTAGGTATGCACTGGCCGCGATACGGATGGCGATGCGCGATCGGATCGAGGATCGGCTGTCCGATATCGTGGCGCCGACCCTCGTCGTACGCGGTACCCGCGATTCGCTAGTGACGCAGCGTTGGGCCGAGGAAGTCGCCGGGCAATTGCCGAACGGCGAATTGCTCGTCATCGCGGGGGGCACGCACACGCTCAATTTCGTCTATCCAGAAAGTTTCGCGTTCGAGATCCTGCCGTTTCTGCTGCGTTCGCATGAACCGGTCAGGCTGGTCGATACCGTCTCGCATGCGGGAGCCCATTCGTGAACAGACCGCCGCGCGGAATCGCGCGCTTCGATTCGGCCGCCGCGATGGCACAAGCATTGGCGGCCTCGCTGAGGGGAAATCCGTTCAGCAGCCCCAGCCAGTCGCCGCTCCTCGATGCCGCCATGCCGGCGATCAATTGCTTGCCGCGCACGGCGCGCGAATGGGCCTACGCGATCGGCGGCATGACCGAAGGCATCGGCCCGCGTGAAGCGCGCCGGCTCGATATCGAAAAGATCGCCGAATGGGTCGCCGGCCTGTACCCGGACGGCCCCTTCCCGGCCGCATTCGTCGGCTCCTCGAACGGCGCGCTCGTTCATCTGGCCGCGGCGCTGGGTGTTCCGTGGCTGCCGCAGACATTTCTCTGCCCCGTGCGCGCGCCGCTATCCGATCCCGACGATGCGCGTCGCGGCTTCGAAGAGGGTCGGCGCATCGTCGACGCACTGCTCGAAGCCGACAGCCGCATCGCCGTCCATCATATGTTCGATCCGAACCAGGATCGATTGATGTTGCAGACGATGCGCTACTTCCGGCTCAAGCACCGCACCCTGCCGCTCGCCTATCGCGAATTCCTGCTGCGTAACCTGGTGCGCGGGGGCACGCTCTATGTCGTGGCATGCAAACGCAGGTGGCCCGTCACCCGGTTGAACGAGCGCGCTTGCTTTCAGTTTGGTGCGACAGGCGGCGCAACCGAGCATGAATACTTGCATGGGGGGCCGCGCGTGCGCGATTATCTGGCTCGTTACGGCAGCACGCGCAGCCGTTGGGATCCGCCCGAGCCCGACGACATCGCGCCGGAAGCCGAATGGGGCTTCGACGCGGCGCTCATCGAGGAGCTGCTGGCAATGGGAGCGAGGATGAACTGGCGCATCGTCGAGATTCGCTTTCGCGAACCGGAGGCAGCGAGCTTCGTCGCCGCGAACATCTACCGCGACTGGTACCGCGACGCGGGCATCGAGCCGCAGCGGCTCATCGTCGATTCTTTTCTGCTGATGGATCCGTTCACGACATTGCGACTGCACGCGCTGCCATTCTGGCTGCTCTTTTGCGTCGAGCGATCGGCCGATGCGCTGCGGCGCTTCCTCGCCGGGCAGCCGCCCTTCGAGGAAATCGACCTCATGCTGTTCTCGCACGGCACCGAGAGCATCGGGATCGAGCCGATCGCGCGATGGCGCACGTTGATCGATTCCGCGACGCGCGAGGGGCGGTTTCTCGGCGTCGACGAAGCGCGCTATCCGCGCGACTTCGCCACGTTCACGCGCTTTCACCGCGCGCTTTCGCAACTCGCGCCGCGCTACGAGCCGCCGCGACGGCTTGCGCCCGCGCGCTTCGAGACCCTGCTGCACCACCACGGTCCGGCCAACGATGTCCATTGCCTCGAACGCGCGCGCACACTGACATGAACGACCCCCACGCTCACTTCGTTCGCTGCCCCCCGCGGGGGCGGTCAGTGCGCTTGGGGCGGCCCGGCGCACACTGACATGAAACTCCCGGTGCGCACGACACTGCTCTCCGTCGCCGGCATCGCCGCGCTCGGCTATGGATCGATCGTTGCGATGCTGCTCTGGCTGCAGGGCCGGCTCATTTATCCGCTCGAACGGATCCGCGACATCCCTCCACACCCGGACGCCGATCGGCTCTCGCCCGCTGTCGTGCGAACGCGAGACGGCCTCGAGATCGGTATTCGATATAAACCGCCCGCCACTCCTGACGCCGCGACCATCGTGCTCTTTCACGGCAACGGCGAAGACCTCTCGCAACGCGTACACATCGCGCACGCTCTCGTCGAGGTCGGCTACGGCGTCGTCCTCGCCGAATACCGCGGCTACGGCGGCAACCCCGGCAAGCCGCACGAAGCGGGGCTCTACGCGGACGGCCGCGCGGCGCTCGAGTTTGCCTATCGGCAAACGTCGCGCGTCGTTCTGCATGGCTATTCGCTCGGCTCCGGCGTCGCGGTTCAAATGGCGACCGAGTACCCTGTCGAAGCGCTGCTTCTCGAAGCGCCCTTCACCTGTATGGCCGATGTCGCCCGCACGCGCTTTCCCTACGTGCCCGTTCGCTGGATGCTGCGCGACCGGTACGACAACCTTGCGAAGATCGGCGCCGTGCGTGCGCCCGTGCTGATATACGGCGGCCTTGCCGACCAACTGATCCCGCCGCGCCAGTTTGCCGCGCTGCACGCCGCCGTGCCCGGGCTGCGCCGGCTGGTGCTGATCGACGACGCCGACCATGTCGACGTCTGGACCAAAGGCGGCGCCGGACACGTGCTTTCCTTCCTGCGCGCGCTTCCCGCCGGAACGCGGAGCGCCAGCCCCGACACGCGGATGAGGTAGTATCCGCACTCCACTCGTTCCGTCGCTCGCGGCTTGCCAGACGTGTCACAAGATTCAGGCTTATCCCATCAGAACTTCGACGACTATTGCGCGCAAAAGGCCGGGCCGCCAGGCTCCAGCGTCTACTACGCGCTCCGTCAGGCGCCCGTCGCGCGGCAGCCGCTGCTGACCGCGCTGTTCGCCCTGCGCGGCGAGCTCGAGCAAACGGTCAAGGAAACGAGCGATCCGGCCATCGGCCGCACGAAGCTCGCCTGGTGGCAGCAGGAACTCGGCGCGCTCGCGACGGGACGGCCCTCGCATCCGGTCTCGCTCGCGCTCGCGGCACACGGGGCCGACATCGGCACCGAAGCCGGAACGCTCGAGGCGCTCGTCGCCGGTTTCGAAATGGACCTCAACCAGGCCCGGTATCTCGACTTCGCCAACTTGCGCGGTTACATCGAGAAGGTCGGCGGCGCGTTCGCGGGCGCGGTGGCCCGCGTCACGGCGCGCGAGCCAGAGCGCGCGGGCGAGTGGGCGCCGCCGCTCGGCAACGGGCTCATGCTGGCGCAGCTGGTTCAGGAGCTCGGAAACGATGCGCGCCACGGCCGCATCTATATCCCGATCGACGAACTGCAGCGCCATCAGGTCACCGCGGCCGATCTCATCAATCGCAAATACAGCGCCGAGTTTTCTGAGCTCATGCGCTTCCAGACGAGCCGGGCTCGGGACGCGCTCCAGGCGGCGCTCGCCGGCATCCCGGCCTCCGAGCGCAAGACCCAGCGCACGCTGCGCGCGCAATCGGCGATGGCACTTGCGCTGCTCGACGAAATCGAGCGCGACGGCTACCAGATCCTGCATCAGCAGATCGCGCTCACGCCGATCCGCAAGCTGTGGATTGCCTGGCGCGCGGCGCGCGCACGGTAAGGCAGGGAGAGAGGAAAGGCAAGAAACGCAGCGTACCGGTCATCGACTGGCGGCGACGTTCCCGCTGGAAACGGAAAACCTTCGGCCGTGCGTCAACGCTTGTAGAGCTCGCGTACGGCGTCCTCGATGTGCTGACGCAGCAGGTGGCGCTCTTCGGGCGTCATGTGACCGTCGCGCTGCGTCGTGTCGAAGTCGAGCAGCGTGGTCGTGCGCACGATGGGATCGGAAGCCGCGGCGGACGCTTGCTGCCGTTGAGTCCTTGGTAGAAAGCGCCTCGGCGGCGGCTGAGATTCGGCGGCGCCGCGCCGTGGCTGCCCGTAGACGTCCATCGAGCCGACGGTGCCGACGACTGCGCCGGCAATCGCGATCGCGACGACCTGCGCCCGCATGCGCGGCCATGCTCCCACCGTCATCTTGTTCCCTTCGTCATGCGGCAACCGGCTACCTCGAAATCACGTGTGCTACGCCCGGACCACGCCCAGGCAAAAAGGAATACTGATCGGACGGATGAAGTATCCACCGAAGAGCCGGCATCCGTGAAGCAGTTTATGGTCGCGGTGTTTACTCGGACCCCTTGGTGAGGGTAAATTTTGTAACTGACTGTAACCCGAAATTCGGACTTTCCCGACCTGCTTTGCAATCGCGCTAAGATGCCGCCCATGGAAACGAAAAACCCCTCCAAAATTCTCGTCGTCGACGACGATCCGCGCTTGCGCGATCTGCTGCGCCGCTATCTCGGCGAGCAAGGCTTCAACGTCTACGTCGCGGAGAACGCGCCCGCGATGAACAAGCTCTGGGTGCGCGAGCGGTTCGACCTGCTCGTGCTCGACCTTATGCTGCCCGGCGAGGACGGTCTCTCGATCTGCCGCCGGCTGCGCGGCAGCAACGACCGCACGCCGATCATCATGTTGACGGCGAAGGGGGAGGACGTCGATCGGATCGTCGGCCTCGAGATGGGCGCCGACGACTATCTGCCGAAGCCGTTCAACCCACGCGAGCTCGTCGCGCGCATTCATGCGGTGCTCAGGCGGCAATCGCCGTCCGAGCTGCCGGGCGCGCCGTCGGAGACGGCCGAGGTGTTCGAGTTCGGCGATTTCGCGCTGAACCTCGCCACAAGGACGTTGACGAAGGCAGGCCAGGAAATCCCGCTGACGACGGGCGAGTTTTCGGTGCTGAAGGTGTTCGCGCGCCATCCGCGTCAGCCGCTCTCGCGTGAAAAGCTGATGGAGCTCGCGCGCGGACGCGAATACGAAGTCTTCGATCGAAGCCTCGATGTCCAGATTTCACGTCTGCGCAAGCTGATCGAGACCGATCCCAGCAGCCCGCGTTTCATTCAGACGGTCTGGGGCCTCGGCTACGTCTTCATACCCGACGGCTCGGCGTGACGCATCGCGCGCCGCCTTTGTCACACTCCCAGTAGCCCATGCGGATCGACCGGCGTTTTTTTACGCATGTCTTCGGCGGGCTATTCTGGCGAACGTTCCTGCTCATTGCGCTGCTGATTGCGGTCAGCCTCGCCGCCTGGTTCCAGAGCTTCCGAGTGATCGAGCGCGAGCCGCGCGCGCAGCGCGTCGCGCTGCAGCTCGTCGCCATCGTCAAGCTCACGCGCACGGCGCTGCTCTACTCGGATCCCGATCTGCGCCGCGCGCTGTTGCAAGATCTCGAAAGCAACGAGGGCGTGCGCGTCTACCCGCGCGAGGCGACGGACAAATACACGCTGCAGCCCGACGAGTCGTTGAACCGGCTGATCGAGCATGACATCCGCGGGCGACTCGGCGACGACACGGTCATCGCGCAGTCCGTCAACGATATCCCGGGCGTCTGGATCAGCTTCAAGATCGACGATGACGATTACTGGGTCGCGCTCGATCGCGAACAGCTCGACAACGTCACCGGCCTCCAGTGGGCGGGCTGGGGCATCTTCGCGCTCGCCCTTTCGCTCTTCGGCGCCGCATTCATCACGAGCCTCGTCAATCGGCCGTTCGCGCGCCTGTCGGCCGCGGCGCGCAAGGTCGGCTCCGGTCAGTCGCCGGAGCCGCTGCCCGAGCGCGGGCTCGGTGTTGCCGCCGAGACGAACCGCAGCTTCAATCAGATGGTGCGCGATCTCGAGCAACTCGAGGCCGATCGCGCGGTGATGCTGGCCGGCATCTCGCACGACCTGCGCACGCCGCTTGCCCGGCTCCGGCTCGAAACGGAGATGAGCCCTTCCGATCAGGATACGAAGGACGCGATGATCGACGACATCGAACAGATGGATATGATCATCGGCCGCTTCCTCGATTACGCGCGGCCCGCCCAGCATATGTCCGAATCGGTCGACCTGTCGCAAATCGCGGGCGAGATGGCCGCGCGGCTCGCGAGCGAGGACGGCGTGCGGCTCGCGACGAAGCTGGCCGCGTCGGCCGTCATAGAGGCCGATACGACAGACGTTCGCCGCGTGGTCGGCAATTTGCTCGAGAACGCAAGGAAGTACGGCCACAGCGAGGCGGACGGGATCCCTCACATCGTGTTGGAGACGCGTGTCGTGCATTCGCGCGTCGAGCTTTCGGTCCTCGACGAAGGCCCCGGGATTCCCGAGGACCAACTCGCGCTCGTCACGCGCCCCTTTTACCGCGTCGACTCGGCGCGCAGCCAGGCGAACGGCACGGGCCTCGGCATGGCGATCGTCCAGCGACTCGTCAGCCGTCACCGCGGAACGCTGCGGTTGCGCAACCGCGTCCCCGGGCCGGGGCTCGAAGTCACGATCGAGTTCCCGTCGGCGAGGAGCTTCTAAAACCGGGGCCAGCGTCTGGGGCGACCGCCTCAAACGCGTTGCGCCCGGTCCTCATGCGATGGCCGTCGCGCATGGTGCAACGACCGAAGCTATCCTCCTCAATATATAATTTCTATTGAAAAAGTAACTCAATAGTGTTATTGTAGCGGGTGTGTAACGGAATCGTTACAGGCACCGGGTAGTTTTGGAAGACACCGTTTTTTTCAACTCATAGAGGAGTCACTGCATGAAAACCGTGGGCGATAAACTCGAAGCGTTCACCGTCACCGCCGCGAAGCCGGGCTTCAACCATCATGAAGAGAACGGCCAGTCGGGGGTCGAAGAGATCACCGAACAGTCGTTCCCGGGCAAGTGGAAGATCATCTATTTCTATCCGAAGGACTTCACGTTCGTGTGCCCGACCGAGATCGTCGAGTTCGCGAAGCTCGCGAAGGATTTCGCGGAACGCGACGCCGTGCTGCTCGGCGGCAGCGGCGACAACGAATTCGTCAAGTTCGCATGGCGCCGTGAGCACAAGGACCTCGACAAGCTGAACCACTACTCGTTCGGCGACGTCAAGGGCGAACTGATCGACCAGCTAGGCGTGCGCGACAAGGAAGCCGGCGTGGCGCTGCGCGCGACTTTCATCGTCGATCCCGACAATACGATCCAGCACGTCTCGGTCAACAATCTGAACGTCGGCCGCAGCCCGCAAGAAATTCTGCGTATTCTCGACGGCCTGCAGACGGACGAGCTCTGCCCCTGCAACCGCGCAGTCGGCGGCGCAACGCTGTAAATCAGCCATCGTCGGAGTACGAGCCCGCTATGCTCTTTCAAGCCGGCGGGCTTTTTTGTCGAATCCCCGATAGGAGCTATCAATGGAATTCTTGTCTGCGATTAAAGACCGCATCCCCGATTACGCGAAGGACATCCGACTCAATCTCGACGGCACGATCGCGCGCTCGTCGCTCGAGGGCAACGACGCGGTCGGCGTAGCATTGGCGGCCGCCTTCGCGGCGAAGAGCAAGACGATCGCCGACGCGATTCGCTCGTCGGGCGTGCTGTCGCCCGAAGAGATCAACGGCGTCCACACGGCTGCGGCGCTGATGGGGATGAACAACGTTTGGTATCCGTTCGTCGAGATGGCGGACGACGCCGATCTCAAGACACAACGGCCCGAGCTGCGGATGACCGCATACGCGACTCACGGCGGCGTCGACAAACGGCGCTTCGAGATGTATGCACTCGCGGCCTCGATCGTCGGCAAATGTCACCATTGCGTCGCTTCGCATTTCGCAATCCTGAAGAACGAGCAAGGGATGTCGGCCCAGCAGTTGCGCGACGTCGGCCGCATCGCCTCCGTCGTCAACGCGGCGGCGCAGGTGCTCGCCACCGAGGGGCAGTAAGTCAGCTCGCTTGATCAGGCGCGCGCAGCAGCACCGCGGCCTGCGCCTCGATCCCCTCGCCTCGTCCGAGATAGCCGAGCTTCTCGTTAGTCTTCGCCTTCACGTTGACGCGCGTGATCGGCAGACCGAGATCCTCGGCGATGTTGGCGCGCATCGCGTCGATGTGCGGCGCGAGCTTCGGGGCCTGCGCGATGACGGTGCTGTCGACGTTCTCTATCGCGAAGCCGGCGTTGGCGAGGCGCGCCGCGCATTCGCGCAGCAGCACGCGGCTGTCGGCGCCCGCGAAGCGCGCGTCGGTGTCGGGGAAATGGCGGCCGATATCGCCGAGCGCTGCCGCGCCGAAGAGCGCATCGGTAATGGCGTGCAGCAACACGTCCGCATCTGAGTGCCCGAGCAGTCCCCGGTCGTAGGGCACCGTCACGCCGCCGATGATGAGCGGCCGTCCCGACACGAGCGCATGCACGTCATAGCCCTGCCCGATTCTGTAGTTCATTCGATATTCCGTTTCGATGGATGGAAGAGCGGAGATGGACACCGCGAATCGGGGCGCCGCTCCTCGGGATTCAGGCGGCTCCGCCGTGCCGCAGGATCGCGTCCGCGAGATCGAAGTCCTCGGGGTAAGTCACCTTGAAGTTGCGCAAGCTCCCTTGAACGAGGCGCGGCGCGTGCCCGAGCCATTCGATTGCGCTGGCCTCGTCGGTCAGGTCGTGCCCGTCGCGCTGCGCGCGCTCGATCGCTTCGCGCAGCATGCCGATGCGGAACATCTGCGGCGTTTGCGCCTGCCAGAGGCCGTTGCGCGATTCGGTTCGAGCGATGCGCTCGCCGGACTCCACGTCCACGCGCTTCAACGTATCGGCGACCGGCAGCGCGATGATGCCGCCGACCGGGTCGTCCTTGACCGCCGTGATCAGCGAGCGAATCAGCGCGGGCGTGACACCCGGTCGGGCGGCGTCGTGCACGAGCACCCAGTCGTCGCCCGACGCGCCGAACTCCGTGAGCGCGGCGAGCCCGTTCATGACCGACGCCTGTCGCGAGGCACCGCCGCAGCGCCGGACGGCGAAGCGCAATCCGCCGAAGCGGCGAGCGTCGAAGTGGGTATCGTCCGGCGCGAGCACGACGAGCGTCTGCGCGAACTCGTTGCACGCATCGAAGGCGGCAAGCGTGAAATGCAGCAACGGCCGGCCGGCGACGGTGCGGTACTGCTTGGGCGTCGGCGCGCCCGAACGGCTGCCGGTGCCGGCGCAAGGGATCAGGGCGAAGAAGCGGGAGGTCACGAAACCAACTTGCGGATCAAAAGTGGAGGACGGATTTTATAATAGGTGGTCGTTTCACTTCCTCATGCCTCAAACCGCCGGATCGTCCACCTTGCCTCTCCTGCCGTTTCCGCTCGTCAAGCCCGGCCAGCGCTATGCCTTCGACGGCACGCATGGCTCCTCCGATGCGCTCCTCATCGCCCGCTATCTGCAGATGGCCGGGAAATCGGCGCCGCTCATCGCCGTCGTCTGCGCAAGCGCCGTCGACGCCCAGCGGCTCTCGCAGGAGATTGCCTGGTTCGCGCCGAGCGCCCGCGTGCGGCTGCTGCCCGACTGGGAAACACTGCCGTACGACACCTTTTCGCCTCATCAGGATCTCGTTTCGGAGCGGCTCGCGACGCTGCACGACCTCGGCGAAGCCCGCTGCGACGTGTTGCTCGTACCTGCCACGACGGCGCTCTACCGGATGCCGCCCGCCTCGTTTCTCGCGGCCTATACGTTTTCGTTCACGCAAGGCGAGCGGCTGGACGAGGCGAAGCTGAAGGCGCAACTGACGCTGGCAGGCTACGAACACGTGAGCCAGGTCGTGCGGCCGGGCGAGTACTGCGTGCGCGGCTCGCTGATCGATCTTTTCCCGATGGGCTCGCCGCTGCCGTACCGGATCGATCTTTTCGACGATCAGGTCGATTCGATCCGCGCGTTCGATCCCGACAGCCAACGCAGCCTCTATCCGGTTCGCGACGTGCGCCTCTTGCCGGGACGCGAGTTTCCGTTCGACGAGGCGGCGCGCACGGCCTTTCGCAGCCGCTGGCGCGAAGTATTCGAAGGGGACCCGAGCCGTTCCCCGATCTACAAGGACATCGGCAACGGCGTGCCGTCGGCCGGCATCGAGTACTACCTGCCGCTCTTCTTCGACGAAACAGCAACGCTCTTTCACTATCTGCCCGAGGGCGCGCACCTCGCGTTCGTCGGCGATCTCGACAGCGCGATCCGGCGATTCACGGCCGACACCAAGCAGCGCTATGCGTTTCTCTCGCACGATCGCGAGCGCCCGATCCTCGAGCCGCAGCGACTGTTCCTCAGTGACGACGACTTCCATACGCTCGCCAAGCCGTTCGCGCGGCTCGTGCTGCCAGCCGACGGCGGCGGCGCCTGGTCGACGCCGCTGCCGCCGCTCTCGATCGATCGCCGCGCCGAGGATCCGGTCACCGCGCTGCGCGACTATCTGTCGGCGAGCGGACGGCGCGTGCTGATCGCGGCCGAGTCGGCGGGCCGGCGTGAAACGATCGCGGAGCTGCTCTCCGAGAACGGCTTGCGCCCTCACCCCGCCGATACCTTCGAGAGCTGGCTCGAGAGCGACGCGCCGTTCGCGCTCGGCGTCGCGCCGCTCGCGAACGGCTTCGCGCTGCCGGGCGAAGGCTGGGCGATCGTCACCGAAACCGAGCTTTACGGCGGGCTGGCGCGCCGTGCCGGCCGGCGGCGCCAGGAGCAGGCGAGCAGCGTCGATTCGATGGTGCGCGATCTGTCCGAGCTCAAGGTCGGCGACCCGGTCGTCCATGCGCAGCATGGTATCGGCCGCTACATGGGCCTCGTGACGATGGACCTCGGCGAAGGCGAAACCGAGTTCCTGCACCTCGAGTACGCGGGCGACAGCAAGCTTTACGTGCCCGTTGCGCAGTTGCACGTAATCTCGCGCTACAGCGGCGCAGATCCCGAAAGCGCGCCGCTGCACTCGCTCGGATCGGGCCAATGGGAAAAGGCCAAGCGGCGCGCGGCGCAGCAGATCCGCGATACGGCGGCCGAGTTGCTGAATCTCTATGCGCGACGCGCGGCGCGCGAGGGTCACGCCTTCAAGTTCGATCCGCGCGACTACGTGAAATTCGCCGAGAGCTTCGGCTTCGAGGAAACCCCCGATCAAGCGGCCGCGATTGCCGCCGTCATCGGCGACATGACGGCCGGTAAGCCGATGGATCGGCTCGTTTGCGGCGATGTGGGGTTCGGCAAGAC
Source organism: Trinickia symbiotica (assembly GCF_002934455.1). Classification (GTDB taxonomy): domain Bacteria; phylum Pseudomonadota; class Gammaproteobacteria; order Burkholderiales; family Burkholderiaceae; genus Trinickia; species Trinickia symbiotica. The sequence goes on along the minus strand of NZ_PTIR01000006.1, from coordinate 90,258 downwards.
CGAGGTCGCGCTGCGAGCCGCGTTCATCGCCGTGGCGGCCGGCAAGCAGGTGGCCCTGCTCGCACCGACGACGCTGCTCGCCGAGCAGCATACGCAGACGTTCACGGACCGTTTCGCCGAGTGGCCCGTGCGCATCGCCGAGCTGTCGCGCTTCAAGTCGACGAAAGAGGTGAGCACCGCCATCACCCAAATCAACGAGGGTTCCATCGACATCGTCATCGGCACGCACAAGCTGCTCTCGTCCGATGTCCGGTTCAAGCGGCTCGGGCTCGTCATCATCGACGAGGAGCATCGCTTCGGCGTGCGTCAGAAGGAAGCGCTGAAGGCGCTGAGGGCCGAAGTCGATGTACTGACGCTGACCGCCACCCCGATTCCGCGCACGCTCGGCATGGCGCTCGAAGGCTTGCGCGATTTCTCGGTCATCGCGACGGCGCCGCAAAAACGACTGGCGATCAAGACGTTCGTGCGGCGCGAAGAAGACAGCGTGATAAGGGAGGCGATGCTGCGCGAGCTCAAGCGCGGCGGACAGGTCTACTTCCTCCACAACGAGGTGGAAACGATCGAGAACCGGCGCGCGATGCTCGAAGCGCTCGTGCCCGAGGCACGGATTGCCGTCGCACACGGGCAGATGCACGAGCGCGAGCTCGAGCGCGTGATGCGCGACTTCGTCGCGCAGCGCGCGAACGTCCTGCTGTGCACGACGATCATCGAGACCGGCATCGACGTGCCGAGCTCGAACACGATCATCATTCATCGCTCCGACAAGTTCGGACTCGCGCAGCTGCATCAACTGCGCGGACGCGTCGGGCGCTCCCATCACCAAGCCTACGCGTACCTGCTCGTGCATGATCCGCAGGGGCTCACGAAGCAGGCGCAGCGCCGGCTCGAAGCGATCCAGCAGATGGAAGAGCTCGGCTCCGGATTTTATCTCGCGATGCACGACCTGGAAATTCGCGGCACGGGCGAAGTGCTCGGTGACAAGCAATCGGGCGAGATACACGAGATCGGTTTCCAGCTCTATTCGGAAATGCTGAACGACGCCGTAAAGGCGCTCAAGAACGGCGACGAGCCCGATCTCACGGCGCCGCTCGCGGCCACGACCGAAATCAACCTGCACACGCCGGCCATTCTGCCCGCCGACTATTGCGGCGACGTTCAGGAGCGGCTCTCGATATACAAGCGCCTCGCCAACTGCGAAGAGAATGATGCGATCGACAACATCCAGGAAGAGCTGATCGACCGCTTCGGCAAGCTGCCGCGACAGGCGCACGCGCTGGTCGAGACGCATCGATTGCGACTCGCCGCCAAACCGCTCGGCATTTCCAAGATCGACGCCGGCGATACAGCGATCAGCCTCCAGTTCGTGCCGAATCCGCCCGTCGATGCAATGCGCATCATCGAGATGGTCCAAAAGAACAAACACATCAAGCTTGCGGGACAAGATCGCTTGCGCATCGAGACGCGCAGTCCCGATCTCGCGGTCCGCGTCTCGACGGTCAAGGAGACGCTGCGCGCACTCGCCACGCCATCCCGGCAAACGGCCGCCGCGGCGCGATGAACCGACCCGATGGCGCACGGCGGGCATCGGTCGTTTTATGGCATCGGCGGAGGGGGAATGAGGCTTCCCCCTCGCGTTATAGCATTCGAGTGATAACGACGCGCGCAGCGCGCTGGGATGCCGCATCGCAACATCGGATGTCGGCTAGCGACGATGCGCAGTGTTTGGGGGCATAGGGGTTTTTTCGGTATGATCGGATGACCATGAATCGGAGTCTTGTCATGTCGCACGAAGTCGAGTCGGCGCATCGGTCACCCTCCTCGTCCCCGCCCCCGGCTTCTCCCGCTCCTTCATCTCCCGTCAGCCTGCAGTGGGTCCAACGGCTCGTGTCGATGGATACGACGAGCCGCCTCCCGAACATCGGGCTGATCGAGACTGTGCGCGATGCGCTGGCCGAGCGCGGCATCGCGGCGACACTCACGAGCGACGAACACGGCCACGGCGCGCAGTGGGCCAATCTCTTCGCGACGATTCCCGCGCACGACGGCGCGACGAACGGCGGCGTGGTTCTGTCGGGCCATACCGACGTCGTGCCCGTCGACGGTCAACAATGGGATAGCGACCCGTTCAAGCCCGAGGTTCGCGACGGCCGGCTATACGGGCGCGGAACGTGCGACATGAAGGGATTCATCGGCGCGGTCATGGCGCTCGTGCCCGAGATGCAGGCCGCCAAGCTGGCGAAACCCATTCATCTCGCATTTTCGTTCGACGAGGAAGTAGGCTGCGCGGGAGCGCCGCTCATGATCGCGGACCTGCAAAAGCGAGGCTTGAAGCCGGAAGGCTGTATCGTCGGCGAGCCCACGAGCATGCGTCCGATCGTCGCGCACAAGGGGATTCACGCCTACCGGTGCTGCGTGCGTGGCCGCGCGGCGCATTCGTCGCTGACGCCGCAGGGTCTCAATGCGATCGAGTATGCGGCGCGCCTCATTTGCCATATTCGCGATGTGGCGGACCAGATGCGCCGCGAGGGACCGTTCGACCAATGCTTCGATGTGCCGTTCACGACGGCGCAAACGAGCACGATCGAAGGGGGCAATGCGATCAACACCGTGCCGGCCGAATGCCGCTTCGCATTCGAGTTCCGCAACCTGCCCACGCTCGATCCCGCCACGATCTTCGCTCGAATCGAGCGCTACGCGCAGGAGACGTTGCTGCCGCAGATGCGCCGGGAGCACCCGAACGCGGCCATCGAATTCACGGCTATCGCCTCGGCGCCAGGGCTCGATGCGATGGAGCAGAACGCCATCACCGAGCTCGTGCGCGCGCTGACCGGCGACCGCGCAACGCGCAAGGTGGCCTACGGCACCGAGGCGGGGCTCTTCGCGCAGGCCGGCGTGCCGAGTGTCGTCTGCGGCCCCGGCGACATTCAGCAGGCCCATCGCGCGAACGAGTATGTGGAGCTCTCGCAACTGACGGCCTGCGAAGAGTTCTTGCGCAAGTTCATCCATAGCATGTCGGTCGACGCGCGCGTCTGACGCGTTTTTCTCGCCATTCAACGATCGCTTCCCACATGTCCACCGCCACGCCGCAACACACAGACCATACGATCGATACCGAGCCGATTCCGACACTCGACGCCATCGCGACGCAGCATTTCGCGCTTGCGCCATGGGTGCTGCGCACGCCCGTGTTCGAACGGCACGATTTCCCGTCGCTCGAAGGCACGAGCATCAATTTCAAGTTCGAGCTGCTGCAGGCGAGCGGCAGCTTCAAGGTGCGTGGGGCGTTCACGAATCTGCTCGCGCTCGACGCCTCTCAGCGCAGCGTCGGCGTGACCTGCGTTTCGGGCGGCAATCACGCCGCGGCGGTTGCCTATGCGGCGATGCGGCTGGGCACGAGCGCGAAGGTCGTCATGTTCCGCACGGCGAGTCCCGCGCGCGTCGCGCTATGCAAGCAGTACCGTGCCGAGATCGTCATCGCGGACACGCCGGCCGAGGCATTCGATCTCGTGCGCCGGATCGAGGCTGAGGAAGGACGATTCTTCGTGCATCCGTTCAACGGTTATCGGACCGTGCTCGGAACGGCGACGCTCGGCTACGAATGGGCAACGCAGACGCCCGATCTGGACGCGGTGATCGTACCGGTCGGCGGCGGCGGGCTCGCGGCCGGCGTATCGACGGCGCTGCGCCTGGCCAATCCGCGTGCGCATGTCTACGGTGTGGAGCCGGAAGGCGCGGACGCGATGTCGCGCAGCTTTGCCGCGAATCACACGATCAAGATGGGCCCGATGCATACGATCGCCGACTCGCTGATGGCCCCTTACACCGAGCAATACAGCTATGAACTCTGCCGGCGGCATATCGACCGCCTCGTGACGGTCACCGACGACCAGTTGCGCGCGGCCATGCTCAAGCTGTTCCAGCAACTGAAGCTCGCGGTGGAACCCGCCTGCGCGGCGGCGACAGCGGCGTTGCTCGGGCCGTTGCGCGAGACATTGCAAGGCAAGCGCGTCGGCATCCTGCTCTGCGGTACGAATACCGACCCAGCGACGCTCGCGACGCAGCTCGAGCTTGCCGCGGCGCGCGGCTGACCGACGAACCGCGAACCAGCCCCCGAGGCCGCAAAGCGGCCTCCCTTCCCCAGCGTTACGGCCGATTGTCCTCGAACATATTGAGGATCTGCTTCTTCTCTTGAGTCGTCACCTGCGGCGGCGGAACGGTCGGTGTCGTCAAGCCTGCCGGCCCGATGGTGCCGAGCGCCTCGCTCGCGCCGCTCTCGCCCGCGAGCGCGGTGCCCGAATCGACGCCGATGCTGGCCACGAAGCCTGTGCCGGGCGTCATGTCGGCGTAGTACAGCTCACCGTTGACGGTGGTCACGCCATCGGGCATCGGCATCTGCTCCTGCGGCACGCCACGCAGCGCACGCGACATATAGTCCACCCAGATCGGCAGCGCGAGCTGCGCACCGAACTCGCGGCTGCCGAGACTCTTCGGCTGATCGTAGCCCATCCATGCCACAGCGACGAGCGTCGGCTGGTAGCCGGCGAACCAACCGTCCTTCGCATCGTTGGTCGTACCGGTTTTGCCCGACAGATCCGAACGGTGCAGCACGTTGGTACCCGCGCCCGTCCCCGCTGTCGCGACCGAATGCAGCAGGCTGTTCATGATGTACGCGTTCGCCTCGCTGATGACGCGCGGCGCGTCGCGCCCGGCGACGATCGGCTGCGCCTTCGAGATGGGCTGGCCGCGTGCGTCGTCGACTTCGGCGATCAGGTACGGGTTGACGCGATAGCCGCCGTTCGCGAAGACGGCGTAGCCAGAAGCCGACTGCAGGGGAGTCACGAGCCCCGCGCCGAGCGCCATCGGCAGATAGGGCGGCGTCTTGTCGGCGTCGAAGCCGAAGCGCTGCGTCACATAGTCCTGCGCATACTTGGTCCCGATATAAGAGAGGATCCGGATCGAGACGAGGTTCTTCGATTTTTCGAGCGCGACGCGCATCGACATCGGACCGTCAGGCTGATCGTCGTCCTTCGGTTCCCAGGCATCGCCGCCCGGCGTCGTCGGCGGGAAGTAGAGCGGCGCGTCGTTGATGATCGTCGCCGGCGCCAGTCCCTTTTCGAGCGACGCCGAATAAATGAACGGCTTGAAGCTCGAGCCCGGCTGGCGCCATGCCTGCGTCACGTGATTGAACTTGTTCTTGTTGAAGTCGAAGCCGCCCACGAGCGCGCGGATCGCACCGTCTTGCGGCGAAAGCGAAACGAGCGCGCCCTCGACTTGCGGCAGCTGCGTGATCTGCATGTTGCCCTTCGCATCGGGCATCACGCGCACGATCGAACCGGGCCGAATCCGTTGCGCCTGCGTCGCGCGCGGGCCCAGCGCAGACGCCACGAAACGCAGACCGTCGCCGGTCACGTTCGCCGTCGTGCCGTCGACGAATTGGACCGTCACCTGCTTCGGACTCGCCGCCGTGACGACGCCCGCGACGATCTCGCCGTCGTCGGGATGGTCCGCGAGCGCATCGTCGATCGCCTCGTCTCGCTCGTCCTTGTCCGCCGGCAGCTCCACGAACCCTTCGGGCCCGCGATAGCCGTGCCGCCGCTCGTAGTCCATGACGCCCTTGCGCACGGAGTGATAGGCGGCGTCCTGATCGGCCGAGTCGATCGTCGTCACGACCGAAAGCCCCTTCGTATAGGTCTCGTCCTTGTACTGCGCATACATCATCTGCCGCACCATCTCGGCGACGTATTCGGCATGCACGCTGTACTCGTTGCCCGAGACCTTCGTGTGAATGTCTTCCTTCACGGCCTGGTCGTACTGGTCCTGCGTGATGTAGCGCAGATCGAGCATCCGCTTGAGGATGTATTCCTGGCGGATCTTCGCGCGCTTCGGATTGACGATCGGGTTGTAGGCCGATGGCGCCTTCGGCAGCCCCGCGAGCATCGCCGCCTGGGCAAGCGTAATGTCCTTCAGGTCCTTGCCGAAGTAGACGCGCGCCGCCGCCGCGAAGCCGTACGCGCGCTCACCCAGATAGATCTGGTTCATGTAGAGCTCGAGGATCTGATCCTTGGTCAACGCGCGCTCGATCTTGTAGGCGAGCATCATTTCGTAGATCTTGCGCGTGTACGTCTTCTCGCTCGAGAGGAAGAAGTTGCGGGCCACCTGCATCGTGATCGTGCTCGCGCCCTGCGAGGCGCCGCCGTGCATCAGATCAGCCGTGCCGGCGCGCAGGATGCCGATGAAATCGACGCCGCCGTGCTCATAGAAGCGATAGTCCTCGATCGCGAGGACCGCTTTTTTCATCACATCGGGGATGTCGGCGAAGCGCACGAGCTTGCGCCGCTCCTCGCCGAACTCGCCGATCAGCACGTGGTCGGCCGTATAGACGCGCAGCGGCACCTTCGGGCGATAGTCGGTCAACGCGTCGAGCGACGGCAGTTGCGGCGCCATCACGATCAGCGCATAGCCGACGATGAGCGCCCCGACGACGGCGAACGTCGCGAAGAGTCCGGCGATCGTCAGCGCGATGCGCGTGCCGAGCGAGCGGCGGCGCTCCGAACGAGCGGAACTGCCTCCCGGAGTATTGCGGCCATCGGCCTCGGAATCGGAAGATGGGGGTCTTTTGATGATCGGCATGACGGCATGATCGGCGCGGCTCACCGCACCGGTTTGAGCACGCCCGATGGGCGGCGCTCGGGGAATCGAGTCGTGATTCTAAGTGTAAAACCTGCGAAGGCGCCGCGCCCGTCTCAGGGCCCGCTGGGCGAGGCAACTGCGCATTGTAAAGAAAACGCCCGCTCGGCAACGGAATTTTTTGTAAAAATTCCCGACGTTCATCGATGTTCGCTCCCGCACGGCCTCTCGGCCGGTTATCAACAGAAAATGTGCAAAGCCCTGTGGAAAAGCGTCAGGAAAGCAAGGCAAGTCGTTGATGCAGCGGGAAATGTGCCAAACCGCACATTTGTGCGCACTGCCCGACGAGAGAGGGTCCGCAAGCTGACCGTCTTTGTCGGACGCCCGCCGCTGATTCGGCCAGGCGCACCGAGCGGCCCGTTATGGGAGGCAAGCAACGTAAGCTCGTAGCCACCCTTTTTTTGTCCGGGGGGAGCGTCCTATGATAAGAGGGTGCCCTGCTGCAGAAACGGCACGCTCGTCCACTGGCCTACTCTTTCATTCATGCCCGCGAGCCGACCCATGAAAAACAGCAGCGAACGTCTCGTCGTCTTCGTCACGCCAGCCCAGAAGCACGCCATCACCGCCCGAGCGCGCGAGCTCGGCGTCAGCGTCAGCGAACTGTTGCGGCGCGCCCTGCTCGCCTACGACGGCACGGCCGAGCAAGTGCGGGCCGCGCGCATCGTCGGCAACTGGCGCACCGGGCAATCGGTCGATGCGCTGAACGAAACGCTGCGGCAACTTGCGCAAGTGACAGCGGCGGCGCGGCCCGCCGCGCCCGCCGCGCCCGCCGCGCCCGCCGCGCCCGCCGCGCCCGCCGCGCCCGCCGCACCCGCCGTTCCGACGCCCGCGCCCGGGCTCGTTTCGCCGCCTGCCGTCGAAGCCGAGGAACGGGAGCAGCCGGTCTCGGTCGCAGCCGCCGTCGCGCAGGCGCTGGAGCTGCGCGGTGAAGACGCCGATGCCCCCTCCGAGGATCGCAGTCTGGACGCCCAAACCGTGGCGCGCATGGCGGCGCGCTGGATGGCCGGCACCCGGGACGCCGACCATGCGGCCGAAATCGATGCCGCTGCCCTACCCATGGCGAGACAGGCCTGGTCGGGCACCTGAATACTCGCCGCATACAGATACAGCGTTCTTCAGACCTCCTCCGCCCGCTTCTCGCCCGCCGGGCCGAGCAACGCGACAGGACGGCCATCTGCGCCCGACCTGACCCGCCACTATTTTTAAGGCCGTTTTAACACGGCACTGTTGTAATATCCGCCGGCGGGAAAGAAGGGTCGCGCGGCGCTCGCGTTTTTTCGCGAGAACGCTATTGCAAATGCAGAATGCGGCCCGACATCCGCCAGAAGCGGGGATACCCCCCGCCCGGCGAGGCGGCGTACAGTATCGAGGAAACGCCCGCCCGCACGTCATTCGTCCGGCGCCGAGTCAACAGGAGGCTTTCATGTCGCTATTCGACACCATTTCGCGCACTGTCAAAGGGTTGCTGAACGATGCGGCCGAGTCCGTGCAGGATCCTTCGCGCGATGCGCGCCAGATCGTGCGTGAGCTCGACGACAGCATCGCCAAGGCGGAAAACTCGCTCATCGAAATCGAGGCCCAGGTCGCGACGCAGCAAAGCAAGCGCGATGCGGCCGCCGAAAAAGCCCGCAAGTACGAGGATGGCGCCAAGCGCGCACTGCAGGCAGGCAACGAAGACTTGGCGCGCGAAGCGCTCGCGGCTCAGGCCAATGCGGAAGCCGAGCGCGACGCCCTGGCGCACGAGCTGACGACGCTCGAGCCTTCCGTCGAACAGCTCAAGAGCCAGATTGCGGACATGCGCCAGCGCCGCAACGATCTCAATGCGCGCTCGAACATCCTGCAAGCGAAGCAGCAAATCGCCCAAGCCAAGGACACGGCGGCGACGGCGCTCGGCGGCATCGGCGGCAAGAATCTGTCGGAGGACTTCCGCAAGCTCGAAGACAAGGTCGCGCTCTCGAATGCGCGCTCGGACGCGCGGTTGAATTCGGCGGACGTCTCGAGCGGCAAAGCGCTCGACGACAAGCTGGCCGCGCTCGATCACGGCCCGTCCGTCGACGAGCGGCTCGAAGCACTGAAGAAGCAATTGAACACGCCGGCGCAATAGGAAGCGAGCGATCGCGCGCAGGGCATCGCGGTATCGGCCGACTGGAGGTGCAAGCGATGTCCGAAAGTCGTCATATGCGGCCTCGTTGCACGATGCTTGCGGTATCGACATCAGGATTGCCACGGAGACGGGCGCGCCGCGCCCGGTTCAGCCAATGAAGAGACTTCTCGCAGCCGCAAGCGCATCGCTGCTGCTGCTGATTTCGGGACTCGCCTTCGCGGTGCCGAGCGCACAGCAAGTCGAGCGCGCGATGGCGCAAGGCAACTGGCAGCAGGCCGATGCCGAGCTGACCCAGGTGTTGCAGGCGCATCCGAACAATGCGCACGCCCACTATCTGTACGGCCAGGTGCTCGCGCGCGAGGGCCGCTTCGCCGACGGCCTCGCGCAGATCGAGCAGGCCAAGACGCTCGACCCGCAAATCCGTTTCACCGATCCTTCGCGCTTCGCGCAGGTCGAGGCGCGCGTGCGGGCCGCCGCCAATCGCGTCGGCTCGACCACGGGCACGACGGCCACGACGGCGACGGCGCAGCAAACGCCGGCCGCTCCGCCGGCAAGCGCACATAGGGGGCCCTCGATGGCAGCTTGGATCGGCATCGCAATCTTGATCGCGGCCATTGCGCTCGTGCTGCGCTGGACACTGCGCCGCGCGCGTTCGTCCGAAGACGGCCGAGCCGACGACGAGCGCCGCGAGCAGTTGAAGCGCGCCACCGAGCTGCTCAACGCAACGCGCTCGCTCAAGCTCGATGCGCGGCTTTCGACGGCACCCGGGCATGAGACCCTTGCCAGCGAAGTCGAAGGCGTCGAGACGCAGCTGCGCGAGCTCGTCGAAACCCTCTCGGGCGGCAAGAATCCGGTACCCGCCTATCGACTGGAGGAACTCGAGCGGCAGCTGGCAAGCCTCAAGGCCCGCACCGAAGGACGGCCGGATCCGAACGTCGCCGCATCGGCGCCGGGCGCGTATGGCGCGCCGAATGCCTCGCCTTACGCGCAGGAGGCCGACCGCTTCCAGCAGCAGGCGCCGCAGCCACCCTATCAGCAGCCGCAGCAGCAGCCGACCGTCGTCGTGCAGCAAGGCGGCGGCGGCTTCGGCGGCGGCATGGGCGGGCTCCTGACGGGCGTGCTGCTTGGCGAAGCGCTTTCGCATGGGCGCGACCGCGTGGTCGAGCGAGACGTCTACATCGACGACGAGGAAGCCCGCCGGCGAGCCGAGCGGGGCGATAACGGCGGCGGCGTCGATTTCGGCCAAGGCTCGAACGACTGGAGCGACGATAGTAGTGGTGGTGGCGGCGGCGTCGACTACGGCAGCGACGATTCGGGCGGCGGCTGGAGCGACACCTGAGCTTGGCCGGCATGCCGCGCGAGGCTGCCCGAACCGCGCCGCCTCGCATTGCGATCATCGGTTGCGGTTTTGCCGGCATCGGCATGGCCATCCGCCTGATGCGGATGGGCCTTGGCACGTTCACGATCTACGAAGCGGGGGCCGACGTCGGCGGCACGTGGCGCGAAAATACCTACCCTGGCGCCGCCTGCGACATCCCTTCGCACCTCTATTCGTTCTCGTTCGAGCCGAACCCGCTCTGGTCGCGCACCTTCGCCTCTCAGCAAGAGATACTTGCGTATCTGAAGCGTTGCGCGAACAAGTACGGCCTCATGCCGTTCATCCGCTTCAACGCGCGCGTGGCGGCGGCGACATTCGACGACGACGCCCGGATCTGGCGGCTGGAGCTCCTGGCGAACGGGACCAGGGAGACCGTCGAAGCCGACGTCGTCATCGCAGCGAACGGTCCCCTCTCTCGGCCCGCACTGCCGCGAATCCCGGATATCGAGCGTTTCGCCGGCAAGCTCTTTCATTCCGCTTGCTGGGATCACGAGTATGCGCTCGAGGGTAAGCGCATCGCTGTTGTCGGCACGGGCGCGAGCGCTGTCCAATTCGTGCCGCGCATTCAGCCGCGCGTCGCGCACCTTTCGGTCTTTCAGCGCACGCCGCCGTGGATCATGCCGCGCCGCGATCGCGCGATCAGCGAGCGCGCGAAGACACTTTTTCGAACCTTTCCATTTACGCAACGTCTCGTGCGCTATGGCCTTTACTGGCAGCACGAAGTGCGCGCGCTCGGCTTCGTCGTGAACCCGAAGCTGATGAAGCGGCCGATGGCGTTCAGCCTCGGCTACCTTGCCCGCCGGGTAAAGGATCCGGTGCTGCGCGCGAAGCTCACACCCGATTACCAGCTCGGCTGCAAACGCGTACTGTTGTCGAGCGATTACTACCCCGCGCTTGCGCAGCCCAACGTCGATCTCGTCACGGCGCCGATTCGGGAAATCGTCGCCGACGGAATCGTCACCGAGGATGGCAAGCATCACGCGGTCGACGCGATCATTTGCGGCACGGGATTCAAGGTCAACGACGCGGGCGCGCCGTTCTCCGTGACCGGCGTCGATGGCGCCGACCTCGATACACTCTGGCGGCGCGAAGGCCCGCAAGCCTATCTCGGCGCGAGCATCGCCGGTTTCCCGAATTTTTTCATGATCACGGGACCGAACACCGGGCTCGGACACAACTCGATGGTCTACATGATCGAGTCGCATATCGGCTATGTCGCCGATTGCCTGCGCACGCTGCAGCGACGCCGCGTGCGTACGATGGAAGTTCGCCATGAAGCGCAGTGCGCGTTCAACGAGCAACTGCAGCATGCGCTGCGGCGCTCCGTCTGGCAGACGGGGTGCCGGAGCTGGTATCTGTCCGAGAGCGGGAAAAACACGGCACTGTGGCCCGGATTCACATTTTCGTTCCGGCGGCTCACGCGACGTGTGCGCGCTGGCGATTATCGTTTTCTGTAGCCGCCGGTCGCGACGATGGTGACGAAGGGTCGGCTACGGCTGCCCGGTATCGACGCTATGCCGAAAACGCCGGTTCCGGTCGCAAGCGACTCGCCGTCGCGGCCACCTCGACTGGCTGCGACGGCGCCCGCGCCAGTGGGGACGCGGCGACCCGAAACTCGGCCACGGCCGCGTCGAGCCGCGCCGCCTGCTCTTCGAGCGACGCCGCGGCGGCCGCGGCTTGCTCGACGAGCGCCGCGTTCTGCTGAGTCACGGTGTCCATCTGCATGACCGCGCGACCGATTTGCTCAATGCCGTTCGACTGCTCGCCAGAAGCCGCGCTGATCTTGCCGATGATGTCCGTCACCCGGCGCACCGCGGCCACGACTTCGTCCATCGTCGAGCCGGCGCGTGCGACGAGCGTCGTGCCGGCCTCGACCTTGCCGGCCGATTCGGCGATGAGGGCCTTGATTTCCTTGGCCGCGCTCGCGCTGCGTTGCGCGAGGCTGCGGACCTCGCCCGCGACGACGGCGAAGCCGCGCCCCTGCTCTCCCGCGCGCGCCGCCTCGACGGCCGCATTGAGCGCAAGGATGTTCGTCTGGAATGCGATGCCTTCGATGACGCCGCTGATATCGCCGATCTGATGCGAGCTCGAGGCGATATCTTCCATCGTCCGCACGACGTCGCCGACAACCTCACCGCCCTTCGTCGCCGTACGCGATGCATCGTCGGCAAGCCCGCTCGCCTCGCGCGCATGCTCGGCGTTCTGCTTGACGGTCGCCGTCAGCTCCTCCATGCTCGCGGCCGTTTCGGCGAGCGAGGCGGCCTGCTGCTCCGTTCGTTGTGAAAGATCGGCGTTGCCCGAAGCGATCTCCCGCGCACCGTGCATGATCGCCTCCGAGCCGCTACGCACGCGCGATACCGTGGCGGCAAGCGCCGCCTGCATCCGCTGCAAGCCTTCCAGCAATCGCCCCATCTCGTTGCGACGCCTCGCGTCGATCGAGCCGGTCAGATCGCCCGAAGCAATGCGCTCGAAATGCCGGATTACACCGTCGATCGGCCGCACGACGGCCGCGACGAGTGCCGTCCGGGCAAGTGCGCCGACGATGAGCGCGGCAATCGCGATGACGGCGGCGCCGACCGCCAGCGTATGAAAAGCCGCCTGCGCGCGATCATAGCGAGCCTGCTGATGCCGGACCTGCAACGCTTCGAGCGCGCCGATCGCGGCGTCATAGCGCGTGTAGAGCGCATTCGCCGTGCGCCCTTGCAGATTGCGAAACGCGTTGAAGTCGTTGTCTTGCAGCGCCTTGAACTCCGGCTCGACGGCTTGCGCAATGAGCGCGCTGCGGGCCGTGCCGACCGCGTCCGCGAGCTGCGCCTCCTCGGCGTCGCGCGGTTTCTTCAGATATTCGGCCCATTCGGCGTCGCTTTCTTTGATCACATCATGCGCTTTCGGCAACATGTCGTCGGACGCCTCGCCCATCGCAAACAGCGTTTCGTAGCTGCTGAGCGCGAGCCGCACCTGCAGCATGCGCTCCGAGCTCGTTTTCAGATGCGTCAGCGCCGCCGTGTCGGTGGCGAACATCTGTTTCAGCGCGTTATTGCTCTGGTTGAGCCCGAGCATCGCAACGGCCATCGTCGCAACCAGCGCGAGCGTATAGCCCGCGATCGTGAGCGTCAGCCCCCCGCGTATCGTCAAGCGATTCAGCATGGTATCAAGCGCGTGCGCGCCGAAAACGGAAGCGCACGGTTCCTTAGTAGTGGTGTAAAGCGCGCACGGATGGCTCTCTGACGGAGCGTTTTTTACTACCCGGTCTGCTGCGAGCGGTCTTGCGGGCGCGTCGTGCGTGCGAAGGCGCGACCTCATCTTAACGTGGCATTTCAGGCGCGCAATGCAGGTAACTCACTACGGCCGCGACTATCAAGGTATGCGCCGCGCCGCCGTAAACACAGGGATCGAGTCCGTCTCCTCCTGCGCCTCACGGTTTGTCGCGCGACGCAACGACACCAAAAAGAAACGCCCGCCCTGTACGAACACTCTGGCCGTTCGCTATCATGGCCGCGGACGCGCAGCTTTGCCGCCACGCGCGCCGTTCATAAGGAGGGAACAGAGATGAGCATCGCAAAAGAATTTAAGGAATTCGCCCTCAAGGGCAACGTGATGGATCTCGCGATCGGCGTGATCATCGGCGGCGCCTTTTCGACGATCGTCAATTCGATCGTCAAGGATCTGATCATGCCGGTCGTCGGCCTGGCCACGGGGGGCCTCGACTTCTCGAACAAGTTCATCCGGCTGGGCGACATCCCGCCTTCGTTCAAGGGCAACCCCGAGTCTTACAAAGACCTTCTGCAGGCGGGCGTGGCCGTGTTCGGCTACGGCTCGTTCATCACCGTTCTGATCAACTTCCTGATTCTCGCGCTCATCGTGTTCGCGATGGTGAAGTTCATCAATGCCCTGCGCAGGCCGACGCCCGCGGAGGCTGCCGCACCGGCGCCGACGCCCGAAGACGTCCTGTTGCTGCGCGAAATTCGCGACGAACTGAAGCGCGCGCCGCGCTGAATATCGGCGGGTCGAGCTCGCCAGGCGCGTGGCGCATCGGCCTACGGCGCGAAGCTCCGATAACGCCGCGCAGTTCAAGCCAGCGCGGAGCGCGGGCCGTCGCCGCCACGTGCCTTGGCGGCGGCCGCGCGCTGGATCAGCTCCTCGAGCTGGCCAAAGTTGACGGGCTTCGTCAAATGCGAGGTGAAGCCGGCGGCAAGGCACCGCCGGACGTCCTCGTCCGTGCCGAAACCCGTCAATGCCACGGCCGGCGCTTGCGAGCGCAGGCGAAATTCCCCGATAAAGTCGATCCCCGTGCCGTCAGGCAGCCCGATATCGCTGACGACCAGGTCGAAAGGCGCGCTCCGCGCGGCGTCGAGCGCGGCCGCGACGCTCGACGCCACCGTCACTTCGTGGCCAAGGCCGCGCATCAATTGCGCCATGACTTCGGCCGTGTCGGCGTGGTCCTCCACGAGCAGAATGGCGAGCCGCTCGTCCGCGCCGACGGCGGCCGGCGGCGCGACGACGGGCTCGGATGCCGACGCGGCGACGGTCGGTAACGCGATCGTAAACGTCGCGCCGCAATGCGGGCCCGGGCTCTGCGCGCTGACGGTGCCGCCGTGGGCATCGGTCAACGCCTTCGTAATCGCAAGGCCGAGTCCGAGACCGCCGAACTGCTGCGTCATGCGCTGGCTACCCTGCTCGAACGCATTGAAGAGCTTGTCGATCTGGTCCGGCGCGATACCGATGCCCGTGTCTTCGACCGAGATTTCGATGTGCATGCGCGCGTCGCGCGTGCGCACATAGATGTGGCCGCCTTCTGGCGTGAACTTCGATGCGTTGCGCACGAGGTTCCAGAGCATCTGCTGAAGCCGGGCGCGGTCCGCCATGACATAGTGGCTCTCGGCCATCTTCTCGATGTGCACGTCTTGCTGCTTGAGCTGAATTTCGCCGCCGAAGAGCTCGAGCACGCTGTCGATGACTTCATGCACGTCCACCGTCTCGAGCGACAGCCGCAGCTTGCCGTTCGCGACACGCGTGAGATCGAGCAAATCATCGATCAGCCGGGCCTCGAGCTCGATGTTGCGGCGGATCATCCTGACGTTCGCCTGCGCCGCCTCGGGCAACTCCGGCATCGTCTCGAGCACGCGCGTACCCGCCAGGACCGGGGTGAGCGGCGTTCGCAGCTCGTGCGAAAGCATCGCGAGGAACCGGTCTTTCGCGCGATTCGCTTCTTCGGCCGTCTGGCGCGCGCTCTGCTCGGCGGCGAGCAGCCGTTCGCGCTCCTCGAGCGCCTCGCGCTGCGACTGAATGTCCGTGCAGCTCGCGAACCATTTGCCGACGCCTCCGCTCGCGTTGCGCACGGGTGCGATATGCACGTCGAACCACCGGTAAATGCCGTCGCCCGAACGAATCCGCAGCTCGTGGCGATAGTCGGCTGCCGCGCCGTGCACGGCATCGAGCCACTTGCGGCGCAGCGTCTCGCGATCGTCGGGATGGATGGCCGCGAGCCAGGCCAAGCCGCGCGAAGCCGCTTCGTCGAGGCCGGTGTAGGCATACCACTGCCGGGAGAAGAAGTCGCACTCGCCCTGCGTGTTGCTCGTGAACACGAGATGAGGCAACGCTTCGGACAAGCTGCGGTAATGGGCTTCACGGTCGCGCAGCAGGATCGCCTCGGCCGACGCGCGCTGCAGCCGGATCTGCGCGAGCACGCGCTCGACGGCCTCCGGCAAGTAGTCGAGATAGCCACCCGATTTGGGCACGACATCGGACACGCCGGCGCGCAAGGCCTCGATCACGCGCGATTCGTCCGTGAAACCCGTCACGAGGATGGCCGGCAGCGCGACGCCTTCGCGCCGCAACCGGCGGAAAAAGTCGAGCCCCGTCTCCACGCCGTCGAGCTGATAGTCGAGCACGAGCAGGTCGGGCCGGTCGCGCCCGATGCTTTCGCGTGCCGCGGCAAGCGTCGCGCTCGCGAACACGACGCAGCCCGCGCGTTCCAGCGATTTGCGCGCGAGCCTCAAAATGCCCTCGTCGTCGTCGACGAGGAGCACGCGGGCGGGTTCCGGGCGGGCTGCCACTTCGGTCATACTCGTTCTTGAATGGGCTGGTGCAATCGGTGCAATCGGTGCATTCGTTCTTGTTGCGTATTCCACAGCTTATTACATGCGAATCGGTTGTTCGGGCAGCGTCACGAAAAACGTCGAGCCGACACCTTCCACGGACTCGACCCAGGCACGGCCGCCATGCCGCTCGGTGACGCGGCGCACGAGCGCGAGGCCGATGCCGTCGCCTTTCGAACGGTCGCCATGCAGCCGCTGGAACGCGCTGAACATTTTCGGCATATAGGCGTCCGGGATGCCGAGTCCGTTGTCTTTGACATAATAGGCGCGCATGCGCGGTCCGCGCGCGCTGGTGCCGTCCGCGGTCCGCTCGACCGCCCCGACCTCGATGCGGCCGGGGCGAGCCGGATCGAGATAGTTGATCGCATTGCCGATCAAATTGCCGAAAATCTGCTCGATCGCCGTCGGGTCGCCCCATGCGGGCGGCAGCTCTCCGACCGACACCGAGATGCCGCGCTCGGCGATCGGCGCATGCAGCGCTTCGATCACGCGCGCGACGGTCCGCGCGACGCTGACCCGCTGCCACTGATATTCGAGACGTCCGGCGCGGGAAATGCGCAACAACGCGTCGATGATCGATGCCGATCGCGCGACGGCCGTCCGCAAGAAATGCAAGGCCTCGCTCAAGTTGCCGTCGAGCACACGCATGATACGCTCGCGTTCGGGCTCCGGCAGACGCGCGCCGTCGAGCAGCGCGCGCAATTCCTCGCACGATACCTGAAGCTCGCGCGAAAACCCTTGCAAGTTCACGAGCGGCGAGCGCAAATCGTGCGACACGCTGTAGATGAACATGTCGTTATCCTGCTTTTGCTGGCGCAGGTTTTCGTTCGCCTGTGTCAGCTCCCGCGCCCGCGCTTCGAGCGAAGTCTGCAGCGTCGCCTGCTCGTGCTCCGCTTCCGCGAGGCGCGCGCTCGTCCGGTGCAACACTTTGTCGAGCGCCGCGATCTCATCGTCCCCCGCGAGAGGCGCGCCCAGCGACTGCCCGCGGCCGAGACGCTCCGCATTGGCGGTCAAGGAGGCCAGCCGCCGGCCGATATTGCCCGCGAAGCCGAGCGCGGCAATGGCCCAGATCAGCATCGACCCGGCGATCGCCGCGATGAGCGCGCGGCGCTGCCCGGCCCGCGTCGACGCGAGCTCGGCGTTGCGCTCTTCGTCGAGGCGCGACTCCGCCGCGACGAATGCGTCGAGCTCGTCGCGAAACGCCACGATCGGCGTGGGCAGCGCCGTATCGTCGAACGCAGCGAATTGCGCCCGCCGGCCGCTCTTCAGGCTTGCATACTGCGCGTCCACCCGCGCACGATACGCGTGCACCGCCTCGTGCATACGGGAAAGGCGAGCAACCTGGAGAGGATCGTCGGCGACGAATTTTTCGAGTTGATCGAGCTTGCTGTCGAGCTCGGCCCACACCGTTCGCTGATCGAAGAATGAGGGGTCGCCGGCAATGAGCCCCGCTCGTGCACGCGAAGCCGCGCGCAAAAGCGGATCGACGATGACGGACGCCTGGTAGAGCACCTGCTTGCTGTGGGCGGCCCACTGAGCAGCCTGCGTCGTCTGCTCCTGTGTCTTCGACAGCATACCGAGCAGCGCCAATTCGACGACGCTCGGGACGGCGATCAGCAGCAGCCCCTTGGTGAACAGTTTCATGTGTCCTTGGCGGCCCTCTTGCTTTCTCGGTCGCGCGCCGAAGCCCACAAAGCACCGCGCGGCACGACCCTTGCACCGCTCCGGCATGCGGAGCGTCAAGCTGCCCCATTATCGTTGCAGTTCCCGGATATTTCAACGAAGCGGAAACGCGGCGCCATGAGGCGACGGCGCACACAAAATCGCCATTTTTTCTGCGTTCGATCAGCACGCGAACGGGCGGGAGGCCTATTATTGACGTAGATGGCGAGCGGTAGCCGGCCGCGCAGCGCGGCGCCACTCGCCACTGCATGCGGACCGGTTACGGGTGAACCCGAGCATTATCGTGAACACGACCGGTTCGTATGCTATAAAAGATCGACGTGCGGCGCGCGAGAGCCGGGAGTGGTCGCATGAGGACGCTGTGTTTCTTGCAATTCTTTTTCAGGCGAATGTTTATGTCCTTCCCGAAAAAGCGCAGGCGCGCTAGCGCGCAAAGCGAGGAGTCGTTTCTGGCCGTCTTGCGTCAATTCAAGCCGTTTGCTCAGCTGGATACGAAGATCGCGCGAGCGCGCGCGCAAGATGAACCTGTGCTCTACGCGCACGTACTGCCCGGCCTCGACGTCCTGCTTTGCAGCGTACGCGGCGCGCAGCCGCCGTATCCGGCTGTCGACGAGCTGCGACGGCGTTGCATGGAGTCGATTGCCAACGCGCTCGAGCAACCGCTCGACGGGCTCGAGAACGGCGGTTACTGGTACGAGGCGAACGGCTTCGGGTTCCTCGTCTTCGCCAGCCGCGCGCGGGCAAGGATTCTTCCCGAGTTCGGCGCCGGCGCGGCCGCACGCGGCGCGCGCCGTCAGAATGCGGGCGACGCCACGCCGCGCTCGCTGCGCTGAGACTCTCGCGCCACACCGCTTTCGGGCGTACGACCGACCATCTTCGAGGCCGCGGGCTGTCCGTGGCTTTGCTCCGCGAGTCCCTGCGCCGACGCTTGTCGGCGAGCCTTCGGCCGGCATGGCACGGCACCGTTGCCTATACTCTTACTGTTCCCCCGGACAACGGAGCCGCTCATGAGCAATCACGTCTACAAGCAAATCGAGCTGACCGGTTCGTCGACCCAGTCGACCGATGACGCGATTCGCACCGCACTCGAACGCGCCTCGAAGACGCTTCGCAACCTCGATTGGTTCGAGGTCACGGAAACGCGCGGACGGATCGAGAACGGCACGGTCGCCCATTGGCAGGTCACCCTCAAGGTGGGCATGCGCCTCGATGAATGAAGCGCCCCGGCAGCAGGGACAGTAAAAAAGTAAGCCGAAGCGGAAGGCATAGGGGCGGCGGCCCCTATGTTCAGTGACGGGCGCCGCGTTCGTCACCCATTCCGCTGGCGGCGCTCCCCTAGCGCCGGATTACTTCGGCAGACTACCCTCTACACCTTCGACATACCAGTTGATCCGCTGCAGCTCCGGATCGGACAGTGTCTTCCCCGCGGGCACTTTGACGGCGCCCGACTGATCTTTGATCGGCCCCGTGAAGACATCCCACTTGCCGCCCGCCAACTCGCTGCGCATCGCCTCGACCTTCTTCTGACCGTCGGCCGGAATCGCCGCGGCATTCAAGTCCTCGAGATTGACGGCCTTCTGCGGGATGCCCCACCAGACGGGATCGTTCTTCCACTTGCCGTCGAGCACGGCTTGCACGGCCGCCGTATAGTAGACGCCCCAATGGCCGACGACGGAACCCAGATGCGCGTCGGGCCCGAACTTTTTCATGTCGGAATCCCAGCCGAACGCGTGCACCTTCTTGGCCTCGGCCGTCGCGAGCGTCGCGCTCGAATCGGTGTTTTGCAGCAACACGTCGGCGCCCTGACCGATCAGCGTCTCGGCAGCCTGCTTCTCCTTGCCCGGATCGAACCAACTGTTGATCCAGATCACTTTCGTGTGGACCTTCGGATTGACCGAGCGCGCGCCCAGTGTGTACGCGTTGATATTGCGCACCACTTCGGGGATCGGCACCGAAGCGACGAACCCGAGCGTGTTCGTCTTGGTGACATATCCGGCCACGACGCCCGCCAGATAAGCGCCCTGGTACATGCGCACGTCGTAGGTACCGAAGTTCGGTGCCTTCTTGAAGCCCGTCGCATGGAGGAAGACCGTATCGGGGAAGTCTTTCGCGACCTTGAGCTCGAAGTCTTGATACCCGAAGCTCGTGCCGATGATGACCTTGTTGCCCTTGCTCGCCAGATCGCGAAAGACGCGCTCGGAATCGGCCGATTCCGGGACATTCTCGACGCGCGTCACCTTGATCTTGTTGCCGAACTTGGCCTCCGTTTCCTTCGAGCCCTGATCGTGCGCGAAGGTCCAGCCCGCATCGCCCGGATTGCCGAGGTAGACGAACGCGACGCCGGGCGCATCGGCCGCTCGCGCGGCCTGCCCCGCGGCGCCAAAGGCCAAAGCGAGCGCGAGCGCGGCAGTTCCGGCCCATGTGGTCGAGATTTTTCTTTTCATTAAGCTTCTCCAATGGAGTGGGTTTGACGGTAACTATCGGCGAAGAGCGGCGTTGCTTCGTGTCATCGATCGAAGGCACGGCGGACCGGCCGCCGCACCGCATCTCGTGCCATGCTCAGAGCGCGGCGAAGAACGGCTTGCCGAGCGACGCGGGCGCGTTGAGCTTGATGGCGTTGGGATTGCGCGAGATCGCGGCGAGCACGACGATCGTGGCCAGATAGGGCAACATCGCGAGAAACTGAGTCGGCACCGGTACGCCCGCGCCTTGCGCGTAGAATTGCAGCCCTGTCACGGCGCCGAAGAGCAGCGCGCCGAGCAGAAGGCGCCCCGGCCGCCACGTCGCGAACACGACGAGCGCCAGTGCGATCCAGCCTCGCCCGGACGTCAGCTGCTCCTGCCAAAGCTGCAAGTAGGCAACCGAGTAGTAGCCGCCCGCGAGACCGGCCATGCCGCCGCCGAACAGCGTCGCACCGTAGCGCACGCCGACGACCGAAAAGCCGACCGCGTGCGCGACTTCTGGCGATTCGCCGACCGAACGCAGAACGAGCCCCGCGCGCGTGCGATAAAGGAACCAGCCGACGATGCCGAACATCAGGCAGGCCAGATAACCAAGCGGCGTCAACGTGAACAACGCCGGTCCGAGCACGGGGATCCGCGAGAGACCCGGAATCGCCCAGGCGCCGATTGTCGTGCCGACGGATGCCGATGTATACGGCTTGCCGACATAGGCCGACAGGCCGATGCCGAAGATCGTCAGCGATAGACCGGTGGCCACCTGGTTCGCGAGCATCGTCAACGTGAGAAAACCGAAAAGCAGCGCCATCGCGATACCGGCCGCGACGGCGGCGGCGATACCGAGCCAGGGGCTGCCCGTTGCGACGGTGACCGCATACCCGCTCACGGCGCCCATCAGCATCATGCCTTCCACGCCGAGATTGAGCACGCCGGATTTTTCCGTGACGAGCTCGCCGAGCCCCGCGAACATGAGCGGAATCGCGGCGACGACTGCGCTCGAGGCGAGCGCGCTGAGTTGTTCGATGTTCATCGGATGTCTTTATGCGGCGAGCACTACGCGCCGCACGCGGTAGTTCACGAAGAGATCGGCGCCTAGCAGGCAAAAGAGCAGCAGGCCCTGAAAGACCCCGGAGAGCGCTTGCGGCAACTGCAACGACGTCTGCACGGCTTCGCCGCCGAGATAAAGCAACGCCATCAGCAAGCTGGCGAGCACGATGCCGACAGGATGCAGGCGCCCGACAAAGACGACGATGATGGCCGTAAAGCCGTATCCCGGGGACCATGTCGCCTGCAACTGGCCGATCGGCCCCGCTATTTCGCCCATGCCGGCGAGCCCCGCAAGCGCGCCGCTCACGATCAGCGACGTCCAGATCGTCCGCTTGTCGGAAAACCCGGCGTAACGCGCGGCAAGCGGCGCGAGGCCGCCGACGTTCATGCGAAAGCCGGCAAAGCTCTTGGCGCTGAAGAGCCATACGAGCGGCACCGCGGCAAGCGTGATGAAGATCGAGGCATTGAGCCGCGTGCCCCGCATGAACTTCCAATGCCAGTCTCCGCCGAACGTCGGATAAAGGGCATCGCCGCTGAACATCTCCGAGATCGGGAAGTTCATCCCCTGTGGATCGCGCATCGGACCGCTCACGAGATAGATCAAGAGCTGCGTCGCGACGTAGGTCAGCATCAGGCTCGTCAGAATCTCGTTCGTGTTGAAGCGGCTCTTGAGAAAGGCCGGGATCGAGGCCCAGACGACGCCGCCCGCGATACCCGCCGCCATCATCGAAGGCAGGATCCACCAGCCGCTCGCCTGATCGAAATGAATGGCGACGGCGCTGGCCGCGATGCCGCCCACGAGCATTTGTCCTTCCGCGCCGATGTTCCAGACATTGGCGCGATAGCTGATCGCGAGTCCGAGCGCGATCAGGCAAAGCGGCGAGGCCTTCAGCAGCAGCTCGGACCACCCGTTCACGCTCGAGAGCGGATCGATGAAGAACGCGCGCATGGCGTCCGCCGGATCGCGCCCCACGAGCCCGAAGATCAAAAAGCCGATGATGAGCGTGAGCGCCGCCGCAATCAGCGGCACAGCGAATTGCATCGTGCGGGAGGGCGTCGTACGGGCCTCGAGTCGATAGGGAAAATGCATGTCCGGTGTCGATTGGGGTTGTGGTCGCTTTTCGGTCGGTCCTGCTGCCGCCCTCACGCGTGCACGGGTTCGGGCGCCGGCGGTACCGCGCCGCGGTCGCCGAAGAGCCCCGCCATCCAGCGGCCGATCTCCTCGGCGTTCGTCTCGCTCGTCTTGCGCGCGGGCGACAACCGTCCGCGCGCTACGACCGCAATGCGATCGCAGATATCGAACAGCTCTTCGAGTTCCTCGGAGATGACGAGCACGGCTACCCCCTTGGCCGACAGGTCGAGCAATTGCTGGCGAATGAACGCGGCCGCGCCCACGTCGACGCCCCAGGTCGGCTGGGCAACGACGAGCACCTTCGGTTCTTGAAGAATTTCGCGGCCCACGATGTACTTCTGCAGGTTCCCGCCCGACAGCGATCTGGCCGGCGCCTGCTGGCCGCTGCACCGCACGTCGAACGTCTCGATGCAGCGCTCGGCGAACGCACGCACCGCCCGCGCCCCGACCCAGCCGTGGCGCACCATACCAGGCTTGCGGTGTGCGGTCAGCAGCGCGTTCTCGGCCAGCGACATCGACGGCACTGCGCCTCGTCCGAGCCGCTCTTCGGGCACGAATGCGAACCCGAGCCGGCGCCTCGCCGCCGGCGACAAGCGCGCGGCCGGCTTGCCGCAAATCGAGACGGCATCGGGCGCGACGCCGGCGGCGAGCCGTTCGCCCGAGAGCGCTGCCAAGAGCTCGGCCTGCCCGTTGCCCGATACGCCGGCAATGCCGAAAATTTCGCCCGCATGGACGTCGAACGAGACATCCTCGAGCGTGGTTCCGAACGGGTCGTCGCTCGGGACGGACAAGTGCCGGACCGCGAGCAGCACGTCGCCGGGCGTATGCGCTCGGCGCGTGTAATCGGGCAGCGAGTGGCCCACCATCAGCTGCGCGAGCGATGCATGCGTTTCCTCACCGGGCTTCACGCGGCCTGTCACGCGGCCGCCGCGCATGACGGTGGCCGTATCGCAAAGCTCCTGGATTTCATCGAGCTTGTGGCTGATGTAAAGGAGGCTGCAGCCTTGCGCCGCAAGACGCTTGAGCGTCTCGAAGAGCTTGCGCACGGCCTGTGGCGTCAACACCGACGTGGGCTCGTCCATGATCAAGAGGCGCGGATCCTGCAGCAGGCAGCGCACGATCTCGACACGTTGCCGCTCGCCGACGGCGAGGCTGTGCACGTGCCGCGCCGGATCGACGTCGAGGCCGTACTCGCCCGACACCTCGCTGATGCGCTTGCCGAGCGCGGCCAGGTCGAACGGCTCGTCGAGCGCGAGCGCGATGTTCTCGGCAACGGTCAGCGTCTCAAACAGCGAGAAATGCTGAAACACCATGCCGATGCCGAGTTTGCGCGCCGCCGCGGGACTCGCGATTTCGACCGGCTGGCCTTCCCAGCGAATCTCGCCGGAATCGGGCCGCACGGCACCGTAGACGATCTTCATCAGCGTGCTCTTGCCGGCGCCGTTTTCGCCGAGCACGGCATGAATCTCCCCGGGCGCGACCACGAGGCTCACGTCGTCGTTCGCACGCACGCCCGGATACTGCTTGCAGATGCGTGAAAGCTCGAGCCGCGGAGCCGGGGCTCGCGGTGCGCCTTGGTCGCGCTGCGAAAATGAATGGTCGGAAATGTCGTTCATGAAGTCAGTCAGCCGAAATCGTCCCGGCTTGTGGTCCGACGATACCTAAATCACCCTGCACCGTCGAGCCGACAAAATCCGGCTCGCCGTGGTGTCCCGTTCTCGCGTCATTCGAGTACGTCTCGCTTGACGCCAATTAATGCACATATTAAAAGCCTGATATCCGCATCCCTGGCCGATCAGCCTGGGAATATAAATGGAGAGGTCATGAGTCAGCAACGCGAGGCGATCGACACCTACCTGCTGCGCGTCCTCCATACGTTGCTGATGGAGCGCAGCGTGACGCGTGCGGCCGTCAAGCTCAACCAATCGCAGCCGGCGATCAGCGCTGCGTTGAGGCGGCTGCGCGACATCACCGGCGATCCGTTGCTCGTGCGCGGAAAGTCCGGGATGGTACCGACCGAGTACGGTTTGCGCCTGCTCGAGCCCACGCAGAACGCGCTGCGCGAGATCGAGCGCATCCGCTTTCAGCAGCACAACTTCGATCCCGCCACGTCGATCCGCTGTTATCGGATCGGCTGCCCCGACTACCTCAACGTGCTGTTCGTGCCGACGGTCGTCGAGCGCTTTCGCCAGGCCGCGCCGAACGCCACCCTCGAATTCCATTCGCTCGGTCCCGCGTTCGACTACGAGCTTGCGCTCGAAGAAGGCAAGCTCGATATCGTAGTCGGAAACTGGCCCGAGCCGCCCGAGCAGCTTCATCTGTCGAACCTCTTCACGGACGAAATCGTCTGCGTGATGAGCAATGCGCATCCGTTCGCGAAGCGCGGCAGCCTGACGCTCGATCAGTATCTGAATGCGCCGCAC
The DNA here is from genome assembly GCF_002934455.1 of Trinickia symbiotica. Classification (GTDB taxonomy): domain Bacteria; phylum Pseudomonadota; class Gammaproteobacteria; order Burkholderiales; family Burkholderiaceae; genus Trinickia; species Trinickia symbiotica. The sequence goes on along the minus strand of NZ_PTIR01000006.1, from coordinate 65,247 downwards.
CTTGCGCCAACTCCGTACTCCGTCGGCCAGCGCGGCGCGATCGATGTCCATCTCGCCCGCGAGCGGCTCAAGCGTCACGTCGTCGTCACGTTGCCGTACTTCAACCTCGCGCCGTACGTGCTCGTCAAATCGGATCTGATCTTCACGACCACGCGTCTCTTCGCGGATCACTACGCGAAGCTTCTTCCGCTGACGGTTCTGCCGGCGCCGCTCGACTTTCCGCCGATGCAGTACTACCAGCTCTGGCATGAGCGCTGCCACTATTCGGACGAAGTGCGCTGGCTGCGCGGGCTCGTCGCCGAAGCCACGCGCGCGCTCGTCGAGCACGCAATCTGACTCAGCTGTCCACGACAAGGCGGCGCTTTCGGCGCCGCCTGCATTCCCGCATTTCCCGCGTCGCTCGGCATTCGAATCGCACGCCGCGGCGTCAATGCAACGATCGAGGGCCAAAATCGCTCTGGCAATACTGCGCGGCCGATACTCGCCTTCAGGGCCGCCATATATTGGATCCCTCATGCGCGCGGGCTTATCTTTCCTATCGCTCGCGCGCACCGCGCCGGGACTTCTTAGAATGCCTCTACGGCGCTTGCCGCGAACGACTTCAGGCGCCGTCATACCCGAAAACTTGGCGACCAGGATCCCCTTCGCATGGGAAAGCTCACTACACACGTGCTGGACACCGCCCACGGCCGCCCCGGAGCGGGCATCCGCGTGGAACTTTTTTCGCTCGACGGGGATGCGCGCCGGAGGCTCGCGACTGTCGTCACGAACAGCGATGGCCGTTGCGACGCCCCACTTCTCGAAGGCTCCGCCTTCAAGACGGGCGAATACGAGCTCGTGTTTCATGCCGGCGACTACTTTGCCGCAGCCGGCGTGGCGCTGCCGGCGCCGAGGTTCATCGATCGCGTCGTACTGCGTTTCGGTGTGGCCGACCCGAAAGCGCATTACCACGTCCCGCTGCTCGTCTCTCCGTGGGCGTACAGCACCTATCGCGGCAGCTGAACGCCGATATCGGCGGTTAGTGTCCTGAGGGAGAATTCATGGAAGGCTTCATCACCGATTGGCTGAACCTTGCGCTTCGCTGGCTACATGTGGTGGTGGCGATCGCCTGGATCGGCGAATCGTTCTATTTCGTCGCGCTCGACAACAGTCTCAAAAAGCCGAAAGACCCGGCCCTCGTCTCGCGCGGCGTATTCGGCGAACTCTGGCACGTTCACGGCGGCGGTTTCTACAACATGCAGAAGTACATGGTGGCGCCGCCGGAGATGCCCGAGGACCTGCACTGGTCGAAGTGGCCGTCCTACACGACCTGGATGTCCGGTTTCGCGCTATTTACCGTCGTTTATCTTTTCTCGCCCGGCACCTATCTGATCGACAAGAACGTGCTCGACATGGGCCCTGTCGTCGCCATCTCGGCGGCGCTCGGTTTCCTCGCGGCGGGTTGGATCGTCTATGACTCGCTTTGCCGCCTGCTCGGCGCGAGAGACAAACTGCTCGGTGTCTGCATCGGGCTTTATGTGCTCGCGGCGGCCTGGCTCGCCTGCCATGTCTTCGCGGGCCGCGCGGCGTACCTCATCGTCGGCGCGATGCTGGCGACGATCATGTCGGCCAACGTGTTCTTCGTGATCATTCCCGGCCAGCGAAAGATGGTCGACGCAATGCTGAAGGGAGAAGCGCCCGATCCGATCTACGGGAAGCGCGGCAAGCAGCGCTCGGTGCACAACACCTACTTCACGCTGCCCGTCGTTTTCGCGATGCTCTCGAATCACTACGCGATCACGTACACGCACCCGCACAACTGGGCGGTTCTCGCGATCATCATGCTGGCGGGCGCGTTGATCCGGCAGTTCTTCGTCATGCGCCATCGGGGGCAGGTGCTCTGGTATCTTCCGGCCGCCGGCGCGGCGTTGCTCGCCGCCGCGCTCGCGTTCACGCTGCCGCGGCCGATCGCACCGCAAGCGGAAGCCGTCAACGCGCCACAACTTCGGATCGCCGAGATCGCACCGGTGCTGCAGCAACGCTGCGTTGCCTGCCACTCGGCGCATCCGACGTTGATGGGCAGCGCCCCGGCCGGCGTCATGTTCGATACACCCGATGAGATCGCGCGCAATGCCCAGCGCATCTATCAACAGGCCGTTCAATTGAAGGCCATGCCGCTCGGCAACGTGACGAATATGACCGAGGACGAACGTTTGAAAATCGCCGCCTGGTTCGAGTCGGGCGCTCAGCGCTGAGCGTGAAAGTATCGATGTGAAACGCCCTGACCAGAGTGGCCGGGCCATCGCTCATCGCTTGGTGTGGAAAATGGTGCGGTAATTTGCCGCTGCGTGTCTGCCTCGACGGAACCGCGTTGCGAGGACCAAGACGTGCGCCTTTGTGTCGGACGTCGCCGTATCAAGCAGCGGTCTTCGCCAGCTGCCGTCCGCGATCCGCCAAGCCGCCGAGCACCGCGCGATCGGTAAAGCGAAAAAGGCAAATCAATTGGTCGCGCGCCGCCAGCTTTTGCGTCTGATCTTCCGAAAGCTCCACGAGCAACTCCGCGAGCGGCGCCGACAGACCCAGCGTGGCCATGCCTTCGGCGCGATCGTCTCGCAGTATGCGCTGCACGAGAGCAAGATACGACCGGTTGATTTCTTGAATCGATTGATGGATGTCGCAGCTCATTTTTACCCTCCTTTTTTCTTCGACGGCTCTTTCGGGGCCTCGGCTTGAATGCGCAAACGTTTGCGCGCCCGACCAGCTCAATGGCCCTTACGCCAATCCGCGACGCCAAACGCGATGAGGCTTGCCGCGATTTCGCGCAGCAGGTGTTGCGTCAGAGCTCCAGCTCCGCCCTCGCTCAGGCGCTTGAGTTCGATCAGGTCTTTCGCGATGCGGCTCATTTGGAAATCTCCTTGGATCGTCGGCTTTCGCTAGCGGGTTCGATGAGAAGAACCGTTTGGCTTGACGAAAGTATCGGTCAAGGGGTGGCCGTACGAAATCAGCGCGCGCTGAACCTCGCGTAATACGTGGCGGCGCGCTTGTCAGGGGTTTCCTACAATGGCTGTCGCCAACACGACCGGCGCCAGTCGAGGCGCCGCTTGAGACGGAATGGGAGACGGTTCGGTCGGTCAGATCTACACGATGCGGCGCTATCCCGCCGTTGCTGCCCGCCACGCGTCCTCGGTCAGCCAAAGCGACTCGGGCAGCCGCTCCTCGTCGCAATTGTGGCCTTCGCCGCCTCGGTCGATGACGACGAAATCGCTGACCGCCTCGAGGGCGATCAGCGGATGGTGCCACACCCCTTTTTTGTAATTGACGCCCTGCCAGCCCCGCGTCACGAAAGCCCGAATCACCGCAGGCGTCAGCGGCCCCAGGGGCGCAACGACGATGAGGTAAGGTCGATCGGAAAGTGGCACAAAGGCCTGGCTGCCGAGCGGATGGCGCTCCAGCATCGATACTTCGAATGGCAAGGCTCGCGGCTCGCCCCGGAACAGGTTCAGCAGCGGGCGTCCGCCGGCGTCCGTCACGTCGACGCGCGCGAGATCATGAAAGCGCGTCGTGGTGCCCTCGTTGATCGGGAAGTGTCGCGCGCCCTCGAGTTCGATCACGTCGCCGAACGGCGCGAACGACTCGCGCGTCAGCGGTTCGATTGAAAGCGTCCTCATCACGGCGTATCCCCTTTCCTCAATCGACGAATCCCCACAGCCGCAAGCGCGATACGCCGCCGTCGGGAATGATGTTGAAGCGCACGTGCGTCACGGGCCCAAGCGACACGATCTCACGTTCGAAGACATGTTGCGCGTCCATTGTGAGCTTCTGCTCGCCGAGCAGCTCAGGCCAGAACATGGCCTGCGTGACGAGCGAGCTGTCGGTGCCGCCTGATACGCAGGCGGCCTGCAGCGAGCAACGATCGGGATAGTTGCCCTTGAAGTGCGCGGTGTCCACTTCGACCTTCCTGATCGTCCCCGGCCGCGCGAGCGCAATGATCGCCCAGTCGTTGCCGGGCTCGCGGCGGCGGCGCGTTTCCCAGCCGTCGCCCATGTCGACGCCACGCCCGGGCATCAGCAGATTCGATGCCGCGCCGAAATGTTGATTGTTGGCCGCGACGATGTGCGCGCCGTTTTCCATCGCCGCGAGATCGATGAGATCGGCCCGGCTCGCCTGCCCCCAGTCGAGCCGAGGTTGCCCGTAGACGCGAAGCCGGGCCACGCCGCCATCGGGATAGAGGTTGAGGCGAATGTGCGTATAGCTCGCTGGGTCACGCACTTCGACGTAATGGTGGCTGTTGCCTTGCAAAGTCGTCGACGCCACGATCTCGGTCCATTGCGTCGCCGCGTCGGCAGTCGCCCCCGCTGGCACGTGGGCAGCTTCGATCGAAGCCGCGGGCGGAAAGTTGCCGGTGAAATGACTCGTGTCGATGTCGAGCCCTTTGATCACGCCCGCGCGGGCAAGCTTGACGATGCACCAATCGTAGCCCGTCGTGCGTTTGCGGCGCGTCTCCCAGCCGTCCATCCATTTGCCGTGATCGTCGTACTTGCCAGGGATGAAGACGGCCGGCTCCGGATTGAGCATGCGCTCCTTCGGCGCGAAGAACTCGTCGCTTGCTTCGAGCGCTTCGGCGCCGAGCCGGGGGTCCGCCAGGTTCGCGTAACGCCGCGTGAAGTCGGGCGCATCGGGATCGGAAATCAGAAGAGCCATTGCTGTCGTCCTTGCTTTGTTCGAATCGTCATGCCGCGATCAAATCGTCGACGCGAAAGCGCGCGATCCGATAGATCTGCTCGAGGCTCATACGCATTTCCTCGTCCCGCTCATTGCCCACCCGCGCCTCGAAGTTGGCGAGGATGCCCGCACGATCGTAGCCGCGCACGGCAAGGATGAACGGGAAACCGAATTTATCGCGGTACTCGCGGTTGAGCCGCTGCAGTGTGTCGAATTCGGCCTGCGTGCATTGCGAGAGGCCCGCACTGCTTTGCTCGCGCGTCGACTCCGCCGTCAGTTCGCCGCGCACGGCCGCTTTGCCGGCGAGTTCGGGGTGCGCATTGATGAGGGCGAGCTGCCGCGTGCTCCCGGCGTGAGCGACGACGCTCACCATCGCGTCATAAAGCGCGTCGACGCTCGCGAAAGGCCGCTCGCGGGCGGCCTCACGCGGAACCCATGGCGAATGCTCGAAGATGCCGGACAGCGCATCGACGAATGCGTCCTCGGGCATCGCGTTCAGTTGATCTAGCGTGTATCTCATGAGACTCGCACTCGCTCAGGCCCGCGCCTCAAACGGATGGCGTGCCCGCCAGTGGCGCGCGATATCGATGCGCCGCGTCACCCACACGCGATCGCGTTTCTCGATGTGATCGAGAAACCGCTGCAGTCCGTGAAAGCGCCCGGGTCTTCCGAGCAAGCGGCAATGCATGCCGATCGAGAGCATCTTCGGTGCCTCTTCCCCCTCTTCATAGAGGACGTCGAAGGCATCCCGCAGATAGATGAAGAAATGCTCGCCCGTGTTGAAGCCCTGCGCAGTTGCGAATCGCATGTCGTTCGTATCGAGCGTGTACGGCACTATCAGATGCGGCCGCTTTTCGCCACCCGTCACTTCGACTTCGGTCCAAAACGGCAGATCGTCGCCATAGCAATCGGAGTCGTAGAGGAATCCGCCATATTCCGCCACGAGCCGGCGCGTGTTGGGACTGTCGCGACCGGTATACCAGCCGAGCGGCCGCACGCCCGTCACGCGCTCGATCGCCTCCATGCCGAGCCTCATATGCTCGGCCTCCCGATCCGGCGTCATGTCCTGGTAGTGGATCCACCGCCAGCCATGGCACGCGATCTCATGACCGAGCTCGACGAACGCGCCCGCGACCTCGGGATGGCGCTCGATGGCCATGCCGACGCCGAACACGGTCAATGGCAGGCCACGCTTCTCGAACTCGCGCAAAATGCGCCAGACGCCCGCGCGCGAGCCGTACTCGTAGATCGACTCCATGCTCATGTGACGCGCCGGATAAGCGGCCGCGCCGACAATCTCGGAAAGGAACTGCTCCGAAGCCGCGTCCCCGTGGAGCACGCAGTTTTCCCCGCCTTCTTCGTAATTGAGGACGAATTGGACCGCCACGCGCGCACCGCCCGGCCAGTCCGCCTGCACGGGATGGCGGCCGTAACCAATCAAGTCGCGCGGATAGGAGGGATCGAATGGCATGATTCGGCGGCCTCGCTCGGAGGCAATCGTCAAGGACGGCCCAGTGTAGCGAAAACGCCCCGCACCGCCCATATGCCGAACCGGATAGTGCGCGTCAGCGGGAAAGTATGTCCGTTTTGCGCGTCTCGCGGGGCGGCGATGCCGGTCCTACCGCAAGTGGGGATGCCCCGAGAGGGTCAAGCGAAAGCCGCGCTCGTGCACGATCAGATGCGCCTTCGCGCCGACAGGCAGCGTGACGATGTCGTCGATATGGCCGAACGGCAAGCCGACGACGACAGGGATGCCGGTCACCGAGCGAATCTGCTCGACGACCGCCGCCAGGCCGTAACCGTTGTCGTAGTCGTAAGCCTTGATCCCCGAGAACTCGCCGAGCACGATCGCCCGCTGACGCGCGAGCACGCCAGCCAAGTGCAGTTGGTAAATCATTCGCTCGATACGGAACGGCTGCTCGTTGACGTCTTCGAGGAACAAAATGCCGCCGTCGACATGCGGCATGTAAGGCGTGCCCACCAGCGACACGATCGTCGAGAGATTGCCGCCCCACAGGGTGCCGCGCGCTTCGATCGGCCCCGTCTGCGCGGCCTCGACTTCGAGCGTGAACGAGGGCGCCGTCAACGCTTGCCAGAAATGGTCCATCGTGAACGCACTCGGCGTCTCCGCCCCGAAATGCATGCCGAGCATCGGACCGCCGAACGTCGTCAGTCCGCATCGCGCGAGCAGGGCGAGCTGGATCGCGGTGAAATCGCTATGACCCACGAGCGCGACGGGCTGGTCCGCGAGGCGGCGCGCAAGCCCGTCGTAATCGAGCGCGGGGAGGATGCGCACGGCACCGTAGCCGCCGCGCACGGCCAGTGCGACGTCGGGCAACGGGCGAGACGGATCGGCGAGCCCATTGAGATCGCCGGCGCGCTCGGCGTCGGTGCCGCCGAAGCGCTGGTAGCGCCTGGCAGCCGCTTCGACGCCTCGCACCGTGTGCCCCGCCTCGCGCAGCCGCGCGACGGCACGCTCGATCGCCGCCGGATCGGGCGGATAGCCGGACGGAGCAATGAGTTCGATGGTTCGGGACTGCGTCATCGGATCGTCGCGCCCGTTATTCCGCCGCGCTCTCGCGACGCGCGGCGCGAATCGCCTGCCGCCGCTGCGAGAAAAAAGACTTCAGCGCATTGCCGCACTCGCTCGCGAGCACGCCGCCCTCGACGCGCGTATGGTGATTGAGCCGAGGATCCGCGAACGCATCGACGACGCTACCGCACGCGCCCGTCTTCGGATCGTGCGCGCCGAACACGACCCGTGCGATGCGCGCATGCATGATCGCGCCCGCGCACATGAGACACGGCTCGAGTGTCACATAGAGCTCGCAGCCCGGCATGCGGTAGTTCGAGAGTGATTGGGCGGCGGCGCGCAGCGCGACCATCTCGGCGTGCGCCGATGGATCGTGAGCGCCGATCGGATGGTTGAACCCCGACGCGATCACATCGTCCCCGCGCACGAGCACCGCCCCGACCGGCACCTCGCCGGCCGCGCGGGCCGATTCGGCCGCTGACAAGGCCAGCCTCATGAAGCGGCTGTCGCGCTCGCTAATCGGGGCGCCGTCGGTCGCGCCGGCGTGCGCGGCACCCGCCGCCGGGGCTGAGCCCGCGGCGGTCTGGGCGTCGCCGGTCGCGGTCGACTCGGACAATGCGCTCACGAACACCCCGCGCCGTCGGCCGACGCGGCAGGCCAGGCCTCGATCGCCGCGGCGCCTTCCTCCAGCACGCGCTCCGACAGCCGCTCGGCAATCCGCCGGCAATACTCGCGCGGTACGATGGTCGGTTCACCGCGCAGCGACTCGAGCGCCATGTCGAGCGCCAGCATCTTTGCCTGCAAGCGGCAGCGCGCGGCCCGATCGCCCGCGGCCCGCAATTCGTCATGCAAATGCCGCAGCGAGCGCAATTGCTCGACCGCGGGGGGAACGAATCCCGCGTTTTTCAGAATACGGTTCGCGACGCGCACTTCTTCAGGGACGAGCAGATCGTCATCCAGATCCTGTGGCGCGCCGGCGCCGGGCAAATCGTCGAACTCGCCGCGCGCGGCGGCGGCGGCAATGCGTTGTTCGACCAGGGCATCGAGCAATTTCATCCTGAAATCCACTACATGGCGGCGCCGGCATTTTAGCAGGCCCGCCGGTCGCCCCCCGCGGCCGCCGTCATTTTCCGATTCGTACGCGCATCTCGCGGGCTTTTTCGAGCAGCCCTTCGTAGCCGGAACGGCTGTGCTCGGGCAAGTCGGGATCGCCGACGAGCGCGCCGAGTGTCTCGATCAGGCTATAGACGATCGCTTTGGCCGCACCCACGGCGATGCTGCCCGTGGTGAGCGAGGTGTGGACGTGACTGAGCGCGGCGTCGAGATGCTCCAGATTTCTCGACGACTCGTCTTCAGCGGGCTTTTTCGACGGATCGGACGTCATGGCATCGTTCCTCTTCGTTCGGGGCGCGCCTCGTGTGGGAGGCCAGCGCGCGGGTCCGTCCGGTTTTTATATACCCGCGGCGAGCCAGCGTCCACTGGCTCGCCCCCGCGGCCGTCGCCGGCTAGCCGATATGGAAGACGGCGATCGCCGTCTGCAGTTGCCGAGCCTCGTGCTCGAGCGCCTCGACCGCCGCAGCCGCACGCTGAACGAGCGTCGCATTTTGCCGCGTCATGTCGTCCATTTCCGAAACCGACGCGTTCACCGCCTCGATGCCGGTGGTCTGCTCGGCGGCGGCGCTCGCGATCTCCTCGACGATCCGCATCACTTGGGCGATGGCGCCGCGCGCTTCGTCGATGGTCGCGCCGGTTTGCTCGACGAGCCCCGCGCCCTCGCCGACGCGCGACACCGCACGCTGGATCAGGCCGCGGATCTCCTTCGCGGCCGCGGCGCTGCGCTGGGCGAGCGAGCGCACTTCGCCGGCCACGACGGCGAAGCCGCGCCCCTCCTCGCCCGCGCGCGCAGCCTCGACCGCCGCGTTGAGCGCCAGAATGTTGGTCTGGAAGGCAATGCCCTCGATGACCGAGATGATCTCGACCATCTTCTGCGACTCGCTCGAGATGTCGCGCATCGTCGTGACCGCCGCCGCGGCCGCCGCGCCGCCGCGATCGGTAATCGTCACGGCGCGCTTGGCAAGATCGTTCGCCGCGCGCGCGTGGTCGGATGCCTGACGCACTTGTTCCGTGATCTGCGTCATGCTCGCCGCCGTTTGCTGGAGCGAAGTGGCCTGCTCGGTCGTGCGCGCGGAGAGATCGGCATTGCCGCTCGCAATCTCGTCGGAGGTCTGCGCGACATTGTCGGACGCATGCTTGATCCGCGCGATCATCGCGGTCAGCGCTTCGCGCATGTGTCCGATCGCTCGTAGCAGGCTTTGAGCATGCGCATTCCGCGCGTCGATCGCGATCGCGAGATCGCCGCCCGCGATGCCATCGGCGATGCGCGCGGCGACGCGAGGGTCGCCCCCGATCGTCCGGACGATGCTGCGATTGACGGCGGCGACGAGCGCCGCTAGCGCGCATGCGAGCACGATCAGGAGGCCGCACGCCAAATAGAGCGAATGCACGAACGCGTTGTCGATGTCGTCGACGTAGGCACCGGTGGCGATGATCCAATCCCATGGCGCGTAGCGGACGACGTAGCCGAGTTTGGGCACGGCCTCCGTCGTATGCGGGCGCGGAAACACATAGTCGACGAAACCGCCTTCGGGCGACTGCGCCGCGCGGGCGAAGGCAACGTAGTGATGCCTGCCGTCGGCATCGGCCACGCTCGCGAGCTCCTTGCCTTCGCTCGCCGGCTTCATCGGATGCATGATCATGCGTGGCGTCGAATCGATGACGAGAAAGTAGCCGTCCTCGCCATAGCGCACGTCGCGCAGGCGCGCAAGCGCCTCTTTGCGCGCCTGCTCTTCCGAGAGGGCGCCGCTCTTCGCCAGTGCGGCATACTCCTGAACGATCGCCAGACCCACGTGGCCGACGTTGATGAGATCGTTCTTGCGCTCGTCGATGCGCGTGCCCCGCAGCAAAACGGCCGCCCATAAGGAGACGATCAGCAGCGCCATCATGCTGACGATCAATGGCAACCAGAGCTTTTGCTTGAAACTGAGTCTTTGCATTCGGACGCCTCCCAAGTCACCGCGTACGCCGATGGCCACAGCCGTTCGCTTCGCACAGAACCCACTCGTGCGTGTGCTTTAACGGCAATGAGAAGCGCCGCTTGCATAGAGCAAAACCCGATGTGGGGACGGCGAGTCTGGCCTCGCCCTGGCGGTGCTGCGGTGCAGCGGCGGCTACTGCACGGGAATGCCGTCGCGCATGACCTGCAACGCCGTCGCTTCGAGATAGTCCACGCGGATGTTGTCTCCGACTTTCAGTCCCTTGAGGAAACGATCGTCCGTGGCCTGCAGCGTCATGGTGCCCGTCGGGCCGCGCAAGGTCAGTTTGCGATTCGCCCGGTCGACGGCGAGCACGGTGGCGACAGCCTGGACGCGATGCGTGGAGGTCATGGACCCTCCCGGCGCCGGGGTGATCGTCTGGGTATCGAGGCGCTCGCGTATCGAACCGGAGCCGGTCTTTTCCGCGCTTAGCACGAGAGCGCGCTTGTAGGTGATGTCGACGCGATCGCCAATCCTCAGTTTTTTGACGTCGCCGACCGCCCTGTCGACCACTACATCGGTCACCGCGCCGTTATCGTCACGCAGCGTTACCGTGTTCGTTGCGGGGTCGGTCTTGACGACCGCCGCCGTCGTGTGCGTCGCCGTTTGTCCTGAAAAAAGGCCGCTCTCGCCCGTATCAGTGCCTTGGGCTCCGGCAACCCGAGGCGTGAGTGCGGTAGCGGCGGATAGAACGACAAGGCCGAGCACACAGAGGTATCGCGGTTTCAGTGACACTTCGATTCTCCCGTCGTTCGAATGCGCTCCACGACGCGCCGGGCCGGGACCGGCGCTACCAGTCTACTCCTAAGGCAGGCGCCGTCGAAAAGGGCCGCGCTTGCGGGCGCTCGCCAGGCGTACCTCGCGGGAATTGCGGCGCGCCTTGGCCGTGATGCTTCGAGTGATCGCTAGTGGCCGCGTATGACGTCCGAGCGAGAGGTCGTATAGACGTGGCCCGATTGGTCGAAATGCACGTTGAAGAACGCCTCACCCGTCGGCGGGCCCTCCTCCCACCTCCAGCTCCATACCGTCTCCGGCTTGAGCCGATAGACGGCGACATCGCCCGGCTTGCCGAGCAACTGACGTACTTCGTCCTGCGACATGCCGGGGCGAATCCTCGCGAAGTTCGCGGCGGTGAGAACCTGGGTGACGCTTCTGAGCGTACCGTTCGGGTCGATGTCGACCATGTAGGTCGTCACGCCCTGGGGACCGCGCGGATACTCGAAGCGCTTGGAACCATCCGCGAAAGTCCGCTCAGTTTCGGGCTTTCCCATCTGATCACGGATCTGCGCCTCCGTGGTGACACCCGGTTTCAACCCTCTCAGCAAAAGAGCATCGGGCTTGATGGCATTGAGGAAGGCTTTGAGTTTTTCCATGGCGCGCTTGCCCTCTTGATCGTCGCAGCCGGCAAGCGCGAGGGCTGCGACGAGCCAGACGACGGTAAGCGGTCTGAAGACGAAGTTCATCGTGCGTGGCGACATCCCTGTATCGCGTAGCGAATAATTGCGCCAGCATAACGCAAGTGGCTCTGGTATAAACCGTTGCACAGCGCCTGTCGCCGCTTGCACGCTTATAGGGTTCGCGGCAACTCATTGGCTACTGCACGGCGTCGAGACTTGCGCAGCGGAGGAAGGAAGCGTGGGCATCCCCGGTGTAAGAAGTGAATCAGGATCGACCTTGAACTCACTAGCCGCTCATGGGTCGAAAACCAAGTCCCGGAGAAAAATCAAATGAAGACCCTACTCGTCACCGCCGTGTTGGCCGCTACCGCGGTTGCATCCGCACCAGCCTGGTCCTACGTCAACGAGCAATCGGTTCAACAGAATCGGACTGGCACGGACGAATGCGCTGCGAATTCGCGCCATGCGGCCGCGCAAGCGGAGCCGACCTCCAAACCGCCGCGACTCACCGTTGGCACCAGCTATCCCGACACGAAGCTGAATTTGCCGTGGTTCCTCACCGACATCGTCAACGCAGTGAATACGCGACAATCGCCGCGCTGCTTACTGCATACGCTCGGCAGAGGATTCTGATCAACGCGATGCTAGTGGGCGTGCGCGTTACAAGAACATTGGCACTCCGCGGCAAGACATGCCCGCAGCCCGAGCCGCAGCGTGAGACGCGGCGGCTCGACCGTCGAAGGCGGGACTTCCCAAAGCGGCGCCGGAGAGCCGCCTATTCGTGCTTTTGCGCCGAGTTCGTGATGGCGTGGCCGCCCCTGGAAATGTCCTCGCCGGCTCCCGAGACTGTGTGACAGGCCGTTAGCGCGACTGTACCGATGAGCAGAAAGAGCGCGATGAGTCGTCGTGTCATGAGCCTTCTCCCTTGGCTGATGGATTGTTCGACGCGGACGTGCGACGCGATGCGCAACGCGGTTTCCCGTTGGATGGGCCAACCGCTTTCGTGGTCCGTTTGACAAAGAACTGTCCGCAATCACTGTGCCCGCTCGCGGGCTCGCACGAACGCACGGTAGCGACCGCTCAGATCTCACGAGCGAGCGAGGCCGCGCAATCCGTGGTAGCGTACGCACCGTTCGTCAAGAACATGTTCTCGGGGCGGGGTGCAACTCCCCACCGGCGGTAATCGTCCTTTTCGGGACGTAGCCCGCGAGCGCTCGGTCTTGCATGCGATGAAAGCATTGCAGCGACGGAGGTCAGCAGACTCGGTGCGATTCCGGGGCCGACGGTATAGTCCGGATGAAAGAGAACAGGACTTCCTTCAGCCTTCGTGAGCCGTGAAGGCTGCGGGTCGTCCTTCGCCCTGTTCACACAGACAGGCTGAAAATCCATGAATATCGCCACTTTCACCGAATCAAAAGCAATTTCCTCCGCCAATGAAAAGCGCGGGCGCATCGCATTCATCCAGTCATGCTGGCACCGCGATATCGTCGACCAATGCAAGGCATCGTTCCTCGCGTCAATGCCGAACTATGGTTACTCGGCCGAAGACATCGAGCAATACGAAGTCGCAGGGGCTTTCGAAATTCCATTGCATGCAAAGCGCCTCGCATCGAGCGGCCGATACGCGGCGATCGTCGCCGCCGGACTCGTCGTCGATGGCGGCATATACCGGCACGAGTTCGTCGCGCAGGCCGTCATCACCGGCCTGATGCAAGTACAGCTCGAGACCGGCACACCGGTTTTCTCCGCCGTGCTCACGCCCCACCACTTCCATCACGGCGAGGAGCACATCGGCTTCTTCCGCGACCACTTTGTCGTCAAGGGCAAAGAAGTCGCGCACGCGTGCGCCGACACTGTACGCAGGCTCGCGCAGCTCCCCTCGCGGTAACGCTGCAACTTCTGTCGCATACGGCCGCGGACGAGATTCGAATTTGCTCCGCGGCCCGCGCCGCAGGTTTTCGCCGCCGATTGATCGAGCCGAGCGCCGACCGCCCCCCTTCCTCGTCATCGCACTGACACCGTGCGATGACTTAATAATGCGGCCCCCCACCGTAGAGGAAGGAACACGATGAAGAACTACGACTTCAAGCATGTGCTCCGTGTCGGAACGATCATGTCCGCCGTACTCCTCGCATTTCATGCCCAAGCCGACACCGACGCTATCGACGTGGCCCAGTTGCCGAGCGGCCAGTACATCACCCCGACGTTCATGCGCGGCGCCGTCCAGCAATACTTGAACCCGCGCTTGCCCGGCTATCCCAACTTCGTCGCCGGAGAGGCCGTGCGCTCGCAACTGAGCCCGGACGGCAAAACCCTGGCGATCATCACGGCGGGCCAGAACTCGCTATATAAGCCCGACGGCACGGTCGACAAGGCGAACTCGACGCAATACCTCTTTCTCTACGACGTCTCGGGCAACAACAAAAAGCGCCCCGTGCTCACACAGGTCATTCAACAGACGAATGCCTACGTCGGTCTCGTCTTTTCTCCCGACGGGAACACGCTCTATGCGACGGGCGGCAGCGACGACGCCGTCTATGCGTACGTCAGGAACGGCGGCACCTGGACCGCCTCCGGGACCATCGCGCTCGGTCACAACGGCAAGGGCCTGGGTCTCGGCGTACAGCCTAATGCCGGTGGCCTCGGTATTTCGGCCGACGGCAAGACGCTCGTCGTCGCGAACAACTACAACGATTCGATCAGTGTGATCGACACGACGACGCGCACGGTGCGCTACGAGCATGACCTGCGCCCCTTCTTCCCCGGCAACGAGGGCACGCCCGGCGGCGTCGGCGGAACGTTCCCGTTCGCCGTCGTCATCAAGGGCAATAATGTTGCTTACGTGTCGTCGGACCGCGATCGCGAAGTAGTCGCGATCGATATCTCGTCGGCGTCGGACGGCCGTCTCGTCAAGCGTATCAAGCTGGACGGCAATGCCCTCGGTATGACCCTGGACGCATCGCAATCGACGCTTTACGTGGCGCAAGACAACGCCGACCAAGTGGCCGTCATCGACACGAACAGCAACACCGTCCGGGCAAAAATCGATGCACGGGCTCCCGGCGATGTCCTGCCGCACGCCCCGAACACCGGTGCCGCGACATTCGCCGTGACGCTTTCACGCGACGGCCGCACGCTCTACGCCGTCAACGCCGGCACCAATGCGATCGCCGTCATTCCGCTCGTCGGCCCCCGCGCCTATCGGGTCGCCGGGCTGATCCCGACAGCATTCGAGCCGCACGATGTCACCTTCAGCGCGGACGGCAGCTGGATCTACGTCGTCAACGGCAAGAGCGTGACCGGACCGAACCCCGACCATCTGTCGGGCAGCACGGCCAACATGACAAGCATCACCTATCCGGGCGGCAATGCCGCGGCCGCGGCCGCCGCACGGGCTTCGAACGAATACCAGTTCCAGCTCGAGCGTGCCTCCCTCGTCAGCGCCCCGGTACCGCCTGAGAGCGACCTGGCGCAATTGACGCAGCAGGTCGCCAACAACAACTTCTATCGCCCCGAAGCGAACGCGCGCGATCGCGAGGTGATGCACTTCGTACGCGACCATATCAAGCACGTGATTTACATCGTGAAGGAGAATCGCACCTACGACCAGATCCTCGGCGATCTCGGCAATGGTGCCCATGGCGATCCCGCGCTGGCGCAGTTCGGCGCGAGCATCACGCCGAACTTTCACCGCCTCGCGTCCCAGTTCGTCACGATCGACAACTTCATGAATCCGGGCGACGGCAGCATGGACGGCTGGTCGTGGGCGTTGCAGGGCCGCGTGACCAACACCGAGACGCTCTCGCAACAACTGAACTACGCTGCCGTCAACCGCGGGATGTCGTACGAGTCGGAAGGCGCGAATCGCAGCGTGCCCGTCAACTGGGCGACGGTTGCCGAGCGCGATGCGGCGGCGGGACCGGCGGGCACGACGAACTACAGCACCCAGTCGGCGAGCCTGCCCGGCGGCACGGACAACCTGCTGACGGGAACCGGCAATCATGCTTCCTCCGATTCCCCGGTCGGCGAGCAGCAGGGTTATATCTTCGACGCCGTGCTCGCCGCCGGCGGCTCGGTGCGCAACTATGGGTTCCTCGTCAATAACATCGGCAGCGTTGGAACGAAGAGCGCCCCCGTCGTCTCGCCGTACGCGTCGGGTATCGTCCAAGTCGCGCCGCTCGATCCGAAGCTGGCGCCGGTCACCGACGTCTATTTCCGCGGCTTCGATCAAAACTACCCGGACCTCTGGCGCTACCAGGAATGGAAACGCGAGTTCGACCAGTACGTCGCCAACGGAAATCTGCCGAGTCTCTCGCTGGTCCGCCTTAGCCACGATCACATGGGCTCCTTTGGAACGGCGCTCGCAGGCGTGAACACGCCCGAGACGCAGCAAGCGGACGACGATCTGTCGGTCGGGTCGCTCGTGGAGGCCGTAGCCAAGAGTCCCTACGCTGCGAACACCCTGATCATCGTCACCGAAGACGACGTGCAGGACGGCCCCGATCACGTGGACTCGCATCGCGGCCCGGTCTACGTCGTCGGCCCCTATGTGAAGCAGGGCCAGGTCGTCGGCACGCGGTATAGCCAGGTGAACGCCCTGAGGACGATCGAGGACATCCTCGGCACGCAGCACATCAACCTGAACACGGCTTTCCAGCGCCCGATGGCTGACGTATTCGACGTTCACTCGTCCGGTACATGGAACTACACGGCCGTTGCATCGACGGTGCTCAAAACGACGGGGCTGGCGCTGGCTTCGTTGCCGCAAGACGTGAAGTATGCGGCGGGGCCTGACATCGAGCCGAAGCACGACGCCTCATATTGGGCCAAGGCGACGGCGAAGTTCGACTTCTCCGATGCCGACGAGGTCCCGCCGGATCAATTCAACCGGGTGCTCTGGAAAGGAATGATGGGCGAGAAGCCGTACCCGGCGATCCGCGGTGCGCATCAGGTCGTCGCCAGCGTCAAGGACGACGATTGATCGATAGTTGGAGCTGAGGGGCCCCGAGGCAACCCATCGGCAGGCAGCGCTCGCGCCGTCGAGCCTGCCTGCCGCGTCTTCTCAATCGTTCATCGTCACCGTCGAAATGCGCTTTCTCTTGCGCCCGTCAAAAATTGGCGTGCAAAGTGACGAATGCGCTGAGCGGCTCGCCCACATAGGCGCCAGCATTGTTGGCCGCGACGAAGTATCGACGGTTCGTCAGGTTATGGACATTGACGTCCACGCCCCAGCGCCGCATCTGGTATCCGAAAGCCGCATTCGCGATCACATAGGACGGGATCGAGTTGACGTTCGTGATGTCGCTATAGGTCTTGCTGATGTAGTCGATACCCGCTCCGACGTGGAACCCGGGAACGCCGGCAATCGAAAACTCATACGTGGTCCACAGCTTCGCCATGTATGCGGGCACGCCCTGCGGGTGATTACCGACCGAACTCACGCCTTGCGGATTGCTCGTGATGACCGCATGCTGCGCCGTGAAATTTGCAATCACGTGCCATTGCGCCGTGACGCTCGCATCGAGCGAGGCTTCGGCACCCTTCGTCCTCTGGCTGTCGAACACGACGTTTTCGACGTCGCCGGTCGTCAATAGCGCGGCGACGTTGTCGCGCGAGACGTCGAACAGCGCGGTATTGAGCACATACTGGCCGTCGAAGAACGAGAACTTCACGCCGGCCTCGTACTGCAGCGCGGATTCCGGCGCGCCGATGCCGTTCTGCGTGCTCTCCGAATTGAAGTTCGCCAGATAGCTCTGCGATACGCCAAAGTACGGCGACATCCACGGCAGCAGCTTATAAAGCAACCCCACGCTCCAGCTCACCGGCGCATCGTTGCGCGCGTAGGTCGTGCCCGCTACGAGCGCCTGCCCCTGCGAGTCGAACCGGCCGGGTACCGTGATATTCGGCGTGAGGGAGGTTTCCCACCAGTCCTTGCGCACGCCGGCTCGGATCTTCAGCTTGTCCGTCACGTCCATCTGATCCGTCGCGTAAAGGCTATAGAAGTTCGCGAGCAGGCGGTCGTTGTCGCAGGAGTGTCTGGCATCGCATTGGAACGTCAAGCCCGCCAGCGACGTCTCCCGCGGCACCGGAGCAAACACGTCCGCGATGTTCGGCAGGTCCGCCGTCGCGCGAACCGTATCGATGATTTGATGTTGATACTCGAATCCGGTCAGCAACGTATGGCCAACGCTGCCCGTCGCGAATTTCCAGACCGGCTCCAATTGATAGTCGAATGTGTTGTCCGAGTCGATTTGATGCCGCAGTTGCCTTCTCGTTACCTCATCGCCGACCACTTTCGTGCTCGCACTGTCTCCGTTGCTGAAGAAGTCCAGGCTGCGATGCAGATAGGAAAAGCGATTGTTGATCGTCAGAAATTCGTCAACCTTCCACTCGTCCGTCAGTGTCGGGCGAATGTAACTGCCACGAGCCGCGGCAAACGGCGTCGAATACTTGGCATCGATCGGGACCGTCGTGATCGGCGAGCCGTGAAAATAGATGAGGCCGTACGAATCCGGCGTTTCTCGAATGCGTTGCGCTTCGAGTGAAAACTCGACCTTGTGGTTGCCGGCCTTCCACTGAAGCGTTGGCCGGATCTCCTCGTCCCAGCTCGACAGGTCGCGAAATCCGTCGGAACGCGATGCCGTCGCGTCCACGCGATAGCTCAGACCCGCAACCCCCGTCGGCCCCGTTACGTAGGCACTGCTCGAAACCGTGCCGAACGAGCCCGATTGAATGTCGCCACCGAAATGAAAGGTCGACGACGGCGTGTAGTGAACGATATTGATCGTGCCGCCGGGCGGCCCGCTGCCGAAGAGCGCCGATCCGGGGCCCTCCAGAATCTCGATGCGCTTCACTCCGTTCAAAGAATGAGAGACGCCGTTGACCTGGTCTCCGTCCGAGAACCCATCGTTGTAGACCTGCGCCTGCAGTCCTCGGATCATGAAGTGATCGAAAAAGCCCTTGGAGTCCGGACCGCCGACATTCACGCCGCTTGCGTTTTCGACGCCCTGCCGCAGCATCGTCGCGCCCTGCTCGCTCAACAACGCACGAGGAATCACTTGCACGCTCGCAGGCAAGTCCTTGAGCGCCGTACCGGTCTTGCTGACCGCTGATACCTGGTACGGGTTATTGAGTCCGTCTTCCTGCGCGAGTGCGCCGCTCTCGGCCCTCACCTCCACGGGCGGCAGGGTGGCGGCGGCGACCGGGCCGCCGTTCCCGTTGTCCGTGAGCTGCGGCTCCTGCGCCCGTGCGGTATGCGTAAGCGTCAAACCGATGAAGAGCACGGATAAGGCACCGACCGAAGCCGCGTCGATCGTCGGCGCCTGCGTTGAAGGCTTTCGGAAACCCATGCTCTCGCTATCCTCCCGTCCGCGGTGGGTACATTCGCCGTATGCGAGGTCGCAACGGCGTTTGCCAAACTCCGTGTCCGAGCAAGCGATCGCCCCGACTGGCAACCGAGATTATCGATTGCCGATCGTTTCGTTTTTCTTAAAAAGTCGAGCGGGGACGCGCAACATCTTGCGCGTCATGGCGCGCCATCGAATGGGTTCTTCAATCGCCGAAGCATGCGGCGACATGCGTCCGGTCAGCCCGCCCATGGATCGATCACCGGGATGCCGCAATCGACGAAATCCTTCACGTTCCGTGTTGCAAGCGTCGCGCCCCTCGATCGGGCCACCGCGGCAATCATCGCGTCGAACTGGCTGATCGGCCGACCGGCGTTCGTCCGCGACACGGCGATCTCCGCGTAGACGTCAGCCGCGTCGCTATCGAAATTGAGGAGCCTGCCGGCGAAGTCCTCTTCGAAAATGGCCTTGATCGCGGACGATAGCGCCTGCTTACGCGAACCGTCGGGCATACGGCCCACGCCGTACAGAATCTCAGCCCGAGTCACCGTGGTCGTAAAAAGCGCGGCACGCCATTGAGCGGCAAACCATTCCATCACGCGCGAGTTCGGCGTGGACCGCAGCGTTTCGGAAAGAACATTGGTATCCAGTACGATCATGCGCCGAAATCCAGCCGATCCCGGATGGCCTCTCGAGCCGGCAATTCCAGGTCGACACCGCCAAGCGGCGTGATGCGACGGCGGATAGATTCGATCAGATTGTTTTGACTGCCTTCGGCCTCTGTCGATAGTGCGGCACGAAGGATGTCGCGAGCTTCGTCCTCCATTGAATGCCCATGCCGGGCCGCTTGAACACGCAAGCGGCTCTTGAGTTGCTCGTCGATGTTGCGGATCGTCATACTTGCCACCCCAGCCTCCGTTAATCATTGATGGCATTTTAATCAATGATTGCACGGACTGCAACTGGGCATGACACAGCCCCGACCCTTGAAGCGGCCTGTCCGCCAAGCCGCCCTTCTTTCTTGGTTCACGTACCATCGGCCACCGTCGTCCCGAAAATTGCGTTTCATCGTTGACCATCCTGGCTTTGCTTCGTGGAGAGTCGCGGCCGATCGCGGCGTCCAGTCCCGTCCGGCTCAGGATGAGGGGGATTCGATTTTCGCCGTCGAAGACGGCGGCCGATAGCTGGCCGAACGGCCGAAGGGGTGCTCGACGTCGATCGAGGGCGCGGAACCTGCGTGCCGCTTCAAGCTTGCCAGACCGGGCCCTCTGGAAAGCGATAGCGATCGAGCGACGCCGCATGCATTTCGATGCTGTAGCCCGGACGTTGCGGTGGCAAATAACGGCCGTTGCGAATCACGACGGGATCGACGAAATGCTCATGGAGATGGTCCACGTACTCGAGTACGCGGTTTTCCAGAGAGGCCGACACGCAGATATAGTCGAAGAGCGAGATGTGCTGGACGTATTCGCATAAGCCGACGCCGCCCGCATGCGGACAAACGGGCACGCCGTATTTCGCCGCCATCAGCAAGACGACGATCACCTCGTTCAGCCCACCCAGGCGGCAGCTGTCGAGCTGACAGAAGTCGATAGCCTGCGCCTGCAACAACTGCTTGAACATCACACGGTTATGGCAGTGCTCGCCCGTGGCGACACCGATCGGTCGAATCCGCTGCCGGATCGTCGCGTGGCCAAGCACGTCATCGGGACTCGTGGGTTCCTCGATCCACCACGGATCGAATTGAGCGAGGCGCCGCATGTTGGCCACCGCTTCATCCACTTCCCACACCTGGTTCGCATCCATCATCAGCTTGCGGCTTTCACCGATCTCTTCCCGCAGGATGCGGGCTCGCCGTATGTCGTCCTCGAGGTTCGCGCCGACCTTTTGCTTGAAGTGCGTCCAGCCCTGCGCGACTCCTTCGCGTGCGAGACGGCGAATCTTGTCGTCGTCGTAGCCGAGCCAGCCTGCAGAGGTCGTATAGGCCGGATAGCCATGCGCCAGCATTTCCCGTTCGCGCTCGCCTTTCGTCTTGGCATGATGATGCAGCATCGCGATGGCTTCGTCCGGCATGATCGCATCGGTAACATAGCGAAAATCGAGACAGCGCACGAGCTCTTCCGGCGTCATGTCGACGAGCAGCTTCCACACCGGCTTGCCTTCGGCCTTCGCCCACAGGTCCCAGACCGCATTGACGATCGCCGCCGTCGCCAGATGGATCGCCCCCTTGTCGGGGCCGATCCATCGCAACTGACTGTCCGATGTGAACGCCCGCCAGAACGCGCCCATGTTCGCCGCTATTTCCTCGAGCGATCTGCCGACGATGAGCGGGGCGAGGGCCTCGACCGCACGCACGCAGATTTCGTTGCCACGGCCGATCGTGAAGGTGAGACCATGGCCCGCCAGCACCTTCGGCGAATCGGTTTCGAGAATCACATAGGTCGCCGAGTAATCGGGCGCGGCATTCATCGCATCGGAGCCGTCGAGCGAACGCGAAGTGGGAAACCGGATGTCTCGAACGGACAGCTTCGTGATCGTGGTCATCTGCATCCTCCTGGCGGCGGCTATCGACTCCGAGTTTCGCATTGTATTGTCGAAGCTGCCCTGTCCGCCGACGCCGGATCGGTTTCGCGCCGATCCTCGTCGCACCGCGTCGGCACGCATGGGACGCATTATCCTCCATCATTCCGCAAGCTGAATCGAGCGACAGCCTCGCTCAATCGGCAACTCTGCTCTTCGAGCGACATCGCGACGGCCGACGCCTCCTCCACGAGCGCGGCGTTACGCTGCATCGATTCTTCCATTTGCGTCACGGTGATATTGACCTGCTCGATGCCGGTCGACTGCTCGTCCGACGCGAGACTGATCTCGCTCATGATGGCGTCGAGGCGTTCCACGGCCCGAACGAGGTCGGCCATCGTCGCTCCGGCTTCCGTGACGAGCTTGCTGCCCCCCGCGACCTTTTGCGTCGACTCGCCGATGAGCGCTTTGATCTCCCTGGCAGCCGCGCCGGAGCGCTGCGCGAGATTGCGCACTTCGGCCGCCACAACGGCAAAACCGCGCCCTTGTTCGCCGGCGCGCGCGGCTTCCACGGCCGCGTTGAGCGCCAGGATGTTCGTCTGGAACGCGATGCCGTCGATGACGCCGACGATGCCTCCGATTCTCGTCGAGCTTTCGGTGATCTCATCCATGGTCGCGACGACGAGCTGCATCGCCTCGCCCCCGCGCGTTGCGATCTGAGACGCATCCGCCGCATAGGCGCGCGCGCTGCGTGCGTTGTTGGCGTTTTGCTGGACGGTCGCCGTCAACTGCTCGACGCTCGCGGCAGCCTCTTGCACGGATGCCGCCTGCTGCTCCGTACGGCTCGACAGATCGAGATTGCCGCCGGCGATCGCGCGCGCATCGCTCACGATCGTGTCGGTACTCGCGCGTACCTGGCGCACTGTCGTCGTCAGCCCTTCCTGCATTCGTTTCAACGCGCCCAGCAGAAAGCCCATTTCGTTGTCGCGCGCGATGGCAACGGTACCCGTCAAATCCCCAGTGGCGATCCGGTTGAAATGTTCGACGGCCGAGTTGATCGGCTTAACGATCGCTTGCATGAGCGCGCGCTGTGCGATCAAGCCCACGAGCAGCGCGAGCACGCCGGCTGCGCCGAGCGCCCACAGCGCCCGACGAAAGCGCGCATCCGCACGCTCGAAGCGCGCTTTTTGCCGCGCGACCTGAAACGCTTCGAGTTCCTCGATGGCCTCCTGGTACGCGGTGAAGAGCGAGACGGGCGCCTCTCGCTGCGTCGTCAGGAAATCGATCATGTCATCGGCATCCAATTGCGAGAGGGACTTCTGAAACACTTGCTCGATGAGCGCCTGTCGACTCGCCCGCAATTTGTCGAGAAGCGATCGTTCCGCCGCATCGGGAACATGCAGGCGGCGATAGGCATCGAGTTCTTCGTTGCTTTGCGCGAGCAATTGATGCGAACGCGCGATCTGCGGCTTCGCATCCTTTCCATCGCTGATGATCTGCTCGATCTCGCGAAATCCACCCCGCAGCACGAGCATGCGTTCCGAGCTCGTCTTCAGGTGGAGCAGAGCGGCCGTGTCGTCGAGGTACATCGCTTCGAGCGATGCATTGGCCGCATAAATGCACCAGGTCGCGGCCGCGATGACGAGCATGAGCAACAGTGTGTAGCCCGCGATCGTCGCGGCCAGTCCCGAGCGGATCGTGAATAGTCTTCGCATAGCGGTATCGTCCGCCGCGCCGTGGGAGGCGGCGCAGCAACTCTTCTCCCGGGAAAATGGGTCACCTCGAACCGGATCGACGTGTTTCCTCAGGCGATATCGGCAATATGCACAGCCGACCTGTTGCGAGAAACCGACTCGGATTTGCCCGGCGGCGACAGCCCGACAGCGGTTGGCATGAGGCAGTTGTGAATGAGCCGGGTGCAAGGCGGGCACGCTGGAAAGCCGTCAGGCTCCAACGGCCATCGAGGCCGCGGCCCGCGCGGCGTTTTGGGCGCGCACTTCCTATACTTGTTGTGGCTGCGGTGGCTAATGCCGACGTCGACGAATCCCCCGGCGCCCGGACCGCTCCGAAAAAAGAACACGAACGACCCGCGCAGCCAGCGGCGCACGAGCCGTTTGCTGTGGTGCGACACAATCAGGAGGCGCAAATGGGACGTCCCGCACTCGCCGGACCGGAAGCCGAGCGGATCGATGCACGCGGCCCGCACCGGCCGGCCCTGTCGTCGCTTGCACTGGCCGCGCTCGGCGTCGTCTACGGCGACATCGGCACAAGCCCGCTCTACACCCTATCGACCGTCTTCGGTCCGGGTAGCGGGTTGCCGCTGAACGTGTTCAATATCGTCGGCATCGTGTCGCTGATCTTCTGGTCGTTGATGGTCGTCGTCTCCCTCAAGTACGTCGTTCTGATCCTGCGCGCGAACAACCACGGCGAAGGAGGCATCATGGCGCTGCTCGCGCTCGCCGCTTCCTCCGTCGCGACGAAGCCGCGCCTGCGCCATGCGCTGCTCGTCGTCGGCGTGATGGGTGCCGCGCTCTTTTTCGGCGACAGCGTCATCACGCCGGCGATCTCGGTGCTGAGCGCCGTCGAAGGCCTCGAGGTCGCGGCGCCGGTGTTGAAGACATGGGTCATACCGGTGACGCTCGGGGCGCTCATCGCACTCTTTCTCATGCAAAAGCACGGCACGAGCGGCATCGGCGCCGTATTCGGGCCCGTCATGGTGCTCTGGTTCGTCGTGATCGGCATCGCCGGACTCGTCAACATCGCTGCCATGCCGGCGATCCTGCTTGCGGTCGATCCGCTGCAAGGACTCGGCTTTTGCCTGCACCATCGATGGCTCGCGTTCGTCGCGCTCGGCGCCGTCGTGCTGTCGCTCACGGGCGCGGAGGCGCTATACGCGGACATGGGCCATTTCGGCAAACGGCCGATCCGCGTCACCTGGTTCGGCATGGTTTTCCCCGCGCTGGCGCTGAACTACCTCGGTCAGGGCGCGCTGTTGCTCGCCCAACCCGGCGCCTTGCAGAACCCCTTCTATCGGCTCTTTCCGCAATGGGCGATCTTCCCGATGATCGTGCTGGCGACGATCGCGACCGTCATCGCGTCGCAGGCCGTGATCTCCGGCACTTACTCGATGACGAAGCAGGCGATGCAGCTCTGCTTTCTGCCGCGGATCAACATCGTCCATACCTCCGAGCGTGAAATCGGCCAGATCTATGTGCCCGGCATCAATTGGACCTTGCTTGCCGCGGTCGTCGCGGCCGTGCTCGGGTTCGGCTCGTCGACCGCGCTTGGCGCCGCTTACGGCGTCGCCGTCACCGGGACCATGCTGATCACGACGTTCCTGACCTTCTTCGTCGTCCGGTACGCATGGCATTACAACTGGGCGCTCTGTGTGTTCGCGACGGCGTTCTTCTTCGTGATCGACGCGACGTTCTTCTCCGCGAACCTGCTGAAGATTGTCGAAGGCGGCTGGTTCCCGCTCGTGATCGCCGCCGTGATGTTCACGATCATGGCAACCTGGGGCCGTGGGTGGGAAATGATGCTGGCAGAAGCGCGCGTGCGCGCCGGCACGACGCCGCTCCAACTCTACTTGACCTCGCTGCTCGCGCGCGCTCCGGTGCGCGTCGGCGGCACGGCGATTTTCCTGACGCCGAATCCGGACGCCGTGCCGCATGCGCTCGTCAACAACCTGCTCCACAACCGTGTGCTGCATGAGCGCGTGGTTTTCCTGACCGTCGTCACGAAGGAAGTGCCATGGGTGCCCGATAGTGAGCGCGTTGCGATGCAGCCTTTATGTCCGGGCTGTTTTCGGGCCACGGTCACCTACGGGTTCAAGGACGAAGTCGACCTGCCGCAGGCGCTCGGATCGTGCAATATCGCGGGGCTCACGTTCGAGCCCTCGGAGACCTCGTGGTTCCTGAGCCGCGCGGCCGTGGTGCCGAAATCGGGCCGTGGGATGGCGCTCTGGCGCGAGCGCCTTTTTGCGGCGATGCTGCACAACGTCGGCAACATCGCAGCCTTCTTCAAGCTGCCCGCCAACCGTGTGATCGAGGTTGGCGCACAGGTCGAGATTTGAAGCGCCCTGCCTGAGGCCCTATCGGGTTCGCAGGCTGCCCTGGGTTGCAGTGAGCCGCCCTGCTCTTGCGGGCGGTTTTTTTTTATTGCGGCGGCTGGCGAGCTAAATCAACCCTTTATCTCGCCCCAAAAATCTTTGGCTGTTTCGCGCGCGGCCCCCGCCTTAGACTGAGCTCGGCTGATCCGATAACGATCGAGACGACCGAGCAATGTCAACGATAGTCGAACCTGTTTTGCAAGTCGATGTCTGGCGAGGCGACGAACACGGCCGCTTCCAGCGGTTCGAGGTTCCGCGCATGGAAAGCCAGACGGTCCTCGACGTAGTCATCCATATCCAGCGCCACGTCGATCCGACGCTTTCTTATCGGTTCGCCTGCCGCGTCGGCATGTGCGGATCTTGCGCAATGACGGTCAACGGTCGCGCGCGATGGACTTGCCGCACGCACGTCTCAAAGGTCGTTGCCCATGCCGGCGCCGTACTCGAAGTCGCCCCGCTCAATCACCTGCCTGTCATCAAGGACCTCGCGGTCGACATGAGCGATTTTTTCGATAAATGGCGCGACGCGAAAGGTTTCTTTCATGGCGAGCGAACGCGACACGACGCCTTCGCCACCGTGGACCCGGGTTCACCGGAGCGACAGGCGGCCGATGCCGGCATCGAATGCATCGGCTGCGGCGTCTGCTACGCGAGCTGCGACGTCGTCGCATGGAATCCCTCATACCTCGGGCCCGCGGCGTTGAACCGCGCGTGGACGCTCGCCAACGATGTGCGCGACACCACGCAGCAGGAGCGGCTGCACGCCGTCTCGAATGACGCGGGCTGCCATTCCTGCCATACGCTCGGCTCGTGCACAGAGCGTTGTCCTAAAGGACTCGCGCCGACCGCGAGCATCGCGGGGTTGAAACGTCTCGGCGGCCGTGCGCCGAAAGGAGGGCGCAATTGAGAGCCTGGGGTAGCGCGTGGTGGTGGCAGCGCATGTCTGCCATGGCGCTCGCCATTTGCGTCACGGTCCATCTCGTCACCATGATCGTCGTCGTGCACGGCGGCCTCAACGCCGCCGCGATCGTGGCACGGCTGCACGGCAACGTCGCATGGGGCGCGTTCTACTCGTTCTTCGTACTCGCGGCGGCTGTGCACGTGCCGATCGGCCTGCGCCGGGTGGCCGAGGAATGGCTGGGTTGGCGCGGCAACGGGGTGAGCGCGGCGAGCGTGGCCGTCGGCGTTGCACTTGCGCTCGCCGGTTGGCGGGCGGTCTTCGCGCTGGTCGGGAGCGGCGTATGAGCAATGTTGAATGGCTGTCGGGCGGCACGGGCGCTCGCGGCGCCACACCGGGACGTCGCGCCGATATACGCGCCCGCAATCATCCCGCCTGGTGGGCGTTTCTCGTCCATCGGATCTCCGGTGTCGCGCTCGCCCTCTTTCTGCCCGCGCATTTTTGGGCGCTCGGCACGGCTTTGCACGGCGCGCGCGCGCTCGAATCGTTTCTTGCGATCACGCGGCAGCCCGCCTTCGTGTTTGCGGAGTGGGGACTGGTGACGCTGCTCGCCGCGCACTTGATCGGCGGCGTGCGTATTCTGCTGATCGAGTTCGGGCCATGGAGCGGCCTGCGCAAGGACCTGATCGCCTTGACGGCCGGCGGCGCGCTCGTCGTCGGGCTCGCATTCGCGCTCTCGCTCACGCTTTAATGCCGGGGCACGCGATAAAGGAGAGACGAAACGATGGACATGGATCTCATCGAGGAAGTGGCGAAGGAGCTCTATATCCGGGCATTGAAGCGACTGCCGCCCGACGTCAAGGAGGGTATCGCCCGCCTCGAGCAATCGGAAACGAACGCGACGGCGCGACGCGTGCTCGGCGTCATGCGCGAGAACATCAGCGTGGCGGAATCGGCCGATAACCTGCTTTGCCAGGATACGGGGCTGCCGATCTACAACGTCACGATCGGCCGCGGGATATCGCTCGATGGCATTGCGCTGAAAAACGCCATCAGAAACGGTTGCGCGCGCGCCACGCGCGAACACCCGCTGCGCTCGTCCGTCGTTCATCCGCTCACGCGGCGCAACGAGCATACGTCGTGCGGTGTGCTGATACCCGCGATCCATTTCGAATTCGACGAGCGCCCGGACACGATCGAGATAGAAATGATTCCGAAGGGCAGCGGTTCCGAAAACAACTCGTTCCTGCGCATGGCGACGCCCGCGGAAGGCATCGATGCGATCAAGCGCTTCGTGATCGACTGCGTCGTGGAAGCGGGCGGCAAAACGTGCCCGCCGACGATCGTCGGCGTCGGTGTCGGCGGGACTT
The DNA here is from genome assembly GCF_002934455.1 of Trinickia symbiotica. Lineage (GTDB taxonomy): Bacteria > Pseudomonadota > Gammaproteobacteria > Burkholderiales > Burkholderiaceae > Trinickia > Trinickia symbiotica. Next base: position 37,282 of record NZ_PTIR01000006.1, on the reverse strand, counting down.
CCGATGTTTGCGTCTGGCTCGCGAAGCGCGCGGCGACGCGCGCGCTCGGCTCGCACTGCGCCGACAGCGATGGGGCGGCACTCGAGGCCGAGCTCTCGAGCGTCGTCAACGAGCTTGGCGTCGGTCCGCAAGGTCTCGGCGGCGACGCGACATCGTTCGCGGTCCACATCGAACTCGCCGCCACGCACATCACGATGAACCCGGTCGCCGTCAACATGCAGTGTCATTCTGCACGCCGCGCCCGAGCAACGATCTCGGCCGCGGGTGTCGAGTACGGCTACTGATCGGCGAACGCACGCCCTGCGAAAGAAGGACTCACGATGGCGCATTATCGGCTCACCACTCCCATTACCGAAAGCGAGGCGCGCGCGCTTCGCGTCGGAGACACGGTAACGCTCACCGGCACGCTGTTCGGCATTCGCGATGCGACGCAGATTCATATGTTCGACCGCGGCCGTAAGACGCGATTCGACCTTCGCGGGCACGCGGTGATCCACACGGCACCCAACGTGCGTAAGGTGCCCTCTTCCGATGCCCATCCTGCCGGCTACGAGCCCGTATGCATCGGCACGACGACCTCGATGCGAATGGAGCGCTTCACCGAGCCGCTGATGGCGCAGTATGGCGTGCGCATCGTGATCGGCAAAGGCGGACTTGCCGACGCGTCGAGCTGTGCCTTCGCCACGCATGGCGGCGTGTATCTCGCGATCGTCGGCGGCACCGCCGCCCTCGAGACCACCTGGATCGAGAAAATCGAGGACGTCGACTTGGACGACCTTAACCCCGAATCGCTCTGGCGTTTCCGGATCAAGGAGTTCGGCCCTTTGCTCGTGGCGATGGACAGCCACGGAGCGAGCCTCTACTCGACCGTCCAGCGAGACAGTCAGGAAAAGCGCAAAGCCGTGCTGCAGTCGCTCGGCATCAAGGCTTGATTGCATCATGAAGCAATACGACACCGACATACTGATCCTCGGCAGCGGCGGCGCCGGGCTCTTCGCGGCGCTGCACGCACATGCCGCGGCGCCCTACCTTCGCATCACCGTTGCCGTCAAGGGGCTGCTTGGCAAATGCGGCTGCACGCGCATGGTCCAGGGGGGCTACAACGTCGCCCTCGCGCCCGGCGATTCCGTGGAGCGCCACTTCATGGACACGATCGAAGGCGGCAAGTGGCTATCGAATCAGGAGCTGGCCTGGATCCTCGTGAACGGCGCGATCGAGCGCATTCACGAGCTCGAAAACGAGCTCGGATGCTTCTTCGATCGAAACCCGGACGGCACGGTCCGGCAAAAAGCGTTCGCCGGCCAGACGTTCGATCGCACCGTTCATAAGGGTGACCAGACGGGCATCGAAATCATCAACCGGCTCGCCGAGCAGGTATGGGCGCGTGGCATCGGGCGGCTCGAGGAGCACCGTGCCGTCGAGTTCATCGAATCGGATACCGGCGATGCGCTCGCGGGCGTCCTCATGATCGACATGCGATCGGGCGAGTTCGTGCTCGTGCGGGCCAAAGGCGTATTGCTCGCGACGGGCGGCGGGCCGACGATGTACAAGTACCACACGCCGAGCGGAGACAAGAGCTGCGACGGCATGGCGATGGCCTTGCGCGCGGGCCTGACGCTGCGCGACATGGAGATGGTCCAGTTCCACCCGACCGGTCTTCTCGCCGGCACGCATACGCGCATGACGGGCACGGTCCTCGAAGAGGGCCTCCGCGGCGCGGGCGGCTACCTGCTCGACGGCAATGGCGAGCGCTTCATGCACCGCTACGATCCGCGCGGCGAGCGCGCCACGCGCGATATCGTCTCGCGCAGCATCTACCGCGAGCTGCGAGCCGGAAAAGCCTCGCCGAACGGCGGCGTCTACCTGCGCATGTCGCATCTCGGCCCCGACACGGTGCGGCAGCGATTCAAAGGCATGGTCGAGCGTTGCGCGGATTGCGGCTTCGACCTCGCGGGCGACCAGGTTGAAGTCGTGCCGACGGCGCACTACATGATGGGCGGGGTCGTCTTCGAGCGCGACTGCTCGACGACACTGCCGGGCCTCTTCGTTGCTGGCGAAGACGCGGGTGGCGTGCACGGCGCGAACCGGCTGGGCGGCAACGGCGTGGCCAATTCCACGGTATTCGGCGGCATCGCGGGCGATACGCTCGCGCGGTGGGCCACTCAACTGTGCGGCTTCGAAGCGCCGAGCCGCGAAGCCATCTCGCGCGCAATGGACCGCTGCCGGCGCCCGCTCGGGCTGCGACCGGGCAATCTCGAAGCGATCCGGGAGGCGCTCTACGAGCTCATGTGGCGCGATGTCGGCATTCTGCGCGACGCCTCGGGCCTCGCCCGCGCGCGCGCCGCGCTGATGGACATCGAAGCCGAGCTCGATCGCACGGGCGTGGACGGCAGCGACTTGCGCTTCAACCTGTCGTGGCACGACTGGATGAACCTGCACAACCTCACTCTCGTGAGCCGCGCGATTACGGAAGCCGCGATCTTGCGCGAGAACTCGCGCGGCGCGCACTACAGGGAAGACTTTCCCGAACCAGGCGATCTCGACTCTTCCGACTATGTCTGTCTTCGCCATGTCGACGGCGCGTTCGAGGCAACGCGCCGCCGGGTGGCGTTCACGCGAGTGAGACCAGGTCAGTCGCTCATCGATGCGGCGCCCGCCTCCCCCGTCGTGTCCGCCGGCATGTCGATGAAATGACGCTTGACGGCCTGCGTAAACGCCTCGCGCGAATGCTCGCGCCGCTCGAGCAAGCCCACGCGTCGCGGCTCGATCCGATCCGGCAACGCCGTCACCCGCAACCCCGAGGCCGGATCCCAGTTTGCGTTGGCAAGGCGCGGCACGATGGCGACGCCGAAGCCGCGCCGCACCATTTCACAAATCGCCTCGATCGAATTGAGTTCCATGATCTCGTTCGCGCCGACACCCAGGGCTTGCAGCGCGTTTTCGATCAGGATGCCGGTCCAGGTCTGGCGATCGAACCGAATGAACGGCTCTTCGAGCAGTCCGCCAATGCCGCTATTCGGCGCATCGGCGCAACTGATCAACACCAACGGCTCGCTGTAGAGCGCCGTCCATTTGAGCGCGGCGGGAAAGCCGGCCGGCGCTTGCGTCACGATCGCGGCATCGAGATCCCCGCCTTCCACGCGCTCGGCGAAATCGCTCGAAAGACCCGTGAAAAGTTTCAGTTCGAGCCGCGGATAGCGACGCTTCAGATCGAGCATCGCATCGGCGAATGCGCCCATTAGCGAAGAAACGAGCGCCCCCACCCGCACGACACCGGCCAGCTCGGCTCGCTCGCCTGTCGCGAGAATCCTTCGATAGTCGGCGACGAGCGCCTCGGCAAGCGGCACAATCATGCGCCCTTGCTCACTCAACGAGATGGAGCGCGGCGTGCGCTCGAAGAGGACCATGTCGAGATCGCGCTCGAGTGAGCGCATCTGCAGGCCGACGGCCGCCTGCGTGAGGCAGACTTCTTCCGCGGCGGCTGCGAACGAGCCGTGTCGTGCCACGGCGAGAAACGTCACGAAATAGCGAATCGCGCTCATACGCGGGGCTCATTTCGAAAGATGGGCGAGCGATGTGCCGAAGAGCGCGGCGCCCGATGCGAACAGCAGCACGAGCAGCACTCGCCGGAATACGCGCTCGGAGATGCGCAGGTAAAGGCGCGAACCGAGCCAGGCGAAAACGAGGGCTGGGGGCACCATGCACAGGATCAGGTAAAACGTCTGCCGACCGATGATGCCCGTGGCCAGATACGTGACCAGCGTCAACGATTGCATCGCGATGAAGAAGGTCTGACAGATCGCGCGCTGAGTATGCTTGTCGTGGCCGCGCAGCATGCACCATACGGTGGGAGCCGGGCCGACGAGCCCGGCGATGCCGCCCAGGATCCCGCCCACCATGCCAACCCCGCCGTCCGCGAACGAGCCGCCGACCTTCAGGACAGGCAGATTCGTCGCCGCCAGCATGACGCTGCAATAGGCGATGAGCAAGAGGCCCACGCCGATCCGGAATGCGACCGGATCGATGATCGGCAACAGCGCGGCCCCGATTGGCACGCCGACGAAGCCGCCGATCACGAACGGCGCAACGAGCTTCGCGCGAATCTGCGCGCGCACCGTGTGGATCGTCAGCAATTGACCGACGAGCGACCCGACGACGAGCATCGGACCGATCACTTGGGGCGGCATCGTCCATGCCCAGAACACCATCGCGACGAGGCCGAAGGCAAAGCCGGCAAGCCCCGACACGAAGCCGGCGACCGCGCTGCCGCCCGCGACGAGCAGCGCCAGCTCGGGGCTCAACAAGGGCGCCCCGCCCGAGCCGCCATCATCACGATTGCATCCCCCACCGTTGTACGGTATGGCGCTCGACGACGCGGAAGATCAGGTTCTCGACGGCGAGCCCAATCAGGATCACAGTAAAGAGCCCGGCGAACACGTTCGCGATGTCGAGCAGATTTTTGTTTTCGTAGATGAACCAGCCGAGGCCGCCTGAACCCGAGCTCACGCCGAAAACGAGCTCGGCGGCGATCAACGTGCGCCATGCGAAGGCCCAGCCGATCTTGAGCCCGGTGAGGATGCTCGGAAACGCGGCCGGCACGAGAATCTTCATGACGTAGCGCATGCCGCCGAGCCCGTAGTTGCGCCCCACCATTCTCAGCGTATTGCTGACGGACTTGAAACCGGAATGCGTATTCAATGCGACTGACCACGTCACCGAGTGGACGAGTACGAATACGAGACTGCCATTTCCGAGCCCGAACCAGATCAGCGACAGTGGCAACAGTGCGATGGCCGGCAACGGGTTCAGCATCGACGTCATCGTCTCGAGGAAATCGGTGCCGATGCGCGACGTGATCGCGGTGGCCGTCAGAATCGCGGCCAGCACGACGCCGCACGCGTATCCGATCAGGAGAACATGGATCGATGCCCATGCTTTGCCTGGCAACTCGCCGCTTGCAATGCTGCTCACGAACGCCTGCACCGTGGCGCTGAACGTCGGAAAAAGCAGCGCGTTGTTGAGGGTGCGTCCGTACCATTCCCAAATCAACGCGAGCACGACGAGGATGAAGACCTTGCGCACCCATCCCTGGTTGTAGAGACGCTCGAGCGGCGACAGCGGCTTTTCGACGACGCTGAACTGCTGAGCGCTGCTGGGCTCCCGCACGATCTCGCCGCGAGGAGGGGGCGATATATTGGCCATGGCAGGCGTGCCGTTGCGCGCGGTGGTGGCATCAGACATGTTCGGCCTCCTTGATTTCGTCGTCGAACAGCATTTGCTGGATGCGCGTCTCAAGCGCCGCGGCCGATTCCGCCGTATCGGCCGTGTTGAGCTCGGCCTTGACCTGGCCCGGGTGCGGCGACAGCAGCAGAATCCGGCTGCCGATTTTGATGGCCTCCGGTATCGAATGAGTGACGAACAGCACCGTGAATCGGGTGTCTTGCCACAGCGCCATCAGTTCATCCTGCATCTTGCGGCGAGTCAGAGCATCGAGCGCCGCAAATGGTTCATCCATGAGCAGAATGTCGGGTTCCATGGCCATGCCGCGGGCGATCGCCACGCGCTGCTTCATTCCGCCCGATAGCGTATGCGGGTAGCTGTTCGCGAACTTCGTCAGGTTCACCTTGTCGATGTAATGCAACGCGCGCTCCTGGGCTTCGCGCGGACTCAAGCGCAGCGCGGCCTCCAACGGAAACATGACGTTCTGCCTGACGGTTTTCCAGGGCAGCAGCTGATCGAATTCCTGGAAGACCATCATCCGGTCCGGCCCCGGCTTCGTGACCGCTTTGCCCTTCAGAACGATCGAGCCTTCCGTCGGCGTCAGGTAGCCGCCCACGCTCTTCAGCAACGTGGACTTGCCGCAACCGGACGGGCCGAGCAGAACGAAACGGTCGCCTTCGAAGACCTGAAAATCGACGCGATACGTCGCCATGACGAGGTGTTTTGGCGTCTTGTACTGTAGCGTGACCCCGCGCACGTCGAGCAGCGGCGACGACCCGCCATCGGCAGTCGATGACGCGTGGCCCGCCTGTTGACCTTGAGAACGCATAATCAGCTCCCCTGCAACGATTGAGCGGTCGGGAAGAACAGGTCCTTCCATGTTGCCGGAGTGGTCCGGATAAGCCCCGTGCGCGACATGAACGTCGCATACTTCATCGTATTGCTCGGCGTCGTCGTGAACTCGACATTCGGATCCGCGATCATCTTCTCGATCTCGCCGACGTTGGTCTTCTCACCGCTCACGCGCAAGTACAACAGCGCGGCCGCGTGCTTGTCGTCGCGGATCATCGTCTCGGCCTCATCGAGTGCGGCCATGAACGCCTTCACGATCTTCGGGTTCTGGTCGTAGAACTTCGATGTGCACCAGACGAGGTTGAAGGTCGAACGGCCGCCGAGCACGTCGTAAGAATTGAGCACCGTATGGATGTTCGGGTGCGTGAGCTCTTGTTCCTGGAACGGCGGCGAACCGAAATGCGCGGTCACTTCGCTGTTTCCCGACAAAAGCGCCTGCTGGGCGTCCGGATGCGCGAGCGTCACCGTGTATTTGTCGAGCACGCCTGCGTTGCCTTCGCCGAACGCCTTTTGCGCGGCCATCTGCAGCGTGATCGCCTGAATCGAGACTTTCGCGGCCGGCAAAGCGATTTTGTCCCGATCGCTGAAGTCCTTGATCGTCTTCACCTTCGCATCGTTCGTATTGAGCAAGAGCGGCATCGAATTGATCGCGGCCAATGCACGCACGGCCAGCGGCGTGTTGTGCGTGCGCGCCCATAGCAATACGAGCGGCGCGACGCCACCTGACGCGATCTGCAAGGAGTCCGAAAGAAGCGAATCGTTCATCACGTTGCCTCCCGCGAACTGGACCCAGGAGACCTTGAGGTTGGGCAATCCGAGTTGCGCCGCGTGCTTCTCGATCAGCTTCTGGTCCTGCATGATCATCAGCGGCAAATAGCTGATGCCGTATTGGCGCGCAACCTTGATTTCCGTCACGTCGGCCCGGGCCGGCGCACTGAGCGTGACCGCGCATACGGCAAGCGAGACGGTGAATAGTGAAACGACCTTGCGAAAGCTCATTGCTCGGCACTCCTCGCAAAAAAGGAACGTATGGCAAAGGGGTGAGACGCAAGAGGGAGGGCAAGGCGGGCCGAACGTGCGAGAGGGAGGGCCCGCCTTGCCCGTGCGCTCATCCGGCCCGCAGCAAGTGCGGGATCGGGATGCGGCAACGGGAGGGGGAAGTGCGCATCGTGCTGTCTCCTTCGCGCCGGGCGCCTGACGATCGGACGAACGTCGGGCCGGCTGTTCGTTCACCGATGAGCGGTTGGAGCATGGGCCGCGCGACGGGATGCGTTGACCTATGCGTGATTTAACTCATCTGTATGAGTTCGCAGTGTAGGTGATCGCTTAACCGATTGCAAATTGGGGAAAACCGGGTCTCGCAGCGAGAGGGAACCGGCGGGGTCAGCGTGGAATCGCCGCCGCAATCGCCGCCGGAATGGCCGCCGTTTCCGCCGCCGCTCGCTCGCGTGACGACTGGGCGAGTCCCGGCGGCCTTAACTCGTTTCCTCGCGCGTTGTCGATGCGCCCATGTATTCGTATCGCTCGGTGTTGACGTGCGAGATGCGCACTTCGACGGGCGTATGGTGGTACGAATAGGCAATACGGCGGACTTCGAGGAGCGGCGTACCGGCCGATACGCCCAACAACTCCGCCTCCATCTCGTCGGCCTTCGCCACGCGCAGGCGCTCATCGGTGCCGACTACATTGATGCCGAAAGCATCCTGATAGAAGTTGTAAAGCGTGCTCGGCCGCTCGCGCAGCGCCTTCTCCGTCAATCCGGAGAAGCGCGATTCGGCCACGGCGATGTGATCGACGATGACGCTTTCGCCATGCAGCGACAGCCGATTGACGAACGAGAATACGCGCTCGCCCGGCTCGATCCCGAGCGCCGAAGCGATTTCCCGGGACGCCTTCGTCCTTTTGAAACTGGCGAGACTGACCGTCGGATAGGTCTTGTCGCCGTCCTGGCGGACGATGCGGAAAAAGCGGAAGAAATGCCGGTCGCGCTGGTGCTGCGCCACGAACGTGCCGAGTCCCTGGTGGCGCACGAGAATGTTGTCCGCCACCAGCTCGTCGATCGCCTTGCGCAATGTGCCGATGGACACGCCGAAGCGCTCGGCGAGACGCTTTTCGGACGGTATCGCTTCCCCGCCCTTCCATTCGCTCGCGGCAAGCGCAGCCAGCATCGCGTTCTTCACTTCCTTGTACCGCGTTCCGCCGATCGCGGACGTGGCGAGCATGATCGTATTCATGGCGACCTCTGATGCACTCGGTGTATTCGAAACATTCCTGTCGTTGCTGGCACTGGATTCTACTACCGCTCATATGGCTCATCAAAGACATATAGATGATATGGTTGACACCGATGAACCTGCCGCCTAAGATGGTTTGCACGGAAAACGAACCGTGTCTTCAGGAGATCGAGGAGAACACCATGAACCAAACCGCAGCAGCCGCATCGGCCACACGGGCGTCAACGTCGCCTGAGAAAAGAACGATCCATATCATGCTGCACGAAGCGAAGGACACCGTCGGCGTCGCCGTCGTCGAGGGCATTCAGGCGGGGGATCGACTCAACGCCTGGATCATGGATGACGACGAGATCGTCGCCGTGACGGCAAAGCAGGACATTCCGATCGGGCACAAGATCGCGCTAAAGGACATGGCGGTCGGAGACACCGTCTACAAGTACGGCGTCGATATCGGGCGCGTGGTCGCCCCGATCGCCGCGGGCGAGCACGCCCATGTTCACAACATCAAGACGAAGCGCTGGTAATACGCGCATGCAGCGCCGTCCTAGGGCGCGCGGCGACCGTCAATGTCCCAATCAAAGCGAGCATAGAGAACCGTCATGAGCGTGATCGACAGCAACACCACTTTCCGCGGCTATCGCCGCAGCAACGGCCGCGTCGGCGTGCGCAACCACGTCATCATCCTGCCTGTCGACGACCTGTCGAACGCGGCCGCCCTGGCAGTCGAAAACAACATCAAGGGCACGATGGCGCTGCCCCACCCCTACGGACGGCTGCAGTTCGGCGCGGACCTCGATCTTCACTTCCGTACACTGATCGGCACCGGCTGCAATCCGAACGTCGCCGCCGTCATCGTCATCGGCATCGAGGAAGGCTGGACAAAGCGCGTCGTCGACGGCATCGCGAAATCGGGCAAGCCCGTCATGGGCTTCGGCATCGAGCTGCATGGGGACCACGACACGATCATGCGCGCCTCGAAGGCCGCCAAGGAAATGGTTCAGTACGCGACTTCCCTCGAGCGCGAAATATGTCCGATTGCCGATCTCTGGGTATCGACGAAGTGCGGCGAATCCGACACGACCTCGGGCTGCGGCTCGAACCCGACGGTCGGCAACGCGTTCGACAAGCTCTACGGGCTCGGCACGACGCTCGTGTTCGGCGAAACGTCGGAACTCACGGGCGGCGAGCAGCTCGTTGCCGAGCGCTGCGCGAACGACGCGGTGCGCGAGCGCTTTCAGTTCATGTTCGACCGCTATCAGGACATGATCAATCGCTGGAAAACGGACGACCTGTCCGAGTCGCAACCGACGAAGGGCAATATCGCCGGCGGGCTGACGACCATCGAAGAAAAGGCGCTTGGCAACATTCAGAAAATCGGCAAGCGCTGCAAGGTCGATGGCGTACTCGACAAAGCGGAAACGCCGACGGGATCCGGTCTTTGGTTCATGGATTCGTCGTCGGCAGCGGCCGAGATGGTGACCCTGTGCGCGGCATCGGGCTTTGCCGTCCATTTCTTCCCGACGGGCCAGGGCAACGTAATCGGCAATCCCATTCTTCCCGTCATCAAGATCTGCGCGAATCCGCGTACCGTGCGCACGATGTCCGAGCACATCGACGTCGATGTCTCGGGCCTGTTGCAGCGCGAGCAGAACCTCGACGAGGCCGGAGACAAATTGCTCGAAGCGATGCTGGCCACGGTCAATGGCCGATGGACCGCCGCCGAGACGCTCGGGCATCGAGAGTTCGTGCTCACGCGTCTCTTCGAAAGCGCCTGAGCCTTCGACGCGGCGCCGCCGCCGTGCGGATCATAAGGAGTGCGAAGGAAACGCCGCCACCGCACGGCAAGCCTCCATTTTCCCGATGGGGTCATTCGGGCTTGAGGGCCGCGCCGCATGAGACAGTGACGCCGTATCGAACCGGCGCCCGGCGGCGTGCGCTGCTCGGACCGGCTTTCGCCGGCCCGAGCGTGAACCCGCCGCCCCCTATCATCCAGCAGCAGCGAGTGGAGGAGACACCATCTTGCGCATGCTCAAAAGCCTTTACGTTCAGGTTCTCATCGGCCTTGCGGCCGGCATCGTCGTCGGGTACCTCCTGCCTTCCACGGGCGTGACGATGAAACCGCTCGGCGACGTCTTCATCCGGCTCATCAAGATGCTCGTCACGTTGGTGATCTTCTGCACCGTCGCGCTCGGCATCGCACGGATGGAAAATCTGAAGCACGTCGGCCGCGTCGGACTCAAGACGATTCTCTACTTCGAAGCCATCACGACGCTCGCGCTCTTGATCGGACTCGTCGTTGCCAACGTGATGCATCCCGGTGCCGGTCTCGATATCGACCCTCGCACACTCGACGCGCACGCGATCAGCCACTATGAATCGGTGGCACAAACACAGGCATCGGGCGGTCTGCTCGAGGAGATCGTGCCGAGCTCGGTCGTCGGCGCGTTTGCACGAGGCAATCTGCTTCAAGTACTGCTCTTTTCGGTGTTGTTCGGCATCGCGCTCTCGATCATGGGCGAGAAGAGCCGTTTCCTCTCGAACGTCATCGAGCAATGCGGCGACGCGCTCATGCGCATCGTCGAGATGATCATGCGGCTCGCCCCGCTCGGCGCGTTCGGCGCGATGGCGTTCACGGTGGGAAAGTACGGCATCGGCACGCTGCAGCAACTGGGCCTGCTCATCGTCTGCTTCTACCTGACGAGCGTCCTTTTCGTCGCGCTCGTGCTCGGCACGATCTGCCGATGGGCCGGCATAGGGCTGTGGCCGCTCATTCGGTACCTGCGCGAGGAGATGCTGATCGTGCTCGGCACTTCGACGACGGAGTCAGTGTTGCCGCGACTCATGGACAAGCTCGAAAAGCTCGGCTGCCCCAAGTCCGTTGTTGGACTCGTGCTGCCCACGGGTTACTCGTTCAACCTCGACGGCGCCGCCATCTATCTGACGATGACGTCGCTCTTCATCGCGCAGGCGACCGGCACGCATTTGACGCTCCCGCAGCAGATCGGTCTGCTCGCCATACTCATGGTGACGTCCAAGGGCGGCGCGGGCGTAGCCGGTGCCGCGCTCGTCGCACTGACGGCGACGCTGTCGACGCACAACATCATTCCCGTGGCCGGGATCACGCTGATACTCGGCGTCGATCGGATACTCAACGAGGTTCGCGCCCTCGTCAACCTCATCGGCAATGCCGTCGCGACGATCGTGGTGGCCCGCTGGGAGGGCGTTTTCGACGTGCACACGGCACGCGACGTGTTGTCAGCGCCGCGCGTTGGCGTCTATGAGGAGGAGACGGCCCGCGACGCGCGGATGGACGCGACTCGCGAGCTGAAGATCCCATCTGTCGCCCGGAGGAACACGAATTGAAGAAAATCGTCATCACCGAGTTCATGGACGGTGCGGCGATCGAGTCGCTGTCGCGTCAGTTCGACGTGCATGCGGATCCCGCGCTCGTCGATGATCCTGCGCGCCTGCTGGCGTGCCTGAAGGACGCCGACGCCCTGATCGTGCGCAATCGCACGCAAGTCACGCGGGCGTTGCTCGACGCCGCGCCGCGACTCGTCGCCATCGGAAGGCTCGGCGTCGGCCTCGACAATATCGATGTCGACGCCTGCGCGGCGCGCGGCGTGGCGGTCTTGCCGGCGACGGGCGCCAACGCCCGCGCGGTGGCCGAGTATGTGATCGCGACCGCCATGCTGCTTTTACGCGGCGCCTACACGTCGAGCGATGCCGTTGCCGCGGGCGCATGGCCGCGTGCGGCGCTGTCCAATGGACGGGAGGCCGCCGGCAGCACGCTGGCGATCATCGGATTCGGCGGTATCGGCCAACTCGTCGCCAGCCTCGCCAACGCAATCGGCATGACCGCCATCGGTTACGATCCGGCTCAGCCGCCAGACGCGCCGTGCTGGGGCTCGACGGGCGCTCGCCCGGTGCCGCTCGACGAGGCGCTGCGCAGCGCCGATGTCGTCACGCTCCACATGCCGCTCACGAACGCCACGCGCAATCTGCTGGACGCTACACGACTTGCACTGCTGCCGTCGCACGCGATTCTCATCAATACGTCGCGCGGAGGCATCGTCGATGAAGCGGCGCTCGCGTCCGCGCTGCGCGAAGGCCGACTCGGCGGCGCGGCACTCGACGTGTTCGCTCGAGAGCCGCTCCAAAGCGGCTCGGTCCTTGCTGACGTGCCGAACCTCATCCTGACGCCGCATATCGCCGGTCTCACCGCGCAGTCCAACATGCGTGTGAGCACGCTCGTCGCTTCGCGGGTCGCGCAAGCGCTCAGCGACGATGCGCATACGCCGCGCTGATGTCATAACCCTTGCTGCAAAGGAGCCTCCGAATGACACGCATTTCGCCTGCCGAGCTGACCGAGCTCGCCACGCGCGCGCTCGCGGCCGCGGGCGCACGCAGCGATACAGCGATCGCGACCGCCAACGCCCTCGTCTATGCCGATTTGCATGGGCTCTCCTCGCATGGCGTCTCGCGATTGCCGATGTACGTCGCGCAGTTGCGCAACGGACGCGTCGATCCCAAAGCCGTGGCGGCCATCGTTTCATCGCGCGGCGCCGCCGTGCTCGTCGATGCCGCGGATGGGATGGCCTACCCCGCTTGCGCGCTCGCCGTGTCCACCGTAATCGAACGTGCACGCGAGTACGGCAGCGCGGTCGCCAGCGTGACGCGCAGCCATCACTTCGGCGCGGGCGCATGGCACCTCGAAGCGATTGGCGCGGCCGGCATGGTCGGCCTCGCATTCAGCAACTCGCCCGCTGCGATGCCGGCCGAGGGTGGCCGGCATGCGATCTTCGGCACGAATCCGATCGCCGCGGTCTTTCCGCGCCGGCGCGCGGATCCGTTAATCATCGATTTGTCGCTGTCGCAAGTGGCGCGCGGCAAGATCATGGTCGCGGCTCAGGAAGGCAAGCCCATCCCGCAGGGATGGGCGACGACGCGCGACGGACTGCCGACCACCGACGCCAAAGCCGCGCTCGACGGCATGATGTTGCCCTTCGGCGGCGCGAAAGGCGCGATGCTCGCGCTCATCGTCGAACTGCTGGCCGCCGCGTTGGCCGGAGCGAATTTCGGCTACGAAGCCGGTTCCTTCCTGACCGCGGACGGCGCCCGCTCGAGCATCGGCCATCTTTTCTGGGCGATCGATCCCGCCGCGCTCGCCGGCAATGAAGCTTATCTTTCCCGCGTCGAGGCCTTGGTCGAGCAAATGCTCGTCGACTCCGATGTCCGTCTGCCGGGGGAGCGCCGCCGCGACGTGGCTCGATCGGCGCGGCGTGACGGCATCGACATTCCCGCTGCGTTGCTCGAGCGGCTGCGCGGTATCGCGCGCGGCGAGTGAGCAAGCAGATCAGCCAAACCCCGCCGGTCAGAGACGGTAAACACGCTCGGCATTGTCGTGAAACAGCGCGCTCCGTTCCTTCGGCGAGAAGCCCTTCGTAATGGACTTGAACGCGTTGAATATGTCGTCATAGCTGCTGAAAAGCTTGTCGACGGGGAAGTTGCTCGCGAACATGCAGCGCTGCACGCCGAACGCCTCGATCGCGTGCAGCACGAATGGGCGAATACTGTCGACGGTCCATTTCCAGTCGCCCATCCCCAGCCCCGAGATCTTGCATGAGACGTTGGGCGCTGATGCGAGCAGCTTCATGCTCCGCTTCCACGCTTCGATTTCCTCGGGTGCGCGATCGACCGGCATGCCCGTGTGGTTGAGCACGATCGTCGTGTTCGGAAAAGCGCGCGCGAGCGCGACCGCCTCTTCCATTTGTGTGTAATAGAGCTGCAAATCGAACGACAGGTCATAGCGCTCGAGCAATGCGTACCCGCGCCGCCAGCGGCTGTCGCTCATCAGATGCGGGTTGTCGATGAAGGTTTTGACCGGATCCCGATGAAAATTCAGGCATTGGCGAATGCCTCGCACGTTCGGAAACTCGCAGTGCGCCTCGATCACCGCTTGCACATTCTCCGAAGCGAGGTCCGCGAAGGCTACGATGCCGTGCGGGTAGCCATGCTTGTCCGCCACACTCTGCAGCCATCGCGTCTCCGCGACAGGATCGTTATGGTCGTACTCCACCTGCAGGTGAACGGTCTTCACCACGTTCTGATTCTTGATGTCGGCCAGGAAGTCTTCGATCAAATAGTCTTTGCGTATCGCCGAATAATCGCCGAACACGCGCTCGAGCATCGGCCCCTGCAACCACGGGTAGTTTCCGGTCTCGAGATCATAAAGATGGTGATGCGGGTCGATGATGGGCAGGTTGTCCACGGGTGTCTCCAATCTCGTCAATTCATATTCATCCGGCGAAAGCATCAATAGCTGCCGGCCGCGGGCGGGTAGACTCGCTTGAGCTTAGCCTGCGCATCCGGTTGATCAATCGTCTCCTGCGTGACGAGCGGCTCCTTCAAAGCAAGTTCTTGCGTGGTCGCCTTGTGGTTCAGCGCATTGAAGACCTGCGTCGTCGCATCGATACCCTGTCCGACCGCTTCTTGAAGGAAGATGCCCTGAATCGAACCATCGCGCAGCAGGTGGATCGTCGTCGGGCTGCCATCGGCGGTCACGACGGCCACCTTTCCTGTGAGACCTCTCGTTTGCAGTGCCTTGGCCGCACCGATTGCGGCTTCATCGTACATACCGTAAATCGCTTTCACATCCGGGTGCGCCGTGAGAACGTCGTTAGCTTGCGAGATCGCCTCGTTGACGGTCAGCCCGTGCGTCTGCAGTACTTGAACGAGATCGCAACCATCGGCCTTGAACGCCTCCTGCGCCCCCTTCATGTACTTCTGCGCGTTCTCGCGATCCAACGGCAGCGACAGCATGGCGATCTTGTTGCCGCCGCGCGCCTTCGCCAATTTGCAAGCGTAAGCGCCTTCCGCCTTGCCCGTTTCATAGTTGTTCGCCGTAACGGCCGACGTGAAGTCCGTTTGTCCGGCCTGCGGCCCAATTCCCGCGAACGCGATCGGCACGGATTTCTCCTTCAGCAGGCGCAGCACGGGCGGCGTGCTGGTGGAACTGACGGGCCCCATGACGATCGCGCTCACCCCGCGCGTCAAAGCGGTATGGACGTTGTCCATCTGCTTCGCGGGCGAGTTCTCCGATGTGAATTCGACATAATTCATACCGAGTTCCTGAGCGCGCTGCTTCACGCCGTATGCCACCCACTGCCAGTACGAGATATCCAATGACGGCGCGATATAGGCCACTGTCTGCTTCGCCTGCGCGAAACACGTTTGCGATAACGCGGCGGAAGCAATCAGTAGCGTTGCCGCGATCATCCTTCCCCACGGCTTTCCCAATTGGCCGGCTTGGTTCGTAGTCGTGATGCTCATGCTTGTCTCCTTGTACCTCGTTGATGCGGCTTTAGCGCCGTGCCTTGGTGATGCGGTCGACCAGCACCGCGATGAGAATGACGATCCCTGTGACGGTGCCTTGCCAGAAGCTGTTCACACCGATCAGGTTTGCGCCGTTCTGAATGATCGTGATCATCAGCGAGCCAAGCAGCGCGCCTATTGCGGAGCCCGTGCCGCCGAAGAGGCTTGCGCCGCCGATCACGACAGCGGCAATGGCCTGCAACATCAGGCTCGACCCTGCCGTCGCTTCCGCATTGCTGACGTACGAGACGCTGACGATGCCCGCGAAAGACGCCAGCAGCCCTGACAGCAGATAGGCCGTCAGCCGAACGCGATTGACGGGAATGCCTATAACGCGCGCAGAGGAACTGCTGCTGCCGACGGCATAGAGCCAACGGCCAGCCACGACCTTGCGCAAGCAAAGCTCGATCGCGACGAGCAGAAGCCCGCACCAGAGCAGATAGTTCGGCAGCCCGGGAACGAGCGCGCCCGAGTTCAGCAACCAGTAGTTCGGATCGGAGATCGGCAGCGAATTGCCATTCGTGACGATGAACGACAGACTCCCAGCAATCGCGTAAGTGCTCAACGTCACGACGAACGGCGCGAGTCCGACGAAGGTGACGAGCGCACCGTTGACCAAGCCGATGACGACGCCGACGGAAAGCCCCGCCGCGCTGCTTGCGATCGCGCCGTATCCGTGCGCCATTGCGAGCCCTGTCACCATGCCCGTCAACGAAAACACGGAGCCGACGGAAAGGTCGATACCGCCCGTAATGATGACGAGCAGCACGCCGAAGGACATGATGACGAGCGGCGCCGCCGCCTGCGTGACGTTCGCGATATTGCCGCCCGACAACGCTGCCGGGACCACCATACCGACGGCCAGCTCGACGATGACGATGGCGATCGCGATCGCGATTTCCGTACGGTATGTCGACAGTGAGCGGCGGAGCCAGCCGCCGGCTTTAACGGGTTCGGTCGTGATCGGTTGGGTAACTGACTTCATCATTGTCTCCATAGGGAAATGCATGCTCGCGGCGCATCGCGCGCTTTATTCAGGCGGCCATGCCCGTGGCGTTCGCGAGCGCGGCTTCATTCACTTGCGCATCGCGCAGCACGCATGTCGGCTTTCCATCGAGATCGAATGCGAGCACCGTCTCGCAGAGTTCGGCCAATTCGATGTATTCCGTCGACCACCAGATCACGGCGGTCCCTTGCTCCGCCATCTTTCGAATCAACGCGTAGATTTCGCGTTTGGTGCGGATGTCCACGCCACGCGTCGGCTCCTCGAGCACGAGCAGCTTGGGCTTGAGCGCGAGCCAGCGGGCAATGAGCAGCTTTTGCTGCGTGCCGCCGCTCAATGTAGAAGGCAAGTCCCAGAGCGAGCGCGCCCGTATGTTCAAGGCTTCGATCAGCCGCGTGCCCTCGGCCAGTTCGTCGTTGCGCGCGACACCTCGCCCTTCGACGATGCGCCGCGCCGCCATGAGGTTGTCGATAATCGGCAACGTTGCGAGGATGCCCTTGTTCGAGCGATCGCCCGATACGAAGCCGATTCCGGCGCGCGCTGCCGCCGCGGGGCTCCTGTATTTCACCGGAGCGTCATTGCGCTTGACGTCCCAAGTCTGCTGAGCAGAAAGCCCGGTCAATGCATCGATCAGCGCGGCAGGGCCTGTCGGCGCCCCTGCGAGTCCCACGATCGTTCCCGGCCGGATCGTCAGGCCGATACCCGCGTGATGGATGGCGATGACTTCGCCTTGCGCCGCACTCGTTTCCTTTGGCATCGCCCGGGGGACGCCGCCGTCGCT
Organism: Trinickia symbiotica; assembly: GCF_002934455.1. Classification (GTDB taxonomy): domain Bacteria; phylum Pseudomonadota; class Gammaproteobacteria; order Burkholderiales; family Burkholderiaceae; genus Trinickia; species Trinickia symbiotica. Next base: position 19,818 of record NZ_PTIR01000006.1, on the reverse strand, counting down.
CGCCGCCCCCACATGGTCTTCCGCCGCTGTGCTCTGTCCCATGCATTCGACGATCTCGCGATCCGTGATCGCGTTGAGCGCAACGCGGTCGATCGCAGTCTTGCCGTCGCGGATGATCGTGCAGACGTCGGCGATCTGACGGATTTCGCGCATTCTGTGTGAGACGAACAGGACGGCCAGCCCCGTGCCGACTACAAGCCGGCGGATGACGGCAAAGAGTCGGCCTGTCTCCGCGGCGGTCAGGTTCGCAGTCGGCTCGTCGAGCAGCAGCAGCTTGGCGCCCGAGCCGAGCGCCCGCGCGATCTCGACGAGTTGCCGCTCATGCAACGTCAGGTCGCCGACGAGACGCCCGACCGATTCGCGTGCGAAATGCGGGTCGATCAGCGACAGTGCTTCGATTGCGATCGCCTCCGAAGCACGCTCGCTATAGCTGCGCGTCGCACGCCGCAAGCGTGGAATCGCGATGTTTTCCGCGACCGACAGATGCGGCAGCAGCGCCAATTCCTGGTTCACGACCGCGATGGCCCCCGCATCGACATATGCGGCTACGGAAGCACCGACCGTTTCCCCATCGAACTCGATCGTGCCCGCATCGCGCTCATGCTGGCCCGAGACGATCTTGATGAAAGTCGATTTGCCAGCGCCGTTTCCGCCGAGAAAAGCGTGCACCTCGCCTTGGGCGATGGAGAGGTCGAAGCCCTTCAATACAGTCGTCGGGCCAAAGCTCTTCACGATCGAGCGCGCGGATAACAGGTAAGGCTGTGGAGCCATCTCGACTCTCCCGACGGGATGATTGGCGAGCCTCATGCATCGAGGTGCGAGGTCGCGCGATATGTGTGAGCGGGGACAGGAACGGCACAGCGGCGAGCCAAGCTCCGTCTTCCGTCGCGGAAGGCGACGCGCACCGCGTGGGCCGGCCCGTCTAGATTTTTTTGTGCGGCACCGTTCGCGCCGCGGAAGGGAAAAACGGATAATGCATCGATGTCTCCTGCGCAGTTGTGCGCTGCGTCATTCGGTATAGGGCGGATGCCGAAGAAGCTTCCCGCCCGCACGATCGCTTCAGTGGCTTGTTGCTCGAAGCTCGTGCGCTTGTCGACAGAATGGCAGCCACGACCGCGCGGAAGCAATGCGGTTTTCTTCAACTGCGACTGAAAAAAATTTCACGATGCGTATCCCACCGCTCAAGGCCATCATCGCGTTCGAAAGCGTCGCCAGAACGAAAAGCGTCAATCGCGCGGCCGAGGAGCTCGGCTTGACTGCGTCGGCGGTGAGCCACCAATTGAGCAATCTCGAATCGATCATCGGTCAGCCGTTGTTCCAGCGCTCGGGGCGCGGACTCGTGCTGACGCCGACCGGCGAACGCTATCTCTCGGATGTGACGGGCTCGCTGGCCGACCTCAGTCGAGCCACGGAGCGAGCCTCGAGCCGCAAGGAAGTCGACATCTTGCGCGTGCACTCGAGCCCGAGCTTCGGTCTGATGTGGCTGCTGCCCCGCCTTTCGTCGTTCCAGGAGGCCAACGGCGACATTCAGCTCAATCTCGCCTGCTCGTACGAGGACATTTCGTTTTCGAGCGGCTATTACGACGTCGACATCCGTCACGGATACGGCAACTGGAGCAATCTGGAAGTCAGGACGATCCGCGGCGAGTACATCGCGCCGCTTGCTTCCCCAGCCTATCTCGAGCAGCATCCGGTCCGAACGCCGGCTGATCTGCTCGCCCATCGCCTGATCTACTCAGAGACGCCGCTCGTGCAATGGAAGCAGTGGTTCGGCAGGACCGGGGTTGCCGCGGTGCAGAAAACGTTCGACTTTTCGTTCGATCGCTCGTACATGTCGATCGAGACAGCAGCGCTCGGCCTGGGCATCGCGCTGGAGAGCCTCATGCTCGCGTCCGTGAAGATCAAGGAAGGTTTACTGGTTCCCGTGTTCGATGAGACGTACGCGGTCGAGGTGGGCGCGCACCATCTCGTTTACCCGAATCAAAATGCCGACCTGCCACGCGTCGAACGCTTTCTCGCCTGGATGGAGCGCGAGGCATCCGCAAAGCCTTAGCGCCCCTTCCCCTTCACATCGATGAATCCGCAGCCCTGGCCGTTAGGGCTTTTCTCGTCGGGGAAAGCTCGGATTTCATCGGTCTCGCGCGGCGCAGCCGCGCTTCACTTGAATTTTTCTCAGCCATTGTTGAGCGTTTCCGCGTTGTTTCGGTTGCCCCTTCGGCCAACACTACGGGCATCAATCAACACTCAGGAGACAACCGATGTTGCTCGAGAAGAAGGTCATCATGGTCACCGGCGCCGCCTCGCCCCGCGGCATCGGCAAGGCAACGGCAAAAGCGTTGGCCGCCCAAGGCGCGCAGGTGGTAGTGATCGACTTGCGGAAGGAAGATGCGGAAGCGGCGGCCGCGGATCTCGGCAACGGGCATCTCGGACTCGCCTGCAATGTGACCGATAAGACGGCTTGCTCATCCGCCGTCCGTGCGACGCTCGAACGGTACGGCCGAATCGATGGACTCATCAACAACGCCGGCATCACGCAGCCCGTGCGCACGCTCGAGATCGGCGGCGAGGATTTCGATGCCATCGTCGACGTCAATCTGCGCGGCACGCTCTACATGTCGCAAGCCGTCATCCCGATCATGAAAGAGCAGAACGGCGGCAGCATCGTTTGCATGTCGTCGGTGTCCGCGCAACGTGGTGGTGGGATCTTCGGCGGGCCTCACTACAGTGCCGCCAAAGCGGGCGTGCTCGGACTCGCGAAAGCGATGGCCCGCGAGTTCGGCCCGAATCGCATTCGCGTCAACTCGATCACGCCAGGCCTGATCCAGACGGACATCACCGGCGATAAGCTCACGCCGGACATGCGCGCCGAGATTATCAAGGGCATCCCGCTCGGCCGGCTCGGCGACGCAGCCGACGTGGCCAACGCGTGCCTCTTCCTTGTCAGCGACCTCTCGACCTACCTGACCGGCATCACGCTCGACGTCAATGGCGGCATGCTGATTCACTGAAGACGCGGCCGCGCTCGCGCGGCATTCATGACCGAAACCCGGATCAACACGGGCATAGGGCTCGCGGTCACCGCGCGGGAGCACCCGCGGCGGACAGCCCGCAGCCAACAGGAGACAACAATGAAATCCACCTACCCAGTGTCCCCCACCGCGGACGATGCGATCGCTCGCGGCGACTCGCCGAGCTTCGAGGCACGAACCTACGCGAAGGTCAGCCGCAGGATCATTCCATTCCTGATGCTCTGCTACCTCGGCGCCTATCTTGATCGCGTGAACGTGGGCTTCGCGAAATTGCAGATGCTGAACGACTTGCGGTTCAGCGAAACCATCTACGGAATGGGCGCGGGAATATTTTTTCTCGGCTACTTCCTGTTCGAGGTGCCGAGCAACGTCATTCTTCACAAGGTCGGCGCGCGCAAGTGGCTCGCGCGGATCATGCTGACATGGGCGGTCATCTCCGCGAGCTTCATATTCGTCAAATCGCCAACGGCCTTCTATGCCCTTCGCTTCCTGCTTGGTGTCGCGGAGGCGGGCTTTGCGCCTGGCGTGATTCTTTATTTGACGTACTGGTATCCGAGCGCGCGCCGCGCCAAGGCATTGTCGATCTTCTTCATGGCGATTCCGCTCGCGGGGATACTCGGCGGGCCACTCTCCGGATGGATCTTGCATTCGCTGCAGGGCGCCATGTCCATGGCCGGATGGAAGTGGCTTTTCCTTCTCGAAGCTTTGCCGTCGCTCGTGCTCGGTATCGCGATTCTGCTCTATCTCGACGACGGTATCGCCAGCGCGAAATGGCTCGACGACGCGGAAAAAAGATTGCTCGCACGCAACGTCGAGGGCGACAACGCGCACAAGACCGCGCATGCTTCGATCAAGGCATTCATCGGCGATCGCCGCTTGTGGCTGCTGGCCGCCATTTATTTCTGCGTGGTGCTGGGTCAGTACGGCTTGACGTTCTGGCTGCCGACCATCATCCGCAAGGCTGGCGTATCCGATGCGCTGTGGGTCGGCATCTTTACGGCGATCCCCTATCTCTGCGCGATCGTCGCTTTGCCGCTGATCGGCATGAGCGCCGATCGTCTGCGCGAACGGCGCTTTCACCTCGCGATTCCGATGCTCGTCTCGGTGGCCGGCTTCGCGACGTTACCGCTGCTTGGCAGCGTCGGCGCATCGATCGTGTGCCTCAGCATCGCCTCGGCCGGCATCCTCGCCTCGTCGTCGCAGTTCTGGTCGCTCCCGACGGCCATGCTCGGCGGCGTATCGGCTGCCGCCGGCATCGCGGCCGTCAATTGCTTTGCCAATCTCGCCGGCTTCTTCTCGCCGGCCATCGTCGGCTGGCTCAACGACCTGACGGGCAAATCGACCGCCGGCCTCATCTTCATTTCGCTGGCCGTGGCGCTGGGCGCGCTGCTCGTGTTCCTGGTCCCTGCAAAAACGGTCAACCGCTGAAAGGCCGAAAGTCTTTCGATATCAAAGGAGTCTTAGATGGACAACGTAGCGATTTCCGAGGACGTCTCGCTCGCCGAGCGCGCGTATCGGATCCGAAGGAATGCATTGCTGATGGGCGAAGTCCAGGGCCAGGGCTATATCGGCCAGGCGCTCGACATCGCCGATGTCCTGGCCGTCGCCTATTTCGGCGCAATGCGTTATCGGCCGCAGGATCCCGAATGGGAAGGCCGTGACCGCTTCCTGCTGTCGAATGGTCACTATGCGATCGCGCTTTACGCGGCACTCTTCGAAGCAGGCATTCTGCCTGCCGATGAACTCGAAACTTATGGGAGCGACGACAGCCGCCTTCCGATGTCCGGCATGGCGAGCTATACGCCCGGGATGGAGATGTCCGGCGGGTCGCTGGGCCAGGGTCTCACGATAGCGGTCGGACGTTGTCTGGGATTGAAGCGCAAGGGTTCCGACGCATTCGTCTATACCCTCTTCTCCGATGGCGAGCTCGACGAAGGCGCGGTCTGGGAAGGCATCATGTCCGCCGCGCACTGGAAGCTCGACAACCTTATCGCCATCGTCGACGTCAACAATCAGCAGGCCGATGGCCCTTCCACGCAAATCATGGCGTTCGAGCCGCTCGTCGAAAAAATGGAAGCGTTCGGCTGGTACACGCAGCGCGTGGACGGCAACGACATCGAATCGGTCAAGCGCGCGTTCGACAATGCGCGCGGTCACGCCAAGCCGCAACCGCGCATCATCGTCTGCGATACGAAAATGGGTCGCGGCGTACCGTTCCTCGAACAACGCGAGAAGAACCATTTCATCCGCGTCGATGCGCACGAGTGGCAGCTCGCGCTCGAAGCACTCGAAGCTGGGAGGCAAGCATGAGCACCATCGAGAAAAAGCCGCGCCTGAAAACGTCCGCGATGATCGCGTCGATCGCGGCGGAAGGACAGGCCACGCGTTCGGCGCCGTTCGGACACGCGCTAGTGGAATTGGCGCGCACGAAGGCGAACGTGATCGGCATGACGGCCGACCTCGGCAAATACACGGACCTGCATATTTTCGCGAAGGCGTTCCCCGAGCGCTATTACCAGATGGGGATGGCCGAGCAGCTATTGATGGGCGCCGCGGCAGGCTTCGCGCACGAAGGTGCCCAACCTTTCGTGACGACTTACGCGGTGTTCGCGACGCGGCGCGCGTACGACTTTATCCATCAAACCATCGCCGAGGATAACCTCGACGTGAAGATCGTCTGCGCGCTGCCCGGCCTGACGACCGGTTACGGTCCCAGCCATCAGGCAGCCGAGGATCTCGCACTGATGCGCGCGATGCCGAACATGACGGTGATCGATCCGTGCGATGCGCTCGATATCGAGCAAATGGTGCCCGCGATCGCTGCGCACGAGGGGCCGGTCTACGCGCGTCTTCTACGCGGCAACGTTCCCGCGGTGCTGGACGAGTACGACTACCGCTTCGAGCTCGGTAAAGCCAAGCTCCTGCGCGGCGGCAACGATGTCCTTCTGATCTCTTCCGGCATGTTGACGATGCGCTCGCTCGAAGTCGCCAAGGCACTCGAGGCCGATCATGTGGACGTCGCCGTGCTGCATGTGCCGACAATCAAGCCGCTCGATACGGACACCATTCTGCGCGAGGCAAAGCGAAGCGGCCGCATGGTCGTGGTTGCCGAAAATCATACGGTGATCGGCGGACTCGGCGAAGCCGTCGCGCGCGAACTGCTGAGCGCGGGCGTCACGCCGACGTTCCGTCAGATCGCCCTACCCGACGAGTTTCTCGATGCGGGCGCGTTACCCACGCTGCATGAGCGTTATGGCATCTCGACGGAAGCCATGTGTCAAACCATCAAGGGATGGCTCGCCTAAGCGGCTCAGTGATGGGCAACGAAAGGACGCCGCCGACCGCACTGCGGCCGGCGGCGTCATGCTCGATGCTCGAGCGAGACGGGCACGACGTGCCCAACTAGGCCGGAAAAGGCACTCCGGAGATGTCCGCGCAGATATCGATGAGACGATCCTGCAGCGCGGGATCATGCGCCTCTGGATTCGGCCGCATCCTTTTCAGATGGTAGAAATAGGCCCCAGTGACATCGGCCTCTGGATCGCTGCCCTCGGCAAGCCAAGCCTGGGTCAGATGAGCTTGATTCATATCATCCGGTGCGCCCGGGCCACCCATCTTCGTCGGCACCCATCCGGGCTCGAGCGAATTCGAATGGACATCGGCCCAGTGTCGCGCTACGGCAAAAGCAAGCATTGCGTCATGAAGCTTGCTTTCGGCATAGGCTTGAGACCCGCTCCAGCGGCGCTTGCGCCAGAGTATGTCGTCGAGGTTCGCGTCGGCATGGTGATGCATGCCGGAGCTTAGATAGATGAGCCGCTTCGGCCGATCGATGAGCGCCGTCAGAATATAGGCCGACAACGTATTGATGGCGAACACATGCGGCAAGCCATATCGAGGCAAACTGCCGTCCATAGCGCTTCGATATCGAGCGATAGTTACTAACCCCGTCTCCGCGCGCCGCCGGTCAGAACGTCCGTTGCCTGGTGGTCGGGGGGGACCCCCTCGATCAGAATGACATCGCCGGACGAATTTCCTGTGCGAAATGCGACGATGCGCTGATAAGCGGGCGATTCATACCAACCGCGAGCATGGGCGAGGTCAGGAAAGGCAATCACGATCAAGTCTTCGGTCCACTCTCCTTCGAGCACTGTGCGAACCCCTCCGTGGATGATGAACTGCCCTTCGATAGGAGCGAGGGTATCGTCGATGTTGGCGAGGTAGGCTTTTATTTCTTCTCAACGACACCTCAGCTTCCTTGAAAGTGGGCGTGCAACGCCGAGCCGGGAGATGCTGCTGCATCTGGCCGAGCGCTTGGACGTCCCGCTTCGCGAGCGCAACGCCATGTTGCTTGCAGCGGGTTTTGCGCCCGTCCATGAAGAGCGGTCTCTCGAGGATCCGGCCATGGCAGCCGTGAGCGAGGCGATTGCGATGGTATTGAAAGGACATGAGCCGTTTCCGGCGCTGGCCGTCGACCGGCACTGGCATCTCGTCGCGGCCAATGCGGCACTCAGCTTGATGACAGCCGGAGTCGAGGACAGCGCGCTGCTCGATCCCCCGTCAACGTGCTTCGACTCTGCCTCCACCCGAGGGGGCTCGCGCCGCGGATCGCCAACCTTGCCGAGTGGCGAGCTCATCTTTTGGACCGGCTCCGGCGCCAGATCGCCGTCACCGGTGACGGCGTGCTGTCCGAGCTCCTGCATGAACTTTCGGCGTTTCCGATCGCCGGCAATGCTCACGCGACACAAGCGACGATGCCTGTGGACAATGACGGCGTCTTCGTGCCGCTGACGTTCATCACCGGAGAGGGCTTGTTGTCGTTCATCTCGACGACGACAGTATTTGGCACACCGCGTGACATCACGCTCTCCGAGCTTGCGCTGGAGGCGTTTTTCCCCGCCGATGCCGAGACTGGCAGGATTCTCAGGCAGCTCGCAAAATGAGCGTGCGCCGCGACATGGTCTGGCAACGGCTGCCCGGCCATCGAATGCGGCTCGGAATTCGCTCAGGTATGGAGCTTGCTTTACCCATTCATCATGAGTGGTCCTTTGCCGCCGCGGCGCAGCAGCGACCGCGGCCCGCCGCCCGAGGTGCCGGGTCTCAGAGCACTCACTTCGCTGGTCGCCGGCGTCGTGGTGATCGTCGCGCTCTATTTCGGGCGCGCGGTGCTGATGCCGATCACGCTGGCCGTGTTGCTGAGCTTCGTACTGGCGCCGTTTGCAACATCGTTGCGGCGCGCGGGCTTGGGCCATGTTCCATCCGTCATTGCCGCCGTACTTGTCGCTTTGTGTGTGTTAGCGGCGACGAGCGTCCTCATCGGCGCGCAGGTCGCCCAATTGGCCGGGGATCTGCCGCGGTACGAGGCAGCGGTGGAACGCAAGGCGAAAACGCTGCATGAAGAGACGATCGGCCGCGCGGATGCTCTGCTGAGGCGGGCGACCGCCGCGCTCAGGCACATTGCGCGGACCCCGGAACCGCCGAGCACCGACGATCGGTCGGCGAACTCGTCGGACCGCCCGCCGATGCCCGTCGAGGTACTGGAGCCCAGGCCTTCGTCATTCCAGCTCGTGCAGCGCTTCGTGGCACCGGTGGTGAGCCCGCTCGCGACGGCGGGCATCGTGGCTGTGGTCGCGATATTCATTCTGCTGCAGCGCGAAGATCTGCGCGATAGACTCATTCGCCTTTTCGGCGTGCGCGACCTGCATCGCACGACGACCGCGATGGACGAGGCCGCGCGGCGCCTGAGCCGCTATTTCCTCGTTCAAGTGGCGGTCAACGCGAGCGTCGGCACGCTGATCAGCATTGGTCTCGCGCTCATCGGCGTGCCGGGGGCATTGCTGTTCGGCGTCATCACCGCCTTGCTGCGCTTCGTGCCTTACGTGGGCGCGTGGATCGCGGCGCTCCTCGCCGTCATCCTCGCCGCGGCCATCGGTCCCAGCTGGTGGATGATGATTTGGACCGCCATCGTGTTCGTGGCGGTCGAGCTTGCCGCGGGCCAATTCGTCGAGCCGCTGCTATACGGCCACAGCACCGGCTTGTCGCCGTTCGCTGTGATCATCGCCGCTATTTTCTGGGGTTGGATATGGGGACCCGTGGGGCTCCTGCTGTCCACGCCTCTTACGCTGTGTCTGGTGACGCTCGGGCGCCACGTCGAACGCGTCGCCTTCCTCGATGTGCTGTTCGGTAACCATCCAGTCCTGACACCGGGCGAAAATCTTTACCAGCGTTTGTTGGCCAACGATGCCCCGGATGCGCTCGCTCAGGCAGCGACGATGCTCGAAAAAACGTCTCTGGAGGCTTGGTACGACACAGTCATGCTCGAATGCCTGAGGCTCGCCTGCGACGACGTCGCGCGCGGCGTGGTCCCGCCCGGACAGCTGACTGCGGTGCGCACCGCGGCACTAGGCGTCATCGGCGAGCTAGCACCGGCGGGTTCCCCCAGCGTGGCCGTCGCGCCGCGCAAGCGCTCGAAGGCCGAGGCGCGCCGTGGGCCCTTGAACGACACCGCCCACGAAGCGCCCGATGAACGCGCCCCCGTGCTCTGCGTGAAGGGGCGCGGCGAGTTCGACGGCCTTGCCGCGACGATCCTCGTGCAATTGCTGCAGCGGCGCGGCATCGAGGTCATTGCCGTGTCGGCCGAACGGTACTTGCGCAGGCGCGGCGAGGAAGCGCGAATCAGCCGCGACAAGGTCGTCTGTCTTGTGACGCTGGAGTGGCGCGAGTCGCCGCCGCATCTGCGCAACCTCGTCAGCAGACTTCAAGCGCTATCGCCAGATCTCGTCATGGGGATTGCGTTTGCCGAGGACCGTAATGCGGCGCGCCACAGCGCACAGACTCAACCGGAGGCGGCCGGCCCCGTGAAGGAGCCGGCGATTGGTTCCTTCGCTGCGCTGGCCGACGCGTGCGCCGAAGTGTTGCGCACCCGCTCGATGCTGAACGAGACCGGCAACGGCAATGGGAATGCGGGAGCCAAAGGAAATCAGCAGATTGCCAAAGCGCTATGATCGCGCCCACGCACTCGCAGCAGATGGAAAAGAAGGCGCGCAAGCGTGCATTGCGCTTCGTCGCCAATCATCCTTTCTGGTTCATCGTCCAAGTGCTCAAAGCATTTCGAAAGAACCAAGGCCTGCTTCTGGCGGGCGCGGTTGCATACTATTCGTTACTTTCGATCGTACCGCTACTGATCCTCGTGGCCATTGCATTGGGTCATATGGTCGGTCAGGAACTGTTGCTCGATACGCTCGAGCGGCTGCTGAAATGGCTGGTTCCCGGGCAGTCGAAAGCGATCGTCGGCGAACTCGCCAATTTCCTCGCGCATCGCGCGGTGGTGGGCTGGTTCCTCGTGATTACGATGATTTTCTTCAGCTCTCTCGCGTTCACCGTACTCGAAAATGCGCTGTCGATCATCTTCGTGCATCGGGTGGTCATACGGCGGCGCCACTTCCTGATATCGGCGATCGTGCCGTATTGTTTCAGCCTTTCGCTTGGCATCGGCGTGCTGCTCATCACCTTCGTCACGAGCAGCTTGCAGGCGGTCGCGTCCGATAGCGTGGTGCTTTTCGGCCACGAAGTATCGCTGACGGGGCCAACGCGGGTCATCCTTTACCTCGGTGGCTTTGCCGGCGAGATATTGGTGCTGACCGCTATCTATATCGTCATTCCGGCCGGACGCACCACGTTTCGTCACGCCGTCATGGGAGCCGTGGCGGCGGCGGTGCTCTGGGAGATCACGCGTCGGGTGCTCGTTTGGTATTTTGCGACTTTGTCGCAGGTGAGCGTCGTCTATGGATCGATGACGACGGCGATCGTCGTGCTGCTCAGTCTCGAGGCGTTGGGCACGCTGCTGCTCTTCGGCGCGCAATTGATCGCCGAATACGAGCGGCTCAGTGCCCGCGGCCGTTTACAAGAGCCCGACGCGTTGGGAACAGGTTAGCCTCGGTTCGGCAAGGGCACCGCGTCATTGGTTTGGGGAAGCTATCGTGCAAATGGAATGAGCTTGCGGGCGCGACGTTTCATCATGTTCTTCAGGCGAGCGGCGAAGCGTTTCTATACGCGTCCATTGCAACTGCTGCTACTCCAATTGACCAGTCGCGCGCCGGGCGTGAAGGTCTTTCAGCGCTTCGGCAAGAAAAGCGGCAAACGCATCGCAGGTTCCGCTGATCGGATAGTTTTCGGGGGACGCTATCCCCGTCTCGAAGCTGATCGTCGGCACGAACGGCCTCATCACGAACTGTTCCGCGTCGCAGCATTGCGCGATCAGCCGGTTGACGATAGCCGCGCCAACCCCGCGTGCCGCCATCGCGCACGCCACACTCACCGAATGCACCTCAGCGACCACATTCGGTGTCACCCTCGCGCTGCGGAACGCCGAGTCCACTTCATGCCGAAGCGCGCTCTGACGCCACAGCATGATGAGCGGCACGCCGTCCAGATCGCTTGGGGAAATGGTCGCGTTCCCGGCGAGTGGGTGCGAGCGCGGCATGACACACACCGATTCGCTCTCGAACCGCCACTTGACTGAAAAGCCGGCGAGGCGCGTCGGCAGTCGTACGAACGCCAGATCGATCTCGCGGCTCAGCAAGGCGCGCTCCGAAGCGTCGTAGGTGCCCGAAAACACTTCCAATACCGCGTCGGGATGCGTTTCGTAGAAACGCTGCGTGACAGCGGGCAGCAGAAACTGGGCAAAGGTATTCGGAACCATGATGCGCACGAGCTTACGCTGGGTACCCGCCAGTCGCAGTTGCTTGGCATGTCGTTCGAGGCAGCGCGCCGCCTCGACGATTGTCTCCACTTCCTGCACGAGCGCATCGCCTTCACGCGTTGGCGTCAGCCGGCCTTGTTCGCGCACGAACAGGCTCAGGCCAAGATCCTCCTCCAACTGGCTCAGAAGACGGCTCACCGCCGGCTGCGAGCAGCCTAAGCGCTGCGCGGCAGCCGTCGTCGTATGCAGCGTCGAAATCGCCAGAAAAGCCTCGAGTTGTTTAAGGTTCATCTCACGTTCGGCATAGGGCTATGCCGGATCAACATAAGGTTGCGGACAGTTTTTTGCCGTCGAATGATCGTGGCGATGCACAGCCCGGTGCCGCTTGGGCCACCGGAACACATCGCATTTTCATCATTTGAGGTTTCACACGCAATGATCGCCTTCATCATCCGGCGGCTAATCCAGAGCGTCGGCGTGCTGCTGCTCACGTCCTTGCTGGTCTTCTGCGGCGTGTTCGCCATCGGGGACCCGATCGCGATTCTCGTTCCGGCCGACGCTACGCCCGCCGAAGTCGCCCAGGCCGTGCAATCGCTCGGGCTTGACCAGCCGCTCTGGCAACAGTATCTGCATTTCATCGGGCGAGCACTGCACGGTGATCTCGGGCGCTCGTTCGTGTTCAACCAGCCGTCGATTCAGCTCATTCTTGAACGTCTGCCTGCAACGCTGGAGCTCGCGCTCGTGGCGCTAGTACTTGCCCTAATAGTCGGTCTGCCGCTCGGCCTGATCGCCGGGCTGAGGGCCGGATCCGTGCTCGACCGCACGGTAATGACGGGCTCGACACTAGGGTTCAGCCTGCCGAACTTCTGGCAAGGCATCATGCTCGTGCTGATCTTTTCGGTCACGCTGGGCTGGCTGCCGTCGGCCGGCCGCGGTCAACCTGGCGTGCTGTTCGGTATCCACACCAGCCTCGCGACGTGGGATGGGCTGCGGCACCTGCTGCTGCCGGCACTCAATCTGTCGCTTTTCAAGATGTCGCTCGTCACGCGCCTCACGCGCGCTGGGGTCCGCGAAACGCTGCCGCTCGACTACGTGAAGTTCGCCCGAGCCAAAGGCCTGCCCGAGCGGCGTGTGATCTTCGTGCATGTCCTCAAGAACATCCTGATTCCAATCGTCACGGTCGTCGGAATGGAATTCGGCTCGTTGATCGCATTCGCCACCGTAACGGAGACGATCTTCGCGTGGCCAGGCGTCGGCAAGCTGATCATCGACAGCATCACGAAGCTCGATCGACCGGTGATCGTTGCCTATCTGCTTATCGTGGTCGCGATGTTCACGCTACTCAACCTTGTCGTCGACGTCATCTATTCGCTACTGGATCCCCGCGTGCGGTTGGAGGCGGCATGAGAGCGAGTACAACAGTTCCTTCGTGGCGCGTAGATCGCAATACGACGTTGGGCATCGTGCTGCGCAGCCTGTTCGGCAAGCCGGCCGTCGCCGCCGCGACCTGCGTATGTCTTGCTCTCGTCGTGATTGCGCTGTTTGCGCCATGGATCGCGCCGCAGAATCCGTATGATCTCGCCGTGCTCAATATCGTCGATGGCCGCCTTCCGCCCGGCGCGCGCGGAGCGAGCGGTCATCTGTATCTGCTTGGCAGCGATGCGCTCGGGCGCGACATGCTCGCCGCAATGATGTACGGGCTGCGTATCAGCCTTGGCGTGGGTCTGCTGAGCGGCGTGTTCGCGATGACCCTGGGCACCACGCTCGGTCTCGTCGCCGCGTACTTCGGCCGCTACGTCGATACCCTAGTGATGCGTGCCGTGGATCTGATGCTCGGATTCCCCACGATCCTCGTCGCGCTGATGATGCTCGCCATTCTCGGCCAGGGTATCGACAAGGTAATCCTCGCATTGGTCGTCGTGCAGTGGGCCTATTTTGCCCGCACCGTGCGAGCGGTCGCCGCCGTCGAACGCCGCAAGGAGTACATGGAGGCCGCGCTGTGCCTTGGCCTGAGCCACCGCCGCGCGTTGTTCAGCCAGCTACTGCCGAACTGCCTTCCGCCCGTCATTGTGATTGCCCTTGTACAGATTGCCGCCGCCATTTCAGCCGAAGCGACCTTGAGCTTTCTCGGCATCGGCCTGCCGGTCACGCAGCCCTCGCTGGGTCTGCTGATCGCGAACGGCTATCAGCAATTGATCGCAGGCTTTTACTGGATCAGTGTTTTCCCTGGCCTATTGCTGCTCATGCTCGTGTTCAGCATGAATATCGTCGGCGACAGTCTGCGCGAAGCATTGAACCCGCGCCTGCAGAAATAGGATTTCGCATGTCCACTCCTACCTTGTCCGTGCGGAATTTGCGCACCTATTTCTTCACCGGTGCGGGCGTTGCGAAGGCCGTCGATGACGCGAGTTTCGACGTCGCGCCAGGCGAGATCGTCGGCCTCGTCGGCGAATCCGGTTCAGGCAAATCGATTACCGGCTTCTCCGTGCTCGGGTTGATCGACGCACCGGGACGGATTGTCGGCGGGCGCGTGCTGTTCAAAGGCGAAGACCTGACGACGCTCACGCCTGAAGCGCTTCGCCGCTTGCGTGGCAACCGCATCGCGATGATCTTTCAGGATCCGATGATGACGCTGAACCCGGTTCTGCGCATTGACACGCAGATGATCGAGGCGGTGCAGGCCCACGCTCGCGTATCGAAGCACGAGGCGCGGCAACGCGCGCACGATGCCCTCGCGTCGGTCGGCATTCCGTCGCCGGGCGAACGCTTGCGCGCATACCCACATCAGTTGTCGGGCGGCATGCGACAACGCGTGGCGATTGCGATCGCGCTGCTGCACGACCCGGAACTGATCATTGCCGACGAACCGACCACTGCGCTCGACGTCACAATCCAGGCGCAGATTCTCGCGGAAATGCAGAAACTATGCGCCCACTCCCACACGGCGATGGTCTGGGTGAGCCACGATCTTGCGGTGGTCGCTGGGCTGGCTGACCGGATATGCGTGATGTACGCCGGCCGGGTTGTCGAGACCGGCAGCGTCGACGATATTCTCGAACGACCGCGCCATCCTTACACGATCGGGCTGATCGCCTCCCTACCCGAAAAGGCGCGGCGGGGCGAACCGCTGAAACAGATCCCGGGTATCGCGCCAAGCGCGCTCCAGCTGCCGGTAGGCTGCGCGTTTGCGCCGCGTTGCGAATACGCCACCGCGCTCTGCCGGAGCGCGGAGCCTCCCATCAGCGGCGATGGCATTCATCAGTACCGTTGTTTCCATCCACGTTCCGGAGCGCCCGCATGAACGCACCCCATGTCATGGTGCCGATGGTCGAAGTCGACCACGTGTCGCGCCGCTTCGTTCGTCGCCTGAACTACGCGGAGCGAATCGCCGGCTGGCTCGGCGCGCGCGCTGAGGAACAGGTCGTCCACGCAGTCGATGATGTCAGCCTGACGATCCATCGCGGCGAAGTGGTCGGTCTCGTCGGCGAGTCCGGCTGTGGCAAATCGACGCTCGGCCGGATGCTCGCCGGGATCGGGACGCCGTCGAGCGGCTCGATACGCACGATCGAGAAGACCGCCGAGCCGTCGGCCTCACGCAGCGAGCATGACGGGACTCGCGCTGGACAGCGCACTGCGCGTCATCGGCTCGCCACCCAAATGATATTCCAGGACCCGCTGTCGTCTCTCAATCCGCGCAAGCGGGTGCGCGACATCATTGGCGAGGCGCCGCTGGTGCACGGATTCGTGGAGCGCAAGCACCTGGATGCCTATGTCGTCGACGTGATGGAGCGCGTTGGCCTGAATCCGGATTTCCGCGAGCGCTTCCCGCATCAGTTTTCCGGCGGCCAACGTCAGCGCATCGGTATCGGTCGCGCCTTGGCGGTCAAGCCAGATTTTCTGATCTGCGACGAATCGATCGCGGCCCTCGATGTGTCGATCCAGGCGCAGATCATCAATTTGTTCGTGCAACTGCGCCGCGATCTCGGTCTTACCTACCTGTTCATCAGCCACGATCTGGGCGTCGTCGAGCACATCAGCGATCGAGTCGCCATCATGTATCTCGGCCGTATCGTCGAAACCGCGCCGACCGTCGAGCTGTTCGCCAATCCGCGGCATCCGTACACGATCGCGCTGCTTGCGCAGATGCCGCGCCTCTCGAACCGCAAACGGCAGTTCGAGCCGATTCAAGGCGAAATTCCATCTCCGCTCGCGCCCCCCGACGGCTGCCATTTTCACCCACGCTGTCCCCATGCAACGCAGCGTTGCCGCACCGAGCGCCCCATGTTGCGCGCGAGCGGCACCGCTCATCAGGTCGCGTGTCATCTGGTGGAGGCGCAATGAACGCGGTGATTTCATTCATGCACGGACGCGGCCTCAAACACTCTGTGGCAATCGCACTCGTGTGGGGGCTGGGTCTTGCCAGTGCGTCCACCGTCGCGCAGGCTCGCTCGCTGACGATGGCGCTCACTTCCGAGCCTTCGTCGCTCGACCCGCTGTTCTCGCGCACGCAGAACAATATGCAGATCGCCGAAAACATGTTCGAGCGGCTGATCGAACAGGACGACAACCTGCAGATCCGGCCGGGACTTGCCGTATCGTGGCGCGCGGTCGATCCGCTTACGTGGGAATTCCAGCTGCGCCCGAACGTGCGCTTCTCGGACGGCTCGCCGATGACCGCTGACGACGTCGCGTATTCGCTGCGCCGCGCGCGATCCGTGCCGAACAGTCCCGCGCCGTTTTCGGGCGCAGTCGCCAATATACAGCGCATGGACGTCGTCGACCCGCTAACGCTACGCATTGTGACAAAGACGCCATCACCAGCGTTCGTGGAGCAGGTTGGGCTCGTGTATATCGTGTCGCAGCACGCGACGGTGGGTCACGCGAGCGACGACTACCGCCTGCCCGCGATCGCGGTCGGCACGGGCCCCTATCGTCTCGTCCGCTGGATTCCGGGCGACCGGCTCGAGCTCGCGCGTAACGACTATTACTGGGGCAAGCAGCCCGTTTTCGACGTGTGCACCATCCGTTTCATGTCGAATGACGCGGCGCGACTGTCGGCCTTGCTCTCCGGCTCAGTCAGCCTGATCGACAACGTGCCCCCCGTCACGATCGATCGCCTGCGCCACGAACGAAACGTGACGCTCTTTTCCGGCCCGTCGGCACGGGTTATCTATCTCGCGCTCGATTCGTCTCGCGATGCTTCTCCATTTGTCACTGCCGCCAACGGCTCGACAATCGCTCGCAATCCGCTGCGCGACGTGCGCGTGCGCAAAGCAATCTCGAAGATGATCGACCGCGACGCGATCACCCAGCATCTGCTCAACGGTGCGGGACTACCGGCCGCGCAGATCGTGCCGCCAGGTATGGGCGGTTATGACCCGCAGCTTCAACCTGAGCAGTACGACCCTGTCGGCGCGCGACGCCTCCTTGCCGCGGCCGGCTATCCCCAAGGTTTCGGGCTAACGATCCATTCGTCGAACGACCGGTTCGCAAGCGACGGCGATCTTGGGCAAGCACTGGGGCAGATGCTCGCGCGCGGCGGTATCGCCGTGAACGACGTCGTCACGCAACCGTACAACGTGTATGCAGGCGCCGCCGCCCGACGCAGCTACAGCGCGTTCGTCTTCAGTTTCGGCAACACGACGAGCGATTCCGCGATCGGGCTGACCAACGTGCTGGAAAGCTATTCGCGCGAGGCGGGCACGGGCGCTTTCAACCGCACTCGCTATTCGAATCCGACGCTCGACCGGTTGTTGCGCGAAGCCGCGGCGACCTTCGATCCAGCGCGGCGCAACCAGCTGCTGCAACAGGCCGCGCGCGCGGGCTTCGGCGACTACGGCATCGTGCCGCTCTATTTTCCCGTGGACTACTGGGCGGCGCGCAACGGCGTAATTTTCCGTCCAAACAAAGCTGAACGCACTTCGCTGCTCTTCATCGAGACTCAACCATGACTGATGCTTCATTCCGTAGCGGAGCGCTTCCCGCCGATTCGACGCTGAACCCGCTTAGCGACGCCATGGTGCCCATGCGCGATGGTGTGCGACTTGCCACCGATGTGTACTTCCCCCCGGGTTACCGGGTGGGCGTTGATGCGCCGTTGCCCACGATTCTCGAACGCACTCCGTATGGCAAATCCGATATCTCGCGCTCGGAAACCCACCACGGCCAGCCGCCCGCGAATCGGGCCGATGTCGCACGCTATTTTGCCGCGCGCGGCTACGCTGTCGTACTGCAGGACTGCCGCGGGCGCTACCACTCCGAGGGCACCTTCACAAAATATGTCGCTGAAGGGCCGGACGGCTTCGATACGATCGAATGGATCACCCAACAGCCCTGGTCGAACGGCAAAGTCGGCACGATGGGTCTGTCGTACGCGGCCCACACTCAGCTTGCAGCGGCCTGCCTGAATCCGCCGGGGCTCGCGTGCATGGTGCTGGACTCAGGCGGCTTCTCGAACGGCTATCGCTGCGGCATTCGCCAGGGCGGCGCCTTTGAACTGAAGCAGGCAACGTGGGCGTTCAACCGTGCAAAGAACAGTAACGCAGCAGCTGAGAATCCGCTTGTTGCAGCGGCATTGAACGCGCGCGATCTGCGTGAATGGTTTGCGCGAATCCCGTGGCAGCCGGGTCACTCGCCGCTGGCGGCGGTGCCGGAATACGAGAACTATCTGTTCGAGCAGTGGACGCGCGACGTATTCGACGACTACTGGAAACAGCCCGGCATCTATGCCGAAGGCTACTACGACACCATGACGCGCGTGCCAACGGTACTGATGTCGAGCTGGTACGACGCGTATGTGCGCAGCACGCTCGATAACTTCGCCGCGCTGTCCGGCACTGCCGGCGCCCCGACCTACCTGATCATGGGCCCGTGGCTGCACGGGGACCGCAACGTTTCATATAGCGGCGACGTTGAATTCGGGCCCGAGGCGGTTATCGAAGGCCAGATTGCGAAAGACTGGCTGGCGTTCCGCGCCGACTGGTTCGATCGCTGGCTGAAACCGCGCGAGGCGTCGCATGAATCCACCGATGCCATCGCACGCATCTTCGTGATGGGCGGCGGCAGTGGGGCGCGCAATCCGCAGGGTCGCATGGAGCACGGCGGACGCTGGGTGAATTCATCGCAATGGCCGCTCCCCGGCACGCGTTTTACGCCGTTTTACCTAACCGCTGGTGGTTCGCTTTCCGCATCGAATGAGGCATTACATGCGCAGCCGGCTGAGACCTCGTACGCGTTCGATCCGTCCAATCCGGTGCCGACGATCGGCGGCGCGTTGACTTCCGGCGCCCCGGTTTTCGAGGGAGGCGCGTTCGATCAGCGTGAAGACCCTCGCTTTTTCGGTACGCGGCACCCGGGCATGCCGCTCTCGGCACGCTCCGACGTTCTCGTGTTTCAGACCGAGCCGCTCGAAGAAGACGTGGCCGTGGTCGGCCCCATCGTCGTCAAGCTATGGATTTCCTCGGATGCGCCTGATACCGACTTCACTGCCAAGCTGATTGATGTTTATCCTCCCAATGCAGATTACCCGCATGGCTACGCGATGAACCTGACCGACGGAATCTTCCGTTGCCGCTTTCATGAGTCATGGACGGAGCCACGTACCCTGGAAAAAGGGCGTGTCTACGCGATCAAAATCGAACCGTTCGCTACGGCGAATCTATTCAAACGCGGACATCGGATTCGACTTGATGTTTCAAGCAGCAATTTCCCGCATTTCGACGTCAACCCGAATAGCGGCGAGCCGCCCGCACTGGCGCGCACCCCACGCGTCGCGGTGAACCGTGTGCATTTCGGCGCAGGCCAAGCGTCGCATGTCGTACTGCCAATCGTCGGCCCGACATCGCTTGAAAGAATGCGGTCGAGCGTAAGCGCTAAATCTGCCACACATCGGTAGATTTCGCGTTACCGGGTAACATGTTTCGAATCGATAGTTACCGGGTAACGAGGGAGATACGAGATGACGCAAACGACGGCACAACGGCAAGCGGCTTATCGGGCAAGGCGCGACACGGCAGGCAAGGATGGCAACGGTGATCGACGTCTGGATATGTGGGTGAGCACGGAGGCGTATCTTGCTCTGACGCGGTTAGC